>CAWEPN010000010.1:0-139386 GCA_963810975.1 uncultured delta proteobacterium | reverse complement strand
GGGACGCAAGAAAGTTGCAGCAGTGGTATTTGAAATTTGACTTTGCTTTCAGCTCCCCTCTTAAGATAAGAGGGGCTGGGGGAGTTATGAGCTTCGGGATTCGCGTATGATCCGCTGTCGATGGGACGTTATGCAGACTTGCTTGAACATACCGTCAAATTAAGGTAATTTAAATATCGTCCATGCTAAAGCCTAGTCGTTACAAAAAAATTGATTACACAAGGTCTCTCAGGTTCCTTTATAGCCTCGTGGATACTCCACTGTGCCTTGTTTGCTATCGCCGCCACCACGACAATATTTTACCCGCCGACGGCTAACCGGGAATATATCTCTGTTGATCTCCTCTTCGCCTCCCCAGCCTCCGGAACACCTGATCTTCCGCTGGAAGCGCCAGCGCATAAAACGACTCTGCAATCAGCCGGGATTGAAACAACCGATGATATTGAAGCGGACGAACCGCTTCCTGTAAAAACGGCGCAAAATGAAGTCAGCAGTGACCTTGAATTAATGACTGCGCCTCAGCCAAAAGTTGTTGAGAAGAAGACCCCACCGATAAAAATCAAGCCGCCTCCGGTTTCCAGCCCCAAGGTTCAAAAAGCAAGCAAGCCGCCACCACCGGCTCCCGTCATAGTTCCTGCGATCCTGAAAACGTCTGATATCGAACCTGAAGAGTTAGTTAAACCTGCAACGGCTGAAGTTACACCTCCACAGGAAATGGCAGTTCAATCAAAGACAGTTGCGCAAACTGAGCCGGATAAAGTAGCCATAGAAAATGAGAAAATCCGCAGAATGCAGGAGGAAGAGCAGAAGGCGGCACAAGTAAAAGCTGAAGAAGAGGCACAGGCAAAGGAATTAGCCCAAACGATGGAGCTGAAGAGGCAGGAGGCGGAACGAGCTGCCAAGGCAGAGAAGGAAAAAATTCATCGTCAAGAAGTCGCTGCACAGAAGGCAGCACAAGTAAAAGCCGAAGAAGAAGCGCAGGCAAGGGAAATAGCCCAAACGACAGAGCTGAAGAGACAGGAGGCGGAACGAGCTGCCAGAGCTGAGAAGGAAAGAATTCATCGGCAACAGCTTGCCGCACAGAAGGCAGCAAAAGAGAGGGCTCTCGCAGAAGCGAGAAAAGCGGAAATAGCCAGAGCTGAAGAGCTTAGAAAGCGGGAAACGGAGAAAACTGCCAGAGCGAAACTGGCGGCAGAAATGGCACAAGCAAAACATGAAGCTGCGGAGAAAGCGCGACTTGAACAGCTTCTGTTGATGAAACAAGCGGAAGAGAAGGCCGCCAGGGAGCAACAGGCGCGAGAACGCGCTCTTGCTGAAAAAGCCGCTAAAGATAAACTGGCGCAGGCTCGCCTGGCAGCAAACATTCAAAAGAGTATCAACACCCTTTCCGCAAAGCCTGCCAGCAACTCACTTTCAGCTGATCCGGCAAAAACAACCGGTGCTGTCATTGCAGCAGCCACCCCGGAGAAGCCCCTGCTAAACGCTGCTCCACCAACAGTCACCACGCTGCCTAAAAATCAGCCGGAGCAGAAGGGCTTCGCATTGCCTCCCGTAAACGGCGACATCAAGCTGATTATGACCTCCGAGGAGAACTTCATCGTCAAAGTTCTTTTTGTCAGCCATCCGAAAAGACGGCATGACATACCTTTATCGAGAAAAGATGCCAAAGAGCAGCAAAAGTTGACACCTATCATTGTCAGAACCGCTAAGAGCACTCTTGAAGCTGTCATCGAACACTCACAGGACGGAATTTATATTTTTTTAGTTGAACAAAAAGGGAGCAAACCGGTAAATGGCAAATTTTCGCTTAAACTGTTCGAAACAAAGAATAAGCCGGTGCCCGGTCGCGAAATCTCCGGCCAGACCGAGGTCGCCCGCCTGCTGATGCCTGAGGGGATTTTATGGGAGGATGACAGCGCTTTTTCCGGCAATATCGAGGACTCGGACAGCGTTACCAAATTCAATTCAGATAGCGGGCTGGTCTGGAAAGAGTATCGAAGGTGATGTTGTTAAACAGGTTCTCTGATTAGCAGCAATGATGCTCAATAATCGCTGAGCCAACATTTTTAAAGAGGGATCAAATAGTCACGAAACACACCGCAATCCATATTAGTGCGTACCATTCTCTTAAGTTGGCAAAGCACGGTCACGTGATGAAATCAACTTTAGTTATTGAAAATCGATTAACATTGCTGGAGGCATGGAATGGGTACTTTGGCGCTTAAAGCAGATGAGCGGGTCAGAAACATACATATTAATGATGAGGTAATTGCTGTTGACCTTATGGACGGCAGAAGCATATCAGTCCCTTTGATATGGTACCCACGTCTTGCCAACGCATCACAGAAAGCTCGTGAAAACTGGCAGACCAGTGGCGGTGGTTATGGCATTCATTGGCCTGACATTGATGAAGACCTGAGCACAGAAGGGTTGTTGCGTGGTTCTCCTGCTCATGTGCGTTTCAATCAAACTAACACAAGAAACAATTAATTCAACCTCTGCCTGACAGCCTCGAACATGGCGATCCCGCCGGCAACCGAAGCATTCAGTGAACCTACCCCGCCGGCCAACGGTATTGAGAAAACGACGTCACACTTCTTCCTGACAAGCGGTCTTATCCCCTCTCCTTCTCCGCCGATGACCAGCGCAATGTTCCCTTTCAGCTTCTGCTGGTAGAGAGACTGGCTGCTCTTCTCATCCGCGCCGTAAATCCAGAAACCGGCAGTTTTAAGCTGCTCAAGCGTGACGGCAATGTTAGTTACCTGGGCTATCGGAATTGTCTCGGCAGCGCCTGCGGCAACTTTCTCTGCCGTGGCAGTTACCCCTGCGGCCCTGTCTCTGGGGATAACAACCGCTGCTGCACCGGCGGACGCAGCACTCCTGATCAGCGCGCCAAGATTATGCGGATCCTGAATACCGTCGAGAACAACCAGCATGGCTTCGCCTGCCTTCTCCTTACACGCCGACAAAACATCATCAAAGTCTGTGTAGGAGAATGACTCAAGCCGCAAGGCAACTCCCTGATGATGATCTGTTCCAGTAAGGCGGGTTATGTCAACTTTACTCCTGCGCCGGGTCGGAATATTTTTCTCACTCGCCAGTTCCGACAGTTTGCCAACCCTCTGGTCGGCTGTGCCATCGGCAATAAAAAGCTCGAAAATCTTTCTGCTGCCACGGAGGGCCTCTTTGACGGGGTTAATGCCGCAAATTATCTCTTCACTCATCAGTTCACCGCCATTATTTCAGCAACAATCAAATCTGCCGCTTCTGTCGGCTCAGCAGCCGCACTGATCGGCCTGCCGATGACAAGATAGTCAGCCCCCTGTGATACCGCATCAGCGGGGGTCATTATTCGTTTCTGATCATCAACGGAGGCAAATGCCGGCCGAACGCCAGGGGTGACTATCAGAAAGTCTGGCCCGCACGCCTCACGGATAATCCTTACCTCTTGAGGTGAGGCGACCACCCCGTCAACGCCGGCACTCTTGGCAAGCTTTGCCAGACGAACTACCATATCCGCCACAGAGTGATCAATACCGATACCGCGCAGCGTCTCTTCTGTTGATGAAGTGAGAATAGTCACAGCAAGGACCTTTGTCCGCACCGCCCCCTTGAACTCTTTGTCAAGAGCATCCATAGTGGCTGCCATCATCTCATATCCGCCGAGGGCATGAAGATTGGTGAGCCTGACCCCCAGACGCGCAGCAGCAACAGTAGCCATGGCAACGGTATTGGGGATGTCGTGGTATTTCAGGTCAAGGAAAACCTCCCCGCCATGCTTCTGGATAACCCGGACAGCTTCGGGTCCGCAGGAGGTGAAGAGCTGCTTGCCGATCTTGAACATACCGACCTTGTCAGCAAGGAGAGACGACCACTTTTCCACCTCATCCAATCCGTTTACATCAAGGGCAAAAATAATTTTTTCACGGGCATCATCTCTCTTCATAGTCCGACCGCCTCTATGACAAGCGCCGTAACTCTGCTAACAGCTTCGTCAATCGAAAGAAGCTCCACTTCGCCACTGCGGCGCTGTTTCAGCTCCACCTTGCCATTGAGCAGATTCTTGGCGCCGACGACAATCCGCAGCGGAATGCCGATCAGGTCGGCATCCTTGAACTTGACTCCCGGACGTTCGTCACGGTCGTCATAAATGACCTCAACTCCCTGATCAAGGAGTTGCGTATAGATATCCTCTGCCGCCAGGCGCACCGAATCTTCCTTGGGATTCAGGGCTGAGACGATACAGTGAAAGGGGGCAATGGGGACTGGAAAGATGATGCCGTTTTCATCGTGATTCTGCTCAATGCAGGCGGCGACTGTTCGGCCGATGCCGATGCCGTAGCACCCCATGAAAACAATCTTCTCCTTACCATCAGCATCGAGAAATGTTGCATTGAGAGCCTTCGAATATTTCATCCCGAGCTTGAAGACATGACCGACCTCAATACCGCGCCACATCTCCAGTGTGCCGCCGGAACAGCGCGGGCAGGGATCGCCATGGGCAACATTGCGGATGTCGGCGTATTCGGCAATAGAGAAATCACGGTCGTGATTGACGTTTTTCAGATGATAGTCAGTCTCATTGGCGCCGACAACGAAGTTCCTCATCCCCTTGACGGTTGTGTCGGCAATAATCCGCAGTTTCTGGCCAATCGGCCCGAGAAAGCCGACCGGTGCGGCAGTCGCCTTGACTATCACCTCATCAGTCGCCATCTCCAGCTCTTCGCAGCCAATCACCTTTTTCAGCTTGATCTCGTTCAGATCATGATCACCGCGCAACAGCACGGCAACCGGGTTGTTATCTGCCACGACTACCAGCATCTTGACCGTTGCGGCTGCCGGCATCTGGAGAAAGTCGCTTACTTCCTGGATACTCTTCTTTGCCGGAGTATGCACCTTTTCAAGCGGCCTGGGCTCGCAGTGCTCTACTGACTCAATAAGCCGGGACTCGGCCTTTTCAACATTTGCGGCATAATCACAGGCGTTGCAGGAGACAATCGCGTCTTCACCGGAATCTGCCAGCACCATGAACTCGTGCGACCAGTTCCCGCCGATAGAGCCGGTGTCCGCTTCAACCGCGCGAAATTTCAGGCCGCAGCGCTCAAATATGCGGCGGTAGGCCTGATACATTTTCTCGTATGAGGCATCCGCCCCCTTCTCGTCCACATCAAAAGAGTAGGCATCCTTCATGATGAATTCACGGCCGCGCATCAGACCAAAACGGGGACGGATCTCATCACGAAACTTTGTCTGGATCTGATAAAGATTAAGCGGCATCTGCCGATAGCTGCGAATTTCACGGCGGACGATATCGGTCACCACCTCTTCATGTGTCGGTCCGAGGCAGAACTCGTTATCCTTGCGATCTTTGATCCGGAGCAGCTCCTTGCCGTACTGCGCCCAGCGGCCCGACTCCTGCCAGAGTTCAGCCGGAGTCACCATCGGCATGAGAATCTCGATTGCGCCTGCCATGTTCATCTCTTCGCGAACAATATTTTCGACCTTACGGATGGAGCGTAATCCGAGGGGCAGATAGCTGTAAATACCGGCGGCAACTTTTCTGATCATACCGGCACGCAGCATTAACTGATGGGAAACAACCTCCGCATCAGCAGGAGTTTCTTTAACTGTTGGTATAAAGTATTGACTGTATCGCATTAAATTACCTCTATATTTAATTTAAACCGACAAAGCGGCTTTCAGAACTTCTTCAACGAGAGCATCGGCAAGCTGATTCTCAGGAACCTTGCGGACAATCTCCCCACGCCGGAAAAGAATCCCCTCACCTTTGCCGCCGGCTATGCCAAAATCTGCTTCACGCGCCTCTCCGGGTCCGTTGACCACGCACCCCATAACCGCGACAGTAAATGGAGCACTTATCCCCTGCAAGCGCTGTTCGACCTCTTCCGCGACCCGGATGAGATTTACTTCGCATCGGCCGCAAGTGGGACAGGAGATAAAGTTTACCCCTCTTTTGCGTAATCCAAGCGCTTTGAGTATCTCAAAACCGACCCGCACTTCATCAACAGAATCGCCGGTGAGAGACACACGGAGGGTGTCACCGATACCTTCAGCCAGAAGTATTCCCAGTCCAACAGCAGATTTCACTGTTCCGGCAAAAGTAGTGCCTGCCTCGGTGATGCCAATATGAAGAGGGTAATCAACTTTGGTATGACAGAAGCCGATAAGCTTCGACAGTCCTGATAACATCAGATGACTTGAGTGATATTTTGATCTGCTCGTAACCAATATCCTCAAGAATCCGGATATGGCCAAGCGCCGACTCGACCATCGCCGCTGCTGTCGGATGACCATGCTTCTGTAGCAGCTCCTTTTCGAGCGAGCCGGCATTGACGCCGATCCGGATCGGCACCAGCCGCTCCCGGGCAGCCTTGACAATCTCTTCTACCTTCCAGCGTTCACCTATATTGCCAGGGTTTAACCTCAGGCCGTCAATGCCGAGTTCCAGCACCTTAAGCGCCAGCTTGTAATCAAAATGGATGTCTGCCACAACCGGAATCTGCACAGCCGGAACGGATCTGACCAAGAGCCAGCGCCGCATCCATATCCGGCACTGCACAACGGACAATCTCACAGCCGGCGGCAGACAGCCTGGTGATTTGGGCAAGAGTAGCCGCAACATCACGGGTATCTGTTGAACACATGGACTGGACGGAGCATGGAGCACCGCCACCTATAAGCAGATTGCCAAGTTTTATCTGCCGGGTAACTCTTTTCATCGGCGCATACTAGCTGTTTTTATGGAGTTAAGTCAAGGAAGGAAGGGTGGCGAACAAGATCCTCCCAAATAAAAAAGCCCGGCATAACCGGGCTTTTTTACAGCACTTGATGGACAAGGATATATTATACAAGTCCCATGGCAACCATGGCATCGGCTACTTTGATGAAGCCGGCAATGTTTGCACCGACAACATAGTTTCCAGGGCAACCGTACTCTTCAGCAGTCTCAAAGCAGTTTTTGTGAATTCCGACCATGATGGCTTCGAGTTTCTTTTCAGTGAAGTCAAAAGACCAGGAATCACGACTGGCATTCTGCTGCATCTCAAGTGCGGAGGTCGCGACACCGCCTGCATTGGCAGCTTTGCCAGGACCGTAGGCAATCTTGGCATCAAGGAAAACCTTTACGCCTTCAGGTGTGGTAGGCATGTTTGCCCCTTCACCAACAGCAATACAACCGTTTTTAACCAGCATTTTTGCATCCTTGCCATTGATTTCATTCTGGGTTGCTGAAGGCATTGCAACCTGACAGGGGATCTCCCAGATATTCCCGGATTTAATGTATTTAGCATCCTTGTGATACTGGACATAATCCTCAATACGGCGACGCTCAACTTCCTTGAGCTGCTTGATCAGTTCGAGATCAAGGCCTTTCTCATGAAGTATGACGCCATTGGAATCTGAGCAGGCAATACACTTGCCACCGAGTTGATGAATCTTCTCGATGGTGTATATCGCCACGTTACCTGAACCGGAAACAGAGCAGGTTTTACCGGCAAAAGAGTCTTTACGGGCTTTGAGCATTTCATGAACGAAAAATGTCGCCCCGTAGCCGGTTGCCTCGGTACGGACAAGCGATCCGCCCCAATGAAGCCCTTTGCCGGTAAGAACAGCAGCTTCGTAACGATTGGTGATACGTTTGTACTGTCCGAACATATAGCCAATTTCACGGCCACCGACCCCAATGTCGCCGGCGGGAACATCGGTATACTCGCCCAGGTGACGGTAAAGCTCTGTCATGAAGCTCTGACAGAAACGCATTACTTCGTCATTGCTTTTTCCCTTAGGGTCAAAATCTGAGCCACCTTTGCCACCGCCAATCGGCATGCCGGTAAGTGAGTTTTTGAAAATCTGCTCGAAACCAAGAAATTTAATGATACCGAGGTAAACGGATGGGTGAAAGCGAAGCCCGCCCTTGTACGGACCGAGGGCGCTGTTGAATTCAACCCTGAAACCGCGGTTGATATGAACCTTACCCTTGTCGTCCTGCCAGGGCACTCTGAATATGATCTGCCGCTCGGGCTCACAGATACGCTCGATTATCTTGCGCTCCGTATATTCCGGATGTTTTACAAGGACTGGTCCAAGACACTCGATAACTTCACGTGCTGCCTGGTGGAACTCTATCTCGCCCGGATTTCTTTTAAGAACGTCCTGATAGATTGTTTCCAGTGTTTCATTAAGTTGCTCAGCCATTTAACCCTCCTGAAGATTAATTTTTCAGTAATGCCTTTAATTAAAGCACAACCAAATTAGATTTCGCTATCTGCCATACTTTTATGCATTGCGCTAATTATTTTTAATCACTTATGATTGTTTTTAATAGCATATGAAAGCTTCAGAGATTAGCCTTGTGCTTATTTTATAGGCATATATATTTTTTAAGTTTAATTAGTAACGGAATATCTCTGGAGCGACTCTTTTGTACTCATCGCGATTACCAGGCTCCAGAATATTGAATTGACTTTTACTTAAGGCAGAAGGTAGTTTGAAATAATGAAGAATACAGACAAAAAGATCGTTAATCCCCTTAAGAAGGGTGACAAAATCGAGATACAGGTATCTGCTCTTGACGATGACGGCTGCGGAATCGGCGTGCTTGAATCATCACAAGCAAGGGTAAAAGGGGCTCTCCCCGGTGAAAAGGTTCTCGCCAGAGTAACATATGTTAGCCAACACCGTGTTACTGCGGAAAGAATCAGAATTCTTGAGCCATCGCCACAGCGCACCCCCTCCCCATGTTCTCATAGCAAGGATTGTGATGGGTGTCCGCTGATTGAGATGAATTATCCTGCCCAGCTTGCATGGAAAAGTGCTCAGGTTGCCAATCACATCCATCAGCACAAGACACTGCAGAATGTCCCCATTCAACCCGCAATTGCCTCCCCGTTGCAATTGCAATACAGAAATAGTGCAAAACTGGTAATTTCCGGAAAGTTTGCCAATCCGCAGATCGGTATCTATCGCCGCGATACTCACGAGATCAATGATATAAATAACTGCCCGCTTCACCATCCACTGATAAACCGTATCGTAGCAGTGATCAAAAAAGGAATAATCAAAGGCAAGATCCCGATCTACAACCCCAAGTCAGAACAGGGACTGCTCAGATACCTTATCATCCGGGTGGCAGAATCAGAAAACAGAGCCATGGTTGTTCTTGTTACATCCAAGAGAAGTTATAATGAGTTGCATCATCTGTCAGCGCTTGTCAGCATGGAAATTCCCGAAGTAAAGGTTATAGTCCAGAATGTGAACACCACAACCGGGAATGTCATCCTTGGGAATCGCAACTTCTTCCAGACAAAACAGACATCGCTACAGGCCACTATCAGCGGCGTAAAAGTTAATGTTTCGCCGGCCTCATTTTTCCAGATAAATACCGGCAGCGCCGGAATTATCTACAACCTGGTCAAAGAGTGGTCAGGTTTGACAAAAAACAGCAACGTTCTTGACCTGTACAGCGGAATTGGCGCCATATCCCTTTTTTTGGCACCGATTGCCGGACATATTCTGGGGATAGAGGTTGTTGAGGATGCTGTTGAAGATGCTGCCAAAAACGCCAGCCTCAATCGTGCGGCAAACTGCGAATTTGTAGCTGGAGATGTTGTAGATGAACTGCGCGCGGTTGTCAGTGATGGAACCAGGATCGACCTTGTACTGCTTAACCCTCCACGTAAAGGGTGTGACGAACGCGTTTTGAAACAGGTTGCAGAAACTGCCACCCCGAAGATTATCTACGTTTCCTGCTCACCCTCTTCACTGGGAAGAGATCTCGTTACCCTTGACTCTCTGGGCTACTCCTGCAAAACAGTTCAACCGGTTGATATGTTCCCCCAGACAACTCACGTAGAATCTGTCGCAATGCTTGAAAGAAGACAGATTCACAGCTGATTTCCCTTGCCAATACAGCCATATTTGAGTATTTAAATAGTTTCCGTCCGGAAAAGGGTGCTTTTTCGCCCTGGCGGCGTCAATCTTCGGTCTTGCTTGTGCGGCGTACAGACGTACGCCTCCGCGCAATACCTTGATTTCCTTGCCAGAACAAAAAATCCCCGCTTTCCAATCCGGAAACTGCCAGTTTTCTCATCCGGAGCTTACCGGATGGAAACTTGTTTTTAGGGTTTTGTTGTTGAGTATGTATCCCAGGGCACAGACAGAGACGGGATCCTGTGGCGACGTTTGATCACTCTGATATACGCGGGTTGGTTACCGCATGACTTGGCTTCGTCGCGGAGCTGCCTCTCTCTAAGATCGGAAGTTCGGCATATGCCTTATTCGTATAGAGTCGTCGAGGGTTCTCCTGAACGTGATCGCGTCTCTGTCTCTGGCCTGGGAAGTTTGTCGTTGATTTGCTAAGGCTTGTCGTTTATGCCTCCTTAACACCGCTGTCATAGTCTTTGATACTTTGAATAAGCTCTTCGAGCACATATACGCACGTGATCCTCAGGCTAAGCATAGTCTGCACGAGGCGATGGCCCACATGAAGGCGGCAAGTTCTCGAGCCGTTGCGGTAATCACGGTGTTTCTGTTCTTGCCTCTGGCCATGAGCATTCTGAATCGGCCACAGAGTCTGACTTGGGCTTTCCAGGCAATCTTGCCGAACCTCTTGGGGCAATCCTTCCAAGCCTTGCCAGCAGGACTCGGCTTTCCCGGGCCGGATGGCAGTAAGTATGAGCCGCTTCCGTGAGCGCCCGCCGGACATGGCCATTGCCTGTCTTGGTGATGCCACCCCGCCTGATGGTGCCGCCACTGGAATGTTCGCTTGGAACAAGCCCCAGATAGGCCATCAGTTGCTTTGGCCGAGTCGAAGCGGGTCAGGTCGCCAAGTTCGGCAACTGTCGTAGCGGCAACAATCAGGGAGACGCCGCGCAGAGCCTGCAGGGCTTTTACCAGCGGCGCCAGTTGCCACTGCGACACCAACTCCTGAATCTGCCTGGTGAGACGCTGTACCCGCTCAAGCTGCTCCTGGACCGCATGCACATATTCCTGGAGAGTTATCTGCTGTGCCCGATGCGGCATCTTGATGTCGGCGATCCAGCTCCAGTGGGCCTTGCTCCAATACGACAAACCGCTGTAGCGGTAACCATGGCGGAGCAGGAAGGCCAGCAACACCTGGCGGGCCACTACGAAGGGCCTTGACCGCGTCTTCCCGGCCACGGGTCAGGTCACGAAATAAACATCTTGACCCTGGAGGATGTGAATGTACAAAGAGCCTGGAAAAACCAGATTTCAGCTTGACCTGCGCCGACATCTTCGCAGCCAGAATATCTGCGACAACCTGATTCACCTCATCTGTGAAATTGCGGAAGCCAGTAAATATGTTATCAACGCAGTCAGAACCGGTGACCTTGGTGTTGCGGGGACATCAAACCTTTACGGTGAGGAGCAGCTTGCCCTTGATGTCCTTTCCGATCGTATCCTCCGTAAAAGGCTCATTCATTCAGGAGTTGTCTGTAATATAGCTTCAGAAGAGATGGATGAAGTCTATTCGGCTCAAGCCGATGCTCCGGGTCTTTACTCCGTTGCTTATGACCCTCTTGACGGCTCTTCACTGGTAGATGTAAATCTCTCAATCGGCACCATTGTTTCGATCTATAAGGGCTGTGATCTCTTTCAGGAAGGGAGAAAACAGGTAGCAGCTCTATATATCCTCTATGGGCCAAGAGTCTCTATGGTCTACTCCGTAGGCAATGGTGTCCATGAATTCAACATGAACTCATTGATGGAGTACACTCTCTCCAGTGAGAATATCTATATGGAATCAGCCGGTGACATTCACGCACCTGGCGGACTCAGGAAAAAATATACTCCCGGCACCGAAAAATTCCTTGGCTATCTGGAAGGAAAAGGGAGCAAGCTCCGCTATTCTGGAGGCTTTGTGCCGGATATCAACCAGATTTTGATGAAAGGCAAAGGGGTATTCTTCTATCCGGCCCTTAAAGATGCCCCAAACGGGAAGCTGAGGCTTCTTTTTGAACTTAACCCCATGGCTTTTCTTATCGAACATGCCGGAGGTTCTGCAAGCAACGGCAAAATACCTATCCTCGATGTGAAACCGGACTCTCTTGATCATAGAGAACCTGTCTACATTGGCTGCTCTGAAGATGTTATGAAGGCAGTTGAATTCCTTTCAAACGAGGAGAGTCATTAATGTCGGACGAACACGTGGAGGAGCCGTCTCCGGCTGTACAAAGATTATGCAGTGAAATACAGCTGTTCGACCTCTGTGACCTTGATTCATGCCGATTCAAACAGAGCCGCTTTTGCACTAACGCGGAACTCCTTGCGAAATTCGAATCCATCAAGGAAGAGGATGAGCAAACTGCTCTTGTCTATGAAGACGAGGATATAGATGATGACGTTGAATCAGAATCAGATTTTGATGACATTGAGGATTCTTTTGATACAGACGATGAAACAAGTTAAAAATGCTTGACTTTTAGAGTTGACGGCTTTATTCTTAACAAGATTCGTCATAAAGGCGAACGCAAAATTACAAAGAAGTATCAGGAGATTGTCACACATGGTAGAAGGAACAGTAAAGTGGTTTAATGACAGCAAGGGTTTTGGTTTTCTCGAGCAGGAAAATGGCGATGACGTATTTTGCCATTTTTCAGCCATCACAGGTGATGGATTCAAATCCCTGGCTGAAGGCGATAGGGTACAGTTTGAAGTAACCAAGGGTCCGAAAGGGCTTCAGGCCGCGAACGTAACCAGAATTTAACGGTTGCTTTCAGCAGACACAAAAAAGCCCCGGGTTTTCTCGGGGCTTTTTTTCTTCCAGTAAGAGTTACCTCAGAGGAGCATTTACACATGGCAAAGCCTAATTACCAGTTCCAGAAACGTCAGAAGGAACTTGAGAAAAAGAAGAAGGCTGAAGAAAAGCTTTTGAAAAAACAGGAAAAACTGACAGATCCGGACAGCACGGATGCCGATGAGTCAGTGCCTGATGAAGAGAACCAACAATAAAAGATAAGGAATTACATGCATTTTAATCAGTTCAATTTTCACCCTCTCATTGCCGCCGGAGTTACCGCAGCAGGTTATGATTCACCTACCCCAATTCAGCAACAAGCAATCCCACCAGTATTAGAAGGCAAGGATGTCATGGGTCTGGCTCAGACAGGCACTGGCAAGACTGCTGCTTTCGCTCTGCCAATCCTGCAACGTCTCGTTGACGGTCCACGCGGCAAAGTGCGCGCTTTGATCGTTGCGCCGACGCGTGAACTTGCCGAGCAGATTAATGAAGCAATTAACGTATTGGGCCGCAAAACCCGGATAAGAAGTATGACGATCTATGGTGGCGTCAACGTCAATCCGCAGATCCAGAAGCTAAAGCAAGGAATCGATATTGTCGTTGCCTGCCCGGGGCGTTTACTTGATCACCTTTCACAGGGGACCATCGATTTGAGTCATGTCGATGTTCTTGTCCTGGATGAAGCAGATCAGATGTTTGACATGGGATTTTTACCGGATATTCGCAGAATTCTAAAGCAGGTCCCAACCAAACGGCAGACTCTTCTTTTTTCGGCGACCATGCCGCCAGATATCCGTAAACTTGCCAGTGAAATCCTGAGAGACCCGGTAACCATACAAGTAGGCAACAGTGCGCCGCCTGTTACTGTTACCCATGCCATATACCCCGTAGAGCAGCACCTCAAGACCGCTCTGCTCCTGGAACTTCTGCATCACACCGACACCGATTCAGTGCTGATATTCACCCGCACAAAATACCGTGCCAAGCGACTTGGCGAACAACTTGAAAAAAATGGCTACAAAGCAGCCTCTCTCCAGGGGAATCTCTCACAGAACCGCCGTCAGGCTGCGCTTGATGGTTTCCGTGACGGTACTTTTCAGATATTGGTTGCCACAGATATTGCCGCCAGAGGGATTGATGTTTCCCAGATCTCCCATGTCATTAACTATGACATACCTGACACTGCCGAAGCTTATGTGCACAGGATAGGTCGAACAGGACGTGCCGCCAGAAGTGGTGATGCATTCACCCTGGTATCAAACGAAGATAATGTCATGGTACGGACTATCGAGAAAACCCTTGGCGCCCCTCTCGAACGGCGCGCTGTTGACGGATTTGATTATAAGGTTCCGGCACCTAATAAGGATGTGGAATTTGCCAGACCCCCGCGCCAACATCAACCTGGTCGAAAACCCGGGATAAAACCAACTGCTCGTCCGAATCCTGCCAGAACTGCGCCCCCTGCATTGACGCGAACTGTTACAAATTCCGGACACGACACAGCTGTAAATCGAACGGCATCAAGACCTGCTTCGAATCAGACCAGACGAGGTCGCTAGGGCAATAAACCTGGATACAGCAGTTGAAAGCTGTCTACAGTCGGGCAGACGTGCTATTTCTGCAATTCCAAGCTCATTATGCTAAGAATTGCAGCTAAATAGCCCTGATGCTCTCATTTCGACAACTTCCAACTGCCGGTTTCAGGATTAATGCTCTTCCACTTGCCCAAAGTCGTCAACCATACCCTCCAGCCCGGTTGACGAACCTCTCCCTTTGTGATAGAAACAAAAATATTAAATATGTCCTGAGGTGTCAGATGTCCTTTTTCAAGGACGAGATAGACCGGCTAGCCAATTCCGGACTGTATCGTTCGCTAAGAACTGTTGAACCGGCAACTGCAGGGAGGGTTGCCATTAACGGTAATGAGGCCATCCTCCTCTGCTCTAATAATTATCTCGGACTTGCCGACCACCCTGCCTTGAAAAAAGCAACTATCGATGCGGTCAATCGATATGGGACAGGGAGCGGCGCCTCCCGCCTCGTTTCAGGCAACCTTGAACTCCACGGGCAACTGGAAGAGTGTGTAGCCGCTTTTAAAGGAACGGAAGCAGCTATCCTCTTCAACTCCGGTTACAGTGCCAACATCGGTACTATTCAGGCCGTTGTCGGCAGAGGTGATACGATATATTCTGATCGCCTTAATCACGCCAGTATTGTTGATGGCGCTGTTCTATCGAGAGCAAGACTCGTCCGCTACCCCCACAATGATCACAAGGCGCTAAGAGTACTCCTTGAAAATGACAGATCCTCCGGCCGTCGCCTTATAGTCACTGACGGGGTATTCAGCATGGATGGTGATGTCGCCCCGCTGAAAGAGCTGGTAAAAATCAAAAATGAATTCAATGCGTTGATAATGGTCGATGAAGCTCATGCCACCGGAGTTATGGGGGTTAAAGGCAGAGGAAGCGCTGACTTGCTCGGTGTCGCTGCAGATATCGATATCCAGATGGGCACACTTGGTAAAGGGCTGGGAAGCTTCGGTGCTTATGTAGCCGGCTCCAGGAATATGATCGAATATCTCATGAACAGCTCAAGAAGCTTTATATTTTCCACATCACTCCCACCGGCAACCCTCGCAGCCTCTATTGCCGCAATAGAGATAGCTTCATCTGCCGAAGGAGATGACCTCAGAAATCGACTTGAGGCCAACAGAAGGCTCTTTAGCGGGATTCTGGAGAAGTCTGGACTCAATACTTTAGGGAGCACAACACAGATCATTCCGGTCATGGTCGGTCAAGCAGCAGAAACCATGAATTTCTCAAAAGCTCTTCTTGAAGAGGGAGTTTTCGTCCAGGGGATTCGCCCTCCTACCGTGCCCGCAGGAAAATGTCGACTCAGATGTACGGTTATGGCTGTTCACACACCCGATGACCTTGAATTTGCAGCTGACAAGATTATCTTCGTCGCCAGGAAGCTGGATCTCATCTGAAATGCCGATCATTCATGCAAAAGATGGCTCCAATATCAGTTTTTCCGACCTTGGCTCCGGGCCACCGGTACTTTTCCTTCACGGCTGGATGATGTCAAAAAAAATATGGTATTTCCAGCTGCCGTTATCCTCGACTCTGCGGATCATCACGATGGATCTTCGCGGGCACGGAAGATCTGACTCCACAGACTTTAGCTACGCTGCCTGCCTGAACGACATTGAAGTTCTGCTGGATTATCTTGCAATCGAAAATGTTATTGTTGTCGGTTGGTCAATGGGCGCACAGTTAGCAATCAAAGCCGCGGCGGCACTGAAAGAAAGAATCTCCGGCCTGATCCTTGTCGGCGGCACTTCACGCTTTTGCAGTGCAGACGACTACCCCTGCGGACTCGCCGCAAAAGAGGTCAGAGGCATGGCAGTTCGGCTTAAGAGAGATTTTAAAGTGACTGCAGGCCAGTTTTTCAAGAACATGTTCTCAGAAGAAGAAACCGCCTCCCTGGATTTACTGGATATTGCAGCTAAAACTGTTTACGCGCTCCCGCCTCTCCAAGCCTCGCTCTCTGCATTGAGTGAGTTGACATTTACAGATCTCCGTCATTCTTTGCCGGAAACAAGCCTCCCAGTGCTCCTTATACACGGAGCGGAGGATAGCATCTGTCCTGTTGGAGCAGCAGAGTTTATGGCCAACCATCTCCCCCTTGCATCTATTAAGATAATCCCCTCTTCAGGGCATGCACCTTTTTTGACCGCTCCGGAAATATTTAACGCTGAAGTAAGTGGTTTCGCCAGGAGAATCAATGGCAGAGATTGAAAGAGCACTGGTCAAAAAATCATTCGGCAGTCACGCCAGTCAGTACGACTCCCTCGCGAAAGTGCAAAAAAAAGTCACCGACCGGTTTATTGAACTGTTGGCAAATAACATCACCCCTCCGGCCTCATTGCTTGATATAGGTGCCGGCACCGGCAGATTACTGGAAAAAATCAGCCGAATGTTTCCAGAAACAGATCTAGTGGGCATAGATCTGGCTTTCGAAATGACAAAATTTGCCCGCAACAGGCTGAAGCAGAGCAAGAGAACGGCTCTGAGCTGTAGTGACGCAGAGAACCTCCCTTTCAGAGACGGCACTTTTGATATTGTTGTCTCCACATCTACCTATCAATGGATATCGCCAATAGAAGAGGCTTTTGCCGAATCCTACCGGGTTTTGAAACCGTCCGGCAGGTTCTGTTTTGCGCTGTTTGGCGAAAAAACTCTCTTTGAACTAAGAGATTCCTACCTGACCGCTGCCATCGAGTCAGACAGACCGTCAATAAACCGGACACATCAGTTTGCATCAGCTGAAGCGATCCTTTCTGCAATGACCGCTGCGGGCTTCACCGGGTGCAATGTGAATGAAGAAATGGAGATTGAGATCCATCATGACGTAACAGCTCTCCTCCGTTCCCTGAAAGGGATAGGAGCAGGGAGCGCTGCCCCAAAAGGTAACGGCGGACTTTCAGGCCGGAGCGCAATGCTCAGGATGATGGAGATTTACCGGGAAAAATACGGCGATAACGACGGGGTGCGGGCTACCTATCATGTGCTCTACGGCTTCGGCGCGAAGCTATAATTTCAGGTGAGAATTTCAACAATCTTCTTGGCAAGCGGATGGACCACTGAATAGAAGACTTCTGCGCCGCCTCTCTTCCCCTCGATAATCCCCTTATTCTTCAGTAGCGCCAGGTGCTGTGAAACTGTTGCCTGGGGAAGACCGAGACACTCCCAGATATTTTTCACATTGCACTCTTTCGTGCAGAGACCCGCGACTATCTTCAGCCTGACCGGGTGTCCGAGCACTTTCAGCACTTCTGCTTCGTGAATAAAATCTTTCTCCTTATCAAACGCCATTAAAGATGCCCTCCCCAGCAATTTTGAAAAATATGCATATATGTAGATATTCTTTAAATTTTTGTCAAATTATATTTTCATCCGTAAAAATGTTTGGCTTGATTGCTTCTTGTGTTAGAGCACGTATTCGACTATATACTAATGCATGGTGAATTTATGATCAATTACATGATCCTTACAACCACACTGTTTGTAATTTTGATTACATCTCCCGGAATCTCACTGGCTGACATATATAAATATGAAGACAGCGAGGGGGTCATCCACTTTACCGACACACCTACTGATCGTCGCTTCAAGATTTTCATGCGCGACATCCAGAAAGACAAGCGTCTCAGGACAAACTTCGGTCTTGGCAGGATTTCGAGAAATCCGGCTGAATTCGATCAGATAATAAACTCCTGCTCTTCCGAGTTCGGTGTGGACAGATCTCTTGTCAAAGCAGTTATTCACGCCGAGTCCGGCTACAATCCAAACGCTGTCTCCAGTAAAGGCGCAGCTGGTCTTATGCAGCTTATGCCCAGCACCGCACAAGACCTGAAGGTCGCTAACTCATTCAACCCTTCGGATAACATTCGCGGAGGTGTCCGTTACCTGAGGTTTCTGCTGGATACTTTCAAGGGGGATGTAACTCTCGCGCTTGCCGCATACAACGCCGGCCTGGGAAATGTTGCCAAACATGGCGGGGTTCCTCCGTATGAGGAGACTCGCAATTATGTCAGCAAAGTCTTGAGTTATCAAAGAACCTACGCCTCGAACTAAAATAGCCACTTAATTACCGGTCATATAAATGCCTGAAGCTGAAATAAAATCACCACCAATATTGAACATACCGAATATCCTCACCTTAATGCGGATCGCTGCAATACCTCTCATGGTATTTCTTCTTTTAACCGGAGAGCGTGAGTCCTCATTTTGGGCAGCTGCGCTCTTTTCTGCTGCATCTTTCACTGACTGGCTGGACGGTTACCTTGCCCGTAAAATGGGGATAGTTACTGTATTCGGCAAATTTCTTGATCCTATCGCCGACAAACTTATCGTAATGGCTGCCCTGATCATGATCATACCGCTTGGCAGAGTACCGGCGTGGATGGTTCTTATAATTTTGGGGCGTGAGATCATCATTACCGGACTGAGAGGAATAGCATCATCTGAAGGGATAATTATAGAAGCAAGCGAACTTGGCAAATTCAAGACAATCTTCCAGATAGTAGCAATAATTGCCTTACTTCTGCATTACGACTACCACTGGTTTTTCTCCTCTAGCCACCCTCTCCTTCTCGTTAATATGCATAATGTCGGCATGTTTTACTTCTGGATCGCATTTTTCTTAACTGTATGGTCCGGCGCAGATTATCTTTTCAAATTTATCAAGATAATTACCAGATAAAGTTTAACTATTATAAAAACAGTTGACTGAGAATATCGACTCTGTTATAAAGTTTTTCTTCGTCAGGCTAAGCAGCCTGTAACACCTTTTCACGGTCCCATCGTCTAGTGGTTAGGACACCGGCCTTTCACGTCGGCAGCAGGGGTTCAAGTCCCCTTGGGATCACCAAATAAGAAACGGCAGCCGGTTTTTCCGGTTGCCGTTTTTTTATTCTCCCGATTCCGGCCTTTGCGCCGACGCTCGTTCCGTCTGGCCGCACAACCTCAGTAGTATGCGGTCCCTGTCCAGACTCAAGATCGCTCCGTCTACTTGCGATTCATGACGATGGCGCTCTTGTCCCCGAATACCACGGTGCAGTTGGTGCTGAAAGGGAAGTACCAGCTGCCGGTTTCGCCGATTAGTTCGACGGAATTGACTTTTCCTTCATCCGCGGCGGCGATGATCGAACCGTCACCGAACAGCGGAATGAAATAGAACAGGTTCAGAGTGCACGCCGTCCCCCGCTTCAGCTGATCAAGCTCGATGAATTTGATATTTTCTGCCCCGACCGGCGTGTTGTCCGCGTAACGCAGGGTCTTTGCCAGATCCTTGGTGTTGGCGCAGCCGGCAATGCCTGCTGCCATGATCAGAATGACGAATAGCTTTTTCATGACGGTCTCCTTTTCTTGTGAAATGCGAATCTATACGTAATTGTTGTAAAGCCGGTCACAACTACATCATTCATGTTCATCACCCCCCTTGTCTGCTTGTGGGATGGGATTTAATCTCCACTGGCAGCTTCATCCGATTGTTCGTGCTTCTATACATATATAATCAATTCTTGTGCCATCTTTTCTTAACCTGTAACTTGCTGTAATTGCTAGATATATCGCTTGAGAAAAGAAAGAACTGTATGTCTGTCATGACATAAATGCGGAAAGGTGTATGCAAATTTGCCTGGCAGCCAACACATTGGTATAATTACCATCAGGAGGGTTTAACGCATGAAAACATCTCGATCACTACGGACAGAAGAGAAGGAATTCTTCGCTGACGTGGCGAACGCCGCCTTTGCCAATCCTTTCAGCCAGGAGCGGATGGATTTCGACCGGAGAATTACCGGTGTCTCCCGGACCGACCTGTCCCGCGAGGAGATGGTTCAACTGGTCACTGCCAGGGTGGCGGAGCGTCTGCGCATTATGGAGAATTCGGGACGGGCGAATGTCAATCTCTATGAGGGGGAGGAGAGGCGTACTACCGGGGTCGTGTTCCTCTTCACGGTCTACCACCGTTTACGGGCGGAGCTTGATGCCTTCATCCCGAAACAGGTTGAGGCCGGGGACCAGCTCTGCAAGGTGCCTTTCGCCCGGGATGCATTGGCTAAACTTGTCGGACTCGGCTTTTCCGAATGGGAAGCGCTGAAATATTTCGCCCTGTTCTACCAGTTCCGCCGTGCCTTCTATTTCATCGAGAGCGGCCTGGTGGGCGTCAGCAGATCGATGCACAATCTCCGCTTCAACCTCTGGAACAACGTTTTCACCAGGAGCATCGACCTCTACGACACTCATCTCTGGAACCGGATGGAGGACTTTTCCACCATTCTGCTGGGGGAGACCGGTACCGGCAAGGGGGCCGCGGCCGCGGCCATCGGCCGCTCCTGCTTCATCCCCTTCGACCCGGCTAAGGGCCAGTTCGTCGAGAGTTTCACCCGCAACTTCATTTCGCTCAATCTCTCCCAGTATCCCGAAACGCTCATCGAGTCGGAACTGTTCGGCCACCGCAAGGGAGCCTTCACAGGGGCAGTGGAGCACCATGAAGGGGTTTTCAGCCGGTGCAGCCCGCACGGCTCCATCTTTCTCGACGAGATCGGCGACCTGTCGATCCCGGTACAGATCAAGCTTCTCCAGGTCCTGCAGGAGCGGACGTTCTCCGCGGTGGGGAGTCATGACAGGCTCCGTTTTCACGGCCGGGTTATTGCCGCCACCAACCGGTCGCTGGACGACATGCGGCGCAACGGGCAGTTTCGCGACGATTTCTACTACCGGCTCTGCTCCGACACGATTGTCGTTCCGTCCCTGCGGGAGAGGATTGCCGAGGAGCCCTTGGAACTGGAGGTTATGGTCGACCACCTCCTGACGCGGATGGTCGGGGTTTTCCGGCAGGGGCTGGTTGATCTGGTGCTGAGTGCGCTGCGGCGGGATCTGCCGGCGGACTATTCCTGGCCGGGTAACGTCAGGGAGCTTGAGCAGGCGACGCGGCGGATTCTCATCACCGGCAGATACCTGGGGGATTCATCCCCGCAGGGCGGAGCCGGCGAAGCGACCGCCATGAAGGATGGCAGCATGGATGCCCATACCCTGCTGGCAAACTATTGCCGGAGGCTGTTCGATCAGTTCGGCACCTATGAAGAGGTCGCAAGACGGACCCGCCTCGACCGCCGGACGGTCAAAAAATACCTGCAAAAGGCATGAACAAACGAAAAAGCCGCATCACCAGTACAGTCGGTGATGCGGCTTCTATCACTCCCTTGATTAATTTTCATAAAAGGGGAGAGGCGCTGCTTGCTTTGATCACGTTCAAGTGGTCATTGATCCGCTTGATGATCTCCTGCGAGATATAATTCCCCACCGGCTGTTGAATGGCATTCGCCAGCAGCGGGGTCACGCTCTCATCGTAGTTTGTAAAGTGAATGCCGCCGACAAGGGCAATGACACCGAATTCGAGCCAGCTGATCTCGGTCCAGGTCCGGTTGATGTCAGCATGGCGGACGTCCAACTTGACCGGGACGGTGAACGCCGCAAACTGCTGCCCGCCGGCATTTGTCAGCTTTACGTCTACGTTATGATTGACTTCATAGATGTAGCCGTTCCAGGCCGGAGCCCAGACCAGAAAGCCGGGGAAATTTATCCAGAAATTCGTGCCGGAACCTTCGTACGTGGATCTGATGGCTATGGTCGCGACCACGTCAGCGTCACCCTTATTGCCACTCGTGTACGGCATGATGACTTTGGCGGAGTGACTGCCGAGGGAGGACGCAATGCCATTCAACAACTTCTGGTCGTCCGGTCTTGCATAGTTGCTGACAATGCCGATTGCCGTCGGTTTATCCAGCGAATTGTCGCCGAAGGTGTGATACTGCTCGATGTTCTTTACGGCCAGCGGGTGCGAACAGCCGGCAATAAACAGCGTCATGGCCATAATCAGACAGGTTATAGTCGGCACTAAACCCTTAAGCCTGCCGCCAGTCGTTGCTTTCGATCTATCCGAACGTGTGGTTTTCATAGCTGCCTCCTTTGCATTAATTGGTGACCCTGCAGGGTGGTCGTATTGCTGTATTATTGGCGCCTTTACATTTGTAATATCTAAAATTGTGCCAAGTGAGGCATCTCTTCTATCATGCTGTTATTACAAGATAATGCGGAATCGGGAGGCGGGGCTAGGATATGCCGGTCAGACAATTTGTGCCTAGCAATGTATGCGTTTATGTATGGCATATGATTCAGGCCGCCCCGGCCGACTTCTCACGCCGACCGGTTCTAGCTGGTCAGCGCCAGATTGACAGGCAGTTGCAGTCTTATTGGTGCGGGTTAGCATGCTTATGGTGATTATGAGAATTAATTGCCTTGACTTCGCCTGATAGCCGCTTTATTCTTCGTGAAAATTTTACCTTTTAAGATAGCCCTGTGAGGTTAGCAAAGGTGTATGAAAACAATCTTTATCAATTCTTGAGAAGAGCCTTTCTGCATCCGCGCGGGAAGGCTCTTTTATTTTTTGACCGGGGGTGAACATGGGTGAGGAAAGCACAATAATTCTTGATGGAACCGGGATTCGCAGAGCAATGACAAGAATTGCCCACGAAATCCTTGAGAAGAATAAGGGGGTTGAGAATCTCTCCCTTGTTGGCATCAGAACCGGCGGAGTATATCTGGCGCGTGAACTTGCCAAACGTCTTGAGGAGATCGAAGGCGGCAAAATTCCTGTTGGCGAAGTTGATATCACCCTCTACCGCGATGATTTCAAGGGACATGGCCTGCATCTGCCGGTTGGAAAGACCGACATCCCTTTTCCTGTTGAAGGGAACAGAGTGGTTCTGTTTGATGATGTTCTCTTTACCGGCCGGACCATCAGGGCAGCGATGGATGCCATTATGGATCACGGCCGCCCTGCCTGCATCCAACTGGCCGTCCTCATTGATCGGGGTCACCGCGAACTCCCCATAAGGGCTGATTTTGTCGGCAGAAATGTTCCGACCAGCATCAAAGAGAGTATCGCGGTTAAATTTGACGAAAACTACGCACCTATTGAGGTTGTACTAGAAAAATAGAGGGGGGAGGCATGAAAAGTTTCGCTCACAAGGATATCATCGCACTCAGGGATCTGACAAAAGAAGAGATTGAACTTCTTATCTCAACAGCTGAAAGCATGCGGGAGATAAACAGCCGGGAGATAAAAAAGGTTCCGACTCTACGCGGCAGAACGATCATCAACCTCTTCTATGAGGCATCAACCCGCACAAGGACATCTTTCGAAATCGCAGGGAAGAGACTTTCGGCAGATACGGTTAACATCACCACCTCTTCCAGTTCAACGACCAAAGGGGAGACTCTCGCCGATACAGCCCTGAATCTCCTGGCCATGAAGCCTGACATTATCGTCATGCGCCATGCGGTCTCCGGCTCACATTATTTTCTCTCCAAGAAGATGCCGAACTGCTCGATTATCAATGCCGGCGACGGCACCCATGAGCACCCTTCACAGGGGCTTCTGGACATGCTGACCATAAAAGACCGGTTTGGGCGTCTCGACGGGCTTAAGGTTGCCATTGTCGGCGATATTACCCATAGCCGCGTTGCCCGCTCGAACATACAAGGGCTTACCAAACTCGGCTCACACATTTTTGTAGCTGGCCCCCCCACGATGATACCGCCAGGAGTAGAAAACCTCGGCAATGTTACCTCCTGCGCAACCATGAACGAAGCGATTCAGGACGCAGACGTAGTAATGATGCTAAGGATTCAGCAGGAGCGGCAGGGGAAAACCCTCATGCCTAATACCCGTGAATATTCGAGATATTTTGGTCTTAATCCGACAAACCTGAAACTTGCCAAGCCAGATGCCATGGTCATGCACCCGGGGCCGATAAATCGCGGTGTAGAGATGTCTTCATATGTGGTTGATGGCGAACAATCGCACATTCTGAAACAGGTTGAGAACGGTGTCGCGGTGAGGATGGCGATGTTGTATCACGTCTGCGGCGGCGAACTGGAGTAGTGAAATTCTAACTAAAAAAACTCTTAACGAGGTAATCTTTATGAATTTACTTATAAAAGGCGGCAGAGTGATTGACCCTTCTCAGGGTCTTGATGAAGTTCTTGACATCCTGGTAGTTGAAGGGCGGGTAAGAGAACTGGGCAAAGGACTGACTGCTCCCGCCGGCACCGAAGTCGTTGATGCAAGCAGCAAATATGTAGTTCCCGGTCTTATTGATATGCACGTCCATCTCCGTGATCCGGGACTTGAGTACAAGGAAGACATAATTAGCGGCACAAGGGCCGCTGCTGCCGGCGGTTTCACCTCGGTCTGCTGCATGCCGAACACAAAACCGGTCATAGACAACAAGGCGATTGCCAGCTACATCATCAACAAGGCAAAAGATGAAGGCTTTTGCAACGTCTTCCCGGTCGGGAGCATTACCTACGGCATGAACGGCGAGCGCATGTCCGAGATGGGCGAATTGAAAGAGGCCGGCTGTGTAGCTGTTTCCGACGACGGCAGGCCGGTCACCAGCGCCGAACTTATGCGCCGCTCGCTCCAGTATGCAAATGGCATCGGCATTATGGTTATTACCCACGCCGAAGAACTTTCCCTGGTAGGCGAAGGGGTCATGAACGAAGGCTTTACCTCCACAGAGATCGGCCTGAAAGGGATTCCGCGGGTAGCCGAGGATATCGCCACCGCAAGGGATGTCATGCTGGCGGAATACACCGGCGCTCCGATCCATATTGCCCATGTATCCACAAAGGACTCGGTCAGAATAATCAGGGAAGCCAAGGCTCGCGGGGTAAAAGTGACCTGCGAAACTGCTCCTCACTACTTCACCCTCACCGATGATGCTGTGCGCGGTTACAACACCAACGCCAAGATGAATCCACCGCTGCGGGAAGCTGACGACGTTGCCGCCATTAAAGAGGGGCTTAAAGACGGCACCATCGACTGCATCGCTACGGATCATGCCCCGCATCATCTTGATGAAAAAGATGTTGAGTTCGATGCAGCGATGAACGGTATCATTGGGCTTGAGACCTCTCTGCCCCTTTCGCTTAAACTTGTTGACGATGGCCTGCTTAGCATTAATCAGCTCATAGAGAAGATGTCCTGCAGCCCATCTTCCATACTTGGACTGAATCGGGGGACTCTGAAAACTGATGCAATTGCAGACATAACCATCATCGATCCGGCAAAAGTCTGGACTGTCAAAGCAGACAAACTTTCCAGTAAATCTAAAAACTCACCCTTTATCGGCTGGGAAGTAAAAGGGTGCTGCCGTCGCAACGATAGTAAATGGCAAACTTGTCAAAGCATAAATAATCTTCTGGAGTACTAAACATGAAAGCAATCCTTGCGCTCGCTGACGGGCGCATTTTTGAAGGCAAATCATTTGGAGCAAGCGGTGAAGCAACCGGTGAAGTAGTATTCAATACCGCCATGTCCGGCTATCAGGAAGTTTTGACCGACCCTTCCTACAGTGGGCAGATGGTCACCATGACCTATACCCAGATCGGCAATACCGGCATCAACCCCGAGGATATCGAGAGCCGCGGACTTTTCCTTTCCGGTTTCATCGTCAAGGAGTACCAGGACAACTACTCCAACTGGCGGGCAACCATGAGTCTTGACTCCTATCTCAAGGAAAATGGCGTGGTCGGCATTCAAGGGATTGATACCCGAGCCCTGACCCGCCATCTGCGGGACAATGGCGCGCAGAACGGCATCATTTCGACTGTCGACATGGATCACGCCAGCCTGGTTGCCAAGGCACAAGCAGCGCCCAGCATGGCCGGACTGGACCTGGCCAGCGGTGTCTCCTGCGACAAGCCTTACCATTGGACCGAAGGGGTCTGGGACCTGGAGGGC
This sequence comes from uncultured delta proteobacterium, assembly GCA_963810975.1. Taxonomy (GTDB): domain Bacteria; phylum Desulfobacterota; class Desulfuromonadia; order Geobacterales; family DSM-12255; genus VEOV01. Next base: position 113,228 of record CAWEPN010000010.1, on the reverse strand, counting down.
GGCTATCCGCAGGTTGACCCTGCAACGCTGAAATACAAGGTCGTGGCCTATGATTTCGGCATCAAATACAATATCCTCCGCTGTCTGGTTGATGCAGGCTGCGATGTGACCGTCGTGCCGGCCACTTTCCCGGCGGAAGAGGCTCTGGCCATGAATCCGGACGGGATCTTCCTCTCCAACGGTCCTGGCGACCCGGAACCGCTGGTGAAGGTTCAGGAAGAGATCAGGAAGTTTATCGGCAAGAAACCGATCTTCGGCATCTGCCTGGGCCATCAGCTGCTGGGACTGGCCCTTGGCGGCACAACCGTCAAACTCCCCTTCGGCAACCATGGCTCCAATCTACCGGTTATGGACATGCAACGGGAAAAGTGGAGATAACCGCCCAGAATCACGGTTTTGCCGTCGACCTTGACTCTCTGGGTGATGCCGCCTGCCTCGGCCACGAAACCTCAATGACCAGACCGTCGAAGGTATCCGCCACTGCAAGCTGCCGATCTTCTCGGTCCAGCATCATCCGGAGGCATCGCCCGGCCCGCACGATTCACAGTATCTGTTTGGCCGGTTCGTGGAGATGATGGAGAAACACAGTGACTGTGTAGGGGCGAATATTGAGCGAGCTGAATCGCAAGCTGATCACATCTATCGCTTCCTACAAATCATGATTATGACGTTACATCGATCTTTACAATTCAGGTGAGCTGCTGCAGCGAGTGAAATCGGCCTATGCCCGGCTTGAAGTCCTGCGATCTCTGCCCACATGATTGCGGTGTCAACCGCCTCAAAGGAGAAGCCGGCATCTGCCGCTCCGGCTCGAAACCCAAAATTGCCTCGGCGAACCTGCATCGTGGCGAAGAGCCGCCCATTTCCGGCACTAAAGGCTCAGGGACGATATTCTTTTCTGGCTGCTCTCTGAAGTGCCAGTTCTGTCAGAACTTTCCGATCAGCCATCTCGGCAATGGAATGAGATTTCCTGCAGAGAGCTTGCCGCCAGAATGCTCAAACTCCAGAAACTGAGAGCTCACAACATCAATTTCGTCACCCCGACGCATTTTCTCCCGCAGATCCTTGCGGCAATCTGGCTGGCTATTCCGCAGGGATTCAGTCTGCCGCTTGTCTGGAACTCGAGCGGTTACGAGAAAATTGATACACTGCAACTGCTTGACGGAGTTGTCGACATATACCTCCCGGACATGAAGTATGCTGCAGATGATGACGCTCAAGCGATATCCTCGGCTCCCGGTTACGTAGATATAAACCGGCAGGCAGTGCTGGAGATGTTCAGACAGACCGGCCACCTTCAGCTTGATGACAGCGGAATCGCTCTAAAGGGGCTCATCATCCGCCACCTGGTACTGCCGGCAGACAAAGCCGGCAGCAGCGAAACCCTCCGCTGGATAGCAGAAACCATCGGCATTGATACGCATATAGCTCTTATGAGCCAGTATTTTCCCGCAGGTGAGGCAGCCCGCACCATCGGCATCAACCGCCCTCTGAATCAGGAAGAGTATGCCGTAGCAACGACTGCCCTTGAAGAGAACGGCCTGGAAAACGGCTGGGTGCAGGAACTGGACAGGGAGAGAGGTACTGTGTGAAGACAGTCATACTCCTGGCAATTTCGAACGTCTTCATGACTTTTGCCTGGTATGCGCATCTGAAGAATCTCAGCAACCGCCACTGGCTGGTTGCCGTACTGGTGTCCTGGGGGATAGCTTTTTTCGAGTATCTGGTGCAGGTGCCTGCCAATCGGATCGGCTACCACGGCAGTTTCACCCTGGCCCAGCTCAAGATCACCCAGGAAGTGATCACCCTCTGTGTATTCGTCCCCTTCGCGGTCTTTTACATGGGAGTGCCGCTGAAGTGGGATTATCTCTGGGCAGGCTGCTGTATGGCCGGAGCGGTTTTTTTCATTTTCAGGTAAGTTTATTATGATCAAGGAACGGCATCAAAGATTTAGGAAATTTTATCGATACAATTATAAGACGTTTTGCATAGCCATGAAATTATTGGGGAACCATTCCCATTCATTGTAAGGAGACATAATGCCAAAAAGAACCGACATCAAAAAGATCCTCATCATCGGCGCCGGCCCGATCGTCATCGGCCAGGCCTGTGAATTCGACTACTCCGGCACCCAGGCCTGCAAGGCGCTGAAGGAAGAAGGGTTACGAGGTGGTGCTGCTCAACAGCAACCCGGCCACCATCATGACCGACCCGGATTTTGCCGACCGCACCTATATCGAGCCGGTCACGCCGGAGATCCTGGCCAAGATCATCGAGAAAGAACGTCCTGATGCGATTCTGCCGACCCTGGGCGGACAGACGGCTCTCAATACGGCTGTGGCCGTGGCCGAGATGGGGATCCTGGAGAAGTTCGGCGTCGAACTGATCGGCGCCAAGCTGCCGGCCATCAAGAAGGCCGAAGACCGGACCCTCTTCAAGGCAGGCAATGGAGAAGATCGGTCTGGCAGTTCCCGGCTCCGGCCTGGCCCACAATCTGCCAGGAGGCCATGGAGGTGATCAAAGACGATCGGCTTCCCGGCCATCATCCGCCCCTCCTTTACCCTGGGCGGCACCGGCGGCGGCATCGCCTACAATATGGAAGAGTACGAAACAGATGGCGATGGCCGGCATCGATGCTTCGCCCACCGACGAGATTCTGGTCGAAGAGTCGGTTATCGGCTGGAAGGAGTACGAGCTGGAAGTGATGCGGGACACCGCCGACAACGTGGTCATCATCTGCTCCATCGAAAACTTCGACCCGATGGGGGTCCATACCGGCGACTCCATCACCGTTGCCCCGGCCCAGACCCTGACCGACAAGGAATACCAGATCCTGCGCGACGCCTCGCTCAAGATCATCCGCGAAATCGGCGTCGATACCGGCGGCTCCAATATCCAGTTCGGCATCAATCCCCGTGACGGCCGGCTGGTCGTCATCGAGATGAACCCGCGGGTCTCCCGCTCCTCGGCCCTCGCCTCCAAGGCGACCGGCTTCCCCATCGCCAAGATCGCCGCCAAGCTGGCAGTCGGCTACCGCCTTGACGAAATTATCAACGACATCACCCGCGAAACACCGGCCTGTTTTGAGCCGACCATCGACTACGTGGTCACCAAGATACCGCGCTTTACCTTTGAAAAGTTTCCGGCAGCCGATGCCACCCTGACCACCCAGATGAAGTCGGTCGGCGAGGTCATGGCCATCGGCCGGACCTTCAAGGAGTCTTTCCAGAAAGCGCTCCGTTCCCTGGAGATCGGCTCTGCCGGCTTTGAATCGCGGCTGTTCGACCTCACCAGCTGAAACCCGGCGGGCACTGACCGCCAAGGAGCAGCAGACTCCTGACGGATAAACTGCGAACTCCCAACTGCGGACCGGCTCTGGTATCTGGGCGATGCGCTCCGCTCCGGCATGACTGTCGATGAAATTCATGAACATTACCGCCATCGACCCCTGGTTCCTGCACAACATCCGGCAGATCATCGAGAAGGAAGAAGAGCTTAAAAAGGTTAACGTTGCCACTGAACCTGAGGAGAATCTCAAAGACATCATCCGGGAAGCCAAGCAGTATGGCTTCAGCCGATAAATTTCTTGGCAAGCTCTGGGGTAAGAATGATGAAGAGCTCCGCGCAGCTGCGCCTTTCACTTGGTATCAAACCGGTATTCAAGCGGGTTGATACCTGTGCTGCCGAGTTTGTTGCCTACACCCCCTACCTCTACTCAACCTACGAGGAAGAGTGCGAAGCCGAAGTGACCGACCGCAAGAAGATCATGATCCTCGGCGGCGGACCGAACCGGATCGGCCAGGGGATCGAGTTTGACTACTGCTGTGTCCATGGAGTTTTTGCCCTGGCAGAGGACGGCTACGAGACCATCATGGTCAACTGCAACCCCGAAACCGTCTCAACCGACTACGACACCTCCGACCGGCTCTATTTCGAACCGCTGACCTATGAGGATGTGCTCTCCATTGTCGACATTGAAAAGCCGGTATGGAGTGATCGTCCAGTTCGGCGGCCAGACTCCGCTGAAGCTGGCGGTTGCCCTGGAGAAGGCCGGTGTGCCGATTATCGGCACTTCGCCTGACTCCATCGACCGGGCCGAAGATCGTGAGCGTTTCCAGGAGATGCTGCACAAACTTGGGCTGAAGCAGCCGGAAAACGGCACGGCCCGCTCTTTCGAGGAAGCGGAGAATGTGGCGGACCGGATCGGCTATCCGGTTGTTGTTCGTCCCTCCTATGTTCTCGGCGGACGGGCCATGGAGATCGTCTATGACGTGGACAATCTGCGCCGCTATATGCACACCGCTGTCCAGGCTTCGCCGGAACATCCGATTCTGGTCGACAAGTTTCTTGACGAAGCTATCGAGATCGATGTCGATGCCCTCTGTGACGGCACAGATGTGGTTATCGGCGGCATCATGGAGCATATCGAAGAGGCCGGCATTCACTCCGGTGACTCGGCCTGCTCTCTCCCCCCCTACTCCATCTCCGCGGAAGTAGTCGATGAGATCCGACGACAGACAACTCTGATGGCTCTGGAATTGAATGTAAAGGGGCTGATGAACGTTCAGTTTGCCTTGAAAGGGGATGATATCTTCATCCTGGAGGTCAACCCACGGGCATCGAGGACCTCACCGTTTGTTTCCAAAGCCACCGGCCGGCCTCTGGCAAAAATTGCCGCCAGCATCATGGGTGGACGAGTCGCTCAAAGAGCAAGGGATCCTGGAAGAGATAAAAATCTCCCACGTCGCTGTCAAAGAGTCGGTATTCCCCTTTGTAAAATTCCCCGGAGTCGACACCATCCTTGGCCCGGAGATGAAGTCAACCGGCGAAGTCATGGGGATAGATGACACCTTTGCCAAAGCTTTTGCCAAAGCACAGCTGGGCGCCGGCGTGAAGCTGCCGACAAAGGGAAAGGTATTCATCAGCGTCAAGGATACCGACAAGCAACATCTTGTGCAGATTGCCCTGAACCTCGTATACAGCCGGCTTCCAGATCCTTGCTACACGCGGTACGGCAGCCTATCTGAAGGAGAAGGGCGTTCAGGTGCAGACGGTGAACAAGGTTCTTGAGGGGCGGCCTCATATCGTTGACGCAATCAAGAACGGCGATATCGCCATGGTTATAAACACGACCCACGGAGCACAGGCAGTAGCCGACTCCTATTCCATCAGAAGAGAGACCCTGGCAAGCGGAGTTACCTATTTCACCACTGTTTCAGGTGCACGAGCTGCCGTAGATGCAATAGTTTCAATCCAGCAGCACGGACTCGGAGTGAAGGCGTTGCAAGATTTTCTTGCCTGATTCAGTTAGTTTCATATATATTCACATTTCCGGGGTGGCAACTCTTGCCGCCCCGGCAGTTTTTTTGAAGGAGCTTCCATTTAATGTCACATTCAGTACCGATGACCAAAGAGAGTCACGAATCATTGCAGGACGAACTTAAAAGGTTGATCCGCGAAGAGCGCCCCAAAGTTATTCAGGACATCGCTGAGGCACGCGCCCATGGCGACTTGTCGGAAAATGCCGAGTACGACGCCGCCAAAAACAGACAGGGTTTCATCGAAGGCCGCATTCAGGAACTGCAGGACAAGCTTGCCCGTGCCTATATTGTCGATCTTTCCAACCTGAAACCCGACAAGGTGGTTTTCGGGGCAACGGTGACGCTTTATGACACTGCCAGCGAGGAAGAGGTCTGTTACAAGATTGTCGGTGAGGAAGAAGCTGACATCAAACTCGGCAAGATTTCCTGCACCTCCCCTGTCGGCAAGGCTCTGATCGGGCACAAGATTGATGACACGGTAAAAGCAAAAGTCCCTTCAGGGACCAAAGAGTACGAGATTATCGAAATTAAATACCTGTAAAGAGAGGAGAAAATCATGAGTGAGAAATTCAACAAAGACATGACATTCGCACAGGCACTGCAAACACATCCGGAAGTTGCACAAGTTCTGCGCAAGTACAACCTCGGTTGCATCGGCTGCATGGGAGCTCAGAACGAGTCACTTGAGCAAGGGGCAAATGCTCATGGGCTCGATGTTAACGATCTGCTCAAGGATCTTAACGAACTGCCGTAAATTGTTTGTTCACTTCAGATTACCTGTTAAAAAAGGCGCTATCGGGCGCCTTTTCTTTTGCCGCCGGATCATTCGCCTTTGTCCAACAATATCAACAATGCCGGATTTTAAGGCTGGACGCTACTTCAACATATCAGATTCAGGCCGGATTTGTCACTCCTGATTGAGAAAATCCTCAGCGTAGCAAGGTCTACGCTGAGGATTTTGTGATTGATGGAGTGGCAAAGATGGCCCAAAGGTGAGCTGTAAATCTTTTATTATTGCTTCCGGGCCTTATCGCCTATTTTTTGATAATGCAGTCGATAATGGCATTGATTCTGCGGTTTTTCTGCCGCCCTTCGGCGGTACTGTTGTAGGCGATTCGCCGGGTTTCACCGTACCCTTTGGCTTCCAGGCGGGATGAATCGATGCCGAAGTTTTTGACAAGATAGGCAACGACATTATCTGCCCGTTTCTGTGACAGTTTCATATTGTATGCAGCCCCACCAACATTGTCCGTATGCCCTTCTATAACGGCTGTCGTTGTGGGGTTTTGCTGCATGAATTCGCCGACCTTGGCAATTTCATCATTATACTGAGGCTTGATGTCGGCCTTGTCGGTGTCAAATTCCATATTGAGACTCATGCAGAGGCGATCGGGAGGGGTCACTTTTTTCATGTCGAAGGCACAGTCGATGATCGCTTCGATGCGACGGTTTGCCTGTTTGCCTGCGTCGGTCGCATTATCGGCAATCGGATTTGCCATTCCGTAACCCACAGCAATGAGCCGGGAACGGTCAATGCCATATACCTCTACCAGATGATTCACGACACTCTCGGCACGACGTTGGGACAGATCACGGTTGTGTTCGGCGTCGCCCACATTGTCACTATGCCCCTCGATAACGGCTGTCGTTGTGGGATATTGCTGCATAAACTTGCCCACTTTGGCAATTTCGTCACGGTATTCCGGTCGTATTTCAGCTTTGTCCACATCGAACTCCGTGTGGAGTGTAATGCAGTATTTGTAGATATTCGGGGTCGGTTCAGCGGCAGGAATTGGCAGGAGAAGCTCTTCCTTGACCATTGGTGGAGCTGGCTGAGGGGGACAGAGGGCATTGGCTTTAGCCGTTGCTTCATTTGCCATGGCAATAGCCTCTTTAGTAAAGCATGCCAAATAGGTGCTGTAAGCCTTGTTTTTCAGATCCTCGGCAGCTTTGAACTCATTGGGACATTGCTGACTCTTGCCTGACTGGCGGGCCGATTCCACTGCCCTGTCCGCTGCCGGCAGTTCCTTGTGAATGTAGTACCAGGGCATATCCTTGTTATGATTCTTTTCGAATCCCGCACAGCCGTACATCATGGACAGGCAGCAGAATGCTGCAACCGGACCGGCAATTTTCAGCGCTTGCTTGAGTTTCATGACTTTTCCTCCTTTTCCGGTAATGGTTTTTTTACTCGCTCCAGCAGAGAGCGTACATTAATTCTCTTTAAGTGAAATTTACCACTCAATCTTTTTTTATCAAGCAACTAAATTATTTTTTATGGCATAATCACAGCATAATAAATTCATTTTCAAACCGCAGGGGGTCCTATGGTTTACCGTTCTCTGTGCAAATTCGCCTGTATCCTTACTGTTATCACGAACCTGCTGGCACCTTTGCCCGCTCATGCAAAAGTGAAAACAGGCCAGCCCCTGCCAGCCTTCAGCGTCACTACCCCGAGCGGCCAGAAAGTGACCAACGATAACTACACCGGTCGGGTGCTGTTGCTGATTTTTTCCACTGATTATTGCAGTGCCTGCAAGAAAGCCATACCGAGCATCGGCAAGCTTGCCGGTCGTTACGACAAAAAAGGGTTCCACGTTCTGGGGTTATTCAGCGGCTTCAATATTGGCAATGATTACCTGAAGGATTACATGAGGGACTACGGGGTGAGCTATCCCATGGCGCTCTTTGAGCAGAGCCTGGCGGCGGAGCAGTTCGGGATGATATCGGTTCCTTACTCCCTGCTGGTAGACAAAAAAGGGGTAGTTGCCGGCGTTTACTACGGCTATTCTGACAGAATTTTAAAGCAGCTTGAAGATGAGGTCAAAAAACTCGTGATTGAATGACTCGGGAACTGATTCAGTTTGCGCCCTGTTTTGCATAAAATGATCATCTATTTGTTTCTTCCAGCAAATCCAGAGAATATCCTGTTTTGATCTTTACTGCGGTATGGCTGCCACATACTCCGCCATCCCTTTATATGTATTACCGAAAAAATAGCGTTCCCGCTCAAATATATCGTCCGGCAGCTGGGCAATATTGCGGTAATAGCCGTCATGTTCCTGCAGCCAGCTATAAAATGCCTCTTCCCGCTCGGACTCGGCAACAGTTGCAACAGCTGCCGCCCCTTTGACCCAGAGCAGCAGCTGGTCTCTGGCGATGGTCAGATGTTGAACTGCTGTCTCAACCATCCCATAATGGGCAAACACCATCCGCCCTGGCTTTAAAGCTATCATCCGTTCAACTGAATCGAGAGCCGTCTCCAGAATGAACCTTGGCGGCGTTGCCGGCCGGATCATGATCCCCTCCGGCACAACGCAGCGGACCCCGGCAACTTCACCGGCGAAGAGAATGTCGTTCAGCAGATAGCAGCAGTGATGCTGGGCATGGCCGGGTGTCAGAAAAGAACGAACACCTGTTATGCCGATTTCCTCTTCGAAGAGTATCCTGTTCTCAGGGACCGGCACTATCTCTCCGTATGCAGACGCCAGTTCCGGGCCAAGAACCTTGCGTGTCCCCTCCCAGAGCTTTGCCGGGGAAACAAGATGGCGGATGCCGTCCGGATGGCAGATGACTTTTGCAGCGGGGAACTCCCTCAGCAGCGCACCGGTGCCACCGGCATGATCTATATGGATATGGGTGAGGAGGATGTAGTCCAGCCTCTCAACTCCATAACGCCGCAGTTCGGCAAGCAGGTGGGGAATTGTCGAAAGAGGCCCGGGATCGACCACCAGGTTAAAAGTCTCCCCACAGTACAGCCAGGAGCTGATGAACTGGCGAAAACCGGTCAGGCCTGGTTGGTCAAGGTCTATGCAGACAGGATAGTTGATATTCATGACATTCCTTGAATTACTCGATTTAAAATCCGTAAACTGTTTACCTGATAGCAACTGTCAATGGTGTTCGATTTTGGGCCTTTTCAGAAGCAGCAGCAGCGGAATTACGCCAATAAAGGCCAGTCCGACATACCAGAAGATATGATTGTACGCAAGCATGCCTGCCTGCCTGCGGACATTATTGTAGATCATTGCGGTTGCCTGCTTCTCAGCGGTGAAGCTGTCCATCCCCCGGTAGATTAGGGCCGTCTTCAGTTGTTCCAGGGTCATTCTGAATTTTGTGCCGATGCTGTTGATTTGCGCTGTCAACTGCACCTGAAAAAACTGACTGTCCCTGGCAAGCAGAGTCGCGGCGATCGCAATTCCGAAACTCCCCCCCATGTTCCGCATCAGATTGTACATCCCGGTAGCATTCCCCATCTCTTCTTTCTGAATGGTAGCCAGGGTCAAAGTGGTCAGCGGCACAAATGTCATAGCCAGACCGATGCCGAGAATTACCCGTGGCCAGACAAAATCCGGGTAGGCAGCATCAAGAGAAAAGCCACGCATGAGAAACATGGCAATAGCGCCGATGGAAAGCCCGAAAAAAACTATCTTCCTGCCGTCATACTTCTGCAGTAACGCGCCGACAATCGGCATGGTGATGAGCGTTGCCAACCCTCCCGGCGCCAGCACCATCCCCGCCCTGGTGGCACTGTACCCCATCAGCGTCTGCAGAAAGAGGGGGATCATAACGATGGAACTGTAAAGGCAAAAACCGACTACAAACATTATCCAGGTGCCGGCAGCGTAGGAGATGTTCTTGAAAAGGCGCAGGTTGACAATCGGCTCGGGATTGCGCAGTTCAGTCCTTACCATGAGAATCAGGGAGATAATCGATATGGCGCTGAAGGTCAGAATAAACGGGGAATTGAACCAATCGTCCTGTTGCCCTTTATCCAGAACCACCTGGAGAGAGCCGAAACCGGTCGTAAGGAAGAGCAACCCCCAGTAATCTATCTTCATCTTGACCCGTTTCATATAGGGAGGGTCATGGATGTAGGCAGTGGCCATGAGGACAGCGATGATGCCGACAGGGATATTAATGTAGAATATCCAGCGCCAGTTCATGTTATCAGTAATCCACCCACCCAGCGCCGGGCCGATAATAGGTCCGAACATCGCTCCGACACCGAAAATTGCCATGGCCATTCCGCGTTGGTAGGGGGGGAAGGTTTCCATCATGATGGCCTGGCTGATCGGGATTAGTGCGCCGCCGGCAGCCCCCTGAATAATTCTGAAACAGATCAGGGTAGCCAGGTTGGGAGATGCCCCACAGAGCAGTGAGGCGAGAGTGAAAAGAATAATGCAGGTAATGAGAAAGCGTTTGCGGCCAAACAGTCTGGACAGCCAGCCGGTCATGGGGAGAACGACAGCATTACTTACCAGATAGCTGGTGAGCACCCAGGTCACCTCATCAGTGCCGGCGTTGAGGCTCCCCTGCATATGGGGCAGAGCTACATTGGCAACCGACGTATCGATGATCTCCATCACAGTCGGCAGCATGACAGTGATAGTTATCAGCCATTTGTTGACCGATTTCATTTTGACGAGCTGAATTTGAAAATATCGGCTAACGTCCGCTCAGTGAAGATTGTCGGCACTACGCTCATCCCTGCCCGGAGCAGATGGTCAGGGTCGCTGCGATGATCGATTGCAATTCTGACCGGGATACGCTGGACAACCTTGACATAATTGCCCGTAGCATTTTCAGGCGGGAGCAGAGAGAAGGCTGATCCTGTTCCAGCCATGATGCTTTCAACCGTGCCGGTAAATTTTTTCCCAGGATAGGCATCGACACGAAATTCGACTCTCTGCCCCGGCATGATATTTTCAAGCTGGCTCTCCTTGTAGTTTGCCGTGAGCCATGAATCGTCCAGCGAAACCAGTACCATGGCAGGTTGACCTGCCTGAACATAATTGCCGGGCTCCACGCTCTTGCGGGTGACAAAGCCATCAGCCGGGGCGGTTACTCGCGTGTACTCCAGGTGAAGTTCTCTCTCGCCAAGCTCGGCTCTCTGCTTTGCAACCTTCGCCTCACTGCTGCCGGAGTTCGAAAGTCCTGCTTCAGCCTGCGACTTTTTGAGGTTCTCTTCCTTCTCGTTCACCTTAGCTGCGGCAATCTTCACGCCTGTCTCAAGCCGCTCCAACTGCTCACGGGGTATAACCTCTCTTGAAAACAGCGCCTTGCCGCGCCGCAGATCACTCTCTGCCTGAAGAAGCCGAGCCCTGCTCTGCTCGAGCTCCGCCCTGCTCTGCTCAACCTTTGCATAATCTCCGGAGGTCTCGTTCATGACGATAGCGAGCGCGGCAGAAGCGGCCTCCACCTTAAGCAGGTAGTCTGCAGGCTCAATCTCGTAGAGCAGATCTCCTTTATGAACAAACTGGTTATCCTGAACCGCCACGGTTTCGACCCTGCCGGCAACCTTAGCGGCAATTGAATGCAGATGCGCCTCAACAAAGGCATTGTCGGTAGAGATCCGGCTGAGTCCGTGAATCCACCACCAGACAGCCAATAATATTATTACCGAAGCGGCTATAAAAAGCATGCCCCCTGCCCGTTTGCGGCGGCCATTAACGGCTGCCGGTTGGGATTGCGGCTGGTCATCTATACTGTTGTCTGCTGGCTGCACCTGTCACTCCTTCTTCCTTGATTCCTACAACTCACCGAGCGATCTTCTGACTCTCGCCTTTGAAACCTGATAATCGAAGACCGCCTGGAAATGATCACTTTTTGCCTGACTTAAAAGGGTCTGCGCATCGATCACCTCAGTCGCCGTGCCGACTTGAGCCTTGTAGCGGTCATTGTTGATGCGGAGGTTCTCCTCACTCTGACTGATGGCTGTTTTAGTAACTTCGATTCTTTCCAACGCCACAGCAAGGTCGTTTCTGGCACTGTTTATCTCAAGAAGAAAAGCCTCTTCCATCCCGCGCAGCCTTTCACGCTCCTTTTCCAGAAGCTTCACCGCCTGCCTTTCACGCGAGGTAGTTGCCATGCCATCAAAAAGATTAATCTTGACCCCGGCTGTAGCGCTCCAAATAGTCTGCTCAACGGCTTTATCGTTCTGGAGATAGTCCATGCCGGCTTTCAAAAACAGCTCGGGGTAGAACTCATCCCTGCTTGTTTCAACAGAAGACTCAGCAACCTTTATCAGCGACTTTTGCGCTGCGATTTCATCGCGATTTTCGAGAACATTGCGCTCAACATCAGCAAGCGGAGAACCGCCGATCTCCTCCTCCGCCAGCCGTGACCTGCGCTCGGCAGGAGCTCCGGTCAGATAATTGAGAAGCAGCCAGCCGTTTGTCAGCCGGCTGTTTTCAGCAAGCAGTCTCTGCCTGCTTCCTGCAAGTTTTACTTCAGCCTGAAGAAGATCATTACGAGTGGTAACCCCCTCCTCATAAAGTGATCTGGCAATTTTCATATGCTGCTCTCTTTGCACCACCTCATCCCTGGCAGTATCAACGAGCTTATCAATCTGGAGAAGGGAATAGTACGCGCTTATCACCTGCAGGTTCACATCCTGCCTGATTGAATTCGTGCCGGAACTGACAGCTTTTTCCTGGAGAGAAGCCTGCTCTTTTCGGGCACTCCTCCTGCCGAAATCATAAAGAGTCTGATAAAGACCGACTGAAGCATAAGGAAAGCTTGACTGCTGGGTCTCGAAAGAATTGCTGCCGGCCTTTATTGATTGGGGTCGACAAGAGCCGTGTACCCGGCCTGCAGATCTAACCTGGGGTAGTAACCACTTTCGGCGAGAGCAATATTCTCGGTCTGAATGCCACTGTCGTGCCGGGCAAGCTTCAGGGACGGGTTGTTGAGCCTCGCCTGTTCAAGACACTCGGAGAGAGTCAATTCTGCTGACTCGGCGAAGCTTGTTTTCGGGGAGAGTATCGTCAAGGCAAGCAAAGAAACGGCGATGAAAAAATTTATCCGCAGCATAGATGATCCTTTCACTGTTTCAACTTCTGTAAGATGGTTAACAACGTCTTGACTTCAGCGGAACTGAGCGGTTCCAGAATAGCCCTGTTGAGCTCTTCTGTCAGCGGAGTCAACTCTGCTTCAAGACCACGGCCTGCTTGAGTCAGTGAAATCCTGTAAGCGCGCCTGTCTTCAGGATGCGGAAGACGTTCAAGAAGGCCTGACTGCTCAAGCCTGTCAATGAGACCGCCGATTGTCGTTCGATCTATCTGGCTCCGAGTGGAGAGTTCGACCTGGGTTATGCCATCTTCTTCCCATAAAAAACGGAGTAGTCCGAACTGCTGCGGAGTAAGCTCATAGTTGCCGAACTTCTCCTTGTAGAGGGCACAGGCACGCTGATAAGCCTTGGCCAGAAGAAACCCGATACTCTTTGAAACTTCAGTCATATTCAGACCCCTGAAGGACGTGGTTGAGCTTGGGAAAAGCAAATTATACATATTATCAGCATACTGTCAAATTGTTCAAAAGCGGAGAACATGGATCGCGCCTGACCACCCCGGCAAAGCCCGCTACTTTATTCCATAGAGGCGTCTGTAAAGAGCAGCCACAGCAAGCACCTTCTTCACATAGTCCCTTGTCTCGCCAAAGGGGATACTTTCGATGAACTCTTCGCCTTGCAAGTTTGCGTAGGTCTTCAGCCAGCGATTGACATTACTTGCCCCGGCATTGTACGAAGCGATTACTGCCGTCTCATTCCCGCCGTATTTGTCGATCAGCTCCCGCAGATGCTTTGTGCCGAGACGGATATTCAGTTCAGGATCATACAGCCTCTCCGGTTCTATCTTCTTTTCCTGGAGAACCATGGCGGCAGTCTGGGGCATGAGCTGCATAAGCCCTCTGGCTCCAACCGGAGATGTTGCCGAAGGGGTAAAGGAACTTTCCGCCCGCATGACCGCATAAGCCAGGCTAGGAGCAACCCCCGCCTGCTCCGAGTACTTGAGAACCATTTCACCGTAAGCCTTCGGATAAAGAAATGACCAGGCGAGTCTGCTTTCAGGCAGGCTGTTGAGCATGGACGGATCATAAAGACTCATTGCCCTGCTATAGTTGCCCAACTCCAGATAAAGCCTCGCCAGACCGGCATCACCTTTACTTCTCGGAAGCTTTTTCCTGCCTGCGGCAAGTTCCGCAGAGGCATTCTCGACCAGACCCAGGGTGATTAGCGCCTTCACCCGTTCAAACCCTTCAGGAAGAGGAAGCATCTCCGCCATATTGCCTGAAAGAACCGGAACACTGTCCTGCGACCCTTTAGAGCTCTGCACTGGAACCGACAGTGCATAAAAACCAAAAGGGAACTCTGTACGAAGTAGTGCAAAACTGGCTTCCGCCACACTGTCAGCACCTGTTTCCGCAACTGACCTGCCATACCAGAAAAGGGCTTTTTCGCGATACCCGGTAACAGGCAGGAGCTTGTAGAACTGTTCTGCGGCAGTTACTCTGTCCCCCGAAATATAGTGTGCCCAGCCAGATTCCCAGATTATTCTCTCTCTGAGTCCGGTTTGCGGATACCTGGTCAGAAGGTCTTCCAGAATTTCGATCATCTCTTTGGGTCTGTTCTGAAATTTCCTGATAAAGGCCGCTTCAAGGAGAGCATTGTCAGCTTCCGCGCTCTCCGGAAAAACAGCTGCGATAAGTTGGTAGGCATTAAATGCCTCCTCGCTTCTGCCAGCCTTCTCAATGGCTCTCGCCATGAGATAGCTGGCTTCTGACATGACTTCCACTCTTGCGGCAGACTTTGACAGTTCTTTGAGACAATTTTCAGACTCCATATAACGTCTTGCCTTAAGCAGCGCCTGGCCGATCTTTAAGCCGATCCGGTCAGTGAAATCTTTGGTTTCATCTTTAGTGCTTATTGAACGCAGAGTTGTCAACGCCAGATCATAGCGGCGCTGCTCATAGAGAGTGGAAGCCCTCTTTAAAAGTTCCTGTGAAGAGTAAGGCTTGACTATAACCCCGGAAGCAGTAAGACGCTTCAGCTCATCTTCGGCTTTTACAGCTTGAATGGATCCGGGAGAGTTAAGCCAGAGAGAACGGAATATGGCGGCAGCGGCGGCTCCATTTCCATTTTTATCTCTGCAGACAGCCAGACGAAAAGATGCCTGAAGTGAATCGCTCGCCGGAAGGGTACTGTTCGATGAATTTCTGATAACGCACAGCAGCCGGAGCATACGCGCCGCTTTCATAGGCAGTATCGGCCTCCATAAGAAGACTCTTTTTGAACAGCGGCGAATCGGGATACCCCTTTTGCAGCGTTTGCAGAATCAGGACAGCCTCAGCGCTCCGTCCTGCTTTTCTGCTCGCCTCCGCTTGATAATAGAGGGCATAATCCGCCAACAGCGGATAGCTCTTTGCCGCTCTGCCGAGAAGTTCCGCCGCCTCGACATTTCTCCCCCGCTTCAGCTCGGCAACCCCCATAAGAAAGTTGAGCTGTCCATCTTCCGGAAAATCTGCCGCCAGCCTGGAGGCAGCGGAGTAATTTTTCAGTTTCATCTGCTCAGCGGCGGAAGCAAGCACACTAACCTGCCGACTTGCGACATCAGCGCCGGTCGCTGATAACGGCAACAGAAGCATTGCCAGAGTTGTAAGCACTAAACGGTTATACATTCAGACCTCTCAGTTTTTTCCCAGTATATCATTATATAGCTCATGGTAACTCGTTGCTTCTTTTACGGCTGAACAGTTCTCCAGAACATATGCCCTGCCGGCCGCCGCAACTTTTTTACGTACATCCATATCAAGCAGAAGCCTTTCAGCCTTGTCAATAAATTCCTCCTCCGCTGAAAACAGAAACCCATTCACTGCATCGGCAACTAGGGATCGATTCCCTTCAATATCTGCAACAAGTACCGGCTTGTTGTACGCCATCCCTTCGAGAATGCTGTTCGCCATCCCCCCTTCCGAAAGCGACGAGTTAAGGACCACATGGGCTGATCTGTATAGCGAAGGCATGGCTGAGTTTGGAATTTCGCCTAGCCATGATGAAAAGGGGTGCCTGGCAACAGCCTCCAAAACCCTTTCTGCGTAACCGGCATCAAGAACAGGTCCGGCGAGAATCAATCGGATCTGCGGGTATCTGCGCTGGAGTAATTCAAGGGGCTTGAAGCAGTAAAGGACATTTTTTACCGGCCTGATCCCGGCCGGCAGAAAAAATATAAAAGGGGCTTCGGGTATGGAGTCCAGCGAATTCATGCCGGGGGTTTCAACCCCCTGCGGAATTACTTTCAATCGATGAGTCACTGCTGGCAACCCGGCCGAAACTCTCCTGCCAATGACTTCGTGAAAAACTACCAGAGCAGCGGCATTTTTCAAAAGCACGCTCTCAGCGTCGGTAAAATCCCTCTCTCCACCCCGATAGAGCTCGGTTCCGGTAATGGTGATTAGATACGGCAGCTGCCTGTCCCGCGATATTTGTGCAACAACATCTCCGCAACGGACAGCATGAAATGCATGCAGGATATCAGGAGAGAAAACTCTGACAGCCTCTTGCAAGGCTTCAACCGTCAGCATATCGAGTGAGAACACTTTTGTGACGCAGCCTAGTTTTCGGAGATGCTTCTCGACACGACGAACAGTGACGGCATTCCCCCTTGTCGCTTGAAGATAAAAAGGGGTTATTATGGCAACTCTCAACTCTGTTCCCCCGCCAAAATTCATCTTTATACCCGGTTGCAGCTGATCATGACTCGTGTTAATGTAGGACATTACCTGAAAGGATACCAGATGAAATTTACCATTCTCGGCAGCGGCACCTCAACAGGCATTCCGATGGTCGGTTGCAGCTGTAAAGTATGCAGATCTGCTGATCCAAAGGACAACAGAACACGCACCTCCCTGCTGGTCGAGAACGAAGGCAGATGCATCCTTGTTGACACATCTACCGATCTCCGCATTCAGGCAATACGAGAGAACATTCCTTATATTGATGCCGTACTCTTCACCCATGCCCATGCAGACCATATCCACGGCATTGATGACCTGAGAGGCTTTCACTTTATCCACAAAAACATCATCCCCTGCTATGCGTCAGAAGAGACTCTCTTCAATATCGACAGCAAGTTCGCCTACATTTTCACCGGTCATTCTCATTATGGCTACCATCAGCTTCTCGAACCACATGCAGTTGACAAACCATTCCAGCTGTTCGGTCTGACCGTCACGCCTATACCGCTAATGCACGGCAGCATGATAACGACAGGGTTTCCGATTCAATGATTTTGCCTATCTTACAGACTGCAGCTCCATTCCCGACGAATCAATGAACCTGCTCCATGGGCTTGACGTCCTCGTCATTGACGCTCTGCGTCATACGCCGCATCCGCATCATTTCAACATTGCCGGTGCAGTTGCAGTGTCACAGCAAATTGGCGCCGGGAGAACTTTCCTGACTCATCTGACCCATGAAATCTCTCACTCCGATGAGACATCCTTGCCTGAGGGAGTATTTTTTGCCTACGACGGTCTGGCACTGGAGCTTTGACTTTTAGCTACTATTCGGTTGCTGAATAATTAAAATTACGCTATTTTTCAACAATTAAAGAAAAAAGAGCCACAAATGTATAAAGACATCCGTCTTCACGGATTACTGGAAAACAAAATTGAGTATTATGCCATTGCCGCAGGCATTGATGCTCACAAACGCTATTTTTTCAATGTCGACCAGAGCAGCGAAGCAGAGCTCCGTTTTTTCTCCACCCACAACGAGTTTATCATCGGCCAGAATGAGATCAAACACAGAGGGAACGGCGGTTCTTTCTGCGAATATATGTTCGGGGTGGATCAACCTCTTACCGACATGGCAAAGGGTGACGTCATCAACCGTCTTGTCCTCTACGGCACCCACTTCGACCAGAAGGCGGGCGCTCTGCGCTTCAGCGACCGCACTGACGGCACTCTTACCTATGACAAGATTTTCTTCGATGGCAATGCAGTCACCAACTACTTCTTTTTTATTCACTCAAATACTCTAGGCGGGGCGGTTAAGGAGCAGCAGGAGTTGATCCTGCGCCGTTTTGGCAAGGTCCTGAAAAGGTCCGTAGCAATTGGCAATGGCGACGACAACAGGATTCTAGCTGAAATCAATGCCAACGCAAACATAGAAGATCTCCAGCTTTTCCTCTTCAAACTCATCAACACCAGACATGAGGAGTACCGCAATGCATTCCAGGCGCTCTATTTGCGGTCAAAGAGAATTGCCGACGAAGAATTTGCACAACTCACCGAACTTGCTCAAAATAACGGAATAGACCGTTACCAGCAGGAGCGGATAAGAATTGATGTAATGTACAGACATCCGGATAATCGCCGCATTGTTGATGAATACCGCAACATCCTCTGTAGCTGCAACCTCAGGGGGGAGATAAACCGCCTCGAAAATGCCCGTCTTACCCGGCTGAAAACATTATCCGTCAGGAACAAGATTCCGGGCGCACTTTTCTACACGCTTGATGAGCTGCTTCGCAAGGATCGAAAACTGGTCGAACTCGAAGAGAGCGACTACATCTCGGAAACCCGGCAGATTCTCGCCGGACTCTTCTTCGCTGAGCGACAGATAGAGAGTCGGGTTAACCGTGAAGATATGCTGAAACTTCTTAATGCCAAGAAAATGGCATCCGAACACCGTAATCACACCTTTGAAGAGCTTCTTCTCGACGCCAGCAAGGCATGCGACGAAAATATCCGTGATGGCGCTGACATCTCTCTTCTGGAAGAGTTTTCCTATATTATCACCTATCTGGATCGCTATGATGCCACCGCACAGGTAATCAACCAGCTCGCCTTCATGGAGAACATCAGAATCGGTGAGGATATGCTCAGAAGTATTCTCGGCAACAAGAAAGAGTTTGACGCTCTCACTCCCAACCTCTTCAACACTCTTTTCATAAGCGGAGTCCTTGAGAATAAATATCTGGGTAACTACGGCAGGAAGAAACTGATAACGCTGCTGAAGGGTCTGGGGGAGATTGAATCCGGAAACGTTAAATCACCTGAAGTCCTTGAGCAGCTTAAAGACATCGACAATGAAGAACAGGTCTTCCACGTTCTCCTGCAAAATGTCAGGGAGAGAATAAAAAATTTCTATTCAAAATTCAGCACGAAAGCAGATCAACAGATTCTCAAGCGTGAAGTCACTGATGAACTTGTTGCTAAAAAGCTCATCAATGGCGAAATCAATAACGATCTTTTCAACGAAACCATTCTCACCATCCAGAAAGAAGCAATCTATCTGCACAATCTATTGCCACAGATTATCACTGAAAAGAGTATCTCCCTCCGTGAAGATTTTCTCGACAACTCCGGCCTGGATCGCTTCTATGTGGAAGAACTTGAACTTGAATATTTTGAACTGAACGACCTGCCGCTTGATGACCTTTATCAAATTCGGAAAGGCTTGAACTGAAGCGCATAGATTAATAACGGAGTTTCTGGCAGATGCTTGACATTAGAGACATGCACGAAAAGTGCAGACAGTGTGGTTTTGACTATGCGCGGATAGATACGGAACGATGGAACAACAGCAGCTCAAAGAGAGCTATGTGCCCGTCTGCGGCTGGACCTGTTTTGAAGAGTGTCACTGGGAGAATGGTAACCCTACTCTTGTCAAGAAGGGAGAAAGCTTCGGTTTTGGCGCCTACCGTCTGGTGCCGCCGGGAGGCTACTCCGGCTACAATGCATTTCATGCAGCTCCCCCCGTAGAATTAGTAAATACCCTGAAGGAACTTCTCACCGTAAAAGGCTGGAAAGGGTATCTGACCCTCTGGGATGAAAGCACCAAAAAACCAAGACTGGTTGCCGGCAGCCCTCTCCAGCGTTATGAAGCGGCGATAGACGAAGTATAGGCCCTTGGCATAAAATCATGAAGTTCACCACTCTACCCCTGATAATCCTGCTTCAGCTCTTTATAGCCCTCTCAGTTTGTCAGGTTCAGGCGGCGGAACTGTCCGGAAAGACAGCCAGCTACCCTGAGCTTAGAAATTCGCTGGTCACCATGTTTTCAGATACTACCCCCAGAGAGTGGGGCGAAAAGGTAACCGGGGTGCTGACACGTATAAGAGGCAGAGAAAAGGTGCTTGCCCTGACTTTTGATGCCTGCGGCAGCCCCAAGGGGATGAAAATTGATCTGGCACTGATTGAATTTCTCGTCAGGGAACAGGTTCCGGCGACTCTGTTCATCAACGGCAGATGGATAGAGCCGAATCGGCTGGAGTTTGACCGGCTTGCCGCAAATCCACTTTTTGAAATTGCCAATCACGGCCACAGCCACAAGCCGGCATCAGTCAACGGCAGGTCTGTTTACGGAATTTCCGGGACCAGGAATGCGGCTGAACTGATTGATGAAATAGAGCTTAATGCCAGAAAGATTGAGGAATTAACCGGCAAACGGCCGAAGTTTTACCGCTCGGGAACGGCCTACTACGATGACGTTGCAGTGAAGATAGCTGGAGAACTGGGCCAGCAGGTGGCAGGCTTCTCCCTTCTCGGCGATGCCGGCGCCACCTACAGCAGTGAAAAAGTAACCGCAGCCCTGCTGGCGGCAAAGCCGGGCGACATCGCCATCATGCACTTCAATCATCCGGAAAGCGGCACTGCCGCCGGAGTCATGGCTGCCATTCCGGAGTTGAAAAAGCGCGGTTATCGCTTCGTCAGACTTTCAGATCTGCCACTGGAGTAATCTCACCTCTTCAATTCCCAGACTGTCACTTCAGCCACCGTGTGCTGAAATTTCCGCCGGGTCTCACGAATGACGAACGGAACGTCCCGCGGCTCGCCCAGCAGGCGGAAATGCGGCGCCAGCACTTCTTTAAGACCATCCAGAGTCCAGACCGGCTCCCCTGCCTCGCGGTAACCGCCCAGCCACTCCTCTTTTTTGGTGAACTCCTCCAGCCAGGTATAGGGCGACGTTATTACCAGTAGACCGCCGGGATTGATCCGCTCATGGATCATGGTCAGAAAGCGGCGCGGCGAGTAGAGCCGGTCTATCAGGTTGGAGGCCAGAACAAGATCGTAGCCGCTGAACTTTTCCGGCAGGTTGCAGGCATCGGCCTGAAAGAACTGCACCTGAGTACGAACATCCTCAAGGCCAAGCTCCTTTAGTCCTGTTTCGTGAAATGAAACGATATCACCCTCTTCGGGCAGTGCGTAGCGCAGATAACCTTCCGTCTGCATCCGGGCTGCCAGACGGAAAAAACGGCTGGAAAAATCCAGCCCGGTCACCCGTTTAAAGCCGCCCCGGGCCAGTTCGAAACTCGCCCGCCCCACAGCGCAGCCAAGATCGAGAGCATGCCCCCTTGGCCCGCCCCTGCATCACGTCAAGGCAGATATTTGCCAGCGTCACAGAATAGTTCGCCACCCCGAAATGGCACGGGCCGTAGTGGGCATCGCAGTATTGGGCAGCCAGGGCATCGCTTTCATACTGGTCGTCGTGAATCTCAACCTGGGCAGAGCTCTCCACGTAGCGGAAACCGGCGTGCTGAAAAAAGTGACGCCGAAATGCATAGCGGGAGTCGCGGGTTGCCTCATTGCCGGTGGAGATCCAGGAGCCCCCTTTGATCAGGTTGTGGCGGGTGTCGAAAGTCGGCGTCGAAAAATCATCGTACCAGGGATGAATCTCGAAGCCGTGGAACGGGTAAATGGGCGTTTCGGTCCATTGCCAGACATTGCCGAGCAGATCGAAAAATTCACCTGTTTTGAATCTGTCCACCGGGCAGGATGAACTCCAATATTCCAGATTTATATTGCCAGGCGCCTTATCCCAGTATGGCTGGTCGGGAATATTGCAAAAATCGCGCAACCGGTTCCATTCGTCTTCGGTCGGCAGACGGACCGATTTGCCGGTCTGCGCCGCTTTCCAGTTGCAAAATGCCTTTGCCTCAAGATAGTTGACCTCCACCGGCCAGTTCCAGGGCATGGGAATCTCGCTGGCCATGGTGCGCAAATCCCAATCGATCGCCAGACCTGATCCAGAAGAGCGGATGCTCCGCCTGCTTGAACTCACGCCAGTGCCACCCCTCCTCGCTCCACCACTGCTGCTCGCCATAGCAGCCGGCCTCGACAAACGCCAGAAATTCACGATTTGAGACCAGATAGCGAGCCGCCTTAAACCCCTCGACCTTGGCCTCATGACTGCCGTATTCATTGTCCCAGCCATACAGCGGATGATCTTTTCCCTTGCCAAGGGTAACTGTTCCGCCACTGACCGGCAGCAATTCATTCGGCGGCGCTTCGCCCGCCTCGGTGCAGATCTCCCAGAACGGAAGCTGGACGACCTGATCGATCGGGAGTTGCCGAATCAGCACTGACGACGTTTCCAGATGGATCCGCTCGTGCTCGATCCCCATCATGATCGCCCACCACGGCGATTCCCAGGTGATCGGCAGGGTCAGCGGCAGAGTGCGGATCAGCCCGTCCACCAGTTCGCGGACCCGGTCGCGATACTCCTTCACCTGGTGGCGGGTCGGCCAGTCATAGTGACGCTCGTCAAGGTCGTCCCAGGACATTTCGTCGACCCCGACAGCAAACATGGCTTCATAGGCAGGATTGAGCCGCTGATCGATGACCCTGGCGATAATCAGCTTGTTGATGAAGAAGGTGGCGGTATGGCCGAAGTAGAAAATCAGCGGATGGCGGAGCCGGTCGGCTCGAAGGTAGAAGGTTTCGTCAAATTTGAGGCAGTCGTAAAGCTTTTCATCGATCTCGTAAGTGGCGTGGAAATATTCGAGAATTTCCTGCCGCTTCAGTTCCGGATCACCTTCATTCAGGATGATCGTGCGGGTTTTGCGCAGTTCCATATCTGTCCCCCTTCAATTCAGCCTCCTGGATAATTCCTGGTGTAAAATCTATCGAGACTGCTTTCCAGCAGTAAGCCAAGATACATGCCGGCGATTACATCCCCGACAAAGTGATAATTTGTGCTAACAAGCAACAGTGCCAGCAGAGCCATCAGTGTGTAACAGGGCAGTCTGTACCCGGCGCAATACCGGGCGATTGCTGCAAAAAGCGTCACAAAGACGATCATATGCCCCGATGGAAATCCGTTAAAATTTGCGCCGCCATGCAGCCAATGGAACTCATATACCTGCTGATGATGCAGCCAGTATCGCGTCTCAACCCGGCCAAACAGATATTTCAATATTGATTTTAAAATAAAAGCGATTGGCAGTGTCAATGCCAGAAAACCGAGCAGCCTGGTCTTTGCGTCAAACAATGACCTTTTCTTCCGGTAAAAATGCCAGACTGCGCAAGGTATAGATATGATTATGACGACCAGTAACAGAATGTCCGGCAGAGAAGATGTCAATGCCGACCAATGACTGTTTCCGTACAGACAGTCATTAACAAACAGACTGACAGGCCGGTCTAGATATCTTATGCACAGATAAGTTGCCAGAGATACAGGCATAAATAGTTTTATATATGCATTCATATATCCTTCTGCCGCTTGAAGCCTATTCCAGATCAGTATAACAGAATTCATCAACTGCATAACCCTGGGGCGCATATTTTCGGGCTTAATTTGAAACAAGCATAAAATCTCGAAATTTGTGCCTCAGTCCGGATGTGAACAGACACAGATATTCCCCGCTGAATAGTTGTTCGCTAATGAAATTCCAGCCAGGCTATCTCTATCCTCTCAGGCTACATGAATTTATCTTAAACTTGTGAAACCGCCCCTTCAGTCGCCTTTCTCCTTGACATAAATCCCTGTTATCGTGTAATTTTGCGCGTCTAACCAGCTGTATTTTTACCCTTTTTAAAATATTACATCTTGAACCGGAGGTATTTGCGTGACTTTTCAGGATATGATTCTCTCCCTGCAGGGCTACTGGGCCAGACAGGGGTGCGTGATCCAACAGCCGTACGACACTGAAAAAGGCGCCGGCACCTTCAATCCGGCTACATTTCTGCGGGTTTTGGGACCCGAACCCTGGAATGTCGCCTACGTCGAGCCTTCCCGCCGCCCGACTGACGGTCGCTACGGTGAAAACCCGAACCGGCTTCAGCACTATTACCAGTTCCAGGTCATCTTGAAACCTTCGCCCCAGGAAATTCTCGATCTCTACCTTGATAGTCTCCGCGCGATCGGCATTGACCCGAACAAACATGACATCCGCTTTGTCGAAGATGACTGGGAATCGCCGACCCTTGGCGCCTGGGGACTTGGCTGGGAGGTCTGGCTCGACGGTATGGAGATCACCCAGTTCACCTACTTCCAGCAGGCCGGCGGCATCGACCTGAAGCCGATCGCCGGGGAGATAACCTACGGCTGCGAGCGGATCGCCATGTACCTGCAGGGGGTTGACAATGTCTACGACCTCAACTGGACAGAGGATGTCAAGTACGGCGACATCCATCATATCACCGAGGTGGAGTTCTCGACCTACAACTTTGAAGAGGCAAATGTGCCGCTGTTGCTGGAATCATTCAACAACTTCGAAAGCGAGTCCATCAGACTGATCGGCAAAGATCTGGTCTTCCCGGCCTACGACTTTGTCATGAAATGCTCCCACACCTTCAACCTGCTTGACGCCCGCGGCGCAATCTCGGTAACCGAGCGTGCCTCCTACATCGGCAGGGTTCGCAACGTCGCCCGCCTCTGCGCCGAAGGATATGTACGGCAGCGTGAACGGCTCGGATATCCGATGCTGAAAGGGGGGAGAGCCTGATGAGCACCAAAGATCTTTTTCTTGAAATAGGTACTGAAGAGATACCGGCCGGGTTTCTCCCCAAAGCAATGGCGGATATGGAAACTCTCATCAGGAAGGAACTGGAAAACTCCCGGCTGACTTTCGGCGCCATCAAGACCCTTGCCACCCCGCGTCGTCTGGTTCTGCACGTTACGGAGATCCCGACGCTGCAGTCAGATGCCGAGACAACCGCCATGGGTCCGGCTAAAGCCATCGCCTTCGGAGCTGACGGTAAACCTTCCAAAGCGGCTGAAGGTTTTGCCCGCGGCCAGGGTGTAGATGTCAGCCAGTTAACCGTTATTGCCACTGACAAGGGCGAATATATCGCCGCTGTCAAAAAGGAGACCGGCCGGCCGACACATCAGCTCCTTGCTGAAATTCTGCCAAGACTGATCGGTAACATCCCGTTTAAAAAGTCCATGCGCTGGGGCGATTTTGATGTCCGCTTTGCCCGGCCGATCCACTGGATAGTCGCCCTCTTCGACGGCATCGTCGTCCCGTTCAGTTTCGGTCCGATTAATAGCGGCACGCTTTCACGAGGTCATCGCTTCATGGGCAACACCCCCTTTCCGGTGCGCGATTTCGCCCACTACCTGGAAGAGTGCGAACGTCACTTTGTCATCCCGGACCCGGAAAAACGCAAAGATATAATCCGTCGCGAGATCCACCGGACCGCCGAGTCCGCCGGCGGACGTCTCCTCCCGGACGAGGCCCTCCTTGAAGAGGTTACCTATCTCTGCGAATACCCGAGCACTGTTCATGGCACTTTTCCGGCTGACTTTTTAAAAGTGCCGAAAGAGGTGCTGATAACCTCCATGAAGAGCCATCAGCGTTATTTTTCTGTTCTCGACAAGGATGGCAAGCTTCTCAACGCTTTTATCACCATCAACAACACCCTGACTGATGACCCTTCAGTTGTTGTCAAAGGGAACGAACGGGTACTGCGGGCGCGCCTCTCTGATGCACGCTTCTTCTTCGAGGAAGATCAGAAAGTGCGGCTGGATGAGCGCGTCGAAGCCCTGAAAAAGGTGGTTTATCAGCAGAAACTCGGCACATCCTATGAGAAGATGGAACGTTTCAGGGCTCTGGCGGAAGGCCTGGCCGAGAAGCTCAATCCGGCTGTCAAGGTTCAGACTGCCCGCGCAGCGACCCTCTGCAAGGCTGATCTGGTATCGGGCATGGTCGGCGAATTTCCGGAAGTTCAGGGAATCATGGGGCGTGAGTATGCACTCCTGGAAGGAGAGCCGGCAGCAGTTGCTACGGCGATAGCAGAGCATTACCTGCCGATTCAGGCTGGGGGCGACCTCCCGGCTTCAGACATCGGCGCCTTTGTCTCCATTGCCGACAAGCTTGACACTATCTGCGGCTGCTTCGGCGTAGGCCTGATTCCGACCGGCTCAGCCGACCCGTATGCCCTGCGCAGATCTGCACTCGGCATTATCAACATTATCCTTGATCGTGAATATAAACTTTCACTTGCCGCGCTGATTGACGAATCACTGGCCCTTCTCTCTGCAAAACTGGTGCGGCCTGCCGCAGAGGTTAAAGCTGATGTGCTGGAATTTTTCCGGGGGCGTTTCACAAACCTGATGGCAGACCGTCACCCTGCTGATGCCGTTGATGCGGCAGCAGCTGTCAAGTATGATGATCTCCCCGACGCAGAGCTGAGAATAGCCGCACTCGCAATTTTCAAGGCAAGAGCTGACTTCAGCGAACTGGCGGTCACCTTCAAGCGGGTAGGCAATATCGTCAAAGAGGGGGTTGATGGATCAATCGATCAGGCTCTTTTTGAAAATCCTGCTGAAGCCGCGCTGGCAGCGGCTGTTAAAAATGTCCGCATTTCAGTGTCTGCGGCAATCGGCGTCAAGGATTATCTGACCGCTCTTACCGAAATAGCTTCACTGCGCGGCTACGTTGACGACTTTTTCGATAAGGTAATGGTAATGGCTGACGATGAAAAAATTCGCCGCAATCGTCTCGCCCTCCTTACCTCCATCTCAAAGCTCTTCGGCGGCATTGCCGATTTCGGCCGGCTCAACTAGCAGGCTCCGCTTCCTTCCACATTTAACTCCTCCGGTCCCCTCTCCATCATGGAGAAGGGACCGGAGCCTTGACCTTCACGGTTTTCCCCACAATGAACCATTTCTCCAGGCTTCTGCTGCTCCTGATCACTGCCACCGCCATTTCCGGCTGCTTCGGCAGCAGAGTTTTACACGAAATAGATTATCAGCGTCACTGGTGCAAGAAGCATAAGGGTGTTCTTGAATACCGTCTCAGTGACGGCACAAGAGTGGACTGCCTGACAGTGAGTTTGCCGTTGAGGTCGAATATGCCCATAAATGGGCTGAAGCAATCGGCCAGTCGCTCTTCTATGCAAAGATGACCGATAGAAAACCAGGGATAGTCCTGATCATGGCTGAAAAAGGGGACGAACGTTTTGCGAAAAGGTTACGGGAGGTCGCTTCACAGGAGAAGATAAAGGTCTGGACAATCAGGCCTCATGATCTGAAATGACAAGCTGACAGGAGCATAGCTGTGAGACATACCCTCCACTATTCCATGGAACTGCCACTGCCGATTGAAAACACTTTTGACTTTTTTGCCGATGTCGCAAACCTGCAGCGGATAACTCCGCCTGAACTGAACTTTTCCATTCTCACTCCGCTGCCGATAGCAATGCACGAAGGGACGATAATAGACTTCAGGTTGAGTCTTATGGGGGTTCCGTTCGAATGGAAAACCGAAATATCCGCCTGGAAGCCGCCGCACATGTTCGTTGACAGGCAGGTTAAGGGGCCGTATGCGGAATGGGTTCACAAACATACCTTTCGCCCCGGTGAAGAGAACAAGACGCTCATGGAGGACGATGTCACCTACTCCCTGCCATCTCTGCCGCTGGGAGAGCTGGCCCAGCCGCTGGTTCACAGACAGCTTGAGAAGATCTTTACCTACCGGAGGGAAACCATCCTGAGGCTCCTGAAAAACCGGACAGTCTAAACAGCAGCCTCACGAGCCAGCAGATCATTCACCACCACTCCGGCCATGGTCAATCCGAAAATCCCCGGCAGGTAGGAGATGCTGCCGAGAATCACCCGGCGGTGTTCACAGGAGAACTGCTGCTCATCCTTATTGGGGCAGATGCAGTCCCCCTTGCAGCCGGCATCCTTCAGTGCCGGTTGCCGATACTCTTCAGTGGAAAAGACCACCTTCACCCCTGCTTCAATCCCCTGCTTCTTGAGCAGTTTCCGCATTGAGCGAGCCATGCGGCAGGTATGGGTTTCGGCAATATCAGCCACCTTGATTCTGGTCGGATCCAGCTTGGCGGCGGCCCCCATGCTGGAAACAATGGCAATATTGCGCTCCCGGCAGCTCCTTATCAGATGCAGCTTGCTGGTAAAATGATCGATGGCATCAACCACGTAATGATAGCCGGGCGAGAGGAGATAGTCGCTATTCTCCTCACCATAAAAATCCTTGTACGGAATAATTTCAGCCGCCGGATTTATCAGGCTCAGCCGTTCCGCCATGACGTGCGCCTTTGACCTGCCGACAGTGCCGTCCATGGCATGGAGCTGGCGATTGATATTGGTCAGACAGATATCATCGAAATCGATCAGCGCAAGCCGGCCGACACCGGCACGGCAGAGGGCCTCGGCGGCATAGGCCCCGACTCCGCCGAGGCCGATAACCGCTACCGATGAGTTTTTGAGGAGTTCCAGACCTGCTGTGCCGACAAGAATTTCAGTCCGGGAAAACCGGTGTAAACGTGACATGATTAGCCCTTCTCCAGTTGTTACGGCGTAACTATTCAGTAGTCAGGAGTCAGAATACAGAAGTCAGAATAAAAATCGCCGGTATTGCAAACTCTCTGGTTATTCCAGTCATGCGAAGAGTGATTTAGGCTGACTTTGATGTTGAAACCTTATCAAATTACTGAATTCTGCCTACTGGATTCTGTATTCTGAATAGTTACGTTACGGCTTGATAAACGTGCCGTTATTGTACTCATCAAAAGCGATCTTCAACTCTTCACGGCTGTTCATGACAATCGGTCCCTGCCAGGCTACCGGCTCACCCAGTGGCCTGCCGGAAAGGAGCAGAAAACGGACCCCTTCGTCCCCGGCAGCCACCCGGATGACAGCCCCTTCCCTTTCATAGAGAACCACTGTCTCCGGCCCGAATGAGCATTTCCGTTCAAGATCCATCCAGCCGGCACCGGCGTAATCGAAAGAGTAGGGATCCCTCCCTTCATCGAACTGGCCGCAGCCTGACAAGACATAGGCAACAACGGTATGGCCATGAGTTATCCGGTGCTCGAAAACAGTTCCGGATGGAACCGTAACATCCATCAGTTCGGGTTCGATAACAATGTCTTTCACCGGCCCCTCGACACCGTTCAGGGTTCCGCTGACCAATTTAGCCTTCACCCCGGAAGATAGCACGACTTCAGGTATGGAGTCAGCCGGAACATCGCGGTAACGCGGCGGCATCATTTTGTGGCTGGCCGGCAGATTCGCCCAGATCTGGAAGCCCCACATGGTTCCGCTCGGACTCACCTGTGGCATCTCCTGGTGGATAATGCCGCTGCCGGCGGTCATCCACTGGACATCCCCTGCACCGATGGTCCCCTTATTCCCCATACTGTCACCATGCTCCACCAGACCTTCAATGATGTAGGTAATTGTCTCAATTCCCCGGTGCGGGTGCCAGGGGAAACCGGCAAGGTACTCTTCCGGTATTGACGTATGGAAATCATCAAGCATCAGGAAGGGATCAAAAAGCGGTACCTGATGATAACCAAAGCCGCGCTTGAGATGTACTCCTGCCCCCTCTATTACCGGGACGCTTTTAAACACCTTTGCAATCTTTCTTGTTTTCATTGGTCTCACCTCGCTGTTTTCTCGTTCTTTTCCGATAAGGAGCTGTAAACAAATAACATGAACATCTTGCATCTCATCTTCAGGCCATCTTTAGCCGAACTCCAATCGCCAAATCCTCAACGGAGCTTGAGCTCCGTCTGCGGTTTGTCTCAATCAGTTCAGCCAAATCTGTCCTAAATCTGAGCGCAATTGTGACCATATTATTCATTTACAGCTCCTAAGGCGATTCTTACCGACTCATCGTAGGGGGTCAGCCGGAATGGGATCAGTTCACGAATCCTGTTGTCACGACAGATAACCTCGTTCGCCAGCCCTTCAATAAGCGGCATGGCAATAGAGGGCTTGATCGGCGTGATTAATCCGATCCAGTATGATGAAAGTTTCGGGGTTAACACCGGCACCGGAACAATAAAGAGCCTTCGCCCCTCTATTGCCGCGAACCGCTCCATCATTTCCCGGTAGGTCAAAATTTCAGGACCGCCGATATCAAATGTCCCCCCTGCGGTAAGCTCTTCATGGAGGCAGCCGGTCAAATAGTTGATAACATCGCCGACAGCAATCGGCTGGCACTTCGTGCTGACCCATCGGGGGGTTATCATGATCGGCAGGTGTTCGACCAGCGATCGTATCATCTCGAACGAAGCGCCGCCGGCTCCAAATATCACCGCAGCCCGGAGGAACGTGGTCGCAAATGGAGCTGAGCGAAGTATTTCACCGACCTCAAGCCGGCTTTGCAGATGCTCGGATAAGTCTTCGCCTGTCTCACCAAGGCCGCCAAGATAGATCACACGTCTCACCCCTGCCGCAGTTGCCGCATTGGTAAAATTAACAGCGGCAGCGCGATCTCTCGCTTCAAAACCGGCACGACCGCCAGCCATGGAATGAACGAGATAGTAAGCAGTATCAATCCCCTCCATGGCGGCAGAAAGTGTGCCCGGCTCCAACAGATCGCCGCTAGCAGCTTCTGCCCCTGCCGGGAGTGGGACAGGCCGCCTTAGCAGGCAGCGCAGCTCCGCTCCCTCAGCGAGTAGCGCCTTGGTGAGCCGTTGGCCTATAAAACCTGAAGCACCTGTTATCAGAATCTTCCCGGCCATTTCTCCTCTCCCCAGTATGAAAACAGTTCAGGATTTAGCGACATCAACAAAAATTGATGGTAAACTCCCGGACATGAACCGTGACAAACTCCCCGAGATCGATAAAGACAGAATAGCCTTCCAGCAGGTTCTGGAGGCTGATCATTCGGTATTCTCCATCCAGACGGTAGTCATCCCGACGGACAAGTCCAGCGAACTCTCTGCGGATATGCTCCTGCAGCTCTATTTTGACTTTATTGAACGTTTTACCTGCGGATTGATCCGGCCTGAAGAAAACCCTGACGGCATCGAATTCCGCCTGACTGGAACCAAGCTCGCACTCATCAAATTTTCACCCCGGTTATCCACGGCAAGCGGACCCGCCGGGAGAACCACCCTCCGTATTTCAGGAGGGCTCCTGGTTCAACCGAAAGAGTGCGACCGTGGCCAACTCGACTTTATGGTTGAAGCAGTTGCTGACGGAACAAGAGCAACTCTTAAACTATCTGACTACTGCCCGCTGATCCTCGGGAGCAGTCAGCCTTCCATCTGGCGAAGATGGCTTTACCGGCTGACCCAGGCCTATCTGCATAAAATAGTCACAGTGCGCTTCCTTGCCATGGTCTACCAAAAAAACACCGGCGAGCGACTGACGAAAGATCTGGTCAGAATTGCTGTCAGACAGGGTAAAAATACCTGACCGCAGTCCGCCCCTTACCGTCATTGCCCTCTCAGATCGTTCATTAACCGCAAGACTGCCAGCTCTTTTGCCTTTGCCTCCACATCCAGCGTCATTTCCCGTCCCATCCAGCAGTCCGGCAGATCGGCAAGATCGATAAAATCTGCGTGCGGCTTCGGATTACCACTCACCCAACCGTTCTTCGGCGAAGAGATGTGGCAATACTGCTCTCTCCCGACATACCGCCAGATATCTCCAGCCATCTGGGTCGCCTCTTCAACAGTCAGTCCGTCCGGATTGCAGCGATGATGATGCACATCATACACCAAAGGAATAGTAAGTTTTTCGCAAACCGGCAGCAGATCACGCACCGTGTAACTGACATCATCATTTTCCAGGGTCAAACGCTTGCGAACTGCCTCCGGCAGATTTGTAAAGATAGCGCACAACCTTTCCAGCGCGGCCGTTTTGTCCCCGTAGGCTCCGCCGGCATGGATGTTTATGACTTCAGCCCCTACCGCTTCAGCTAGCATTGCCTGATATTCCAGCTCCCTGATCGAGTTGGCAACAACTGTAGGGTGCGGCGATGAAAGGACGACAAACTGATCAGGATGGAAGCTGAGGCGAATGTCGTGCGTCCATGCGAAACCGCGAACCTGGTCAAGCAAAGCGGTGATCTGCAGGCCGTCCGGCAGGTCGTCCAGTTGATAACCGACTACGGGATGGGTCATGCGCGGAAAAAGCGGCGACATGATCCGGAATGAGCCGATCCCCAACCGCTGCACCGTCTCAACAGCCAGGAGAAGATTGGCCGCATTGTGGGTGCAAATTTCAGAGAGCTCTGACCAACTGTTCACGGCGCTGAACTGCTGTAAGCGCCTTGGCAGTGGTGGTACGAAATGTAACCGGCTCATTTTTGAACAGGCAGCAAAGACCTAATCGCATGGAATCCTTATCAGTTGGGAAGCAGGCACAGTTGTTGAATTATCAGCAGACCGTGGTATTTAATTGTAGATCATTATATCGGTTTGGAAAGGGATAATCATGACAGGAATAATAAAAGTCGGGGTCAGCGCCTGCCTGCTGGGAGATAAAGTCCGTTATGACGGCGGCCATAAGCATGACCGCTACATAACCGACACTCTCGGCAGATTTTTCACCTTCGTGCCGGTCTGCCCCGAGGTCGAATCGGGCATGACTACCCCCCGCGAAGCAATGCGGCTTGAGGGAGATCCGGCTGCACCACGGCTCGTGACCCGCATCAGCCGTATCGACAAAACAGAGCAGATGCTCTCCTTTTGCCGTTCAAAGGTAGCCGAACTGGAGAAGGCCGAGCTCTGCGGCTTCATATTCAAGAAGGATTCTCCCAGTTCGGGGCTTTTCAGGGTTAAGGTCTATGATGATACAGGTATGCCGAAAAAAATCGGCAGCGGTCTTTTCGCCGCAGCGGTGGCAACGCACTTTCCGCTCCTGCCCATGGAAGAAGAGGGAAGGCTTTTTGATGCGAACTTGAGGGAGAATTTCATCGAACGGGTCTTCAGTTACCGCCGCTGGAAGGATTTTCTGGAAGACTCGCCTGATATTGGGCGGCTGGTGGCGTTTCACACCAGCCAGAAGCTGCTGATGATGGCGCACAGTCCAAAACACTATCGGGAAATGGGGGTTCTGGTGGCCCATGGCAAAGGAATAGACAGGCAGGAGCTCTTTCGCCGTTACGAAGAGCTGTTCATGACCGGACTGGCACTGCATGCCACAGCTAAAAAAAACACCAACGTGCTGCAACATATCATGGGATATTTCAAGAAAGAACTGTCGCCTGATGAAAAGTCAGAACTGCAGGAGGTAATCACCAGCTACCACGACCATCTGGTGCCGCTGGTCGTACCGCTCACTCTCTTACGTCATTATGTCAAAAAATACGAGCAACCTTACCTGAAAGGACAGGTCTACCTGTCGCCACACCCGGCCGAACTTATGCTGCGGAATCATGTATAGTCGGTCAGATCTGATGCGACCGAAGTACCTCTGCTTACGTCGGGCTGACTCATTCAAGGGGTTAGAGCTAAGCAACCACTTGGCTACTGGACGGTAGCCAGTGAACGGATAAAGAATGCGCATTGAATTGACACGATATCCAAACCCTGAGTATGATACAACAGTACGGATTCAATCGAGGAGAGAGAAATTATGAAAATATCGACGAAAAACGGTTGTATTTTTTTGTCTCTGACTTTTCTGCTTTATGGCTGCGGAGCCAGTCGTCCCGTATTGTATCCCAACGCCCAGTTACAAACAGTTGGCCAGGCAAAGGCGGATCAGGAAATAGACGATTGCATACGAATGGCTAATGAGTACAAGGCAGGCAGCGATAAGACAAAAGCAATTGCTACAGATGCTGCTAAAGCAGGCGTTGTCGGGGCAGCTACAGGCGCAGTAATTGGTGCAATAACTGGCAATATAGGTCAGTCAACTGCAATCGGAGGCGCCGGAGCCGCTACTGCAGCAATGGGAATGGGTGTTATGCGTTCAGATGAACCTGATCAGATTTTTAAACAGTTTGTTGAGCAATGCCTTAGAGATAAGGGCTTGCAACCACTAGGCTGGCGCTGATTGACCTTAATCCTCGAATGAACAGCTTACACCAGTTTCATGCTTATGCTCTGTCGCCTTCCTATATTGGTGACGTTCATTCTCAGGTGATATCTCTCCCCTGAACTAGATCTCAATCAGCCTGAAGGCATTCCATGTCCATATTTTATTGATCAACTTGACTCCCCCCGTTGGAAGCAGCATATTTAACGTTGTCATCGGACCTAACCGGCCATACGTAATATCGTGCAGACTGGTGATAATAGTAAATAGGACTAGTTAGGTTGTAAATCATTATGCCCCGCTTATAAATAAACATTGCCATGTCCGTTGTTGACCAGTATGCATGATTCTTTAGTTTTTCACGTGTCTCAGGATTGATAATGGTGTTGTTTTCTATTTCAGGAGAAGTGAGTAAACTTTCCAATTCTTTGTAGGTAGGTAATCGCCAATTATTGTAGCCGAGATATTTTTTCTTGTTTAGACAATCCAAGTACATTGACAAATACCAAAGACTTTTTTCTGTCCCCACGTTGCAAGCTGTGGGACCAGGGCTGAGGTCATCTTTTGCCCATTGCAAAAGGTTACGGTTATCGATAAATGTCCCGTCCAGGTTGTCAATAACGTGCGATCCCGATTGCGCCTTGAGGTCCTGAGAGGAGTTCATTGTACTACATGACCCCATGAGAAAACTATAGAGTCCAGCAACTATAATGAGAATCATCTTTCGCATCTGCTCCTCCTCATAACAATAAAACCAGCTGTTGTTTATGGCAGCTAAACTATTGATAGTACTTGCTTTTTTCTGCTATTTACTGTTTTACAAGCATAAAAAAAGCCTGTCATCGAAAATGGCAGGCCAAAACATCAGCCACTTCGACAGCCCCTCTATCCTCAATAAGGATGGTAGCTTTGTGCCACCTGCTTACGCAGGTTTTACCTTTTCGGTGGTGAAATATTTAGTTTTATTTTAACTTAAATTAGCAAAATAGGCATGTCAAGAATATATTTTGGTATTATAAAAAAAGGTCAACCTGTTTACAACTGTGACTTCGGACAGAACTTCCATTCATTTATAAGCCGATGCGGTCATACTGCGTTACGCATCTATCAAATTCAACCTGCAACTTTCAATACTTCTACCTCAATCTCATCGCTGTAACCCACGTCCGGTAAATTACTCGGGTGCTGTTTGGCATCGTTCAGATTTGCTGATGCGTTTGGTTGAATCTAGGCTTGGAGTCCTCTTGGCAATGATTTAAGAGTTTATCTATCTTTTTGAACAGCGCATTAGAGGTAAAAGGTTTCCGGATGTAGTTGACAGTATCATTGCCCATTCCCCGTGATGAGAAGAGATTCTTACTGTATCCGGACATATACAGCACCTTGAGATCGGTTTGGTCCTCCTTTAGCAGTTCATACATGGCTGGCCCGTTCGTACCTGGCATAATGACATCACTGAGAAGCAAATCAATTGGCTTGCCGTGATTTTGCAGTAATTGAATCGCCTGTTCAGCGCAATCAGCTACTAGCACGGTGTAGGCGGCACTTTCAAGTAATTCACTCGTCATTTCCCGCACCATGACGTTGTCCTCCACCACCATAATGGTCCGGCCTCGATGAATGGCAACCTCATCGTTATTTTCGGCCAAAACCTCCACTGGAGGGCGCTCATCTAGTCTTGGGAAATACAGCTTGAATGTCGTGCCATAACCCGGTTCGCTATACACGTTAATATTGCCGCCATGCTGGGAAATTATGCCAGAGACCGTAGCCAATCCGAGTCCCGTTCCATGGCCAACCTCCTTGGTGGTGTAAAAAGGCTCGAAGATGTGACTTACGGTTTCTACATCCATGCCGCAGCCGTTATCGCTGACCATGAGCAGGACATAGGCCCCGGGCTTCGGAGTTAAATTCCCGACAGACGATTGGCAAAGATTGATGTTGGCGGTCTCTATGATCAGCTTTCCGTTGTCGGTTATGGCATCCTGAGCGTTTATCGCCAGGTTCATAAGAACTTGTTCCAGTTGACCTTTGTCAGCCATGATGCTTCCCAGCGACGGATCAAGTTGTAGGGAGATGATTATGTCCCCTCGAATCGTGCGGCTCAGGATGGAATAAAATGACTCTATAACTTGATTCAGGTCGAGCAGTTTCATGTCCAGAATCTGTTTGCGGCCGAACGCCAGCAATTGACGATTCAGGTCACGCGCCTTGGTGGCAGCATCAAGTATGCTGTTTATGCGTTTTTTTGTATGCTCATCCGATTCTGCTGACATGCGAATCATATCTGCATATCCGATGATAGGTGTCAGCAGGTTGTTGAAGTCGTGAGCCAATCCAGCTGCAAGGCGACCAATGGACTCTATCTTCTGCGAATGTAACAGGCTCTGTGTCAATTTTTCTTTTTCCGCTTCGGCCTGTTTGAGCGTGGTTATGTCCAGCATAACTCCGACCAGTCCGCCCACCTGACCATCACTATGGAGAATTGTCGACTTGTTGAACACAATATCGTGCAGCGTCTCGTCTGCATAGCGTACCTGAGCCTCGTAAGTCTGTGTCCCCCTTCTCTCCATCAAGTCCATGTCGGCACGGTGGTAAACTTCAGCTAGTTCCGATGGAGCTACATCGAACACTGACGAGCCGATGACCTGTTGCTTGGTAAGGCCGATAAAGTCGCAGAATAGTGAGTTACAGCCGAGATAGATTCCTTTTTCGTCCTTGTAGAATAGCGGACTGGCAATGGATTCTATGATTGCTTCCAGCAAATCCTTATTTTTGCTCAAGGCGCTTTCTGCCATGTCCCTCTCGATAATTTTATTACGCAGTTGTTGCACCACCAGGTTCAATTCAGCCGTGCGTGACTCAACCTCCAGCTCAAGTTGATCTTTGTTGGTTGTCAACTTGTGCGCGTTGATTTGATACTGGGCAACCAGGTGCTTCAACGGTCGAAACAGCATAAAGAACAGTACAGGGCAAAGGGTTGCTGACAACAAAAAAGCGTCCAGCAAAAATTCCGTTGCGGGAGATAGCTGTGGCATATTATGCAACAGAACCATGACAAAAAATTCAACGGCAAATATACATAACACAAGTGCCGCAATCAGTTTCAGCGGAGAAAAAAGCATATTTTGCTCACGTCGTGTTAATTCCTGCATATCCTGATTCACGCTGTCAGCTCGTTTAGTATCCATAGTTCCTTCTTTTGTTTATCTATGGGGTTACCGTGCCGCTATTCTAGATTTGAGCTCTGCACTCCGTACCACACAACCAGACTTATATACAATTACAGCCTTGCACTCTTCGAAGAAACTCCAGCCTCTCTTGCAGTGAAAGCCCTCCCGGCCCCCATGACTCGGGGAAACTGCCAACTACCTCCTCCGGTTCAGCCCGGGGATAGTCAGTTTCAGCGAGATAATGGAAGAGCTTCATGGTTCGAAAGGCATCAAACCAGCCGTGAAACGCCGACTTGAGGCTCTCCGGGGCTGAGTGCTGGCCAAGAAAACCTTTCCAGGCGCTCTCGAATTTCTGCTCTTCCAGAAAATTGCCGAGGTTGACAGAGAGGGTTCGCCCCTTCCCAACCAGATCGTCACATCTTGCAGTGCTGGCATTCCTGGCCAGCTCCAACCATGCTTTGAGCAGATGATAACACTCTGGCCGGTAGAACTGTATTGCGCCGGGCTCATTGTCGAGCATCATCCCCATTGCCCGGCCGGTACCGAAAGGGACGCGGGCTGAGCGGCGCGGCGACGGGTAGACAGTGGTTCCTGTCACCAGGTCAACGCCGGATGTTTTTGCCAGCGACTGGAGAAAGTAGAAATCCTCCCCTGCCCTGCGCCTGTTCATGCCGCCGCACTTGAGATAAGCCGAAGCGCGGCAGGCCATGGCGCTGCCGACGGTGTGAAACCCATAGGGTGACCCTGCAAAGGAAAGTCCGGCGACATAACAGCGCAGGAAAAGTTCATAGCGCTCAATTGCCCGGCTTTCACGCTCCCCCTCTGCCGGAAGATGCTCAAAAGGGATGATCGCCCCGCCGGCAGTTGCTCTGCGGAAATGATTCATGATCGCGCCGGCATAGCCGGGAACGACAACTGTATCAGCGTCAAGGGAGATTATAACGGGGTCAGCATTGGAAAAATCGAGACGAGGGAGGAGCAGGTCATGGCCCAGCTTGCGCGCCAGCCCCACCCCGCCATCCTTGAGCGGCAGTTCAAATCCCGGCGATGCGGCATCCACTACCCCCAACTGAAAAGGAACTTTGCCTCTGCAGGACTTGAGATAGTTCAGGGTGAGAATATTATCCTCTTTCTCAGCGGTAGTTGCGTCCAGCCTCTGGTTAACGACAACGACTACCGCCAGGCCGGCTTCGGTCAAAGAGCTGTCAGCCGCCAGTGAAGCGAGCGTTGCAGGAAGTGAAGTTGATTCAGCGAGGCAGGGGATAACAATAGCGCCGGGGAGTGGCGCTTTTGCTTCAAGAACCAGACTCCATGGTCCGGCAGCCGCTCTTCTCGCCAGATAATCAGCAAAAAGCTCAGGCCGCACGTGTCCGCCACTCTTTCAGCAGACTGCCCAGCGGATCTGACAACCCATCAATCCAGATGATCTCAATGCCATGCTTCTCCATCCTGCGAAACCAGGTCTCCTGATTTTTGGCAAAACCGTGGATTGCGGAGTTCAGTTTCTGAAACATATCATTGCGATTAATCTCTCCGGCTATATAGCGGCTGATGTAACGATACTCCAGTCCGTAACTTTCGAGCCTGGCGATCGGCACCCCTTCCGCCAGCAGTTGCCTCACCTCATCTATCATGCCGCCATTCAGTCTGATCTTCAGCCGCTCGGTAATTCGTTGGCGAACAATATTGCGCTCAATCTTTATCCCAAAGATCAGCGGTTTAAGTTCAGGCAGTTGAACTGTTACAGCAGCTTCTCTCTGCCCCTGATGAACAGCAATCTCAATCGCACGGACAAGTCTCTCCCGTTGCAGCAGATCAGTCGTGTTATGCTGCGCGGGAAGAATTGCCAGTAAGCGCTCCCTGAGCTGATCAAGCGAAAGCTCTTCCAGCTGCCTGCGCAAGTCCGGATCTTCCGGAACGGATACCATCTTGTAACCACGCAGCACAGAGTCAAGATAAAGGCCGGTGCCGCCAACCAGAAGCGGAAGCCTGCCCATAGACATCACCAGATTATATGCATCGGCAAATTGCCTCTGAAAATCGTAAACACTGAATTCATCCCCAGGCTCAAGAATATCGATCAGATGGTAGGGAACAACCCCATACTCATCAAGATCCTTACCTGTGCCGATATCCATCCGCTTGAAAACCTGGCGGGAGTCGGCAGAAATGATTTCACCGCCAAGAGCAGTGGCGGCGGATACTGCCAGGCGGGTCTTGCCTGACGCGGTAGGGCCGAGAATGACAAGAAGGTTCGGTTTTTCTCTGCCGCCTTCAATTATCATTTAAGCTGACCCTTGATTGCCGCCACTTCTCTGCGCAACTGCTGGACTTCCGCCCGGAGTGCGGCAATTTCCAGCCGCAGCTGTTCGACATCTGAAACTGACACCACCGCATCACCTGCCATTTTGACAGGTTGCGGCAGCGATTCTTTGACAGGCGAAGAGTCAATAACAACAGAGGAATGAGCTGCCGGCAAAGCAGGCTGTTGCGGCAATTCGTCCCCGGCAGGCTGGCGGCACGCTTCGCGCTGAATGCCGCCAGCTCATTGCGCGCCCTGATGCAGCCGCTCGGGTTGAAAATATAGCCAAAGCCGCCGCACTGTTCCGCTTCATGAGTCATTAACTGCTCTTTCTCAGCAAGACAGTCGACTTTAGCAGTAGCCCCCCAGCCATCCCCACATATCAGACAGATAAACAATAATGCAAAAGGTCCGCGCAGCAGAATGAAACTGTTCATATCAATCCTCATATTCGGTGTACTTTCTGGCGCTGCCACGAACTTTGTCGGCAGGATATTTGCCTGCGTTTATGGCAATTTTACGATCAGCCGCCGCATAGAGATCAATGTCAAGTTTGTCGGCAATCCGCACAAGGTAGATGAAGATGTCAGCGATCTCCTCTTCCACAGACGGACGGACTCGATCCTCCAGCAGATGGCTCGTCTTGCCGTCAACCCACTGAAAATGTTCAACCAGCTCGGCGGCCTCGGCAATCAGCGCCATGGAGAGATTCTTGGGAGTATGAAACTGATCCCAGTCCCGCTCTTTGGCAAAAACCCTCAGCTTGTCACGAAGAACTTCGA
Source organism: uncultured delta proteobacterium (assembly GCA_963810975.1). Lineage (GTDB taxonomy): Bacteria > Desulfobacterota > Desulfuromonadia > Geobacterales > DSM-12255 > VEOV01. The sequence goes on along the minus strand of CAWEPN010000010.1, from coordinate 72,891 downwards.
TTGAGTCAATTTTCTGTTTCATGGTTATTTACCCCTCCATAACTGCCATGCATGTGCAAGCGTAACCCGATTGAAGTGCATTTTGGCATCAGAATGCGTTACAGGAAAAAATGGATTGATAGCCGAGGAGATTGCCATTCTTGGAAGAAATCGCAAGACCTGCGGGGAAGAGTGAATTCAAAGTAGCAGTCAGTCCATGGAACAGAATCGGGAGTTAACCGGCTGTTGACAGCTAAGGAGTTGTAAATGACTCCTAACGCTGAACCCCGTATTTGCGTTTAACTTCGGGGACCAGACGACGAATATTGTCAATACGTGTGGCGCTTGCAGGGTGAGTGCTGAGGAATTCAGGCGGTGCCTGCCCATCTTTCCCGGCCGCCATCCGTTCCCAGAATGGTATCGCCACAGCCGGATCGTAGCCGGCCATGGTCATGAAAACCAGCCCGAGGTGATCGGCCTCGCTTTCCTGCATCCTGCTGTAGGGGAGAATCGCACCGTACTGGGAACCTGCTCCATATACAGACATCCAGAGATCTTTAGTTGCCGCAGCCTGGGTCGAGAGCGCTGTAGAGAGTGCCTCTCCCCCCATCTGCACAAGCAGCTCCTGGCTCATTCGCTCGTTGCCATGTTCCGCTATGGCATGGGCAATCTCATGTCCCATCACGACCGCCAGTCCGGCATCATCTTTGGCCACCGGCAGGATTCCGGTATAAACCACAACCTTGCCCCCCGGCATGCACCAGGCGTTGACCTGTTTATCCTCCACCAGATTGAATTCCCATTTGTAGTCAGCCAGGTATCCCTGGAGACCACTGGCGGCAAAATACCGCTCCACTGCCCCCTGGATACGCGTCCCCACCCGCTGCACCATGGCAGTCTGCTGCTTGTTGTCACTGACCTTGTGTTCCTTGAGAAACTGGTCGTACTGCTGGAGACTCATGGAGAGCATGGATGAACCGGGAATCAGGTTGAGCTGCGACCGTCCGGTGATAGGAACAGTACTGCAGGAACAGAGAAATACTAGCAGACTGGCCGGAATAATTAATCGGTTGAACATGACAACCTCCAAGAATGAACAGGCCATGTGTAGCGCAGATCAACCCCATATTTCAAGCGTTAAGAAGCGGAGCACAGCCTGCCGGCATCACATCGAATAGCCCACCCGGAACGCCCCCCAGTGCTCACCGTCAAGATAAACAGGGGCGGAAACATCCCACATCTTCTCGCCAGTATCACGGTTATAGACCTGCACCAGAACAGGCTCAAGATTTTTAGCCGCCGCCAGTCCAACCGGATCGTTAAATATCCTTTTGGTACGATTGCCCGTTTTGTCTTTTTCCTGATCACCGGTCAGCGGCTTGCTGAAACAGCTGTTGTGAGTAGGCAGGTAGCCGTTTCTGTCAACAAGCACCGCAAAAAAGATCTGGTCGTCGGAGGCAAGATAATTATCAAGCGGTTTCTGGATATTCAGGTCAGTATAGGCATCATAGGCGGTATGATATTTCGGCGGCAAGGTATCAGGTATCTCCATATAATTGGTATCAAAGAGTTGGCTGCGGGTCAGGTGGCCCTTGGCAAGCGCCTGCTCCAGGATCTGACTCATGGCCAGAGCACCTTCGCGCGCCAGTTTTTTACCTTTTTCCTGAATCTCCTCTTCGACAATATGCCGTAAAGTTTCGGCCAAGCCGGTGATGTCTATGACCGTCCGCTCGGTCTCCAGAGAACTCTGGGCTACCTGATGGGCAACATCGCGGACTTCGTTCATGGTCTCTGCTATCTGTTGGCAGGCTGAGGTCTGCTGCCTGGTTGATAAAGTTATCTCTCTGGCTGCCTGTGCTGTGTTGTCAACCACATTCAGCAGCAACGCGAAAGACTTGTCAACCTTGTCCACCAGATTGCTGGCGCTGTCAACCGCCTTGCTCCCCTCTTCAGTAACGACGATCGTCGCGTTGGTGGCAGCCTGAATTTCATTGATCAGATCCCTGATCTGGCGGGTTGCGTCCACCGTCCTTTCCGCCAGTCGCCTGACCTCTTTTGCCACGACAGAAAACCGTTTACCGTGCTCACCTGCACCGGCTGACTCAATCGCCGCATTCAGCGCCAGCAGATTGGTCTGGTCACTTATATCATCTATGATCTCGATAATACTGCCGATTCGCTGACTGTCTTCACCAAGGCGCAACATGCTGTCGGCAATCTGTTTCACCTGCCGGCTCAGCACCTCCATCCCCTCTATGGCCGCACTCACATCCCTGGATCCGGATTGACAGGTACTGCTGGCCTGATCGGCACACCCCTCCACCACGCCGGCATTGTCCATTATCTGCCTGGCCGTAATAGCGACCTCCTCGGCTGTCGTTGTCAATTGCTGTACCGCCGAGGCCTGCTCGTTCGCGGACGTAGACTGCTGCACAGAAATAGCGGTAAGGGCGCTTGATGATCCGGCCAATTGAAAGACCGCATCTTTTATTGTGCCGAAGAGGCGCTTGCTCTTATCAATTTCACTGCTAAGGGTCTTGAAAATAGTCGTTGTCATCCGGTTGATAGTTGCCGCAACCGTTCCGATTTCATCATCGCTGGTAACCGGTATTTCCTCTTCAAAATTGCCGGCGGCAATTCTTTTGGCGGAAGCGGTGAGTGCATGCAAGGGACGAATCATCATGGTGACCACAGCGATGATGGTTACGGAACAGAGCAGCAGCATCAGCAGCATGGCACCAATAATCTGCTTGCGCAGTTCGGCAACCCGCTCCTCGATCTTAACTGTTGAGAAACCGATCCGGTAAGCCCCCCAGTGCTTGCCCTGCACGTTAACCGGAACAGATATGTCGAGCATCTTCTCACCGGTGTCGCGCTTGTAATCCTGGATCAGTACAGCGGCAACATTTTTGGCGGCATCAAGACCAACCGGATCGTTGAAAATACGCTTGGAGCGGCTATAGGTCGTATCCTGCTCAATATCGCCACTCTGTGGCCGGGCAAACTTGCTATTATGTGCCGGCAGATAGCCGTTCCGGTCAACCAGCACAGCAAAAACTATTTCTTCATCCTGTAGAAAGGCGTCTTCCAGCGGCGTGATGACCCTGTCAAGATAGGAATCGTATCGCGTCGTGTACTTTTGTGGATTGGTGCCTGGCAGTGGCAGATAGTTACTGTCAAAAATCTCCTCAAGGGTGAACTTTCCGTTCGAGATCGCCCCGGCAAGAACCTGCTCCATAGAGGCAGCGCCGGTGAGCGCCAGAATTTTTCCTTTTGCACGCAGATCGTCATACATATTGGCGCTGCGCCAGCGGACAAAGTAAACAGTGAAAAATGTCATGATCAGCATCATGACAAAAATCAAAATCCCGACAATTTTTACCGCAAGTCTCTTGGTCATAGATCATCCTTCACTTCATTCTGCTAAACCCGGTTAACCTTACAATATCCTATGATGCATGTAAATAGAATAGCGTTACATTTGCGAACAGTCTTCAGGCACCGTACCTGGCAGTCAAACCATCTCCCCAGCAGTAGAATATTCCCCATACTAATGCAGAATATCCACCTTTTTTCCGTTTTAGTTTACCAATTGCAAAGGTGATGGCTTACAAAGTGCTGTAAAAATAACAGGTTATAGCATCTATATCTTATTGGCATGAGAGTTGAAACCTTAACTCGAACTTCAAAGGAGATTCCGCAATGTCATACAAAATTGTTTCAACAGCACTGCTCGTTATTATTGCTTCCTCTCTGCTGATCATTCTGGCGTTTAAGGTGAAGACTGCTACAACATCCGGAATCCCCGGAGAAAAACGTGTTGTCATAAAGGGGTGTTGCGGGAGCAGCGCTAATGGTTGTGCTATTGAGGGCAGACAAAATAAGACTCAGGGAGAGTAAAATGAAACTCGGAAACAAGACAACGGCTGTGTGCGGCGCGCTAGCAGTTCTATTTGTCGGTGTATTCAGTGCCAGTGCTTTCAACTTCGGCAAGTATGAAAATGCCAAAGTAAAGGGAGACGTTGTGGCGATCGCTGCAGATAAACTTGCCGACGGCAAGGTTCACTTCTACAAAATCAAGGATAGTGGCAAAGATATTGCCTTTTTTGCCGTAAAGGCGACAGACGGCAGCTACAAGACCGCTTTTGATGCCTGTGACGCCTGCTACAAGTCAAAAAAAGGCTATGAGCAGGCAGGTGATAAGTTGAACTGCAAAAACTGCAATCAAAAGTTCGCCATAGATCGACTTGGACCGAACGCCACTGGCGGTTGCAACCCCGGCTTTCTGCCGCACCAGCTCAGCAACAGCCAGATAACCATAAAAACCACCGACATTAAGGATGGAGCGAGATATTTCTGATGAAACTGCACACCATCTCCATCAACAACCTTAAACGTCGCAAGGCAAAGATGGCATTTTTGACTGTCGGCCTGACAGTCGGTATCGCCACCATCGTCACCCTGGTGACCCTGACACAGTCCATGTCCGGCGATATCGAACGGAAAATGGATGAATTCGGCGCTAATATCCTGATCACTCCCCGGAGCAACGGCCTGGCCATGAATTACGGCGGCATAAGTCTGGGTGGGGTTACATTTGATCAACGGGAGATACTTGAAGCTGATCTTGCCAGGATCAAGACTATAGAGAACCACAAGAACATATCCACCATCTCGCCAAAGGTTTTGGGCGGCATTAAGATTGGGAATCATGATGTGCTGCTTGTCGGAGTAAATTTTGACAGTGAACTGAAGATGAAGCAGTGGTGGAAGGTATTTGGTGAAACACCTCAAAATAAGAACGATTTTCTCGTCGGCAGTGATGCGGCAAAAGTTCTTGATGTGACTACCGGTGATTCATTGAGTCTGCAAGGTGAACAGTTCAGAGTTGCCGGCATCCTGGATCAGACCGGTTCGCAGGACGATTCACTGGTGTTTGCATCACTCCCTGTGGCACAGAAACTCCTGGGAAAGGAGGGTAAAATAACCCTGGCCGAAGTGGCGGCGCTCTGCTCCGGTTGCCCTATCGGTGATATGGTTGTTCAGATAGCAGAGAAACTCCCTGACGCCAAGGTCTCAGCTATTCAGCAGGTGGTCGAAGGTCGACTCAAGACCCTGGATCAGTTCAAACGCTTTTCCTATGCCATGGCCGCTGTGGTTGTGTTCATAGGTTCGCTGATTGTCTTTGTTACCATGATGGGGAGTGTGACCGAGCGTACTACCGAAATTGGCGTATTTCGGGCAATCGGTTTCAGGAAGAGCCATATCATGCGGATCATCCTCCTGGAAGCTGCCCTTGTCAGCCTGCTGGCCGGTTTTCTCGGCTACGGCGCCGGTATGGGTGGTGCAAAACTGGCGCTGCCGTTCATGGCTGAAAGTAAAAGTGCACAGCTGGCATGGGATGCCACTGTGGCGTTTGGGTCGGTCGGCCTGGCATTGACATTAGGTCTGCTGGCAAGTCTCTATCCGGCACTGCATGCCAGCAGGATGGACCCGACCGAAGCATTAAGAGCACTGTGAGGCGGCCACTTTTCCGCAATCTCGGCGTTAGGCTGCGAACCTCCTTGTGCGGCATAGCGCTGCTATGCCTCCGCGTCGGCTCTTGCCTTCCTTGACCTTGCGAAAAATTGACCGCCTCAGCAACAGTACAGGAGAATGATTTATGGCACTTATCGAAATACAAAATCTTACCAAACATTACATCAGTGGCGATGAGACTGTCGAGGCGCTCCGGGGTGTTGACATCAGTATTGAAAAAGGCGAATTCATTACCATCATGGGGCAGTCCGGTTCCGGCAAGAGCACGCTGCTGTCGGTGCTGGGCGGGATGAATCATCCAACAGCGGTGAAGTCGAGATGGCCGGGGTCAAACTCTATCAGCTGCCGGGGAAAAGCTGGCCGATTTCCGGGCGCAGAATCTTGGTTTTGTTTTCCAGTCGTTCCATCTGATTTCCTATCTGACTGCCATTGAGAATGTCATGCTGCCACTGGCCATTGTCAAGATGAACTCATTGTCAAAAAAGCAGCAGCCCGGCAAGCCCTCGAACGGGTCGGCCTCGGCAGCAAGCTTGACCGGCTCCCCAATCAGCTCTCCGGCGGCGAACAGGAGCGAGTGGCAATTGCCCGGGCCATTGTCAACAATCCGCAAATCCTGCTGGCGGATGAGCCGACCGGCAACCTGGACTCAAAAACCAGTGAAGAGGTCATGGCGCTCTTCCGTGAACTGAACGACGCCGGCCAGACGGTAGTGATGGTGACCCATAATCCTGATAACGGCCGCTATGCTGATCGGACCATCACCCTTAAGGACGGCGCTGTTGTAACTACCTGAAAACTGCGCTATAACTTACCCATGAAACCTTCCACCTTCCGCATCGGTCTTCTGGCTCTCTCAATTCTGGGCATCAGCCTGCTCCACTATCTGACGCCGCTGCATCTTCACTATCTGCATGACATTTTCCAGCGATTTTACTATCTGCCGATCATCCTGGCGGGCCTCTGGTTCGGCTTCCGTGGCGGCCTTGGCTGCGCCGTTGTGGTCAGTATTGCCTACGCGCCCCACATCCTCTTTCAATGGGGCGGTCACCTGACCCTGGAGATGGAGAAATATCTGGAAATCGTCATGTACAATGTAGTCGGCAGTGTTACCGGTCTTCTGGCGCAACGCGAGCAGGAGCGGAGCAGCGAGCTGCAACGGACAGCGGCCGGTTTGGAAGAGTCCTGCCGTGAGCTACAGCTCCAGTCGGAACGTATCATCACTGTTGAGGAGCAGTTGCGCCGGGCGGAAAAGCTCTCTACCCTGGGAGAGATGGCGGCGTGCTTGCCCATGAAATCCGCAATCCACTCGGCTCGATTCGCGGTACCGCCGAGATTCTGCGCGACGACTACCCCCCCGGCGATCCTAAACATGAATTCATCGAGATCCAGATCAAGGAGACCGAGCGTCTCAACCACGTGGTTGAGGATTTTTTGCGGATGGCGCGTCCGCTGCCGGGAAAGTTGCAAGAGTGCTCGCTGCGAGAAGAGCTTAAAACCATCATAACTCTGGTTAGTGGTGATGCCCGGCAACGGCAGGTCAGCCTGATTCTTGAAGAAATCCCTGGCACTGCGGTAATCAGGGCGGATGGTGAAAAACTGCGCCAGGCCTTTCTCAATATTGTCATCAACGCTCTCCAGGCCACCCCGGCCGGTGGCAGCGTAGCTATCTCGACAAACAGTAGCGCTGAAGGTTACGAGATCTGTTTCAGAGACAGCGGCAGCGGCATTGAGGCCGCAGCGCTGGGGAAAATCTTTGATCCATTTTTCACCACCAAACCAGACGGTACCGGCTGGGGCTGGCCGTTACCAGGAGAATCATTGAGGGGCACGGTGGCCCGCTGATTGTGACAAGTGAAGCTGGCATGGGAACAACAGTTGTTGTCAAGCTGCCGGATGATCAGAGATAGGAAAATGTAATTCCAATTTATACCTAATTATACTTGAAAACATGTATATTTGAGTAAAAATTGATATAAAAACCCAAGCCGTTTATTGATAGTATAAATGAGGTTATGTATGGATCCTATAAAAAATCCTTTTTCGCCTGGCGCTAGCTCGTCAGCCGCAAATTGCCTGACGTGTGAAAATGCTGGATCGACACAGATTTTGTAAAGTTTGTTGAAGACAAATCGGCCTGAAAAGTAAACCGCCTGCTTCGACTACTTGTTAACGCTTAAATGTACTTTTATATGTACAGATGAAGGAATTGGTCGTCATGCACACACATTGTTCAATTTCATGGAAGCACACTAAGAAATAATCTTGTCGCACCTTGCTCACATCACTCCCGGAAACTGCTTTTCAACCTCAACCCAATGGACTGAGCCTGCATAAAGTTCGTTGCGCGCTTGCCGTTTTGAAAAGTTTTATAGGCTCAGTAAAGGTAACCGTCAACGAAGTGGAGTTCGGTCTTCTACATCATATCCGGAGCGTGGCACAGCCGACAGCGGTGATTTGGAGGCGCATTTCCAACCTTTTTATGGCGTTGCAGAAGCTGCTGTTTAATAAGGACACCCTGATAGCTATTCTCATAGACGAAATTCAGTATTTCAGCCAATCAGAGTTAAGTGCACTTATCATAGCAATGCACAAAATGCAGCAGAGACAATTACCGCTTGTTCTCATAGCAGCCGCTTGCCTATATTGCAGTTTCATGGAAATCAAATCTACGCCGTGGCACTTGTTCAGTTTTCCGGTGTTGGCCCACTTTCGGTGTTGCCTTCGGGTATTGCTACGAAGCGGTTTCGGAGACGCTGGAAGTTATGAATCCAAGAAACCGCTCTTCAGGAAGTTTTAACCTTATGTAAGGGTATCCAGAGTTTTTACAAGAAGGGGATATCAGGCTGGAATCATACTGAACGGTCACCTATTACCTCAGAGCATGTTCAAGATGCCACAAGCAAACTCATATCCTGGCAGGATGCCAATTTTTTCAGAGTCAGATTTGACCGACTCACACCAAGCGAGAAAAATTATTTGCGTGCAATGGCACATTGATAGGTCTCTCTTTGTGTCAGCGATCTGCTGATATAGCGGCAGTTCTTGTTGTCAAGATTAACAGTCTTGGCCCGGTGCTAGTAAAATTGATCAAAAAAGGAATGATTTTCAGTCCGACCCATGGAGATATGGCGTTCACCGTTCCCTTGTTTGATGAATTCATGCGGTGACGGTTATACCCGAGTTTGAGGCAAAGAGCTCTTAGGACTCTGAATGGATTAAAGTGTATAAGTCAACAACGAGTTGGCACCAAAGACCCCATCTACAATGCGTAGAGCTTTACCCAAATATAGGAGTAGTTATGAGCTCATTTTGGATGCCTTAAGTCAGATTCCCCAGAGCGATTGCATTCCCTTCGTATCGAGTGTGAGACAGAGTTTCGTCTAGGGCATTTCAAAAAGGTTATCAGTCTTTTTAATAAGGTCCTGGAGGTCACCCCCAATGATGCAAATGCTTTAGTAAACCGAGGTCTCGCGCAGGCCTCTCTTGGGAATCACGAAGTTGCAATAGCTGACTACAACAAGGCCCTACTACTAAATCCCGTGTCGTTGAATCTTTATTACAACCGTGGAATTTCACACTTCGAGATGAGATGTTTTGAAGTAGCGATTCTTGATTTCACCGAAGCGATTACGATTTCTCAAGGAACTTTGCCTGACATTTTTTCCTGGCGCGGGCTCTGCAATGTTGAACTGCATAACTATGCGAAGGCAATTCAAGACCATACCGTCGCTATATGTACTCGACCCTTCCTCGCCGGGTTGTTTTCAAAACAGGGGCCTTGCTCACCTGAGAGCTGGGAATTTTCAAGAGTTCGCTTTTGATTGCGACCAGACGCTAACTCTTGATCCAGCTAATCCAAGTGTCTATTATAATCGTGCATTGGCAAATCATAATATTGGTAATATGGAGGAAGCCTTTTCAGATATTAACAGTGCTATTGGGCTGACCGCAGGCCGAGCTCATTATCACCTTTCAAAGGGTTGTATCCTTTCCAGTATGGAAAGGAATGAAGAAGCCATAGAAGAGTACTCAATCGCCATTTCTTTGTTTCCAGAAGGGATGGAGGCATACTTAAACCGCGGAAAAGCTTATGTTTTATTAGGTCAACATCAACTCGCCATACATGACTTAACCCATGCAATTTCCTTGGAGCCTGGGCTTGCCGATGCCTATCTCTACCGTGGACACGCCTATTTTGACCTTCAAGAGTCAGAAAAAGCCCTGTCAGACTTCGACACTGCCATAAACCTCGCCCCCTCAGTCCCCAATATTCATTTGTTCAGAGCGCTTGCCCTTCTTGATACCGACCACCCTGAAGACGCGCTAGTAAGTATTGATATTTTTACCCAGCACGATCCATCTAACCCTATGATAGAGATTTTAAGAGGTGAAGCATACCGGCGCATTCCTGAAAAAATGGAGGGTAAATGATCGTTTCTACTGATGACCCTTCAAAAGAGAACTTCAATCTAGGTTCGAAATTGCAACAAAAAATGGTGAAACCTCAATTGTGGTGACGGTTTTCGAGCTCCAGTAAGAGCCTAGGTGCTTCCCAGCGACATGTTCCCTGCTGTCATGCTATGAAACGTTTTGTGGATGTTGAAAACGGTGACGAGATCTTGGATACGTCTCCAAGCGGTTATTGTTGCAGATTACGTATTCGTCTTCAATCTGCCAAAAAGCTTGCCTTTGCTAAAAACTCCATTAGTGAAACCAAAAATCGCTTTGCCGGCACCTGCAAAAATAAAAAGGGGCCTTTTTCGAGACCGTGTTGATAATCTCTATTCGAAAATTTCGAAGAGTGCCTCAATCATTTTTACACTTAGTGGTCTTTACCGGCCCCTGCGTTTGTATCCCCACGAAAAGGCTATCAGAATACGTAACTCCTACCCTACAGCAGTAGCAACCCTCGACGATGATCATTTTTTCGATGACATCTATGCAACACTTACTTCTTGGCGAATGCATAAGCTTTATCAAAATGGGTTAAGCTTAGCGACCTTCAGGAGATTCGACAAAGCTTTATTGATCTTTCGGCGGACATTGAAATGGTGCAGCATTTAGATCTTTGCAACATACCAGATGCTGATATCGAACACGTCGGTAAACAGCTCCGAACTCTCATCGAGAAACTGAAGGTCGGAGCCAACAGTACCATTCTTGTACCTGAGACTAAAGCTATTCACCATCTGCTACCGTCTCTGTGCCCACCGATTGACCGCAACTACACATTAAGATTTTTCTACGCTCAGCGTCAGACAACAAAAGTGAATAACATTTTTGCTGGATAAATTTCCAGAATTTCACCGAGTAGCCCGTTCCTGCAAGAAAACGATTTTACGCCTGATGAACTGATAGTCACGGACAGCTCCAGCCCGACGAAGATCATTCACAATGCCATTGTGCGTGCGTGAAAGCGCGTATGAGAAGGAACGAAGAACCATAGCAGAAGATAAAGGAATTCAGCTCAGATTCCAAAGACCAGAAGGATCTACCAGGCAGACAGACAATCAACTTCTAAACTTCTGCCATCTGCACAGTTACTCAAATCTGAACAGGAAGCCAATGAAACCTAAAATCCTGATAATTGACGATGACACCTCGCTGCGGCGGGTACTGGAATACAATCTTCTCGAAGCGGGCTATGCCGTGGCGGCAGCCGCATCTGGAGAAGATGGGCTGCGACTGTTTGCCGAAGTTTCACCCTCCCTGGTGATCACCGATATGAATATGCCCGGCATGAGCGGCATGGCAGTGCTCAAAAGCATCAAGGAGCGATCTCCGGAGACTCTGGTGATTATTATCACTGCTTTCGGCAGTGTCGATATTGCAGTCGAGGCGATGAAGGCGGCGCCTATGACTATATCACCAAGCCGTTCAACCGCGACGAGTTGCGGCTGATTGTGGCCAAGGCGTTGCAGTTCAGCGGGCTGGCAGTTGAGAATCAGCGTCTGAAGAGCGAGCTCACTGATCGTAGCGATTTTCGCACCATTATCGGCAGTTCAGCGCAGATGGAAAAGGTCTTCGAGGTGGTTCGCAAGGTGGCTGACACTGAGGCGTCGGTGCTGATTACCGGCGAATCCGGCACCGGCAAGGAGCTGATAGCCCGTTCGCTGCATGCCGGCAGCAGCCGCTCGGCCGGGCCGTTTGTGGCTATCAATTGCGCCGCCATCCCCCGCGATCTGTTGGAAAGCGAGCTGTTCGGCCACGTCAAGGGGGCGTTCACCGGCGCCATCAAGGACAAAACCGGCAAATTTCAATTAGCTGACGGCGGCACCCTCTTTCTGGACGAAGTGGGTGAACTGCCGCTGGAACTTCAGCCCAAGTTGCTGCGGGCACTCCAGGAAAAAACCGTTGAGCCGGTCGGCGGCAGCAGCGAGCAGAGACTGGATGTGCGGATAGTCGCCGCCACCAATCTGGATATTGAAAAAGCAGTTGAAGAGGGTGTTTTCCGCGAGGATCTCTATTATCGTCTGGCAGTAATCCCTGTCCATCTGCCGTCGCTCAGGCAGAGGCGCGATGACATTCCGCTGCTGCTGCGTCATTTCTGCAGCAAGCACGGGGCTGGGCAGGTCATCTTCGACAAAGCCAGCCTGGCACTGCTGACCGGCTACGTCTGGCCGGGTAACGTGCGTGAACTGGAGAACCTGGTGGAGCGCCTGCTGATCATGCGGAGCGGCGACACCATCACCAGTGACGACCTGCCGGAGAAGATCCGCAATGGCGCGGCAAATACAGCCTCAGCCAACAGAAGTGGCTGCGTTATAAACCTGCCTGATGAAGGCTATTCCCTCGAACAGCTGGAGCGGGAAGTGGTCGTCCAGGCCCTGGAGCGCAATCAGTGGAACCAGACTGCCGCTGCCCGCTTTCTGCGAATACCACGGCATACCTTGATTTACCGGATGGAAAAATACGAGATAGACGCAGCGCACAAATAGATTGCTGACATTGGCAGGTAGGCTCTTCCTCTCCCCTTTGAAGAATATACTCCAGTCAGTGGAGAATAATCTTCTCCTCTTATCAAACAATGCAACTATCTTCCGTAATATCGGCTGCTTAACTTTTGGCACGGCGTATGCTATTATTCCCAATATAAGAAGTTACGTTACTAAAAGGAGACACAGATAATGAAAAAAACAACTTTAATGATCGCAGCACTTTTTGCGCTTGCACTCCCCGCAGCTTCTTTTGCCGCTATGGATCATGGTTCTATGCCTATGGATCACGGTTCTATGAAAAATGGAAATAGCGGGATGATGTCCATGGGGGAATTGGCTAATGAGCAGATTGTTGACGGCGTCAAGACCACTTTCCGGATTATTGACATCAAGCAAAAGATGAAAGCCATGGGGATGAACGAGACGCATCACATCATGGTAGTTTTTACAGATGCCAATACAGGAAAAACACTGAGCGGTGGTGAGGCGAAGATAAAGATTATAGCGCCGGACAAGACCGAACAGGTGAAGGATCTTATGGGCATGGAAGGCGGCTTCGGTTCCGATTTCACCCTGCCTAATAAAGGGAAATACGGCGTGATGTGCAAGTTTCAATTGAAAGACGGCAAGACTCGTAGCGCCAAATTCTGGTACACCGTGAAGTGAAATTTGACATAAAGCAATTGTCTTATTGCATTATAAAAAGCTCAAAGGCAAAACTGGATGAATCCAATAAATTTCTGGATGCACTGAACAAACCGTAAATTAAATCAAATCGAGGCGAGCTGCTTGGCTCGCCTCAACTTTTCAAACCATCTCACTACATCATGCCGCCGCTCATAGGAGTCATAGGTGTGGTGGTTCCAGAGGAAGTGCTCCAGAAATAACGGCTACTCGTCATGTTGCGGAACATCGAAGAGTAGTTCATGAAGCCGCCTGTCGTTGATATAGCTCCCATTTGGGCCTGCATTGTAGTCATCATGGTTGTCATGAACGTACTATGCTCGTCCAGGTGATTCTCGACATTGGCAGCAATCCCTGACATGTTGGCGTTGATTGTAGCCATCATGCTGTGGTAACGATTAACAATCACGTTTTTACCGTCAGGCATTACCAGTGCTGACTGTCCAGACATCAAACTTGCCATCTGCTGGGCGGTAGTGTGCATGGTTTGGTGATGTGTTTCATTCACTCCTGAATGAGAACCAGCTACATAGTCCGCCATCATGTCAATGCCGGCAGGCAGGTTCATCTGGTTACGGAGTTGGGTCATAGCCTCGGTCAAGGTCATGTTCGGATCAGCGAGCATTTTTTCCCTTATGAGAGTGGACATTGGACTGATAAATTCTGGATAGCCCGCTGGTGCACATATGACATAGCTGTTCGTGATGGGCATATTTGGATTATCCATGTCTATGGTTGTTCCGCCAATAGCACGGGCAACCATCGGGTACATTGCAGCATCTGCAGTTGGCACCGTCATTCTGTACGCACCGTTGCCATCCGTAATAGCCTTTGTTTCACCGGCATCCCATTGATAGTTGCCGTTCTTGTCGAGGAAGACTTCTGCACCACTGAGATAACCATCAGCAACTTTGCCGCTGATTGTGGTGCTTGTTGCGGTGACACCGCTATCGCTCCCGCCTCCTCCACCACAACCTGCCATAAGTCCAACTGTAATAATACTGAGGGCTGCTAATACTTGCCTTTTCATGATGATTTCTCCTTTTATGGTTTTATCTATTTAGTAGTGGTGGTGGAAATGCCATAATTCTGAAATGATATTAAAAATGACAATGAAACTTTGGGCAAAAACGTAAATCGTCTGTCAACCATCCAGCTTTAATTTGTTTACATGCCCCCCATCATGCCGGATAACCTCGTTGTTATAGTGTTGTGGAGATGCGACATTTCGGTCTGATTGTTTTCCGCACAGACTGTCGCCATGTTGCTGAAAATAGTTTCCATCATGGCGCGATAGCGATTGACATCAACGGTGATGGTCGAGCCGTTCATACCCATTACATACTCCATCTGATTTCCCATAAGAGTTGCCATGTTCTGTGCGGCGTAGTGCATTTTTGTGTGATTGGTAGCAATGAAATCTGCCGTCATATCCGTTCCGGCAAGCAGTCCCATCTCTGTCCTCAAAGTATCCGCAGCATGCTGTATAGAGGAGTATCTTCCTGTTTCCATCAGTTCACGGAGTTGTGATGATATGGGGCTGATGAAGTTGCTGCTGACCGAACCGCTGACATATTCTTTGTGCATACTGAGGACATAGCTGTTTGTAACAGCCAGGTTAGTGTCTTTATCGATGGTAACGCCTTTGATAACCAACGCAACAATAGGGTACATGCCCACATCCGCAGGTTCAACATCCAGCGTATAAGCACCATTTTCACCTGATTTTGTGGAAGGTTCGCCCGCGTCCAACTGGTAGTTGCTGTTCTTGTCAAGGTACACTGTCGCATTGGTGAGATAACCATCAGCAACCGTACCGGATATTTTTGCTAAAGTGCCTGTACCGCCAGAACCGACCCCTGCGGTCGTAGAACTGCTTGAACCGCAACCAGTGATGACGGCAGCACCGATAATGCACACGGCAATTAATCGCCAAGTAGACATGAGTTTGAGTAAATAGTTTGATTTCATAATGGGTTTTCCTTTGTGGCTGATTTACGGAAACGACGGGCAGTTTGACTTTTCTGTGCTGTAGAATCTGATGTGGTGTCGGTGAAGGAATAGAGTCCGATGCGAACACGCTGGTCCTGTGTGCGACCGGCGAGTTTATCCGCCTCAATAAGCGACGTTAAGGCAGGCACCATCTTTTCATGAAGAGTATTCCAATGTGCCATAACAAGTGGTCGTAATGCTTCGAGTGACTCTGTAGATAATTCGTCAGCAAAGACAGCCTGTTCAAGGTGACAGTTGCCGTCGTGTAAAACATTGGCAATGGCCGCATTAAGGTGGTCTCCAACATTGTCACCAAGGAAGTTGAGCATTTGCTGAGAATCGCTTTTTGGAACATAACTATTACGGGTGAGGGTAAGAAGGTCGAGGTTTTCATCATGGTTAACCAGGTCTAAACGGATCAGTTCATCGAGCATACTACGGGGGTGAACATCACGAGTAATGGTCTGAGCAAGAGCTTCAAAGCTCGGAGCAGATCCTAGACGGTTCAACACATTTGGTTGTCCATTCAGGTTGCGATAAGCATGGTCTGTCGTCCAGCGTGCAAGTATCTCGGAAGCAAGTGGATGTTTAGTCGCTCGCGCAGGTGCTTCTAATTGAGTTAAACGTGTAACCTCACGACGGTTGATACCAGTGGCGGTGCTAATTCGGCTCACCTTGCCATGCTCTGACGCTCCCGGTTGTAGTGCGCTTGCCTCCTTCACAAAAGCCCGCTTTAGAACCTCTGCGGCAGTCGCAAACGTAATGCCGTTTGCAAGACAAAGACGAGCAATAGGGACTAGCAGACGGCTCAGTGTTCTGAATAAAGCCGTGTCCTCGCAATTAACATTATGGTCTGCTACATCTGATTTTGAATTTATGCTGTCAGGCATGAGTGGCATCCTTGAAATACAACATTCATATTAAATGTGAATTTTACACATTTAAAAAACTATGTCAATGACAAACTTTCTAATGGCTCCCAGCGGTGCTACAATAACAAAGGTAGCCGTCACGAGCTTCAGTTCCGTATCGGTGATCAGCAATGCGCTGCGGCTGAAAAGCGCCAAAGTATGACGGTTATAGCAACTGTATAATTGAATCCAGGATCAACATCCTGTTGAATATTCAATTCATGTGTGGAATATTCAACGAAAGCACGCTCGGAGAATGTTTAATTTAAAATATATTGTGTGATTTAAGTGACTTGCAAATCGGCATGCTATGTGTATTACATTGACACAGCTTCATAATTCCGCATCGAGGCATTACATGAAAAACATTATCATCCTATTCACCATGACGTTTCTCTCTGTCTCGACAGCGTCGCTTGGCAGGGCAGTTGAAACAGCCCCTCAGGAAAATCTATCGTCTCTAATCAGTTTTGCGCTTGCCAACAATCCGGAAATTAAAGCATCAACCGCCCGTTGGCAAATGTTCACTAACCGGATCGCCATGGCCCGCAGCTTTGAAGATCCCATGCTGATGGTGAAGATCCAGAACGGGGTGGTCACCGAACCGTTTAATTTCCGCAAGGAAGCCATGACTTCAAAAGTGATCGGCATCTCCCAGCAGATACCGTACTGGGGAAAGAGAGCTCTCAAAGAAGAAATCGCAAAAATGGATGCCGACTCGTACCGCTGGACGGTGGAGGAACGCAAGCTTGAGCTGATCCGCATGGTCAAGGAGACCTGGTATCAGCTTTTCTATATCGATAAATCGATCGCAGTTATTGACAAGAATATCAAGATTCTCGATGACTTTGTCACCCTTGCCGAAACCAAGTACAGCGTCAGCCAGGGAACCCAGACGGATATTATCAAGGCCCAGGTGCAGCGCTCCCGCATGCTGGATATGCGGATAACATTGGAACAGCAGCGCAAATCCACCCAGGCAAACCTTAATACCCTCCTGTTTCAGCCGCCAGAAAAGCCGGTCGGCAGCATTGCCGATTTTGACATCACCCCTCTCACCCTGGCTGCTGGAGATTTGCGGCAGATAGCTTACGACAACCGCCCCATGTTCAAAAGCCTAACGGCCCTGGTCAGCAAGGGGGAGTCAGGGCTCAAACTGGCCGACAAAGAGTTCTATCCCGATTTCAATGTCTCGCTGGAGTATATGCAGCGCGATCCGGCAATGGGAAACGAGGGGCTCGACATGTATTCACTCGGGGTTACCTTCAACCTGCCGGTTCAGCGGGAAAGGCGGCATGCGGCGGTGGCTGAATCAAATGCCGGGATTGCCATGGCAACCGAGGAGCTGAACAGTCTCAAAAACAGCATCAATTTCGGTGTCTCCGATCAGCTGGCGCAGCTGGAGCGGCGGCGCAAGCTGGTTGAGCTTTACAAAGGGGGAATTATCCTCCAGGCCGAGCAGTCCCTTGAATCGGCGGTCATCAACTACCGGGTGAACAAGGTGGATTTCCTGACCCTGCTTGACAGCCAGATGACCCTTTTCAGCTACGAGCGGGAACTTTACGAATCGCAGGCCGAGTACATGATGCAGCTGGCGCGGCTGGAGGCGCTGGTGGGTGTGGAGTTGGCAGGTAAATGAATTTGCAGGAGACGTTAAAATGACCATGAACAAGAAAATCTTCATCCCGCTGCTCATTCTGCTCTTGGCTGCTGCTATCGGCGGCGGCTGGCTGTATAAAAACGGCTGGTTCACCAAGGGTGACCATGGTCATTCCAAGCTTGACCATGCTGTTCAGCTCTGGACCTGCTCCATGCACCCCTTCATCATCAAGGACAAGCCGGGCACCTGTCCGATCTGCGGCATGGAACTGATCAAGAAGATAGACAATGCACCGGCAGACGGAACCGCCCAGACGCCGGAACAGAAACAGCAGGCTGATATGCTCGGGCATGTCTCGCTCTCCACGACCCAGCGGGTCATGGCCAATGTTGCCACGGTGGAGGCGAAGCAGGGGGTTATGAACAAGGAGATCAATGCCGTTGGTATCGTCCAGTACGATCAGTCCCGCCAGGCCAAAGTGACGGCCTGGATCGCCGGACGCATCGACAAGCTCTATGTCAGCAAGGTGGGTGCATCCTGTCAGTAAGGATAGCCCGGTGGCCGAGGTCTACTCACCTGATCTTCTGGCGACCCAGCAGGAATACCTGCTGGCGGTAAAGAGCCGGGAGCAGCTGAAAAATTCTCCCATTGCCTCGATCGCCCAGAACGGTGAAGGCCTGGTCGCATCGGCGAAGCAGCGCTTGATGCTCTTCGGGGTCAAGGAGAGACAGATTGCTGAGCTGGAAAAGGCGGGCAAACCGAATATCCGCCTGCCCATCTACACCCCTCTTGCAGGAATTGTCATCGATAAGATGGTGCAGCAGGGTCAGTACGTCAATACCGGTGACGTTCTCTTCAATATTGCCGATCTTTCGAAGGTCTGGGTGGAGATTGAGGTTTTTGAAAATGAAGTCCCCTACGTGCGGGTCGGCCAGCAGGTGGAGATTCGGTCCTCGGCTGATCAGCATGTCAAGGCCAGTGGCAGGATCAGCTTCGTCTATCCGTTCCACGATCCCAAGACTCATACTGTCAAGGCGCGCGTTGAAATGGCAAATACCGGAAACCGGCTGAAACCCGACATGTTTGTCAATGCCATCATCAAGGTTCCGTTGGCTGACAGGTATCGTTGTCCCGGTGACGGCACTTATTGATACCGGCAAACGTCAGGTTGTCTGGGTGGAAACTGCGCCGGGCATGTTCGAACCGCGTGACGTCCAGGTGGGCGAACGGATGGATGATAAAGTGCAGATTCTGTCCGGGATTAAAACAGGTGACAAGGTGGCGGTATCGGGAGGCTACCTGCTCGATTCGGAGTCGCAGCTGAAAGGCGGCGGCGGGACTGATCACAGCCAGCATGGCGGAGCAAAACCGGATGAGAAAGAGCAGGAAGGCACCGGACAAAGAAGAATTCGCTGAAGATGGATGATATGAAGATGTGAAAAGACCGGGATTCGGGACTAGGGATTCGGGACTGGTTAAAACCGGTTTTGCGAGTCCCCAGTCCCCAGTCCCCAGTCCCGAGGTTCTCAGTGATCGAAAAAATTATCGAATATTCCGCCCGCAACCGGGTCATCGTCCTGATGCTGTTCGGGCTGATCATCGCCTGGGGGGTCTGGTCGGTTTACAAGACACCTGTGGATGCCATTCCTGACCTTTCCGACAACCAGGTGATCGTCTTTACCGAGTATCCCGGCCGCTCGCCCCAGGTGGTGGAGGACCAGGTTACCTATCCGCTGGCGGTGAATCTCCAGGGCCTCCCCCAGGTCCGTGCAGTGCGGGCCTCCTCAGCCTTCGGCTTCTCCATGATCTATGTCATTTTCGAGGACAAGGCCGACATCTACTGGGCGAGAACCACGGGTGCTGGAGCGGCTGAACTACGCTGCCTCGCTGCTGCCGCCGGGCGTGGTGCCGACCCTGGGGCCGGACGGCACCGGCGTCGGTCATGTCTTCTGGTATACCATCGAAGGCAAGGGCTACGATCTGGAGCAGCTGCGCACCCTGCAGGACTGGTTTGTCCGCTACCAGCTCAACACCGTTCAGGGTGTGGCCGAAGTTGCCTCCATCGGCGGCTATGTGCGCGAATACCAGATCGACCTGGACCCGAACAAGCTGTTTGCCTACAAAATCAAGATCGGCAAGGTCATGGAGGCGGTCAAGGCCTCCAACAAGGATGTGGGGGGCAGGCTGATCGAACAGGCCGATGCCGAGTACCTGATCCGTGGCCGCGGCTACATCAAGTCCAAGGAGGATCTGGAAAATATCGTTATCGGCGCCGACATGCGCGGCACCCCGATCTATGTCAAGAACCTGGGAACCGTCCAGATGGGGGGCGCCATCCGCCGCGGCCTGCTGGAGATGAACGGCGAAGGGGAGGCGGTCGGCGGCATCGTCGTCATGCGCTACGGCGAAAACGCCAAGGATGTCATCGACCGGGTCAAGACCAAGATCAAGGATCTGGAAAAGGGGCTGCCGCCGGGCGTGAAGATCATGGTCTCCTATGACCGCTCCGACCTGATCGAGCGGGCCATCGACACCCTCAAGAAAAATCTGCTGGAAGAGTCGATTGTCGTCTCGCTGGTGATCCTGCTCTTCCTGCTCCACTTCCAGAGCGCCCTGGTCATCGTCCTGACCCTGCCGATCTCGGTGCTGATCGCCTTCATCACCATGAAACTGATGGGGGTCACCTCCAACATCATGTCTCTGGGCGGCATCGCCATCGCCATCGGCGTGCTGGTGGACGCCGGGGTGATCATGGTGGAGAACTGCTACCGCCACCTCTCTGAAATGCCGCCCGAAGAGCGGGCGGTGAAAACGGCTGGAGGTGGTCATCACTTCGGCCAAACAGGTCGGCCGGGCGATCTTCTTCTCCCTGGCGATCATTGTGCTCTCCTTTGTACCGGTCTTCATGCTGGAAGGGCAGGAAGGGAAACTGTTCCATCCGCTGGCCTTCACCAAGACCTTCTCCATGATGGGTTCGGCCATGATCGCCATCACCCTGGTGCCGGTGCTGATGTACTACTTCATGCGGGGCAAGATGCCGCCGGAGAGCTCCAACCCGGTTTCGACCTTCTTCATCAAGCTCTATTCGCCGGTTATCCGCTGGGTGCTGGTCTGGAAGAAGACCACCATCGCCCTGAATATCATTGCCCTTGCCGATTGCCATCCCGCATGTTCATGAAGCTGGGGAGCGAATTCATGCCGCCACTGGACGAGGGTTCGCTGCTCTATATGCCGGTGACGCTCCCCAATGTCTCCATCACCGAGGCCAAGCGGCTTATCCAGGTGCAGGACACCATCATCAAGAGCGTCCCCGAGGTGGAGCATGTCCTCGGCAAAGTCGGCCGGGCCGAAACCTCCACCGACCCGGCGCCGGTTTCCATGTTCGAGAGCATCATCATTCTCAAGCCCAAGGACAAATGGCGGGCAGGGATGAAAAAGGCCGACATCGTTGCCGAACTGGACGCCAAGCTGCAGCAGATCGGCGTCCGCAACGGCTGGACCCAGCCGATCATCAACCGGATCAACATGCTCTCCACCGGGGTGCGCACCGACCTCGGGGTGAAGATCTTCGGCAATGACCTGAATGTTCTCAAGGACCTGGCGATACAGGCCGAAGCAATCCTCAAACCGATCAACGGTGCCGCCGATGTGGTGGCCGAACGGGTCACCGGCGGCAACTACATCGACATCGATATCGACCGCGAGGCAGCTGCCCGTTATGGCGTAAACGTCGGTGACATCCAGGAGGTCATCGAGACCGCCCTTGGCGGCGAGATGCTTTCCACCACGGTCGAGGGGCGCAACCGCTTCCCGATCCGTATCCGCTATCTGCGCGACTACCGCGACAATATCCCGGCTATTCGCCGCATCCTGGTGGCGGGGATGGAAGGTGCCCAGGTGCCGCTCTCCCTGGTGACGAAACTGAAAATCTCCACCGGCGCGCCGGAGATCAACAGCGAAGGTGGGCTGCTCCGCTCGCTGGTCTTTCTCAACGTCCGTGGTCGCGACATGGGGGGCTTTGTCACCGAGGCAAAACAGGTGCTGGAGAAAGAACCTCAAACTTCCAGCCGGCTACTATGTGGCCTGGTCCGGGCAGTGGGAGAACCAGATCCGCGCCAAGGCCCGTCTGCAGGTGCTGATCCCGCTCGGGATGGTGATCATCTTCATCCTGCTCTACTTTACCTTCCACTCGGCCCTGGAGGCGAGCATGGTCATGCTCTCGGTGCCCTTCGCCCTGGTGGGGGGGTCTACCTGGTTTCGGCACTGGGCTACAACCTCTCGGTGGCGGTCTGGGTCGGCTTCATCGCCCTCTACGGCATTGCCGTGGAGACCGGGGTGGTCATGGTCATCTATCTGCACGAGGCGCTCGACAAGAAGCTGATCAACGGCCCCTGCACTGAACAGGATATCTACGACGCCACCTTCGAGGGGGCGGTGCTCCGCCTGCGGCCCAAGCTGATGACCGTGGCGGTGGCGCTGCTTGGCCTGATTCCGATCATGTGGTCAACCGGTACCGGCGCCGACGTGATGAAACCGATCGCCGCGCCGATGATCGGCGGCATGATCTCTTCAGCGGTGCATGTGCTTATCATGACGCCGGTGATCTTCGTGCTGATGAAGGTGCGGGATCTGAAAAAAGGGAAGCTGCACTATTCGGGGATGAAGCATTGATCAAAAAATTAGTTGGCGTCAGGATCACGTAGCGAGTGACAAACCAACCCTCTTGATATTTAATATTTGGCCAAACTTTCAAAAAAAAAGCCGCTTCACCGGGAAAACCAGTGAGCGGCTTTTTTATACCATCTCAAATACGAACTACTTCCCTGGCAGATGAATCGCCTTGATAAACGATGCTTCCGTCGCCTTGCCGACCTCTTTCACAACATCTTGCGGCACAGCCGAATCAAGGGAAAGAATAACCATCGCCTCCCCCTTTTGTTCTCTCCTGCCGAGATTCATTGCGGCAATGTTGATTTCATGTGTGCCCATGATGGTGCCGATCTTGCCGATCATGCCGGGTCTATCACCATAATGCAGCATCAGCATATGTTCCGTCGGAGTGAAATCCATGGAGTAATCGCGAAGGCGAACAATCCGGGGAGCCCCTTCAAAAAGTGTCCCTGAAAGCAGTCTTTTCTTGCCATCAGCCCCTTCTATAACCAGTGTTACCAGGTTTGAAAAAGCATCGGAGTGGGTCGATTTGCTTTCGTCAACCACAATTCCCATCTGCTCGGCAATCAGGGAGGCATTGACCATATTGACATCCTGATCAACCATCCGGTTGAGGAGAGCGGAAAGGCCGAAAACTGTCAGCGGTGAGCAGTCATAATGGGCAATCTGCCCGGTGTAGCCAAAAGTCACTTTTGCCGGGTTACTCTCCACCAGTTGAACACCGAAATCGCACATGACCCTGATCAGATTCATGAATGGGCGCATCTGCTCCATTAGCGCCATATCGAAACGAGGGATATTGACCGCATTCTCCAGCGGTTGCTCATCAAGGTAATTGAGAATCTCCCGTGACACATCGACGGCAACGTTTATCTGCGCTTCATGGGTATTTGCGCCGAGATGCGGCGTAACGACAAGTTTTTCCTGGGCGATCAACTCTTTGAGAGTCTCTGTTTTGGGCGGCTCAATACTATAGACGTCAATCGCCGCAAGAGAAATCTTGCCATTTTTCAGGTTATCGAGGAGAGCTTCTTCATTGATGACCCCCCCACGGGCAACATTGAGGACAATTACTCCATCCGGCATCATGGCAAACTCTCTGGCGCCGATCATGTCACGGGTTTCATCATTGAGAGGTGTATGAACAGTAATAATGTCGCAGTTTTTGTAAATCTCGTCATGGGAAACAAGCTTGACGCCGAGATCGTGAGCCCGCTTGACAGCAATATACGGATCGCAAGCAAGAACATCGCACTCGAATGCTTTCAAACGGGTAGCCACCCTCCCCCAACCTTGCCAAGACCGATGACTCCGGCGGTCTTCCCTTTCAACTCTACGCCGGTAAACGGGGCACGCTTCCATTCACCGCTTTTCAGGCTGGCATTTGCCTTGGGAACATTACGGCAGACTGAGAGAAGCAGCGCCATGGTATGCTCGGCAGCACTGTTGGTATTGCCGAACGGCGCATTGACGACGATAACGCCGCGGCTGCTGGCATAGTCCACATCGACATTGTCGATACCGACGCCGGCACGGGCAACGAGCTTCAGCTTTGTCCCGGCGTCAAGAACATCCCTGTCAACATTGGTGCCGCTGCGGGTAATGATGACTTCGTAATTTCCTATGAGCCCAAGCAGTTCTTCCTTGGAGAGTCCAAGCCTGACATCCATTTCAATCCGCGGATCCTGCTCAAGAAGCGCCAACCCGGCGGCGGCAACTTCATCAGTAACAATAACCTTCATATATGCTCTCCTTGTCTTCCGTCTGAAAAAATTGCATAATAGCCCCCCGAGTCAAAAAATGCAATACCGACTGGAGTTAAATGATAGCCCAAGCACCTTTCCATATCGTCCTGATAGAACCGGAAATACCTCCAAATACCGGCAATATTGCCCGTCTCTGCGGTGCAACCGGAACGGTTCTGCATCTTGTCGGCAAGCTCGGTTTTTCAACTGATGATCGTTACCTGAAAAGAGCCGGTCTTGACTACTGGAGCGAAGTGGATATTCATTATTGGGATGATCTCCAGTCTCTCCAGGCTGCCTATCCGACCGCGCGATTTGTTTATACAAGCAAAAAAGTTACAACACCCCATGTGGCATTCGTTTTCCGGACGGGCGATTTTATTGTTTTTGGCAAGGAGACAAAAGGGCTTCCGGACAGCCTTATTGAAGCAAATCTTGAGACCGGCATACGCATACCGATGGCCGGAAAAGTCCGCAGCCTTAATCTCTCCACAGCCGCCGGGATTGTTCTTTACGAGGCCCTGCGACAGACAGATCAACTTGAATAGGAGACGCAAAATGATTTTCAATCACTTTGACAGTGCCGGTCAGGCAATCATGGTCGATGTCAGCCAGAAAGAGCCCACCATGAGAACGGCAACAGCCTCGGCACTGGTTATCCTGACACCGGAAATAGTCAGCAATATCGTTCAGAGGGCAGTTGCCAAGGGTGACGTTCTTTCGGTCGCCAGAATTGCCGGCATCGCTGCTGCCAAAAAGACATCCGATCTGATCCCCCTCTCCCATCCGCTGGCAATTCATCATGTTTCCATAGACTTCACAGTCGACGCAACAACCGGGATCATTGAAACTATTGCGACGGTCAGGGCGCTGGAGCGGACCGGGGTGGAGATGGAGGCGATGACCGCTGCGGCTGTCACCGCTCTTACAATTTATGACATGTGCAAAGGGGCTGACAAAGGGATAACCATCGGCGAGATAAAGCTCTTGTTTAAAGAGGGGGGCAAATCCGGAGTTTATCAACGGGGGCCGGCGCTATGAAAACAGCCCTGCTGGTACTGAGCGACAAGTCACACTACGCCAGTTCAAGCCGACGAAAGCAGTCAACGGTGTGATCGTTCACCATCCCGATCGCCTGCATGAAGGCGTAACAGATAGTTGGCCCGACAAACTTGAAACCGCGCTTTTTAAGCTCCCGGCTCATCCGTTCCGCTTCTGCTGAACTGGCAGGAATATCAGCAAGTCGATCCCCAACAGTTCTGCAGCGTTATGCCACTGGTAAAGCTCCAGATATAGCGGTCAAAACTGCCGTACTCTTTCTGAACATCCAGAAACGCCCGCGCATTGGTAATTGCGGCAGCTATCTTCAGACGGTTTCTGACAATCCCGGCATTACCCAGCAACTCGAGAACCTTCGCTTCGTCAAAAGCAGCAACAGATTCAGGTTCAAAATTGCTGAAAGCCAACCGGTAGGCGTCTCTCTTCTTCAGTATCGTAATCCATGATAGCCCCGCCTGCGCCCCTTCCAGAATCAGAAACTCAAAGAGCAGCCGGTCATCATGGACCGGCACCCCCCACTCGTTGTCATGATACTGGCAGTAAAGCTGATCACTGCCCGCCCAGCCGCAACGGATTTTTTCAACATCACCCATAAGTCAACCTTTAGAATATGGCATGACATTAACCGCCTGGAATCGCCCCTTCGCCGGACCTGGACAACTCTTTTCAACTACTAAGAGTTTAGACATTTGGCAATGATGTCGTGATTGAGCCAGGCGACCGGTCTCTCCGGCGACCAGGAATCGTGGAACATCAGGTAACCGGTCGTCTGAAAAACCACTCTTGAAAGCGGTGCGCAGACAATCTCTTTGGGGGTCTTATTCATGGCAATCAGTTCGGCAGAAGCGGCCAGCATCAGCTCCATCTGCTCAAGAGTGTTGTGATGCGGCCATTCGGAGAGCTTGGCGAACTGCTTCATTATCGGCGAAGAAAGATATTTTCCCGCAGCCTTAAGAAGATCATCAATAGAAACGCCTTCATTCAGAAGTTCCTGACACTCAGCAAAAACCGCTTTGGCAGCGACACTCTCACCTTCTCTTTTCAGTGCTTCCAAAAGCGGGTAAAGCGAGATTTCCACCCCCATAAAAAGGGCGCTTGAGTTGGTCTGAATCTCCGGGCAGTTGTAGACCGTGGCAATAATCCCCTGCTCTTTTGCCTTGATGGCATGATCCTCCAGACGTATTTTAGCCTCCCCCTGCACATAGGGAGTATATGACTGCCAGGTATAAGCACCGTTTATCAGGACTTCGCAGCCGTGATAACCGTAGGCGGTATAACGGACTGTATTGGTCGCCCTGATTGCCGCCGTGGCCTCCAGCAGGTAGGCAAAAGTGTCGGCGCTCACCTCATTGAAGCTGGCCTGACAAAGCTCGCCGAGTCCCGATTTCCAGAACTCCGCCGAAGCGAGATAACGATCACCGGTCCCCTTGAATACCTTGTTCAGCAGCGGCATAAAGAGCCTTACCCGCGGAATTCCGCCAGCCATGGCATGGGAAAAAAGGACATTCACTCCGGCCGGAACCTCTTTTTCAAGCTGGGCAACCACTCCGGCAAGATTACTCTTGAAGCGGGCAGTCCCTTTGGCCCGGACCTCTTCAAGGCGGGCTTTATCACAGACAAAACTTTCGTAACTGTCCGGTTTCACACTTTTAAGGATGTCAGCATAGGATTGTCCGTCGCTTGCCTGCTCCAAGTCAAAGCCGGCCTCAAGCGGGATATTGATAATCCTGCCGCCGAGGTTGGCTTCGGCCTCTGCCAGCTCTTCAGCATTCAACGGGCGAAGATTACCGTCACTGTCACGCCTGCCGACGGTGGTGCCGACAATGGTCATACCAGCCTTGCGAGCCTCATCAACGATGCCGTTTGCATAACCGCGACCGAACAGTTCGCCGATCAATACGAAAACATCACCTTTTTTATAACCGGCCTTTGCCGGCAGTTTCTGAAGCGGGAAATAGCGATCCATCTGTTCTCCTTTTACAATCTATAAAATTTGTCAGTGCTCATCTCTTCTGCTGATATTCTCGAACTTAGTATATTCGCCGTTGAATATCATATTAACATTACCGATCGGCCCGTTACGCTGCTTGCCGATAATAATCTCAGCCTTACGGTCATGTCCCTCTATGGTGCATGAACCATCGCGCTTCTTGCAGGCTTCGCAATAAACAGCGTCACGGTAGACGAACATGATGACGTCGGCATCCTGCTCGATAGCACCGGATTCGCGCAGGTCGCTCATCATCGGCCGTTTGTCGGTACGGCTCTCCAGACCTCGATTCAACTGGGAAAGCGCTACAACCGGTATATCAAGCTCTTTGGCCAGAGCCTTGAGTGAGCGCGAAATCTCCGAAATCTCCTGCTGGCGTGATTCAGGATTGACACCCCCCCGCATCAGCTGAAGATAATCGACCATCACCATGCCGATATCCTTTTCCGACTTCAGACGGCGGCACTTGGCGCGCATTTCGAGAACAGAAATAGCCGGCGTATCGTCAATATAGATAAGCGCATCATGGAGCTTGCCGGCGCCGTTCATAAGGCGCGGCCAGTCAGACTCAACCAGATGGCCGGTTCTGAGACGACTGGCATCAATGCGTGATTCCGAGCAGAGAAGCCTGGTGACCAACGACTCTTTGTTCATCTCCAGAGAGAACAGGGCAACCGCTTTTTTCTGATCGGCATGGATCGAGGCATGCTGGGCGATGTTGAGCGCAAAAGCTGTCTTCCCCATGGATGGACGCCCGGCCACAATGATCAGATCCCCTTTCTGAAAACCGGCGGTCATCTCGTCCAGGTCCAGAAAACCGGTAGGCACACCGGTTACATGCTCTTTTTTCTCGTAAAGCCGCTCAATACCCTTGATCGTGCCGCTGATAAGATCCTTTACATGGTAGAAGGCCGGCCGGAGCTTGTTTTCCGATATTTCGAAAATCACTTTCTGGGCATTGTCCAGCAGCTCTTCGATGTTCGACTGCTCGTTGAAACTACGGGTAACTATTTCGGTCGCGGCCGAGATAAGGCTGCGCGAAATCGACTTTTCCTTCACAATTTTGCAGTAATAGGCAATATTTGCCGCTGTCGGCACGTAGTCAACCAGTGCCGCCAGGTATGCCCCCCCGCCGGCGTCCTCCAGATCCCCTCTTTTTTTAAGGGCTGTGGTAAGGGTTATCAGGTCGCACGGCTCATTGTTTTCATTGAGAGCCAGCATCCCCTTGAATATCTTCCGGTGCGATTCGCGGTAGAAATCTTCGCTGCGAATAATTTCCAGAACTCTGTTAATAGCCTCATTGTCGAGGAGAATGCCGCCAAGTATTGACATCTCGGCCTCAAGACTCTGGGGTGGAACCTTGTGAAGATCACTGGACATAATATGTATTGCGCATCCTTAATTAAGTTAAAAAATGGAGATGTTTACCGGAAAGGGTGATAATATACTCCTTCAATATGAGTCAGGTCAATCAGTCTGTTAAAGAGTCGCTAAAATGAACATCCCCGAACTGCTCGCTCCTGCCGGTAATCTTGAAAAACTTAAAATTGCTATCCACTATGGAGCTGATGCCGTTTATCTTGGCGGCAAGGCTTTTGGGCTGCGCAACCTTGCTGACAACTTCACCGTTGAAGAGATGGCAACAGGTATTGAGTATGCCCACGCTCGCAACGTCAAGGTCTATCTTACCGTCAACAGCTACCCTGCCAACGCCGACCTCGAAGCTTTGGAATCCTACATCAAGGAAATCGCCCCCCTCCCCTTCGATGCGCTGATAGCAGCTGATCCCGGCGTCATTCAGCTGATAAGGGAGTTCGCCCCGGAAAAGACCATCCACCTTTCGACCCAGGCTAACTCTGTCAACTGGCGGGCTGTAAGCTTCTGGGAGAGCCAGGGGATAAAAAGGGTAAATCTTGCCAGGGAGATGGATCTTGCCGCCGTTATCGAGACTGCAGAGAAAACCTCTGTAGAACTGGAGCTGTTCGCCCACGGCGCCATGTGCATCTCCTACTCGGGCAGATGCCTCCTCTCAAGCGTCATGAGTGGTCGCAATGCCAACAAGGGTGAATGCTCACACCCCTGCAGATGGAACTATTCGCTTGTGGAAGAGACCAGACCTGGCGAGTATTTCCCGGTCATGGAGGACGAGTCGGGCACCTTCATCTTCAACTCAAAAGATCTCTGCCTGATCGAACATCTGCCGAGAATCCTGACCAGCGGGGTTGCTTCCCTTAAAATTGAAGGCAGGATGAAAGGGATCTATTACGTTGCCTCGGTTGTCCGCGCCTATCGGGCGGCGCTTGATGCTATCAGGGCTGAAGGCGACAGCTATAACTTCAGGCCGCGAATGGCTGGAGGAACTCTGCAAAATCAGCCATCGCGGCTACACCACCGGTTTCCTCTTCGGACAACCGGAAGATGTTGGCCAGGAGTACCACTGCTCCTACCTGAGAACCTATCTCTTTGTTGGGGTGGTCGAAGAGACCAACCCTGACGGCACCTTTACCGTCGCGGTCCGGAACAAAATCAGTAAAGGTGATCTTATCGAACTTATGGGACCTGGCATGCGTAATGACTCTTTTACAGCTTCATTGACAGATGAAAAAGGGAATCCACTTGAGGTAGCCAATCCGAATCAGCGGGTAAAGATGCCCCTGCCGGATGGCGCAGCCGCAAATGACCTGCTGAGGATCTCAAGATGAGATGGGATGATATCCGCTGGTATTCCGCTTACCTTGCCCTCATGATCGTCATGATTCCGTTTGCCCTGTTGCCGCCAAAGCTCTCGGCAGCTTTGGGAGAAAAACTCGGCACCCTTTTATATCACCTTCTCAGTAAATGGCGGAGAAAAGGGGTACAGACAGTAACCGCCATGCTGCCGTACATGCAGGCTCAACCCTCCTGGAACTCTCAGGAAAACTCTCCTGATTTAATAATCCGCAAAGTATTTTCAAACATCGGAATCCTGATAGCTGAACTGAGCCGGCTCTATTTAGGCACAGGGAAATCTCTTATCGATGCTGTCGAGTTCAGAGGTCTTGAAAACTATGAAAATGCCCGTAATAAAGGGCACGGCATTATCGGCATTACCGCCCACTGTGGCAACTGGGAGCTCATGGCTCTGGCCTTGGGATTACGCACCACCCCGATCGCGGTTGTGGCCCGCACAATGAAAAAGGATTATTTCAGCAAAATTCTTGAAAAGCTTCGCGGCAGGTTTGGCAACAGAGTCATTTACCGGGACAACGGGGTCAAGGAGATGCTGCTTTTCCTGAAAGGTGGAGGACTTATCGGCATTCTCCCTGACCAGAAAGTACTTGCGCCCCATGGCATACTTGTGGACTTTTTAGGTAAACCCTGCTGGACGACCGTCATGCCGGTAAAACTTGCCCTGAAAACGGGAAGTCCCATCCTGCCGTTTTTTATCCATCGGGAAAATGGCAGGAATATCGTCACCATCCAGCCTGCCTTGGAGTTATTGACAACAGGGAGCGATGAAGAGCGTATCCTTGACGGCTCAACAAAAATGAATCTGGCAATCGAAAACCATATTCTCCAGTACCCGGCCCAGTGGAACTGGCTTTATCGGCGCTGGAAGGGCGTGCGCTGAGTTGCGGCGGATCATTATCATCGCCAACAGGGGAGCGGGAAGCTTTTCGCAAAAAACCTTTGACAGCAGCTGCTCACTGCTTGAATCTGCCGGGGTCGCTGTCCAGCGCTGTTTTTGCACTGATTTTGCCGAGATGACCGAAAAAGCGGGAGAGATAAGCAGACGGCCCGACAGCCCGGTGGTGGTTGCGGCCGGCGGTGACGGGACGATCAATGCTGTCTTGAATGGAGTGGCCGGAAACAGTGCCACCTGTGCCATCCTGCCGATGGGAACCGCTAATGTCATGGCACTGGAGCTTGGCATCAGGAGCGCTCAGCAAGCGGCCAGCAGAATGCTTTTCGGCCGGTCGCGGGCTTTTACCGCCGGTCTGCTTCAGAACGACGTCAGAAAAAGCCGTTTCTTCCTGATGGCAGGAGCCGGTTTTGACGGTCATATTGTCAGAGGCGTTTCACTCAGCAATAAAAAACTTCTCGGCAAAAGCGCCTATCTCCTCTCCGCCCTGCGCAGCCTGGTTTCATGGGACTCAAGCGAACTTCAGGTAACAACCGAAACAGAGCAATTCAGCTGCGGAACGCTGATTGTTTGCAATGCAGCCCGCTACGGCGGATCCTTCTCCCTCTCGCCAACAGCAGATATTTTTTCCCCTTCTTTTGAGTTGACAGCAATCAAGGGTAGCTCGCGAAGCGCCGCAATAAGGGCAATGACCGACGCAGCACTCAGCAGATCAGATTCGAAAGAACTTCACAGGACTACCGCCTCCAGAATCATGGTAACGGGGTTTAAACCAGTACAGGCAGACGGCGATGATTGGGGAAACAGCCCGCTCGAAATAGTAGCTGAGCCTGATTACGCAAAAATACTTATTTAATGAAAAATAAAGTTACCATGGCAACAAAAAGCTAACATCGGCTCCCACATTTAGTTCTTTCACTTATTTAAGGAAATTGAGATCTTCATGACTGTAAAAAAGATTACCTTTAGCAGCACGCTTATCAACCTTATACTCTCTGTTTATATTGTCACCTTCCTTAACGCCCCTTTCTGGAATAGATTTTCATCGCAACTTGGCACAACAAACGTTAGCTGACTGGATTCTCCTGATCATGGTCGGGGCAGGAATCACCCTTATCCTCAACAGTTTGCTATCACTACTGTCAGTCAAGCATCTCTTCAAGCCTGCAATTATATTGATACTCATTGTTGCTGCTATCGTAAACTACTATATGGAGAGCTACGGAATCGTCATCAGCAAGCAGATGATTATAAATATCCTTGAAACTGACTTCAAAGAGTCTGCCGAGCAGCTGACTCGACCCTTTTTCCTCCATATTCTTCTGAAAGCAGGCATCCCAACAGCTCTACTTTTACTGACTGAAGTAAAATATCGATCCTGGCAAAAAGAGTTGATCGAACGTGCAGCTGTCTTCGCAGGGAGCGTAGTTATACTGCTCCTGGTTGTATTTGCTAACTTTAAGGGAATCACTCTTTTTGGCAGGGAACATCCCGAACTCAGAATGTACATTAATCCGACCTATCCTGTTTACAGCCTTGTCAAGGTTCTCGCTAAAACGAGCAGCCTTGAAGCCAGAGTGCCCCTGACGATTGTAGCTCCTGACGCCACAAGAACCCCGTCAGGCCACAAATCACTTTTTGTGCTTGTCGTGGGCGAGACAGCCAGAGCTGAACAGTTTTCTTTGAATGGCTACAGTCGTGCCACCAATCCGGAACTCTCCTCACTGGATATAATCAACTTTACGGATGTCCAATCCTGCGGCACCGACACCGCCGAATCACTCCCCTGCATGTTCTCAGACCTTGAAAGAGGCAACTACAGCAGGAGCGAGGCTTTCAAGCGGGAAAACCTCCTGGACATTCTCAAACGCACCGGCGTCAATGTTCTCTGGCTCGACAATAACTCCGGCAGTAAGGGGGTTGCTGACCGAATAGATAAGAAATCATTTTCAGCCGAGAAAGATCCGTCTGCTTTGCTCTACCGATGAGTGTTTTGATGAAATAATGCTGAGGGATTTTGATAAACTTCTTGCCGGAAAACAACGGAGATATGCTGTCTGGTGCTCCACCAGAAAGGGAGTCACGGGCCATCCTACTACAAACGCAGCCCGAAAAATTTCAAAAAATACACCCCGGAATGTACCCAGGACAACGTACAGGATTGTGAGCGGCAAAGCATCATAAACGCCTATGACAACACCATCCTCTACACAGATCATTTTCTGGCAAAACTGATTGCGCGACTTAAAAAGGAGAACTATCCGACGGCAATGCTTTACGTCTCTGATCATGGTGAATCACTTGGTGAAAACAATATGTATCTGCACGGAATGCCCTACTCTCTGGCACCGAAACAACAGACTCAGGTGCCGATGATTTTCTGGGGTGACTGATTCTTACCTGAAAGAAAGAAATATTGACAGGGCAGTCCTGACAAAACAGAAGAATAATCCATATAGCCATGACTATCTATTTCATTCAATACTTGGACTCTTTAAGGTAACTACTCAAGCGTACAAGCAACAACTAGACTTATTCCGGTCTAAATAACCACGCTGATACCGCATAAAAAAAGAGGGGGATGCTCGCGCATCCCCCTTTTTCATTTCATCGCTGTCAAGATCTATTAGAACTTACGGCCACCTTCTGCAGCCCACTTCTCAAGCATTGCAGTGGTAACTGACTTCGGACGCTCAAGAGCATAACCGAGACCACGGTCCCAGGTAATGTTTGCCATGCAGCCAAGTGCGCGGCCAACACCGAAGAGAACGGTGTAGAATTCGAACTCGGTCAGACCAAAGTACATCTGGATGACGCCGGACTGGGCATCGACGTTCGGCCAGGGATTCTTGGTCTTGCCGTGCTCAGTGAGAACGCCAGGAGCAACTTCGAAGATCATGGCGATAACCTTGAACAGTGGGTAGTCTTTGAGACCCGGAGTATTCTGGCAGAACTCACGCTGTGACATGTAGCGCGGGTCGGTCTTGCGGAGAACGGCGTGGCCGTAACCCGGAATAACCTGACCGGCATTGAGGGTATCCCAGAGAGCAGCTTTGATCAATTCCGCGGTAGGCTCTACATCTTTGCAGTACTTCTCCTGGAACTTAAGGGTCCAGTCGAGAACTTCCTGATTGGCAAGACCGTGGAGCGGACCGGCAAGACCGTTAAGACCTGCTGAGTATGAGTAGTAAGGATCAGAAAGTGCTGAGTGAACGAGGTGAGTAGTATGAGCGGAAACGTTGCCGGACTCATGGTCGGAGTGAAGGATGAAGTACATACGGGCAACATCCTTGTACTCTTCTTTCTGACCGATCATGTGAGCAAAGTTTGCGCCCATGTCAAGGGTCGGATCGATAGCAATCTGCTTGTCAGCACGATACTTGAGGTTGTAGATGAAGGCAGCAATGATTGGAATACGGGCAACGATATCACAGGCATCTTCATAGACATATTCCCAGGCGACCATCTTGTTGAATTTGCCTGAGTTGTAGAAACCGGCAAACTTGGAATCTTTCTGCAGTGCAAGGATACCGACAGAGAGCATTACCATTGGATGGCTGTCACGCGGCAGGGCGCGGATTGCAGTCGAAGACATACTCGGGTACTGCCTGACGAACTTTCCACTCGGCAACGACTTCGTCTACCTGAGCCTGAGTCGGCACATCACCGGTGAGGAGGAGATACCAGAATGACTCGACAGTCGGGTAGGTGGAACCTTTAGCTTTAGGGAGCGCAGCAAAGGTTTCAGGGATAGTCATGCCGCGGAAACGGATCCCTTCCTGTGGGTCAAGATAGGAGATGTCAGTTACGAGGCTGCGAATGTCGCGGGCGCCGCCGATTGCCTGGTCTATCGTAACCTGGTCGATTACAACCTTGCCGAATTCCTTGGTGAGGCGGGCTGTACGGGGACGGAACTCTTCAATCTTCTGTTTAAGCGTCTCTTTAAGTGCCATGTTCTTTGATCTCCTTTCGACTGTTGGGGTTAATTGGCGGAGGTGACTGAAAGTCACCTTTCCACTGGTAAATTAATTAACTTAAGGATAACAGATGCTTACACGTGACAGTTAAATACATTTTAGCTTTTTTTGAAAAAAATCTGATAGCAGATCGCATACTGTATACAAATTTGGGTTCCTTATATCATCGGCTTAAATTAAATTCAACATATTTTTTGTGGCAAATTATACGGGCAGAATCATAATCTTTTCATCTGAGAAAGTAAGCTGTTTTAAGGTGCCGTCATCCGCCAGATAAAAACTGTTTTCAATTCCGACGGCGCCTTCCCCGGGAAAGACCAGCTTGGGTTCAAACGCAAACGCCATCCCTGGCTCCAGCTTCATCTCATGAAATCCACGGGCAATAAACGGGTACTCATCAATCTCGATGCCGATCCCGTGCCCGATGAAAGAAACCTGTGCCCCCTTTACCCCCATGAAACTGTCGCTGTAACCCATAGAAACAGCCAGAGAAAGGCATTCATCGTATACTTCACCCCATGAAGGAAGTTGTGGAGCCATTCGTTTCATCAGCTCCTGAATCGACAGCATATCCTCATAGCCTTTTACCAGCTTTGGAGAGAGCCCGCCAAGCGCCATGATTCTTGTCTGATCGACAAGGTACCCGTCACAGGAACCGGCGAAATCCACTATTACAGGTTCATTGCGCAAAATGGGCTTGTAGCTTGCCCCCTGTCCAAATGACGGGGTAACCCCTAAACCACCGAGCGGTGTATCGGTATATGCAGGGACAGCACTGTCAGCCCCGGAGAAGGTATGTCCGAACATCATCTCACCGTTGAACACCCGCATACGGATAAGGCCCGGATGTCCCTCCAATCTTGCAACGCGCTCAAGCTCTGTTGCAAGCTCAACATCTGTCTGGCCCTCTTTCAAGATCTCGGCTGCAACCCGGTAAACCTTGTCCACCTGATTTGCCGCATCCTGCATCAGATGAATTTCGTAATGACTCTTTATCATTCTTATTTTTCGGATAAGCTCTGAAGCATCCTTAAAAACTGCATCAGGGAAAACTTTTTTATACCGCTCAAAAACAGCTACCGGCAGAACATCAAACTCCATACCGACACTGTTCGGCACTGTATAGCCGTATTCAGCAAGAATATTCGGAATTTCGGACATAGAGGCAAACGGCATTACCTCCTTCAGTCCGGACTCCATCCTCGCCCGCAAATGATCACGCCTTACCATGTATAAAGGCTGTCCGCTTGCGGGAATATAAAGCGCTCCAGTCTGTATAGTCCCGGTGAAGTAGTAGAGATCCGCACTCTGAACAATTATGATCGCGTCAAGCGCCTCAGCCACCATCGCCTTTTGCAATCGGCTGCACCTGTGCTCCAGCTCAATTGCCGGTGTTATCCGCATTTAGCCTCTCCCGTGCCGCTCTTTCGGCTTTACGGCGCCTTTTCCCGCCGATAAAACACTCTTCAATGATAATCGCCACAAAAAGGACTACAAAAAGTCCAAAAATTACCCCTATAGCCTTGAACAACTAAATATCCTCCGTGTGTGGAACATGTTCCCTGACTCCGCGAAATGTCAGCCGGTGGATCGGCGTCGGCCCCAAAGCAGCAATAGCGGCCATATGAGCCGCAGAACCATACCCCTTATGCCCGGCAAATCCGTATCCGGGATAAAGAATATCATATTCCTCCATCATCCGGTCTCTGGTAACTTTGGCAATAATAGAGGCTGCGGCAATGGATAGACTGAGGCTGTCGCCCTTTTTTATCGTTTTCTGATGTAGTTGCAAAGCTGTTTTTGAAATTCCATCGATCAACAGGCAGTCGGGTTGAGGAGAGAGCGCTGCTACCGCCGCCTCCATGGCTCGCAGGGTTGCCTGAAGTATGTTTATCAGGTCAACAGTCTGACTGTCACTGATCCCGACACCGACTGAGACAGCACGTTGCATTATTACATCAAAGAGAAAGTTGCGTTTCGCTTCGGTAAGTTTCTTAGAATCATCAACTCCGGCGACATAATGCCCCTCAGGCAATATGACAGCTGCCGCCACCACAGGCCCGGCGAGCGGTCCTCTGCCAGCTTCATCGACTCCGGCAATGACAAGATAGTTCTGTCTTCTGGCCAGTGACTCGAACTCAAGCATATCCGGGGCACGCTTTTCAAAAAGTTCCAGATTCACAAAATCTCCGGCAGACTAAAAAAAAGCCCCGGATCTCTCCGGGGCTTGTAATCATGCACCTGCAACATATTTTCTTTCACGAATTCTTGCTGCCTTACCGCGCAGTTTGCGGAGATAATATAGCTTTGCCCGGCGGACATGGCCACGGATAATTACCTCTATCGTTTCGATTGAAGGTGAGTGAACAGGGAAAACTCTCTCAACACCAACACCGTTGGAGATCTTGCGAACAGTGAACGACTCGCGGATGCCGCCGTTCTGACGGGCAATTACTACACCCTGGAAAACCTGAATACGGCTCTTGTCACCCTCGACAATCTTTACGTGTACCTTCACTGTATCGCCTGCCTTGAAAGGGACTACGTTCTTTTTCATCTGCACCATCTCAATCATGTCTATCGTGTTCATCTGCTTACTTCCTCCTATTAATAGCTTCAAGCTATCTGTATGTTATCTTCGGCCAAAAAGCCTGTCCATATATATAGATACGGCTGAACGTACTGAAAGATGGTTATAATCTCCAACCCCCTTAATAGGTTCAAGCACGTAATCTGCTGAATCAAAAAGCTCCTCTGTCATTCCCCAGCCTGTTCCAAAAAGGAGGAGAAAAGTCTGATCCCCTTCTCTCATCAACTCTGTAAGCCCGTGCAGATGATATAGCTTTACTGTGGGCTGAAGCACCAGTCACAACTATCTTGGGCTTGCGACCAACCCGTGCTTCCATATCTTCCAGAGCATCGCTGACAGACGGTATAATCGAAACAATATCGAGAGCAGCTTTTCGTTTCGGGTTGTAGGTAGCTCCCCAACCGCTCTGCCAATGCAGTATAATTTTCTGCACCAGTTTCTGCTGTTCTTCAACAGGGGTAACTATATAGTAGCGATCGGCACCAAACGTCCTGGAAGAGCGGGCAATATCATGTATGTCAAGATTCGTTACCGCAGTTGTCACAACATCCCTATGCTTGTTGTAAACAGGGTAGTGAACAAGCGCAACACTGAAAATCGGCCTGCGTCACAAAATCTTACCGGGCGGCGCCAGAAGATCCGGTCTTACCGCCTTTGTCTTTTGCAGCGACTTCTCTCTGACGCCAGCGGGCAATTTCGCCATGATTGCCGGAAAGCAGCATGTCAGGAACCTTCAGCCCTCTGAATTCGGGAGGTCTGGTGTACTGAGGGTACTCAAGCAGTCCATCCGAAAACGACTCTTCACCAGCTGACTCATCTGACCCGAGAACGCCTGGTATAAGCCTGGCGACAGTATCAACAACGGCCATGGCGGCAATTTCCCCGCCAGTCATAACGTAATCGCCGATAGAGAATTCTGTCGCAGAAAAAAGCTCTTTTATCCGCTCGTCAATCCCCTCATAGCGACCGCAGAGTATGATGATTTCGCCTTCGGCAGCAAGTTCGGCAGCCATACTCTGATCAAAGGGCTTCCCGCCGGGAGACGCCAGCAGAAGTCTGGCATTAGGAGCGGTTTTACGGACAGCCTCGATACAGCCGGCAATTGGTTCAACCTTCATGACCATTCCTGCACCGCCACCATAAGGTGCATCATCAACGCTGTGATGTTTGTCTGTCGCATAGTCACGGATGTTGTAAAGCTCTACATCAAGGATGCCACTCTCGACTGCTCTACCGGTCACACCCAAAGAAAGCACACCGGCAAACATCTCCGGAAACAGGGTCAGTATATGAAATTTCATAGATCAAAAAGCCCCTCGAAAGGGGTTACAGTCATAAGTTTTGCTTGAATATCTATCGAAACAGTGTCGGCAAGTGCAGGAATCAGATACTCTCTGCCATTTGCAACAACAACGTAGACATCGTTGCTGCCGGTCTCGATTATGCTCTCCAGCGTCCCGAGATCAATCCCATCGGTTGTAACAACCTTCATCCCCACAAGGTCAAACCAGTAATACTCGCCATCTTCAGGCGGAGAGAGCTGCTCCTTATACAGCAAAATCTCACTGCCAACAAAATGAAGCACCTGATTAATCCCGGAAAAACCTTGGAGAGAAACAAGCAGTTTCTTGCCGTGGATGGCAGCCGAAGATACCGCAAATTGAGCAATCTCTCCTTTTGCATCTCTCACCAAAAGAGATTTGCAGAGAAGAAGATTATCAGCCATGCCCGAGTAGGGAACAACCCTCAGCTGACCCTTGATGCCATGGGTTGCAGCAATCTTTCCCATCAGGATCAGGTTATCAGCAGCCATTACTCAACTATCTTGAGGATGGCTTTCTTGTTGTCCTTGGTGGAGACAGCATTCAGCAGAGTACGCACAGCTTTCGCAGTTCGCCCCTCCTTACCGATTATCCGCCCCATATCCTCTTTGGCAACGGTGAGTTTGATGACAATGGTATCCTCTTCCATCTCCTCGGTAGCCATAACCTGGGAAGGGTCATCAACAAGCGCTTTAGCAATAGTCTCAACGAGCTGTCTCATGTCGGTATCCTTGTGTCACTGGAATATCCGGCGTGCCGGTTTTGGAGCAAGTGAATCAAGCAGCTTTTGTTTTAAATTTAGCCCAGACTCCAGCACCCTTCAGGAGGTGCCTTACCGTATCGGTAGGCTGAACACCCTTGCCAAGCCAGCAGAGCGCCTCTCCTTCGTCAATCTTGAAAGCGGCAGGGTTCTGGTTCGGATCGTATGTACCTACGTTAGCAATAAACTTTCCGTCCCTTCTGGCACGCTCATCAGCTATTACTACCTGATAAAAAGGTTTTTTCTTTGCGCCGGCACGAGCAAGTCTCATTTTTACAGCCATCTGTATCCTCCTGGTTTTACTGCGACATCATGGCCGCATTATGTTATTTTTTCTCAATATCTGAGTCACAAATCTAAAACGGGAATTTACCCATCCCTTTTAGCCCTTTCATACCTTTCATCATTCCCATTGGCCCCATCTTCTGGAGCTGCTGCATCATTCTCTGGGCATCCATGAAACGTTTCAGCAACTGGTTTACCTCCTGAACGGAAGTGCCGCTGCCGCTTGCTATCCTTAGACGTCTGCTGCCGTTAATGATAGTATGGTTGGCCCTTTCTTTCATAGTCATGGAGTTGATGATAGCCTCAATCCGCTTCATCTCTTTTTCAGGTGGCGCCATCCCCTCCATCTGCTTCATTACTTTACCCATGCCGGGGATCATCCCCATTATGGAATCGAGCGATCCAAGCTTTTTAACCTGCTGAAGCTGGTTGCGAAAATCCTCAAGGTCGAACTTGTTCTTCTTGAGTTTTTCCGTGAGCCGAATCGACTCACCTTCATCAAATACTGAATGAGCCTTCTCGACAAGAGAGAGGACATCACCCATACCGAGTATTCTTGAGACAAGACGATCAGCGTGGAAAACTTCAAGCGCATCGAGCTTTTCGCCGACACCGACAAACTTGATCGGCTTACCGGTCACCGCTCTGATAGAGAGAGCAGCACCGCCCTTTGCGTCGCCGTCGAGCTTGGTAAGAACCACACCGGTGATTTCAAGCCTGTCATTAAAACCTGAGGCTACATTTACAGCTTCCTGGCCGGTCATGGCATCGGCAACAAAAAGGATCTCGTTCGGCAACGCTTCATCCCTGATAAGAACAAGTTCGTTCATCAGGAAATCGTCAATCTGGTGACGACCCGCCGTGTCGAGAACAACCGTATCAAGCCCGTTCAGCTCGGCATACTTCATTGCACTGCGACAGATATCTACCGGGTTCTGATCCGGAGAAGAATCAAAAACTTCAATACCAAGCTGCCTGCCGAGAGTTTTTAGCTGCTCGATGGCGGCAGGGCGGTAAACGTCAGCAGGAACAAGCAAAGGGCGTCGTTTCTGAGCTTTCAAGTATCTGGCAAGCTTTCCGCAGGAGGTTGTCTTACCAGCGCCCTGAAGGCCTACCATCATTATTGCTACAGGAGGTTTTGCCGCCAGATTGAGAGAATTATCCTCCCCTCCACCCATCATGGCAATCAGTTCATCATTAACAATCTTGATGACCTGCTGCCCGGGGGAAAGACTCTTCAGAACCTCGGTTCCGACAGAGCGCACCCTGACCTTCTCAACAAAATCCTTGACAACCTTGAAGTTGACATCAGCCTCAAGGAGCACCAGGCGAACTTCGCGCAGCGCCTCCTTGATATTATCCTCCGTCATTACCCCTTGGCCGCGGAGCTTCTTGAATACCAGTTCAAGCTTATCGGAGAGATTATCAAACACGACTGTCAACCACCGGAATTCCAGAATTTAGCATGATGCATTTCAGGCAGAGACAGCCCTGTAAAGGGGTCACTATAAAGAAGTACATGCTTTTTTGTCAAGACAAAAAACTGGATGGTTACGCCGTTCGCCAAAGCCGCTTTGGAACATCTTTGAGAGATTGTAGAAAATGGTCAGAGTCTGTATAATATAACGAGACCGCAAGGAAACCCGGTTGTATTTAAATAAACGACCCCTGTCGAAACAATATTACCTGCAGTTATCATATACACTCTGGAGTGCGACTGATGCTTATCATCCGTATTATCATTCTCCTGATTTTTCCGCTTTTTTTTTCCTGTGCAGGAGGTAACGCTTCAATCTGGGCGCCATACGTTTTTGACGGCATTAATTTGTCTCCAGCCGACAATACCTCTTCCAACGCCATCTGGGTACAAAATGGCTACCTCCCCACAACTTCAAAACCGACATCCAACTCTTTATCTTCGGTCAGATTACCTCCCGGCACCGGTGCAGTTGCCGGCATCTGCTATGTTCAGATATCAGGCGGTAAAATATCCAGACACAATTCATTCACACCGTTTCCTGATGAGCTGATTACCTTTAAAAGCAAAGCGGGGGAGACCGCAACCGCAAAGACCGATAAAAATGGTTACTTTACAGAATACCTGACCGCAGGGAGATTATGAACTTTTCTGCCGGGGCGCTCGTACAGAATTCAATGTGAAACCTGGAGAAACCACCCTTGTGCCCATACAGGGGCGGTAAAAGGATGGCTGACTGATGAATAACCTACGGTTTGTTATATTTTGCCTGTTTCTGTTCATTACGAGCAGCGCTTTTGCTGTCTCGCTTGATGAATACTACCTCGAACAGTTCGGGGAAAAAGCGACAACAATTTCCGGCACACTCTTCAAGGCCGCTTCGCAGCCGGCAGTGAAGAAATGCGGCCTGCCGCTACATAAATCCCTCAAAGCCGATTGGAAGAAATTAGAGCTCAGCACGCAGCAGATTCTGGCCAAGTACCTTGCAGCACCTGCCCTCATTGGCGAAGGTATAATCAGATCAAACGGCGGACACTTCAATATCCACTATTCAATCATTGCACCCGATGCTCCGCCATTGACCGATGCCGACAACAATGGCATTCCCGACTGGGTCGAATCGGTTGCCAACACCTTCGAAGCGGTCTATGCCCGGGAAGTTACGCAATTGGGCTACCGCCAGCCGCCCAACATACCCTATGACATCTATCTGCAACAATTAGCACCTCAAGGCTTCTTCGGCTTCACAGAAAGCGCCGAACCGAGCAGCGGCATAATTTCCCCCAGCTATATTGTCATAGACAACGATTTTGCCGATTCAATCTACCAGCCTTACGGCGGGCTTAACGGACTGAACATAACTGCTGCCCATGAATTTCATCATGCCATCCAGTTCGGCTATAATTTTTATTTTGAAACGTGGTATGCCGAAGCGACATCCAGCTGGATGGAGGATGAAGTATACGATTCCATAAACCAGCTATATGAATATCTGTTTCATTACTACCTGCAACCACAGCTGGCGTTGGATACCGCCGTCAATCTTGGTACCGGCGGCGGTTACGGCCGCTGGTCGTTCAACCGTTATCTCTCCGAAATCTTTTACCCGACTACCATTGTCAAAAGCATTTGGGAGGACCTGGCGACAAAGACTCCCAGCGGCGGCCTCGACATTCCCATGCTGCCGGTTATCAACGAGGTCCTTGCAGCGAATGGCGGCAGTCTGCCCACCTCTTTTCTCGGTTTCAGCAAACGCTTCCTGCTCAACGACTGGTTTAGCCATCAGAACGAATTGGGTCTATTCCCCGACCTGACTTTCAACGGCAGTAACACTTTTGCAGTGACGACGACCTTCACCGTCCCGGCAACAAGTCTGCCAAACTACGCTTTTACGTACCTCATGCTACTCCCTTCTTCTGCCGCCCCCGTCACATTGACCATCAGCTATCCCGGCAAGCCGGCTGCCTATGGGCTAATCGCCTTCGTGCAGACTG
Source organism: uncultured delta proteobacterium (assembly GCA_963810975.1). GTDB lineage: Bacteria > Desulfobacterota > Desulfuromonadia > Geobacterales > DSM-12255 > VEOV01. The sequence continues at coordinate 29,757 of CAWEPN010000010.1, read as the reverse complement.
GAAGCAACACCAGTCAGTATCCTGCCGATAACAGCGGCACCATCACCATTCCGGGAGTTACTCAGTTTGATACTGTCTACCTGCTGATCTGCAATAATACCATCGGAACAACAAGCGCCCCGGCCGACCCGGCCCAGGCCATATCTTCCCCGACCGACGCCACCAATCCTTACCCAGGTAGCGCAACTATCATTCAAGCCCCTGTACTGACACCACCGACAACTTCCGGAGGCGGAGGAGGAGGGGGTAGCTGTTTCATCGCCACAGCTGCCTACGGCAGCTACCTGCACCCCGAAGTCATGACCCTTCGGGTCTTCAGAGACAGACATCTTCTCACCAACCTGCCCGGCAGAGTCCTTGTAGCAGCGTACTACAAAACAAGCCCGCCGATTGCTGACTTCATAAGAGAGCATGAGACAGTAAGATTCATTGTTCGCATTCTCCTTGTTCCCATCATTTTTGCCGTTAAACATGGCTGGCTCGCATTGTCAGCTATACTAATCCTTGCCCTGACAGCATTTGTTCGGATGCGATATGCGCCAAAATGATGAACCGGATAAATTTCGGATCAAGAAGCGGTGTCGTGATTGACCGTTGTAAAGAGCATGGTGTATGGCTGGATGCCGGTGAATTGAGGCAGCTTTGTGAGTGGATAAAGCATGGCGGTAAACTGCTGAATAAGGAAAAAACGGAAGAACGTAAAAAAGAAGAGATTATTCTTGAGGAACGGAGGCGGCAGAGTCGCATCCAGTGCGGAGCAACCGCCGACTACAGTGACCTGGATTCATTTGACTTGCGAACAATGAAAAACCCTGATCTGTTTGACGTTGTATTAAAGGTCGTCCGTTTTTTCAGAAAGTTGTAAAAACGACTTTTCTTGCCGGTCATAGTAGATCTTCATCCCGAGCAAAACCAGATAACATCCGATCGAAAAAGAGTTTGCCGCAATCAGTGGCAGGTCATGAAGCATCAAACCATAGATCAGCCAGAGCAGCAGTCCGCAGACCAGAATCAACGGCTGCCAGATCGAAATATCCCGGGCATGTTTCGTCCGCCAGGTTCTTACAACTTGAGGAACAACGGCAATACTCGTAAGAAATCCTGCGGCAAGACCTATCCATGTTGCATTCATGCCACACCCTTCTTCCCTTTGAACTCGCTGCAGGCCCAGTCAATCTGTGACATCATCCCCCTGACAATCGCAACCTCACGACTGTCGAGTTCGGCACGTGCAAGTATCCGCCGCAGAGTCATCATGAGATGCCCGGGTTTTTGCGGATTAAGAAACCCGATTTTCGATAAAACCTTTTCCATCTGCTCATACATCGGTTCGAGCAAAACACCGGCAGCCAGTTCTCTAACGGGTTGCTGTTCGGCAGCGCCGGAAGACTTCAGTATCTCGTAACAAAAAATAAGCACAGACTGGGCAAGATTAAGCGAGCCATACTCATCTGATGTCGGTATGGTTGCCTGCCATCGGCAGAGCGAAACCTCCTGAGTGGTAAGGCCGCTGTCCTCACGCCCAAACACTAGCGCACAGCTGTTTGAACTTGCATCAGCTGCTATTTTCTCGACGATTTCGGGCGGAGACCATATCTCCTGGCGGTACTTTCCGTGCCTTCTGGTTGTTGCGACAGAGATCGGTGTGTCTGCCAAAGCAGACTCCAGATCAGGAAAAATTTCGGCCTTTTCGAGGAGATCTTTTGCCGATACCGCAAACTTGAGTGCTTCAGGGTGATCAGTCGGACAGGGGTTGACAAGTCTTAAACTGGAAAGCCCCATATTTTTCATGGCTCTACAGACCATGCCGACATTGCCGGGGCTCTGCGGTTCGACGAGAACTATCGAAATATCAGCTGAAAGCGGCACGAATTAACCTCATAACCTGCTGTAAAAAAAAGCCGGAGAGGCACGAAGCACCACCGGCTTTAATCATCAATTGAGAGTAAGATATTATTTTTTGTGGCAGCCTTTACACTTTACAGGGCCCTTCTCACTCAGATCGTGACAAGGAATACAGAGATTGTGGGCTGTCGTCTCGCCCCAGTTTTCTATTTTGCCGGATTCTTTCTTGTGACACTCCCAACATCGGTTATTGACAAATTTCTGGTGTTTGCGATGAGTGAACTCGATGGTCTCTTTTCCCATCTTCAATTTTATTATCTGCGGGCCGTTGTTTTCGGTTTTGGCAGCAATTGTAACCGACGCAAACATAAGTGAAACCAGTAAAACAGACGAAATAATAAGACATCTGAACATAAAATCACCTCTCGCAAATTTTTATTATATTTACCATGAATCAACTGCATGTCAAATGGTAAACAGCAGATTCATTAATATTTTACCAATTCAAATCGACTCAGACAGGAATAAAATCTCGTTTATCCCTGATTTTTTTTACGGTGGCAGTGATAAGCCTTACCGCACTATCCAGATCCGAAAGATCAATGACTTCGACAGGTGTGTGCATGTAGCGTAGAGGGATCTTGACAAGTGCTGTCGCTACCCCTCCCCTTGAAATCTGCATTACATTCGCATCAGTACCTGTGGCGCGGGGAATTCCGGTAAACTGAACCGGTATCTCCTCCTCAACTGCCGTCTCAGCCAACAGCTCAAAGAGTGCGTGGTTGATGTTAGCCCCCCTCGGGAGAATCGGCCCTTTTCCGATAGCGACATCACCATTATGCTTGCGTTCAACATCAGGCTGATCAGTTGCGAAATCGACTTCGACACAGATCCCGATATCCGGTTTAACATTATAGCAACTTGTGGTCCCCCCACGCAAGCCGACCTCTTCCTGAACCGAAGAGACACCGTAAAGATCACAGGGCAGATTTTCATTCAAAGCGGAGACCTGACGCAGCACTTCAGCAACCACAAAACTGCCGGCCTTATCGTCGAAGCCTCTGGAGGTGACGCGGTTACCTTGGAGGGCAGAGAATTCAGAAGAGAAAGTGACCGGGTCGCCAACTCTGACAAGCGCCTCAGCCTCAGCCTTATCAACTGCGCCGATATCAATGTACTGGGCATCGAGCTTAACCACGGTCTCCCTGTCCTTTACCTCCATGAGATGGATCGGCTTTTTGCCGATTACACCCCGGACAGTACCGTTTTTCGTATGAATATTAACCAGCAATCCGGGGGTGAGGTGCGCATCTACTCCACCGATTGCCGAAAAGAAGATAAACCCCTTGTCATCTATATATCTGATCTGCAAGCCTATTTCATCACTATGCCCGACGAGCATGACTCGCGGGCAGTCAGCCGCTCTCCCCGCTATCCGGCCATAGACATTTCCCATCACATCAGTCGTAACTGTAGAAAATGGCTCTATATATGACCTGAAAACGTGCTGTGCAGGCTGTTCATACCCTGATGGGCTTGGGGCATGCAGCAACTCTTTAAGAAATTGTAGCGACTCTTCTCTCATTCTTCCTCCGGAACTGTTTCTGAACAAACTTTAAATTAACAATGAATTCAAGCTGATGGGAGCTAAGGTGGCTAAAGTGCACAGGTTAAGCGTGCTCTAAGAGCCGGAACCCGGCCAACCAAGTTAGCGCCTTGATCCGGAGTTTGTTCTACATCGGGTATTTGCCCATCTCTTCAGGACTCATCCTCTCCAGCATTTCAAGAAGTCGTTTGTCATCATCAATATCTATGCTTTCATTAATACTTTGATCGACAAATGCAGAGGTTGCAAGGGCTTCCTCAGAAATACCTACAGACAGCTTATACTTTATCGCTGTCAATAAAGCGGTAACAAGTTCGACCCTCACCTTGACGAACCTGCCGGAGCCTTCCAGGCAGACATCAGCAGTGTAACCGTTACCGGCAGTTCCGTCGATCAGGACATCTGTAACCTTAAGCTCAATTGTATCCAGCAGAGAGTCAAGCAGGTCATTTTTTTCTCCTCTGCCAGAGAGTCGGCTCGTAATGAGATCTGCAGTTATGGACAGGACATCCATCATATCGAGCCAGAGAGGGAAAGTGATCTCGGCAGATTCATCTTTAAAAAGAGCGAGCGGCTGTGTTGCATCAACAGTAAAACCCACAATATTCAGATATCGGTATTCAGCTGATCTTTTGGTCATATATTCCCTGAATCTTACTCCAGTTCACCCAGTAGCGTGTTCTGAAGGTTTTTAGTGATTAGTGGTCGCTGTAAAGTGCCGATAAGCGCGGACGACCCTGAAAAATTTACGGTCCGATTACCTGAGGTTCGGCCAAACAACTGCCCTGCTTTCTTACTCTCTCCCTCGACAAGAACTTCAACACGCTTGCCGACATAGGAAGCCTGTACGTTTCTGGTCAGATCCTTCTGGAGGGCAAAGAGTCGCTTCAACCGTTCCGACTTCTCCGCTTTTGAAGCGTTATCAGGCATTTTTGCAGCTTTAGTCTCTGGGCGCGGTGAATAGACAAAAGAGTAGGTATCAGAATAACCCACTGCGCTCATAAGCGAAAGCGAATCCTGGAAATCCTCCTCAGTCTCCCCGGGGAAGCCAACGATAATATCACTTGTGACAAGAATATCGGGACGAATCAACTTCAGCTTCTCAATTTTATCAATATAGTCGGAACGGGTGTAGCCTCTGTTCATAAGAGCAAGAATCCTGTCACTCCCTGATTGTACAGGCAGATGAATATGGGAGCAGAGCTTCTCAACGTCGGAATAACAATCCATAAGAGGGGCAGAGAGATCCTTTGGATGGGAAGTCATAAACCGAATTCGCTCTATTCCCGGTATTTCTGCTACATCTCTAATCAGCCTGGCAAAATCTGATCCATCACCACCCTTGGCGCCGTAAGAGTTGACATTCTGTCCGAGAAGCGTCACTTCTCTAACTCCCCCGGCAGAAGCCTTCTGGATCTCATCAAGTATGTCAGATTTTTGCCTGCTCACTTCGCGACCCCTGACATAAGGGACGATGCAGTATGAGCAGAAATTATCACACCCCTGCATAATGGTAACTGATCTGGTAATAGCTAACCCGCTATCGAAATCAGGGATAAGATCGAAACGGCTGCCATCATCGATGAAAGATGTTTCAGAAATACGTTTACCGGTTTCTGCCTGACGAACTATCTGTGGAAGCAGATGAAGATTATGGGTGCCGAAGACAAACCCGAGATGGGGGATTTTTTTCAGGAGCCGCTCCCCTTCCTGCTGGGCAACACACCCCCCCACACCGATGAGAAGATTCGGATTGGTTTTCAGCTCACCCTTCATTGTCAGCAGGATGCCGTAAATCCTCTCTTCTGCCTTGGCTCTGACACTACAGGTGTTGACAATCACCATATCAGCTTCACCAATCGAAGCGACTGGCTCATAATCGATTGTCCTGAGAAGAGAGGTTATCTTTTCTGAATCACTGACATTCATCTGACAGCCGAACGTCATGATATGTACTTTTTTTCGTTGCATCAGAACTGCGCCTTTTTCAGTTTAATCTGAAAATTGTACGCAATTAGCTTTTCATTAGTCAACAGTATTCCAAATTTCCCATCAAAATACAAAGATCTCCACAAACAGCTTGGAGCTGCCGACACTTTTTTTGTTTGACAATGAACTCGTCCTGATGATATAGAGATGCATTCAAATCTAAATTCAATACATTTATATATCAATCGGAGGTGCAGTTTGGCACATCACAAGTCGGCTCTCAAACGTATTAAACAAAACAAGGTAAAAAATGCCCGGAACAAGCATGTCCGCACAACTCTCAAAACTTGTGTAAAAAGGGTTCGAGAGGCAGTTGCGAGTAAAGATCTTGATGCTGCCAGAGTAGCTCTAGCGGCGGCAATTCCGGCGATTGATAAAACCGCCACAAAAGGCGTGATCCATAAATCAACCGCTTCAAGAAGCGTTTCAAGACTGGTAAAACTCGTTAACACGCTCGGCTAAATCTTTACCTTAGTTATTTAACTCATTTTATACCCGAATAAAGCGCCCACCATCGAATTGATGAGTGGGCGCTTTTCGTTGTACGCTCCCCGGCAGCGAGCCATTGCAGCTGCCTGGACCCCGGTCTGCCCCCCTGGTTGAGATCAAAGCAGATTTAATCGGGTAGGAGGCGGTTACCCCCGCCGTCCTCCCTCACCACCGTGCGTACGGTTCCGTACACGGCGGTTCATGAAGTCTGTTGAAGTCGTTGGTACTAGCTCATGAGTGACACCAGCCCCAGTTTGTCGAAGCAGGATTTCGGACGGTTCCTGCTGTGTAGAGCGATCCCCCGACTGATCCGCCGGGGGAAACGATCATTCAGATTGCCCTTTATAAAATCACCCATGAAGTTGCCAACCAGCAACTGGTCGTCATCTCCGGAAAGAAGCATGTTAAATAGGCAGTTCATGACCTGAGCTGAAAACTGAACAGCTGTTGCGGATTATCGGCAGTGTCGTACCCCTGTTCCATGAATGTTACTTCTCCGTCCCTTCGTACAAGGATCACAGTAGTCGAACGGGTGCAGTAGCTGTCTCCGGAAATAAACAGCGGGGAGAGGAAGCGTTCCCGCTCCGGGCCGATACCGGTATCCGGAAGGAGTTCGGCGGCATATGGCGCCGGATCCGACAAAGAGTGCACCAATTCATCACAGCAGATTTCTGACTGTTGCATAATGCGGGTCAACCTCTCCCGAGCAGTTACTACCTTGGGCCAATCGGTATCAAGCAGATGGTTGGACAGAGCATGGATGCCGGGTTGTACCGGCCCGGAAGATCCACCCCGATTGGTGAAATAGTGTAATCCAGTAAAGGTGCCGTAAAGCAGATTGAAGCCGTCATAGCGGTGGCCGTCTTTCGCCAGCTGTTCCTTTAGGACTGTGGGAGTCATGGCAGGGTCTCGCAAATAGTCGGCAACCAGCAAACCACGGGAAGGAGGATCAAGTACCTGCTGTCGCATATCACGGTAGTTGGTGACCGCTGCCAGCTTACCGCCAGTCGTCACGCCAATCCAGGTGCCGCCAGCCTGCCGGTCACGTCCGGCAAGAACATGGGGCGCATCGTTCCAGAAACCGGCTGGCTTTGTCGCTCTGGCGCGAAACTCGTCCCGGTTGGCTACCAGTACGAGACTGTAGACCGGATGGCAATCAATGGCAAAGGCAATCAGGCACATCAGTTTTTGTAGCCGCTGCCGATTGCAGAGAACGGGAGCTCTAGTCCCAGCTCCGGAACTTTCCTGGCGATCCAGGCGATAAAGGTGTTACTGTTCGGCCCGGGAAACGCTGTATAGGTATCCGGCCAGGGGTATGTTCTCGCAGCCCTATCGACATCCTGTATAAGTTTATCTGCCGCTTCGCCGCGAACTTCCTTTAACAGACGTGGTCGTTCACCGAACCAGTAGCGATCAGGCAGATCCTTTTCAATCCTGACAACCGGCAAGCCCCTGTGCTGCCGCCAGCCTATGACTTCATAGACAGTATACGCCTCCGCATTGGCCGGTTTGGCGGCAATCCAGGTATGAATGGCAAACCACCCCCGCCACCCCCAGGCCGGCGCTCCATAAACGTGCAGAACGGCATCTTTTGTGGTAACCGGGTTCGGGGCAATTCCTGCTGGCTCCCGGCTTGCCGTGCGCCAGTCTTTTGCACTGCACCCTGACAGCAGCGTGACTAAAAGGGAGATGAACATTACTTTTTTCATTACCGGTGCAACTCCTCAGTGAAATGTGCGCGGAATATGAAATGTCAGTAAACTATGGTACACTCAATCGCCAACCGTTGACAATCAGACATGATTTTATGGCCTGCAAATGTGAAATACTCCTCGGACAGCTTGTCTTCCAATCCTGCTTTTCTGTAAATTGAATCAGCATAATGATAGTTCATCCGATCGACGAGAATATAATCAACATTTCCTTTGAGCATTTCCACCAGCTCTCCGCCCCCGGGGCCAATCTGTGCAGAGCTTCCGCCCGCCCGCTGAGCAACGATTTCCCCCCATGCCGGGAGGGGTGTTATTGTGCTCCTATTTGCACAAGGACAAACCGGAATATACAACCTTGGTCTTGCAGGGCAATTCAGTTCCTTGCAGTGTTGCAACGGGCCTGAGAGCCTCATTCACTTCTTCCAGTTGGGAAAGCTGCTCTTTGAGCACAGCAATAGTGTCAGTCATTTCTTCCCAGAGGAAGGCAGGTATAACCTTTAGCTTATGCTCTTTGCTAATGCCAGCCAGGATGCCTTCAAGCTCGCTACAAGTGGCAAAGATGATAGCCCTCTCCTGTTCACTGTGCTGTTCATACGTCTTACTCATCTTCATTCTCCTTAAGTGAATATGTAAGCGGAAGTATGGCGCTATAAGGATATAAAGCAAGCCTAATTCTATTATGGCATTTACTACGGCACAACAAAAAAGAGCCTACAGCATGAACTGTAAGCTCTTGTTTTTATTGGCGTCCCCGAGACGATTCGAACGTCCGGCCCCTTCCTTAGGAGTCTAGCGGCATACATCTCTGACGCTTAGTGTCTGTCTGAACTGAGCGATTCTGTTGACTTTTTCAAAAGATAATTAACAGCTTACTTTGCATTTATCTGAACCAGAATAGTTTGTATTTAGCACAATTTTTAGCACAGTCCGACTGTAAGAAATCTACCTTCAAACACCCAAGGTTGGGATTCGTTGTCATTCCTCTCTTTCCTATTCGAAGAAAGTATCTTTCGACCTCCTTTAATAGCCCTATCCAGAGAACGAGTAATAATTTGAAATAATGCGAACTATTGGATTTTGGGCAGAGGGGTTTTCGCGCACTCTTACCTCATCAGATAGTCAATCTCTTGCTTTTTTTCAGATAGCGGGCAGTGCCATAAGCAATAATCGAGAACAAAAGTAAGGCACCCAGTACCGGAAAGATCTGATGAACCTTATCGTAGCCTTTATGCAGCCACACATTTTTCCCATAAATACAGATGATGCCGGCAACCCAGTAGAATATAGTTCCATAATCCGCTGAAATCAAACGCTTCCATTTGAACGCTGTACCTTTAAGAGTATTCCGAAAGCCTGAGAAGTCCGGAATGATGCGGTTGACCCTATTGCAATACTCAATAAACTCCTGGCCGAACTTTTCCTCGAGGTAATTCTCTTCGGCAGCTATGATGCAAAGGTAGGCAAAGAGAAAAAACGGCAAGCCGATGGCTAAAAAAAATATCGAGTTATTGGCAATTGCAACGCCTGCAGCGATAATGAGGTTCCCTAGATAGAGGGGATTTCTGCAGTGCGCAAAAAATCCCTGCGTAACAAGTCCTTTTGCATACACATTCCGGTTTTTACCCCCGCGGATGATGTAAACCAGGCCGATGGCTAAGGAACGCAGCACCTGACCCGACAGCGTCACAAAGAACCCGATGAGTGCAGGAACCAAGTCGCTGTCCCACACCCTGGATTGATCCAATAGCAAAAATAAACCGCCAACTAGCGGGAAAAGACCGTTGCGGTAATGAAACAGAAAATTGCCAATTTTAACCATCATTTTATAGCCACCATCCCACAGAAATTATACCACTTGAAGAACACATCACAGTAGCGGAAACCAGTGTCAAGGAGCATTTCACGATTTTCCATCAGCCTGTAGGGAATGAGTACATTTTCTAGTGCTTCCCTTTTCTGAGAGATCTCAAGATTAGAATAGCCCTGACTTTTCTTCTTTTCATAGTAGTATTTAATGTAATGCCGGTTCAAAATGGTGTCTTCACCGACTACCTTTTCGACCAGAAACAGGCAACCGTTTTCGTTCATACCCTTGAAAATGGATTCTATCAGCTTATTGCGATACAAGGGCCTTATGAACTGGAGGGTGAGCACAAGACACACGACAGAGGCGTTTTCGATATGGACGCCTTGATTCAGGTCAGTGCAAATTAGCTCGAAATCCCTTCCCTGACCAACGGACTGGAGCTTCAGCCTGCATTTTTCAAGCATGGGTTCCGAATTATCGACGCCAATTAACTTCACGCCGGCCGGTAGGGATTGATGCAGGTTAAGCAGCGTAGTGCCCGTAGAGCATCCCAAGTCGTAGACATTGGTGCCCTCTACGGCGAAATCAACCGCCATCTCGGAGATCATTCGCTGGATTTCCTGATAGAATGGCACTGAACGGTCAAGCATATCATCAAAGACCGCTGCGACCCCATTCCCAAAGGTAAAGTCAGGAATGACCCCTATTTCATTTTTGAACACCTCATCCTTGCCCATGCCTGTCACTCCTCCTGAATTATGGATAAATTTCAGCGACCTTTCTAGTCACTGAAAACTACTGGCGCTCCCCCAGTTCTAGTAACACGGGGGCTTAGAAATACACACCCCAATTAACGCCAGCCAACTTATCCAATAATTCAAGTAAATGCAAGTCGATATATTAAAGTTCTCATTTAAACAGGCTCAGCGAGTAGGTGGAACGCACCGGCCAGGAGCCCTCGGCGGCCGTTTTCATATGTGAGTTTAGTCTACTACTGCAAGGATAAATACGCCACAAGGAGAATCAAAATTTAGATTATCAGGACAACGTGCTTCCACTAACACCCCACCGCTTCAAAATACCACTACCCCAGTCGTAATTTTAGGGGTATGGGGGTATCATGTTAATGCTTCATCAGATTGAAGTATTCAGACAGTGGTAGTCTAGTGGAGGGATTCAGCTCAAATTTATGTTGCCGGGAATTTTATTACGGCGTTTACTACGGCGCAAAATAAAAGAGCCTACAGCATAACACTGTAAGCCCTTGTTTTTATTGGCGTCCCCGAGACGATTCGAACGTCCGGCCCCTTCCTTAGGAGGGAAGTGCTCTATCCGGCTGAGCTACGGGGACAAGGCTTGTTTTTATACATCAGCTCGGCCTTTTTTGCAAGTTCTCAAAACTTAAGGAGGGAGAAGATCTTCTCTTCCGGCAGTTTATTTCTGCCGTGGAGGAATTCCAGTTCGGCCATGAAGCAGCATTCATGGATATTGCCGCCGAGGCTTTTAACCATGTCAACCACTGCGGCCATGGTTCCACCGGTAGCAAGCACGTCGTCGGCTATCAGGATATTCTCTCCGGGCTTGATCGCATCGGTATGAATTTCGAGCGTATCGGTACCGTATTCCAGGTCATAGGTTTTTTTATAGGTTGAAAATGGCAGTTTACCCGGCTTTCTAACCAGAACGACACCAGCTCCAAGTTTATAGGCCAGAGCTGCGCCGATAACAAATCCCCTGGCTTCGACGCCGACAACCTTGTCGATTTTTTTGCCGATATAGCGATGGGCAAGCAGATCTATCATTTTCTGATACGATGCCGGATCCGCCAGCAGTGTTGTTATATCCTTGAAAACGATCCCTTTTTTGGGAAAATCATTTACATCTCTAATAATCTCTTTAAGCCCTTTCATCGCCTCTCCTTCCTTTTCGACAAATAGTTATTTTTCGGCCCCATCCTTGATTTTGCGCAGCTTTTCAAGCGCCTTTGACTCTATCTGCCTGATTCTCTCCCTCGTTACGCCAAACTGCTTGCCGATTGTATCAAGGGTCTGCGGCTCTGCATCCTCAAGACCGAAGCGGAGCGTCAATATGCTTTTTTCTGTTTCAGTCAGAGTCTGAAACCATTCCGATACATGGCCATACTTGCCAAGGTTTTCCAGAAGTTCGGCAGGAGATACTGTTGAGGTATCCTCAATGGTATCACTTAGAAAATAGTCATTGTTCTCGCCCATAGGCCGCTCTATTGAGTAAGTCTTCTTCAGGAGCGTCATCAGGCGCCGTACATACGACTGCTCAACATTCATGGCCTCGGAAACTTCTTTCACTGAAGGTTCCCGGTTAAGCTTGTGCATAAGTTCACGGGAGAATCTGAACATTCTGTTTATGTCATCAGAGACATGCACCGGGAGCCTGATCGTCCGTGACTGATTGACAAGCGCCCGTTCAATAGATTGACGAATCCACCAGGTGGCATATGTGGAAAAGCGGCACTCCTTGGAAATTTTGAACCGCTCTACAGCCTTTATCAGACCGAGATTGCCCTCTTCTATCAGATCAAGAAACGGGAGTCCTCGATTGATATAGCGCTTGGCAATCTTGACAACAAGACGGAGGTTAGACTCTATCATCCTGTCACGGGCTGCCATGTCGCCGGTCAGGATTTTTGTGGCAAGCTCTATTTCATCTTCGGCGGTAAGAAGCGTTGTCTTTTGAATATCCCGCAGATAAAGTTTTATCGCATCATCAAAATATGAATCATCCGGAGCTTTGACTTCCTCTACATCAGCCTCAAGATTATCTTCAACTTCAAGCGCCTCGCAATTCGGCTCAAGAAGAGTTTCATCGACCTTTTCCTCAACAGTCAAAACCTCGAACAGTTCATCAAGATTATCTTTAGCCATTATGGGTGTGCTCCGAATAAAATTTAGTCTGTTGAGCTCCAGCCTTCGCTCCCTATTAGCTTGACAAAACGGCAGGGGGTGGACTCCTCGACGTTAAAACCGCCGTCATCCGTTTTTTTAACAAGGGTCAGCATCTGCGCAGAATGATCACCGACAGGGACCAGCAGACGACCTTCCGGGGTGAGTTGTCCGACCAACGCCCGGGGGATTTCAGGCGCCCCGGCGGTAACTATTATCGCATCAAAAGGAGCCTCTGCAGCCCAGCCTACCGAGCCATCATCGATTTTCATTGAAATATTGGTCAGGCCGAGGGTGTCAAAAAGTTTTCTTGCCTTGGAGGCAAGTGACGGAATCCGTTCTATTGTGTAGACCCGTCTGGCAAGGTGCGAGAGCAGTGCCGCCTGATAGCCGGAGCCGGTTCCTATCTCCAGGACACGTTCAACACCGGTAAGTTTGAGAAGCTCCGTCATAAGGGCAACCATGTAGGGCTGGGAGATGGTCTGTTTTTCGCCTATGGGCAGGGATGTATCGTTGTAAGCCTGAGAAGCCATGGCTTCCTGGACAAACAGGTGGCGGGGGAGTTTCAGCATGGTGTCGATTACCCGGCGATCAGTGACCCCCCGAGCAATAATCTGTGTCTCCACCATCCGTTTTCTGGATATATCAAAATTCATAAACCGCCATTAACCACTCAAGGATGGCCGTTTATAGCAAAGTCATGTTAAAAAGTCCAGCTATTGAAAAGGGGGATGGATTGATGATTAGTCATATCAAGATGAAGAGGGGTTATGGAGATATGGCCTCGCTTCACAGCAGCGAAATCGGACCCTTCAATATCGTGGAAATCAAGATCTGCCGTCCCTATCCAGTAATAGGAGCGCCCCCGCGGATCGACCTTGTCAACAATCGTCCCTTCATAGCGCCTCTTTCCCTGAACGGTCACAAGCGGCGGGTAAGCCAGGGGATCACCGCTGGCAGGCACATTAACATTTAAAAAAGTGCCCCTGGGGAGGCCATTCTTCATCACAAGGGGCGCCAGTCTGGCGGCAAAGATGGCAGCATTGGCGTAATCAGCGGCATCATCGAGACTCGCAAGTGAAATGGCAACCGCAGGAATACCCATCAGGGTCGCCTCCATAGCAGCAGCCACCGTGCCGGAATAGGTAACATCGTCGCCAAGATTCGCACCGCGATTTATTCCTGAGAAAACCAGATCGGGATGAAAGTCAAGCAGGCTGTGAACTCCAAGATTCACACAGTCAGTGGGGGTGCCGTCCACAGAGTAACGGCCATGTGCAATCTTGATTGCCCGCAGCGGGTGATGCAGCGTAAGGGCATGGGAAACGGCGCTGCGCTCCCGGTCGGGAGCAACCACCGCGACTTCGGCCACTTTAGACAGAGCTGCCGCAAGAGCCTTGATTCCGGGAGCATAGACGCTGTCATCATTGGTTATCAGTATTTTCATGAATCCATCCTGAATGGGGCTGGAGAAACAGGGATTTTCCGCGGCTCGAATATCCGGGCGGCAGAGGTCAATATATCACGCGGCGAAGAGCTGCTGTCATAGCGGGAAATATCCTGGCCAAGGAACTTAAGCGCAGCCAGCAGCAGAGCGACTGCGTCATTCATCAGCTTTTCACCCGATTTAAGTGAAATCGGACAGTCCCGCTTACTCAGCTTCATTCCGGAACGGTCTGTTACCAGCGGCAGATGAAAATATGCCGGACACGCTAAGCCCAGTAGTTGCTGCAGGTAAATCTGCCGGGGGGTTGAAGAGATGAGATCAGATCCGCGAACAACCTGATTGACACCGGCAGCGGCATCATCAACAACAGTGGCCAGGTGATAGGCAAACAGCCCGTCAGCACGCCTTATCACAAAATCGCCGCAGGCCTCGGTCAATTTTTGAGAAACCCTTCCCATAATGCCGTCGTCAAAAGAGAGCTCTTCATCCGCAACCCTTACCCGGAGAGAACGAGCCTCTCTCGTCGCCTGTATGCCTGCACTGCAGGTTCCGGGGTATACCAGCTCATCAGCCCCGTGCGGCGCTGTGGCTATCATGGCGATCTCGGCTCGCGAACAGCCGCAGGGATAGACTACCCCTTTCCCGGCCAGGGTCTGGAGAGCCTCGACATAGGCATCTGTCCGCTGACTCTGCCAGAGCGGAGCATCATCCCACTCGAAACCGAGCAGCTCCAGAGTTCTCATGATATCGTCAGCCATGCCGGGAACAACCCGCTGCCTGTCGAGATCGTCAATACGGAGCAGCCATTTTCCGCCGCTGCTTCTGACAAACAGCCAGCTTCCCAGTGCGGCAACCAGCGAGCCGTAATGAAGCGGACCAGTCGGAGATGGCGCGAATCTGCCGACTATCATGAATCAGTCTATGAAAGAGCAACAGTAATCAGAAACAGTCTTCACTATCATCTTGAAACTTGAATTCGCCGGCACATCAAAAGACTCTCCCCCCTTGACCAGCTTGGAGCCAACACTCCCCGGCAGAAAGAGCTCCAGCTCGCCGGAAAGGATCTCCATTATCTCCGCCTTACCGGTAGAAAATTCGTATTCACCGGCCTGCATGACTCCGAGGGTCTTTTTACTACCGTCGGCAAAAAGCACCGTATGGCTCACAACACCCCCGTCAAAGTAAATGTTCGCCTTTTTTACCACTGTTACATCTTTGAATTCCGACATTGTCTTCTCCCTATTGTTTGATTTGAAACCAACTTTTGAGTTCCGCATTTTCTGAAAGGCAACTAATCAGAATACAGAATCCAGTAGTCAGAATTCAGTAGGTTGATAAGGTTTCATCATCAAAGTCAGCCTAAATCTCTCTTCGCATACTGGAATAATCTAGAGTGCTTGTAATTCCGTCGGTTTTATTCTGACTCCTGTATTCTGACTCCTGACTACTGAATAGTTACCCACAAAGCAATAAAAACGCGCCCTGAATTATCAAAAGGGATAATCCGTATAACCCTCTTTACCGGGCGAATAGAAAGTCGCCTGTTCCGGTTCTGTCAGAGGGGCGCCATTTTTAAGCTTTTCGACCAGATTCGGGTTGGCTATAAAGGGACGCCCAAAGGCGACCAGATCTGCAGCGCCGCTCTCCAGATCGGTTTCAGCACGCTCGCGATCATACCCGCCTGAAAGAATAATTGCCCGGCCGCCGCTGGAGCGAAACCGGGAGCAGATGCTCTTGACCGTGGCCGGATCGGGCTTGGGCGCCCCCATGGCAGAGTGGTCGACCAGATGGAGATACATCAATTCAAGCCGTCCCATTGCGGCGGCGAGATCGCTATACTGCTCTGCTATGCCCGGATATGACCCGCTCATATCGTTAAAGACTCCATAAGGAGAGAGGCGGATGCCGACCCGTTCCGCACCGATCTCTCTGACAATGGCAGCGGTAACATCAAGCGCAAAACGATTTCTGCGAGCGGCATCGCCGCCATACGCATCCGCCCGCAGATTCGAGCCTGGATCAAGAAACTGGGTGACCAGATAGCCGTTGGCGCAATGGACTTCGACGCCGTCAAAACCTGCATCAAGCGCAAACCGGGCCGCGCTGGCAAATTCACCGATCGCGTTGCGGACATCGGCTGCTGTCATCTCCCGTGGTGCACCGTACGGCTGCTCACCCTGACTGTCTGTCCAGATGACACCGTTCACGGCAACTACGGACGGCGCCAACAGCTCCGCGCCCGCAGGCAGGTTCAGCACGCTCCCCACCCTGCCGGTATGCATTAGCTGGATAAATATATGCCCGCCTTTGGCGTGAACAGCCGCCGTAATTGACCGCCAGGCTGCGCTCCCCTCAGGAGAAAAAATCCCCGGAATACGGGCATAGCCGAGACCGTCAGGTGATGGCGAAGTTCCTTCGGTAATGATCAGGCCGGCCCCCGCCCGCTGACCGTAATACTCGGCCATCAGCGCATTGGCAAGATTGCCCGCCGCTCTTGAACGGGTCATTGGCGCCATGACAACACGGTTGCGTAGCTCAATGCTCCCCAGTTTGAACGTGCTGAACAGTTGCATAGCTCTCTCCCATAACAGACTCATTTTTGCCGAGGCCTGCAAAACGTATAATCCTTACAACGGTAGTTGGGGATGTTCTGAAGAAGCGACTTACCGGCAATTCGGCGTAATGCCTGGCGAAATGTAACGAAGTTTATCAACTCTTTAAATTCGCAGAAGCCCCCCAAACGTGAACCGTTCAAAGGACAAGAAAAGGAGACTTCAATGAACGACTGGCAAAGTTTATGTCACTCAAAGCGGGATTGCAAGTACCACGTAGTCCGGATTTCAAAATGCCGTTGGAAATTTTTGTACTTGATAAAGAAAGATAGTCAATCCACACCCGTTTGGACTGTTTAATATTGATGTGTTCTTCAGGTTATTATATGTTATCGATAATTTTTTCTGAATGGAGAAGCCCTTGGCAAAAACCCTCGCCGCAATCATAGCGCTATTAGCCGTCTCTTTTTTACAGCAGTCACCCACCTTTGCAGCGCGCTCTGCTCCAGGGAAAACCATCTACTCAACGTCTGACACATACTCTTTCACTCTGAACGCCGGAGAGTTGTTTTACTCCGGAACGGGTCCACATATTTCCGGTCCTTTGTATGGCGTCAAATTCGGTTATGACGCTCCCGGCAACTCTGTATTAGACAGTTTTGGCACAGAAGGATCCCTTTACTACTTCTCATCTAGTTCTGATGGTGAGCAAGGAGACACAACAGGATATCTCTTTCGCATTGAGGAAGTACTCCCCTTTACACCGGGAGAGAGGCTGGTCCCTTTTGCAGCTGTCGGTGCCGGGGGGATATATACCAGCGATGACAAAGTTTCCAAGGCATTACCATTTTTAAACTACGGCGTCGGTCTAAAGTATTTTCTTACGAGTGCTGTTGCTTTACGGGCCGACTTCAGACATATCCTTGCCTTTACCCTTGGAGGAACCGATAATTTCGAGGTTTCCACCGGCATTAGCTACTACTTCGGCAAGAAAAGTCCAAAAAAGACAGAGCCGACACCTGAAGCAAAAAAGAGTGAAGATGCGCAGAAGTCTAATGGAAAATCCCGCAAGAACGAAAAAGATCAGAAAAAAGAAGAGCAGTTAGCCCAGGAAAAAAAGGAAAGAGAGAGAGTTGCGCAGGAACTGAGAGACCAGGAACGGCGCAAAGAAGAAAAACTTCGCAAGGAGCGTCTCCAGAAAGAATGGGAAGAATTCGAGGCGCAGAAGCAGGGGAAAACTGCGGTCGCTGCAAGCCCGAAAACGGCTCCCGCAAAAACGGAGCAAATTGCAGAAACCACAATTCAACCAGAACAAGCGCCCATAGCCGTTGCACCTGAAGCTGCTGCACCTGCCGGAGTTCCGGGCGCACCCCTGCCGATCGTTGTTCCAGGAGTTGCTGCTGGCTCCACCATGGCCGCCGCTCTGCCACCTGCAGCGGCAGAAATCGCAGCAGAACCGGCCCAGACTGAAGTCATAGTGAAATCGTTACCGGCTGAAAAGACTGCCGCCACACCTCCTGCAGCTCCGCTCCAGGCGACTCAGCCTGCCGCGTTGCCTGCTGAAACAGCTCTTGCCGACCAGAAAATCAAAGTGCCCGCACGAGAAACAGTTGCAAAAACCACAATTCAGCCAGAACAAGCTCCCATAGCCGTTGCACCTGAAGCTCCTGCACCTGCCGGAGTTCCGGGCGCACCCCTGCCGGCCATTGTTCCAGGAGTTGCTGCTGGCTCCACCATGGCCGCCGCTCTGCCACCTGCAGCGGCAGAAATCGCAGCAGAACCGGCCCAGACTGAAGTCATAGTGAAATCGTTACCGGCTGAAAAGACTGCCGCCACACCTCCTGCAGCTCCGCTCCAGGCGACTCAGCCTGCCGCGTTGCCTGCTGAAACAGCCCTTGCCGACCAGAAAATCAAAGTGCCTGCAAGAGAAACAGTTGCAAAAACCACAATTCAACCAGAACAAGCTCCCATAGCCGTTGCACCTGAAGCTGCTGCACCTGCCGGAGTTCCGGGCGCACCCCTGCCGGCCGTTGTTCCAGGAGTTGCTGCTGGCTCCACCATGGCCGCCGCTCTGCCACCTGCAGCGGCAGAAATCGCAGCAGAACCGGCCCAGACTGAAGTCATAGTGAAATCGTTACCGGCTGAAAAGACTGCCGCCACACCTCCTGCAGCTCCGCTCCAGGCGACTCAGCCTGCCGCGTTGCCTGCTGAAACAGCCCTTGCCGACCAGAAAATCAAAGTGCCTGCAAGAGAAACAGTTGCAAAAACCACAATTCAACCAGAACAAGCGCCCATAGCCGTTGCACCTGAAGCTGCTGCACCTGCCGGAGTTCCGGGCGCACCCCTGCCGGTCGTTGTTCCAGGAGTTGCTGCTGGCTCCACCATGGCCGCCGCTCTGCCACCTGCTGCGGCAGCACAAACTCCTTCGCAAGAGACAGGAACAACTGCGATTACCATGGACACTCCTTCGGCAAAGATCGCAGCATCACCTGCACTGACTGGGACTGGGGTAAAACCTTTACCTGCTGCAGACACTGATGTAACACCACCTGCGCCGCCGATTCAGGCGACTCCACCTGCTACGGCACCCGCTGCAACTGCTCTTGTCGGCCAAGAAGTCAATATCCCCCCAGGAAAGGCCGGGCTAAGCAGAACTGAACGGGGAAGAGAGAATGTCGTCCGGGAACTGCAGATCAACTTCGATTTCGACAAATCTGCTGTAAAAAAGATATACCTTTCCCATATCAAGCAGATTGCATTTTTACTCAAGTCGAACCCCGGTTTTTCGGTAATCATCGAAGGGCATACCGACAATATCGGCTCAAGCAAATACAACCTGAATCTTTCACAGCGACGGGCGAAAAGTGTTAAAAATGATCTTGTACGGCAAGGCGTAGCCGATAAAAGAATTTTCACCAAGGGGTATGGGTTAACCAGGCCGATAGCCAGCAACTTGACGGTCAAGGGGAGACTAATGAACCGTCGGGCAGTGACTATCATCATAGTCACAAACAACTCAATCCCGAAAAGCAGGTAATTACCCGACGATTACCTGCAGATGTGAACATCGCCACGTTCGTATCGGAGTTATTGCCAATCGAATTTTAAAATTTTTACCTCACAAAAAAAGGCAGGGAGATGTATTCCCCCTGCCTTTTTTTGTGACGCTGGCAGCATTATGCAGGATCATATGTGAATCATGAGGAGGGGTTGATGCTGGCACAAGCGGTAATCTGGATGAACCTTGCCCTGGTATTCTACACCTGGGCAGTATTCAGCGGGCGAAAACAGGGATTACACCGTAAACATCTGATCATTTTTGGCATTGGGCTCTTGTGCGACTACCTGGGAACTCACCAGATGAATCTGTTCGCCCTGACTTACGGCAAAGCCCCCGAATGGCATAATATTACCGGCATCGCCTCGCTGGCCGGGATGGCTTTCCATTTCCTGCTGGCACTCGTGGCTTCTCTTGCCAACAAGACCGAAGCTGTCAATCGTGTTTTCCATCGTGTCAGTTTGAGCATCTACACCTGCTGGCTGATCGCCTTTTTCAGCGGCGCGATCTCCGGAATGATGCGTATGCATTGATAAAAAACCGATGAGAGTTGAGAGATGAGAGTTGAGGGATTAGTAGAAGCAGATGAGGGTTGGAAGATGAGAGATGAAGGTTTTGAAAGATTTTCTCATCCCTCAACCCTCATCTCTCATCGGTTTTTATCAGTTTTTAATCAATAAGTCTTGAATTCGTCCGTTGTAAAATGCATCGGCATGCCCGAGGCAGAAAAATCGAAATGCTTTCCGTGGTCTTTCATCATCAGTTTGAACGCACTCATCATATAGCGTCGTTTGAAACCATCTTCCAGCGCAACAATTTCCTGCACCTTATCCGTGTAAAACTTCATGTAGCAGGTGCCGAGCGCCTGGGTTATCTCGTCCATCGACATATTGAGCGGCTCGACGATCGGTGTTACCAGGTTGTATTGCGAGTAGTCCCAAACCCTGATGCGATCCTTCATATCCGCATGAATCGGCGTAAACGGCATAGGCGTAACCACCGGGAAGACGGCGATATCCGGATTAAGATACTTGGCGGATTCGATGGTGTTGTCGATTGATTCCCAGGTTTCGTTGGGGAAGCCGATCATGAACGACGCTTCCGTGATGATGCCAGCTCTCGCGGCACAGGTCCAGCGCCTGCTTGTTCTGCTCGAAACTGGTGCCCTTGTTGAGACTGTTCAGAGTATCCTTATCAGCACTCTCGGCGCCGATATAGATGTGAATGATCCCGGCATCCCGGTATTTGTGGAGAATGTCCGCATCCCTGATGATATCTTCGACCCTGGTTTCGATAAGCAGCATGACCCCGAACTTCCGTTCAATCAGCAAGTCAAGAAACAGCTCCCAACGGTCCCGGTGTTTGGTCGGGTAGGCATCGATCAACGTAAAGAATTTGATATTATAAGTCTTGATCAGATGGTCCATCTCTTCGATAACGTTTTCCGGTTTCCGGCAGCGCCAGTCCTCGCGCCAGAACATCCGCTGGCTGCAGAACGCGCATTCCATGTCGCAACCGCGTGAGGTCAGGATTGAAGCCATTCTGCCAGCCGGCGCAACCCGGTACTGGTAATCATTCCAATCCAGTAGATCCCACGCCGGTTTCAGGGCGTCCAGTTCGACAATATGCGGCTGGTTGGCATTGGAGACAACCTGCTCTCCTTCCCGATACGCGACCCCCTTGATGTTTTTCCCCTTCCCCTCGGGAATCGCCGCAAGCAGCTGCTTCAAGGTCTGCTCCGGCTCCCCCTTGATGATATAGTCAACGTGATTCTTATCGTCTTCCAGAATCTCCTCAAACATGAAGGTCGGGTGAGGTCCGCCCAGCAGGGTGACAATGGCCGGATTTACTTCCTTGGCAACATCCAGGATCTTCAAAGCGTCCGGAACCGTGGCAGTGCTGATCGCACCGGTGACCGGGAGGTAATCCAGGGTCATGACGAAATCGGGCTGGAAACGTTCAATTTCCTGCCTGATCTCCGCAAACGACACGCCCTTGTTCATGGCGTCGAATATTCTGGCTTCATGGCCCTCTTCAAGAGCGGCTCCGGCCAGATAGGCCAGATGCAGTGGCGGCCAGGTGCCGACGACCTGTACTCCCCAGCAGTGATAAGGGGCTGTTACAAAAAGAATCTTGCTCATTAATTTCTCCCAGGGTGTGATTGATATCAATCAAAGATTAAATTTGCTGCCTGACAATGTCATTGAGGCATGAAAAACTATTGGCATAATGTAGCAAGAAAATGAGCAGTGGTCATGTAAAGATTTGGTAAAGAAGCAGAAGGTACCTGATGAGAGATGAGAGTTGAGGGATGAGTAAAAGCTGATAGAGAGATTGAGGGATGAGAAAATCTTTTAAAACCTTCATCTCTCCTCTCTCATCCCTCATCGGTTCTTACTCGATCTCTCATCAGGTTTTAGGCAGTGTAAACCAGACGCGTGTACCGCTTTCGTCACTTTCAGCGCCCACCGTGCCGCCATGGGCCTCAATCAGCTCCTTGACAATCGCCAGTCCGATACCCGCCCCCCCCGCATCCCGGGAACGCGAACGATCCGCGCGGAAAAAACGTTCGAACAGATAGGGGATATCTTCTTCCGCAATTGCCGCAGCCGCTATTAGTAAAGACGGTCTTTATGCCGTCCTCTGTCCGCTGGGTTGAGATCGTGACAACCCCTCCCGGCGGAGTGTATTTCCAGGCGTTGTCGGCCAGATTGCGGATCGCCTGCAGCAGCTTGTCACGGTCTGCGTTCAAAAGATCGCTGTCCGGATCGAGCGCCACTGCACCGCAATCTCTTTCTCCTGGAAGTTCGGTTGGTAAAGAGCCATTATCTGTCCGAGCATCTCGTGGAGGGAGACTTCCTGACAGTCAAGAAAAGACTTGGCAGCATCCGCTCGCGCCAACTGCTGCAGATCCTCAACCAGGTTGACCAGGCGGAGGACCTCCTGCTCAAGCATCTGGAAGGTTTCCCGGGTAGGCGGTATAACGGAGTCGCTTAAACCCTCCAGATATCCGCGCAAATTGGTCAGCGGGGTCCGTAGCTCGTGGGAGATGTCGGCCACCATGTTCTTTCGAAGCCGTTCAATCTTCTCCAGATTCTCGGCCATGTGGTTAAAGGCATCGGCAAGCTGGCCGCCTTCATAACGGGAGACCACGTTTATCCGTTCGGAAAAATTGCCGTCGGCAACTTTTTTGGTGATGTCAGTTATCTGCAACAGCGGGCGCAAGACCCAACTCGTCAAGAGGT
The DNA here is from genome assembly GCA_963810975.1 of uncultured delta proteobacterium. Lineage (GTDB taxonomy): Bacteria > Desulfobacterota > Desulfuromonadia > Geobacterales > DSM-12255 > VEOV01. The sequence continues at coordinate 7,089 of CAWEPN010000010.1, read as the reverse complement.
AGGTAAAGAACAGTGTAAAGACCAGCGCAATCAGAATTCCCCAGAGCATGTGGTGATGGATCGCTGCAAGAAACATGCGATGTGCATCAAGCGGCGCGATGGGAAACGTTCCGCCAGTTCCTTGTAATATCGGCCGCCGCACTCTGATCGACGGCCTGCCAGACTGCGAAAGTAAAGATCGCAAAGATCGGAACGATGTGGCCAATCAATAACTTCCAGAGCAGACGTTGCCTCATGTTCTACCCCGACCTCTCATCTCTCATCTCTCATCGCTCAGTCTCTCATCTCTCATCCCTCATCAGTTCTTACTCATATTTTTTCGTCACTGAAACGATAACCATGGCCGCGCACCGTCAAAATGAAGCGGGGCCGGGCAGGATCGTCTCTCGATCTTCTGGCGGAGTTTTCCGATATGGACATCTATGACCCGGTCGATGACCGCCTCGCGTGTTCCGATAACACTGGCTCAGGAGTTCCTCACGGGAAAAGACTTTTCCCGGGAACTCATCAGAGCATGCAACAGCTTGTATTCCCAGGATGTCAGAGAAACAGACCGCCCCATCGCGGGTTACCCTGTGTTTTTCCGCATCCAGCTCCAGTCCGGCGAACGAGAGAGTCGCCGGAGCAGCGGCCAAAACCGGCCTGCTGCGGCGCAGAATCGCTTTCACCCGCTCCACCAATTCGCGCGGGCTGAACGGCTTGACCACATAATCATCGGCGCCCATCGCCAGGCCCGCAACCCGGTCAAGCTCCTCTTCCCGTGCCGTGAGCATCAGCACCGGCACATTGGATTCTTTCCGCAGTGCCCGGCAAATCTCCCAGCCGTCCATGTTAGGCAGCATGATATCAAGAATCACGAAAACAGGATTACAATCCGCGGCAATCCGGATCGCCTGACCACCATCATGAATAACCACGGGAGTGAATCCGTCCCGCTCAAGATATGTCGCTACCAGCGCGGCGGTATTGCGATCGTCTTCGACTATCAGTACCGTCCCTTGATTGCCGGTGGCTTGTGCCATGCTATTTCTCCGAAATCAGGTATGAGGTTGAAGGATTAACCTTCATCTCTCATCCTCTTCTATCTTCGTCATCTGACTTTACATCTTTCTCAACAGGTAAACCTGACCGCCGCCAGGCAGCCATATGGCCGTCAAGCAGAGCAATATTGCGATAACCCATGAAATCAAGAATTGTCTTGGCCATGACAGCACGAGGACCAAGTTCGCAGTGGACAACCATGTCAGTCCGCTTGTCTGCCGGCAGCGCCGCCAGTCGCAGCATGATTTTCCAGATCGGAGCGTTTATCGCCCCGGGAATATGGCCCTTCTTGAACTCGAAACCGGTGCGGACATCAATAACAGCCGGGGCTTTCCTGGCGGCGATTTTCTTCGCCAATTCCTCTGGTAGCACGGTAACTCCTTTTTAAAACTTGATGAGGGATGAGAGTTGAAGGTTGAGATAGAATCTCTCAACCTCATCGGTTCTGCTCATCGGTTCTTGCTCATCGGTCTTCCACTCATCCCTCATCTCTCATCGCCTTTCTGCCTCTCTTCATTTCATCCATCTTTGCCGGGATTTTGCCGAAAAAACCAACCCTCAGTTTTTTTATAACAAAGGAGCTGCCCATGAACAGCTTGGTGATCCGCATCAGATATTCCCGCTTGAAGGAGGCCTTCATGGTCATGAATTCCATGATCTTGCCCATGTAAAAGCGGCGGTAGCAGTCCGCCTGGGCAACTTCAATCTGCAGGAGGCTCATATTGTGAGGCTCAATGACAGGATCAACCATGTTGTACTTGCCGTAATCATGGACCCGGATATGAGGTTCAAGGGCTTTGAAACCGTCGGCATAAGGCCAGGGGGTGTATGTCAGGAAGTTCGCTATATCCGGATTGTACTGCTGAACCAGCTGCATGGTATTTTTGATGCTCTCAGGGGTCTCGTCCGGCAAACCAAGCATGAATGACGCCTCGGACACAATCTCCTGCTCACGAAGAATATCAATAACCTGCTTCGTTTCCGCCACGCTCATCTCTTTTTGCAGAGCATCAACGACCGCCTGATCAGCTGTTTCGATGCCGATGGAGATGTAGATTATCCCGGCTTTCCGGTATTTCCAGATTATATCCCGGTCACGGCTGATGTCCGGGGCCCTGGTTTCCATCAAAAGATAAATCGGCAGATCCTTGGCGATGACAGCATCAAGAAGGGCTTCCCAACGCTCCCTGTCTCTGGTGGGGTACTCATCGGTAATCAGGAAGACATTGATCTGGTAGGTATTAAACAGATACTCCAGCTCGTCGGCCACCTGCTGGGGATCACGGGCGCGCCAGGACTTCTCCCAGAACTGCTGCTGGGAGCAGAATGTGCAGTCATGATCACAGCCGCGGGAAGTGCTGATTGCGCCCAGGCGCGAGTCGGGAATCACCAGGCTGTGATAGTCCCCCCAGTCAAGAAGATCCCAGGCAGCCGGCAGACCATCGAGGCTCTCCATGAGGGGGCGTTTGGCGGTCTTGACAACCGCGCCATCCCGCCGGAAGGCAACACCGGCAACCGTTTCCGGATCTCCACCAGCCTCCAGCACCTCCAGCAGCTGCCGCAGCGTGATCTCCCCCTCACCGATGACGATGTAGTCAACGGCAGCCGAGGTGGCAAGCACCTCCTCGTACATGAAGGTAGGGTGGACGCCGCCGAGGATGGTAACGGTATCCGGCCTGATGCTCTTGGCCAGCTCAAGGATCTTCACCGCATCATTGAGGGTAGAGGTAAGCGCGCTGGAAGCAACGTAATCGGCCATGGCTGCCCGCAAGCGTTGTTCGATCTCGGGGTAGCCATGCCCCTTGGCCATGGCATCGTAGATCTCCGCAGTCCAGATTCGCCTGACGGGCGGCACCGGCAAGATATACCAGCCCGAGCGGTATCCAGCGGCCGGCAATTTCATCGACGCCACTATGGTAGGGAGGGGTGATAAAGAGAATTTTCCTGGGGGTTGCTTCGGTCTTTATGAGATATCTCCTGCTATACTGGCCCTGTTTCTCCATCTCCTGCCAGTGTATACGTCACCTCTACCATAATGCAATTAATTCTTCCAAGAGAAATCATGTAGCATATGGGGATCTCCTAGAAACCTCTTGGGACGCGGATCAAATCTGATCTACGCGGATTAAAATCACGCTGCTATTTTGGTTAAAGCAGATTCTGATCAGATTTTATCAGACGTTATCCGCGTGCAACCTGCTTTTGATTCAAAATCCTTGGCACGCGGATCAAATCGGATAACTTCGGATAAAAATCGGATACTTCTTTTTTTGGTTAATCAGATTCTAATCAGACTCTATCGGACGTTATCCGCATGCAACCTGCTTTTGATTCAAAATCCTTAGCACGCGGATCAAACCGGATTACTTCGGATAAAAGTCGGATACTTCTTTTGGGTCAATCAGATTCTAGTCAGACTCTATCGGACGTTATCCGCGTGAAACATGACTTTGATTCATTCCCCAGAACGGTTCTCTTGAACTCCGGCTTCTTGCCGAAATTCAGCAACAATCCTACTTCTATGTCAGTGGCTTGCAGATAATTGGTCAATTGAGCGAAGTGCTCATTTCGAAAAGATTCAACGGCCTTCAGTTCCACTATGATCAGTCGATTTACAACAAGGTCAGCAAAATAATCTCCGACTTGTTCTCCAGCATAAAACACTTTGACGCTTTCCTGTTGAGATATCTGTAAACCACTCTTTCGCAATTCTAAAGCAAGGGCGTTTTCATAGACTTTTTCGAGAAATCCATGACCAAGGGTATTGTAGACGTTGTAAAAAGCGCAGATGATTCTATTTGTTAAGTCATCATGTAGCATATGGAAATCTCCAGAAACCATTGGCACGCGGATCAAATCGGATAACTTCGGATAAAAATCGGATACTTCTTTTTTTGGGTTAAATCAGATGTTAATCAGATTTTATCAGACGTTATCCGCGTGCAACCTGCCTTTGATTCAAAATCCTTCGGACGCAGATCAAATCTGATCAACGCGGACAAAAATCAAACTGCTATTTTGGTTAATCAGATCCTAATCAGATTTTATCAGACGTTATCCGCGCGAAACCTGCTTTCTGTTTTTTTGATTCAACATCAGCACACCGATCCCCGTTCCGCGAATCCCACGATTTTTCCTTCACCGATTCATTCACCATTTACTGCAATTTCCAGCTTTCCATAACGTCGCTCCATCTCCGCCAAACCAGCTTCGGCGTTAATTCTTCCAGTTGGGACCACGGGCTATAAGGTCTTCCCATGCCGGCCGAATATCAAAAGGCCGGTTCTCCTGTAATAGTGACAGAATTTGATATGCCTGATATAAATCCTTTGGCCGTTTTGCATCACCGGCCATGTCTCTTACCTGGGAAACAATCAGCTTATGCAGTGCGTATCGTACCGGTTGCGGGATATAAACAAGGACCGGTGTTGTGTCCAATAATACCGAAGGTACGGGCGATTCAATTACGTACGACAAATAACTGAGAGGTTCGGCGGCACAATTGAATCGCTTGATAAAAACCGGCGCATCTGATTCCTCAGTTTTGGGTGTCAAAACATCAAGCCGAAGCTGACTTTTGCGAATTGCAAAGTTCGTTGAAGGATCTTTATGGTTTAGTTTTGGCACAGGGTAAAAACCCATTTGCAAGCTGTCCAGGGCGGCGGGTATATCTGCATTAATCATAGGAATTGCTACTGCCACCCTACGTTCTACAGCAAGGTCAATATCCGTTGTTCTTGTTGCATCAACGCCCCAGCAGACACCAAGCATCAACCCTGCGGTCTGAAAAGCATGCGTCCCCACTAAAACCCCGCCATTTCTAAAAACGCCTGCATCTGCAAGACTACGGATTACTCGTATCATTGCCTTATCAGTCGTCATTTTTACACCGGCCATTATTTGACTGCTTAAACGCTTGAGCTTTTCCCCCATTTCAACAGCGTCGATTTTTCCTGCGGAGTGGTCACGCATAAGTCGTTCCGTCTGGTCATTTCGTTTGCCAACATAGATTTCATCGAGTTGACCGCCGGGATTGTAAGTCCGGAAATATACATATTCATCCCCTTTGACTTCTTTGATTGAGAATGATCCTTTCAAGCTGTGTATGCTTCTTGACGCCTCCGCAATCTGTAGCAGCTCAATCAGCTCTGCGTAAAGTGTTCGGGTTTGAATATCAATTTCAAACATAACAGTCCCTCTAAAGACAAGTTATACCATGTTTTAAAATTTCGCGGTATAACTTTCAAATTTATCCATGATCTTTACAGCTTCATGCCTGACTTGTGTGCCGGTTATCCGCGTGAATATGCTTTTGCTTTAAAACCTCTTGGGACGCAGATCAAATCTGATCAACGCGGATAACCAAATCATCGCTGCTATTTTGGTTAAATCAGATTCTAATCAGATTCTATCGGCCGTTATCCGCGTGAAACCTGCTTTTGATTCAAAATCCTTGGCACGCGGATCAAATCTGATAACTTCGGATAAAAATCGGATACTTCTTTTTTTGGGTTAAATCAGATGTTAATCAGATTTTATCAGACGTTATCCGCGTGCAACCTGTTTTTGATTCAAAATCCTTGGCACGCGGATCAGAGTGTGCCGGCAACGCCTGCATCCCAAGCGGCAAGCATCCGCTCCCCCACCTCGCGAAATTCCTGGTGCTCATTGATGTATTCCTGCAACTCCACGCGAGTCTCAGTCACGGCTTCGGCAACTTGCTCCAGAATCTGACCGACTCTTCCCACCGGCACTGCCAGGTGTGTCAGCGCGAACTTCTCCATGGTCTTTCGCGGCCACCACTTCTTCGTCCCGGCCAGGGAGAGTGCCGGCACATCCTTCGGGACATAGGCCGTTGTCGTGACCACATCATACACCGGGGCCAGGCGAACAGGCGCACCCGGGTGATCATACAGTACACCAAAGTTTTTCAGATGGGCATCGCCATTCCTGACCATATTTGACAACACCAACGAAGCGAACAACTGCTCCCGGGCAGACTGCAGGTTCTCACCTGAAACAAAGTCTTTGATGCTCTTCGCTGCCCGCTCGTACGTACTGCTGTATTTTTCTGTCGTTCCCAAGGCCTGCAGACTGCACAAATCCTCGAACCCGAGCGAAGATCCGTCTGCAGCCAGATCGAACCGCTTCATCACGAACAGTCCGCCGTTATCCGAGATACGAAACTCCGGCACAGGCAACCCGGCCCGTTGTGCCGCCGTCATGCAGAAGAACTCATTGGCTGCCAGACAAGGGTACTCGTACCCCCAGGACTTTACAATGTAGCCTCCCACAGCAGCAGTGCCGCGATCCAGAGCGTCGAGCATAACCTTCGGCTGTACGCCTGACACCCCCGAACGGAGGGCATACTTTGACACCAGCTCGTGAAACAGCTCCCTTGTGTCAGGGTACGATAGCAGAGCATCCAGAGACTCAACGGTTTCCACGATACCGGGTGAAGCATCCCCGGGAAGAGAAAACCGGTTACGCCCAACCTGATGTCCCCCGGTTACCCGGAGAATTGTCAGATCATCCTCACCTGCCAATTTCGCAATAGCACGGCGGATTGCGTCCAGGAGCGCCCCTTCAGGAAGGTTCATCTGGAATATGGGGTGGAGATCCCGACTGATCCAACTCTCCAGGCGCACCGGCATGGTAAGTGACACCTGGGCATTTGGTGACCCGGCAGATTGGTCATAGGCAAAGACATACTGACGCTGATCCGTTGCCCGATCTAACAGCCCTGCCCGATTTTCAGCAGCCCAAACGGCTAATGCGCTCATTGGTTACGCTTCTCCCGCAATTCGTCGAGCGTCGGCGGCAATCCGGCTGACCGTACGCGAAGCTCCAGCCCCAGATAGTCGAGAATTCTGACGAGCTTGCGCACACCAATTTCCTGCACGACGCCCGACTCGATTTGACTGATCGTCGTGCGGCTCATGCCGAGCTCTTGCGCCAGCTTCTCTTGTGAAATTTTCTGGCGCTTGCGAGCAATACGTTTCTTCTAATTGTACGCCTTCGTCGGTTTCGTATTGCTGGCGATTTGAG
>CAWEPN010000009.1:0-121685 GCA_963810975.1 uncultured delta proteobacterium | reverse complement strand
CCATCGCTTTCCCGAGCCCCCCGACAATCGTCTCTTCCCTGATCTCGATCTTCATGTTCCTGAGGCTGGGCAATCGTGTCCCTGCTACCGCCCGATTGACACGCGGCAAGGATCGCCGGAATAGCAATGAGTAAGAGTCCGATTCGTTTCATTTGCCGACACTCTCTTGAGTCTGAGCCTTGGTGGCACGGTCATAACTGTCGGCTATGGCAAAACGCGCGGTAATCTGGAATTTTTCCAGCCGCTCGCGGCGCGCGGGTCAGTTCATTTACTGCCATAGTTTCGAGCATCTCCCCCTGGCGTGCCATCAGAACCTTCACTTTTTCCCGGGCCGGCGCAATGAGACTGCGCTCCCGGCTGATCAGATCGTCATACCCTTCATAGCTTTGCGTGGCGGCCTGGCGAACACGGATGAAAGCGTTGTACCGTATCTTCAACCGGTCCATCACTTCGTTCAAATCCCGAAGATTCTTGAAGGTGTCTGTAAGGCGCTGGTCATATTCCGTGGCGATGCTCCAGAGGAGTACCCCGCGCAAACGGCCGATCCGCTCCTTTGCAGTTCCCCTCCCTCCTGACCCTCCCCCGCCAGGGCCTGTTCCAGACGTGTGATTTCTTCCGTGGCAATCCGCTCCCGCCCGGTAGTCAGGTAATCGGGGCGCGGCGCCGTCAGCATGGCGTTCAGACGTTTTTCTATCCTCGCCCGTTGCTCCAGACGGAGACGGATCTGCGAGTCGAGCTGCTTGAATGCAGCGTCGATCTCGGGAAGGAGCGGCTGGTAATAGGCCCGGCGTTCACGAATGATGTCCTCGAATGCGTCCAGGTCACCTTCCCACACGCTGAGCTTCTTCTGCAGTTCGTTCAGGTCGAGGTAGTTCTTGAGGGATTCCTGGAAATCATGGGAAGCCATCAATTCGAGGAGATAATAGGTTTCCGGCGCTTCCGGGAGACTCCGCAGCTTGACTACCCAGTCGGAGTCCTGTTTCAGCTCTTCCCGTGCCAGTGCCTGAAGAAATTTCCCTTCCCGGACAGACTCGATGGACGCACCGAGCTTGTCCACTTCCTTGCCGAAGGAGTCCAGGGCCTTGCCGTACAGCACCGCCGCCTTCCCATGGACGTTCAGTTTCCCGTAAGCATACGGCACGGCAAGAAGGGCTTCCTGAACCGCGGGATCGGTGACCTCGCGCTCCGCCAGAATGCTCCAGGGAACCAGTGCCCGCTCATATTGACCCCGGGAGGCATCCGACCACCCCGAACCCAAGAGAGCCCGATTGGAGAAAGGACCACTCAGGCGCACCCGATCGAGGACAAGTTTGGCATTCTCGCCGGCATCTTCATCCAGCAGCTTGTAGCCGAGTGCCAGGTTCGACTTGTCCTTGATGGCCAATGTGGCAGGACTGTCACTCTTGATCTGGCCGGTACGGTCCAGTAACTGGCGCCCATCCTGCTCCTTTCCTTCCTTTATCAATGCGATCCCCAGGTTGTAACCGGCAAATCCATCCATGCTCCCGACCCCTTGAAGGCCCTTGAAGGCACGTGCCGCTTCAGGGAAACGACCGTTTGCCAGCAGAATCTCCCCGCGCAGAAATTCCACGTCGGCCCGGATCGCCGCCGGCACCTCCCCGCGAATCCGTTCCAGGGCATGGAAGGCATTTTCCGGTTGATCTTTCCGGAAGTAGAGCCGTGCCAACCGATAAATCGCCTCATTACGCACCGGCTCCTCCACGTTCCCCTCGATGACTGCGGTGATGGCGCGCCCGGCCCGCTGGTGCATCCGGTACCCCAGCTCGAAGTCCCCCACACCGAACTGCGCCTGATGGAGGTGGGGATAGAGGGTGTCGAGGGCAGGTTCATCGAGCCTGCCGTGCTGCGCCAGTTCGCTGTCGAGCCGGGAGACAGCTTCAAACCACTCCCCCTGAAAGGCGTTATAAAGCGCCTCACCGAAGTAGACGTCCTTCAGCCCCTTTGCAGTGTAGATATTGGCTGCCTGTGAATGGGTCGCCAGCAGCAGGCAGGCCAGTATGAGCATCAACCTGGACATGGGCTACCAATCCTTCAGAGCGATAGGTTTGCTGCCGATGCCGGTGCCGGCCAGGACGACTCCGACCAGTTTGGGGCCGATATTCTTGGAAATCTTGAAGCTTTCATCCTTCCGGAAATCCGAACCTCCCTCCGATTTCCCCATGACAGTCACCCGCAGTGCGTGCTCGCCCGTTGTGGCGTTCCCCACATAGATGCGCTGTACGCCCCCTTTTTGCAGGGCCTCCAGCTCTTTGAACGTATAAAGGTGATGGGCGACCGGTTTGCCGTCCAGTTCGATATCGACGGCATCAAGGCGGAACTTTTCCCCCTTGGCCAGTGACACGAACAGTGCGACCTGGGTGTCGGACGGGTAGAGCAGCTTCTCTTCCAGCTGATTCAGCTGCGCCGCAATGGAGAGAACATCAGTCTTGATTTCCTGCACCTGTTCATCCAGACCTTTGCCCTGTTCCTTGGGAGCCTCCTGCGCATACGCGGGGAGTGTTAATAACAGCGCCGAAATCCCAAGTACGATCATTTTCAGAGTTTTGAACATATGTGCCACCTTTGTTTGTTGTGCTTTCGTATTTCAAGTTCCTCCCCCTTCAAGGGGAGGGAGGATGTTCTTAAATCGTCCCCACAATATTGACGAACACCCCCTGATGCTTGTAGCTCAGGTCGGTCAAATCGTCGGAAAAGTCGCTGAAGTTGTAGCCGGCGCCGATCCTGATGTGGTCGCCCATTTGGCGGTAGAGCCCCAGCAGCACGCCGCTGCGCTGATCATGGGCATCGGGCAGGTCGAGCATGCGCCCTTCCACCAGCGCGTCCCAGAGATGGAGGAAATGCCAGTCGGCACGTGCCACGTACAGGTGGGCACGGCTGTCGAAGTACTCTGGATTGACCCGGTCCATGCTTACCTGCCCGAGCCGGTAAGCGTACTTGCCGCCCACGGTCCACTGTGGCGTCAGATCGTACGTGACATCCACCGACGCGATGTGGCTGCGCTGCAGAGCGCCGGCCGCCGTGGTGGTGCCGGTGATCTGTTCCGCTGCCGGCACATTGTAGAAAAAGGTATACTTGGCGAGGACGTTCAGCCGGTCATTGTCGACGGGACGGTAGGCATAGCCGATCACTGCCTCGGTGTAACTGCCGTCGTAGAACTGGCCCTGGGAACTCGTGCTCTGGGAATAGTCGAATTTGCCGATGAGCCGCCAGTCCGGGGTCAACTGATATTTTAAATTGTTTTTCAAGAGCCAGGTGGTGCGTTCGACGGTGCTGGTATTCAGCTGTTCCGAACGATCCTCCCGGAATTCTATGGCGCTGGCTATCTTCAGTTTCTCGAATCCGTAACCGGCGTTCACTGCGACCGCAGTTCTCTTGATCGTGGCATCCGTCAGAAAGTCCTGCAGAGTGCCGAATTCCAGTTTGGCACCGAGATTTAGACGATCAGTGGGCGTCAAATCAATGCCGTATGCATGAGTGAGACCGGTGGGGACATCGCCATGGGTGTAGCGCTCTTCCCCATAGACACTGGCGCTATCTGAGTAGCGGGAACGAAACCCTGATGTCATGGTCCCCTTATTGGCTTGTACGCCGTTGTCCGTACGCTCGTTCTCCAGGGCATAATTAAGGTAGATCGTGGTCCGGTCGCTGTAGAGATACTCGGTGCCGAGCCGGCCGGCGAAGCCTAAATTCCCCTCGGAGACCTCGCCGTTCAGCTTAAAGCGGTCGGTTACCCGATAAGCGCCGCCAACGCCGGCCCGGTCGTTTTCTTCACGATTGCCGGTGGTCTGAACAGACTTCTGCCCGAAAACGTAGCCGTTCCAGCGCGCCTTGGAATCATACAAAACCTTGGCCACCATATCGGTGCGGTCTCCCTGTTCCTGGGTCAGGGGAACCTCCGGCGAATGGTCTTCACGGCTGTCCCAGCGCGCGCCCGAACTGAGCGTCCAGTGCTCATCCATCTGGTAATTGGCATTCAGTTCAGCGGACTGTGTGTCAAGCCCCTTATCCACGGTCCGCTCGTCGGCCTTGATATGCAGCCCCAGACGGTCGGTAACGGGCAGCTCCGCCGTGCCGCCGATTTGAGTGGTGTCCTGAGCCGCGACCTGGCCGGGCGCTGAATAACCTGCCCCCAGTTCCTGGTTGTACAGGGTGATCCGGCCGCGCCAATTTTTGTTAAAATCCTGCAAGGCGACGCTGGCATCGACCCGGTAGGCCATGGCAGACTTACTGGAAACACCGGGGATCTGGATGGTGTTGTAGTTGTAGCCGCCATCCTGCGAGCCCGAGGTAAAGAGATCCGACCCCTTGCTGTGGCCGGTTTCGACCTTGACCCAGGTAGAGGATGATTTACGGATGGTCACGTCCGCTCCAACCAGGCTTGCATCAGTTTCCGCGTCATTGCTGCCGGTCACGCCGACCTTGACATAGTCGCCGACCCAGTAATGGGCCCGGCCGCCAAACGTCATCGCACTCAGGTCCTCGACCCCGGGCGTATATTCGTAACGGGTCACCAGAAAGACCGGGTTGCCTCCGGTAGAGTCGCTGTGCACCAGAAGATTGTCGGCCGCTGTCGACTCGAGGGGCTGAGTCAGCAGCAGACGGCCCTGCAGGTAGTCAACGGTGTAATCGAGGACCGGCGACAGGTTCTTGACGGCCAGCACCATGCCTGAATCCTTGTCGCGGATCTCGATGCGCACCGCTTCGGACCCTTGCAGGATGTCCTGCCGACGCAGCCAGTAGAGGGAACCGCCGGTTCCCCGAAACTCATCGCGGCCCGCCACCGTCCCCGGTTCTGCGGCAAAACCGTCGACCATGAAGCGCTTCTCGCCGAATCCGGTGACGCCGAGGGTCTGATAATGGAGGTTCCCGCCGTAAAGCCCACGGTCCACATGGGTCAGGTCGTTATCGGTATAGCCGACCCTGAAGTTACCCCAGAGGCCGTAGCTCTCATCTTTTTTCAGCTTCGCATAGAACTTGCCGCTGGTCGGGGCATCTTCCACGACCGTGCTGTCATCGCCAAAGGTCGGGAAACTGTAATCGGGGTCGATGCGGCGGAACAGCGCCTGGGGCGACTTGTCCAGGAAGTTGCTGAACAAGTCATCCAGTTGCTCTTCGCGCGTATCGGCGCTGGCAGTAAGCCCCCAACCGTTGCCGAACTGGCCTTTCGTGTAGAAGGCCAGCCGTCCCTGGGCATCGAAGTCGTTACTGTACTGGGGCTTGTCAGGGGCAAGGAGCTTGGCGGGGCCGCTGGTCTTGTTGGCCGACAGGGTCAGATCGGCGATCCCCACCGTGAACCAGTCGTTCTTTTTCAGGGGCAGATCGCGCAGAAAGAGTTCGCCGTTACCGGACTTGTCGAGCACGGCAACCTCGACGGTATGCATCCCCTTGGGCAGGATTTCCTCGACGATAAAACGGCCCTTGCCGTCCACCGGCCCCGGGTATCCGGCCAGCCAGACGCGGTGTTCGGTCGGAATGGCGCTGCCGTAGGCCTGAACGGTCCCGCCGCTCACCGGAATGTTCTTCTTTGCCATGCGGCTCCCGCCGTATCCGGCCAGGAGTTCCGTCCCCGGGTCCGCCTTGGCAGCGGACGGATCGACCTGATCGATCACCCACAACGACTGGGGGGTGGTTTCGTCAAAGTTGCCGCTGGCGTCGTAAACCCGGACCAGATATTTGAGCTCCCGGACCGGGGCCGCAAAGGACTGAAAACTCGCCCGCCACTCTGCCAATCCTTCCCCATCCATGGGGATGACGGCCAGGGGGGTATCGCTGACGGACCTGGCCTCGTCGAAAATCCTCACCTCCGCCCGCTTGATGAAGCTGTGGTAGTTGCTGTAGAGGCGGAAGCGGACCAGGTCTTCGGCAAACTCGGTCTCGGTCATGTCCTGGTAACGGACGCTGCGTGGCCAGGCGGTCACGTTCAGCCGGGGCTCGACCTTGAGGTTGTCGTACTTGAACTCGATTTTGGCGCGATCGAGGGCCACGTCGGTGCAGCGCTGCACATCCGGGATACTCTTGTTCGAATCGTCCACCGGCTTGCCATCCACCGAGATGCGCATGAGATTGAGGGCGAAGGGGTTGGTCGTGTTCACCTCGCGGGACATACGGACGATGTCCACCCCCTCGTAGTCATCGAGGGCGACAAGCTCGTCATAGACGATCTGCACAGCGACCCGCGACTCGGCCGACTGGGTGAACCCGGTATTGACCACGTCGCTGGACTGGACATAGCCCCGCCCCTCGAACTCCGCCCGGGTTCCCCCCGGTCCCATCTTCTCGCCCACTGCGGTCATGGTCCGGCGGGCACGCGCCGTTGACCAGCCGATATCGTCGCCATAGATGGCGGCGTTGCGCCGGTCGAGCCGCTCGTTGCTGATATAGCCCACAAAACGCAGGCGGACGTTCGTCTTCTTCCTGATCTCCTCCATGAGCAGCCGCAACCGCTCCGTGTACCCCTCGGGCAGAATCGGGTTCCCGTCCTGGAACAGGATCGGGGCGATCGGGCCCGACGGTGGCTCGTAGACCTTGGTGACCGTTTCGGCGCCGGCGTCCTCGGGGCAAAGCTGCGGCTCGCCCGGGAGTTCCTGGAGCGGATCGTCGTGCCAGAACTCCACCTCGACGCGCCGGTTCATCCCCCTCCCCTGGATTGTGTCGTTGGAGGCCACGGGATAGGTCGCTCCCTTGCCGTCGCTCTCGACCACCACACTGGCCTCTTTCAGCCCGTCGTGTACGGCCAGGGCAACGCGCCGGGCCACCGCTTTCGAGAGCCCCGTCTGGTCGCCGTAGATACGCTCGTCGCGGCCTTCCAGCGGGGTATTGTCGCTGTGGGCGATGAACTTGACGACAACGTTCTCCTTGCCATGCAGATTGATCAGCGCCTGCCTGATCTGCTGCATGAACTCCTCCGGCACGGTCACCACGGCCGCGTCGTAGTGCATGGGGGCAACCAGGTTCTTCACGCGGGCGCGATGGGAATGGCCCTCCTTGTAACGCATCTTGCAGACCGTCTCGGTGCGGCAGACCTTGACGCGATTCACCTGCGCGGGGACGATCACTTCCTTTTCCACCATCTTATCAAAGAGCTCGTCGTACCAGACCTCGACCTCCACCCGCCGGTTCTGCGCCCGACCCTCCTCGGTGGCATTGCTGGCGACCGGCTTGCTCTCTCCCAACCCTTCGTAGGAGATGGCTTCCGCAGGCAGACCGAGGGCAACCTGGCAATATTCGGCGGTGGTCCCCGCCCTTTCCCGGGAGAGGCCGGTATTGTCGCCGTATTTTTCTTTCAGGGGAGCGCTGAGGTTCTGGGGATCGGCGTGGCCGACAAAGTGCAAGACGCACGTTGGCCCGGTCGCGCATCTTTTCGAGCACGCCCCGCAGAAGCGCCAGATATTCGTCGGGAATGTCCGCCTCACCGGTGCGGAAATGGATGGGGGGGACCAGATTCGCCAGTTTGACCGTCTTCACTTCCTTTTCGGCGACCAGGCGTTTCTCGGTGCGGTCACCCTGGTCCTCCGCAAAAACGGACGGATCGAGGAGCCAAGGGGTGAGGGTCGTCTCCTTGGACAGGTGATTTTCGGCCGTTTCGCCGCAGCCAGCAGCCTCTCTGGTTCCCGCGACCGTCTTGCACGGTCTGACCAGGCGCAGTTGCGGCCCAGTCGGTGGTCTTCGCTCCGGCTGCTGACACAAGAAAGAAAATTATGAGGGAAATACTGCGCTTCACTATTGCTCCCACCTGTACGAAGAGGCCTTTATCCGCTCGGGGTTGCCCAATGCATGCCCAGAGATTTCATACGAACAACCGGATAAACTTCGTCACAATACACAGGGAGAGAGGATCGTTTTTGTGACTTACTGCTTTACTTAGTTGTACTTATCTCCTGCTCATCAAGTTCCTCCCCCTTCAAGGGGGAGGTCAGGAGGGGGATGGCTGTTTTGGCGCCTGTTTTTGCCCCATCCCCACCCCAACCCTCCCCTTGAAGGGGAGGGAGAAGTTCATCGGGCGGAGCACCCCGGCGCCAGAAGACCTCGGTCTCGATGGTGAGCGGAATACGCCCCGTCCCATTTTCCGGTGATCTCCTTCTTCAGCGCCTTGAGGCGGTCCTCCACCAGTCCGCTGTTCTCGTTCTCCGCCAGGTACGACAAGCGCAGCAACGCCGGGGCTTTCCGCAATTCCTTCAACAACAGATCGATCCTCGGCTGCCACTGCAGCCGCAGCTCCGTGCTCTTCGGTTCGAACACCCCGTCGGCGATGTCCATGGAGACCACGTGGTGGATGGTGGCGCCGAAGTTGAAGCGGAGCATCTTGCCGCGCGTGGCCCGCTCCACCTGCGGGATTTTCGCCGGTCACCCGATAGCCGGTGGGGAGGGTGCGGTCGTCCAGCTTGAGGATGAAGTTGCTGCCGCGGTCCTCGTCCGGGACCACCGCGCAGGTGATATGGAACCGGCCGTACTCGTCGGTGGTGGCGAGCAGGCCGCGGGCGGTCACGACCCGCGCGCCGGGGAGCCCTTTTTCACCCTGATCGGGATAGCCGTTGGCGTTGGCATCGTCGAACACCTTGCCGATGATGTCGGTGCAGTCGAAGTCCGGATCGGGTGTCACGCGCACCGTCGCGGAGGCAACCCCGGAGGCGGCGCGTGTCAGTCGGTCATCACCTGGGCGAGGTTCACGTACTCCCCCTCGGAAACCCCGGAACCGACGATCATCAGGAAAGTGATGCTGAGCTTCGTATTGCTGCCGAGTTGGGCAATGCTCCAGATCAGCTGCCGCGTGTTCATCGCCGGCTCGATCTTCTGCCCGTCCATGCGGGCCGACCCTGCCACGTACTTGAATCCGAGCGGGAAGGTGTCGACCACGCTCAGGTTCCTGAGCGGAACTCCCAGTGTGTTGTTGAGGGTGATAGTGTAGGGGACCAGCTGGCTGCGCGTCACGTTGACCAGCGCTGCGGTCTTCGTGATTGCGATCGCCGTGTTGAGCGTCGGATCGAGAGCGATGTGGTTGTTGTAGATCTGGCCGTATCCCGGCTGAACGTTATCCAGCGTGAGATGGAGGTAGTACGCCGTACCTGCCCCCGCAGGTCGACCGAGGCGGTCGGCGCCAGGGCGGAGGCCTGCGCTTCGCAGTACGTCGGCGTGCCCGGCACCGCATCCGCCGGACTGCCGGGGCAGGCCGGGACAGAGAACGATGCCGTGCTGCTGCTGGAAGTCGGCGGGACCAGTTTCGAATCGCCGGCCATGTACCCCGAGGCCGGCGGCGTGACCTGGACCAGGTAGTCCCCGCCGGAGGGACAGGAAGGATCGCTGAAGTTCAGGTCGAATTTATAATAGCCGCTGCTCGGCGTGACCTGGCCCTGCTGCGCCGGATCGTTGAAGCAGCTGCTGGCCAGCGGCATCTTGCTTGATGCCTGAACCATGATCAGTGTCGCGCCAGCTATCGGCGTACTGCATGATCGAGTTATAAACAACGCCGTTGGGGGTCAACGGAAGGTTCATATCCTGCAGAACGTTGCCAGTGCTCACCACGATGTTCGAAATGCGCTGCATACTGTTGGTGAAGGTAGAACTGCACCAACCCAGCATAGCGGTTTTCGCACCCGAGCCCGGCGCGCTGAAGCGAAGCTCGTACTTGATCGTGGTTCCGGCGTTTGGTGTGACGCTGCTGAAATGATAAGAGCCGTCGGTGCCGGTGGTTACCGTGCCCACCACACGCCCATTCTGGTATAAGTCCACGGCCCAGCCGGCCACCGGCACCTCACCACTGTCCAGCGTGTTGTTGAAATTCGTGTCCTGCCAGACCAGACCGCTTAAGCTCCCGTTGCCGCCCGGCATGCCGCCGACAGTAACGGAGGTGCTTGCATTGGCGGTCTGCGTCGGCGTATTCCAGCTGGCCTCTGCGGTATTGGTGACAATGCTCCCGGTCGCTACAGTAGCATTCAAGGTGACACGAAACCGCACGGCAACAGATTTGCCAGGCGCAAGCGTGCCGTAGGTGACGCCGTAATTCGCGGTGATCAACGGTGCGGTGAAGCTCACTCCGCCCCCGGAGCCGTTCATGGTCGCCGAACCGGTCACATAGGCTGCCTGAACCAGGAGGGGGGTCAGGTCATCCGTGATCACCACGTTCGTGGCCGCGACCTGGCCTATGTTGGTGGCCTGGATGGTGTATTCCAGCACGCTCCCCGGCAGTGCGGCGCCGCCGCCAACCACCACCACGGACTTGGTGATGGAAAGCTGTTGCGCGTTCCCTACAGTGATAACGGTCGGCTGGTAGCCGTTGGTCGGGTTGCCGTCCGCATCGGTCAAGAGCGTCGGCAATTGCGCGGTCGCCACGCTTCCCTGGTTGCTGATGATGGTTCCCGAAGCCACGCCCGAGTTGACCTGTACCTTGAAGGTCACGATACCCGTGCCGCCTGCCGCCAGGGTCCCGCCGCTTACCCCCATGCCGTTGGTCAGGGGCGATACGCCGGGGCCGGGATCCGCCACCGCCATGCCGTTCATCCGCACCGAGTTCGCCACATAGGTGGTGTTGGCGGGAATCGCGTCGGTCAATACCACGCCTGTCGCCGGAATCGCGCCCGAGTTGGTCACGGTGATGGCGTACTGGAGCACGTCTCCCGGGTCAACCAGACCGTTGCGATTGGCGTCCCCGGCGAGCTGAACTGTCTTCAGCGCGTAGACCAGCGGCAAATTGCCCACGACAACCGTGGTCGGATCGTTCAGCACAGGGGTGGCAGGGTTGTCGGAGGGTTGCTTCGGGGAAAGGCCCGCTCGCCGCGCCGGAACCATCCACGAAGCCCTGGTTGGAGATAAGTGTGCCGGCCACCACGCTCTTGCTGATCTGGACCTGGAAGGTGATCGTGGCGACGTTGGTCGTGGTCGTGCCCGCGTTCGCGGGCATTGCACCCGCCGTAAGATTCGCGGGGGAGTTGATCGACATGCCGTTCTGCAGCGCACTGACACCCGCGCTGGGGTCCGCGACAGCCGACCCGTTCAACGTAGTGCTGTTGGCCACGTAGGTCGTATTCGCCGGAATCAGATCCCGCAGCGTCACGCCGGTCGCATTCTCGGTGCCGATGTTTTTCACCGTGATGGTATAGCGCAGGGTGTCGCCCGCCATGACGGTGGAGGTACCGGAGGTAACGTCTTGCACCGTCTTCAGGACCTGGAAAGCCGGCGCCGGCGCGCCGGGCGCCAGAATCGTCACCTGGGTGGGATCCCCTCCCGAACCGAGTAGTACCGTGCCGTTAATGAACGGGTCATCACTGGGGCCGGACCATGTTTTGGGAGGCACGTCGTGTTGTCGGTGCCGGTGACGGTCGCCTGATTGGTGATGACAGTGCCGTCCCTGAGGTTCGAGTCCAGCGTGGCATCGAAGTCGATCTGGATCTGCGAAGTAGTAGTAGCTCCCCCCGGCAGATTCAGGCCGGTGATGGTAATAGAGCCAGGAGTAACGCCGCTCGGTTGAATGACGCTTGTTGAACCGCCCGCTGGAGTGACGGTAACGTTGGAAATCGAACCCAATCCGGCAGGTAAGTTGTCGGTGATCGTGATGCCATTGAGCGGTGGCCCGGTAAAGTTCTGGAGCAGCAGGGTGTAGCGCAGCCTGTCACCCGGAGAGGCCGTGGTGGCCGGGTAGACGCCGGTGGTCAGGTTCCGGACCGTCTTCTGAAAGTAGTAGCTGGAAGCCTTAATACTGTAGGCGTCCTGAAAATCCAATGTGCCCGGCGTGCCGTCGGTGATCGTCCTGTCGTACTCACGACGGCCTGTATAGCTGCTGTTCGCGCTGAACCACCTGGTGGCGCCGGCAATGTTGGTAAGCGTCGTGCCGGATGCGACACCACTGTTGTCGATCTGTGCCTGGTACCTGATGATCAGACGCTGAGTAGGGGCTATTTTGGTCGTATCAAGCATGGTCAGGGTGAGCTGACCGGCAGAACTGCTGCCGCCGTTCCAGTTGGCTGTAAAGTCGGTGCCATTCACCAGTGGACCCGAGACCGGAGTGACGCCGTCAGACGCAAAGATCTGAGCGGTGAGTGTGGGCACGGGGGAGAAGACGCTCATGCCGGCAGGGAAATTATCGGTGATCGTGGCGTGCCACGCATCGCTCCCCCCGGTGTTCTGGACATTGAGCGTGTATCTCACCTGCGAATCCAGGCTGACGGTATCCGGCGTGCCGGTCTTGGTAAGTGTAAGATTGGGCTCGACGATTGCCATCGGCGGCGTCGTGCCGGGCCATGCCTGGAGATCGACCATGGCTGTCGTATTGATCGGTTTATCGAACCACATCTTGGCGGTGTTGGTGAACTGCGTCGCTGCCAGGTTCGTCGGGTCGTTGTCGAGGACAACGGTCAGGTCGATCTCCACATTGTATCCGGCCGGGAGGGAGACCAGGGCCGGGTTGTATTCATAGGAAAAAACCAGATGCTTCGTGGCATCGGAGAGAATGCCGGGGTGATTGGCAAGCCAGTTGCTGCTTGCCCCCGGCGTCAGCGGTGCGCCGCCGTTCAGCGGTGTTCTGGCGCCGCCACCGGGATTCACCAGGTAGGCCGTGTTGGTCACATAGCTCAAGGCCGCACCTGTCTTGGTGAGATCGTCGGGGATGACGATATTCGTGACGGTAGTGTCGTCGGAGTTGGCCATGTACTGGAAGGTGCCATACTGATCCAGTTTGCCCAGCAGCGGCACGGTAATCGTATAGGTGAAAGGGACACCGATGGCGGCGGTGGTCTGGGCCGGCGGGTTCGACTTTCTGACCGCATCCACCGGCACCATGAATTCCTGGCAGGAAGGACTGATGTTGTTGTACCCGCCGGGCGCCCAGTAGATCCAGAAGTCCGACTGGGTCGGGTCGTTGCACGACATGTGGCCGTAGTAGTAAACATCGAGGAAGGCGATGTAAAACGACTGCTGTCCGGGAAAATTGAAATTCATGTTGGTGATGGGGAAGCCGCCCATGGACTGCGGAAAGTTCTTGATCGTGCAGTTCATGTCGATCCCGAAGGTGGAGGCGGATTGAACGGCTGCCACGGTGGCGGGATTGTTGCCGTCAACGACCCCGCCGAACTCGGAGCAGAAGACCCCCGCAGCCTGCGCGCGCGAGGCCGTCCCCAGCACCATTAGCAGAAGAGCCACGGTAACCAGCTTGCGAGAAATATTTGACATGATCTGTTTTACCTGCATGACAATTTCCATGTTCTCTTGAAAATGTGATTCCACCCTCAGGCTGCTCAAAACCAGTCAGATCGTGGTACCCGCAGGCAGTCCCGCGGAGGCGTAGCAGCGCTACGCCGCACAAGGAGGCTGTCGAGGACGACCGCGAGATGGCTGGTTTTCAGCAGCCGAAACGAAAAAACCCGCGCCATAGCCGATGATTCGACTGATAGCGCGGGTTTCACTTGCCCCGTAGGGATGAGACTTACCGCTTTGTTCTATTCAATTGTGCCGGCAGAAAGCCAACAGATTATTTCAGGCGTTCCTGCTTCGTCACATCGGACACCCGGAAATCGGCAACATTGATCGTCACCTGGAGACACGGCGCGGAGAGCAGGCCGATCTCCTTCATGCACTCGGACAGCTTCCGCTTCCACTCCGGGTCAAGACCCGGTTTTCGTATGATCTTCTCCATGGCTATACCTCCCAGACCGATAAAAAAG
This sequence comes from uncultured delta proteobacterium, assembly GCA_963810975.1. Classification (GTDB taxonomy): domain Bacteria; phylum Desulfobacterota; class Desulfuromonadia; order Geobacterales; family DSM-12255; genus VEOV01. The sequence continues at coordinate 108,015 of CAWEPN010000009.1, read as the reverse complement.
GAGCACTCTCATCTTCCGAAGATGAGAGTGCTCCTTGTGTCGGTAAATACCGGGTGCCAGGATGCATATCTCATCTCTTCGGCAACCCGGCCATCCTTTTATTCAGGACCCGTGGCTTTGCGTCACCAGATTACTCTGGTTTTGCCCGTTCGGAGAACGTTTTGAAGTTTAGATTAAATCGATGAACACCTCGCACTGCGCTTTTGAACAAAAAATCAGCCGCATATGCAATAAAAAAGGAGCACTCTCATCTTCCGAAGATGAGAGCGCTCCTTGTGTCGGTAAAATACCGGGTGCCAGGATGCATAACTCATCTCTTCGGCAACCCGGCCATCCTTTAGTTCAGGATCCGTGGCTTTGCGTCACCAGATTACTCCGGTTTTGCCCGTTCGGAGAAACTTTTGAAGCTTAGATCAAATCGATGAACACCTCTCCTGCGCTTTTGAAAAAACTGCCGCACATGCAATAAAAAAGGAGCACTCTCATCTTCCGAAGATAAGAGTGCTCCTTGTGTCGGTAAAATACCGGGTGCCAGGATGCATATCTCATCTCTTCGGCAACCCGGCCATCCTTTTAATTCAGGATCCGTGGCTTTGCGTCACCGGATTACTCCGGTTTTGCCCGTTCGGAGAACGTTTTTTGTATTAGTATCAATCGTCCCAGAAAAATGCAACAGTTTTTTTTACTGGAATTTTTTCCTTCCGTAATATTCCAGGAGTCTGTCGGGTTTAGGAAATCAAAGCAAAAATTCGGCTGGACGAGGACTGATTCGGGCCGCCTTTTTTATCAAGTTATCAAGTCCCGCAACTTTATAATACTTTTCAGATATCATTGCTAACGAATGGTAGTGAAATATAAAAAGTGCTACCCTGCCCAAATGTGCTTTCAGCCCAAACTTGACCATTATGTGCAGACACAATTTCCTTAACAAGCGCCAAGCCAAGTCCGGTTCCGACTATATGATGCTTTGATGGATCGTCTACCCTATAAAACATTTCAAATATTCTCTCCAGTGATTCAGGCGGGATACCTATACCTGAGTCCTTCACCAAGAGAGTGACACTATTTTCTTCATGGCGTGCGTCAAGTATGATCTCACCACCTTCAGGAGAGTATTTAATGGCGTTAGAAATAAGATTGCTAATCCCTTGGTGTAGTAACTCATCGTCGCCTACGATCTGAGGTAAGCTAGAAGTTACACGCACGGTTATGGAATGCTTGGCAAAGGGCGTGTCATATATAGCTACCACTTCTTCTATCAATGTCTTTAGGTCAAGAGGCTTGAAGTTGTTTTCATGCAGCTTTGCCTTTAAGCGTTGCATATCGAGAAAGTTGGTGATCGTTTCATTAAGGCGCTCGCCTTCTTTATGCATTATGGTGTGATATTCTTTCAGCTGTGCGCCTTCCACATCGTTCTCAATGACGAGGTCAAGGAAGCCGAGCATTGCGGTTAAAGGTGAACGCATTTCATGGCTGACAATTGATATCATTGCTTCTTTCATACGCTCAATCTCTTTACGCTCTGAGATGTCACTAATAACCGCTAGAACTCGTCTTTCTCCAAACACGCTAGTAGGCGTTATTGCTATTTCGCTCCAGAACGATTCACCGTTCTTCCTTCTACTTAACCACTCAAATTCTTGAGTACCCTCTTTAAGTGACTTTTCCATGATTATCAATGCATCAGAAAATGAACAAGATGACTCTCCTGAGATTAAATCCTCTACCGACATATGAAGAAGCTCTTCACGAGTATAGCCGTACATTGTTTCAGATGCCTTGTTAGCCTCTATTATTCTACCTGATTCATCTTTCACAATAAGTGCATCGTGGGCCGTATTGAATATGCCTCGATAGTTGCTTTCACTTTCACGCAGCGCCTGCTCTCGGACTGCAAGCTTTTGTGCCATATTGTCAAATGCCTGTCCAAGCTTGCCAAGCTCGCCTCCTTCTACCTCATGGGCAACTTTGGTATCAAGATCACCATCAGCCAGTCTTTGTGATGATTGTTGCAATGCAAGAACCTTGTTGATTATATATTTCTTACCAAACACCCAAGAACAGAGGGATGCAAACAATAAAGTTACAGAATAGACCATCAGATTCTTGCCAAGGGCAGTATTTGCACCTGTCATTACAATGTTTATTGGGATACCGGCACGGACGTACATATAAGGCGTTATTTCACCATCAAGCCGTAATTTGCGATATGTTTGTATACGATCGTCACCAATAACACTGCTTGTGCCAAGAGAAGTTTCTTCTTCAGGTCCCTCTTGCATGTGCTTGAATATTTCTGGGTTTGACGGCTTACCCACGTATTTCACAGGATCAACAGCCCTGAACAGGATAGTACCTTTATAGTCTAAAAGCGAAAAACTGGCTTCTTTTGGGAGATTGTGCTCATCTAAAATATGCTTATAGTAATCCAATGATAAACCAACACAAATGACTGCTACTACCTTGCCAGTATCATCTCTCAATGGGTATGCCAGATTGAGTGTCGGCTTTCCGGAAGTCCTAGCTATGTGGTAATCACCTGATGATAAATTGCCACTGGCCAGTGCATTTTTGAAGTAGCGCCTATCCGATACTGAAACGGCCTTATTCAATGGCACGGCTGAAACCCAGACTACACCCTCAGGATCTGCAATAAATATGTTTGAATACTGAGGACTTTGTTTCAATATTTCAGTAAGTATGACCTGTACTGCATCGTGCTTGTGGGTTTTGATCTCAGGTAACTGCGACAAGGCAATGACTAGCTGACGACTTGATGAAACGAGAATCTTTTGTTCGCTGACTATTGCTTCCGTAAGCTTCTGAGTTTCAATTTGTGCACGGTGGATAGCGTTTCTTCTTTGCTCTATCCCTGAGTTGATTATTATGTAGATGGCAGGAAAAGCTACGATGGATACGATTATGAGCAAGTGGTGTTTTATAGATAATCGAGAAAGGGTCATGTGAGAAGTCCATTAAATTGTTATATGTCGACAAAACAATTCCTACCTAGTTTCCATCCGGAAACTCCGGATGAGAAACTGGCAGTTTCCGGACTGGAAAGCGGGGATTTTTTGTTCTGGCAAGTAAATCAAGGACTTGCGCGGAGGCGTACGACTGTACGCCGCCCAAGCAAGACCGAAGATTGACGCCGCCAGGGCGAAAAAGCACCCTTTCCGGACGGAAACTACCTAATGTTCCAGAATCGAAGCTTATCACCAGGTCGGTTCAAATCTACCTTTATCCAAGTACGTTCTGATGGCGTGCATATTTTCAATGGACAGATCGAGAAATTGTAGCCCCATGCCAGACGGCAGGGATGTTTTCTTCATAGAATCAGGATCGTTTGTCCATGCCACCCTAACTTTAGCAACTATGATATTATCATAATCAGGAAGTTTGAATTTAACGGTTAGTTCTGTGTCTTCTGGCAGTATCTGACTGGACTCGATGAATACTCCACCAGTACTCATGTTTAGAGAATAATCGGTTAAAAGATCATTTTGGTTAAATCCATAATAAATAGCTATTCGTGCTAAATATCGAGGGTCAGTTTGCATATCTGAAGTAGCTTGTTTCACTGGCATAAACAACCTCACTATTTCGGATTATAAGAAAGATCACTTCATATTTCCAAAAGAACTAAAATATCACTGTATTGATCAATTTCATTAGAGCATCCAACGTGCCAAAGCTCTTAAAATCTCGAAATATTTACTATCCTACTTAAAGGTAACAAATGAGACCTTCATATCTCATTGATATTTTGTAAAAAGAGGTAACCATGTACAAATATGGTGTAAATATACTAAATAGAATTGTCTAACAGAAGGTTTTTAAAGGTACGTTTAAAGGCAGAATTCCTAATTTTGAAGTACAGAATTTGCAAGGCTTGCGCCTTCAGACGAGCTTGCGCTTCCAATAAAAAAAGGGCAAAGCACCCAATGCGCCTTGCCCCTTTTTCAGATATTGTCTGCCGCAAAAACAGTCTCCTACTCCTTTTTCATCTCTATCCCCAGATCGCTGATCTTCTTGCGGAGGGTATTGCGGTTTATGCCGAGGATACTGGCGGCCCGCACCTGATTCCAGCGGGTTTTCTCAAGAAGAAAAGCGATGAGAGGTCGTTCGACCTGCTCTATGACCATGTTGTATAAATCGCCACCATCAAATTTTTCGACATTTACAAAAGATGACCTCAGCTTTCTGTCCACCAGGAATTCCAGAGACACATCCTCAGCTGAACCGGCTGCATTTCCACCAGCGGAAGTGAGCACCGGAAAATCTTCAATTGTCAGCAGCGGGTCGGAAGAGAGGATGACCGCCCTCTTCATACAGTTTTCCAACTCCCGCACATTGCCCGGCCAGGAGTACGCTTCAAGCATGTCCAGAGCCGGCTGGTCTATCTTTTTCAGAGGGGCGTCGAGCTCAGCACAGGTCTTTTGAAGAAAATGGTCGACCAGCAGGAGGATATCATCTCTCCTTTCCCTGAGCGGCAGCAGGTTTATCGGCACGACATTAAGGCGATAATAGAGATCCTCCCTGAAGAGCCGTTGCTGAACAAGTTGATGAAGATCCTGATTCGTCGCGGCAACAATCCGGACATCAACGGTTATGTTCTGGCTCCCGCCGGTTCGGGTCAGTTCGCGCTCCTGCAAAACTCTGAGGATTTTAGCCTGCAGATCGAGCGGCATGTCCCCGATCTCATCAAGAAAAACAGTCCCGCCGTTGGCCTGCTCGAATTTGCCAAGTTTGCGCTCCGAAGCGCCGGTAAATGAGCCTTTTTCATGGCCGAACAGCTCTGTTTCCAGCAGCTCCTTCGGGATGGCGGCGCAGTTCATGGCGATAAAAGGCTTTACCAGCCTTTTGGAGTTGCAGTGAATCGCTTTGGCTATCAGCTCCTTGCCCGTGCCCGACTCGCCCTGAATCAGAACAGTCATGTCACTCGGTGCGACCTTACCGATGGTCTTGTAGACCTCCCGCATGGGGATTGAGTTGCCGATAATCCCCTTATCAAGCAGGTAGTGATCTTTAAGTTCATCCTTGAGAGCTGACATCTGCATGGTCATCTCTTGTGCCCGGTTCGCTTTTTCCACAATCGCGTCCATGACATCAAGATCAAAAGGCTTTGTCAGGTAGTCGTAAGCCCCGCGCTTCATTGCCTCCACCGCGTTTTTCATCCCTGCGTCGGCAGTCATAATCACCACCAGCAGGTCGCTTTTGAACTCGCGCACTTTGTCAAGCAGGTCAAGCCCGTTGATCCCCGGCATTTTTATGTCCAGAATGGCAAGGTCGTAACTCTCACTGCGAATCAGACGAAGCGCTTCATCGCCATCCCGGGCAAGATCGACCGTAAAGCCTTTCTTGCGGAGGGCCTTGGAGAGAACCCAGCGCATGCTTTCTTCATCATCTGCCACAAGTATTCTGTTTATCGACATACGTTACCTCTATTGCCGGGCTTTTATTTTCCGGATCCTGTTCACTGAACCAATGGGAGCATTATGGTAAATGTCGTCCTGATGCCAGCATCTGAATCAACCCTGATCATGCCACGATGTTCGGCAACTATCTTCTGGCAGATCGCCAGGCCAAGCCCCGTCCCCTTCTCCTTTGTCGTATAGAAAGGAGTAAAGAGATTCTCAATAGCTTCCGCTGGTATACCTGCGCCATTATCCGCAATCTCAATTGCCACCATCCGCGAGCGACCTTCGCCTTTTTGGGTCAAGCTATACTCGGAAACGATTCTGCTTGAGATTTCAATTATTCCAGAGGCGCCGACAGCTTCTACCGCATTTTTTACAAGATTCAGGAAAAGCTGCGTAATTCTCCCTTCATCTGCCAGAATCGGCGGAATGCTCGGATCCAGATGGCGCTGGAATATTATGTCTTTCCCCTCTACTGCCTGCTGCTGCAGAAAGACTATATGCGCCAGAATCTTGTGCAGATTGACCCCGACAAGATTGAGACTACGCGGCGCGGAAAGGTCGAGCAACTCCTCAACTATCCGGTTAACCCTCTGCACCTCTTTCAGGACAACCCTTGTGCATTCCCTGAGCTCATCATCTTCGGCAAGCTCCATATCAAGAAGCTGTGCCGCCCCTTGTATCCCGCCAAGAGGATTTTTTATTTCGTGGGCCAGTCCTGCGGCAAGCGTCCCCAGAGCGGAAAGCCTGTCAGCCTTGCGGACAGCCTCTTCAAGTTCCCGGATATTTGTCAGATCGCGCAATAGGATAATAGTCCCGGCGCGAACTCCATCAGCCAGCAGCAACGGAGAGACGGTTACACTCAGAGGGGTAATGCGACTGCCTCTTTTAAGGACAATATTCTCGTGATCAGTGATAGCCATACCGCTTGTTGCACCCATTTCAGCCATTTCAAGCAGTTGGAAGTCCTCTTTGAACAGGACAGAAAAAGACTGGCCTCTGCTTATTCGCCGTGAAACACCCGCCAACTCCTCTGCCACAGGATTCATAAACATCACGTTACCACCGCAGTCCAGAACGATTACACCGTCGCCGACGCTGTCGATAACATTTGCATAGAACTCTGGAAGATTTTCAGGATTCATGGTTCTCCTGCAGGAAAAATTCCCGCATTGCTGATTCAATTTCTTTCAAACTCTCCAGCCGGTTGACAGCTCCCCTGAAGTGGGCCGCCCCGTTTATCCCTTTTGCATACCAGCAGAGGTGTTTGCGCATTTCTCTGACAGCAATCTTCTCGCCTATGTCAGTGATAAAGAGCTCAAGGTGTCGCATTGCTACGGCGAACCTCTCTTCAGGCAACGGCGGCAGGAGTGCATCACCACGCCTTAATTGCAACGCCTGCCTGAAAATCCAGGGATTTCCCAGTGCTCCCCGTGCCACCATAACCCCGGCGCAACCGGTCTGCCGCAACATATCAATGACATCTACGGCAGTGAAAAGATCGCCACTTCCCAAAACCGGAATCTGCAGGCTCTCTGTCAGCGCCGTTATATGGCTCCAGTCAGAGCGCCCTTCAAACATCTGGTTTCTGGTACGCGGATGGAGTGTTATCGCATCAGCCCCCTCATCCGCCGCAATCTGACCGATATGCAGGTAGTTAACTGAGTCGCCACTCCACCCGGAACGTATCTTTACGGTAAAAGGGAGGTTTGTGGCCCGACGCACCGTACGGACGATAGCTCTTATCTTTTCAGGGCTCTGCAAGAGAGCGCTCCCGGCGCCCCCGCCGACAACCTTTTTTACCGGACAGCCCATGTTTATATCGATCAAATCGGCATAGCTTTCCGACAGGCGTGCACCTTCGGCAAGGAGATCAGGATCATCGCCGAAGAGCTGCACCCCAAGAGGGCGATCCTCATCACTACTGCGCATCAGCTCAAAACTCTTCCGGCCGTCCCTCACCAGGCCGTTTACGCTTACCATCTCGGTAAAACAGAGAGAAGCTCCCTGATCTCTGGCAAGAAGGCGCATGGGAAGGCTGGTAATCCCTGCCATAGGAGCAAGTAGCAAGTTGTCTGCCAGTTCGAGAGAACCTATTTTCAGTTTTATTTTCATTGGTTATCGCTGCTGAAGGGCTTATTTTCGTGATGTTGCCAGAGTTGCTATTTGTAGAGTAGAAATCTACAAAAAGCAAGCTCTGCCTTTTTTTTGTGCAGACTCATGAATTCTGCCCAAATAATAAGCGAACGCTACTTTCTGCGGAAACAGGCGAGGAACTCTTCTTTAGAAAGCTCTTTTTTCCTGACCAGGTGCTCCACGTTTCTGCTCATCGCCATACGCTCTCCCTCTTTGGTAGCATCTTTAAGAAGCACGAAAAACGGGATGTTGCGCGTCTGCGGGTAAAGCTTCAACCTCTCCTGGAGCTCGAAAGCAGAGCCATCAGGGAGCATGAATGATGAGAAAAGGAGGTATGGGTGGTCAATGGTTGCAATAGCTACACCCTCTTTTGCGCTGTATGCATTAAGCAGCGTGAAGCCTATTTCGGTAATCGCATTGCCAAGAAGTTCGTCCCCTTTGCGGGTAACCAGCATCACCTGAAGATCATATTCGTCAGCATCTTCAGAGAGCCCCATGACAGCCAGCTTTTCGACAAGGTGATCCACATCTATCGGTGTCATGAAAAAACCGGCGACCGGAAATGCCCCTCCCACTTTCCCTTTTTCACTCAAAAAAACTGGTAACACCGGAATATCCCATGTTTCTGGAGAGCTCTTTATTTTTGCCAGAATTCCCCAGCCATCTGTTGAATATGGTGATATATCCAGCACTATCCCAAGCGGACGCCGCACGGACAATTCGTCCAGTTTGGCTGTTCGGGCCCGGTAATCAGCCTCGGACAGATAACTGCAGACAACAGCTCCCCTGTCAACTCGATCACCAAGGCCCATAATCCAGAGTTCACGTCCCGGCTTGTTATTTATCATTTGACACCTGCAGAAATTGAATGTGATTTATGAATAATTCATAACATATTTTCAGATAATGGCAATAAGACTTTAATCTATTCAGCATAGCGGTATAATCAGGCAAAGCTGATTGGAAATACAAGGGGGGGAGTCATCATGAGCGGAACTGTTTACTTTTCAGATATGAGAGCAGGTCACAAGGAGAATTTTTTTGACAAGATTTCGAAACTGCTCGACGCTTGCGAGCTTGAAAAAGTAGTTCTCGAAGGCGATCTGACAGCTGTGAAGCTCCACTTTGGAGAAAAGGGAAATCATGCATTTGTACGCCCTGTCTTTATCAGGCGTATTGTTGAAGAGATAAAAAAAGCCGGCGGGAAACCGTTTTTGACTGATTCTTCGACCCTCTACCCAGGAGAAAGAAAAGAAGCTGTCTCTGCCCTGCAGTGCGCCATTGAAAACGGCTTCGCCTATGCTGTGGTTAATGCGCCGCTGATCATGTGCGACGGGATCAAAGGGCAAAATGCAGCCAAAGTAACAGTGGCCGGAGAGATTCTGAAAAGCGTCAGCATAGGCGCCGAAATAGTTGAAGCCGATGCTCTTGTTACGGTATCACACTTCAAGTGTCATGAACTGACCGGTTTTGGCGGTGCGCTGAAAAATCTCGGCATGGGCTGTTCGAGCCGTGCCGGAAAGATGCAGCAGCATTCAACAGTAGCCCCTAAAGTGGCAGAAAAATTCTGCAACGGCTGCGCAGTCTGCCTCAAATCCTGTGCCCACCATGCAATTGCCATGATCGAAGGGAAAGCCCAAATTGACCCTGCTGCCTGTGTCGGCTGCAGTCGCTGCATAACAGCCTGTTCGCAAAAAGCCATCAATATTCAGTGGAACGAAAGTTCATCCCTCGTCATGAAAAAAATGGCCGAATATGCATGCGGAGCAGTTGCCGGGAAAAAAGGCAAAGCGGTGTTCATCAACTTCATCACTCAGGTTTCGCCGGCCTGTGACTGTTACGGCCATGCCGATGCACCGATTGTCAACGACATCGGCATCTGCGCCTCAACCGACCCGGTTGCTCTGGACCAGGCGTGTGCAGATCTGGTCAACAGCGCACGGGGAAATGCAGACACAGCACTTGCCAGCGGACATGAACCGGGTGGAGACAAATTTCGCGGCGTGTATCCTGAAATAGACTGGGAGGTGCAACTGGAGCATGCTCAAAAGATGGGGATCGGGAGCCGGGATTATGAACTTGTAAGGATTTAAATGTTCAGGAGTCAGTAGACAGAATACAGGAGTCAGAATAACAGGCCAGTGAAAGTAAAGTTCTGCCGGCATTCAAGGCACAAAACGAGTTATTTATCCGAAATATGGCATATTGGGCTCAGCATTCTTCTGACTTCTGACTTCTGACTACTGAATTCTGTATTCTGGAGTCCTAAACCCCTTTCAACTCGACAATAAAGAGGCTCCCCCCTCCGGGGGCATCCTCAACCCAGGCCGAACCATCATGAATCCTGGCAATTTTCTGAACGATAGCAAGCCCCACCCCTGTACCCGAGCACTTCCTGCTAGTGGACCCCCTTCGGAAAAGTTCAAATATTTGCGTTTTCTCTTCATCCGGAATTCCACAGCCATGATCCCTGACCTGCAGCCGGACGACTGAGCCTTTCCGCTCACCGGAAACTTCAATCGGTTTCCCCCCTGCGTAATGTAGAGCATTGCCGACGAGATTATCAAGAACCTGAAGATAGAGTGTCTTTGAAATCAGCATATCAGGAAGAGCTGATGTGGTAATCATTCCGGCGTCACCGTTATTTTCGGAAGAGAAACGCATCAAGATATCCCTGAGCACTTCGTCACCGGAAACCGGCATGACCAGGCAATTCACCTTACCTACCGTCGCAAGAGAGAGCAGATCATCAAGCATCAGGTGCATTCTCTCTCCCTGGCTGAGGACCTCAGCCAGCATATCATTGACAGCTGGCGGCAATTCAGCTGAATACTGCTCCTGAATTAATTGTACATAACCGATGATTGGCGTTAAGGGTGAGCGAAGGTCATGAGAGACTGTATGAACAAATGCATCCAGCTCTATGTTTGCCTGAAGAAGCTGTTCCTCAAGTAGCTTCCGCCTGCTTATATCCTGCACAAATGAAATTGCATACGCAGGCCGACCGTCCCCGCCAAGAATGCAGGCAACTGAGACATGCCCCCAGACGACCGTTCCATCCTTGCGCAAATAACGCCTTTCACAGTCGACAGATCTTGATTTAAGCGAGAAAAGATCATCATACATTGCCGAGATCCTGCCACAGTCTTCCGGGAGAGTAAGATCAAGCATACTGCTGCTTAGCAGTTCTGCTTCGCTGTAACCAGTAAATGCACAGAAGGCCGGATTGACCTGGAGAATGTTTTTGAACGGTGAGATGACTACCATACCGGCTGCCGCTGTCTGAAAAATAGATCTGAAGCGCTCTTCACTCTCCCGCAGGGCATCTTCGGTCAGTCTCTGCCGGACAACATAGCCCCACTGCCGCAACGCCCTTTCAATAACTTTTAAAATCTTGGCAAGCGCTTCGGGAGTTTTCAGGATATAATCCATCGCTCCTGCCTTTATGGCATTGACAACTTCAGCCTCGTTGCCTGGATCCACGGTAAAGATAATCGGGAAGTAGGCGCTGCTTTTGTCAAACGGCAGGAGAATGGTTCCTTTACCATCAGAAAGGTGCATATCAGCAATGACCAGGTCAGGGGTATTTTCATCAAGCCAGCCGCGGGCCGCAGCTATAGAGGTAACCGAATGGAGATAAAAGGGGGCCTCAGCTTTGGCAAGAGCATCCTGTATCAGTTTTGTTGCCTCTACCTCCCTCTGAACCAGGAGCACTGATACCTGTCTATACATATTTCCGCCAGAAAGAGATTGCATAAAATTATCCCTGATTATCTCGAACCGAGATAATAATCTAATATACTGTTTGAACTGGTTTTAAGCATACTCCAAAAGAAATGATAATGAAGAGATTTTTGTTTTTCATGCCCTCATCCGCATGAGAATCCCTTTCATCGGAGCGCTATAGCCATTTCTTGCGTCTGAAGAAGATCAGCATCCCCACCGTAACCAACACCATCAACAGCAATACCGCCGGATACCCCCAGTGCCAAGCAAGTTCAGGCATATATTTGAAGTTCATCCCGTAGAGACCAACAATAAAAGTCAGCGGCATGAAGATGGTGGCGATGACGGTAAGCACCTTCATGATGCCGTTCATCCGGTAACTGACGCTGGAGAGGTAGATATCTAGCATCCCGGAAAGCATGTCGCGCAAGGTTTCCACGGTTTCAATCACCTGGATGGTGTGATCGTAAAGGTCACGCAGGTAGATGAGCGTAGACTCCATTACCAGAGGAGACTCCCGCCGGATCATGCTGTTGATCACTTCCCGCAGCGGCCAGATCGCCTTGTGAATAAAAAGCAGCTCGCGCTTCAGCCGGTAGATCTCCGCCAGCGTTCGCTGGGAAGGATCGCGCATCAACTCTTCTTCCATAGTTTCGATACTGTCCGCCACCTGTTCCAGCACGAGAAAATAGTTATCAACGATTACATCCATGAGTGAGTAGGCGAGAAAGTCCGCCCCTTGACTCCTGATCCGCCCCTGGACGCTCTTCAGCCGGGCCCGTACCGGGTTGAACGGATCGCCATCCAAACCCTCCTGGAAGGTAAGCAGCCAGCCTCCACCCAGCACCAGGCTGACCTGTTCACTGAGAACCCCTGAATCCACCGGGATAAGCATCTTCAGCACAACAAAAAGATATTTGTCATACTCTTCCGCCTTGGGCCGCTGATCAGTATTGACAATATCCTCCAGCACCAAAGAGTGGATGCCATAGCAGTCACCAAGACGCTTGAGCAGTTCCAGCCGGTTGATCCCCTCCACATTCACCCAGGTTATTGCTCCTTCGGGCGGCTCAAGCAGACACTCCTTCTCCAGATCGGGATGACTGACCGCAACCTTTTCACTGTCATAAACAAAAACCTCAGTCCTGGGGGCGGTCTGAGAAACCTCACCGATATGGACAAGACTTCCCGGTGACAGTCCGGCCTTATGGGACCTTCTCTTGAGCAGCTTTTTCATTAGTGAGCCTCACTCCAGTTAAGCCCGTAGTTAATATCTACCTTGAGCGGCACCGAAAGGTCCACCGCCCTCTCCATCTCATGAGCCACAAGCTGCTCCATATGAATCAACTCCTGATCCGGCACCTCAAAGACAAGTTCATCATGAACCTGCATGATCAGGCGGCTGGCAAGCCCTTCCGCCCTAAGCCGCCGGTCGATTCTGACCATCGCCTGTTTGATGATGTCGGCGGCGGAACCCTGAATCGGATAGTTGATGGCGTTGCGTTCGGCATAGCTCTTCACATTAAAGTTGCTGCTGGAAATATCGGCAATCGGCAGCCTGCGCCCGAGCACGGTCGTTACAAAACCATACTTGCGGGCATGAGCAATACAGCTCTCCAGAAACACCATCGCCCCGGAGTGCCTCAGCTTGTAATTGTCGATAAACTCTTCGGCAACCTTGCGGGCAACTCCCAGCTGCTTTGCCAGACTGAAGGCACTCTGACCGTAGATGACCCCGAAGTTGACGGTCTTTGCTTGCCGTCGCATCTCTGGCGTGACCATCTCCGGGAAAAGCCCGAAAACCTCGCTGGCGGTACGGGTATGAATATCTTCATCCTTGGCAAAAGCATCACAAAAGACTTTATCCCGGGAAAGATGCGCCAGCACCCGCAGTTCGATCTGCGAATAATCGGCAGAAAGGAGTTTATGGCCGTCTTTTGCTATGAAAGCTCGCCGCAGCTTTCTCCCCTCCTCCGTCCGGATGGGGATATTCTGCAGATTCGGATCTGATGAAGAAAGCCTGCCGGTGTTGGTGACAGCCTGATTGTAGGAGGTATGAACCCTGCCCGTTGCCGGATCTACCAGCTTCGGCAGCGCATCGGTGTAGGTGGATTTGAGTTTGGTAAGTCCCCTGTATTGCACCAGCAGGGCAGCTATCTCATACCCCCCCTCTGCCAGCCGCTCCAACTCTTCGACGTTGGTGGACCAGCCGCTCTTTGTCTTGGTTTTCTTGCCTGTCGGCAGTTTCATCTTGTCGAAAAGAATCTCACCCAGCTGTTTCGGCGAATTGATATTGAACGGCTCCGGCGCAAGCCCGCAGATGGCAGCCTCAAGTGTTGCCATCTCCCTGCCGAAGCGCTCCGACAGCTCCGCCAGCAACGGCAGATCCAGCCTGACACCAGCCAGCTCCATCTCGGCCAGGATCGCTACCAGCGGCATCTCGACATCATGAAAAAGCTTCTCCATCCCCCCCGCGACAACTTTCGGCAACAGCATCCGATGCAGCAGCCAGGTAACATCGGCGTCCTCGCAGGCATAGCGACTGGCAGTTTCAATGTCAACCTCGGCAAAACCGATCTGCTCTTTTCCCTTGCCGGTCAGTTCCGCGTAACTGATCATCCTGTGATCCAGCAGCTCCACTGCCAGCGAATCAAGCCCCTGGCTCTGACGAGTGGGGTTATTCAGGTATGCAGCCAGCATGGTGTCGCACCAGATACCGGCGATAGTTACCCCATAGCGCCGCAGCACCTGATAATCATATTTTATGTTCTGACCGATGACCTTCCGGGCTGGATCTTCAAGCAGCGGCTTCAGCGCGGCAAGCACCATTTCGCATGGCAACTGATCCGGCAGAAGAACAGGTTCGCCGCTAACTGCAAAGAGCCCCACGCCACTACCTGCCGAAGCAGTTCGATGCCCGACCGGGAGGTAGAATGCCTCATGCTCACGAAACGAGAAGGAGATACCGACGATTTCCGCCTCACGCACGTTCAGGCTGGTGGTCTCCAGATCAATGGCAAAGACATCAGCCGCTGCCAGCTCTTTCAGCAGCAACGCGAATTCTGCTGCGTCTCTGACCGTATGATACTTATCCGTCAGTCAGGGTCGAACTGCTGGTCAACTCCTTCATCAGTGTTGTAAAACCGTAGGTCTTGAACAGCTCTGCCAGCTTGGCATTATCGGGCTGAGAGTAGAGTAAATCATCAAACGAGTAGTCAAGCGGAACTTGAACATCGATCGTTGCCAGTCGACGCGAGAGCCTCGCCTGTTCGGCGAACTCCCGCAATCGCTCCCCGGTCTTCCCCTTAACCTCTTCTGCCCGCTCCAGCAGGACATCAAGTGAACCGAACTCCTGAATCAGCTTGATTGCGGTCTTCTCGCCGATTCCGGGCACGCCCGGAATATTATCGGAGCTGTCACCCGCCAGACCGAGAATATCGATAACCCTGGCCGGTTCAACCCCGAAGCGCTCAAAAACTTCAGGGATGCCGCTCTCCTTATCCTTCATCGTGTCAAGCAGCCTGACATCCTCATCTACGATCTGCATCAGATCCTTGTCTCCGGTAACAACAACGGTCTTCAGCCCATGCTCCCGGCAGTCACGGGCAATGGTGCCGATAATGTCGTCAGCCTCGAAACCGGCAAGATCCAGCGCCGGGATGTTGAACGCCCGCACCATCGCCTTGATCGGCTCAATCTGCTGTCGCAGGTCATCCGGCATGGCAAGCCGGTTCGCCTTGTACTCTGCATAGATCTCGTTCCTGAATGTCACCCTGCCGGCATCGAAAATAACAGCAACATGATCGGGCTTGCGATCGTTCAGAACCTTGAGGAGCATCTGGGTAAAACCGTAGAGAGCGTTGGTGGGGAATCCGCTTGGCGAGGAGAGGTGACGAATCGCAAAATAAGCGCGGTAGATATAGGAGGAACCGTCGATCAGGTAAAGGGTAGAAGCGGATTGCATTTGAAATCCTTATATCCAGCTCATTTTCAAGTAAGCATCTCCCACCAAAGGTAGGGGGCTTTCAAAACCGTGCGCCGCTCAAAGTCGGCTTATTCAAAAGATTATCTGATCACCCACCGGTGGTCAATCATGATTCGGATTTACTAAATATTGGGAGTATATACCTTCATAGCTGATCCAGCCTTTTGGCTGCGATCAGCCCATAAGACAATGCATTTTTTTAAATGTCACTGTCATACTTATCTCAAGGACTCCAAAGGCAAGGTGAATTATCATGAGTATATGGGGCGCTGTTAAACTCTGGGGGTCCCCCGGCAGTGCCGGGGGTTTACCTGCAAGAGGTTTGCGTCCGTTGATACGATTGCTGGACAGCAAATATAAGAAAGGTGAAAGGTTTGTGGTGACTAAAAAAACAGAACTTGAACTACGTTTGCAACGATTACCGCTTTTACATTGAAGGGGGTTAACTATTCAGTCGAAAACGGCAAAGCTACAACGTTTTGCCCTCTAACTGCCATAACTGGAAGGGCTTTACCCTCTCTGTGTCTCTACGTAATATGCTTTTTGAGTTTACCGGCAATCCGGCAATTATTTCGCGCCACCACCATAGCTATGGAGCCCCGAAAGAAAAAGGTTTACACCAAGATAGCAGAAAATGGTGGCGGCAAAACCGATGATCGAAAGCCAGGCCGCCCGCTTCCCAACCCAGCCGCGAGTGATACGGGCATGGAGGAAGGCTGCATAGACGAACCAGACAATCAGCGACCAGGTCTCTTTCGGG
This sequence comes from uncultured delta proteobacterium, assembly GCA_963810975.1. Taxonomy (GTDB): domain Bacteria; phylum Desulfobacterota; class Desulfuromonadia; order Geobacterales; family DSM-12255; genus VEOV01. The sequence goes on along the minus strand of CAWEPN010000009.1, from coordinate 91,988 downwards.
TCCCAGCTCCAGTAGGTGCCCCAGGCGTAATTTGCCCAGGCAGCGCCGGTAACGATGCCAAGAGTCAGAAGCGGAAAGCCGATCATGATCGCTTTGTAGTTAAGATCATCAAGTATCCGAATTGACGGGAACATGCCAATAACACTCCCGGCCGAAACAGTTGAAACTGTGTCACCTTCCACTTTTGCCTTGATCAGGTACATTATGGAGATACCACAGGCAACCGCAAAGGCTGCGTAACCGAGAAAACAGGTAATGACATGATAGAGCAGCCAGTTGCTCTGCAGGGCAGGCACCAGCGGCTCGATGCCGCTGTGAAGTCCGAGTTGCGCCCAAGCCATCCCCAGAAGGGCAAACGGGAGGACAAAGGCGCCAACAACACGGTACTTGTACTTGACCTCAATGATTCCGTAGATGAGAATGATAGTCCAGGCGAAGAAGACGACTGACTCGTACAGGTTGGATAGCGGCGCATGCCCGTGGCCCATATCGTAGGACTCTTTCCAACGGAGGATAATCGCAACCGTCTCGGCCGCCCAACCGATTAAGGCTGCCAAACTTGCACCGAGACCTATACTTCCGTTTTTTGATACGAGATACACAAAGAAGAGCAGGGTCGATACAAGGTATAGAATTGTTGTAACGTTAAACAGGAGTGAACTCGTCATTTGGTTATATCCTCCATTAAAAGTTTAAATATCAGCGATACTACGGCATGTTGCGCCTCTACAAAGAAATCAGACCTGCTTCAACTTCTCCACATACTCCTCGAACTTTCGCTCAAAGGCAGCTGGATTTTTACTGGCAGTACCGCCAAATACTGCCCGGCCGCCAGCAATACGGATCCAGAGGCGATTATGAGACATGAAAAATGCCATGCATATACCGATTGTCATGAGGGCACAGCCAAGCCAGACAATCAGGACACCAGGGTCTTTGGCAACCTGAAGCCCGGTATACTGTTTCTCGTCGGCACCGTCATACCGGATAACAAGCTCACCCTTGCGCTGCTCTTCCACTTCAGGATGATTCTTGAAAACGATGAACGATTCCGGCGATTTCCCGGGCATCGTCAGCAGTACTTTTGCGGCAGGGCCTGAGAATTCAGGCATATACTGTCTTACATCCTGGGTAGATTCGAGTACCTGCAGTTTGGCACCGCCGTCAAGAGTAACCTCTTCACCTTTTTTAAGATCAAGGTGGGCAGCTTCGCCACCCCCTCTCCGGGCAATATTGAAGTGATAGGCGGCACCTTCGCCAGCCTGGCCATAACTGGACTGGTAAAAGGTAATCCCCTTATAGGAGAGAGGATCGTTGACAATAATAGGGATATTTTCATAGCCTTTGACCGGCTTGCCGTTCTCCAGAACGGTGAGGATGCTTTTAAACTCCTTGGGAGCACCGGTATCATAATAGGATACAGCAAAGTTCTCGCACCTTACCGCGAAATCCAGCTTTATAGGCTTCTGCTTTTGCGTGTAAACCGTATCAATACTGGTACCCTCGACAATATTGACAAAAGCTTTGTAGCCAAAGAGTGAGCCGATAATAGCGCCGATAAAAATGATGATTATGCTCAGGTGAACAACGTAAACACCGAGACGACACCAGGGCGTTTTCTGGGCGAAAAGATGAATCGCGCCATCCTTTTCGGTTACTATCGGCTCACCCATTATCTCTTTCAAAAAGCCCTTCATCTTTTCGACTGCGTCACCGGGCGCCTTGACCTCATGAGTGAGCGCAAGTGACTTCTCAAAACTCTCGTTCATCGTCAACTGTGGCTCAGAGACAATTTTCCAGACACGGGGAAGCCGCTTAATAGAGCAGGCAACAAGGTTGACCGTCAGGAGGTAGAGCAGCAGCATGAACCACCACGAATGGTACATGTCGAAAAAGCTCAGACTTTGATACAGCTTGAATTTGGCCTCGCTGATTGTCTGCAGGTACTCGGGGGCGATGTTACCCTGTGGCACTATTGTGCCGATGATCGATGTTAACGCAAGACCTATCAGCAGAGAGATCGAGAGTTTCAGGGAACAGAAAAAATCCCACAATGATTCAATAAAGCTCGGTTTTTTCGTTGACAAGACTGACTCCTGACTGGGTATGTTTTTTTACTTTAGTTGCTGACTATAAATGAAAACGTGCTGCAAAAAAAGCATTTTCGTATCGGTAAAATCAAAAAAAAGGGGTGACGGTCAACCCGTCACCCCTTTTTTCAGTTATCAGCAGACTAATTATTTATGGCACTCTTTACAGGCTGTAGGGCCTTTCTTCATATCTGCATGGCAACCCTTACAGGTTTTGTGCGCCCAATCCTTGCCAAAGCCTTCAATCTTGCCACCGGTTGCAGCTTTGTGACACTTGGTGCAATCCTTAAGTAACTCTTGATGAGCCTTGTGATTGAAAACAACCCCTTTTTTCATTGTGATCGAGTCTGCTGCGAATGCTGACCCTGCAAATGCCACCAAACAAAGTGCTACCATGATTTTTTTCATTTGAATATTCCCCCTTTGACGGTTTTATTAAAGTTGTTGAAATTTAATCCATAGCCGTTTTCAAGTCAAGCGGAAAAGCTAACAAGGCATGATGAGTGATGAGAGATGAGAGATCCGGATTATAAATTCAACTCTCATCTCTCAACCGCCTCTGAAGCTCCTCATCCTTCCCGGCGACTGCAGCGGCCATTTGATGCCGGTACTGATGCAGCATTCCCACAAGCTGCGGTGCCGCAGTTGAAAGTATCTGCACGGCAAAGAGTCCGGCATTCTTCGCACCGGACTTGCCGATAGCCATGGTTGCGACCGGAATCCCGCCAGGCATCTGCACCATGGCGTAAAGAGCATCAATACCGTTCAGTGCTCCGCCAGGAAGCGGGACGGCAATAACAGGCAGAACAGTCTCGGCTGCCACCACTCCGGCAAGATGAGCCGCCATTCCTGCGCCGGCAATAACCACCTTGATCCCACGAGCGGCCGCCTCTGCGGCAAGCTCGGCAGTCCTCCTGGGAGAACGGTGCGCCGAGGAGATATGCATCTCGAAACCTATGCCAAACTCCGTGAGAACAGCGGCAGACTCCTCCATTATCGGCAGATCCGAGTCGCTCCCCATGAGGATCAACACTTCTGGATTCATTTATTTATCCTCTTATCCATCTTGAATATTGAAGGGGAGACGATCCCCATCTTTGCCAGTCTGAAGCTGGCAGCAGTTCCGAGCACACCAAAGCCGTACTTTACACTTCTGCTGAAGTTTATCGACGAAGCCTCAGGAAAATATTTTGTCGGACAGCTAACTTCACCGATTCGGAAATCAGCCCAGATGATCTGGGCCAGCATCTGGTTATCAAAAACAAAATCATCCGAGTTCTTATCAAGCGGTAATTTCTCCAGCAGTTCACGCGAAAAGGCCCGGTAGCCACTATGATATTCGGAGAGTTTATGCCCCAGAAGGCAGTTTTCTATAAGAGTCAAAACCCGGTTGGCAATGTATTTATAAAGCGGCATGCCCCCTTTTAATGCACCGACACCGAGGATTCTGGATGCCAGGACCGCATCAAACTCGCCATAAGCGATCATCGCCGACACTGCGGTTATCAGCTTCGGGGTGTACTGATAGTCAGGGTGAAGCATAACAACGATATCTGCCCCAAGCCCCAATGCCGTCCGATAGCAGGTCTTCTGATTACCGCCATAACCCTTGTTCGTTTCATGAACTACTGTATGGATACCGAGCCTTTCGGCAACTTCAGCCGTATCGTCACGACTGGCATCATCAACCAGCACAACATCGTCGACAAACTCGAACGGAATTTCCCGCCAGGTTTTTTCAAGAGTTTTCGAGGCGTTGTAGGCCGGAAGGACTACAACTATTTTTTTACCGTTCAACATAACCCGTACCTTCCCTGCCTCTTAACCGTGCAAATATTCAACTGTACTATCGCCCAAGCGCCTTCTTGCCGATATCGGTGCGAAACTGTGCACCTTGCCACCCTATCGCTGCAACCCCTTCATAGGCTTTTTTTATCGCCTCGGCCACTGTTACACCGCGACCGGTAACACCTAGAACCCTGCCACCGTTTGTGATAAAATCACCATCTTTCTCTCCTGTCCCGGCATGAAAGACAAAAAGATCATCGATCTTTCCGGCCGTATCAAGACCCGAGATCCGGTCACCTTTCGGGTAATCGCCCGGATAACCGGCCGCAGCCATAACCACACAGACCGCCGCCATGTCGTGCCACTCAATCTCAATACCGGAGATATCCCCATCGGCAACGGCCAGAAGTATCGGCACAATATCAGACTTCATCCGCATCAACAACGGCTGACATTCCGGATCACCAAAGCGGGCATTGAACTCCAGCGTTTTGACCGAGTTGCCATCAATCATCAGTCCGGCATAAAGGACGCCGCGATAGGGACGGCCTTCAGCTGCCATGCCGTCAACCGTGCGCCGCATAACTTCATTCATTGCCTTTTCATGAATTTCAGGCGTCACGACTGGTGCGGGTGAATACGCTCCCATCCCACCCGTGTTCGGCCCTTTGTCACCGTCGAAGATCGCCTTGTGATCCTGGGCGCTGGCAAGCGGGATAATGTTTTTGCCATCGGTAAATGCGAGAAAAGATGCCTCTTCACCGCGAAGAAACTCTTCCACTACCACTCGCGAGCCGGCTGTACCAAAGGCATTGCCTGAAAGCATCTCCTTGACCGCAGAGATTGCTTCATCAATGGTGGCTGCAACCACAACACCTTTACCGGCGGCAAGGCCGTCGGCCTTTACGACTATCGGCGCCCCGTGCTTCTCTATGTAAGCAATTGCCGGTTCGACCTCGCTAAAGACTTCATAGAAGGCGGTCGGCACATGGTATTTCTTCATGATATCTTTGGAGAATGCTTTGCTTGACTCTATCAGCGCAGCATTTCTCCTCGCGCCAAACACCCTCAAGCCGTACTCCTCAAAGAGATCAACGATCCCTAAAGAGAGCGGCAGTTCGGGGCCGACTACGGTCAAATCAATCTTCTCTTTTTTTGCAAAAGCCAGCAGAGCCGGCAGATCATCGACCTTTATCTGCACATTTTCAGCGATACAACCGATGCCGGGGTTTCCGGGTGCGCAGTAGATTTTCTCGACCAGCGCTGACTGGGCTATTTTCCAGACAAGGGCATGCTCGCGGCCGCCACTGCCGATTACAAGTATTTTCATATTCAACTCCTTTACTTAAAAACGGCAGTTCACGAAACACAGAGGCACAGAGAAAATCAGAGACGTTTAATGTACAGATTCCGGGCTACGACTCAAACGATGATTGTATTGTTTCCGTGATTTATCACTGTACCCTCTGTGTCTCTGTTTACTGCTCTGTATGCTCCGTTGCTCCGTGTTTCAAATAATGTTTCGTTTCTTAATGCCTGAAATGCCGCATCCCTGTAAACACCATCGCCATGCCGTGCTCATCGGCGGCAGCGATGGTCTCAGCATCCCGCATGCTCCCGCCAGGCTGGATAACTGCAGTTATGCCGACAGCCGCAGCATTGTCAATCCCGTCACGGAAAGGGAAGAAGGCATCCGAAGCCATGACCGCCCCCTGCACTTCCAGGCCGGCATGCTCAGCCTTGATGGCCGCGATCCGGGCTGAATTGACACGGCTCATCTGGCCGGCGCCGACGCCCACTGTCATCATGTTTTTGCCATAAACAATGGCGTTGGACTTGACAAACTTGGCGACTCTCCAGGCAAAGAGCAGATCTTTCATCTCCGCCTCTGTGGGGGCCCGCTTGGTCACGATCTTGATCTCGCCGGAAAGAAGCAGGTCGGCATCCTGCACAAGCAAGCCACCATTGACCCTTTTGAAGTCAAGCCTTTGAGCCGACTTGGCCGGCCACATCCCGCACTCCAGCAGCCTGACATTTTTCTTTGCCGCAACTATCGCTATAGCTTCCGGGTGGACTTTCGGGGCGATGATCACCTCCACAAACTGACGATCAACTATCGCCTGGGCAGTCGGACCGTCAAGCTCGCAGTTGACGGCGATAATCCCGCCGAAGGCTGATTCGGTGTCTGTGGAGTACGCTTTTTCGTAGGCTTCAAGAACTGTGCTGCCGATAGCCACCCCGCATGGATTCGCATGCTTGACGATGACGCAGGCAGGCCCCTCCATGAACTGCTTGACACATTCAAGAGCGGCATCGGTATCAGCAATATTATTGTAGGAAAGCTCTTTGCCTTGAAGCTGACGGGCAGTGGCAATCGAAGCTTCTGTGACGTTTTTTTCGACATAAAACGCTGCCGACTGGTGCGGGTTCTCGCCGTAGCGCATCTCCTGGGTTTTTCTGTACTGAGTCGTCAGGGTGGCGGGAAACAGATCGATAGTTTCGCCGAGCCTGCAGCCAAGCCAGTTGGATATCGCCCCGTCGTAGGCGGCAGTATGCTGATAAACCTTCACCGCCAGCTTGAAATTGGTCTCCCTGCTCACTGCGCCGCCGCTCGCCGCCATCTCGGCAAGCACTGTCCGGTAATCAGCGCAATCTACCAGAACTGTAACATCGGCGTTATTCTTGGCGGCAGAGCGAAGCATCGTCGGCCCGCCAATGTCAATATTTTCAATGGCGTCCTCAAGGGTGCAATCCGCTTTGGCTACTGTCGCTTCAAACGGATAGAGATTTACCACCACCATGTCGATCGGCTCTATGCCATGCTGCTTCATGGTCTCGACATGTTCAGGGTTGCCCCTCATGCCGAGCAGGCCGCCATGGACTTTAGGGTGAAGGGTCTTGACCCTGCCGTCAAGCATCTCCGGAAAACCTGTAAAGTCGGAGACATCCTTGACCGTCAAGCCAGCTTCACGCAGAAGCTTGGCGGTTCCGCCGGTAGAGAGAATTTCGACGCCGTAACGGGCAAGCTCCTTTGAAAATTCAATTACTCCGGTCTTGTCAGATACGCTTACAAGCGCCCTGGTTATCTTTGCCATTTGGGCTTCTCCTTTGATTGTAATGTGAAATTAATATGTTCCATAAAGTGGCGCTCGAACAGAGGCGTTCCTGAAAGCGGAATGATTTTCAACTCTGAGGCAAGGCTCGCAATCTGTTGTTCAGAGCCGGCTTCCGTGAGCGCACGCACCGCTCCGGCAAGCGCGCCCTCACGCACAAAGCTAGCGTTGTTTACCATGTTTTGAGTCAGAACTCCAACAGATTTGAGGCTCTCAAAGCGGATTGAAGCCCCGAAAGATCCGGTAAGAACAACTTTTTTCAAGTCATGGGCAGCGATATCGGCTCGTTCGAAAAGAACCTCCATTGCAGCTCTTACCGCCCCTTTGGCAAGCTGAATCTGACGAATATCCTCTTGCGAAAGCGATAGCAGATTTTTTGCGTCACGATACAGAACAAAGTGGCGCTCGCCGTCAATTTCCTGAAGACGGCTGCCAAGGGGGGACGAACTCTCGGAAGGATCCAGCAACCGGCCGGTTTGATCCAGCAGACCTTCACTCAAAAGCAGTGCGACCGAATCAAGCACTCCTGAACCACAAAGACCTTTTGGCTGGGCATTATTTACGCAAGCGGTAACAAGTCTCCCGGCAGACAACTCTACCGAATATATCGCCCCGGCCAGTGCCGCCATTCCGCAGCCCAGATTTCCACCCTCGAAAGCCGGTCCGGCCGCCGCGGAGGTCGCGTAGATTTTGCCATTTGCAAGAAGGGCGATTTCACCGTTGGTGCCAAGGTCAAGATAGAGAGCGGGCTCTGTCCCTCTGGGGTCAGAAGGGCTCTGGAAGCCGGGCTCCGGGAAACCTAACCCAAACAAAAAAGCAATCGTGTCGCCGCCTACAAAGCCGCCGGGTGAAGGAAAAACATATAGGGGGAGATCCTTTCCCCATCCCAGCTCTTTGGTGCGAAGAGTATGCGCACCAGTCTGACGAGGTCTGTAAGGGGGGTGAGCGAGAGAATCTATCGGCAGACCGAGAAGCAGATGACTCATGGTCGGATTGCCCGCAACTACTACCTGCTCGACTGATTGAGTATCTATACCTGCTTCAACTATCAACTCTTCGGCAATCCTTGAAAGTTCATCATTCACAACAGACTGCATTTCACGGAGGTTTTCAGCGGAGAGACCGGCATAATGCAGACGTGCGATCACATCAAGACCATGAGCCCTCTGGGGGTTCAGGCTGCCAGCTTTAGCAAGGGTCGTCCCATCAGAGAGCTGCACCAGTGCAGCAGCAATTGTGGTAGTTCCAAGGTCGATCGCTATTCCATATCTTTCAGATGATAACAATCGGGCTCTCCCCACGCGGCAATACCGAGCCAATCTCCACAGCAAACAGCCCTTCAGCAGCAGAGAGTTCCAGAAACCTGTCGGCCGCCGCTGACGGCAGCGAAATCAAAAAACCTCCGGATGTCTGCGGATCAAAGAGCGGCAAAAGCCTTTCGTCGTCAGGCGAAATTCCCGACAAATATTTACCGAAATAATCCCTGTTGCGGTAAGCTCCGGCAGGGGTCATCCCGGCGGAGACAAGCCCGGCGACATCTGTCATTAAAGAGACCGCATCAAGCCAGAAGCAAAGAGCAGTTTCACCGCCGGCAGCCATTTCGCAGGCATGACCGAGCAGACCGAAACCTGTGACATCTGTTGCGGCAGAGGCTCCGCAAAGAAGCATCAATTCGGCGGCACGCCTGTTCATAAGAGTCATCCATCCTACCGCTTCATCAATCTGGCGAACAGTGGCAAACTCACCTTTGCTCGCTGTAGAGATAATCCCGCTGCCGAGTGGTTTCGTCAGTATCAGGCGATCACCAACCCTGGGAGTATTATTGCGGACAATCTGCTCAGGATGAATCAGCCCGGTAACTGCCAGCCCGTATTTCAGCTCTTCATCTTCCACAGTATGGCCGCCGACCAGGCAGACTCCCGCCTCCTTCATGGCATACTGGCCACCGCGAAGAATCTCCGCCAGGACATCCTGACCCAAAGTGCATGCAGGAAAAAACAGCAGATTCATGGCGGTAACCGGCCTCCCCCCCATGGCGTAAACATCCGAGATTGCATTAGTCGCAGCAATTCTGCCAAAGAGGAAGGGATCATCCACCAGAGGGGTTATGACATCAGTCGTCTCAACCAGCGCCAAATCAGGCAAGATCCTGTAGACCCCCGCGTCATCAGAATTAGCAGCACCCACCAAAAGAGACGGGTCGCCGGACGCGCCGATACTTTTAATTATTCCGTCCAGGCCCGCTGGACCGAGTTTAGCGGCTCAACCGGCAGCCTTGACGAGCTGGGTAAGTTTTACCTTTTCAGTCAACAGGATCACCCAATAATCACCACCCTTTAACGGAGTCAAGATGTTCTGAGAATGCCGGTTCTGTATGCTTAGCGAATGCGTCAGAAATTGTCGAATCCGCGATGTATCTGCAGTGAAATGAGCTAGCATTATCCGGGCATTTGAGCGTCGAGAATCTTTAACTGCCGAATCGCTCAACGCTTCTCCGTCAGATACACCCTCGGCACCCGCTTGCTGATCCCACAGAACACCTCGTAAGGGATTGTCTCTGCCCAGTCGGCAAGCTCTTCCGCCCTGACGCAGTTCCCCGCGCGGTCTCGCCCCATGAGAGTGACCTCATCACCGACGGCAACGTCGACGACCAGACTGACATCCAGCATGATCCAGTCCATACAGACCGTCCCGATTACCGGAACCCTTACCCCGCGCACCAGCACCTCTCCGCAATTCATGAGAGAACGCCGGTAACCGTCGGCATAGCCGACAGGAACGCTTGCAACCAGAATCCTTTCTCCGGCAGTATAGCGACGTGCGTAGCTGATGCTGGTCCCCGGTTCCACCCGTTTTAGCATGGCAATCCGGCTTTTGAGGGACATGACCGGGACAAGATCCATCTTCCCGGTAAAATCGGCTGAAGGCAGCGCACCGTACAGAGCTATCCCCGGACGGACAAGATTGCACCCCGCCAGATCGCGGGCAAAGGTCGCGGCACTATTTGCAATATGGAGGTAACGGGGATTGAAACCGCTCTGCCGGGCACTCGCCACCGCTTTGGCAAAGCGCTCTGCCTGCATGTTCGTATACTCACGGCCTGAATCGTCAAGCTCGTCAGCTGAGGCAAAATGGGACATGATCCCTTCAACCTCGATATGTGCCAGCCCCTTGAGTGCAGTGAAAAACTCCTCGGCTTGATGAAAAGGGATTCCGAGTCGCCCCATCCCGGTATCAATCTTGACATGGACCTTTGCCTTGCGATAGAGCCTGGCGGCGGCGGCATCAAGCGCTCTTGCCTGCTCCAGATCGAATATGGCCGTTGAAAGATTGAAGCCGATGCACTTTTTCTCCTGCCCCGGATAGATGCCGCCAAGGAGCAACACCGGCCGGTCAATGCCGCTTTTGCGCAGCTGAATCCCCTCTGCAAGGAAAGCAACACCGAAGGCGGTCACTCTGAGCTTTTCAAGTTCAAGCGCCACATCCATGAAGCCGTGGCCGTAGGCGTCGGCCTTGACGACTGCAAGAAAACCGCAATCCGGACTGACAGCCTCACGAATCCTGCGGTAGTTGTGGCGAAGCGCTGAAAGATCTATTTCAGCGACTGTCGGCCTACTGTCTGACATTGTTAACTCCATGTGAAAAGATGCTTGGTTATTACCATTGAAGCGGCTTGCTGTAAAGCATGAATCAATTTGAAACCCGTTGACTTTCAAGCTGTTCTGTTCTACTTTGAGGCAGCTGGGGGAGCTCGCAAGGGCTGAGATGAGGGTGACCTTGAACCCCGAACACCTGATCCGGGTAACGCCGGCGTAGGGAAGCAACCAGAATGGACCGGTAATTCTATCAATCTCTCTGGAAGCTGTGACCCCGCGTCACGGCTTTTTTCATTGGTGGCAAATGAGTCCAGGCAGAAAAACTGCAAAACTTCACGGTCTTTATCTTATTACAGATGATGGCGCAGACCTGTTGAATCGCGTCAATGCGGCACTGCCATATGCAGGTGCTCTCCAGTTTCGTGCCAAGGAGCTGACCCCTGACCGAAAGTTGAAGATCGGGCGCGAGCTTGCAGCCCTCTGCGATAAAGCCGGGGTCATCTTCATAGTTAACGATGACCCGTATCTTGCCCGTGAACTGGGTGCGGATGGTGTTCATCTCGGTCAGGATGACGGTGACCCTGCCGCCGCGAGGAAGATCCTCGGGGAGGAGAAACTGATCGGCATCTCAACCCACACGCCAGAGGAGGCAAGAATTGCCGAGGCCGCAGGTGCCGACTATATCGGCTTCGGGGCCATCTTCCCGACCGCCAGTAAGGATGTAATGCATCTGCCGGGGCTTAAAGGGTTGACCGAGACCAGAAAAATTACCTCTCTACCGATTATCGCCATAGGCGGAATTACCAGAGATAATGCCCCCGATGTGATTGATTCCGGCGCTGACGCCGTTGCAGTTATTACTGCGGTAATGTCACAGAAAGAGCCCTCGCTGGCAGCAGCTGAGCTGAACCTGCTGTTCAACCGGAAGAAGATGTATCCGAAAGGCTCGGTATTGACGATTGCGGGAAGTGATTCCGGCGGCGGCGCCGGCATTCAGGCAGACATTAAGACCATCACCCTGCTCGGCAGCTACGGAGCCTCGGTCATTACGGCGCTCACCGCCCAGAACACCCTCGGCGTAAGCGCGATCCATCCGGTTCCGGCTGAGTTCGTAGCACAGCAGATTGATGCGGTTCTCGCTGATATTCCCATCGATGTGGTAAAGACCGGCATGCTCTTTTCGGCGGAAATAATCAATGCTACCGTCGAAAGCCTCTCATCATTCAGGAAAAATCTGCTTATCGTTGATCCCGTGATGATTGCCAAGGGGGGAGCAAATCTGGTCGGTGTAAATGCACTAAGCGCACTTAAAGAGCAATTGCTCCCCATGACATATCTATTGACACCGAACATTCCCGAGGCAGAGGCGCTTTCCGGGATCAGAATCGTCACTGATGCTGACATGCAGGCTGCCGCCAGATTGCTTCACAAAGCTGGAGCACGAAATGTCTTGATCAAGGGGGGGCATGGGGGCGGAAAGGAGTCGACTGACCTGCTTTTCGACGGAGGCACGTTTACCCGATTTACATCGGCAAGAATAGACTCAGCTAATACGCACGGCACCGGCTGCACACTGTCATCAGCCATAGCAACTTTCCTGGCACAGGGGAACCCTCTGCCGGAAGCAGTCCGCAAAGCAAAAGGTTTTATCATAGAGGCAATCGGGACTGCCAGGCCTCTGGGCCGAGGTCACGGACCGGTGAATCACTACTCTGCTGCACAAGAAATCAGACTTAAGGAGCTTTAGATGGCCACAACCCAACTTGACTACGCCCGCAAAGGGATCGTTACCGATAAAATGAAAGCAGCTGCAGCCATTGAGGGCGTTACTCCCGAATTCATCCGTGACGGCATTGCTGCCGGCAACATTATTATCTGTCACAACATAAAACACCTTAACGGCAGGCCGCTCCCTGTTGGCAAGGGTCTGCGCACCAAGGTCAATGCCAATATCGGCTCATCTTCCGACGACCTCGACATCTCGAAAGAACTTGAGAAGGCACGAACTGCCGTAAAATATGGCGCCGATGCCATTATGGACCTCTCGACCGGCGGCCCGGTGGATGAAATACGTCGCGCCATCATCGCCGAGACAAATGCCTGCATCGGCTCTGTCCCTCTCTATCAGGCTGCACTTGACGCAGTAAGGGTACGTAAAAAAGCTATCGTTGATATGACTGTTGAAGAGATGTTTGCCGGGATTATCAAACACGCTGAGGATGGCGTTGACTTCATAACCGTTCACTGCGGCGTCACCCGGGGTACAGTCGAGCGGATGAGGAACGAAGGGCGGATTATGGATGTCGTCTCCCGTGGCGGCGCCTTCACCATCGAGTGGATGGCTTATAACAATGCCGAAAACCCGCTCTTTGAACATTTCGACAGACTGATTGAAATATCGAGAGAGTACGACCTGACTCTCTCGCTGGGCGACGGTTTCCGCCCCGGCTGCCTGGCTGACGCAACAGATCGGGCACAGATTCATGAACTTATTCTGCTGGGCGAACTGACCCAGCGGGCCCAGGACGCCGGAGTGCAGGTTATGATCGAAGGGCCCGGGCATATGCCTCTCCACCAGATAGAGGCCAATATCCTCCTGCAAAAGCGGCTCTGCCACGGAGCGCCGTTTTACGTCCTTGGACCGCTGGTGACAGACATTGCCCCCGGCTACGACCATATTACCTGCGCAATCGGCGGGACAGTCGCCGCCGCCGCCGGCGCCGATTTTCTCTGTTATGTAACCCCGGCCGAGCATTTGAAACTGCCGTCAGTGCAGGATGTCCGCGACGGCGTCATCGCCTCCAGGATAGCCGCGCACGCCGGTGACATTGTCAAAGGGGTGAAGGGCGCCATTGACAAGGATATTGCAATGGCAAAATGCCGCAAGAAACTCGACTGGGAAGGTCAATTCGCCCTTGCCCTCGACCCGGACAAGGCCCGCCAGCTCAGAGCTGAATCCGGAGTTGCCGACCACGGCGCCTGCACAATGTGCGGTGAGTTTTGCGCTTACAAGGTCATGGATGATGCGATGGAAAAACAGCAGTCGGCTTGAGGCTTGACGTAGCCTCGAAAATTAGTTAAAAACGCATAGTGCCGATTTAGCTCAGTTGGTAGAGCACATCACTCGTAATGATGAGGTCATCAGTTCGATTCTGATAATCGGCTCCAAAAATCAATGGGTTACATCTCACGGTGTAGCCCTTTTTCTTTATCGCCTCAGCTGGTAACCTTTCGGTAACCTTTCAACCATGCGCTTGACATCATTTATCTTCCCACCATGTGCTTCGTATACTCTTCCGGTGCCATTTTCTTCATTGACTCCTTTTTATAATATTGAAAAACTCTCACCGATCCCCTCGCGCACGCGTGCGTACTGTTCGGCCAACAGCCAGGAACAACCGGAAGTGCCTTGTAACATAATGACCTCTGTAGAGCTTTAATGCCTGAGACGTTCACTATTAAGCATTATACACAATGTCTGAGGCGAAGTTGCTCATGTGCGGCATGAATCCGCTGAAATCGGCTTGTAGGCCCTCATAGTGCTGCAGTAGCTGATCTGGTGCACCTGGACCGCAGGGGGCAGTGTCTGCACTTTGTCGGATCTGATGCGTAGTGACGGTATTCGAGACAATTCTTATTACCCGTGAACCCCAAGAATAGACACAATTTCTGGTAGACGTAGACCAGATGTTGTAGTAATGATGTTTAATATTATCCTATAATTTATTGTAAATATTACATTAAAAATTTTAAGCAATTATAAAAATGTGCCTTTATAAGTGCACATCTGATCTCTGAGTAAACCAACTATCTGATAAAATATATATTCATTTACAGGTAGTTATATCTTGATCTCTGTTGTTACAATTGGGTGGAACTACTGGATAACTCCCACGTTAAGGGACCAAGCCTCAAGAATGGAGTTTGCATGGAGTATGTTAAGTGAACCCCAATGCTGTTATAGAAAATATACAAACAAATGAACCACTAGAATCACTAACAGTGGGCAGGGAATCCTTGGTCATGATGGATTCGTCATTTCCAGGAGACCTCTAGATGAAGAGTTCCGTTCTGGTCGTTGTGGGTGATCTGGTTGCCATGGAGGAGTTGAAACTGATATTGCAGGAGAACTACCGGGTGATCGAGGCAGCAACTGCCGAAGAAGCTCTGGCGCTGGCCGAACTGCATACGCCAGATCTGATCATTATGGATGACGACCTGCCGGATGATCAGGGGCTGAAGGTCTTCAGCGACCTGAAGAGTGGGGTCTTGACCCGGACCATCCCCTTGCTGGCGCTCTCTGCGGCCAGCACCAAGGCCGTCGTCATCAATGGCCTTGCTGCCAGCGCCGACGACTACCTCACCAAACCAGTCAACTCCACCGAACTCCTGACCAAGGTCGACGCGTATCTCCGAAACAAGGACTTCTATGACGGCCTGGAGCCAGGTGATTTCCAGATGCTGCTCGAACTCTCCACGATTATCTCACTCCTGAAAAGCCCCACAAAAATTCTGCAGACGATCGTCGAGAGGATCGCCCAAGCCGTCGGAGCGCGACGATGTTCGGTCTTGAGCTTCAGCACAAGTCAGGAACTGCTGGTCAAAGCGAGCAGCGATCTGCCAAAAACCGGGGAACTCCGCCTGGAGTTGAGAAAATATCCGGAGATCAGCCAGGCAATCAAGACCCGGAAAACGGTGGTCATCAACGACGTCACCACCGATCCGCTCATGGCTCCGGTACGGGACCAGATCATCAATCTGCCCATGAACTCGATTATAGTAGTTCCCATCGTCAACAAGGAGAGCATCCTCGGGACCTTCTTACTGAGGACCGTTTGCCCCCTCAAAAAGGCCATTACGGAACGAGTATACAAGTTGAGTCACCTGGCCGCCACCATGTCGTTCAATGCCTTGGAGAATGCCGCCCTCTATGAGTCGATGCTGAACAAGCAACGGTATCTTGAAAAGATGAGCCTCCGGGACGGGCTGACCACCCTCTACAATCACCAGCACTTCTACACCCGTATTGAGGAGGAGTTTTCCCGGGCGGCGCGCTACAACACGGCACTCTCCTGTCTCTTCCTCGATCTCGATGACTTCAAGAAGATCAACGACAATTACGGACATGTCTGTGGCGATGAGGTATTGCGACAGATCGGGCGAATGCTGTCCAGTCTGATTAGGGATAGCGACATCGCTGCCCGTTACGGAGGGGAAGAATTTGTGCTGATCCTGCCTAACACCCTGGCCGAAGGGGCCCTCGAAATGGCCAACAGGCTGCGCGCCGCGCTCAACGAGATCGTCATCGGAGGGTTGGACTGTATGAAGATCACGGCTAGTATTGGAATCGCGACCTACATTGATGGCAACCTGCCGTCCTACAAGCAACTCATCACCGAGGCCGATGATGCCATGTACCAGTCTAAAAAGTTGGGGAAGGACCGGGTTACCGTGGGCACCGCTTAAAGAGTCGACTACCCCTTTGTGCTATATTTGTGATGAGATCAGACCAAGTAAGTGACAAACCGAAAAGACAATTGGAGATGGCCGTGGAACATGAGAATTCCGACAATTCGGCAACCCATGGAGCAATGCTCGCCATAATTCGCAGACGCAGATGGTATTTATGGGGATTGATTCTTATTTATATGCCGGCATCAGTAACAACTCTGCAGTTGACACAATCGTATAAAAAAACGGGCATTTTATGTTTGGCCTGGTTCATCCTGCTTTGCATTGCAGTGGCGCTGATGACCTGCGCAAAATGTCCAAGATGCGGCAACAAGTTCCACATGCGTGACTCGACACTTTCCTTCTCCCGAAAATGCGGCCACTGCGGACTCCATATTTGTGGAGATAAATAAAAGAGCTGTGGAGAAAGTCACTTTCCCTATTCCCTACAAGGATAGTGCGACACCAAAGATAAATAGTGTCCATACCATCTCAAGCCCCTTTGGCCATCCCGGTCATTGGGGCTTTTGCGTTTTTTTGCGTTTGCTCGATTGTTTCCATCAACTATTATCCGTATGTGCGCTGAAATATCGTGAGCTGTAAAATGCAAACAATGAGTAGAGACAGTATCAATAGCCATTACATTAATGATAAATAATATCACTTGATAAAATATTTGCAGGGGCGTAATTTGTTGAATGAGGGGTGACTTTTATGTTTCCCAGACACTTCTATAGGTTGAATTACGCTACCAAAGCCAAGGTGATGTTGCCTGATATATGCTTTGAAGCTATGACAGAAAATCTTAGTGCTGGAGGTGTGTTTGTACTCACAGACCATCCTCTGCCAGTCGGCAAGGTAGTTACGATTAACTTCAAAATACCAAGTACGTCTAACCCTTCCATTACTGTGAGAAGTGAGGTAGTACGCCAAAGCGATAAAGGGTTGGCGCTTCAATTCCGTGATCTGGGATATGATTCGTTTTTACTTTTAAAGGGAGCGATAAAAAAGAGACCTCTCCCTAGCTGGTGAGCCTAGGAGTCTGTCGGACTTAGAATAAATCTGCTGCAAATCCGTCTGAACGGTCCATATTTAGCCGCTTTCTTGGTCAATAGAACAACTATTGACCTTTAAAATCGACTAAATCTGTTCTCGCCCAGCCGAATTTTCGCTTTGATTTCCTAAGTCCGACAGACTCCTAGCAGCTTGATATTGGCAATATGCGGGTGTCTGTTTTTCTGACACCCTTTTTGTATTTTGCGCCCCTTTTGTATTTCCGGACAGGATGGCAGAACTAACAGCCATTTCTAAAGTCGTTAACCCCCACCCGGCAGAGTACCCCACCCCCAAGCCCTTTTGCTTTGTATGGTTTGAAAATCCCTATATGATAGATTCAGTTGAAAGTTTGAAGCCTCCGGTGGGGTAAATTCTCAGCGTACTTTCAGTGTAATGGTGTTAAGAAAAGGCCGGTTTTGAGTGGTCATTGATAAAATGAAGTCAGCGGAGAATAGCAAGCAATTTCAGATGGTTTATGCTAAATGGTGTGCGCCGGTAAACAAAGGTGAAACCCGTGCGGATAAATTGACGAGAGGTGGATCTGTGCTATGCTTTAAAGCACAAAGTCGGACTCCAAATGGCGCCAAGAGGGGAAGCAATATGAGGCCAGTATACTTTGCCATTATCGTTGTTACTGTCATTCTTGTCGACTTGGGAAGCGGTTGGGTTTCGCGCTCAGATGCCTATGAGCACCACGGCTTCAAAGTCGACCCCATGGGGAGCCATGACGAGTGCCTCTCCTGCCATAACGGGTACATCTCCGATTACCACATTCAGTGCATACCCAACTATTTTCTTGGCATATCCCATCCGAAGATACAGAAATATCCTCCGCCAAAATTAAAAAATGAATTCAAACCAGTTGAGGTCGCTGAAAAGATGGGAATATTTTTTGTTGACGGCAAGATAGACTGTATCTCTTGCCATAGTTTACGGGCCGTAAATCGTTACCATTTACGGATTGATTCGTCGGACAAACAGCTTTGCTATGCCTGTCACATAAAGTTGGGAGAAGTGTGGGGGAGATAAAGATAAGCTGGTGCGATGCGTTAGTGGCTCAGTGGCGGGAGCTGTTCAGGGAACGTTTATGGCTTTGTTGGCAATGAAAATAGAGGGGGGGTGTAGGAATATTTTCGGGTTAAAATCGTTCTTAAATGAGTAAATGTATCGTGGTCAAGTGATTTAAATTGAAACGCCAGGCCATTCACCCCTTTTCTCACCACAACGCAGTTTGCCGTTAACGTTGAGCTTCGTGATACGCTCGGCAGGTATAAAATTACTGCCACAGACTTTCCTACTGGAATCATCTGATCAGTTCTGATGAATAAGCCGCCGATGCTAATATTTTCAGTCAGGGCGTCAAAGCAGTGATCACCAGAAATGACCATAGCTTTCGTCATAAAACGTATCCTTTTGAAATTTCTATCGGGCATACCCCCCCCAGTTGTCAGGACTTTATCACCTACGTGAAAAACAACAAGTTTTTTTGAATTGAAACATTTTAATCACATGTTATGCTCTTGGCAGAGGGCGTTATGAAGAAGGTTCTTCTGGCAAGCGCGTACATGCTTTTTTTGAAAAGGAACACCACCTTACTGATGAGAAGAGGATTCCGGCTCTTCACGGCAGCGAGTGGAGCTGACGCCTTCAAGTTGCACAAGGAACATAATTTTGACCTGATTCTGTTGGACTTCAAGCTTGAAGAGATGAGCGGCTGTACCTTCTGCCATCTTCTCCGTAAGGGGAAGGACTCACCGCAGGTTCCGCTAATCATGACGTGCCATAACATCCCTGGCAGCATAGAGAGCGCTGAGCAGTGCGGGGCAGATGTTGTCTTGACTAAGCCGATAGGGCCTCTCAAACTGATAGAGATTATCGGCAGTTATCTTGGACTGACGATTGGCAGGAATAAAAGAGTTGTACTTGAGGTTAATGTAGTAAGTAAGATTTATGGAGCGGAGTTTGCCTGCTTGTCTCATGACATCAGTAATACCGGCATGCTTATTGAGACTGATTGCGATCTTGCTTTAGAGAGTCATATTGTCTGTCAATTCTCTCTGCCCAATATTTGCCGGATTGAAACAGAGGCGGTAATCACCCGTTTCATGACTAAAACTGACTGTAAAAATCTTTACGGAGTAAAGTTTATAGCTCTTCCCTTATCGGCCCGTAAAAATATAGATAATTTCATTGCCTCAATGCCGGCTCCATCGTTCGCTGGCGGCAAAGGATGAATTCTTTGCCACAGAATGAAGGTCGCAAGTTAAACCTGTTTAGCTTTTGACTTTCGACTGGACAAAATCCTTCAATTCGCCCAATCGCAACATGGGCAATCCCTGACCTGTTATTTTACTGAACTCGATGCCAAAACCGGGAACAGCTCCCCCTTTCCTGAGCCACACGACCCGCCCCTGGGCCTCAATCGGCACCTCTTTGCCGGGGAGCAAAAAAGAAAACATAAGCTCTTCATTAACAGCAACATGCAGGTCTGATACCGCAAAAGCACCATTAACGCTAATATCCTCGGTGAGAGCGGGATGCAGGCTTTGATCTGCGACTATCTTCATCTCCAGAGCCTCAGCCACCCTTGCAGGCCGACGGTTAATTTCAGGAAGATATTCCTTTATTATATCGAGAAAAGCTTTAGATTCTATCGGCTTGGAGATAATCCCCGAGGCGCCGGCACGGATGCACTCGTCCGCGTCATCTTGCTGTGCGGCATTAGTTGCCATAATAACCGGAATGTGCACAAGTGACGGGTCGGCCTTGATCGCAAGACAGGACGCTATCCCATCCATTTTAGGCATATACCTGTCCATGATTATCAGATCTGGCAGTTCTCTGCGGGCAATCTCAAGAGCTTCTTCACCTTCTGTAGCGATAAAAACCTCGACTTGGGAAGTGGCAAGATGTCTCGTATATAAGTCACGCAGCAGTTTTACATCGTCAACAATCAGAATTTTTTTCATCCGGCTGAACTCCCCAAATATCTGTTTCCAAGCGGGCAGCAGTAAACTGCCGAATCCAGATTTATTGTTTTGCTCCTGCAGCTATCTGGCCACTACCCCGAATTCCACTCTGCCGCCAACAGCCGCCCCTTTCCCGGAGGCCGCAAAAGGATCGGTGCTCTTCTCGAAAAGGCGATCAGGTGACAGCTTTCCTTCCTTGACAAGAAAATTAATGACGGTAAGAACCCGCTCTCTTGCCAGAGAGCGGAGCTGCTGCTCTGAAACCGGTGTGTTTGCAAGTATCAGTTTTTTCATCTCTTCATCTGGCAGTGTTTTCAGTGTTCCGATAACTGTTCTCGGCCTTGGAAATTTCTCTTTTTCATAGACGATTTTAAGCCATTTTGACTGCTCGTCCTCTGGGATATCGGTCGAGGCACTTTTATCAAGACCACTGTCGGCTCTCTCTTTTGTCAGGGAAAGAGATCTTTCGTTTCTCATTTTCTTGAGCAGTGAATCTTTTCTATACCCTTCCGGATCACGCACCCGGTCGGCAAAGCCCATAACCTCAAGTCTGAGTCCTGGCCGTTCAGTCAAAACCCTGGCAAGTAAACGGAGTTTATCCTCCTCTGCCGCTGTTAACCTGCTGACCCCAGGGGCAAAACTGACACTGCTGAAGTCGGCGCCATCGCCAAAACTCGCCTGAAGAAGTGCAAAAGGTGAAGTTGCCGCCTTTTCCAGCAGATTTTTCAAAACCTGGCCGACAAGCCCCCATATGCTGAACTTCGGAGAATCGATTCTCCCCGAAAGAGGAAGATTCAGATGAATTTCACCGTTTTTATCCTTAAGGAGAGCAACTGCAAAACTGACCGGTAAAGAGGTCGCCTTATTACTTTCAACTTTGTCGCCGAAAGTAAACTGGTCTATGAATACTATGTTCTCTGCCGAGAGAATCTTGTTCTCAACCTTGTATTTCATCGTCAAGGAGAGCTTACCTTTATCAATTATGTAACCGAGATATGTGCCTGAGTAAGGGGTTAACGGTGAAAGTTCGATATCACTGAAATCGATCTGCATGTCGAGGAAAAGATCTTTGGCAAGTGGATTCACCCTGCCCGAAATCTTCAACGGAGAATGATTCTCGAGATTGCCGCGAAGATCTACTTCAGCCGTAGAACCTGTAGCAGAGCTCAAACCGCTTATCCTCCCCCCCACATTTAGCATGGTTGTCGAAAAGTCTCGATTCAGATGGTGATCACTAAATTTAAGCGTTCCGCCAGAGAGGGTTACCGTATCTATCCGCAAATCTTTGCTTTTGGCCATACTTTGCGTTTCATTTGATGCAGGCTCTGCGTCGCCGGACTTTATCGGTTTCTTGTAGATCTCACGCAGATTCGTCCGACCGCTTTTATTAATTACCACCTTTGCATAATAATTATTCAGGCTGAGCCCGCTCATGGTGAGTGAAAATGGTTCTATATTCCCGCTGAACCTGTCGAAATGAAGGCTCTCCCACTTGAGTAGGTCGTCCTCTTCCATATCGACCGAGTAAAAATCTCTGACATCTCCTTCACCTTGAAAACGACCTGACGGCTTGCCGTCTTTTATTGCAAGATCAAGAAAGAGCTTGGCATCGAGGGTGCCATCGATCAGGCTCATATTCACCCCTTCGGGCAGATAAGGATCAAATTCGGCAAAAGGTAAACTTTTTGAGGTGATATTGCCTGAGAAATGAAATGGTGCCGGGTTTAGTCTACCTACAATTGAGAATTTACCTTTTGGGCCGCTAGTTGCGGAGATGGATACCGGCATATATGCGAATTTTGGCCCGGAGACTGAGGACAAATCGACATTTATTGAAGCAAATTTGAATCTGGGTTTCGCATCTTTCATATTGTCCAGAAATGATGCTTTAAGGGCATTCAGTGAGATTTTGCCGATATTCCATGAGAAAGGTTTCTCCTCGCTAACGGCTTTAGTTCGAGGGTTTGTCCCCTCCCCCTTACTTTTAAACAGCAGTGATGATGACAATTTCCCATTGTGATCACGGGAGATATCAACCTTGCCACCTGCAACTGAAATCTTTTCGATCGCAACTGCTTTTTCCTTCAAACTGAAGCTGCCGCCTTCAACAACCAGCAGAGGGAGAAATGCAGCATCGCTCTTGCCAAATGGAATTTTTAAACCCTTCAGGCGGAACATGGAGTGGTCAAAGGAGAAGCCCTTTTCTTTAGTGTAGACAAGATTGCCATTAAAATCTGCGCTGCCTTTAACAGGGGCATTCAAAAATCCGGCAAGATACGGATATGATGCTTCAAGCACGATATCGGACAGAGCAATATTGGCAGAGAGTGCAAACGGTTCCATAGACAGACTTCCGCTTGCAGCAGCCTTTTCTTTGCGTCCGCTTATCAGTGACAGCGAAAATTGCGCAGGCTGCTTTCCTTTGTTGGTAAAATTATTGAGACTGATTTCAATATCTTTCAGTTCCACCGAACAGCCGCCAGGCGGGCGTAAATCCTTTACATTCACTGCACCGTCAGTCAACCGCAAAGAGGTGATAATAATTTCCGGACCTGGATTCGCCTCGGGAGACTCTTCCTCTGCTGTCACGTTACGGCTTTTCAGGCGAGACAGATTCCAGGTTCCATCCTTGTCGCCGCTTACAGAGACTAGCGGAGATTCAAGCAGCAGTTTTGCCAACTCGTAGCGACGATCAAGCAGTCCGATTTTCGCTATGTCCAGAACTGCTGATTTTAACGCTAGCAATGGCGCCCCTGTCGGCTCGGTAACGACAAGATTTTTCAGAGCAACCTGGCCGGAAATATGAATATCAGACTTACCGTCGCGAACTAGCTGATGGTTTATCCTCACCCCCCCTGAAAGCTCCCCTTGCGTAATTCTTATGGGCAGCTCAGCAGGAAAATAGGCTGCATAATACGGGATATCAACCCTTTTCAGATTTATGTCAAGACTGGCTTCCAACCCTTTGTCGAATGGTTTCAGCTTGCCGTCAAAATTGAGTGGAGCACCGTTGGCCACTGCCGAAAATTTCGGATCGACGTACCTGTCGGCGAAATATGAAATGTTACTTATGAATGGAACCTGGAGGTTAATCTTTTCGACATTATGTCTAGTCGGATTTGCAACGGCATTATCATCAAAAACCAGCCTGCCGTTTTCAATAATTATATTATTGAGTGAAAACCGTGCCGGTTTGTTGTTCTTTTTTGGGGGATGCTTTTCAAGAATATCACTGAAGTTATAGCTGTTAGAGGCATTTCGCTGCAGATGTATATACGGTGTGGTGATTTTCAGACTAGATACTACTGGTGCCATCCGCCAGATTGATGTAGGGCTGATTCTCAGTCGTAGACTGCTGAAAGAGACAAAGACCGCGTTTGATTTCTTTTCAGCCAGCTTTACATTCACAGCTTCGACTGACCAGTTGAGCGGATTTATGTAGACCTTCGCAACTTGACAGCTTCGGTCAGTGGCAATCTTTATCTGTTTTTCAAGCTGACTGCGGACTATCAACGGCAGTATGAATGCTGTGAAGAGGACCCCGCAAACCAAGCTTGCAGCAACTATAATGACAAGCTTCCTGCGACGTGACATAGACGGACTCCCACTGCTTGTTTTGCCCGAAACTATATCCGGATGAGACAGCAAGTCAAGTCTTTGGACGAAATCGCTTGAAAGGTAAATGCTGCTCTGCTATCAAGATGAGTGACTTTTTTTAAGGAGTGCGTCAATGAAAATAAGCATGAAGAATGTAGTGGTTTTTGTCCGGGACCTCGCGGTTGCAAAAAAGTTCTATGTTGAGCGACTCGGTCTGCCGCTTGTGCAGGAGACCCAGATGATGCTTGAATTTTTCCCTGGCGACGGAGCAAAATTCGGTGTTGCTCTGGCAATGCATGAGGCTGCCATGCCCCTTGTCGGCAGGCATACCGGTGTAACTCTGACTGTCGAGGATATCGTCACTCTCTGCAGGGAGCTTTCTACTGCCGGGGTAAGATTTGCCGAGCCGCTGGAAGCTTCCCCCTGGGGGAAAATGGCGGTGGTAGAAGACCCGGACGGGAATCAGATAGCACTGGTGGACAGATAAGGCTGCCCCGTCGGGCTTTATTTATAAACAGAGACCTTTGAATGAAAATAATCAACCAACAACTTCTCGACGAAATCACTGCTGCTGCGCAAGTAAATCCCCGGCAGCGGAAAAACTGGAACATCCACCCTGATGACGGCTTTCCTGCTCATCGGCTGCTTAATGCCATGGAACCGGCATCTTATATCAGACCGCACAGGCATCTCGATCCGCTCAAGGCCGAAACTTTCATGATCGTGCGCGGCAGACTCGGCATACTCGTCTTCGACGAGAACGGAGTTGTGACTGAAAAACTGCTGCTGACGGCTGCAGGCGAAAATATCGGCGCCGACATCCCCGCAGGAGTTTTTCATACCGCAGTCAGTCTCGCGGAAGGGACTATTTTTTTTGAGGCAAAGGCAGGTCCGTACCGTCCTCTCAGTGAAGACGAAAAACCTGCGTGGGCTCCTGAAGATGGAACCGCCGCAAACGAGTACCTTCTCGTCCTGAAAAAAGAGTTCACCAGCTAATGCTGAAACTCTTTACTCTGCTGCTGACTTTTCTCGTCTTCACCTCGCCTGTTTCTGCAGCTACTTCTGTAAAGGCACGGATACCAAGCGGAATCGGCATACTGAAGATCAAAAAAGTTCCAGTGGGAGCAAACTCCCCGATCGTCATCTACAAAGAGCCCTCACTGGGAAGGCTTGCGGAAATTGAAGCCGGCAGTTTACCACCTCTGGCGCAATCCATCGCATCTTCGGCCTTATCTGTCCCTGTCATTGTCTCTCTGAAAAAATCCGGCTGGTACAGAATCATTTATGACAACGGCGAACGTGAAGGGTGGATCGAAGGACGTTCCGGTTATCAATTCATAAAATGGGAAGATCTGTTAATAAATAGACCTGTTGCACTGATTAGCGGGCTGCGAAAAGAGTTTTACACTCTGCATCGGGATGCAACTGCCTCATCTGAGCAGATAGAATCTGTCGAAAAAGGGGAGCTATTCACCCCTCTCCGGGTAAATGGCGACTGGGTGCTGCTCATGACTGATTCCGGGGCGCAGGGGTGGCTCCGCTGGCGGGATGACAATGGTCGGCTGGTTATATCGACGGCACTCTGATTAGTTATTGACTTGCCGCCGTCTGATATGATATTCGAGTTTCTATGGTTATATCAGCAAACATAGCAGCACGAGCTATTATCGCCGCGGCATCAACTGCCGCCGGGCTCACTGCTGCTTGCTGAATTAGCTTTATAAACATTCAGAAAGTAAAGCCGTGGGCCTAAGCCCACGGCTTTTTTTATTATTTCGGAGGCAGAAAATGAGAACAGATCTGGTTAGTCCGGGCGTTGGTGAGATGACTTATGAAATCAGGAACATTGTCAATGTTGCTGAGAAGCTACAGAAATGCGGGGTAAAGATAAACTGGGAAAATATCGGCGACCCCATCGTCAAAGGGGAGCAAATCCCGCACTGGATGAAGGAGATTGTTGCTGCAGAGGCAATGAACAACGACACATGGGGATACTGTCATACCCGCGGGCTTTTGGAAACCAGGGAGTATATCTGTGAACTCACCAACAAGCGCGATGGCGCCCAAATTACCCCGGATGACATTATCTTCTTCAACGGCCTTGGCGATGCGATTGCCAAGATTTATGCCTGTCTCGATCCCAAGACTAGAGTTCTGGTCCCTTCGCCGACTTATACAACCCATACTCTCGCGGAAAGCAACAATTCCGGTTCAGCACCGCTATGTTACCGCCTGAAAGCCGAAGACAACTGGCATCCGGATATGGAGGAGATGCGTCGACAGATCGTTCAGAATCCCGGCGTTGCCGCAATAATGCTGATAAACCCCGACAATCCGACAGGCATGGTTTACCCGAAAGAGACGCTTGAAAAGATAGTTGCCCTGGCAAAAGAGTTCGACCTTTTCATCATATCTGACGAAGTCTACATAAACATCGTCTACAACGGACAGAGCACTGTGCCGATCTCGGATGTTATCGGTGATGTCCCGGCAATTGCGCTCAAGGGGATTTCCAAAGAGTTTCCCTGGCCGGGTTCAAGATGCGGCTGGATAGAGGTTTATAACTTTGCCAAAGATGCTGCGTTTCAGAAGTATGTCAACGCCATCCTCACCCAGAAGATGAATGAAGTCTGCTCGACGACTCTGCCGCAAAAGTGCATTCCGCCCATAATGAAGCATCCTCAGTATCCGGTCTATCTTGAAGAGCGGATCAGAAGATACGAAAAAATGAGCAACATAACTTACGATTTCCTCAAGGAGATACCCGGTCTTGTTGTTAACAGGACAAACGGTGCTTTCTATATGTCTGTTGCATTCAAAGATGGGATGCTAACCGGCAGGCAAACGCTGCCGATAGAAAAACAGGAGGTAAGGGAGCTTGTTGAAAAGCTTGTTGGCGGGGCAAATATTGCGCATGACAAGCGTTTTGTTTACTACATTCTTGCAGCCACCGGCATCTGCGTAGTGCCGCTCTCTTCGTTCAACACCTCATTGCTGGGGTTCAGGGTTACACTTCTGGATCGGGATGAGAATGAGTGCAGGAAGATTTACGGAATTCTTGCGGAGACAATCAGGGAATATCTGGCGTCATAACGCCTATTGATCAGCGCAAATTAAGCTTTGTAAGCAGTTTACCAAGACACCTGTTCAATGGATTGCTGCGTGGCAAAAAGCTTATTGGCGGCGGCCTTCTGAGACCCATAGAAGCAAGAGTCGCCAGTGTCTCTTTATGCCGTCCATGCCGCAACCCCATGCGCAAGACCCATATGGCATCTTTCCTCTTACCGGCCAGGATAAGGATTCTCCCCTGACGGTAGTAGTGTTCAGGGTTTTTCGGATCTTTTTTAATCGCCTCATGACAGAGGTTGACAGAACTCTTGTAAGTGCCTTTAAGTTCAGCCGTACAAAGAGCGTAAGCGGAAAGAGCCAGCGGAGTCCTTGCTGCAAGTGGCATCTGCTCAAGAGCAGCAAGGGCAGCCCGGTAGTCACCGTTACCGATGCACCCGGATATCTCCTCAACTTGCAGTTTAATGTCAGCTTGGCTCATCTCGTTCACTGACTCACCTTTTTATCCGAAATCTGGAGCTGCTTGATCTCGTTTTTCAGTATTTTTGTCTGTAAAAGAAGATTTTCAACCCCTTTTTCCATGATACTGGCGGACTCCAGACTGCTCTGAGTTGAGTCACGGACAGTGTCAATAGAGTTGAATATCTGCACGCTCCACTCTGACTGCTCGGAGCAGGCCTCTTTGATCCTTGCAATGTCAGTTGTCATCTGCCCGGTTGATGCTGCTATATCAGATCCAATCTGCTCTTGGCTGCCAGCCGAACTGTTCACATCTGCGGTGAACGCCTTCATCCGCTCAACGGCAATCATAATGGAGCCATGCGTGCGAACCGACTCCTGGCACGAACGGGCAATCTGTGCCACCATATCAGCCACATGCCTCATTGCGCCGTGAATCAACTGCCCCCCCTGCGACTGTTCGACCGTGGCCCGGGCTATTTGATTCACCCTTGCAGATGCCATCTCCACACCTGAAAGAATCTTGCCAAGCGCATCTCCCGAGCGCTTTGAAAGATGCTCTCCCTCCAGAACTCTCTCCTCTGTCTGGCGTATTGCAGCTGACGCCTTTGAAGTTTCAGCCTTGACTGCATCAATCAGGGCAGCTATCTCCATAGTGGACTGTCTGGTTCTGGTTGCAAGCGACTTGATTTCACCCGCGACAATCGCAAAACCTTTACCGTGCTCACCAGCCTGGGCAGCAATTATTGCCGAGTTCAAAGCCAAAAGATTGGTCTGCTCTGCGATATCGTCAATAACGGAAAGGATACTGCCGATTGCCGAGACCCTTTCTGAAAGAAGGTTTATTGAGGAGAAGGTTCTGCCTGAAGAGTCGCGAATCTCATTGATTCCGGCAATGGTAGCCTCTACAGCTGCTCTCCCCTGCTCTGCATCCTTGAGCACTTCTCCGGAAATTGAGGCTGTCTCGCGGGCATTTTCCTCGACCTGCTTCGTCGATGCATCCATCTCCGCTACAGAGGAGGTGGTGTTTACAGATGCATCCATCAGGCTTTTGACATTTGTGCCTATCTGCTCCATGACAGCAGCCATCTCATGTATAGAAGAAGAGACTTCATCAATGGATTCACCCTGAACCGTCACGCTCCTGCGGACACTGCCGATGCTGGCGGAAATTTCGGCAATAGAGGCGCTGTTTATCTCGGCAGAGCCGGCAAGATTAATGACTCCGTCACTCACCTTGTCAACAGAGCCAACTATTCCGCTAACCGCAAAAGATGCTTTTTCAACACTATCCGACTGAACCTTAACCGCAGCAAGTACCCGCGCGGCCGCATTGCTGTTCTGGTTGGAGATATCGGTAAGTTCGGAAGCTATTGAGCTGATACTGATAATCAGTGCTTCGAACTTATCGAGCATCATGTTGAGATTATTCCCCAGTTGGTCCATCTCATCAGTCGAGCCAACGGCTACCCTTGCCGTAAGATCGCCGGCAGTTACCTGATCAAGAGTTTTGGAGAGGTTGTTGATCCGTCTGGCAAGGTTCCTTCTGGAGAGCATAAAAATAGAAGTCGCCAGCATTAAAGAAATCAGGAGGAACAGAATCATTACCATCCTGATAAAGCCAAGCATCCCAGGCGGAACTTCAGCCTGCATCATGATACCGGCATAGATAAATCCACCGGCTGCAATCAATAGCGATAATATCTGAAATGAACGCATGATGCTTGCGCCGGCACGTAAATTCCGCTGCATCGTCTCTCCTTATTGACGGTAATTTATTCCGGGTAGTATATATGATTTCTGACAGAATTCCAGACTCTTCAAAGGGTGCGCAGATAATTACTTGCCCCGGCCTCTCCCGAAAGGTCTTTTCCCTTGACATGAG
Organism: uncultured delta proteobacterium; assembly: GCA_963810975.1. Classification (GTDB taxonomy): domain Bacteria; phylum Desulfobacterota; class Desulfuromonadia; order Geobacterales; family DSM-12255; genus VEOV01. The sequence continues at coordinate 62,918 of CAWEPN010000009.1, read as the reverse complement.
CCGTTGCAGAGCTATCTTAGCAGACAAAAACAAAACTGATTCGAGGCATTAACCTGAAACATTTAACCGTAAAATTACTGCTGACAATACTCATCGCCATGATTCTCCCGGCCTGCTCCAAACCAAAGAGCAGCCCGGATCCCGGCAAGCTGAAAGTCGTGACAACCCTCTTCCCTCTTTATGATTTTGCCCGGAATGTCGGCGGCGATGCCATTGATGTCAGCCTGCTCCTCCCACCCGGAATGGAACCGCACAGCTTTGAGCCCAGACCTGAAGATATGATGACTGTCGCCAAAGCCGATATATTCATCTACACGAACAGAGGCATGGAGCCATGGGCGGAAAAACTGCTCAGCGGCGTTACAAAGAACGGAAAACCGATGCAGATTGAAGCAGGCAAGGGGGCTGGTTATCGCAACGCTGCGGATCCCCATGGGCATGATCACAACGACAGCCCGAAAGACCCGCACATCTGGCTCGACATCGACAATGCCATGCTGATGATCGACAATATTGCCAACGCCCTTGCTGAAGGGCTCCCTGGGAAGAAAGATCTGTTCAACACCAATGCGGCCGCCTATAAAGCACGGCTAAAAGCGGTTGACGATCATTTCCGCACGGGACTTGCCGACTGCAATACTCGCGAGTTCATTCATGGCGGGCACTATGCTTTTACTTATCTGGCAGAGCGCTATAATCTTCATTACATATCCGCCTACGGGGTCTCGGCCGATAGCGAGCCTTCTCCAAAAAAAATGATGGAACTTATCGACACCATTCGCCGCCATAAACTTACAAGTGTCTTCTACGAGGAGCTGCTTTCTCCGGCGGTTGCCCGGAGTGTAGCTGAAGAGACAGGAGCGTCTCTCCTTAAACTTCACGGCATTCACAATATTACCCGCGAAGAACTGGAGAGTAAAACCTCCTATATTGACCTGATGGAGCAGAATCTGGCCGCTCTTCGCAAGGGATTGGCATGCCGATAGCTGTACTTGACATAAACGATCTGAAATGCAGCTACAACGGCATGGAGGTGCTCTCCAATGTCTCTTTCCGGATATCGGCCGGTGACTATATCGGCATTGTCGGCCCAAACGGTTCAGGCAAAAGCACTCTAATCCGGGCGATTCTCGGCCTGATGGATTCAGCAGCAGGAGAAATCACCCTGCTCGGCTCCCCCTTAAACTCCTTTTCCCAATGGCACAGAATCGGCTATCTTCCGCAACGGATCAAACTTTTCAACCCGAACTTTCCGGGTACAGCTGAAGAGATTGTGAAACTCGGACTCCTGACCGAAGGGAGAAAAACCTCCCCCTCAGCTGTAAATAAAAAGGAAGCAATTGACGCAGCCCTCGCGATGATGGGAATTTCACATCTCAAAAAACGGCTTATTGGTGATCTCTCCGGCGGACAGCAGCAGCGGGTACTTCTGGCCAGAGCCATGGTCAACCGCCCGGATATCCTTATTCTGGACGAGCCGACAACCGCTCTCGATCCTGAAACCAGAGAGAATTTCTACTCACTGGTGGAAGGTGTCAACAAAAGCGAAGGGACTACTGTCATCCTGGTCACTCACGACACCTGGAGCATCGGCAAATATGCCAGCCGCTTCCTTTATATAGACAAAAAGATCATCTTTGACGGGAGTTTTGACGACTTCTGTCACTCCGATGAAATGACCGCTTTTTTCGGAGAACACGCCCAGCACCTCATCTGCCACAGGCACTGAAATGACACTTGTTGAAATTTTCTCATACAGCTTCATGCAGCGGGCGCTGATCTCCGGAATTCTGGTAGGGATTCTCTGTGCCGTTCTTGGAGTTTTCCTTGTGCTGCGGCGGCTGTCACTGATCGGCGACGGTCTCGCTCATGTCACCTTCGGCAGCGTGGCCCTTGCCCTTGCTCTGAAAGCACAGCCGACTTACGTGACGTTGGCGGCACTGCCGGTGGTACTGCTCTCTTCCCTCGGCATCCTCAAACTGACGGAAAAAGCGCGCATCTACGGTGATGCCGCCATAGGAATAGTTTCAGCGGCTGGAATAGCGGGCGGGATAATCATTGCCGGAGCGACCGGCGGCTTCAATGTGGAGCTGTTCAGTTATCTGTTCGGCAACATTCTGGCGGTCAGCAGCAGTGAAACGGTTCTGGCGGGGGTACTTTTCTGCATAGTGATCTCTGTTGTCATCATCAACTACAACAGACTGTTTGCCATTACTTTTGATGAAGAGCTGGCCAGAAGCAGCGGCATAAAAGTCGAAAGGATCAACTCCCTGCTGGCTCTGCTGACAGCACTGACTGTGGTGCTGGCCATGAAGCTGGTCGGCATCCTGCTGGTCTCGGCACTGCTGATCATCCCGCCGGTAACCGCTCTCCAGGTCGCCAGAAGCTTCCGGCTCACCATAATCCTGGCCGCTATATTCTCCGTTGTCTCGGTCACGGCCGGGATAATCCTCTCCTTCAGCCTCAACCTTCCCAGCGGCGGCGTCATCGTCCTGCTCAACATCGTTCTGCTCATACTGTCGATTGGATGGAGAAGAGTTTTTCGTTCGCAGGGGCACTAAGGAGTCTGTCGGTCTTAGGGAATAGAAGTGAAAATTAGGCTCTGAGAAGCAAGCTAATTGACTAATCAACAATGTCCCCTTTAGTCTCAGCGGGAGGGATGTCTGTGCAGCAGAAGCGGAAGCATACCCCCGGAATAGAAACAGAAGTTATCCAACTTAGACTACGTCCCGCCTGGAATAAATCCACTGCAAATCCGTCTGAACGGTTCATATTTTCCCGTTTTCCTGGTCAATAGAATGACTCCGGCGCCGGCACAAAACCTTGTAGCCTGTCCCCGTTTTCATTCTTTGTCCGACTGCCGTCGGCCCGGCGCCTCCGTACACCGGTCGGTGATGGTCGCCAGGGCGGTCCCCTGCTCCAGCAGCGTCCCCCCCTCAACCAGCCCCAGCTCCTTCCCCGGTTCCAGCGTAGTGATGACCGCCTTGCCTATGAGCTGCGGCCTCTCCCCCGCAGCGTCCTTCACCCGGATCGACCAGATGTTGTGGAACACCAGCGGCCTCCCCTGCGGATCGGTACCGATATAGAGCATGATGTGCCCCGGCTTGTGGAGCAGGGTGAGAAAAGGGAGCCCCTCCCGCCTGATTATCTCCTCCTTCTCCCGCGGCCCGAAGCTTTTCAGGTCCCGCTGCCGCCCGGCGGAGGCGATCTGGTCGGTCGCGGTGCGCGGCAGCCAGATCCCGAACGGCAGGAATTGGTCGCGGAGCATTGCCGAGCAGTCCCGCAGGCCGTAGATTTCACCCCAGCCGTAGGGTTGACCCAGCAGCTGGTTGCCGATCAGGGCAAGGTTTGCCCCGTCGAATGCCAGGGGGAAGGGGGCGGCCGCCTCGCGGGGAAGCCGGGCCACGGAGGTGACCGCCCGCCGCTCCTCTCCCGCCGCCGCCACCACCGCCTCCCACCACCCGTCCCCGGCCGTGGCCAGCGGGAGAATGGTGCCAATCTTGGCCCGGTGGGCAATGCCCGACCTGGCGTCGGCAACGGTTGCGTAATCCCGGATGATCACCACCTGTGGGCGCCCCATCCAGGAATCGATGAAGCCCCGGTCGACCAGGGCCACTTCGCGGGTCTCCAGCCACCCGGCGGAATAGGCGCTTTCGACGAAAAGCCACGCCCCGTCCCGCGAGGCGTGGAGCACCCGGAGCGGTTCGTTCAGCTTGACGTTGGGGTACTGGAGCATGTCGAAGGGGTAGCCCTCCTTCGCCGTGAAAAACGGGAGACGGGTCGGCAGCCCGCGCAGGTGGGCCGGGGCGACGCTGATTGCCGTCTCGTTGCGGGAAGGGAAGCTTTCCAGGGCGCAGTTGTGGAGCAGCTCCCGCATCATCTCCGGCGCCATGGGCCGACGGTTGACCCCATACCAGTGCCCCCGGGCCGTGTTTTTCATGAGCTCTTTCGTTTCGGCGGGGTCGTAGTGCGGCGCAGCGTTGGTCCACGGCGCAAAGTAGCGCGTGCGGAACTCGTCCAGCAGCCTCGCCTGACAGTCGTTGCCGAGGGCCAGGCGCTCTCCGGCGGCGCCGGCATAGGGCGCGATATCCTGCGGAAGCCGGAGAACGTCGGCGAGCTCCTGGTCGCGGGGCGCAGGCATCTTCTCCATGGAGAAGGTGCAGCCTCCGGACAGGGCGAGCACGCAGCAGATGATGCCCGCTGCCGCTCCCCGGCGTCCCATGGTGAGTGCAGAATGGTTCATGGTTCCCTTCTTTCCCTTTCCGGGTTCAATTAACAATCAGTTTACCGTATTTATCAATAAATTGGAAAAACGAACTGGGACTTTATGGGAAGGAAGGTATAAGTCGAGTCCCATCAGCGCAGACAGTTATCTCATGGCAGATCCGCCTTGAGGTCGACGATGCCCAGACCAACCTGCTGCAGGCCGAGATCAACCGGGCCAGGGTGGCGAATGACTACCTGGTGGCGCAGGTTAACCTGGAGTGGGTCATGGGGCGGCTGGGGGAGTGAGCTCTTTCGGGCCCTCAGGGATTCCCCGAATGGGGGTCGTGGCAGGAGGTGCAGGCCTTCGCGTCGATGTCGATGGGATGGTTGGCGATGTCGTGGCAGGTTGCGCAGATCCGCCGCAGGGATGCCAGCGCCGGGCCGGGGTGGCCGCCGGACGCGGTGTCCACGTGACACCGGTAGCACATGACGGCGTTGGCGGGGCGGGCATGCACCGAGGAGCTCCAGCGGGCAAAGACATGCCTGTCCGCACCGACACCCTGTTGGCTATGGCAGTTCTGGCACTGGCCGCGGGCGGCCGCGGCGAGGGAGTCCGTCACGAAGACGGTGGTGGTCGCGGAGCCGCTCCCGCCGCCGGTTGTCAACACGAACCGGTAGGTGCCGGTGGCGGCGGGCGCCCGGAAGGTCGCCCTGGCGCTGTTCGCGCCGGAAAGGGTGACGGTTGCAGGGCCGTCGAGCTGGCGCCAGGCATAGGCGGTCGCTTCGGCGCCGGCGCTGCCGTCGAGGGCCACCGTGGAACCGGCCAGAACCGTGCGGGGCGCGCCGGCAAAGGCGCCCATCACGGCGAAGGTGCCGGTAAGCGTCGTGGACCCTTTCACGTTGATGATGACGACCTTCACCCGGACTTTTGGCTGTGCGGGGAGCGTCACCGGACGGCCGGTGGCCGCGTCGAGCAGCTGGTAGTCCTCATTCGGCAGATGGCCGGTCACCGTGATGTCGTGGACGGCGTAGCCGTTGTACGGGACGAAAACGAACCAGACGGGCGTTGCCTGCCGTCCCTGCCGGACCTGAAGGCTGAGCGGGGTTACGGTGCCGTTGGCCCCCGCGGTTGCGGTCAGGACGAACGGGATCCGGAGAAAGGTTGCCACGACGCTCCGGGGCGATGGCCCTTCCACGGTGGTGACAAAGGGAACGGCCGGGTCGTTCAGGTGCAGGACCTTGCCGTCCAGGGTCAGGTTGGAGACGAAGTGGCCGGTATCGGGGGTGACCGTTACCGGGACGATCTCCCCGGTGAGATAGGTCCGGGAGAGGGAGCCGTCGCTAACGGTCTGTTCCCCCTCCCTGTTGGGCGAGGAGATGGAGCCACCGGCGGATGCGACCCGGGTGGTGAGGCGCCACGGGGTGGCGTGAAGGTGGATTGCGGAACAGCCCGCAAGGAGCAGGAGTGAGATGAGCAGTGAACACGTGGTGCGGATCATGGCGTGCCTCCGGACTGCAGTACTGTATGCATGACGGGACAGACTGATATGCATGATACCGGGTTTCCGTTTTCGATGGAATGGAAATATGTCCCCAGGGAGAACCTAAGGGGACGTAGTTGATTCTGTTGACTTGCCACTGCTCTTCCGCTAAAGGAAAAACCGGGACAGATCTATTTATTGATCATTAGAAGGCGATGTGGTGAAGCCTCTTTATGCCAAGAACAGCACGCCTGGGGAAGCATGAAAGCTAAATCTGTCCCACATTTTCCTATTGATTGAAATGATGCTGTCACACCGGCAGTTGTGCTATAAAGGTGACTGCTTCCGTTCAACGTGCCGTGCCAGACCGGAAATCATACCTGCCACACCTTCAGGAGCACAGGGATGAACAGGTTCATAATAAGCACTCTGCTGGTTGTTATTACCTGCAGCGTTGCAGCAGCTGAATCATCAGTCTGGAAAGCGCACAAGGGAGATTCCGTCATCTACCTCGGCGGCACCTGTCATCTCCTGCGGGACGGGGATTATCCGCTGCCGCCCGAGTTTGCCATGGCGTACAAGGCCGCCGATATCGTGGTTTTCGAGACCGACATCGGCAAGATGCTGGATCAGGCGACACAGCAGAAACTGCTGACAAAAGCCAGGTATGCAGACGGCAGCACTCTTGCGAAGCACCTGTCGCCCCTTACATATAAGGAGCTTAGCACCTATTGCGCAGCAAACGGTATTCCGATGGAGCAGTTCGAGCAGTTCAAGCCAGCCATGCTGATGCTGACATTAACTCTCATGGAACTTGAAAAAATGGGGGTGCGCCGCCAGGGAGTTGACCAGTTTTTCTATGACCTGGCACTTAAAGAAAAGAAAGTCATTGAGGGACTTGAAACGGTTGATGAACAGTTGAATTATGTCGTTTCGATGGCGGACGGTATTGAGGACGAATTTGTCTCTTATTCGCTCAAGGATATGGCGACCCTCCGGCAGCAGTTCGCTGCACTTGCGAGCGCCTGGCGCACGGGTGACGCAGTGAAACTGGATGAGTTGATGGTTGCCGACCTCAAAACCCGCCAGCCGAGACTCTACAGCAGGCTGATCACTGACCGGAACAGAAACTGGCTGTCAATCATCGCCGCTTATCAGAACATGCCCCGGACAAGATTCGTCCTGGTCGGTGCCGGCCATCTGGTGGGGAGAGACGGCATAATCGAGGCGCTCAAAAAGAAGGGGTACAGAGTCGAAAAACTGTAGTCGGGATTGGAGGACCTAAGGGGGCTTAGTTGATTCTGTTGACTCGATATTACAGTTGCCAGACAGAACTACCGGCGATTTGTCGCCGATGGCTCGGCAATGGGTTGAAGCGCCAGAGCCGATCATGCTCCGGCCTCCCCGTTACCAGGTTTAAAAATATGGCGACGCACCTCGCTGACGACTCCAAGTGATGGAGGTAGGAAATCGTTTCTTCCTGAAAGGAGCCCCTCACATGAATGCACTCCTCAAAGAAATCCGTCACAATCCGATGCTCTGGATGTTGGTCTTTGTGCCCGTTATCTTCGTCGCTGAAAAGATCAAGCCTGAAGCGCACACGCTCCTGTTCGTACTCTCGGTCCTCGCTATCGTGCCGTTGGCCGCGCTGTTGAGTCACGCCACCGAATCCGTGGCGGCCAAGACGGGTGACGCGGTCGGCGGCCTGCTCAACGCCACGCTGGGAAACCTCACCGAACTGGTCATCGCATTGACCGCATTGAGCGCAGGACAATACATGTTGGTGAAAGCGTCCATTGCCGGCGCGATTGTCACCAACACGCTGTTCGTGTTGGGTGCGTCGTTTCTGCTCGGCGGACTCAAGCACCACGTGCAGGAATACAACGTGGCCAGCGCCCGCCTGCAAGCGGGGCTGCTTTTCCTGGCCTCGATCGCGCTGTTGATTCCTTCGGCGGTCTCCGAAGCCGACTCGGCGGCGGGGGCTGCGTTCACCCAACAGTTGAGCGTGGGTCTGTCGGGGCTGCTCATCGTGGCCTATGGACTGGGCATGCTGTTCTCGCTCAAGACGCACCGCGAGCTTGTTTGTCAGTGCGGAACACGCAGAGGACGACGAAGCGCCGTGGCCCATAGGTCTGGCCCTGGCCACGCTGGCCGGCGTCACGGTGCTGGTGGCGCTGGTTAGCGAAGTGTTCGTCGAGTCGGTGCAGAAAGCGGCTGAGTCCTTCGGCATGACTCCCGCGTTCGTGGGCTTCATCGTCGTGGCGCTGGTCGGCGGCGCAGCCGAGATGGGCTCGGCGTTTTCCGGTGCGCGTAAAAACAGGCTGGATCTGAGCGTGGGCATCGCGCTGGGGAGTGCGGCTCAAATCGCGCTCTTTGTCGCGCCGGTGCTGGTGTTCGCGAGCTATTTTATCGGTCCGGCGCCGATGGACCTGCAATTCTGGCCTGGCGCGGTAGTGATGATTCTGATCGCCACTCTCACGGCGGCACTCGTCACGAACAGCGGGCGTTCGGCCTGGTTCGTCGGGACGTTGGTGTTGATGGTCTATCTGATCTTCGCCATGACGCTTTACCTGTTACCCCCGCGAAACTAGGGCTAGTACCCAATCCCGGATAATTGCAGTTCAGAAACAGCAGCGCGTGATGGATGTACCGCCCGGAACAAAACATGGACATAAATTGGGCTGAAGTTGTCAAGGGTTAGACTCGACACCTTTGGGATGCTCGACGAGCGAAGGCAACGGAGGTTATCGACATGTGCTATGCTCTCCGTATCGCCCTGATCAATTCAAGTGCCACTTCGTGCCTCCCGAAGGGAGCTATTATGTAGTAACCGCCGACAACACCCCTGACGCTTTCAATCAGCTCCAGTGCTATCTTTATCCCCTCTGCCGCCCCGTCACTCTTCTCCTTGCCACGCATTCTGGCTCTTACCTCATCAGGAATTACGATCCCCGGCACTTCGTTATGCAGGTATTCGCAGTTACGTTCACCGGTCAGCGGCATGATGCCGAGCAGAACCGGAATGCCGAGATGCGCCGTGCTCTCCGCCGTGGCAACTGCCAGGGCAGCATCGTACACCGGCTGGGTCTGGGCGAACTGCGCTCCGGCGGCAACCTTCTTCTCAAGCCTGGCGACCTGAACCTCAAGCCTGGGGGTATTGGGATTAAATGCGCAGCCGATCTTGAAGCCTGTCCCGCCCGATATTGACTGCCCCAGTCCGTTCACTCCGCTGTTAAGGTCGGCAAGCAGCTTGATCAGGCCGAAAGAGTTCAGGTCAAAAACCGATGAAGCGCCGCTCTGATCACCGAGCCGGGCGGGATCACCGGTAACAGCCAAAATTGAGCTTATGCCAAGAAGACTCGCCCCCATAAGGTCGGACTGCAGTCCGAGCAGATTCCTGTCACGGCAGGTGATATGGGGGATGACCTCTATGCCGATCTGCTCCTGAATGATCCTCGCCAGGGCAATATTCCCCATTCTTACCCGCGCCAGCGGATTTTCCGCCAGATTGATCGCATCGGCACCCGCCGCCTTGAGCGCCGCAGCGCCCCTGAGAATCTTGCCGCAGTCAAGTCCCTTTGGCGGATCAAGCTCAACCGTTATGACCGGCCGCTTGCCCCACGCCGCCAGAAAACCCTTTTCACTTCTCTTCCGTGTCAATCTGCCGCAGCAACCGGCGCAACTTCAATGAAAACCTGCTTCTTTGCGGGTTTAATTCCTTCAAGTCGGAGCGACAGCTGCCTGATATGCGCCGGTGTCGTCCCACAGCAGCCGCCGATAAGTACAGCGCCGGCAGCAGCCATCTCCAGCCCTTTTTCAGCGAAATAATCCGGGGTCGTCCGGTAGATATAACGCCCGTCCACAAACTCGGGAAAACCTGAATTGGCAAAAGCAGCCAAAGGGAGAGCAGTTCCCAGAGCGAGTTTTTCCAGTGTCAGCAGTATTTCCCGCGGGCCTGCTCCGCAGTTCGCCCCGACAAGATCGGCGCCGGCAGCGGTCAACTCCCGGGCAGCCCGTGACGCCTCACTGCCGCCGCCTGTCCGGCCACCCTCAAGATAGGCCATGCTGGCAACGATCGGCAGGCCGCACTGTTTTGCCGCTGCCAGGGCACAAAGCAGCTGGCCAAGATCCGAGAAGGTCTCCAGAATGAGCAGATCCACCCCGCCTTCTGCCAGCGGGATCGCCTGCTCAAGGAAGATTGCCTTCATTTCGTCGCTGCCAAGCTCCCGCTCGTCCCCCTTTGCCTTTGCCAGGGGCCCGATTGCCCCGGCCACAAAAGCTTTCCCGGCAAGCCCTGCAGCCAGCACAGCCTGCCTGGCAATGAACGCCCCCTGGCGGTTCAGTTCCGCAAGCTTCTTCTCAAGCCCTATGGGGGCCAGACGGGTTCGATTAGCTCCAAAGGTGTTGGTCTCTATCAGCCTTGCTCCGGCATCCAGGTATTCCCGATGCAGTTCGCCGACCAGTGAGGGTCTGACAAGATTGAGATGCTCAAAATTGGCATCCAGGCCGACCCCCTTGCTGTAAAGCATTGTGCCGACAGCACCGTCACCGACAATCACCTGCTCTTTTATAAGTTCAAGAAAGTTCACAAAAAACCTCCAGCCTGAAAAAATCTGCATAGAACGCAGATCAAATCTGATTTACCGGATAAATTCGGATTTAAACCTTATGTAATAGGCCAAGGATCTATCCGCCTTTTCCATGTTCCATTAATGTCTTTATTTTCAATTTGTCAGGCAGTAGAAAAACATTCTGAACAATCAATCAAAATTTAGCCACTGTCAAGAAAAGTTGAACCCTCGCATACCACTGAAGATTGCATCTCATCCCTTATCTGCTATAGTTTTAAAGCTATTCTCAAAACATCAGGAGAGCTGTTTATGTCTTTTCTTCACAATATTGACCCGGAATGGATCGAAACGCACTATCGCCAATGGCAACAGAACCCGGCATCGGTCGATGCAGCCTGGCGGAGTTTTTTTGAGGGGTTCGATCTGGGACGGTCTCCGCTCCCGGCTGATCAGCATCCGGACCTTCGGGAAGCTATGCTGCAGTCCTCTGTCCAGTCGCTGATCTATCGCTATCGGGATATCGGCCATCTGCTCGCCTGTAACGACCCGCTCTCACCCTGCCCTGTCTCCCATCCACTACTCGACCTTGCCGCTTTCGACCTTTCTGAAGCTGATCTTGACAGGCATTTCCATATTAAACGCTACCTGAAAAATACCGCCACGCTGGGGGAGATCCTCGCGACCATGCGGACCACTTACTGTCGCTCCGTCGGGGTCGAGTTCATGTATATCCAGGAGCCGGCGGAGCGGCAATGGTTGATTGACCGGATGGAGCCGTCGCAGAACCGGCCGCAACCGGGAAAAGAACAACAGCTCCGCATCCTTTCCCGCCTGCAGCAGGGAGCACTCTTTGAAGAGTTCCTCGGCCGCCGTTTTATCGGCCAGAAAAGGTTTTCGCTGGAAGGTGGTGAAGCGCTGCTTGTCGCCCTTGATGCTATTGTCAACGCCGGGAAAGGTGCCGGATTGACCAGTCTGATCATTGGCATGTCACATCGCGGTCGGCTTAATGTGCTTGCCAATATTCTTGGCAAGCCCCTTCCTGCGCTGTTCTCCGAATTCGAGGACAATCAGCCGGAAAGCATCTCCGGTGAAGGTGACGTTAAATACCACAAGGGGTATTCGGCGGATGTGGCCGGCTTGCATCTTTCCCTTGCCTTTAATCCGAGCCATCTTGAAGCGGTTGATCCGATGGTGGAAGGCAAATGTCGCGCACATCAGGATGAAATCGGCGATGACGGGGAGAAACGACTACTGCCGCTGCTGGTGCATGGCGACGCTGCTTTCGCTGGACAGGGGATGGTCGCAGAGACTTTGAACCTGTCGCAGCTTGAAGGTTACTCAACCGGAGGGACGATACATATCGTCCTCAACAATCAGATCGGCTTCACCACCCTGCCGGAAGACGCCAGGTCAACCCGCTACGCCACGGATGTGGCCAAGATGCTGATGATTCCGATCTTTCATGTCAATGGCGAAGAACCGGAAGCGGTCGACATGGTCGCCAGACTGGCTCTTGCCTATCGCCAGCAGTTCGGTCGGGATGTTGTCATCGAGATAATCTGCTACCGTCGCCACGGACATAACGAAGGTGACGAACCCGGCTTCACTCAGCCGCTCATGTATGAACAGATAAAAAATCGCCGGCCTGTCCATCTGCTCTACGCAGAATCCCTGGCGGCACTCGGGATTCCGGTTGACTCCATCGACAGGATGGCGGAATCCTACCGCGAAGCTCTTGAGAAAGCTGCGAGCGGTGAGACCCCCCATCACCAACCGGGGTCCGAGCGCGAATATGCACGCCTGGCAAAAGGTCTGCCAGCATCAGAGACTGCTGTCCCAGCAGACATCCTCAAAGAGTTAACAGTCAGACTGACTACTCTGCCTGATGGCTTCAAACCGCATCCGAAACTGATGCAGCTTTATGAAAAACGACGCAGCGCGGTCCTGGCAGGGAGCGGCCTTGACTGGGGCTCAGCAGAGGCGCTCGCCTTTGCCACGCTGCTGGCGGACGGAGTTTCTGTGAGGCTTTCCGGTCAGGATTGCCGCCGCGGCACCTTCAATCATCGCCATGCGGTATCTGCATGACATGCACACCCCGGCGACATTCACCCCTCTCGCAACTGTCACGACCGGCAATGCTCGTTTCATGGTTTACGACAGCATGCTTTCCGAAAACGCGGTGCTCGGTTTCGAATACGGCTACAGCGTCACCGCCCTGGGCGGTCTGACAATCTGGGAAGCCCAGTTCGGTGACTTTGCCAACGGCGCCCAGGTGATCATCGACCAGTTCATAGCGTCGCGGCGAAAGCAAATGGGGGAGAGAGTCCGGACTTGTTCTGCTCCTGCCCCACGGTTATGAAGGGAACGGCGCTGAACATTCAAGTGCGCGGATCGAAAGGTTTCTCTCGCTCTGCGCTGAGGACAATCTCCGGATCGCCACGCCATCGACCCCGGCCCAGATCTTCCACCTGCTAAGACGGCAGATGGTACAGTCACCCCAAAAACCGCTGGTTGTCTTCACCCCCAAGAGCCTGCTCCGCAACCCGGCCTGCGTCTCCGACCTTGCCGACCTCGCAAATGGCGAGTTCAAGCCGGTGCTGGCCAATACGGTTAATGGAACTACAGTCAGCAGAGTGATTTTGTGTTCCGGAAAAATATACTACGAGCTTAGGGAAAAGCTCGTAGCTGCCAAGCGAACTGATATTGCCATTATCCGGATAGAGCAACTCTACCCGTTCAGAGGCGATCTGCTGCAAACGGAACTGAAAAAATTCCCGCAAGATGTTCAGGTCGTCTGGACTCAGGAAGAGCCTGCCAACATGGGGGCCTGGCCGTTCCTGCGAATTGAGCTGGCACTGCTTCTCAGCAGGGAGCCGCTTTACATCGGCAGGCCAGCCGCCGCCGCCCCGGCGACCGGTTCCCACCGGGTGCACGGGGAAGAGCAGAAGCAGATAATTGCGAAAGCGCTGCTGGAACAGTAGTCAGAATTCAGAAGTCAGAGGAAAAACGGAGAAAAGTATGGAAATAAAAGTCCCTTCTGTCGGTGAATCTGTTGTTGAGGCGCTTGTCGGCAAATGGCTGAAAAGCAGCGGCGAGCAGGTGGCAAAAGATGATGTTGTCTGTGAGCTAGAGACCGACAAAATCACTTTCACAATGCAGGCGGATGCTGCCGGCGTACTGAAACAGCTGGTCCCGGAAGGGGAGACAGTCAAGATCGGCACTGTCATCGGCGAGATCGACGAGAGCGGCGCAGCGCCTGTTATTGCCGCTACTCAAGAAGCTGCCCCACTGTCACCCCCTTCATCCCCGTCTGCCCGCAAGCTCTCAGCCGAGAAAGGCATCGATATTGCCACAATCTCCGGAAGCGGCAGAAAAGGTGGGGTCACCGCGCAGGACATCCTCACGGTTCGCTCGGAAGAACCGGCAGCTTACGGGACCAAGACTGACACTCAAACCCCTCCAGACTCTCCGCTACCCCCGAGCCCGGAGCCCTTTAGTCCCCAGAGAGTCGGAGTCCCGAGTCCCGGAGAAACCCGCGTACCTATGACCCCCATAAGAAAGAGAATCGCCGAACGCCTCCTGGCAGCACGGCAGCAGACCGCCATGCTGACGACCTTCAATGAGGCGGACATGAGCCGGATTATCGGCCTCCGCTCCCGTTACAAGGAGCAGATGAAAGAGCGCCATGGCGTTGCGCTGGGCTACATGTCCTTTTTTGTCAAGAGCTGCTGTGAGGCGCTGCTGGAGTTTCCGGCCGTAAATGCCAGTATCGACGGCCAGGATATCGTCTACCACGATTTTTACGACATCGGCATTGCCATCGGCGGCAAAAAAGGGCTTGTCGTGCCGGTGCTGCGTGGGGCCGACAGGCTGCATTTCTGGGAAATTGAGAAAGAAATCCGCGATTTTTCAGAGAAAGTAATGGAAAATCGGATAACCATTGCCGATCTCGAAGGGGGCACATTCACCATCAGCAACGGCGGTGTCTACGGCTCCATGCTCTCCACACCGATCATTAACCCGCCCCAGAGCGCAGTGCTGGGAATGCACGCCATCCAGGATCGAGCGGTTGTGATTGGTGGAGAGATTGTGATCAGGCCGATGATGTACCTTGCCCTTTCCTACGATCATCGCCTGATCGACGGCAAAGAGGCGGTGCAGTTTCTTAAAAGAGTGAAGGAGTTGGTGGAAGAGCCGGAAGAGCTGTTTCTGGAGGGGTAAAGGGACTTATTGGCAAAGAAAGTGCGCAGCAGTTTGCCGGATCAGGCTGGGCTGAAGCCGAACCGGACAAGGGGGCAACTTTCTTTTTCACCCTCCCCTGACTGAATGTTATGTAGCTCCAGACATTACAGAGACAGCCTTCAACCCCGGCTCCAAAGTTATATCCACTATCAAGAACATAGAAGGTTACCGTTCGGTCCCTCTGACAGGCCAGAGGAAATACGGTTTGCTTTCCGTCTTCGGTTTGATTTTGCCGGTGGTCATATCGGCAGTATACACCTCGGTAGGCGATTGGCGGGTGATTGTCCAGTACTCATAATCGCGGACATCGATGAAGCCGAGCTGGCGCAGTCTCTGGTACGGCCAGGTCTCCATTTTCGACTCGTCGTACCCCATACTTTTGGCGTATTCGATCATTTTTTCGAATTCATGCCGACTGGGAACCCGCCAGTCAGCATAGCCGGCATAGTTGGAATCGTTAAGCCGTTTCATATACTCGTAGACGTTGTCGTCACCCCGCCAGACAAGCTGCTTGCCGGGCATATTCGTGTTTCTGGCCCAGGTAAGTCCGGTGTTCTGGTCAACCGCTACCTTCTCGAGGAAAGCGAAGTTAGGTTTCGTGGCACAGGCCGACAGGATAAGCAGGGAAAAAAGCAGAGCAAGTTTCTTCATATTAGCCTCCAAACATTGATTTCTTGAATACTTTCCGGATCTCTTTCTCGTCGGACCACTCCAGTATGCCTGTTTTCAGGTTTTTGAGATTCATGGTGAACTTGTAATAAACATCCGTGACGCTGCCGGCCTTCTGCTTGATCTCGGAGAAATTAGCCGTCAGCAGAAATTCGGCGCCGATCTGCTTGCCGAAATCAACGGCGGTGCTCTTGTCGACAAGGCCGCTGTCCTGCTGGATCTTGATTTCCTCTATCGTTTGAGCATCTGTTGTCCGATCGATAAAGCGGAATTTTCCGGATTTTATCAGTTTTGCCCGGATTGAATCAGTAATAGACTCAGTATCGATATGCTGCATGGTCTTGTTTTTGACCCGGTCGACTGAAATGACGGGCCGTTTAGCCGTGGTAAGCTCTACTATCGGCGGGAAGATAAGGAGGGAGTCCACCAGGGAGTCGGCAATCTGCTGCAGGTCCGATGAACCGAACTCTGTTGAAATCGGTTTGACTGAACCGGCATCGCCATAATGGACCTGCGGGCCGGCGCACCCTGTCGCAAGACTCATGGAACCTATGGTTACAGCTACTATAATTAACCGGGTCAACGTTTCGCTCATTTTGTGTCACCTCTCACTTGATATTGGAGCCGAAAAAAGATTTCGTAATACAACAGACGTTCACTCTTCGGCTTCCCTGATTTTCAATTTGAATTCCTTCGCTCTCGGGTCGGGAGCGACACTCTGCACGGTTTTGGTTTCGCGCCCGGTTATGATCAGCGGCTTCCATGACCCGGCTCCGGAGTTGATCTCCATCCCGCTTGCATCGTACCAGTCGAAGCGGTACTGGAAGCTCAGGGTATCCCTGTCTTTGGACTTGAGAGTCGCCTGGGCTCTCATCATGTTGCCGGCCAGAGCACTCTGCAAATCGACCACCTTCAGATCACCGGCAAGGCTACTGCTTTCGAAGACGACCTTCTTGCTCAACTCCCTGGCGCCGTCATCATTCCAGACAGTCTTGCCGCCAGCTTCAACGCCGGCAGTGGTGCTGCAACCGTTCAGACTGACTATTGCCGTCAATGCTGCTGCAAGGAAACCTGCAGATGCAGCCATTTTGATCGATTTCGCCATGAATTCCCTCCTATTTCCATTTAAATGGTTTTTCGCTGGAGCCGGGTGTTGTCTCAGCAGGGCCACCCGGTTCCAGATTCGGCAGAGTAGGGTCCGGTGGCTGAGTTTCTACTTCCGCCCTGCGGGCGGCAGCATTTTTAAGTTTACGGACAATCGTCCCCTTGGTGATGCCGAGATCCTCGCCGGTAATGTCGGCAAAACTCTGTTTTTTGTCAAGCCTGGTTATTATTGCCTGACCAACAGGGGTCTCGTTAATAAAAATTTCGCCGCTATCTTCATCTTTCACTTTCTGCGGAACATATATCGTAACCAGATCACCTTTTTCAAATCCTGCCTCTGTGCCTCGGTTGATAAGAATCTGTTTCCCGTTCACCGAGAGGACTTTAGCCGGCCTCATAAAAGAAACCGCCTCCTGTGACAGTATCTTCGCCATCTCTTTGGCTAGGGCAACAATAGCCCGATCGCTGCCGACCACTCCCGAGTTCTCGCCCTCTTCGCTTTTCGTGAGCTGCATGCCGGGGGCCTCGGAAAGGAGCTTGCCGCTTGCGGTGTCGACTATCTGAACCAACGCGGAGAGGAACAGCTTACGATGCATCACGGCGCGGTCGATAGCCTCATAATGGACCGACTCCGCGCTGTATTCAAATCCGTCTATCTGGACAAGAAGTGCAAACTTTGCCCCGGCCTGCCTGCCGGTTTTTGCGGCTGCCTGCTCATCAAGAACGACCGTTTCTTCCTTTAAATCGGTTTCACCTTTCAGCCCTTCAGCTGACGTGCTTTCCACGATCTGGAAAACTCTTGTCGCGCTGAGCGCTGAAACGAACTGGCTCTCCAGTGCATCGGCCATCCGTTGCAGTTCCATGGTTCTGCCATGTTCTTCTGCCAACTTGATTATTGATGGTTGGACACTCACGGCGCCGATGAAAATAGTATCCTGTTCTCCAGGTGAAAGTTCAGCTGCAATCGCTGTCGCTGGAATCAACAGCAGCAAGAATGCAAAAGTAATAAACTTGACCAGATTCATGTTCACAATCGTCCTCCTGTCAGTGGTGCGGTAATCAGGGTGTCAATCTCCAATCATTATATCTAGCAGACCTCTCGCGGTCATTGATACACCGGGAATGAGGTCGATGATGAGTAAAAATGGTCGCCGATTCTCACGATCCTAAGCAGGGTCCTGCCACGGGGTAATATATCGACATCTGTAGTTAGGCCTTCCTGGGCAAGACGGGCAACTATCCTGTGCTGACCGGCAGGAAGTGGCACCCGCAGGACCTGGGCATTTGCCGGCAGTGTCAGCCAGCTTCTGAGGTCGGCATTCTCTGTTACATGGTTTAGCACATTCATGCCGAAAGTTCCCAGATCACCGAACTGTTTTTTTGCAGCATGACTGGATGCCCCTTTGGCGAGAGCCCTGATTAACTGCCGGGTCGCGATTATCGGGGCTTTTTCCTTCAGAGCTTTGACTGCCAGCGCCCGGATATCGCATATCGTTTCCGTGCTTCCGAGAAGCTTATCGTCGGTGGACACGCTGAGGGGCAGCTGTGGGGTCCACCGATCATTATATATAGGGAAGGCAATGGTTACCAGTCCGGCCTCACGAAACGGCAGTGCAATTTTCACCTCGTGCTTCTGTGGCGTGAGTCCGTCTTCGAACAGGAGGAGAAGCTCACCGTCAGTGCCCGCTTCAGGCTTCCCTTCGCTGGGAGCATTGCCGAACCGGGTCTGCAAATCGACAAGATCCTCTGCCATATTCAAAGTCGTTGCCAGGCGAATGACGTCCTGCTGAATAAAATAATTCCCAGGATATATTTCCAGAGCTCTCTTGTAATCTATATACGCGTCGTTAGGCTGATCGAGGAGTTCATAGATAAATCCGGATATATAGAAGGTGTAGGCATTCTGAAAAGAGTTTTTAACCTTGCCTGCCACTTCATCCATCTGCGCATAGCTATTGCTGACAACTGACTGACTCTTTCTGCCGAGATGTTTCTCATCGGCTTCTTCTTGTGCGGCTTCAACCTCACTTTCAAAGCGGCGCAAAGCTTCTTCCTGTTCATGATTGGCGCGGCGAACTTCAACGCCCGCACCTTCGAGATCTTTTTTTGCCAGGAAGTTAAGCGCCTGGTAATGGTGGAGCAGGACCCGCTCATAGCCTTCAGCATCATAGGAGATGGCATTGTCATTGAACAATACTGCCCCGATATTTTCTGCAGCGGCAACGGCACTGAAGATTGACCTTGTATCATTAATCCGTATCGATTCCATCGAAACGTTAAAATCCCGCAGACTGTTGTCAATGTTGCCAAGGATATGCGCTAGCCGGCCTCTTTCCATGTTATAAAGAATCCGGTCGTTTCCATTGCACTCATTAAGGAGAAGCTTGTCGGTATTGATCGCTGCCCCGGCATTAAGTCCGGCAATTATCGGGTTTATTTTTTCTGGATAGGATCTGAACATGGTGCCTGAACAGCCGGTCAGCAGCAGCATTGCTGCGACCATGGCAGTTACAAGCCATCTGCTGCCGGCAGTGAGCCTGTGTGAGCCATGTTTTTTCCCGCTGGATAACCACACTTTAAGCACAATTCCTTCATTCAAGTATTTCGCTAAAAATATTGACCTGACCGGGTCAGGCACTGCCAAGTCAGAGCCATACGTTGACATATACATCAAGTTAGCCGGCAAAGCTAGTGCGCTGCCACATTGCGACAAGAAATGAGCTGATGGCAAACTCAGGATTATCAATTCTGGGTTGTCAATTCTTGCCTTGTTGATGAGTTTGCAGTAATGTAACAATACAAAGACATCGAGGGTATTGCGTAAATAAAAGCATTTAAAAGTTTACACGATGGGGCGTAATCGCCGGAGTTGGAGTAAATATATTGCCAATCTCCGCCATCATTGTTGCCGGTTTCAAACACAGCATCACTAGCAGGTTCCTTCTCCCGCTTTTCACTTTGCTCCAAATCTTCTGAAACGTGGTGGTAATAACCCACCGTGTATCTGGTTCGGTTTCATCTGCAGCAATAATTGAGAGGGCAACATTGTGCACGAGACATTACATGGAGAGCAAGTGTCCGACCTGGCAGAAGTGCCATTCCTAAAATCCGGCGGGTTTTATCTCACCTCGTTACTCCAGGAGGGAATTAATGTCTGAAAAAACATACGATCTCATAATCATCGGTGGTGGCCCTGGCGGTTACGTTGCCGCCATCCGCGGAGCCCAGTTCGGCATGAGCATAGCAGTGGTGGAGAAAAGGGATACTCTCGGCGGAGTCTGCCTCAATGAAGGCTGCATCCCGAGCAAGGCGCTGCTCGACTCCTCCGAAATGTTTGCCCTGGCTCGTGACAAGTTCGCCGGCCATGGCATTTTGATCGATCCTCCCCGCCTCGACCTTGCCCTGATGATGGCCCGTAAGGATGACGTGGTGAAAAAGAATACTGACGGCATCGCCTACCTGTTCAAAAAAAACGGCATCGCGCTTGTTCAGGGGAGTGGCCGGATCAGCGGAAAAGAAGGGGAGTTCCATACCGTTGAAGTCACAGAGACAGCAGACGGTGACCAGGGAGCAGGGGTCAGTAAAATCATTAAAGGCAAACGGATTCTGCTGGCTACCGGCAGCAGTGCTGTTGAGCTGCCGGGACTCGCTTTTGATGGCGACAAGATCGTCTCTGCCAGGGAGGCGCTTTCGTTTGCAGCTGTTCCGGAGCATCTGCTGGTTGTCGGCGCCGGCTATATCGGTCTTGAGCTCGGCTCTGTCTGGCTGCGCCTGGGAGCGAAAGTCACCGTAGTCGAAATGCTGGAGAAACCGTTGCCGACCATGGACGGACAGGCAGCCGACACACTGGTCAGATCCCTGAAAAAGCAGGGGATGAAATTTCTTTTCGGCACCAGGGTAAATTCTGCCGTCAGTGGGGGGACCGAACTGAAGGTCTCTACATCCGGCGCCTCAGGAGAGCAGGAGATCACCTGCGACCGGATACTTGTCGCTGTCGGCCGCAGGCCGCTAATTGAAGGGCTTGGACTCGAAGAGGCGGCGGTGGCAGTTGACGGCTCGGGCAGGATCAGCGTTGATGAAAACTATCAGACTTCAATAGCTGGAATCTACGCAATTGGCGACCTGATTCATGGGCCGATGCTGGCGCACAAGGCATCAGAGGAAGGGGTCGTCTTTGTCGAGCGACTGCATGGCGAAGGGTCAAAGACTGAGTATGAATATCTCCCTGGAGTCTGTTATACTTGGCCTGAAGCTGCATCTGTCGGCAAGACCGAGGAACAGCTAAAAAGCGAAGGGGCTGAATATTCTGCCGGCAGGTTCAACTTTCTCGCCAACGGCCGCGCCCGCTGCATGGACGAGACCGACGGTTTTGTGAAGATACTGGCAGAGCAGCGGACAGGACGGGTCCTCGGCATCCATATCGTCGGGCCGCGAGCCTCGGACCTGATTGCCGAAGCGGTCATTGCCATGACCTTCGGCGCAACAGCCGAGGATATCGCCATGACCTTCCACGCGCATCCGACCCTTGCAGAAGCGGTAAAAGAGGCGGCGCTGGATGTGATGAAAAGAGCGATACATTCCTGAGATACAAACAGGAGCGCTGTTATGATACTCCGAATATTTGTCATGCTAATTCTGTTTGCCGGAATCGCTGCCGCTGAGACCTACGTATGGACGGATACCGCCGGGACAATCAATTTTACAGACAACTACAGCGACATTCCGTCAAAATACCACCGCCAGGTTCAAATCTTTGAACATTCACCAGACAATGACATTCCTGGGGACACCACTCCTCAACGGGAAAGTGCACACCAAAAAAGCTACCATAAGCCTGAGGTCGAGCCAGCCATTGAATCAGTTGAAGAGGGTTAGAAAAACACGACACAGTTAAAGGCCATAAGAAAAACCGCTATCGGCACAATCAGAATGCGCCGGTCATTATTGAGACCACTCCGGCCCGGCGTGCTCAAAACAGGGTAGAAGAGCAGCTGCGTCGAGACCGCAGTGAACTCGACAACAATCTTGATCCGGCAAGACGGGCCATGGATCAGAATGAAAGGATCATCCGTAAAAACAAAAACAGCACCTCCGGGCACTAATCATTAATCAGAAACGGTTCAAAGATTTTATAGGAGGATACAGATATGGCTAAAAACCTTGCAACGAAGATTCTCGAAGCCCATTTGGCCGAAGGAGAGTTGATCCCCGGCAGTGAAATAGCGATCAGGATCGATCACACCCTGCTGCAGGACGCAACCGGCACCATGGCGATGCTGGAGTTCATGGCCATGGGGGTTGATCGGGTAAAGGTCGAGCTGGCCGCCCAGTACATCGACCATAACCTGCTCCAGACCGACAGCAAAAATGCCGACGACCATATTTTCCTCATGACCGCCGGCGAGCGTTACGGGCTCCATGTTTCCAAGCCGGGCAACGGCGTTTCCCATCAGGTTCACCTTGAGCGTTTCGGCGTGCCGGGCAAAACCATGCTCGGTGCAGACTCGCATACGACCTCGGCTGCCGGACTGGCCATGCTCGGCATCGGCGCCGGCGGACTGGATGTGGCGTTGGCCATGGCCGGCCACCCGTTCCACCTCCCCTGCCCGAAGATCTGGGGAATCAAGCTCACCGGGCAACTGCAGCCGTGGGTCTCTGCCAAGGATGTCATTCTGGAGATGCTCCGGCGGCATACGGTCAAGGGGGGAGTCGGGAAAATCATCGAATATTACGGCCCCGGCGTGGCAACCCTTTCGGCCACGGACCGGGCGATCATCGGCAACATGGGGGCGGAACTGGGCGCCACCACCAGCATTTTCCCCTCCGACGAACGGACCCGGGAATTCCTCGCCGCCCAGGGACGCGGCGACTCATGGCAGGAACTGGCGGCAGATCCGGGCTGCAGTTATGATGAATACGACGAGATCGACCTTGGCACGGTCGAACCGCTGATTGCCTGTCCGACTTCGCCCGACAACGTGGTGACCGGTCGCGGAGATTGCCGGCCTCAAGGTGGATCAGGTCATCGTCGGCAGCTCCGCCAACTCCGCCTTCCGTGACATGATGACGGTCTGCCGTATCCTCGACGGGCGGCGGGTCGCCCGTCACCTCGCCTTCCATGTCAATCCGGGCAGCCGCCAGGTGCTGGAGAATGTCGCCGACCAGGGGGGGATCATGATGCTCCTGCTGGCAGGCGCCCAGATCCATCAGTCCGGCTGTCTCGGCTGCATCGGCATGGGACAGGCGCCCGGCACCGATCAGGTTTCGCTGCGGACCTTCCCGCGCAACTTCCCCGGCCGCAGCGGCACCAAAGGGGATCAGGTCTACCTCTGCTCCCCCGAGACAGCTGCCGCCGCCGGGCTCTTCGGCGTGGTGACTGATCCGCGTGAACTGGGCAAGCTGCTCCCCTGGCCGGCAGTGCAGAATCCGGAGCACTATGTCATCGATGATTCGAGCATCATCTTCCCGCTCCCCGCAGCAGAAGCGGCAAAAACTGAGATCGTCACCGGCCCGAATATTGTCCCCTTCCCCGATTTCAGCGAACTGCCGGACAATCTCTCGGTAGAGATTATCCTCAAGACCGGCGACAACATCTCTACCGACGGCATCATGCCGGCAGGGAGCAAAGTTCTCCCGTACCGGAGCAATATCCCGGCAATATCCCAATTTGTCTTTGAACAGATCGATCCCGGCTTTGCCGACCGGGCAAAGGAGAAGCAGCCGGGAGCTGTGATCGGCGGTGAAAATTACGGCCAGGGCTCCAGCCGTGAACATGCCGCCCTTGCCCCCCGCTATCTCGGCATCAGGCTGAAGATCGCCAAGAGCTTTGCCCGGATCCACAAGGCCAATCTGGTCAATTTCGGCATCGTGCCCGCTCACCTTCAAAGATCCTGCTGATTACGACCTGCTGCACCAGGGGGAGAAGCTGCTGATCCCGCATCTGCGCACCATGATTGTCCGGGGAGCAACGGTAATCCCGGTCGAGACGAGTGGCGGGAGAACCTTCCTGACAATTCTTGAAGTCTCTGACCGCCAGCGGCGTGAGCTGCTTGCCGGCGGAACGTTGAATTATGTCAGAACTGCCGGAAAATGGGAGGACGAGCCCCACGGATGTCTTTGAAACTTGCCTGTGACTGCCTGATGGGATATAGATGTTGGCAATGAACGATTCACTGTCGAAACTCTCATTCCCGTCCTTTTTTACCGGCAACTTGAAATGGCCAGTCATTGCAGTTCTGCTTGTGGTACTTTTCATCCCAGCCCGTTTCGCCTTTCAACTCTCCACCCCGAACGGTGAAGGTCTCAAAGTACTGACTGTAGACTTTGCCAAGGGGAGTACCCTCAAAAAACTGGCGGATACACTTGAAAAAGAGGGGATCATCAGCAGTTCAGCAGTTTTCACCCTCTACGCCAAAGTCAGCGGTGTTTCCGGGAAGGTACAGGCGGGAACGTACCAGTTCAGCGATGCCATGACTCCTCCTGAAATCCTTCGCAAGCTGACGGTGGGCGATGTCTTTGAGAAACGCTTTGCCGTACCCGAAGGTTATTCAATATTCCAGATCGCCGAGATGCTTGACAGCCGTGGTTTTTTCAATAAAGAGCAGTTCCTGAAAGAGTGTCGCGATCAGCGGCTCCTTAATGAACTTGGGATATCCGCTAAAACCGTTGAGGGGTATCTTTATCCGAGCACCTACAACCTTTTGAAGATAGAAACCCCTGGTGACCTCATCAGGCAGATGGCCGGCCGGTTCGTAAAAGTTTATACCGAGAAATTTTCAACAGCCGAGAAAAGTTCCCGGCTTTCCCGAATGCAGATCATCACTCTGGCGTCCATCGTCGAGAAAGAGGCTGTTGCCCCTGAGGAGAAGCCGATTATCGCCTCCGTATTCCTTAACCGCCTGAAAAAAGGGATGCCACTTCAGAGCGACCCGACGGCAACCTATGGAATCAGGGCATTCGGGGGGAAAGTTTCCGGAGCTGATGTCCGCCGTGACTCGCCGTACAACACTTATCTGATCAGCGGCCTCCCTCCTGGGCCCATCGGTAATCCCGGCGCAGATGCGATCGAGGCAGTGCTGAAACCGGCAGCGACCGGCTACTATTATTTTGTGGCGAAGAACGATGGCACTCACCATTTTTCACTGAATCTTGACGAACATAACCGCGCAGTGCACCAGTATCTGAAAGGTGGCGCTGCGGAAACAGGATCTCCAGAGTTTAGAAATGACCGTCCGAATATTACTGGCAGAAGATAACGAAAATCTGGCCCGGATTCTGACCAGGCTCATCGAGTCAAAGGGCTTCGAGGCAGTGACAGCGGCAACAGGTACGCAGGCGGTAAAACAGCTTGCTGCGGGGAGCTTCGATCTGCTGCTGCTCGACCTCGGACTGCCGGAGATAAACGGCATAGAAATTCTGAAGAAGATTCGCAAGTCTGCCCGTTTCGCCAACCTCCCTGTGATCATCATGACCGGTGTATACAAGGGCGAAAAGTACGCAGACGCTGCCGGCAGACTCGGGGTGAAACATTATCTGGAAAAACCGTTCAGCAGAGAATCGTTTGAATCCGCCTTGCATGATACTGTCAGTTACATTGACCCGGCAAATGCAAAACCGACTCTCCTGGAAACCCTCCTGACAATCTACAACAACAGACAAAGCGGTCTCCTGAATATCGCCGGTTTTTCGCCAGTAGCGTTCGTCTCGGGAGAACCGGCCTCCTTTTGCGCAAAGGGAAACCCGGATTTTGCCGAGTTTCTGTTTGCCAAGGGGAAGATCACTCGCGACGACATAGCCGCTTTTATTGACAGCAACGGAGAAAGATTATTCTTTACTGAAGCAGGGTTATTGACGTTCGATGAACTCGTGAACGAATCCCAGCTCTACCTGGTAAAACTGCTGTGCGACAATCTGTTAAAGTCGGAAGAGGTCTCCTTTTCTTCAGGAGGTGAAAGTTACGAGCTGCCGCTGCTCAGCATCTCCATCCCCAGACTCCTTTATGATGCCGCACGGCACTACCCTGAACAGTTTCAGCCCAGGGGGTTAATCGGCAATAAAGCGTCACTTTACCCTGCCAGAACAGTTGTCTTTTACCGCCGCGCAAACCTGATAACCATGAGTGAAGCTGATATTTCGCTCATGGAAAAGATAAACGGGCAGAGAACTGTCGCTGAACTTTCAGGAGAAAACGGCAACGCCAATAACACGGTTGCCTTCATCAACTTCCTTCAGCTGCTCGGCATGATCTCGCTCGGAGAAACACCGGGGGCGGAAGCATTGCCGGACTTCCCGCTGAAAACTCTCTTTAACAGACCTCTTGAGGAGAGCGGTCCCATGGAGGATTTGACCATAGACTTCGACGACATTGTTGAAGAAGTTGCTGAAAATGTCGTCATGGCAATGGGAGGGGACGGCATGGCCGCCCCGCTCTCCCCGGAAGAGATCGGTTTTGAGCAGGCTGTCCAACGAGAGTATGCTCTTGTCAAGGACAAGGATTATTATGCAGTCTTTGGCATCACCCCGGCCAAATTCAGCTTCAACACCTTGAAAGAAGCTTACTTTGCCAAGGTAAGGGAGTATTCACCCGAGCGGTTCATGGAGCTATCCGGAACAACGTCTGCCATGGCGCAGGAGACTCTCTCGATCTACGCGGACGCCTACAACACACTCTCCAGCGTTGTCACCAAAGAGCGTTACGATGAAATGCTCAATGACAACAAAACTCTGGGCATCGACGGCAAACAGGATAGTAAGCTGCATGCCCGCATACAGTTTCAATCCGGCAAGGTATTCCTCGAGATGGGTGAGTATGAAAATGCTGAAAAAGCACTTCAGGATGCCTATACGCTCGAACCGGACAACAGCGGGCATACGGCATTTCTTGCCTGGGCTATTTACAACAACAGCGCCAACAGTAAGTCAAAAACTACTCTGGAAAGAGTCCGCAACCTGCTGACCAGATCACTCCAGATCGAAAAGAATGCTGAAGCTTTTGCCTTCAGGGGGTGGATGTTGTACGATGAAGGCCGCGACGGCCTGGCGGAAAGCGAATTCCTCAAAGCATTGAAGATCAATCCGCGGGAATCGGTTGCGACAAAGGGGATGAAACTCATCAACGAAAAGCGTGACGGTGACAAGAAAGGTGTGTTAAGAAGATTTTTCAGCTGACCATAATCAGATGACCATAATCAGATTGGTTTTACAAACAAAGGAGATTTACCGATGATTGTCCATATTGTGCTTTTCAAGTTAAACAATCCGACAGCAGAGAATTCTGAGGCCGTTAAAAACATGCTCCTCAGTATGAACGGCAAACTGCCGCTGCTCCGTCACCTGGAAGTTGGCGTCGATATTATCCGCTCGGAGCGCTCATACGATGTTGCCCTTTATACAAAATTTGACAACCTGGCAGACCTGCAGGCTTACCAGATTCACCCCTATCATGCCGACACCGTCGTACCGTTCATGAAAGCAAACTGCGCATCAATAGTTGCGGCAGATTACGAAATATAATCTGTCTCTTTTGAGTCGTATGGCCGCACCGAAAGCAGGCGCTTCTAAGCGAAGAACGCCAGGACATTCGCAAAAGTTTCCAGGTTTTACCCGGTTGTCAGCTTTTACTTTGCGCTTTATACTTTGCGACCTTTGCGTCTTTGCGGTAGGTTATTAAAGTTTTTATGCAGTTACCAATTTTACAGCTTCGAGGAGAGACCCGAAAATGGCAGCAGAAAAGTGCCCATGCGGCAGCACACTAACATATTCAAAATGCTGTGAGCCCTTTATAAAAGGGGTTTCGCAGCCTGTCACCGCAGAGAGCCTCATGCGCTCACGCTACACCGCATACACTAAAGCGGCAATCGACTACCTTTACGCCACAACCCATCCGGAGCACCGCAAAGACTACGATCATGAAGGCACCCGTACATGGGCTGAGAGTTCAGAGTGGCTGGGACTTGAGATAGTCAGTAGCAGGGGTGGCGAAGAGGACTCTCTCGGAGAGGTAGAATTCATTGCCAGGTACAAAGAGGATGGTAATGAAACCGCTCATCACGAGCTGGGCAAGTTCAAAAAACTGGACGGCAGCTGGCGCTTTACTGAAGGGAAGATGGTGACATCCAAACCGATCATCAGCAACAAGATCGGCAGAAACGAGCCGTGCCCCTGCGGCAGCGGCGGTAAATACAAAAAGTGCTGCGGGAAATAAGGACTGCTTCCCCAGACCATTGCATGCGCTGCAACAACTGCTTTCACTTCTTACTCCAAGCTGAACAGTGAGAATAATATTTTAGCTCAAAACTCAAAACTCAAAACTCAAAACTCATCCACCGACTACCATTGTCATCTTCTCCCCGGCATGGATGACGGCTCGATCTCCATTAAAGAGTCCATAGAAATGGCGCGGAAGCTTATGGCTGCCGGCTTTACTACGATCTGCTGCACACCGCATATGATAAAAGGGGTTTATGAATACAGCGCCCCTGAAATAAAGAGTCAGACCGAACAGCTCCAGCAGCAGTTGACGGCAAACTCTATTGAGCTGGAATTGATTGCAGGAGCTGAATATTATCTGGACGAGTACCTGCTCAAACTTCTCGACGAGCCGCTGCCACTCGGCGACACACAGCAGCTTCTGATCGAAATCCCCGGCAACGCACAGATAGAGCATGTCAAAGAGACCTGCTCCCGAATAAAATGCAGCGGCTTCACCCCGCTCATCGCGCACCCTGAACGCTGTAGACTGCTGGAGCTCAGGCCAGGTGACCCTGGCAAAAAGAGTTTATGGGGGTCGATCTTCACAGGAAAACGCCAGGCTCAGGATTCGGCACTACTGGAGCATCTCCGGGCAATAGGCTGTAGATTTCAGGGAAACTCTTGGCAGTTTTGCCGGCATTTATGGAAACAGCGTCAGGGACAAGGCTATCTCTTTTCTTCAGAATGGCCTCTTCGACTGTTTTGGTAGTGATGCCCATACGCCGCTCCACCTTGAGTCTCTGTTGCAACATGGCATGCAGGCAGTTCAGCAGATTCAAGCGGAAAACTCTTATGGAGAGATGTATCCTGATTAGAGTTGGTAGTCTATCATCTTCACTCTGGCGGATCAGCGAACATATACCTACCAGGTAAACATATTTCAAGTCAATTCCCCTTCAACAACAACTGCCCGCCGCATGCCGCGCACGGAATTTATCAGCCAGACCTCCTCAGCCCTTACCAGATCCGCCGGATACAGAGTCGCCTCTGCCGCTGCGCCGCTTTCCAGCAACTCCTGCCGCATGACCCCGGCCAAAAGACCTGATTCGCGCCTCGGGGTTAGCATCTTTCCATCGATTTTGAGCACCAGATTGTGATAACTCCCCTCGGTCAGTTCGCCGCGCTCATTAAGAAAGACCACTTCATCGACATCTGTCCGCTCTCTCCTGGCTGAGTCAAGCAGTTCCCGGCGAGTTGTCTTGTGGTAGCGGAATCTGTCAGCGGAATCGACACTATGGCTGCTTATGGCAAGTTTCAATATCGGTTCGGCAATATTCAGCAGCTCGGATGTAATCGTGCAACCCCCATCTTTTGACAGCAGCAGCCGCACCTTATGCGCCCCTTCGCGCCCTTCAGCATAACGCTCCAGCTCACCGGCAACCCTGACAACATCACAACTAAAACCAAAAAAACCGGCTGAGCTGCAAAGCCGCTCCAGATGGCGCTGCAGAAGCAGATAGTCGCCGTTTTCAAGTCTGATGGACTCGATCAGACTAAACTCTTCAGTGGCTGGAGAAAGAAAAGAGGCTTTGGTCATACATTCCCGATACTCATCGCCGCCATCTGAATCGGTTGTTATTCCACTGCCGATGCCGAGGTGAAGCTGTTGCCGCTCTTTATCGAGCAGCAGAGTTCTTATGGCAACAGAAAAAAGCGCCTCGCCGCCGGGGGCGACATAACCTATAGCGCCGCAGTAGACACCACGCGGCACGGTTTCCAGCTCCTTGATTATCTCCATGCTCCGCCGCTTGGGAGCACCGGTGACAGAGCCGCACGGGAAAAGTGCGCTCAGGACTTCCGTCAATCCGGCTCCATCTCTTATTTTTGCAGTCACAGTGGAGGTCATCTGATGAAGGGTAGGATAGGTTTCAATATCAAAAAGCGACTCAACCTTTACGGAACCGGTTTTGGCAATAATGCCAAGATCGTTGCGGAGCAGATCGACGATCATCAGATTTTCTGCCCGCTCCTTGGCACTTGCCTTGAGAGTGTCAATTTGCGCCTGATCTTCTTCCCGCCACCGGCCGCGCCTGGCAGTCCCCTTCATCGGCCTGGTCTTTATGACACCATCCCCGAGTGAAAAGAAAAGTTCCGGGGAAGCTGAAATAATTGAGAATCTGCCGGTATCTATGCAGGCATTGAAAGAACCACCCCTTGCCGCTGATATTCTTCTGTAAAGAGCCAGCGGATCACCCTGGAAAGAGCCGTTCATTTCGAAAGTGTAGTTGACCTGATAGGCATCGCCGCAGGCAATGTACTCTTTTATCCGTTCAACATTCCGGAGGTAGTTCGGCCGGGTGATGTCCGGCTCAAGGTGGAGAGCAGTCGTTGTTCCGGCGGGAAGATCTTCGGCTGAATCAGCGGCAATTCTTTCCTTGTAAACCGCAAACCACGCCAACGGCAGCCCATCTTTTCCCGAAAGCGGCGGAAGGTCAGGATTAAATCCTGAAGCAGCCTCGTAGGCGATAAAGCCGACAGCATGGAAACCATCTGCGGCAGCCTTTTCTACTCTTGCCAGAGTCGGCAAAACCTCGCCACTATCAAAAGCCTGCAGGGTTTCAATATAGCCGCTAAAACGCCAGGAATGACCAAAATCGTTTTCGCTGCTCGAATCAAGATAAACCACCGGAACTGCTTCAGGCATTTTCACCCTTCCATTTACGTTTCACCCAGCCGCCAGCTGCTTCTTTATTTGCGAAAGATCAGGGTGGTCCCTGCCATGAGCAGGACAACGCCGATCAGCCGTTTACCGTCAAGGGGGATAGTTTTGAAACCGAACAGGCCGAAGTGGTCGAGCAGAATGCCGGCAGTCAACTGTGCGCCGATAACCGCAGCCATTGCGGAAGTGGTGCCGATACGCGGCACGGCAATGATCGTCATGGTCACAAAGAAAGCACCTAATACCCCTCCGCTCAGCTCCCACCAGGAGACCGTCGCCAGCCCCTTGAATGAACCTTTCCCGACCAGCAGAGCTCCGGCGAGCAGAACAACGGTGCCAACGGCAAAGGAAATACAGGAGCTTTCAATAATACCGATTTTTTGCGCCAGACGCCCATTGATGGAGGGCTGCAGCGCAATGGCAATTCCGCCGCAGAACATTAGAAACAGCAGCATGAGATTATTCATGATCGGGTACCCTTACCTGAAATTAAAAATTATTTCTTATTCCAGCAAACCAAAGTATCGCCAGGGCGAAAAAACACCCTTTCCGGACGGAAACTATCTCAGATGTCTTCTGTTATGCAGATCCGATTGCGCCCCTCCTGCTTGGCCCGATACAGTGCCCGATCGGCCGAGTCAATAAGCACCTCAACCGGCTTATTCATATCAGGGATTGTACTGGCTATCCCGACACTGACGGTCACATAGGGAGAGGCTTTTGAACTGCCGTGATGCAGCTGCATTGCCTCCACTTCAGATTTCAGAGCAGATGCAACGATGAAAGCTCCTTCTCGTTTCGTATCAGGGAGGAACACTATGAATTCTTCGCCACCGTAACGGACCAGAAGGTCGGCAGGACGATGAATCCCTCGCCGTAGGGCTTGCGCGACCTTTTTCAGACATTCATCCCCTTGCAGGTGGCCATGGGTGTCGTTGTATAGTTTGAAATAGTCAATATCCAGCATGATGACGCTGAAATCGTTTTGCTCTCTAATCGCCCGTGGCCACTCGCGGGAGAGAAAATCGTTGCCAGCATGTCTGTTGGCTATACCTGTCAGT
This sequence comes from uncultured delta proteobacterium, assembly GCA_963810975.1. Taxonomy (GTDB): domain Bacteria; phylum Desulfobacterota; class Desulfuromonadia; order Geobacterales; family DSM-12255; genus VEOV01. Next base: position 31,675 of record CAWEPN010000009.1, on the reverse strand, counting down.
CCGTCGCGGCTTGACAGGAGCTGCAGTTCGTGGTTCATCTCTTTTAATTGTGCTGTCAACTCCAGTAGTTCCCTTTCCCGAGCTTTACGTTGGTCGATCTCTCCCTTGAGCTTCAAGGCTGAGCTGACTCTTACTTTCAGTTCAAGCCGACCAGGGGGCTTGGTCAGGTAATCGATGGCTCCGGCGGCAAAAGCAGACTCCAGATTGTCAACCTGATCCAGTCCGCTGATTATGATTACCGGTACATCATGGAACTGCTCGTTCTGTTTCAGCTCACGGCACCCCTCGATGCCGTCTTTCCCGGGAAGGTGGATATCCAGCAGCACCAGATCCACCAGAGTACAGATCGATGGATCCTGGCTGCAAAAGATAGAGAAAACCTCTTCCATCGATCCGGCCAGGATAACATCTTTGTAGCCGGCCTCGTTGAGCATATCAGCCAGTAAAGTGCGGGCGACGAGAGAATCATCAACGATCAATATGTTCAAGATGGGCCTCCTCCGCCGGTTTTGTCTGCCCGTCTCTTTTTACTGTCGAAAGCTGGCGTGGCGCGCGACAGCTCGAAACCAGGATTGCATGCCACCATTGGTTGCGTTGCGCTGCTTTCTGTCTCCAATTCATGATCCCTAATATACCACTATGAACGCTCCGACAAAACCAATAACTACAGCACCTGTTTCTTGTAAAATGATGATAGAGCCAAAGCGGATAATAAATCGGGTTGAGCCGATGCGCAGATTCCAGTTTATCAGCTATCCGTACCTGCAGACGCCGAATTGACGATACATGAATGCGTATGGTTTCGCAGCTTCAGGCCGGGTGGTTGCTTTCTTGAAGTCAGGTGTCCGGGCCGTTTTTGCCTTAACTGACAAGGAAGAAATTGCATTTTTAGTGTCAACTCAATATACTTATCAAATCAAAATGGAAGGTTGATCATGATACGAACCATACTTACATACCCGGATCCGGAACTTAAGAAGAAGTCCGCCCCGGTCAATATTATCAATGAAGCTACCCGTCAGCTTGTTCAGGATATGACGGATACCATGTATGATGCGCCGGGTATCGGTCTGGCAGCACCACAGATTGGTGTTCACCAGAGAGTTATCGTCATCGACATTGCCGGCAGTGAAGAACCGCCCGCCCTCATTGCGGCGATCAACCCGGTGATCGTCCATGCCGAAGGAGAAACTTTTGAAGAAGAGGGTTGTCTCTCTGTCCCCAAATATGCGGCCAATGTCCGTCGGCACGCAAAAATAGTCGTCAAAGGACTGAATATTGAAGGGGAAGAGACGACCTGGAGAGCTGACGGTCTGCTATCGGTGGCTTTTCAGCATGAAATCGACCATCTCGACGGGATCCTTTTTATCGACCATATTTCACAACTCAAACGGGACATTTTCCGCCGCAAGTACCGAAGAAGCCTCGAAACAGATGGTAACGACTGATGTCTGGACCACGAATACTGTTCATGGGGACTCCGCAGTTTGCCTGCCCCACCTTGCAGATGCTTATAGATCGCGGCGAGAACGTCATTGCTGTTGTCACGCAACCTGATCGTCCGAAGGGCCGCGGCCAGCAGATGCAGTTCCCCCCTGTCAAAGAGCTTGCCCTCAGTCACGGGATTCCGGTCATGCAGCCTGTCAAGGTGAGAGTCCCGGATGCGGTGGAGCAGATAAGAGTTTTAAATCCTGAGCTGATAATAGTTGTCGCCTTTGGGCAGATCCTCCCCAAAGCGCTTCTCGACATCCCCCGCTACGGCTGCATTAATATTCACGCGTCACTCCTCCCCCGCTATCGCGGTGCAGCGCCGCTGAACTGGTGCCTCATCAACGGTGAGAGAGAAACCGGCATAACTACCATGCTGATGGATGTGGGACTCGATACCGGCGATATGCTGTTGAAGCGGACAACTGCCATTACCCCCGAAGATGACGCTTCCTCCTTGCATGACCGGCTCTCTCTGCTCGGCGCTGAGACCATGGCAGAGACTCTTGAGCTGCTCATGGCTGGAAAGCTCCATCCGGAGAAACAGGATGACTCTCTCACTTGTTATGCGCCTATGCTGAAAAAAGAGCTGGGAGAGATCAGCTGGAATGCAACCACCGACGCGATCTGCAACCTGGTGCGGGGAGTGACCCCCTGGCCGGGAGCCTATAGCAGAATTGATGGAAAAATTATCAAGATTCATAAAGTACGTGCCGGTTCGGGCAGCGGCTCTCCAGGAGAGATACTGAATGCCGGCAAAACCGGGATAGAAACCGCGTCTGCCGATGGCAGCGTAATCATTGAGGAACTGCAGCTTGAAGGGAAGAAAAGACTGAAGGCCGCTGAATTCCTGGCCGGTTGCAAAATTGAGCCGGGGAGTTTTTTTGCAACCCCGTAAACGGCTTTTGGCAAAAACAGAGCAGGCTCGCCTGCCTATTCTGTCACCAGACTCCTGATGGAACCACTCACCCTCCTCTACCGCGACGACAGGATCGCCGTTTTTAACAAACCGTCGGGGCTTTTGATCCACCGCAGTTACATCGACCGGACTGAAACCCGCTTTGCCCTGCAAATGGCACGGGATCTGCTGGGGCAGCGGGTTTACCCTGTTCATCGACTTGATAAGCCGACTTCTGGAGTACTCCTCTTTGCCCTGTCTCCAGAGGATGCCGCCCGTCTCACCGCAGCGTTCACGGCCGGTGACGTTCATAAGAAATACTTCGCCATCTGCCGGGGGGTCACTCCGCCTGAAGGGGTCATAGATTATCCCCTGCTGGAAGAACAGGATCGCCATGACCTTTACCGGCAGGAGGGAAAAGAGCCGCAAAATGCCGTCACCGGATATGAGCGGCTGGCAACTGTCGAACTCCCCTTTGCTGTCGGACGCTACCCCACCAGCCGCTACTCCCTGCTCAAGGTTGAGCCTCTCAGCGGGCGGCGCCATCAGATCCGCCGCCACTTAAAGCATATTTTTCACCCATTGGTCGGTGACGTCAATTACGGTGAAGGGCGCCACAATCGCTTCTTTCGTGAGGAGTTTAACTGCCGGCGGCTCCTTCTCCATGCCGCCGAACTTACCATTCCTGATCACATAGGCGGAGAGCCGCTTAAATTCAGTGCGCCGCTGGACAGCGCATTTACCGGCATAATCTATTCTTTGGGGTGGGTTGAACAGCTTTCCCTGCAATCCGGACAGCCGTAGCGCTATTCCATAGCGGCTGTTAGGAGTCTATCGGGCTTAGAATAAATCTGCTGCAAATCCGACTGAACGGTGCATATTTCGCCGCTTTCTTGGCCAATAGAACGACTATTGACCTTCAAAATCGACAAAATCTACACTCGCTCAATCGAATTTTCGCTTAGATTTCCTAAGCCCGACAGACTCCTAGGGTTGCCTTAACCGCGCTTCAACGGCTTTTTTCTGTAGTGTGGTCAAGCGATTTGAGGCTATCAGCTTCCTGACGTCGGCAGTTTTCATCCCTGGCAACCAGAGGGTGAACCAGATAAGCGGTGTTTTTGGATTGGTCAGAATAGCCTCGCGGAGATTGAACCGACTCTGCCAGCGAGGATGACGGGCAACCATAGAGATCGTTTCAGCTGTAGCCCGGCTGCCACGCAAAAACTGAAATAACGCCCCTTCCTTGAGTCGCGGGTTCGAGAGACATGCCTCAACCAGTCGGGAATCTCCGTCCTTGAGAAGAGCCTCAAGCACTGCCGGTGTCGCCCTGCGTGCCAGTGTCAGTTTGTTGCCAAGCGGCGTTAATGGCAAGCGCTGGATGATCACCCGTTCTGCGGCAAGCTTTTGATCAGGGGTAATTTCGGGGCGACAGCAGAGATTAAGCAGTTCGAAGAGATAAAGCTGCGGCAGAATTGCCGTCAATTGATGAGCCGGAGTACCGGGATGAGAGGCAATCGCTACCTGCAGGTTGTGGCTCGACCCCGCAAATGACAACCGGCAGATATTTTTTATAATATCTTCGCCAATGTCTCGCCGCTGCAAAAGTGCGAGCAGGTGATTTTCAGCCAGATTCGGGTTTTTGAGTACAGTTGGCAAATAATCCACTTGAGCCTGCTGGATAATTGCCAGCAATTCATCAGCTGATCCGGTGAGCGCCTTCTGCAAAAGTAGGACAGCAGTCCTGTCAATTTTCATTTAAAAAGGATACCATTACCGTGGAAAACCTGCAAACTCTCAGAAAATCCCTGCTCTTCGCCGGCCTCGATGAAGAATACCTGCTCCAGGTAGCTGCAATCTCCCACCGCAGAAGCTTTGCAAAGGGGGAAACAATCTTTGCGGAAGGTGAAACGGCAACAGGATTCTATCTCCTCGCAAAAGGTGGAATCAAGCTCTGCAAGATATCTCCTGACGGCAGGGAGAAAGTGCTGCACTTTGTCCATCCCGGCGAGACTTTTGCCGAGGCGGCTTTTTTCGGTGACGGCCGCTATCCTGCGGAAGCCAGGAGCGTCGAAGCGGGAGAGCTGCTGATCTTCCCTAAAGACGGATTCATGGGACTTCTGGAGCGCAATCCGCAGTTTTCGCTTAACCTCATAATCTCCCTTTCGCTCCTCCTGCGCAGATTTGCACGCCAGATAGAAGAACTCTCTTTCGCAGAAGTTCCGAACCGTCTGGCCGCCTACCTGATGGAGCTGGCAGCACGCAAATCCACAACCTATCAAGGGAAGTGTTACATCGACCTTGAGATGAAAAAAGGCGAACTCGCCTCAAGACTGGGAACTGTCAGCGAAACCCTTTCACGGGCTTTCAGAAAGCTTAAAGAAGACAGTATCCTTGAAGTTGACGGCAGCAGAGTAATTATTCTCGATATGACGGCGCTTTCAAGACTTTCGAATACAACGGCAAAAGGTTGACTGGACTTTTCCTGCAAGCTTTGTTAATTTAATCAAATTTTCAGCTTACAGGAATTTTCATGGCGGTAATTTCAAAAATATTTGGCTTCGGTTTCACAAAATCTCTCCGCAACAGTTTCAGGGCAAGACTCTTTACCAGCATAACTGCCGTCATTTTACTGGTATGCAGTGGTTCTGTATCCCTCCTCTTTTATCAGCAATACCATTCACAGCTTGACAAAAGGAAAAGTGAAGGGAGTTTGATGGCAAAACTCCTTGCCCGCGATGTCCGGTTGGCGGTCTTTTCCGGCAACCGTGACGAGATCCTGTTGGCGGCACAAGGTACGATGTCCCTTCCTCAAGTACAGGCCGTCGAGGTATATGATCGAAAAGGCCTGCTTCTTGCCAGGCTGGCAATTCCAATCCGTGAACAGGTGAACTACTCCACCTTTCGAGAGCTGATCCCGGGGCTCCTGAACAGAGACTTTGAAAAATCTCTTTTAGTTGGGAGACAGTGGGGCGGCGATGCTGATGCAGCCATAGGTTCGGTTCGCGTTGTTGTTGATGAGTCTGTCGCTGAAAAGCACCTTATCAAGCTTGTCTTCATATCCTTGCTGGCAACGGCTGCCTTCGTTGCACTCGGCGTCTTTGCCGCATATCTCGTCGCAAAAAGCATGACCAGACCCATCACCGAACTCTCTGCCTGCGCTGCGGCACTGAAGAACGGTAACGACAAGGTTCAGGCCCGGATTGAAACTTCAGACGAAATAGGTGCGCTGGCATACTCATTCAACAGTATGGTAGAAGCGATCCGCTTGCGGACAAAAGACCTTGAGGAGGCCCTTGAGGAACTTTATCAACTGAATGTCGGGCTTGAAGAAAAGGTTGGGCAGAGAACATCACAGCTTGAGAGCGCCAACCGGGAGCTTGAGTCGTTCATCTACTCGGCATCGCATGACCTGCGTGCACCCTTGACAAGGCTGAGCGGCTATTGTAATGCGCTCAGTGAGGATTACGGTGACAAACTGGATAATGATGGCCTGCACTACATCGAAAGAATAGCGGCAACGGGCGAGCAGATGAATCTTGTGCTTTCGGCCATGCTGACCCTTTATCAAGTGCAGCAGAGAGAGATGGCCCCAAGACCACTGGATATCAGCGAACTGGCGAACGCAGTTGCATCGTCGCTCAAGCAAAGAGAACCTGAGCGGGAAGTCCGGATTGTTATTCAGGACAATATCAACGTTTACGCCGATATGAAACTGATCTGGCTGGCACTCGAGAACCTTTTCGGCAATGCGTGGAAATTTACCAAAGGCAGACCTGAAGCGATGATCGAGTTCGGCGAAACCGTTCACGACGGTGAAGCTGTGTGCTTTGTAAGAGATAACGGGGCGGGTTTTGATATGGCTTACTATGACAAGCTTTTCACCCCTTTTCAGAGACTCCATAACTATGAAGAGTTTCCTGGCACCGGTGTAGGCCTGGCAATAGTTCAGCGGATAATTGCACGTCACGGCGGCAGGATATGGCTTGAAAGCAGTGAAGGTGCCGGCACAACCTGTTACTTCATCCTGCAGAAATACGAAGATACAAAGAAAATGCTCCCTGACGGTGACAGCTGATGCCCCAGATTTCAATACTTCTTGTGGAAGACAATGAAGATGACCGTTTTTTGACAAAAAGAATTATCAAAAAACTGCCTTTTGAGGTGAATTTAGAGATTTCGAAAAATGGAGCTGATGGTCTGCGGCGCATTCTCGGTAGCGGTGTCGAAAAACAGGATCTCCCTTCACTGATCCTTCTCGATCTGCAACTCCCCAAAATCGACGGGATTAAACTTCTGGGAAAAATCCGTGACCGGTATAACGAAGAGGAGCTGCCCGTTATAGTTCTGAGCTCTTCCGACAATCCTCGCGATATCGCTCTATGCTGGGAGCTCGGTATCAGCGGCTATCTCGAAAAACCGCTTGAATCGAGTCACCTGCAACAGCTCTTGAAAAATCTGGCCGGGAAGCATCAACCATCGCCCCTATCCGTCCGGCAACAGAATCCTCAGAACGAAAAACCTGTATAATATACCTATACAACTCCATCGTACAACCACAGCTGCAGTTGCATCCAGGACCACCCCATCATGAATATGCATGATATAAGCAAGTTAGCCCATGGCTCACCTCTAAGTACAATTTTGATCCAAGTCTGCCTTATCCCATTCAGATTCTTTGATATGAAGCTGGCAATGGAGACACTTGCGCAGGATTAACAGGGTCATACCATGTAGATGGAAATAGTTGCCACAGCGCGGACATTTGCTGAGCGCCACCAGAAAAGTGACAATGATCAAAACCACAACCCAGAGGACGAACAGTGTCCCCATGGCCCTGTTGGTTGGTGAAATTTCATGGGTAACAAAAATGGCGGGAATATAGACCAGCACCGTACTGAAAAAATATTTGCGGCGCCGCCTTGTCTGCCTCATCACATTAACGTTCTTCTGCGGATCATCCGAACCGTTATCCACTTATCTCACCCCACTGTTCCAGTGAAAGCACTTCATGTCGAGCTTTTTTCAAGCTTATTTTTTCTTTCTGCACAGAAAATACCAAATCGAAAAGATAGAGCCGCCCAGCGCTATGAACAGCAGGTAGGGTATTACCATTGTGATACGGGCATCAACCAGTAGTCTGAAAACACCCGGAAAGAATGAGGGGACAAGACAGACAACAATAATGCTCACGCAACAAGCAAGAGTAGCGATTGAGCTTATAACATGAGACTTTATATAGAAGCGTTCATCCGGCTTCCACATGCCTGCACCTCTACTCCATCCATAATTGCGGCAGAGAGCGAACCTTCTTGTCAGTCCGCACCACTGTTAACAAATGACTACCGAACCTCAGATTTCGCCTTGGACCTGGCGGTAACTCCCTTTGAGTAAGCCAATTATCAACATGACCGCCGGGACCAACTGCCCTACTACGATCAATGCGAAGAAACCGAGGAAAATCCAGACAAAAATCCCTTCATCTCCCGAAGGTGCATTCTCAGCTGCAAACAGGGTAGCTGGCGCCATTATTCCTATCAGTGTTGCCAATGTTTTCATGACGTTCTCCTTTTCGTAAGCTTGCAATAAATGCTTGAACTCACTTATTCCGTTTTCCGCGGCTTATAGCAGTATGCGAACCATGTAGTCATGGAGAAAGCATCAATTGTGCCAAAAATTTATCTGCAATACATTCAGCATTTGAATTCAGTAATTCCGCTATTTTACGTGTAATGACTCCAAAAAATATTTTTTTTAGTTTTATAAATCCGTAGTAAAGTATAGAAAAGTTATACGGAACTAATTGCAGTATAGCAGAAATATTTTCTTAGAATATTTTTATAATTTCTTTGTTGAGCAGGATGAGTGAGCTAACAAGCTGATTTTGACCCATAAAAGCACAATGAACAAACACGGCTGAGCTCATGACTCAGACGGAAACATCTGTATACGGTTTATAAACATGATCCCCGATCGATGAATTACATGGAAATTAACGCATGAAAATACGCATTTCCCTCATCGCAAAACTAACTTTTGCCACATCGCTTATCCTGCTTGTTTTCATGGGGTTACTTGACAATATCAATCTGAAAACCGTCAGAAAACTCATGATAGAATACGCGGCGTTAAATGCGGACCAAGTCGCTGACGTAATCAATCAGAGCACTTATGACGCCATGATGAAGAATGATAAAACTGCCCTTAACCACATGGTCGAAAGTATCGCCAAGAGCGTCGATATTCAGCATATCCGGTTAATTGATAAAAAGGGGAAGGTGGTTTTTTCAAGCATTGACAAGGAACTCGGCTCAATCATTGGCATGCATGCTGAGGAGTGCGTTATCTGCCACAATTCCAGCTATTCTGAAAGTTCAGGTGAAACGACTCCTAGAGCTAACAACAGTCGTATCATTATCAACAGTTCAGGGGAGGAAACACTCGGTTTTACCAAGGCAATTAATAACCAACCGGCCTGCTTTACTGCCCCCTGCCATTACCACAGCAAAAATGACACGGTACTGGGGCTCCTCGACATATCGGTTTCACTGAAAACGCTCAGACAGAAATCGAGGGAATACCGTCTTGTATTTATCATTCTAACGTGCATGCTCCTGGTGTTGTTTGGCATGCTGATCATCATTCTTACCCATTATCTTATCGATGTTCCGGTACGAAGACTTGTTCAGCAAAGCGCACTGGTTGCATCCGGAAATTTTGAATCACAGGGTTCCTGTCACCAGCAGGGATGAATTGGGAGAATTAGCGGAAGCCGTCAACGAAATGACTGAAAGTCTTGGCAAGGCAGACAATGAGTTGAAGGGTTGGGCTGACAGCCTTGAACACAAGGTAGAAGAAAGAAGCCGGGCAATCATGCTGATGGAAGAACAGTTACGACGCTCGGGGAAGCTGGCTTCCATCGGCACTCTGGCAGCCGGAGTTGCCCATGAAATCAACAATCCGTTGACCGGCATTCTTCTCTATGCCTCAATCCTGAACAGCGACAAAAGGCTTGATCCAGCTCTGTTACCTGATCTTGAACGTGTAATTTCCGAGACTCGCAGGTGTGCCGGCATCGTGAAAGATTTGCTTGAATTCAGCCGGGAATCTTCCCCGGCCAAAGAACCGACTGACCTTGAAGCAGTCCTGGATGATGTAATTAATTTTTTTCAAAAGCAGCCGGATTTCAGCAGCATCACCATTACGAAAAAATACGGCAATGACCTGCCAAATATATCCGTTGACCCGAATCAGATCCGGCAGGTGTTCTTGAATCTGGTCATCAACGCAGGTCATGCCATGCCTCAAGGAGGAATTCTGGAGATATCCACGTACCAGTCTGCAGACGCCGAGTATGTATGCGCAGGGATTAAAGACACCGGTGAGGGTATTTCTGAAGAAAATATTGCCAGAATTTTTGACCCTTTTTTTACAACCAAACCTGAAGGGACCGGGCTTGGACTGGCAATTTCCTACGGGATTATTGAAAACAATGGCGGGAAAATTGAGGTAAAAAGCACATTAGGAGAGGGGACACTATTTGTTGTCATGCTCCGGATCTCCGACTGATGATACTTCAAATCCGAAATATGGCTACAGCTGGCTGTCAATGCTCTCCTTTTAAGGAAATCCCCAGTTTTTTCATCATACTTTGAAAATTCGGCCTCAGTATACCCGTCTGTTCAGCAGCCCTGGTTACATTCCAGTTGCTCCGTTCAAGAGCATTATTTACAAAAGCACTTTCCAGTGATTCCATCGCATGTTCCCGGATATGACGCTTCATCTCCTTGAGTTCTTCCGTGTTTAACGGAATACGATCTACCATGCCCTTCGGCTTAGTTGTACAGGTATCGGTGCTGTCCCACAATTCGAGATCTTCATTTCTGATGATATCGTCTTCTGCCAATACCACTGCCCGTTCGATCATGTTTTCAAGCTCTCGTACATTCCCTGGAAAAGCATAATTTTCAAGAAATTTCATTACGTCAGGCGCAACCTTGCTGATATCCTTACCGATCGCGGCGGAATACTTCTTTAAAAAATGACGTACTAATATCGGAATATCATGTTTTCGATCACGAAGCGGCGGCAGATCAATAGGGATTATATTCAGGCGGAAAAAGAGGTCTTCCCGGAAAGAGCCTTCGTTCACCATGGTTCTAAGATTTTTGTTTGTGGCCGCAACAAGATGAATATCTATCGGCACCAGCTGTGTGCCGCCAATAGGGGTGATTTTGCGCTCCTGCAGGACACGAAGGAGTTTTGCCTGGGTAGACAGACTGATGTTTGAAACTTCATCCAGAAAAAGAGTGCCGCCGTCAGCGACCTTGAAAAGTCCGGTCTTTGCCAGAACAGCGCCGGTAAAAGCCCCCTTGACATGTCCGAACAGTTCACTCTCCAGCAGGTTTTCCGCCAGGGAGGAACAATCCACAGCAACAAAAGGCTTGTCCTTTCTGGCGCCGTTTTCATGAATTGCGCGGGCGGCCAGCTCCTTGCCGGTGCCGCTTTCGCCGGTGATAAGAACCGTACTGCTGGTGGCGGAAACTCGCACGATTCGTTGATAAATTTTCTGCATCTCTTTGCTTTCACCGATAAAGCTATGAAAACCGTGGTGCAGACCAATCTCTTTTTTCAGACATGGCTTATCCGGAGACAAGCCGTCCTGTTTAAGGGCGTTCTGGACTTTTTCCAGTAAAAGATCGGGGGAGAATGGTTTTGAAATATAATCGGCTGCTCCGTTTTTCATGGCCTCTACGGCCGTATCAACCGAGGCATATCCGGTTATCATAATAACCGGGATATCTGCTTGGAGGGCTTTAACAGCCTTAAGCACCTCAATGCCATCCATGCCGGGCATCTTCAGATCGGTTATAACCAGGCCATAGTCTTTTTTCTGCAGCTGCTCAATTGCTTTATGACCGCTGCTACAGGTCTCTACCTCAAAATCATTCCCCTCAAGAACGCGTTTTATGCCGTCACGGATTACTGCTTCATCATCAACAACGAGGAAGACCATCTTATCCATATAACTTCCTCCAATCCCGCCCAATTAATCAGATTATCTACGTTTACGCATCCAGCCCTGCAAAAAACCGGCAGTGACTATCGCTAACCTGCTAGAAATAAACACATCCGCTGAGATAAAACAGTTACTGGTTCTCATTGGCGAGCCTATCCTTTCTTGCACCCCAAGTCAATAGTTTGCATAAATTAATTTAAAAAGAATACATTTTAAAAATTTCATGCTATTATTAGAGAAAATTGGTTATCGGCATTTAACTCCCATGCAAAAATTCGACATACGCCTTACACCCCTCAATATCGTCACTTTCTACGCCTGCATCGGCGGGGTGTGGATTCTTTTCAGTGGCGCCAGGATTTTCAGCAACCTGCTTGTAGATAAAGCTACTGTTACATTACTCGAAATAAATAGCATCGTATTTATTTTCCTGACGTCATGGCTGCTTTTTTTTCTGATTCAAAAAAGCGAATCCGGCATCAAGAATCGCAAGAATGAGCTCAGCAAGCTTTACCGGGCACTAAAAGCCTATAGTGAATGTCACCAGATTCTCATCAGAGCCGAAAACGAAGCAGTGCTTATGCAAAACATCTGTCGGACAATTGTTGAGGTAGGTGGTTATCGTGTAGCCTGGGTTGGTGTTGCGGGGAATGACGATGGAAAAAACATCCGCCCGGTAGCTCAATGGGGAGACAGTCAGGGCTACCTCAAGAATCTGAATGTCAGCTGGTCCAATACGGATCACGGGCGCGGACCTACCGGAACGGCCATAAAGACCGGCAAACCGGTTGTGGTGAAGTACATTGAGTTCGACCCTAAATGGGAGATCTGGCGGGAAAACGCCCTCCGGCACGGCTTTCGTTCGTCCATTTCCCTGCCGCTTATCGTTGGTGGACATCCGTTTGCGGCGCTGGTAATATTCTCCGGCGAAGCGCGCGCCTTTGATGCCAATGCAGTAAAACTGCTGTCAGACCTGGCTAATGACCTTTCATATGGCATTACCACCCTGCGGGCAGAAGTGGAACGCAAGAAGGTTGAGAAAGAATACCGCCTGCTGGCATCAGTCATCGAACAGGCAAACGAGGGGATATTTCTTTTTAACAGTGAGGGGGTTATTCAGTACGTGAACCCGGCGGCGGAGACAATCACCGGCCGCCCTCCTTATCGACATGCTTGGTCGCAACATCCATACACTGGAGGAGATAGAGCCAAACAGGGAATTGTATAAAGCATTTTTGAATGACATGCCTGGCGGCAAACAACTTGCAAGCCATTTCCAGTACGTACGACATGACAACGTCACGTTTGAACTGGACGTGATCACCTGGCCGGTATCGGACGAGTACGGGAATGTCATAAGCTATGTAGCCCTGGTTCGCGACGTCAGCAACGAAATGCAGCTCGAACGCCAACTGCGCAGCGCTCAGCGAATGGAGGCGATCGGCACCCTGGCTGGTGGCATAGCCCACGATTTCAACAATACATTGGCATCCATCATTACCTGCTCTGAAATGGCTCTGGACGAGTCTCTTCCCGGAAGCACGCTCCACGAACTGCTGGATGTGGTTCTTAAATCCGGCCTTCGAGGGAGGAATCTGGTAAAGCAGATACTTACTTTCAGCCGGCAGGGTGAGCAAAAGAGACAAAAGGTCCCGGTTGACCTTGTGGTGAACGAATGCCTCAAGCTCCTGCGAGCAACCCTGGCGCCCATGATCGAGATCCGGCTTCATATCGATAAAAAGATAGGATTGATTATCGCTGACCCGACCCAGATTCAGCAAATCGTTATGAATCTTTGCACCAATGCCGTTCACGCCATGCGGGGTAAAGCACGCGGTGAGATGGATTTATGGCTGGAGAATGTCGATATTGACGGCTTTTCTTCTTCCAATGGAGGCAATCTGTCGTCAGGCCATTACCTCTGCCTGACCGTCAGAGATAATGGTCATGGGATGGATGAGATGACAATTGAGCGGATCTTTGACCCGTTTTTCTCTACCAAAGGGCATTCCGAGGGGACAGGTCTGGGGCTTTCGGTCATTCATGGCATTGTCAGTAACCATGGAGGCGCCATAACGGTGGAGAGCACGCCAGGACAAGGCTCACAGTTCAAAGTGTACCTCCCGCGCCTGGATGAAGCTACAAACACCACGACTGACGCATCCTCAGCCACCATCATTGCAGGATGCGAAAGGATTCTTCTGGTGGATGATGAAACAGAGCTTGTTTTTGGCACTGACCGGATGCTGACGCAGCTCGGTTACAAAGTAATGACCCGGACTGATCCCCGTGCTGCCCTGCAGTTATTCAGAACTGCGCCCGATCAGTTTGATCTCATCATTACTGACCAGGCCATGCCGCATATGAACGGCACTGAGCTTGCCCGGGAGCTGACACGCATCCGCCCCGACATCCCGGTTATTCTCTGCACCGGGTATGATTCGATCTATAGCAGTGACAGCGGCGATAAGGGAGAGACTGCGGCGTTCATAAGAGAACTGGCTCTGAAGCCGCTGGTACGGGAGGAAATCGCAACTCTGATCCGCCGGGTACTTGACAATGAACCGCAAAGCGAGGGGCTGCATGGCTAGTATTTTGATCATAGACGACGATAAACTTATATGCCAGTCACTGTCCCTTGTGGCCAGACAAAATGGCTACGAGGCAACAAGCAGCCATACTCTGGTGGATGGGCTGGAAAGAGCCACCACAAAACCGTTCGACGTAATATTTCTGGATGTCAACATGCCGGATGGCAATGGCCTCGACTTTCTGGCAAAACTCCCCAAACTGGACTCGGCTCCCGAAATAATCATCATGACCGGTTATGGTGACCCGCACGGCGCTGAGTTGGCAATTAAATACGGCGCCTGGGACTATCTCGAAAAAGGCGCCTCAGTCAATGAAATTACCCTGTCCTTATTACGGGCACTTCAATACCGGGAACAGAAGTACGCCGGAAACGGAACACCCACTGAGACAACCATTATACGGAACGGAATTGTCGGCAGCAGTGCCCGCCTGAAAGAATGCCTTGATTTGGTAGCCCAGGCTGCGAGCAGTGATTCAAGCGTGCTCATTACCGGAGAGACCGGAACCGGTAAAGAGTTGTTTGCCAAGGCCGTTCATCAAAACAGCCCCCGCAGAAATAAAAAATTTGTTGTGGTTGACTGTGCGGCGCTGCAGGAAAACCTTGTTGAGGGGATGCTCTTTGGTCACGAGAAAGGGGCTTTTACCAACGCGGACCATGCGCGGGAAGGTCTTATCTACCAGGCAAACGGTGGCACACTTTTTCTCGACGAGATCGGAGAGATGCCGCTCTCATTGCAGAAGGTGTTTTTGCGGGTATTGCAGGAACATCGCTTTCTGCCACTAGGGAGTAATCGTGAAGTGGCAAGTGATTTCAGACTCGTAGCGGCCACGAACCGCAATCTGGATGAGATGGTGAAAAACGGCCGCTTTCGTGCAGATCTTCTTTTCCGTATCAGCACCTTTGTGATCGAATTACCGGGCTTTAGAGAGCGTTCTGAAGACATTTCGGAACTGGCGCGCTACCATGCCGATAAGATCTGCGAACATTACGGGACGCCTTGCAAAGAATTTTCACCCGATTTTCTGCAAATGCTGGCGGCGTACAGCTGGCCAGGCAACGTCCGGGAGTTGGTCAACACTCTTGAGCGAACCATCGCAACAGCCCGCTTCGAGTTAACCCTCTTCCCAAAACACCTTCCCATTCAACTGAGAATCGAAGTCACCAAGACCGGCATGAAACGGGAGGCGCCTTTCCGGCAACACACTGAACAGAGCGATTCTTCAAACCTCCCCCAGCTTCACGAATTACGCGACTCAATCTATTCTAATGCCGAGAAGAAGTACCTCCATGATCTGATGGCCCGCACTGACAATAATGTAGCTGAAGCGTGCCGTCTATCCGGCCTCTCTTCATCGCGCTTTTATGCCCTGCTAAAGAAACAGGGCATTCAACTCCAACACTGATTCCAAGCTAAAATCAAGTCACGCCCTGCACACTGCCGCCTTTCCTGTAGCGCAGGAATTTTCCTGTAATACAGGAAAAGCTCCATCTCTCCTCAAATAATCACAAACCATCATATTCAGGCGCTTAACAGGAAGATTGCCTCTTATGCAGCACTTTATACCCAAAATACAGTTTGCGTTAATGGCGTTCGAACATCTCCACACAAAAAACATAACAGTCTGTTTTTATTGATTTATTAATCGCATCATCCAGACTTTCAGCATTTCTTGCCTTATTGGCACATCGATTGCTCTATATAAAAATAAATTAAATCAATCTAACTATGAAAGGAGATTGCCATGGAACCCAACAAACTGAAAAGCAAAACAGAAAAGGTAGCCAATGCGATGATAATTGGCATGGTGGTCATGGGGACCGTTATTTTCTCGGTCATGAACCAGGTGTCGGCGGGAACAGAAATAATGCCTAAGCTCTTTCTGGTTTTTTTCGGCGCCATCATTACTGTCCAGATTATTCCCGGCTTGATACTGCTGGCGACAATGATCAAAGGTTTCGTTTTTCTCGGCCAGAAAAAACAGCTGCCGGCTAAAGCGACAGCAAACAACAACGAGCATAAGTAGACGCAACACTATTCTCAGTAACAAGCGAGGCGACCATGAATGAGCAAGGGATATTGGTTGCAGACAAGGACACAGCATTTCTGAGAGAGGTGACCGAGCATTTCATTGACGCCGGCTACCAGGTTGAGACAACAAATTCGGCGGTCCATGTCATCAGTACCATTTTAGAGAAACAGACTCCGGTTGTCCTTCTGGGAAGCGATTTTGATAAAAAAGTAAATCTTCTCGAACTGGCCCGGCTTCTGAAAAAATGCAACCGTCACCTCGCTGTTATTCTGGTTTCAGATAAGGCTACACTGCCGCTCGTGAAAAGAGTCAGGGAAGAAGGTATTTTTTACTACGTAAGTCGCCCGGTGAGACCGGAAAATATTAATGAAATAAAGCAAGCCGTAGAATGCGCACTCAAAGTTGCGTAGCTGGACAAAAACAGGAATGACACCAAATTTTCACCAATAATTTTCAAGGGAGAGGAAATGTCATGTCAGTACTTCTTAAAATCATCGTACTCTGTGTCACCCTGGCAATAACGGTCATGCCGGCAATGGCAGTCACGGACAGCCGGAATCTTCCAACATATTTTCTCGTCTGGGGTTTTCTGGGATGTTGCGCATTGATCATCGTAACCCAGATCGTGCCAATGATCCTGGAGTTCCGCAAACAGTCAAAACTGGCCGCTGCACAAAAAAAACTCCCTGAACAACACCGGCCGTAACGAACCGCTTATAACTCCACCAGAAAGGAGGATCTAGCCGTGAAACCAGCAAGCCATTCACTTTTAAAAAAACAGGGTATTATCATAGTGCTGCTCCTTATGACCTGTATTGCCACCAGCAGTCAGACACATGGCGGCGACTATTCGTTCGGCGACAGCGTTAGCAAAAATATTGACTGCATTTCATGCCACGGAAATCAGAAGCAGGTCGGCGGTCGAAACTATATTGATCCGACAAACTTTGGCCAAACCACTCATGCCAAATTCGGCTGCAAAACCTGTCACGATGCCATATCCAACGGTCACCCTGACGGCAGGTCAGTCGCCCGGACAACCGGTTGCGGTGACTGCCACAACGATATAATCACCCAGTATTCTGCCAGTATTCATGGGGATAAGGCGTCCTGCAGCGGCTGCCATAACCCCCACACAGTTTTCTCGTCAAAAGAGATTTCTGCCGCCGGAATGAACAAACAATGCGCCAATTGCCACGACAATAACAAGATAGTAGCATCCCATTCAAAATGGTTGCCACAAGCGGATTTGCACCTGGGGGCAATCGCCTGCATAGCCTGTCACAGCAAAGCGGAAAATTATGTAATTAACATCTACATAGCCAAACGTAATGATGCACCGGAACTAAAACTTGATTTAGCCGGCTTTGATGAACTCGAAAAACGGTCCGGCAGTGACAACATAAAATATCTCATCGATAGAAATCGCGACAGTTATATCTCCCTGGACGAATTACGCACGTTCAACCGCGATCCAGCCAATAAAGACCTGTACCTGAAAGCGATGCTGATACCGGTCAAGCCCACTCACTCCTTCCAGACTTTCGACAATCGCTGGGATTGCAGTTTCTGTCATGCGTCAGGGCCTGAAGTCATGCAGACCAGCTTTCTGTCTCTCCCTGAAAAGAACGGGACCTTCCAGCAGGTGGCAGTGGAAAAAGGGGCGGCGATGGGCGCGCTGCGCACCATTCCAAATTTTTACCTGGTGGGATCCACCCGCAACGGTTTTCTGAACAAGATCGGTTTACTCATCTTGGCCGGTGGAATGGTTATGCCGATCGGACATGGGTTCCTCCGCTTTCTAAGCAGAAAAAACAGAGTATAAAGGAGAATAGTCATGAGCACGAAAATGATCTATCTACAACCATCTCCGGTCCGCATCTGGCACTGGCTCAACGCTTTGGGAATAGTCACCCTTTGCATCTCAGGCGCTCAGATCCGCTTCCCTGAATATATCACAATATTAGGCAGCTACCGTTCCGCCATCATGCTGCACAACACTGCAGGAATCGTCGTGGCGCTCTCTTTTTCACTCTGGTTCATCTACTACAAGCTGATTGCCAACACCCTGGCCGAAATCTACATTCCAAAGGGGAGCGACCTGACAACAGGGCTGTTCCGGCAGGCAGTTTTTTATTTCTTTGCCTATTTCTTCGGAGCCCCCAACCCGCACCATGCCACCCCTGGCAACAAGTTCAATCCCCTGCAGAAATCGGCCTATCTGGCAATCATGTTTGTGCTTATGCCATTTGTCAACCTGACCGGCATCCTGCTTATGAATATGGGACCGATGCGAGAAATAGTCCTCATGATCGGCGGACTCAAAATTCTTGTTGTCATGCACTTTCTGCTGGCATGCTCACTGGGCGCTTTCCTTTTTACCCATGTTTACCTGGCAACCCTGGGCAAAACACCTTTAGCGTATTTTAAACCGATGTGGACAGGTTGGGAAAAGGATGAACATCCTGAGGCCGAGCAGGCACACTAATTCGTAAACGCAGATTGGCCATGAAGAGATCGCAGGTTTTTGAGCAGCACAGAAAAAAACAGAATAAAGGAGGCCCATCATGTTAGGTAACCTGCTTGTCACCACAGACTATAAAACACCAAAAGCCTCTTCGGAAAACAGTCGAAACGGCAGTGCGCCAAACAGTCATAGTCACGCATCTGAAGCAAACATAGATCGTCTGTACATTAATTCACGCAGCGGCCTGCGGGGGTTGCTCCTATTCCTTGGCGTCAGCGTGTTTGCCCTGTATTTCAACGAACAGAGCCTCGCCGGGGTGCTCCCCGCCAACATTATGGAGCAACTCGGTTCGGTCCCTTCGGTCATTCTTATCAATTGCGTGTTTGGCGCTTCCACGCTCAGCTCTCTGATCAGCATCGCCGGGAAAATCTATCACGACAAAGAGCCGGGCAAAACAACCACCCACCTGTTGTTCAGAGTCTCTTTTTATCTGTTGTACTTTATCTCCGGAGCCCTGAGCGATTACTTCAATGTGGTGTTCATTTCCGGGCTGGTCGTTCTTGGTCTCCAGCATTACAATGCATGGAATTATTACCTCAGGGCCATTGAAGCAAATACGGCAGATGCAACAACTTGAGCTGGTTACCCCGTTGGCAATCAAAAAAAGGAGAGGTAATCAGCTCTACCGATTACCTTTTCCCCCGGGCAGATACTCGCACATCTTTCATGAGCAGACCCAGAGGTTTCCTCTCTCCGTTGACAAAAGTAGCCAGACGCAAACCTTCCCGGCAACTCACCTGATTGCGGCATTTCACCAGCCATTCCCCCTATCTCCGGTGAATTTATACATGCCTGATTTATGCCTGCCAATAACAAGTGTATACAATAACTATGCAGGGCCTGCACGAGCCATATATTAATTTTAATGTGCAAAATCAAAAGGTTATAAATTAATACCACCTCATCCCTGTGTGTGCAGTTGTATACCTCCAGTATACTGCTCAGCCCCCACCTCACCAAAATTCAGCAACATATTTAGCATTACAATCTTAATATGTCGTAGTTACAGGCGGTTAGGGCCTTATTTTAAACAAATAATGCTTTTGGCATACCATGTGCTAAGTAAACATTAACACATTAATCTAGCTTTAATAAATCAACTCATTTGAACCATCATAATCATTAAAAGGAGGATGCCATGAAGACCATATCAACAATCGGACTGCTTGTACTGGTATCCATATCATACGCATTGGCCTCTGGTGGTCCTGAGGTTGAAGGCCTTGGACCAATGACAGCATTTTTCATAGCCTTTGGTGTATTAATTGTCCTCTACCAGTTCATTCCCGGACTTATGCTTTTTACCGGAATACTGAAAAAGATTTTCCTGTCAACCGCAAAGAAAATCTCTGCATCCACGGGAATTAACAACACCATAAGATAAGCAACTAATAAACAAAAGGAGAACGCCATGAACGCCAGTCAAACTTTGAAAGCAGCAAGTAGCGCCTTAGCCGCCACCCTTGCAACCAGTAGCGTGGCATTTGCCTCAGCGGGCACAACTAACAAAGTCTTCGTAAGTGGCCCCCTGGTTCTGCTCTTCCTCGGTTTCTGCGCTCTGGTGGTTGTAATTCAGTGCATCCCGGCGATCATAATGCTTTTCAGCATGATAAAAGGTGCCGCAAGCAAAAAGGTGAAAGCAACTGCGAACGCCAAGTACAACTAAGAAGTAGTAATGAGCTTTTGGGTTTAAAGACAAAAAGGCGTTAATAAGGAGGTTTATCATGGACTTATCATTTATCGGCGAGGTCAAAGAGGTTTTCACTCTGGTAGATTACTACACATACATCAAGAGTATGGAATACCTCATCTGCGTGGCTTTTTTTGTCGGCTTCCCCATGTTTTACCGCTACATAAACAAAAGTGATGAAAATACCGATTCCGATGCCGGTCACTAGAAAGTGCTTCATCACTTGATCCTCTGCCGGGGAAAAACTGCACACGCAAATATTTTTTGCGTGTGCGATGCATTGATATAGTTTTATTAATCATAATGAACCACTAACATAAAGGAGGATTATTATGCAGGTAAATGGGTTCTGGCTCGCAGGTGCAACTGCTTTTCTGTTGCTGACAACTGTGCCGGGGATTAGTCGAGGGATAACCGTTCCTGACACAGTTACCCTGAACACTCAAAGCAAACTGTTTAAACCGTTCGAATTCGACCATGCAAAGCACATCGAACTGACCAAGGAATGTTCCTATTGCCATCATCATACAACTGGAACGCTGGTGCAGGATTCAAACTGCGTCAGGTGTCACCGTAACAGCAGCGCGACTGCAATAGTATCGTGCAGGGGATGTCATCTGGTTGACCCATTTTCGGCCGCCGCAATCAATGAAAATAATCCAAAAAACTATCATCATGACAAACCAAGCCTCAAGGCAGCAATGCACAGGAACTGCATTGGCTGTCATGAAAAAATGACTGGACCGACCGGTTGCCAGGACTGTCACCAAAGGACAAAAGAAGGGGACGCCTTCTATAAGTCCGGTGAATTTGCTCCCAAGAACAAAGCAGTCAAGGGTGGTCACAACGGCCACTGACAGTCAGCTAATCTGGCAAAACGATCATTTCAACTGAAGGAGAATATCATGAAACGAAGAGACTTCCTTAAAGGCTGCATAATTGGTGGAGCTGCTGCTTCTCTTGGTGTGCCAGCCAAGAGCTGGGCTGTTGGTTCCTTTGAGGGATACCCTGATGCAATGGGCGTTCTGGTAGACACGACCCGCTGCATAGGCTGCAGAAGCTGCGAAGCAGCATGCAACAAGGAACAACAACTCCCTGAACCAAACGTCCCGTTCGATGACACCTCGGTTTTTGAAGAAAAGCGGCGAACTACTGAAAAAGCGTATACGGTTGTTAACCGCTATGAAACAAATGACGGTCAAAGCCCTCCCTTTCGTAAAATGCAGTGCAACCATTGCAACGAGCCTGCCTGCTTGACATCATGCTTTCGTCAACGCCTACACAAAAACAAAAGAAGGCGCAGTAATTTACAACGGCAAGGTCTGCGTGGGATGCCGCACCTGTATGGTCGCATGTCCCTTTAACATACCGGCATACAGCTATTCAAGCGCCTTTGGTCCGGTCGTTAAAAAATGCATTTTATGCTACGACACCCGTCTTAAATTCGGCAAACCACCGGCATGCGTAGAAATATGCCCCCAGGAAGCGCTTACCTTCGGCCTTCGCAAAGATTTGATTAAAATAGGCCATGAACGGATCCGCGAAACTCCGGAGAAATATTTCGACCATATCTATGGCGAAAAAG
Organism: uncultured delta proteobacterium; assembly: GCA_963810975.1. GTDB lineage: Bacteria > Desulfobacterota > Desulfuromonadia > Geobacterales > DSM-12255 > VEOV01. The sequence continues at coordinate 9,848 of CAWEPN010000009.1, read as the reverse complement.
AGCTGGGCGGGACCAGTTGGCTCTACCTCTCCAGGGTTCCGGCCGAGCAGATCGGCCTGGATGAATCAGTTGGCAATGAGCCGATTATTTCTAACGTCAAGGAGTTCCTCGGCATGGTGCCAATGGTATTGACCATCTGGCCGGCGCTGTTCACCGGGATTTCACCTTCTCGCAACCCGCAACAAAGACCACGGTGACGACCACCATAACCATTCTGAGCAGGAGGATGGAAAAAAATGAAAAAATTAATCGCCAGCGGTGCAATAACCGTAGATTCCCTTCAGAAGGCTCCCGGCAAAGACTGGACCATCATGGAAAAGCTCTTTCTCGGGCTGACACTCCCCCAATACATTGGCCAGGCCCTTCGTAACCCGCTCAACTGGATTTTTGCCATTATCTTTGCGGTCGGCATTCCACTCATTCTGGGACGGTTTATTTTCGGCCTTTCATGGGTCACACACAGTTCCAACGACTACCCCTGGGGGCTGTTTCTCGGTTTCGGCCTCTTTGGCATGGTACCGCTCTCCTCTTCAGGCTTTCAGCTTGGAACAGCGTGCGAAGTTTTCGGCCGTCACGATCTCGAACCGATAGAACGACTGGGGCTTCTGAACGGTCTTTTGGGCTATTTCTTTGCCGTAGTTTTTCTAATGATTGACCTGGGACAGCCATGGCGTTTACCGTATCCAATGGTGGTGGCATTTGGACCGGCATCAGTGCTTTTTCTGGTGGCCTGGCATGTTTCCACCTACCTTTCAGTGCAGATCGCTGAAGTTTCGAAAAGCTTTTTCGAATGGATCGGTTTTCCGATCGGCATACGCGCCATCAGGAAAATCACCCTGGGTCTGACCGTCTCCGGCATTATCCTCTCCACCCTTCACCAGGGAGCTCTCGGAGCGCTCTTCACCTATGCCCCCGGCAAAGTCCACCCTCTCTGGTACTCGTCATCATTCCAGTGGATACACTTTTTTGTCTCCTCCATCCCCGGCGGACTCTGCATGGTAATCACTGTCAGCACCATTGCCAGCAAGACCATGGCCTGGCGCTTTGACCAGCGCTTCAAGGACAGTCTGGACCGGATAACAATCTCGCTGGCCAAAGGGTCCAGCATGGGCCTGGCAACCTACCTCACCATAAAACTGCTGAGTATTGCCCATGACAACAAATGGGGCTACTTTGCAACCGGCTGGGGGCAATGGTACCTGGTTGAAATCATGATCGCGGTAATAATACCGATGGCACTCTTTACCTATGCCATCCGCAGAAAACAGATGGCAATCATTCGCTTTAGCGCCTTCATGGTAGTCATCGGAATATTTCTGAACCGGCTCAACACCTCAATGTTCACATTCAACTGGAAGCTCCCCTACAGAGAGATTCCGCATTGGCGGGAATTTGTCATCTGCCTGACTGTCTACTCCATCTATATCGTCGTTTATCGCTTTATACTCTACAGGCTGCCAATTTTTTATGAATGGAAAACTGAACCGGCATTCGCCACTGAACCTGTACGGGAGGGTTCTCGACTGGTTGCGGCTTACACCCCCCAAACTGAATCAGCGGTTCCAGAGTTTTCGCCGGCATATGCAACTGAAACTGAATCCATGGCGCTCAGCAACAGTGATGCATAATTTCGTGATTTCCAGACATTGCTTTTTGATGTGGGGTTTCAGTCCCCTTAGCTGACATGCATCCTCAAGACACAAGACCTGCTGACAGGAGACAACAATGAAACTGCTCTGGATAATACTCGCCGCTGCCATTACTTGCTATTCCATCCCCGCTGCGGCGCTGGATATCAAGGACAAAACTTTTATCACTGAAAATGCCGGGAAGGTTGTGTTCAGTCACGCCCTTCATCTAAAGAAAAAAACCACCAAATCACCAAACGTAAGCTGCAAGGCATGCCATAACAGCGCCATGGAAAAGGGGGTCCATTACACCATGGCGCAGATGGAACAGGGCAAATCATGCGGCCAGTGCCACAATGGCAAATCAGCTTTTGCCCTGGCCAAATGCAGCGCCTGCCACAAAGTCAAGGACATTACCTTCAAGGTGAAGGAAACAGGTCCGGTACTGTTTAAACATTCTTTGCATTTGCAGGAGAATAGTGACTGCAGCGCCTGCCACAACAGTCTTTTCAAAACAGGCGCCAACCCTCGGGCAAGTATGGCAGACATGGAAAAAGGGAAGTCATGCGGCGCCTGCCACAACGGCAAAAAAGCTTTCGCTGTAGCTGAATGTACCAAGTGCCATCCGACGAAGGAGATTACTTTTAGTGAGAAGAGTGCCGGCAACATCAACTTCAGTCATAAAAACCATACCGGCCTTTACAAGTGCGGGGAGTGTCACCCACAGCTTTTCAAAACCTCCCGGAGCAAGACCAGGGTCAGCATGAAGCAGATGGAAGCAGGAAAATCATGCGGTAGTTGTCATGATGGAAAAACTGCTTTCAGTGTTAAGGAAAACTGCGCGACATGCCATAAAATGTAGGTTTGAACAGGGAATTTGAGTTGCTATCAAGTAGCTCTGGAGGATGATATGTTTACCACACTCGCAGGAAAAGCCCTTGTTCCGGTTGGACTTGCCGTTTCCGGCTTCATGGTGGTCTGCTGCCTTATCCTTTACTCTGTTATCCGTGAAGATCTCCATCGTAGCGAGATAGTTCATGCCACCAATCTTGCCGACACCATCCTTAAATCGACCCGCTATGCAATGCACAAATCCGACCGTGAAACGCTGGCTACCATCATTCGCAACGTGGGTGAACAGAAAGGGGTCGATCATGTCAGAATATTTAATAAGAAAGGGGTAGTGACCTTTTCCGCCAAGACAGATGAGCTAAACCGGCAGGTGGATAAAAAAACTGAGGGGTGCATCGTCTGTCACAAAGGAGACATTCCTGTCACCAACCTGGGAACGATGCAGCAGGCCCGTACTTTCAGAAATCCTGAGGGGATGGATGTAATGGCAATTACTGCCCCCATTTACAATGGTCCGGACTGTTCAACTGCGGCATGTCATGTTCATCCGCCCGATCAAAAGATTCTGGGCACACTGGACATCGGGCTGTCAAGGGCGGAACTTGACAGATCTCTCACACTGCTCAGCATACAGATGATCGTTTTCACCTTGATGAGCCTCATCCTTACCATTGGCGGTGTAACCGCCTTGTTGATGAGAAATGTTTTTCTCCCCATCCAGAGATTACGGAGTTATATTGACTCAGCAGCAACCAAGGCCGATATTCCGACTCCTCCGCCTCATTTGCCTCATGATCTTGACATTATAGCCGCAAATTACTACAAGGTAATAATGAAGAGCACCGGTAAAAAAGAAAATTCCGAATAATCAGTTGCACACTTTTATAAAAGAAATTAGTCTGGTAACTTGAAGTTGTTTTCTGCCCTTTAATGGCAGAAAATAACTTCAAGCTTACTTATCCTTTTATCAGAATTAAAAGTTTTCGGGGATTGCATGACTGACATGCGAGAAGATCAACTGTCGACTGCTATTAATGAACCCCTGAATAGGGCTGACATTCTTAAGAAAAAACTTACTGAGGACATGGATCGCTTAAACCGCTTTTCTGTCCGCGGTCTTCTGGCGCTTTCTCTTTTTATTGTGGTCAGCATTTTTGCCTGGTGGGGATTTTCATTTCTGCCGGCTCCCGAGAGGATCACTGCCGTTCTCGGCAAACCGCCCTCGGCCCACATTATCAGCATCGCACTCATAATTTATACTTTTTCCGCAATAATCCTGAGCCTTGCCCGTATGTCCACAGGCGTTGAACATCGCAGCAGCTTCAGCCATGTGGGCTATCTGACAGCTTTTTTTCTCTTTTATTATTTTGGGAAATCCCTTGAAGGAAATTACTGGGCGGTCTTCGGTTCAGGAATAACAATTCTGGGAGTTGAAAGCTACCGGATCTGGACCTACTGCTCTGAAAATATTTCCCGAATCAAAGAAGATATTGAATTTGTGGTCAGAACCGGCCGGCCGCCACCGCAGGATTAAGAGTTTATCGCTACAACACACTCCAGCAGCGCCTGATTCCAATTTCAAATCAGAGATGCCATCAAGGCGGCGAGGATTGAGGCGACGAAGGCATACAATCAGTATGTTGAGGAGCCGAAGACGAGCCAACGTAGAGGGCGCTTTGATCTGGAATTGGAATGATTACTCCACCGTGACACTCTTTGCCAGATTCCTTGGCTGATCAACATCAGTCCCTTTCAGGACTGCAATATGGTATGCCAGGAGCTGCAGCGGGATGGAAAGAAGGAGCGGCAGAACCTCTTCCGAAGCAGCCGGAATCTCGATGGCCGTTTCAACCTTCCCGGGTATGTCCTTATCCCCCTGAGAGCAGACAGCAATGACTCTCCCCCCCCTGGCGATAACCTCTTCCATGTTGGAGACAACCTTTTCGTAGGTGCTGTTTTTAGGGACAAGCACGACCACCGGCATATTTTCATCAATCAGGGCAATCGGGCCATGCTTCATCTCTCCGGCAGGATACCCTTCGGCGTGGATATAGGAGATTTCCTTCAGCTTGAGTGCCCCTTCAAGAGCTATCGGATAGTTCATCCCCCGGCCAAGGTAAAGGAAATCACGGGCATGCATATATCTTTTCGCGACCTTTTCAACTTCGGCATCAAGCTGGAGCGTCTCTTCCATGAGTGAAGATACCTGCAGGAGCGCAGTGATAAGTTCTCCCCCCCGTACCTTGTCCAGTTTTCCGGTAGCTCTGCCGACACGGATTGCCAGGAGATAAAGTGCGACAAGCTGGGTAACAAAGGCTTTTGTGGATGCCACCCCTATTTCCGGTCCGGCATGGGTATAGATAACGCCGTCAGCCTCTCTGGCGATCGACGAGTCAACAACATTGCAGATGGCGATCGCCTTTGCGCCCCGCGACCGCCCTTCCCGCATCGCCGCAAGGGTATCTGCCGTTTCTCCTGACTGGGAGATCAGCACCATAAGGGTCCGGTCATTAACGACCGGATTGCGATAGCGGAACTCCGAAGCGATATCGACCTCGACAGGTATCCGGCACTGCTCCTCCAGGAGAAACTTGCCAACAAGCCCTGAATGCCAGGATGTCCCGCAGGCAACTATGCAGATCCTGTCTATGCTGGCAAGATGTTCAGGGGAGAGCTTGAGATCTTCGAGAAAAACATCCCCCTCTTCTGCCATGATCCTGCCGGCTATCGTATCCCTGACCGCCCGCGGCTGCTCGTAGATCTCCTTCAGCATGAAGTGCTTGTAGCCGCCTTTTTCAGCCATGAGTGGCGACCAGTCGATATGTTTGGACTGCTTGACTAATTTTCTCGCCGGCAAGAGTCGAGAATTCAGGTTCAGGACTGGTTGCCCGGAACAGCACAAATTCTCCATCCTCCATAAAGACCATTTTCCGGGTGTGGGAAAGAATTGCCGGAATATCCGACGCTACAAAAAACTCCGACTCACCGATACCGACAACCATGGGAGAGCCTTGCTTGGAGGCTATCAATACTCCGGGTTCGTCCTCGCAGAGTATGCAGACTGCGTAGGCGCCGCGGACTTTATTGAGCGCACCGCGAACAGCTGCCTCAAAACCGCAGCCCGATTTGAGTTCTTCTTCCACAAGGTGTGAGATGACTTCGGTGTCGGTTTCGGACTTGAAAACATGGCCGATGCTCTGCAGCTGGGCTCTCAGCTGGAGATAGTTCTCGATAATGCCGTTATGGACGACGATGACCGAGCCGGCCTTGTGCGGATGGGCATTGATTTCGGAAGGCTTGCCGTGGGTCGCCCAACGGGTGTGACCGATACCGATGGAACCGGGAAGCGGCGTCGCCGCAAGCAGTCGCTCAAGATTAATCAGCTTGCCCTGACTGCGGGCCATGACTGCCGAGCCGTTTACCAACGTGCAGATCCCGGCCGAATCATAGCCGCGGTATTCGAGCTTTTTGAGTCCTTCCAGAATAATCGGGGTCGCCTGCTGATTACCTATATAGCCTACAATTCCGCACATGATTACCTCTAAATTTACTTTTTCTTGAGCTTCCAGCCTTCTTTATTGATCTGCGGCGTCCGGGCAATAGCCAGCGAATCCGGCGGAACGTCCTTTGTGACCGTCGTTCCGGCTGCTATCAGTGAATTGCTGCCGACGGTGACCGGCGCCACCAACTGGACATCGCTGCCGACAAAAACATTATCGCCGATGATAGTCCGATGTTTTTTCACTCCGTCATAGTTGCAGGTAATCGTCCCGCAACCGATATTGACGTCCTTACCTATGTCCGCATCGCCCAGATACGTCAGGTGAGACGCTTTTGACCCCTCACCCATAACAATCTTCTTGGTTTCGACAAAGTTGCCGATCTTCACATGGTTGCCAAGGACTGAACCCGGTCGCAGATGAGCCATCGGGCCGATTGAAACATCATCGCCGACCTTCGACCCGGTAAGCACGGAACCGGCCTTGATGGTCACACCACGCCCCAGCACACTGTCACGGATAATCACCCCCGGCTCTAACAGGCAATCCGGGCCTATAACGGTATTGCCGGAGAGATGAACGTTCGGATAGATAGTCGTATCCGCCCCTATCAAAACACCTTCCTCTATATAGGTTGCCGCCGGGTCAACCATGGTTACTCCGGAAAGCATCAGCTCATGATTGATCCGGTTGCGGAGAATCGCTGCCGCAGTAGCAAGCTGCACACGGTCATTAACCCCCATAACCTCATCCGGATCATTTGTTGGAAATGCCAGGCAGAGAAGACCCTGATCTGCCGCGATCTTGACAATATCAGTCAGATACTGTTCGCCCTGCGCATTATCGCTTGTCAGCCCGGAAAGCGCCCTGAAAAGGAACTCTGAATTTACAGAATAAATTCCGGAATTGACCTCCATAATCTCCCGCTCCTCAGAGTTTGCATCCTTCTCTTCAACAATCCTGCTGATCCGCCCCCCTTCACGTTTGACGATCCTTCCATAACCAAATGGATTATCAAGGTGCGTTGTCAGAACCGACAGGGTGGCGGCACGTTTTTCATGGTTTGCAAGCATGGCAAGCAGGGTTTCATGCCGAAGTAACGGCACATCGCCGCAGAGAATAAGAACCGTCCCCTTGAACCCCTCAAGCGCCTCGCGTGCGCAGGCAGCTGCGTGCCCTGTTCCCAGCTGCTCTTCCTGGATTGCAAATATTATCGTATCGTCAGCAGCAAAAGAGTCCCTGACTTTCTCCGCCTGATGACCTGCCACAATCGCGACAGAGCCGGCACCGGCTGCCTTTGCCGCCCGGACAGACCAGGAGATCATCGGTCTGCCGCCGATGTCGTGCATTACCTTCACAAGTCCCGACTTCATCCGTGTCCCCTTGCCAGCGGCAAGTATTATCGCTGCGACGTCACTCATAACAACAAAACCTCCATCTTCTGGTTGCTTGTATTTATAGATTATGACCCTTCTATCGTCAAGGAATTAAAGCCTTTACAGGCGATTAGCACTTTACATGAGTTGCTGTTCCGTCTATATTTCCTTACCGGAGAGAATATGGGAATACAGGAAGACATAGCCTTTCTTGAAGGGAGTATTGCGGAGCTGATCATCAAGTATGAGCAGTATTTCCTTGGCCTTGAAAAGAGGGAACCGTTAAAGCTCTGTGAAGATATTGAGCGCTTTATCAGGCGCTACAATACCGCTACGATATTTAATACTATGATGAAATTCAGATTCAACTCGCTTGTTGGCAAATTTAACAGCAACAAGCAGCACTGGGTAAGAACCACCCGGCTTATTGAAGAAGGTAAATACTCCCGCGACCGCTTCAAAATGGCGCGCCACCTTGCCGAAGGGGCTCCGCGCCCTGCCGGCGAACACCACGAAAAACCACGGCAGAATGATGTCGAGCTTGTCTTCCAGCACTACCTGGAGGCACGCAAAAAATGCAATCTCCCCACAGACAATATCAGCCGTGACACCATGTTTTCTGTCATTGAGTCCCAGCGCGAAGCCCTCAAAAGCAAGCACCACTGTGCCGAGGTTGAGTTCCGGGTTGTAATTGAAAACGGTGCGCCTAAACTCAAGGCCAGACCGGCCAAATCAGCTGTAAAGCAGTCCGAATGAAAGCTTGCCGACAGAGCCGGATAACTCTCGTCTCAATTCACCCCTCACGATCACCCCAGTCAGTTCCGCTGGCCGCAGCCTTTCTAGCCGCAACCCTGAAGAGTTGTCCCGATCTTGCCGGACAGATCATTGTAACCCTCATAAATCTCTACACTGAGCAGACCACAGAAGAATGCGCCGAAGCAATCCTTGCCACAAAGCCCGACATGACCGGCTTTTCCATCTACGCATGGAACAGGTCAGTCTCAACCTCCGCCGCAATCCAGCTAAAAAAGGAGTTACCTGAAATTATTCTGTTCTGTGGCGGTCCCGAAGCAACCGCAGACCAGTTTAAACTTCTTGGCGAGGCGCCTTGGGATTTTCTTATTCATGGCGAGGGGGAAGTCACTCTGGCTGAAATTATCCTGAAGATGACCAGAGGGAAAGAATGGGCCGACACTCCCGGCAGCGCAGTTTTGGATGGCGGGGAGCTGCGCGCAGCTCCTTCCCGGGAGATGGGAGACCTTGGGAAACTTCCGTCACCGCTCCTTTCAGGAGAGATCGATCCGGCATACTATTCAGGGATGCTCTGGCAGATATCCCGCGGCTGCAGCTTTACCTGCGACTTCTGTTTTGACGGCGGCGGCAGCCGGAAGGTGCGCCGTTTCCCGCTGGAGCGAATTGAGGCAGAGCTGAAATGGTTCGTAGCAAACAGAGTCTCCCAGGTCTTTGTGCTCGACTCCACCTTCAATAGTGACCGGGAGCGGGCTGTCAAAATCCTGAAACTCATCAGAAAGATCGCCCCGCAAATCCATTTCCATTTCGAGGTCAGAAGCGAGTTTATTGACCGGCAGCAGGCAGAACTTTTTGCGGCAATCACCTGCTCCCTGCAGATTGGCCTGCAGAGCGCCGACCCTGTTGTGCTGCGGCTATCCGGCAGAACATTCAACAGGACTGATTTTACCACAAAAGTGACCCTGCTTAACGATAGCGGCGCGGTATTCGGCTTTGACCTCATCTACGGACTGCCCGGCGACACCCTGGAGGGCTTCAGAAAAAGTGTCGACTTTGCCCTCGGCCTCTATCCAAACCATCTCGACATCTTTCCGCTGGCACTTCTCCCCGGCACCGCTCTGGCCTTGCGCAGTGCGGAACTGGGTCTGCACCACAACCCTGCCCCCCCTTACCTGTTGACCTCCTCACCAACCTTTCCGGAGGACGATATGGAAGCGGCAGCCAGACTTGCAAGCGCCTGCGATATCTTCTACAGCCGGGGGAAAGCTGTCTCCTGGTTTCTGAGCATGCTGCATCCACTCAGGATGAAGCCGAGCCGGTTTCTTGAAAACTTTTCCAGTTATGCTGAAAAGCTGATGGTTAATCTTAAGGAAACAACCCCATTAACCGAAGAAAAGATTGTTGAACTTCAAGCGGGCTTCATCAGTGAACTCTTCACTGAAAAAAAGCTGAAAAACCTGTTACCGGTTGCTCTGGACATCATTAACTACAACTATTGCTACGCAGCCGCACTTATGGCCACCCCGCCGAAGCTGCCGACTGAAAAACAGCTTGCCAGGCTTGATCCGGCGAGTCTGCCTCTCGACCTCGCCGGATCAGCCCGTCTGGCAACCTTCAACTATGAAATACTTGAACTGCTCGAATCCGGGATTGCCGACCTGCGCGAGCTGGCCGCATCATTCTCCCGGTCAGGCTCAACGGCTGTCATCTACCCGAAAAACGGCCAGGTTCTGACTGAGTCG
>CAWEPN010000008.1:0-382612 GCA_963810975.1 uncultured delta proteobacterium | reverse complement strand
GCCGACAATTCATCCAACGCGTTCGACGCCGGCGATGTTCCGCTTGCCGCGTCGCAGCACCAGCCAGCGACCGTGCAGGAAGTCCGAGGGCTGCGGCGCCCACTCCTCGCTGTCGATCCGGACGTTGTTGACCGTACGCCCCGCCCTCGGCGATCGTGCGCCGCGCCGCGCCCTTGCTGGCCGATAGTCCGGTGGCCACCAGCAGGTCGGTGATCGCGTCGGCGCCAGCCGGCGTCCGAGTTCGGCCACCGACGCCTCACGCAACGCCGCGGCCAGCGTCGGCTCGTCGAGTTGCGACAGCTCACCGCGACCGAACAACGCCTGGCTGGCCTGCTCCACGGACGCTGTCGCCGCCTCGCCGTGCACCAGATGTCGTCAGCTCGCGGGCCAGCCGACGCTGGCGCGGCCCGCTCGTGCGGCCGCTCCGTCGTCGCCTGCTCGAGTTCGGCGAGTTCGTCCGCCGACAGGAAGGTGAACCAGCGCAGATAGCGGATCACGTCGGCGTCGGCGGTGTTGACGAAGTACTGGTACCAGGCGTACGGGCTGGTCATCTCCGGGTCCAGCCAGAGGTTGCCCGCCGCCGGTCGACTTACCGAACTTCTTGCCCTCCGAGTCGGTGACCAGCGGTGTGGTCAGCGCGTGCACGGTCGCTCCCGGTCTTCTGCCGGACCAGCCGGACGCCGGCGATGATGTTGCCCCACTGGTCGGAGCCGCCGATCTGCAGTGCGCAGCCGTAGCGCTGGTGCAGCTCGACGAAGTCGTTGGCCTGCAGCAGCATGTAGCTGAACTCGGTGTAGGAGATGCCCTCGCCCTCGAGGCGTCGCCGCACCGTGTCGCGGTCGAGCATGACGTTGACCGAGAAGTGCTTGCCGACGTCGCGCAGGAACTCGATCGCCGACATCTTCGCGGTCCAGGTCAGGTTGTTCTCGACGACGGCGCCGGTGGGCGACTCGTCGAACTCGACGAACCGCTCGAGCTGGCCGCGGATCCGGTCGGCCCACTCGGCGACGGTGTCGGCGGTGTTGAGCGTGCGCTCGCCGGTCTCGCGCGGATCGCCGATCATGCCGGTCGCGCCGCCGGCCAGCACGATCGGCCGATGTCCGGCCTGCTGAAACCGCCGCAGCGTCAGCAGCGGCACCAGATGGCCGGCGTGCAGGCTCGGCGCGGTGGGGTCGAAGCCCGAATAGACGGTGATGGGTCCGCGCGGCCAGCGCTGCGGCCAGCGCGTCGCGGTCGGTGGACTGCGCGATCAGTCCGCGCCACTCCAGCTCGTCGAGGATGGTCGCACCCGTAGAAGTCACAGCATCGATCTTCCCGTACTCAGTCGCTGTCGCCGGGAGCCGGTGCCCGCGGGCTGCGGCGGTACGCCGACACCTCGGGATGTTCGGCCAGCCAGAACCGCCACGGCCGGTCGGCGGCCTTGCTGACGCCGACGCGCGGGCCGCGACACGCCGTTCTGCGTCGCCGCCGAGCTCAAGCCGGATCGGGCTCCTCGGCGTCGAACAGGTCAATTCCGTTGTCCTCCATTGTGATTCCCAGCGCCGAACACAGATTGCCCGGCCCCCGCGCCAGCGCCGCGGTCGCGGCCGACTCGCCGCGGCGGCCGTCGGGCCGACTCGATTCCGTCGACTCGACCGCCGCCGCCCGCAGCAGCACCGCGCCCGCGACTCCCGTCCGGCGCCGCACACCACGTTCGCGCACACGTGGATGCCGTGGCTGCGATAGGTGTAGAGCCGGCCCGGCCGGCACCGAACATCACGGTGTTGCGCCCGCCTGGGCCCACGATAGGAGTGCGACGCGGCGTCCGGCCACGGCCCGTCGGGAGGCCCGCCGTAGGCCTCGACCTCGACGATCATCGCGCTCGACTGCGCGCCCGACCAGAGAGCCGCGCCCAGCAGTCGCCGGGCCGCGGTGTGCGGGTCGACGGACAAGCTGGTCGGCGCTCACCGCAGCGATTCTGCCTCGCCGACCCTTGACACGCCCAGCGCGCCGGCGAGCATTATTCATCGCATGATGACTTCATCGCAGTGATGAATTAATCCGACGGTGGCGTCAGAGCCGCGATCGACATCGATCATCTGCGGGTCGTCCGGGGTAAGCGCCCGGCGCTGGACGACCTTTCGGTGCAGCATCGCGCGCGGCACCATCACCGGCCTGCTCGGCCCGTCCGGCTGCGGCAAGACCACGCTGATGCGCTGCATCGTCGGCACGCAGATCATCGCAGTCGGGTACGGTCACGGTGCTCGGTCACCCCGCCGGGCTCGGCCGACCTGCGGCACCGCGTCGGCTACGTGACGCAGGACCCGACGATCTACAACGACCTGCGGGTCATCGACAACGTCCGCTACTTCGCGTCGCTGTACGGCACCGACGTCGAGCGCCGCCGACGACGCGACTGCGGCCGGTCGGCCTCGACGATCACCGAACTGCGCTGTGCGGCAACCTCTCCGGCGGCCAGCGCACCCGGGTGTCGCTGGCCTGTGCGCTGGTGGCGCACCCAGACCTGCTGGTGCTCGACGAACCCACCGTCGGCCTCGACCCCGTACTGCGGGTCGACCTGTGGGAGCAGTTCAACGACCTCGCCCGGCGCGGCACCACGCTGCTGGTCTCCAGCCACGTCATGGACGAGGCCGATCACTGCGGCGACCTGCTGCTCATGCGCGAGGGCCACCTGCTCGCCCACACCACACCCACCCAAGCTACGAGAGGACACAGGATGCAGTCACTGGAGGAAGCGTTTCTGTCCGTCATCCGGCACAGCACCGCAGCCGCGCGAGCCGGCTGAGCCCGCAGGCCTACCTCGCCACCACCACGCGAATCCTGCGCCAGCTCGCCGCCGACCACCGCAGCGTCGCGATGATCCTCGTGGTGCCCGAGCCTGATCATCACGCTGATGTACTTCATGTTCCAGAACGCGCCGCACGGCCCGGCACGCCGTCGCCGTTCAACAATGCATGCCTGATCATGCTCGGCGTGTTCCCGCTCATCGTGATGTTCCTGATCACGTCGATCACGATGCAGCGCGAACGGGTTTCGGGGACGTTGGAGCGGATTCTGACCACGCCGCTGCGCCGGCTCGATCTGCTCGCCGCCTACGGCACGGCATTCTCGATCGCCGCGGCCGCGCAGGCCACGCTGGCCTGCATCGTGTCGTTCTGGCTGCTCGGCCTCGACACCGCGGGCAGCCCGATTCTGGTGTTCGTCATCGCGATCATCAACGCGGTCCTCGGCGTCGGGCTGGGCCTGCTGTGTAGTGCGTTCGCCCGCACCGAGTTTCAGGCCGTCCAGTTCATGCCGGTGGTGATCGTGCCGCAGCTGCTGCTGTGCGGAATCATCGTGCCGCGCGACGTGCTGCCGGACTGGCTGCAGTGGATCAGCAATGCGCTGCCCGCCAGCTACGCGCTGGAGGCGCTGCAGCAGGTCGGCGCGCATCCCGGATCTGACCGTCACCGCGGTGCGCGACATCGCCGTCGTCGTCGGGTTCGCGGTGGTGGCGACTGTGCCTGGCCGCGGCCACCCTGCGACGACGGACCCCGTAACGGCTTGACCGCCAACGGCGAACGCAGACGTCCCGGGCGACCGCCCGGAACGTCCGACACCCGCGACCGGATCCTGGTCAGTGCACGAGAGTTGTTCGCGCGCAACGGAATCGACAAGACCTCGATCCGCGCGATCGCGGCCGACGCGGGCGTCGATCCGCGCTGGTGCACCACTACTTCGGCACCAAGACAGCAGCTGTTCGCCGCGGCGATCCACATCCCGATCGACCCGATGCAGGTCATCGGTCCGCTGCGGGAGACCCCGGTCGAGGAGACTCGGCTATACGCTGCCGTCGCTGCTGCTGCCGCTGTGGGATTCCGAGATGGGCAAGGGATTCATCGCGACCCTGCGCTCGCTGCTGGCGGGCAACGAATCGTCAGCCTGGTGCGCTCGTTTCTGCAAGAGGTGATCGCCGCCGAGGTCGGGCACGCGCGTCGACAACCCGCCCGGCAGCGGAAGGATCCGCGTTCAGTTCGTGGCGTCGCAGTTGGTCGGCGTGGTGATGGCGCGCTACATCCTCGAGCTGGACCCGTTCAAGTCGCTGCCGGTCGAGCAGATCGCCGAGACCATCGCGCCGAACCTGCAGCGCTACCTCACCGGCGACCTGCCCGGATTCGCCTGATCCGTCGCGCGAGCAGCCGCTCGTGCTCGGCCTCGTCGTCACGTGACGGCCTCGTCGACCAGCAGGACGGGAATGCCGTCCTCGATGCGGTACGCACGGCGCAGCCGCGGGTTGTACAGCATTCGTCGTCCACGCAGCAGCAGCGGCCCGCGGTCCGCCGGGCAGACCAGGATGCTCGAGCAGTTTCTCGTCGAGCACGAAGGCGCTTCAGCCGAGCGGGATGTTGATGCTGCCCGGCCGCTGGACCGACCGGTCGCGTCGTACTGGTTGATGCCGACGGGCACGGGGCCAGCCGACGGGGCTGCCCTGCTGCGCCGCCATCTGCTTGCGCCTGCAGCTTGCGCTGGTACTGCCAGCGTTGCCTTCAGTGCCTGACCAGCGGCGTCTGGTTGGGCCGGTGCGTCCAGCGCGTCCACGATGGCGTCGCCTGTTCGCCTTCGACGGCTTGAAGCCCTGAGAACGCATCTGCATCACGCTGTGGATCAGGTTGGAGAGCTGACCGCCGCCCGCAGCCGAGGTCGTACTCCCTGTAGATGATGGCCAGCACCTCGTCCGCGGTCATCGTCGGTTGGCGCTCCCCGTCGCGGCGGCAGTCGGCGCGCTGCAGGGTCGGCCGCGGCAGCGGCCGGCCTTGCAGCACGCGCGGCCTCACCGGTCACCCCGTCGGGCACGATGGCCGCGGCGTCCACCGGCAGATTGGGGCAGTCGGCACATCCGCGGGTCGGCGTGCCCGACAGCCGAACCGCTCATGCACGAGCCGACAGCGAGCACACCGCCGGCCACCGTGGCCGTGATGGCCCGGCGCCGACCATGCGGTCGTCCGCGGACTGCAATGTCATGCGATTGCCGATCCCGATCGGCAACTGCCGTCAGGGCGAGCCTAACAGCGCTGTCGCTGCGCGGCACGGTCCGTCACTCGTCCGGCTACCCGGCCGCCCAGATCGGCGCGCGCTGCGCTGGTCAACCGCTTGTACCGACTCGTTGTCGCGGATCCAGATACCAGGCGTTGCGCGACGGCTTGCGGGATACCCGGCGTCGCGCAGCGGCGCCGACGAGCGGGCGGTACGACGCGCTGAGCGTCATGTCGGGCGACCACGTGCACGACGTCGGGGGGCAGCCCGACCGGCAGATCGCGCCAGCGCCTCGGTCAGATCCGCGGCGGTGACGCTGCCACCCGGGCGCAGCGTCGAGCGCCGTGACGGCGACCTGTCGCGCCGCCGGCGTCACCCCGTAGGTGACCGCGAGGTCGACCGCGCCGATCCGGCCGACCGCGTCGTTGACCGGTGCGGCGATAGACGACACCGCGCGCGGTGTGGATCACCGTGCCGCGGTTGTCGACGAGCCAGTAGTCGCCGTCCTCGTCGCGGCGGAACAGGTACTCGGTGGACACCCAGGTGTCGGCGGGCGCGAAGACGCCGCGCTTCACCGACGCCGTCGGGTCGACCGGTCCGCGCGGACGGGCCAGCAGCACGCCGACCTCGTTGGTGTCCGCGCCGGCGCACGAACCCGCGGTCATCCTCGAGGATGAGGTCGTCGTCGGCGTCGTAGGCGGCGAGTTCGACCTCGCCGCCGCCGGGCAGCGGCCTGCCCTTGCTGCCGATCTTGGCGCCCGACACGTTGGCCAGCACGGCCTGACCGTCGGTGGTCGCGAAGAACTCCACGACGTGGGCCGGTGCGAACACGTCGATGACGCGCTTCCACAGCCCCGTCGGCATGCCCGAGCCGATGAACAGCCGCACCGGGTGGTTGCCGTGTCAGCGAGAAGGCCGGATCGTCGATGACGTCGCGCAGCATCGCCCAGGTGTAGGTCACGACGGTGACGCCGTACTGGCGGATCTCCTGCACGAACCGGTCCGGGTCGCAGCCCGCGCGACAAGGCGATGCGGGCTCCGCCGACGACGGCGCCGCCGAGCGCGACCAGCAGCCCGGACTGATGATGCAGCGGGGTCAGGCAGTAGACGGTGTCGCTCGCGGCCGAGCTTGGCCGCCGACGCGGTGCCGAACGCCGACAGTGCCCAGCGGTAGTTGGTGATCTGCCGGGCGACGAGCTCGCCGCCGACCGTGCTGAACGCGATGAACGCCAGGTCCCGGGCGAGCCCGGGGTTCGGCCGGTACCAGCCGGGCAGCTCGACCACGTCGGGGTCGATCTGCTCCATGTCGATGACGTCGGCGTCGTTCGGGCAGGTGCAGGTCGCGCGCCTCGCCACCGCCGAGCACCAGCACCTGCAGTCGACAGCTCGCCGGGCCGCCTCGAGGTTGGCTCGGGTCGGCGATGATCTCGGAGACCGCCGCCGAGCCGGGCCGCGGCCACCAGGTCAGCGTCGGGCGGCATCAGCACGGCGACCGCGCCGAGCCGCGACAGCGCGGCGATGGCCACCAGCGCGCTGGGTCGGGTCTCCATCAGCACACCGACGTGCGTCGCCCTGCCGCACGCCGACCTCGATCAGCCCGCGGACGACGTTGTTGATGCGGCGATCGACCGCCTCGTAGGTGTGGACGCGCCCGTCGAACAGCAGGAACTCGCCGTCGGGCGAGCTCGTCGGCCTGCTCGGACATGATCCGGCCCAGCGAGATCCGGGTGTGGTCGTTGATCTGGCCGAGCCGCGTCAAGCCGCGGCAGGGTGCGGACGGTCTCGACCGCCAAGGCGCGCGCGGACTTGTTGGCGGCGACGACCGCGTCGGCCGCGCCGACGGGCCAGCGCGAATGACCATCTCGGAGGCCGCGCCGGCGCCGTGGGCCACCCGCGAGCTCAAGCGAGACACCGCTCTCGCTGTGCTCTCGTCGGGCTGCAGCGGCATCGGTTCGACGCCGTCGGGCATATCCCCGGCGCCGGACACCCACTTGCACCCATTGCGGCGACCGTCGGCCAGGTCTGGCTGCGCGGCCTTCGACCCGACGACCAGACCGAAATGTCCTGTGCGGATCAGGTATTCGTAGACGTCCGCGTTCGGCGCGGCCCGCTTGATGCCCGCGCACCGACGCGGGCTGACCGATGTCGTCGACCTCGCCGATGACCGCCAGCACCGGGCAGTCGATGTCGGTCAGCGTCACCAGGTCGCCGTGGATCGAGAAGCCGCCGCGTCATCATCCGGTTGTGCGCGATGAACTGCTTGAGCAGTTCGGCGATCGCCGGGCCCGACCAGGCGATCCAGCCTTCGGACTCGAGGAATCGGCGCTGCTGCTCGCGGGGCAACAGCGCCTCGCGGTCGTGCAACTGGCGGAGGAAGTCGACGCGCGCCTTGCGCGGTCTTGATCGGGTCGAGCATCTGAAAGCCGGTGCGCGCCAGCCAGCCGGGGATGTCGATGCGGCTGAACACGTGGTCGGCCATGAAGTCCGCGGCCGCGGGCGCGAGGTTGGGCGGCAGGTTCATCGGCAGCGCCGGCCAGCGTGTCGACCGGTGAGCCGAACGCGATGATGCTGGCGAGGTCCTTGGACCGCCGGTAGGCGGCGGTCTGGTAGGCGAACATGCCGCCCTGCGAGTAGCCGGCCAGGTGGACGTCGCGGCCGGTGACCTCCTTGACGGTGTCGATGGCCTCGCTCAGCGCGACGACGTGGTCGGCGAGGTTGCGGTCCATGCCGCCCTCGACCTTGTCGGGCGAACCGAAGTCGATGACCCACGGGTCGATACCGGCGTTGTGCAGGATGCCGACCGCGCCGTCGTCGCGGGTGACGTCCCACATGTCCGCCGACATCATCATCGGGTGCACCATCAGCACGGGCGGTCCGGGCTGCTTGGCTTCGGGCCGGGCTGTCCGGCGGGAAATACCGCCGCAGCCGATACATCGGCACGCTCTGCGACGATCTGGAACGGCGACGGCACCGCGCCGGTCTCCAGGCCGCCGTAGCCGCAGCACTTCCAGACCGTTCTGCGCGGTGGCGACCAACCGTCCCACTGGCCTGGTGATTCCGCGATAGATCCACCACACGCTCCCCTTGTGCACTGCCATCCCCCGATGCCGCGTCATCATGGCACAGCCGCCCGTGATCTTGACACATCGCCGCCTATCATCGGCGGCCGGATGGCCCACCTGATCAATGTCGAGCGCGCGAGCGTCGGCTACGGAACCCGCACGCTGCTCGACGCGGTCAGCCTCGGCGTCGACGAGGGCGACGCGATCGGCGTCGTCGGGCGCAACGGCGACGGCAAGTCCACGCTGCTGCAGGCTGCTCACGGGCGCTCGGGCCCGACTCCGGCCGGGTGACGCACACGTCGCGGGCTGTCGGTGGGCTTCCTCGACCAGAGCGACGACCTCGCGGCAGCCGCACCGTCGGCGCGACGTCATCGTCGGCGGTCGGCCCGACCACGAGTGGGCCGCCGACCCCGCGACCCGCGACGTCGTCGACGGACCTGCTGTCCGGCGTCGACCTGGACACGCGCGGTCGCGCCGGCTCTCCGGCGGCCAGCGACGCCGGGTGGCGCTGGCCGCGGTGCTGATGGCCGGCCACGACGTCATCGTGCTCGACGAGCCGACGAACCACCTCGACGTCGAGGGCATCGCCTGGCTGGCCGAGCATCTGACGCGAGCGGCGCGCCGCAGGCGCTGCTGGTGGTGACGCCACGACCGCTGGTTCCTCGACGCGGTCTGCACCCGACGTGGGAGGTGCACGACGGCGTCGTCGACCCCTTCGACGGCGGGTACGCCGCCTACGTGCTGGCCACGCGCCGAGCGCGACCGGCTGGCCGCGGCGACCGAGGCGCGGCGGCAGAACCTGATGCGCAAGGAGCTGGCGTGGCTGCGCCGCGGCCCGCCCGCGCGCACGTCGAAGCCGAAGTTCCGCATCGAGGCGGCCAACGCGCTGATCGCCGACGAGCCGCCGCCGCGCGACTCGCTTGTGCTGCAGCACTTTGCGACCAGCCGGCTGGGCAAGGACGTGTTCGACCTGCACGGATGTCCGGCTCGAGGTCGGTCGACGCACGCGTCCTGCGACGACGTCGACTGGCGCATCGGGCCCGGCGACCGCATCGGCCTCGTCGGGGTCAACGGCACCGGCAAGACGTCGGTGCTCGGCTGCTCGCGGGCGAACTGGCAGCCGATCGCGGGCACGGTCAAGCGCGGCAAGCACGCTCGAGATCGGGCACCTGAGCCAGGCGCTCGGCGAAGTCGACGGCGCCGACCGGGTGCTCGACGCGATCGAGAACCGACCGCCGCATCACGCGAATCGGCGGGCGGCCGGGAGATCACGCCGCGACGCTGCTCGAAGCGACTTCGGCTTCACCGGCGACAAGCTCACGGCGCGGGTGGCCGACCTGTCCGGCGGCGAGCGCCGGCGGCTGCAGTTCCTGCGGCTGCTGCTCGACGAGCCCAACGTGCTGCTGCTCGACGAGCCCACGAACGACCTCGACATCGACACGCTGACCGTGATCGAGGACTACCTCGACGGCTGGCCGGGCACGCTGATCGTCGTCACCCACGACCGCTACTTCCTCGAGCGGGTCACCGACGTCACGTACGCGCTGACCGGAGGACGGCCGGTGCGATCTGCTTCCCGGCGGCATCGAGCAGTATCTCGCCGGCCGGGCGGCCGCACCATCGGATACGCCCGCGCGCGCCGAACCGCAGCGGGCGGAGTCGGCGTCAGCGCGCGAACGGCGCGCGGGCAAAGAGTTGGCACGCATCGAAAGCCAGCTCGCCAAGCTCGACGAGCGGGTTGCCGCGCTGCACGAATCGATGGCCGAAGCGGCCGCGGACCATGTGCGGCTGGGCGAACTCAACGCCGAACTGCAGGATCTGCACGCGCGCAAGGAATCTCTCGAAGAGGCGTGGCTGGCCGCGGCCGAAGATTAACGCCGGCAGCCTGTAGCCGCAACTCGCTCGGCGGTGTCGCGGACCACGCCCAGCTGCTTGGCCACCTGGATCGGGGCGGTGCCGCCGCGGGCGTCGCGGGAGTTCACCGAGCCCGTCGACGGTCAGCACGTCACGCACCTGCGGCGTGAGCTCCGGGATGGATCGCCGCGAGCTCGTCGTCGGTCGAGTTCCTCGAGCCCGACGCCGCGGGCCTCGGCAGCGCGCACGGCCGCGCCCGCCGCCTCGTGCGCCACCCGGAACGGCACGCCTTGCCGCACCAGCCATTCGGCGACGTCGGTGGCCAGGGTGTACCCAGCGGGGCCAGCTCGGCCATCCGCTCGACGTCGAAGCGCAGCGTCGCCGACCAGGCCGGCCATCGCGGGCAGCAGCAGCTCCAGCTGGGCCACCGAGTCGAACACCGGCTCCTTGTCCTCCTGCAGGTCGCGGTTGTACGCCAGCGGCTGCGCCTTCAGCGTCGCCAGCAGGCCGGTGAGGTTGCCGATCAGCCGGCCCGACTTGCCGCGGGCCAGCTCGGCGATGTCGGGGTTCTTCTTCTGCGGCATGATCGAGCTGCCGGTCGACCACGAGTCGTGCAACGTGACGTAGCCGAATTCGGTTGTGCTCCAGAGGATGATGTCCTCGGCCAGCCGGGACAGGTCGACGGCGATCATCGCGAACACGAACGCCGCCTCGGCGGCGAAGTCGCGTGAGGCGGTGGCGTCGATCGAGTTGTCCGCTGCCGCGGTCGAATCCCAGTTCCTCGGCGATCGCGTCGGGGTCCAGGCCCAGCGACGACCCGGCCAGCGCACCGGACCCGTACGGGCGACACCGCCGCCCGCTTGTCGAAGTCGGCGATGCGGTCGACGTCGCGCAGCAGCGGATGCGCGTGCGCCAGCAGGTGATGCGCCAGCAGGACCGGCTGCGCGGACTGCAGATGCGTCTTGCCGGGCATGATCGCGGTCGGATGCGCCGCCGCCTGCGTCGCCAGCGCGGCGACGACGTCGAGCACGCCGTCGGCGACCGCGGCGCATCGCGTCGCGCAGCCACATCCGGAACAGCGTGGCCACCTGGTCGTTTCGCGACCGGCCGGCCCGCAGCCGGCCGCCGAGCTCCGCGCCGACCCGGTCGATCAGGCCGCGCTCGAGCGCGCCGTGCACGTCCTCGTCGGTGACCAGCGGGCCGAAGCTGCCGTCGGCGACGTCCGTCGCCGAGGCTGTCCAGGCCCGCCAGCAGTCCGTCGCGCTGCTCCTCGGTGAGCAGCCCGGCCCGGAACAGCACGCGGGCGTGCGCCTTTGACGCAGCGACGTCGTACGGCGCCAGCACCCAGTCGAAGTGCGTCGACTTGCTCAGCGCGGCGAGTGCATCCGACGGGCCGTCGGAGAACCGGCCGCCCCACAGCGAGCCCTCGTTGGTGCTCACGTCACGTCTCCTTGCGCGAGCAGACGGAAAGTCGTCGCGCCGACACGCCGCATTTAGGGGCACTTTTGCGTGCTGCTCGGCGCGTCATTTGGCGAGATCCCGTCGGGCGGAGATCTTCGACGACAGCCCGTGCACGTGCACGAAGCCCTTGGCCGCCGACTGGTCGAATGTGTCGCCCTCGTCGTAGGTGGCCAGGTTGAAGTCGTACAGCGACTCTGCGCTGCGCCGGCCGTTGACCGCGATGTGCCCGCCGTGCAGCACCAGCCGGATCTCACCCGAGACGTGCTCCTGGGTCTTGGCGACGAACGACTCCAGCGCCGCCTTCAGCGGCGAGTACCACAACCCGTCGTAGACCAGCTCGCCCCACTGCTGGTCGGTGTTGCGCTTGAACCGGCCGAGTTCGCGTTCCAGCGTGACGTGCTCGAGTTCGGTGTGTGCGGTGATGAGCACCATCGCGCCCGGCGCCTCGTAGATCTCGCGGCTCTTGATGCCGACCAGTCGGTCCTCGACGACGTCGAGTCGGCCGACGCCCTGTTCGCCGCCGCGACGGTTGAGCTCCTCGATCGCCTGCAGCACGCTCACGGGGCGACCGTCGATCGACACCGGAACGCCGCGTTCGAATCCGACGACCACCTCGTCGGGCGTGCTCCAGTTGACGGTCGGGTCTTCGGTGTAGTCGTAGACGTCCTTGGTGGGCGCGTTCCACAGGTGCTCGAGGAAGCCGGTCTCGACCGCTCTGCCCCATACGTTCTGGTCGATGGAGAACGGCGACCGCTTGCTGACGTTGATCGGGATCGCGTTCTCTTCGGCGAACGCGATGGCCTTCTCACGGGTCCACGCGTAGTCGCGGACCGGCGCGAGCACCTCCAGATCCGGTGCCAGCGAGGCGAATCCGACCTCGAAGCGGACCTGGTCGTTGCCCTTGCCGGTGCAGCCGTGCGCGACGATGCCGCCGCCGTGCTCACGCGCCGCGGCCACGAGGTGCTTGACGATCAGCGGCCGGCTCAGCGCCGACACCAGCGGATAACGGTCCATGTACAGCGCATTGGACTGAATGGCGGGAAGGCAGTACTGCTCGGCGAACTCGTCCCTGGCGTCGACGACGACCGCCTCGACCGCGCCGCAGTCGACGGCACGCTGCCGGACGACCTCCATGTCCTCGCCGCCCTGGCCGAGGTCGATGGCTACCGCGACGACCTCACGGCCGGTCTCCTTGCCGATCCAGCTGATCGCGACCGAGGTGTCCAGGCCGCCGGAGTACGCCAAGATGACGCGCTCGGACATTAACCAATCTCCTTTTGTTGAATGCTTTCGAGTTTCGCTGCCAGTTCCACGCCGGTCATCGGCTCGCGGGCCACCACCAGGATGGTGTCGTCGCCGGCGATGGTGCCGACCACGTACTGCAGCGCAGCGCGGTCCATCGCGCTGGCAAGGTAATGAGCCGCACCCGGCGGCGTGCGCAGCACCGCGAGGTTGCCGCTGGCGTCCGTGGACACCAGCAGTTCGGCCAGCAGCCGCGACATCCGTTCGGTGCCACCGGAAACGCCGCGCACAGGGCTGCCGTCTTCGGGGACGACGTACACGCCGACGCCCCCGTCGGCGCCGCGCAGCTTGACCGCGCCCAGCTCCTCGAGGTCGCGCGACAGCGTGGCCTGGGTGACCTCGATGCCCTCGTCGGCGAGCATTGCCGCCAGCTCGCCTTGGCTGTGTATCGACTGCGACGACAGGATCGACACGATGCGGGCCTGCCGACCTGCCCGGGTCGCCGCTGAAGTCATCGCCTCGACTCACGACTCGCTCCAACAACCACACCAGCAGCGCCTTCTGGGCGTGCAGCCGGTTCTCGGCTTCGTCCCACACCGCGCTGTGCGGCCCGTCGATCACCTCGTCGGTGATCTCGTCGCCGCGGTGCGCGGGAAGACAGTGCAGGACGATCGCATTCGGCTGAGCCCGAGCGCAGCAGCGCGGCGTTGACCTGAAACGGCTTGAACGGCCCCACCCGGTCCAGTCCGTCGTTCTCCTGGCCCATCGATGTCCAGGTGTCGGTGACGAGGACGTCGGCGCCGTCGGCGGCCGCTTGCGGCATCGGCCGTCACGGTCACCGATGGCCCCGGTGTCGGCGGCGCGGCGCTCGGCGGCCGCGACAAACCTCGGGTCGGGCTCGAAACCGGTGGGGGCGGCGACGGTGACATGTATGCCCGCTGTGACCCCGCCCAGCATCAGGGAGTGCGCCATGTTGTTGGCGCCGTCGCCGAAATAGGAGAGCCGCAGGCCGTTCAACGTGCCCCGGCGCTCGTCGAGTGTCTGCAGGTCGGCGAGCACCTGGCACGGGTGGAACTCGTCGGACAGTGCGTTGACCACCGGCACGGTCGCGGCTGGACGCCATCGCGGTGAGCCGCTCCTGCGCGAACGTCCGCCACACGATGGCGTCGACGTAGCGGGACAACACCCTTCCGGTGTCCTCCAACGTCTCCTCGCGCCCCAGTTGAGTGCTGCGGCCGTCCACCACCACGGCGTGCCCGCCGAGTTGGGCGACGCCGATCTCGAACGAGAATCGGGTGCGGGTGGAGTTCTTGTCGAAGATGACGGCCACCCCGCGCGGGCCCTCGAGCGGGCGGTGGCTGAACGGAGCGTGCTTCAGCTCAGCCGCCAACGCAAGCACCTCGGCCTGTTCGTCGGGTGCCAGGTCGTCGTCGCGCAGGAAGTGCCGGGTCATGAGACGGCCGCCGCCGCATGGCCGCCTGCGGCGGCGGTGTCCAGCACGCCGGGCAGCGCGCCCAGGAAGTCGTCGATCTGCGCCTCGGTGATGACCAGCGGCGGGGCCAGTCGAATCACGTTCGGCGCGGCGGCATTGACCAGGAAACCTGCGTCGCGTGCCGCGACTTCGACCGGCTTGGCGGCCTCGGCGCTGAGGACGACTCCGCACAAGCAGCCCGCGACCGCGCACGTGGTCGATCAGCGGATGTCCCAGTGACTCGATGCCGTGGTGCAGCGTCTTGCCGAGGACGTCGGCACGCGCCGATCAGATCGTCGTCGGCCAGCACACGCAGCACGGCGAGTGCAGCGGCCGTGCAGACCGGGTTGCCGCCGAACGTGCTGCCGTGCAGGCCGGGAGTGAGCAGCGCGGCCGCGTCGCCCGTCGCGATGCAGGCGCCGATCGGCAATCCGCCGCCCAGTCCCTTGGCCAGCGTCACGATGTCGGGCGTGACCCCGTCGTGCTGGTGGGCGAAAAACGCTCCGGTGCGGCCCATACCGGTCTGCACCTCGTCGAGCACCAGCAGCGCTCCGTGCTCGGCGGTGATCTCACGGGCCGCGACGAGGTAGCCCGCGGGCGGGACGACGACGCCGCCCTCCCCCATGATCGGCTCGAGGAACACCGCGGCCGTCTCGTCGTCGACCGCGGCGGCCAGCGCGTCGACGTCGCCGTACGGGACATGGGTGACCTGGCCGGGCAGCGGTTCGAACGGCGCCTGCTTGGACGGCTGGCCGGTCAGCGCGAGCGAGCCCATCGTGCGGCCGTGGAACGCGCCTTCGGCGGCAACGAGTTTCGTCCGGCCCGTGAGCCGGGTGATCTTGAACGCCACCTCGTTGGCCTCGGTACCGGAGTTGCAGAAGAACACCCGCGAGCCGTCGACGCCGAGAAGTCCGACGAGCGCCTCCGCCAGCGCGATGCCCGGCTCGGTGGCGTACAGGTTCGACGTGTGGCCCAGCGTGTTGAGCTGCCGCGTGACGGCATCGATCACGGCGGGGTGGCGATGGCCCAGGATGTTGACCGCGATGCCGCCCAGCAGATCGAGATAGGACTTGCCGTCGACGTCGGTGACCACGGCGCCGTCACCGCTGGCCAGTGCGACCGGCGGGGTGCCGTAGTTGTTCATCATCACGGCTTCCCAGCGCTGCGTGCAGAGTCATGCGCTCACCACCTTGGTTCCCGTCCCTTCGTCGGTGAACAGCTCGGCCAACACGCAATGTTCGACGCGGCCGTCGATGACGTGTGCGCTCGGCACACCTCCCGACACGGCGCGCAGGCACGCCTCGATCTTGGGCACCATGCCGGCTTCCAGCGTCGGCAGCAGCTGAGTCAGGGCAGCGGTGTCGATTTCGCTCACCAGCGAATCGCGGTCCGGCCAGCTGGTGTAGAGGCCTTCGACGTCTGTCAGCATGACCAACTTCTCGGCGCCGAGTGCCTCGGCCAGTGCGGCGGCGGCGGTGTCGGCGTTGATGTTGTGCACCACGCCGTCGGCGTCGGGCGCGATCGTCGAGACTACCGGGATACGACCTGCGCCAATGAGATCGAGCAACGAGCCGGCGTCGACCCGCTCGACGTCGCCGACTAGGCCGATGTCGGTGGCCACGCCGTCGACCGTGACGCTACGACGCACGGCAGTGAACAGGTGCGCATCCTCCCCCGTGACGCCGACGGCGTAGGGACCGTGCGCGTTGATCAGACCGACCAGTTCGCGACCGACCTGGCCGAAGAGCACCATCCGCGCGACGTCGAGCACCTCCGGCGTCGTCACCCGGAATCCGCCCTTGAAATCGCCTGCGATGCCGAGCCGTTTGAGCATCGCACTGATCTGCGGACCGCCGCCGTGGACAACGACGGGATGGATGCCGCAGTTGCGCAGGAACACCATGTCGGCGGCGAACGCGGCCTTGAGCGCATCGTCGGTCATGGCGTTGCCGCCGTACTTGACCACGACGATCTTGTCGTGCATCTGTTTGAGCCACGGCAGTGCAGCGGCCAGCACCTGCGCCTTGACCGGCGTTGCGAGGGTCATGAGCTGTAGGCCGAGTTCTCTTCGACATAGCCGTGGCTCAGGTCCGTCGTCCGGATCGACGCCCGTTCCGTGCCGACGCCGAGGTCGATGGTGACGTCGATGTCGGTGCCGGACAGGTCGACCTCGCGGGCAGCAGGTGCGCCTGCACCGTCCACGAACACCGCAGAACCGTTGAACGACACACTGATCCGGTCGGGTTCCAGCGCGACCGGCGCCATGCCGACGGCGGCGAGCACGCGGCCCCAGTTCGCGTCCGACCCGAACAGTGCGGTCTTGACCAGGCTGTCGCGGGCCACCACCCTGGCGGCGGTCAGGGCGTCGTCCTCCGACGCCGCACCGGTCACGGTGACGACGATGCGCTTGGTGACGCCCTCGGCGTCGGCCTGCAGCTGTGCGCACAGGTCGTCACAGACGCGCAGGACCGCGTCCTCGAGATCGCTTTGGCTCGGGGTGATCTCGCTGGCACCGGACGCCAGCAGCAGCACGGTGTCGTTGGTCGAACAGCTGCCGTCGACGTCGAGCCGGTCGAACGTCAGCGCAGTCGCCTTGCGCAGCGCCTGATCGAGTGCGGCGGCATCGACGACCGCGTCGGTGGTGATGACGCACAACATGGTCGCCAACGACGGCGCCAACATGCCCGCGCCCTTGGCCATGCCGCCCACTGTCCAATTGTCATTGTGGTGCAGTGCAACCTGTTTCGGCACGGTGTCGGTGGTCATGATGGCACGTGCGGCCTCCTCGCCACCCGTCAGACCGCCGGCCATCTCGTGGACGAGTTCGGTAACACCGGCGAGCACCTTGTCCATCGGCAGCCGGTCGCCGATCAGGCCCGTCGAACACACGGCGACCTCGATCGGCGCCGGTGTCGGTGCCCCATTCGGAGAGGGCGGCAGCGACGGCCTCGGCGGTGGCGTGCGTGTCCTGGAACCCCTGCGGGCCGGTGCACGCATTCGCGCCGCCGGAATTGAGGATCACCGCGCGCAGCCGGCCGGTGGTGAGGACCTGCTGCGACCACAGCACCGGCGCCGCCTTGATCTGATTGCGGGTGAACACGGCGGCGGCGCCGTGGTCGGGGCCCTCGTTGAACACCAGCGCCATGTCCAGCGCGCCGGATGCCTTGATGCCTGCGGCGATTCCGGTGGCCCGGAAGCCTGCGGGCGCGGTGACGCCCTGTGTGCGGACCAATTTTGTGGAATCGGTTACCTCAGTCATTTGTCGCCTCCGGCTCCGAAATCACGGTGCCACACCCACGATCGAAAGCCCTTCGGTCTCCGGCCAGTCCAATGCGAGGTTCATCGACTGCACCGCGGCCCCACCGGTGCCTTTGACGAGGTTGTCGATGGCGGCGATGCCGATGAAGGTTCCTGCGTCCTCGTCGACGGCGACCGCGAGCTGGGCCGCGTTGCTGCCGATCACCGCACCGGTCTTGGGCAGCTGGTCCTCGGGCAGCAGAAACACGAAAGGCTCGCCGTCATAGGCCTTTTCATATGCAGACCTGATCTGAGACAGCGGTGCATCCGTGCGGGCGGTGCAGGTGGCCAGGATGCCGCGGGAGGTCGGGATCAGCACCGGGGTGAACGACACGGTGATTTCCTTATCGCTGACGGCCTTCAGGCCCTGGGCGATCTCGGGGGTGTGCCGATGCTTGCCGCCGATGTTGTAGGCCCTCGCCGAGCCGATGACCTCCGAGCCGAGCAGGTCGGTCTTCGCGGCCCGTCCGGCTCCCGAGGTGCCGCTCACGGCGACGACGGTGACCGCCGGCTCGATGAGATCCTCGGCGATCGCGGGCCACAGCGCCAGCAGCGCCGCGGTGGGATAGCAGCCGGGAACGGCGATCCGCTTGGCGCCGCGCAACCGGTCACGGGCTCCCGGGAGTTCAGGCAGCCCGTACGGCCAGCTGCCCGCGTGCGTCGAGCCGTAGAAACGCTCCCATGCCCCGGAGTCGGTGAGCCGGAAGTCGGCACCGCAGTCGATGATGACGGTGTCGGCACCGAGCTGGTCGGCCAACGCTGCGGAGTGCCCGTGTGGAAGCGCCAGGAAGACGACGTCGTGTCCGGTGAGCACGGTGACGTCGGTGGCTTCCAGCACCCGGTCGGCCAGCGGCAACAGGTGTGGGTGGTGCTCAGCGAGCGTGCTGCCCGCGCTGGCGGCGGCGGTCAGCGCGCCGATGGTCAACCGTCCGTCGGCGTACGCCGGGTGGCCCAGCAGCAGACGCAGGATCTCCCCACCCGCATATCCGCTGGCACCGGCCACGGCCACAGATGTCATGTACCGATTTTGCATGGTTATGCACTAGGTTGCAAATTAACCATTCCAGCACCGTAGCGATGTCGCATAGTCGCCCCGACGCGCCGTCGAACGGCGCGACTTCGCGTCCGCTCGCCGCGGAAGTCAGCGGCGCTGCTCGGCCCCGACGCGTCCGCGGCGGCCCGTCACCGCGGCGTCGCGGGCGGCGCTGGCCTCGTCCTCGGTCAGCGTCCGGTCGGCGGCCCGGAACCGCAGCGCGAGCGCCAGCGACTTGCGGCCCTCGCCGATCTGCGGGCCGGTGTAGACGTCGAACAGCCGCACGTCCTCGAGCAGTTCGCCCGGCGCCCTCGCGCACCGCGTCGATCACCGCCTGCGCGGCGACGTCCTCGGCCGACGACCAGGCGACATCCTGGAACACCGCCGGGAACGGCGACACCCGCGGCGCGGGCAGCATTCCGCGATCGGGACCGCGTCGAGGTCGAGTTCGACCGCGCATGTGCCCTTCGGCAGGCCCGCGCGTTCGACGACCGCGGGATGCAGCTGCCCGGCGTGACCCGACGACGGTCGCGCCCACGAACACCTCGGCGCACCGGCCCGGGTGCCATGGCAGGTGCTGCGCGGCGCCGCAGGGTGACCTCCACGCCGGCCGCGCGGCGACGGTGCGCACCGCTTCGAACGCGTCGGCGGCCTCGACGGGCACGCCCTGGTCCCCAGGGACCGCGGGGTTCACGCAGGCCGGTCAGGACGACGCCGACGTGCTGCGGTTGGTGTGGCAGCGATGCGTTGAGCGTGGCGATCTCGTCCATCGGTCGGCCGGCGATCGGTTGGGATGCGTTCGTACGCCCCGGGTCTGTTCGGTGCGCTGCACCACCTGGGCGATGGCGAACAGCGCGGTATCGACGCTGCCCCGGGATACGTTGCGCACCAACGCTTCCAGCAGTCCCGGTAGCAGCGTCGAGGCCAGTTGCGGGCGGTCGGCCTTCCAGCGGGTTGAGCACCACGTCGGTGTTCGAGCGGCGCGGGTCATCGAGCGCCAGGCCCCAGGTGTCGAAGTCCCCGGCAGGCAGGAAGGGTGTCGGCAGGATCTCGACGTATCCGTTGACAGCGCCAGCGACTTTCCGATCGCACGCCGCCGCTTCTGTACCGCGGTCAGGCCGCGCCCCGCAGGTAGAGAGTACAGAGGCATCAACATCTTTATCCTTGCCAGCAGTCCCTACAGTTCGCCCTACTGGATGACATTTAATCAGATCCAGAGCAAAGGAGGTCATGTAATCAAAGGTGAAAAGTCTATGCCTGTTATCTTCTGGAAATGGTTGGATAAGAAAGATGATGATCCTGGCACAGGTAAGATCCCCATGCTCAGATATTACAATGTATTCAATTTAGACCAGACAGAAGGGATAATAGCTCCTGATCCAGAAGAGACCACCACTGACCATCAACCATTACCCTTACCAGAGGAAGTATTCAAGAATATGCCTTTAAGACCAGAGCTAAAGTTCGGAGGTAACAGAGCTTATTACTCAGCCAACACTTGGATTATGTGCAATTACCTCACCTCAGCAGCTTTGAAACCCCAGAAGAGTATTACAACACACTTTTCCATGAAATAACCCATGCAACAGGCCATTATCCAGGTTAGCAAGAAAGAGCATACTTGAACCCTCTTACTTTGGATCTCATGAATATCAGTAAAGAAGAGCTTGTTGCTGAGATGGGAGCTGCATTTCTATCAGGGTATTGTGGAACAGAACATAGGACTCTGGAGAATAGTGCTGCATATATCCAGGGATGGCTTAAAGCTCTCAAGAATGACAAGACCTCTCTTGATCCAAGCAGCAGGTATGGCTCAGAAGGCAGCTGACTTTATCCTTAACCGGAAAGGAGGTGAACGAAGAGGTAACTGAGCATAGCATAAGAAATAGAATAACCGCCTACCAATAATATTCCCACCAAGTAGAGACTCTCCATTATGTAACAATCCCTATCAGATTAACCACCTATCTCATTAACCAGAACCAGTAGCCAGAGCTTCAAATTAAGCCTACAAGGGCTTTCTTTAGTTCCAAGCAAGCACAACTATCAATTCACTAATCTTAATTAAGGAGGCGACTATGTTGCTCTATACCCAATTACTCATTGAAGAAGGAATTACCTCACCACTCAGAGCAGAGAAAGTAGCAGAAGCCATGCTTGCCTTACATGAAGCATTGTCACGTTTGGATATCCAGAATCTGCAGTTGTTTATCTCAAAGCCACTGGAAGAAAGGTTTACTGAATTCTCCAAGGTAGAAGAGGTCCGTAATGTTGTAAGTCCCATATTTCTAGATTGAGGAGGTTGTCATGAGTTTGAACCGGCTGCTGTATTGGTGCGAAGAGTGCCAGGCGTATCAGCTGTTACTTTTTATCGGACAGGCAGCGAGCATATTCAACATCAGTTACTTGAATGTGATTCACTAACCAATCACCTAGGAATGTAAATAGTTGTACTTTTGGAGGAGTTTTGCCAGCGAGGAACTCATTTTGGAAGGAAGCGATCTTTTGCCTAAAATGGTCATGTTCCGCAATATGATCATCAAGCTTGATGTAGGTGTGATCCTTTAGCCACTGTTCTTCAGCAGCAAAATGGTAGAAGGCATATTCAAATAACTCATCAAGAATAACTTCAAGTTTTGCACATGGAGCAGCATTCTCGTAGAGCTCGTATGACCTGTTTAAGAGGTCTACCAGATGTTCATGATGCTCATCTAACTTCTTAATCCCTAGTAGGGACTTATCATTCCACTCATATCTGATCATACGTGCTCCTAACATTAGTTATTCTGAATTAATCTAACCAACCAATCACTAATAGTCAACAATCATAAAGGGTCTCATTGGCCCCATTTCCTATGGAGGTAAAAGGAGACTCATCAGGTCCAAAACAAGGAGGGTAATCATATGACGATCAACAGGCTCATGTACTGGTGTGAAGAGTGCCAAGCGTACACCTATGACGATGAAGACAGACATTGCGCAATATGTAATTCGGAAAGGGAGTAATCAATCTCTCCAATAAGTAATAGCTGGCCTGAATGCCAAGATAATTGCCGCCAGTCCGAACCACACAACATTACCCTTCACAATATCCGCAATGTAAGCACCCACTATCATCCCTAGCAAAATACAGCACCATTTCAGAAGACCAATATCATACCAGGTCCATTCTTTGGTTCTGAACAGCTTCATAAAATACCCCTCTGCTAATAAGCATATCCACTACAGGCAAATAATCAATTAAGGAGGTCAATTATGGATACCAGTTAGAGCAATAAAAGCAGTCTGTTTAATAGGAAAACTATAATGAAATAGTGAGTCCACAAGTGCTTGTTGATAACAAGGCTAAATCTGTGGATAAGAGGTAAAAATGTAACGTATCTCTAGTGGTTTCTCCGCAAAGCCTATAAAATAAGCATGCAATGTAACTAGCTGATATATCGTGTCAATATTAAATGTTGTATCCACTAAAAAAAGATTTCATGCCACAAAACAGCTCTATTACAGTTCTAATTTAAAATGATGGGAAAAAGTGGATAACTACCTGAAACTCTGTCTAATGCAATAAGTCAAATACCACCATTTCATTAACCAAGAGCAGGCCTAAGCAGCCTGCTTTTTCTATTTCCAAAGGAGGAACACCACTAATCCACCCAAAATCAGCGAGCAACACATACCAACCCTCTACCATCTCGGAAAAACAGCAGAAACGCTCAATGACCAAACTCGTAAATCAGGCAATTGCAGAATATTTATCCAAAGAGGAGAACCAGATTAAATTCACTCATAAGCGTTAACAATATTTCACATACTTGCAACCAACACTCTCACCAGCAGTAACAATCCATTCAATTTAAGTAGTAATCAGCACCATTAACTCATCAGCAATAACCATTATCAAGCATCCAAATTAGCTCTTCAATCCACTTCATTAACCAGAGGCAGGCATACCTATGTGCTCAAATGCAAACTCAAGGAGAATTGTATGCAACGAGTAATACCTAAAATCAGACTGCTTACCTACCAGCAATCACCAGAATCAGGGACAGAAGTAGCAGCACTTATCCTTGAACATCAAGGTAACAACTACCACCTACAGGGAGGGACAAAAGACATCTTTCACGTTTTCACTGCAGGAGTAGCAATTTATGTACTTACCATCAACAAGGCCCACAGCACCATTCGTCTCAGTTCCACATGACACCAGAACCAGATTGCATCAATTACTTTGCCCTACATGACAGCAAACACATACGGGAATACCTCGGCAACAAGTGGAGAGCATGAAACCGGAAGCAATAACCATCAAACTGATGGAATACCTCATTTAAAGGAGAACGACCATGACA
Source organism: uncultured delta proteobacterium (assembly GCA_963810975.1). Taxonomy (GTDB): domain Bacteria; phylum Desulfobacterota; class Desulfuromonadia; order Geobacterales; family DSM-12255; genus VEOV01. Next base: position 359,830 of record CAWEPN010000008.1, on the reverse strand, counting down.
GTTCAAACACTTTTCGGAGAAGAAAAGTTACCCCTAAACCCAGAAGTATCAAATTTAAACCATCAAGGCTATATACGAAACCCTTACTATCCAAGAAGAGATTGGCCACTTATTTTCCGCCAGGAACAAGGTTTACTTCACCCGCTCAAATCTTTAATACATTTGGGTTCCTGATATATGAGACCAAGGAATACTTCTTCACTCTGCACCTGGACGGAAAGAACAAAATTGTCTGCATTGACCAAGTATCAGTTGGAAGCCTAATCAGGTATCGTACATCCCAGGGAAGTCTTTAAAACAGCTTTGCTTATTCAGCAGCTGCAATTGTACTTTTACATAATCATCCTTCAGGAGACCCACCACCATCACAGGGAAGATAGGGAGATAACCAGGAGGCTCAAGGAAGTAGGAGACCTCTTAGGAATACGGGTACTCGATCATATGATTGTGGGTGATACCTATATGTCTTTTGTAGAAATGGGACTGTTATGAAATGTGAATTTTGTTGTACATCCGACCACCGGAAACGGCACATTAACTCAAGCATGGAATATCAGATTATGACAACCATCTATTCCTACCAGCACGAGACTCTGCATGGACTGTAATCTGTAACGACTGCGGAGAAAAGATATACCACCTTATCTATTCAAACCTAGGCAAGTATTAACCCCACCATCAATAAGACTTCATAAGACCAAGTACTCCCTGCATGTTGTCCAGCCAGAAGAACCCATCTTTCAGCATCAAATCAATTAAAAGCCTCACCCAGTTATTAACAAGTAGCAGCACCAATCTAACTGTAAGGCAGGGCTTTAAGATGAAGTTGAAGAGGAACGAACGCAGCAAAGATGTAAAAGGCTATGAGGGTTTATACGCAGTAACAACACTTGGCAGGGTATGGAGCTCATCGGAGAGAAATATGGCTTAAGCCAGATTATAATAGCCATGGATATATGTTTGTTACTCTCAGTGTCCATGGAAAAGTTATGATTAAAAGTTCATCAGACTTGTAGCAGAAGCTTTTGTTGATAATCCATATAATAAGCCCCAGGTGAACCACAAAAATGGGATCAAAACAGATTGTAATGCATCTAATCTGGAATGGGTAACAGCTAGAGAGAACCTTCAACATGCTTCTGATATGGGACTTAACAAGACATTCAAGCTTTCATATCAGGACAAGATTCTTATCTGTCAAAACCACTCGGATTAGGTGTTAGGAAAAATAAACTCGCTGAAATCTTCAATGTTTCACCACCTGCCATAGGTTACATCATCAAGGTTTATACCCCCCTAGTAGGACACGCATAAACAATACAACTGAATAGATCCACCACTAAGAAGGCCAGGTTCCATCTGGCCTTTGTCTATTTCTACAACCAAAAGGAGAACAATCATGTGTATCAAAGATAATCCAGTTACAAAGTAGGGAGAGCACCAGGATCATGACCAGAGGACAAGGAATCCAAGCATTGAACTGCTCCTTCGTAAGAGAGAACCGATATTAAGGCAAGAATAAAGCCATATTACCCAGATTTAGGACGATCAATTTAAAGGTGCTGATTGATACTGGTATAAGACGATTGGAGGCATTGGAACCATGTATAGAAATGAAAATTTCACACAGCAACCTTATTCATTGTCCATGGTAACTAAGGGTAATGATCATAGAGACGCATACCTATGACAAAACGAGTTGCAGCTATTCTGAAACGTAGGCAGGCAATTGACCAGCATCAAACCTTTCAACCTCAATGATGTGCAAAATATATATGGCCTGGACACTGGGCAAGAAATCAAATTGGCTCTGATAGAAATGACAAGGGATTTTGTTCTCTATGTCTTGAGAATGACATATGCTTATCGGTTAATTGAACGTTGAATTGACACGGAATATTATCCAGGAATGACTTAGTCACAGTTATATCAACATCAACTGATAACAGAGATATATGCACCACCTTCAATTAACAAACTAATCAGTTCTGCAACTTTAGAGGAATAGCTAAGTAATAGCTTCAACATTACTCACTAATCAAAGAATATTCCCTATCAGCAACATAACCCTATCAGTAAACACCAATCAATCTAACTACATATCGATTCAGGACAACAGGGGGCCAATAGGCTCTTTTTTTTGTGCCTGGAATATGAAAGGAGCTTCAAGTGAGCATTTATAAGAGAGGTGATAACGGTATGTTTTACATGAATTTTATAGTTAATGGTATTCGAGTTAACAAGAGTACAGGTAATACCACCAAGAAAGAGGCAAAGCATGTAGAAGCATTAGAAGGCAGAAGCTCCTTGATGAAGAAAAAATGACACCACAGGAACGAGTATCAAAAAATGATGCTCTCTGAGGCAGTAGAAGAATTACATCAAGTACGCTGGAAGAATAGCAAGGATACAAAGAATTCTCTGGCTAGGGCCTGAACATAATAGCTCTAGATTAGAGGTGATATGCCTATCGGTAAAATAAACCAGGCAACAGCTCTTAAGTTAATCGTTAATCTACAATCCAGAGGTAACAAGCCTTCAACGGTCAACAGAACAATGGAGATATTAAAAACTATTTTGCGCTATAAGAAGCAAGAATGGGACTTCATCCAATTACACGTGTTGCGAAAGGACGGATACGTGTTGTCAGCAAAGAAGAAGAGGCGCAAGTGGTAAAACTATTCAGGAACACAAAGCATTCCAGTAGAAGAGACTTCTATATTAATATGGGAGATCTTGTAATTTGCCTGGTTGATACTGCATGTGGTTAGGGGAAATGTTGAAGCTTAAGTACGAGGATGTCAATTTTGATTCTAACCTTATCAGCATATGGATCAATAAGGGTGGCAGGCCAAGAAGTATTCCTATGACGATGCGGGTAAGGGCAATATTGGAAGAACGTCAACTTCCAGACAGCGTTAGTCCTTTTCATCTGACCAATGATAAGGCAATTACAGCCTGGCAATGGGTAAGAAAGCAAATGGGGTTGGAGAAAGACAAGGGATTTGTATTGCATGCATTGAGACATACATGTGCCAGTAGGTTGTTATTCATGGGTGTCGATCTTGTTACGATCAAGGAATGGTTGGGTCATGCTGATTTCCAGACCACTATGAGATATGCCCATCTTGCACCAAATAAGTTGTCACATGCAGCCTTAATACTGGAGAATTACCATAGTTCAGAGTTGACGCAGAATTGACGCAGATAGTATAGAGATGTTGTTATAGAACTATGGGGTAGGGTGGTGTAAGTATCAGATATGAGCAGGTATTAGCTTCATTCAGGATCTCATAACCCGAAGGTCACAGGTTCAAATCCTGTCCCCGCAACCAAACAATTTCAGGGACTTGCAGTTACTGCAGGTCCCTTTTTTATTTGACTGTACACAAAATTGTACACAAAATGTCTGAAAAGGGTCTGCCATGGAGGTTTACAGATGGCAAGTCTGATCAAACGAGGCAAAGTGTATTACGCGCAGTACATGGTAGGGAAGAGGGCGAAACGAATTTCGCTGGACACCACTTCCTTGCAGTTGGCAAAAGAAAAAGTCCGTCAGCTAGAATCATCCCTCTATCGGGGGGGTGATAATCCCCTTCCTTCCAAGACCCCCGTTGCCGATGTTGTCACCGATTACATCGAGTACATGCGAACACGAAGACCGCCCGGAGTTGTGAGCGGGATATCTACTATCTTCGTGAAACATTCGGCCCGATCTGTCCCGCCTTCACTCTCAAAAATCCAAAAATCAGCATGAACGGGAAGAAGTGCCCACGCAATCACGCCCCGCAGTATGTCGAAGCCAACTATTTTGAGCAGATCACCACGGCCGACCTTTCGTCATTCATTGCCACCCAGGTACGAAGGCAAGCACTTGCCCCCAAGACCGCTAACCGTTATCGGGAGATATTGACCCGCTTGTTCAATTGGGCGATGGAGCAGAACGGGGTGAGGATGCCCAATGACCGGAATCCCGCTGCAAAGGTTGAGCGTTACCGGGAGAAAGCACCTATTATCAACTTCATGACGCTTGAGCAGATCGGCAAGCATTTGGAGGCACTGGCAAAATATCCCGATTTGCAAGTTATGGTTGCGATGTATATTTATGCAGGTTTACGCCGGGAAGAGCTGTGCTGGCTGACTGCCTCTGATATGGATTTTAACGCCGGAGGAAACGGCATGATGCGGATCAGGGCCAAGACGGTGAAGGGGGAGTCCTGGGAGCCGAAGACGAAAGTTAACCGCATAATTCCTATAAGTAACAAATTAAAAAGTTTTCTTGATAGTTACAAACCTTCAGTGGTAGAAGGTAAGTGGTTTTTCTCCACACCGAACGGCAAACGCTGGGATCCGGATAACCTTTCGCGCTATCTGCGAAAAGCTAATGATGGAACTGGACTTGACTGGAGCTGTCTTGATTTTCGGCATACGTTCGGGAGCCAGTTGGCTATGAAGGGGGAGAGCCTGTACAAGATTTCCGCATTGATGGGGAATTCGCCAGAGATATGTCGCAGGCATTATGCGGCATTGATACCGGAAGCAATGATTAATTCTGTTGAATTTTGAAAATATACAAATTGAGAGTATTTATGTCGTTGACATTACTATTGCTTCGTAATTTTAAATAAAATACACTTTAAATGGATTAATTATAAAACCTATTACTGATTTTAACGACGGAACTTATCCGGTAAAATGCAGAAATGGTATTCCACGCCTTTAACTCGTCTCATAAAACAGATTAAGTTTCAAACAATAATAGATCTCTTATTTTAGACTATGAATACGTATTGGGTTGTTCTATCTTAGGAAGATATATTGAAGTAATACAGACAAAAAGCTACTGTTGAATCTAGTAAAACTAGGAATTAAATGCGATAAAGTAGTCTATCATACTTTTGAAACTGATCGAAATATTTAGAAAAACTTGATAAATTAGATATTGCAATATACTCGTTTTCAACATGTACTCAAAGTGACTTAATAAGTGAATTTTTAGAAAAATACGTGCCAAACTTACCATTGAACAATGATATAATATCAACTAGATGTACAAAACAGCGAATATTTAATAGAATTTGAAATTGATCGTACTAAAGTAATAGCAAAAGCTAAAGAGGTTTTACATTTGATTTAAAATCTTTTTTCTTTTCCATGACTGATCCCACAAAACCCGACTATTTCAACCGTTATTTGTCTGCAGACAGAAATATCTAAGCAACTTTAGAACGTTTTTCTATTTAGGGCCATTTAGACAGTCTCCTATGAGGATATACCCAAGTAGATTAACTAGTCCGATTGAAGTGGGCCCTCAAGGTAATCAACCACTACATTATTAGAAAATGAATTTACAATCAAGTACAAGGGAATTACATATGGATTACAAATTAATGAGTATTATCTGATATGGACACTTGCATAAAATTAGTTAAATGTACTTCTGAGTTGGTAAAATCTGAATGGGTTTGAAATTAATCCAACTACATTAAATGTACGGTCAAAAAAATTGTCTTAGGCTGATGTTAGTAGCTACGGATTATCTGAAAACACTTCGAGGTCTTAAACTAATGCATTTCCGCATCGCAGACTTATCTGCGCTAGAATTATTCAACAGCCTAAATTCATTTTTCAGATCCGAAAATATGCAAGACATTTAACAATAGTACTTGATCGATTCGGTAATGATATAAATCGTAAGAATATTCACTGAGACTCATTCCTTAAGCTACTAGGGTTCCAGTTATAATCGAATTTAGGACACTCGATATTGTTTCACATCTAGATAGTTTCGGTATATTTAGTTGAAGCAACAGATATCGAAAAACAAATCTTATTCATATTAATATTGAATGAAGATGGCGATATTGATGGTGTGGACTGGCGGCGCAGAGAACTCACCGGAATTTAATAATTCGGTTGGACCCACTTAGGTAAATAAACTACCCCGGGGGACTTGCGGTTCCGGGGTAGTTGTGGATCAGTTCTTCAATTGTCGTTATTGTTTTATTGTTAGGTCGTTATTCTTTCTTCATAGGCTTCCACCTCCTTTCTGATGAATCTGACAATTCCATTTTTGCCTATTCCCAGATAAAGCTTTTTCAGCCCGGCTCTGGTGGCGATCCGGTCAACTGATGATCTGCCGCAGCGCCATCTTTCCGCCAGTTCATTGGGGAGAGGAAAGGCGGCGGTTCTTTTAGGTTGTCCTTAGCCTTTTTCATAGGCTTTTCTCTCTGCTTCTTCCCTGGACATCCCGCCGTCATACTCTCTAATTGCCGCTCTTTCCTCTTCTTCTGTTTCTGGTTTTTCGCTGTACTGTCCAGTATCTTGATAATCCTCATCCCAAGGCTCCGGTAACCCCCTACTACTCCCTACCTCTCCCGCGAAGTCTTGTTGATTATGGCTTTCTTTCGGTAGGGAGTCTGTCTGTGGCGGGAGTGCCAGGCCGTATTGGTTGAGCAGGGTTTTATATTCGGTTGGCGTGAGGATGATTTCCGATCTGCCGTTAACGGTTCTGTGTCTGAGGCTGAGGCTTTTGAGTTTTGTGCCGATCCATTGCGGGGAAACGTGTCTGTCGAGTGGTCGCCCTTCGTTGAATTTGTAATGAACGTCAATTGTTTTTATGTGCCATTCGGTGAACTGGGAAGAGTCAGTTGCATCGGTCAGTTCTCTGAGGATGGCAACAAGACGGCCTTCAGTTGTTTCCAGTTTTGCTTCTTTCTGTTCTCCTGATATCTCCCGGATAGCGCCTAACATTTGGATGAAATTCCCAATGTCGAGCTGTCTGGCAATTTGAAGCAATGGTTTAGATATATCCCACAATCTGCCCGAAATTCCGTCAATTGGTGAAATATCTAAGAGTGGTTTATTTAGGTTTTTTGCTCGCCAGGCAGTGAGCCTTTCTTTCAGTTCTCTTGCTTTCTCAGGGCTGGGGTTCTCGTAGTTGCCGGGCAGGTTCGGCATGATGATCGGCAGGCAACGGGTGTTCAATATTTTGTGTAACTGTTCGTTGGTGGCGATATGGTCGGGCCGTAGATGTCATAATTGACGGTGTCTTTGAATGGGCCTTTTTCGGGTGAAATTACCCTGGAGCATTTTTGCCCCTTTTCAAATCTGCCGAGAAGAATATCTTCACAGTCTGTTTTCCCCGCTTTCTTCCATACGTCCATGATGTCGAAAAAGAGAGTGCCGTGGAGGTTCTTCACAGTAACGGAAAATGTTGGGTACCCGGAGTTCACTCAAATGAGTTCCCCTGAAGGCAATATAGGAGACTGATTTGCCGGTTCTGCTTTTGCCTCTTTCCGGAACGGCATAGAAAAGAAGAATAGGGCAGTAGCTGATATCTTCATGATCATGGAGGTAGCTGAGAAAGACAAAGTGGGCGACAACTGCCCATTGATTATTCGTCGAGGGCGGAGAAGCGTTTCAGGTAGGTGAGCAGGTCGGCATACAACAGCTGATCATCCTGGTTGATATATGAGCAGCACCTTGTCAGCTCTTGGGATGATGAAGGTGAAATGCTTCTTGGTCGGGAGGGGTGACTTCACCCTTGTTTGTTGTTGCTGTCTCCTGGAGTGAAATTTCACCATTATTGCTGGTCAGGTAAAGAAGTTGTCCGTCATTGCCTTCACAGATGTCGATCAGGCCGGGGAAGTAGGCGGAAAGGGTTGTTTCTTTCTTGGCGGTCATGATCTACCCCCGCTTGAAGCGGCAAGTATCTGTTCATGTTTGGCGCCCATTCGATCCCGGCCATCTTCGTCAATTTCCTTGATATACTTTTGATACTCTTTATGGCCCAGGTGCATCTTGATCATGGCCAGTGTCGGCGCATACTGCTGCTTGATGAACTGCATGGAGTCGTCAACGTATTTGACCGCTTTTTCAGTTGTCAGTCTGATTTTCTCTGTCGATTGCAACCAGTCAGCCCACCAGGTCTGGAGGAGTGCAACGGCTGGTGTTGGAATCATCGTCATTGATAATGGCAAAGTAGTTGTTGATGATCCCGGTGGCGATAGAGCCGACTTCGTTAACAGTGGGGATAAGTTTAGCCGCTTCATGTGAGCGTTTACCACGCAGTTGAAGCTCGAAGCGAATCCAATTACCTTCAATGCCACTCTCCTGGGCTTTATTGTAGATACGGAACATTACTTCAGACTTGGCCGAGCCGAGGTAAATGGTTTCTCCGGTGATAGTTCCACCTTCCTGAAAACTCCCCTTTTCAATTCTGCGCCATTCACCAAAGAGGGTTCTTATCTGTTTATTATCTCTGATACAGGTGAGGAAACGAGGAAGGTTGAGAGCGCCGTCTATATTATCGATGGCAATATCGAGGCGGGTGAACTTGCCACCATTGGCGAGAACAGCTTGAATCAGTTCCGCCCAGGGATTTTCTGAAAACTGAGCTTCATATTGTCGGCAACCTTGACCGGACAATTCAACATGACAGCCCATTCCTTCACGGCCTGCGTAATAGACGCAGATGTTCCCGAAGCGGAATGATTTCCGGTAGCCTGAAAAGCCGATTGATGTATCTGTGAAGAGGGCAGGGGGGAGAGAGATAATATCTATAACTGCTAAAGGATCGTCAGTCTTGAAACTAAAAGCGATCCAATCGATTAAAGAACGATTCTCTATAGGGATCGTAAATTGTGCCCCCCTGTTAGATAATGGGGGCTGGTCAGAATCGGTGGATGGAACGGAATGAACGGCCACCATGGCCAGGCTGCCGGATGAACCGGCAGGCCCGGCCACGGCGGCTGCTTGGCTTTGGACGCAATCGTCCCTTGAATCTGATTTTACATGGTGATACATTGAGTAAGGACCTCCTTGTTTTCGCGACGTGGCGGTTTTAGAAGGGGAAGATATGCTTGGCGGCCGTCTTCCCTTTCGCTTTTATATCGATCAAGTAGCTACTTCATTTCTCTTCAGTTGAATCATCCGCATATATGCTTAAAGCCTTTTCTCCTTCAGTGCAGAGTCGATCCAGTTCTTTTTTGAGTTTAGTCATCATTATGCCGGTAGTAACCAAAGGTTTGCCATTATAGAGCCGGTTCAATTCTTCGGCGCCAACCTCCACAAATTTCTTCGTTAGGTAATGGCGTGAACGGTCAGCCTGTTTGGCTAATTTGTCGAGACGGGTGAGATAGTCTTCCGACAGCCTGATGGGAATATTTCTGCTATTTTCTTCGATGGCCTCGGTTTCAACCGCGATCTTCCGCGCAAGTTTCTTGATCAATACAATCATCTGGAAGAAACCGATTTTGGCGCCAAACTCCAGTTCTCTAATGGTTAATTCGAGAATGTCATGTATCAATTTGTGCCGTGAGATATCGGCCTGCTCGGCGATGTTGTCAAGAATAGCCAAGGTTTTGGGGCTGATCTGAACGGATACATTTTTTTTCTGTGTGGTTGCGGTCAAAGTGGCCTCCCTATGAACATGTATGATAAATACCTACACAATCCTAGCTTGTCAATGAAAAAATATTAGGGGAAGTTATTTTTGGGAAGACCGCTGCAGTCAGTCAGCACGAAAGGCCATGCTGTCTAACTTCCGCCAGGATAGAGTCAAGGGATTCAGGCAACTCAGATCACACCGCGCTTCACTTCGCGACGTTCCAGCATGTTCAGCACAATAAATACTATGCTGAATCATGCTTCCACTTTGCTGCGTTACGGCGGCGTCATCTTCGCCCAAGCTCAAAGACGGTCTGACAAATCAGCGAAAAGATGCTGAATTGCCAGACGAAAAACTAGCGGCTAAAAGCCGTAAATCTAACATAACGCTTGACGTTATTAACGGGCAGAGGTAATTTTGTCTTATGATACTGAGTTTTGCGGACAAGGAAACAGCTGCCATTTTTTCAGGTCTTGCAGTAAGGCGCTTGCCGCTTGATATGCAACAGACAGCACGGCGCAAGCTGATGCAGTTGGATGCGGCCAGGGTGATTGAAGAGTTGCGCATCCCTCCGGGCAATCGTCTGGAAGTCTTGAAGGGAGACAGAAAAGGTCAATGGAGTATTCGGATCAACGATCAATGGCGAATCTGCTTTTATTGGCAAGATAGTAACGCCGAGGAAGTGCAGATCGTGGATTATCATTAGGAGAGACAGGAATGGCTATTAAACGGGAAGAAATAGAGAATATGGATTTCTCGGATGTGTCGGACGGGACGAGACTTGCGCCAGTTCATCCGGGAGAGATCTTGCTGCATGACTTCATGGAGCCGCTGGGAGTAACCCAGCATCGTCTGGCGGTAACTATTGGCGTGCCGCCCCGGCGGATCAACGAGATCGTACACGGTAAGCGGGGCATTACCGCTGACACGGCTTTGCGGTTGGGGCGTTTTTTTGGTACGACGCCGAATTTCTGGTCAGCTTTGCAGGCTTCATATGATACGGAAAATGTCCGTTCCCATATTTGGGAGACATTGAAAACTATCCCTCGATATGAGAGAATTGTCGCCAGGCAAAAACACAAAATAGCGGCATAGATTGTATACAGTATACAGTTTTACTGTACACAAAACTGTACACAAAAATTTAAAAAACATGGTAAAAATGGGAAAAATGGTCTATTTTTGTGTACAGTAAATAATTGAAATCATTGCAAGTAGCTGTTTTTATTTGGGAATATTGAAGGCCTTCAACCCCTCATAACCCGAAGGTCACAGGTTCAAATCCTGTCCCCGCAACCAAAGAATTACAGGTGGTTAGCTTACTCAGCTAACCACCTTTTTTTATGCTCTGACGCAGATACTGACGCAGGTAGTAATCATATAGTGGCTACTTACGCAGTAGCTTTCATGTATGTTAATAACCAGATCTTGAAAACTTTGAGGGTAAATTTGATTTTGATATGTAGGCCGAGGAGAGAAGTTGAGAATAGAGAGCTTAAACGTGATTATCTTGAACCGCACCTGTGGAATTAATCTGTGGTACTGTTCGTTGGAGGCCTACAGAAATGGCAGGATCTTCAGGCAACTTTAAAACTATACGCTGATAAAAAAATTAAAAACAGACTGTTTTTTTTCAATCTGGAGGAATATATTTGAAACAGTAGTAAGGTAATTGTTTAGAAGCAAAGGGGCTGAAGTTCAGTAGTAAGGCGCAGTTAACCGAAGTAAAGTAGTGTTTCACCAGTAGTTAGGTAGTAATTCAATCTGCTCAAAAGGAGGTTTACAGTTTCATATGGAAGACACTCCACCACAAAGGACAGGCAGTTTGTGTACATAGGAATTAAGTATTGATCCGGTAGTAGTTGGACCGGAAATGACCTTACAAATGGTATATTGATTTAGATAGAAAAGAACCCTCACCGAATGAACTTGGTGGGGGTTCTCTTTTTTATGAATAGACTAGGTTCCTCCCTGTTGAGAGAGACATACTCTTGCCTTAAATGAGGTATCTTTGGGAGCAAACCAGTTATTGTTTTGTCTTTATATTGTTGAGTTGAGATTGCTAGTTGTTAAATATCAGCAAGTTAGCTATTCAGAATGTCTTGGCACGAAGGATGCTGTATAGATAAGTAAGAAGTTAAAATTATCCATTATCAGGAGATTCAAAATGAAAAGAATTATGTCTTCCATCGTTGCTGCTATCGTTGCTGTTGCTTTTGCTGGTGTATGTTTCGCTGCTGAGCCTAAAGCTGCTATGCCTGCTGGTCACCCTGCTACTGCTGCTCCTGCTGCTGAAGTGAAGAAAGAAGAAGCTGCACCTGCAAAGCCTGCAAAGAAAGCAAAAAAAGCAAAGAAAGCAAAGAAAGCTGCTCCTAAAGCAGAAGTAAAGAAAGAAGAAGCTGCACCTGCTGCTGCACCTGCTGCAAAGTAATTCCTCTTCTCATATGAGAAACAGAAAGAGCATATCCTTAACTGAGGTATGCTCTTTTTTTTACTGATCATTGTTGAGTTGCAATGAGATTCTATCCCCAAGTATACCAGTACAGTAGAAGAGGTATTTTATTCCAGATGCCAAAGAGAGAGCATAATCTCAACTGGGGAGCGAATGGATTCCTTTTGAATGAGTTTATCAATTGACTGTTAATGTGGGGGTGATATAAGTCATAACTTGCGGTAATAATGTCAATTTTCAATGTACTTCTGGAGATTATATGAAAATCATCATCACGTTAATTTTGCTCTTGATATCAACATCAATATCATTAGCTGCGGAGTCAGTTAAAGCAGGGGTGAAAGAGACTATAACTACCAATTCAGGGTTACAGTTCACATCTCTTAGAGAAGGTACTGGAGCTACTCCAAGAATAACCGACACGGTAAGAGTTAATTATCGTGGCAAATTATTGAATGGCCGTGAATTTGACAGCTCATATAAAAGTGGAGGGCCAGTCGAATTTCAGCTAGATAAAGTCATCAAATGCTGGACAGAAGGTTTACAAATGATGAAGGTCGGCGGGAAAGCAGAACTATATTGCCCAGCAAATATTGCATATGGTGATAATGGAGTCCCAGGTTCCATCCCTCCATATGCCTCACTGACATTTGAAGTGGAGTTGGTTAATATTAAATAAGGACCATGACCAATACAGTGGATTCCGTGAGAAACCCGGTAAAGGTTAGCCGGAGGGGAGATCCCATGAAGATACTAATCATCTTGCTTTCCTTTCTCTTAGCCTTCTCATGCTTAGCTGAAGAATTCAAAAATGTAGAAGTTTCCTTCTCTCCCAAAGGCGTAGATACAGAATCTATCGTTAAAGAGATCAATTCTGCCAAGTCAGAAATCCTATTACAAGCCCAATGGCTTACTTCTAAACCGATAGCCGATGCACTGGTTAGTGCTCACAAGCGAGGGATCAAAATAGAAGCTGTTACGGATCATAGTAAACACAAAGAAAATAGCTTCTTATCCGGTTTAAAAATTCCCACGTACATAGATTCATTACATGTTTCTGCCCATAACAAGGTAATGATAATTGACCGTAAAACTTTGATAACGAGTTCGTCCAAGTCAACTCAGACTGGTGCAAAAGATAACTCTGGAAACCTGTTGATCCTAAAGGGCAACATCCCTCAGGTGGACAAATACATCATGATTTTTGAGGAGCATAAGGCTCATTCTGAGCTATATCAGGGGAAGTAATCTTGCCAATTAAAGCAATTACGGGGCATTGAAGTGACTATGATGAAATCAAGTGGCTTCCAGAGCCAGAAGATAAAAACTATCCAGCGGCAGCATCATATCTTAGCCTTGTCTATAATGAGACAACTGTTAAAACTCTAATCAGTAAGCTTAAGAAAGCTCCAATAGCTCAGTTCAGAGTTAAAGACATTTTTAGAGCATCGAATTTGTCACTATTGGGAATCAGTAATTCCCATGTTGTGAAGAATAGAAAGAAAATCAAAGACGGCTTACGTTACTATTATTTACTTGAGGAGCTAGTATGCAAAAACCTATGATAGTAGGCTTGGCATTAATTTTGATGTCATTTTTTTTATCAACTACAGTCGTTGTTGCTGGCGGGAAGAAGAGCTCTTTTAAAAGATCGAGAGCAAGTGAGTTTAAATCAAATCAAGAAATAACAGGTTTTGGGGAGTTCAGCTTCAATGACGGAGTTTTACAACTAATTCAAAAATTGAAAAAAATGGGTGTGGTATCAATTGAATTAGGAGGGAAAGAAATTATTAACTCTAATGATGATGATATTGTGGGAATGATATTCCATGATGCGAACAGCAAATACAAGCAAACTGATCTAGCCGTAGTCAACAAATCATCAATAGAAACAACACCAGAGTACTTATTAAATAAACAAGAATATGTATTTAATGGCAAATATTATTATGGATATGATGGTACAATGTGTTCAATAGTCGCAAAACCAATACTCATAAATATGATACCTTATTATATAAGATTTGAATTTACTAAAAGCCTTGGATACCCTGTACTGCACTTTGAAAATGCTATTAAGTACAATATTGCAGCTGAAGAGTTTAAAGGTAAAAATCTCATTTCCACCCATAGGATAGCATCAATAACACTCTTTCCTGTTTCGCATATATCAGAAGAAGATTCTAAAGCTATTTTGATTCTTTATAAAAGCAAATATGGCGAACTAGAATTGGGTTCTGGTTATTATAGTGATCATAATGGTACTGTAGTAAGAATGGCTGGTAATGGTTATATCATTTATTCAGATGGAAGTTATGAATATAAGAAAGAAGAGGCTGCATACCGAAAATACAGATTGGAGCGAAGCAAATAATCCGCGCCCATAAGACGCGACTTTTAAACCCTCTTTAAAATAGAGCGTCTCATTAGCCGAAATCCTGAACTATTGAACCCGCTATTCAGATCCTATCCATAAGACCTATGGAAATGAACCAATCAATGCAAAAAGGCCACCCTGACAAAGGTGACCTTTTAAATATACTCTAACCTCATTTACCCCCCTTTGCTATTTTCTTGCTGTAACCCTTTTACCTTCCTTTGCAGACACAGCCCCTTTTATCATGCCATACAGCGTAATAATTGCCGGGATACACTGAATAACAACTACCAGGGCGCAGAAACCGAGGAAGAGCAGAACAAGTGGGCCGCTTACGAAGACTTTGTTAGTTGCACCCGATGAAGCAAGAGCTGCAGTGCTGGTTAAGAGACTGAGGGCTGTGGTGCTGAATAGTGTTGATAAGGTTCTCATGACTGTTCTCCTTTTTTTGTTTTATATCTGCTTATGTCAGACGATTCCGTATCTTATTTAGTTGTTGCTACTTTGCTTCAGTCTTAACTTCCTTTTTTGCAGTGATTCCCTTTGCCAATCCTGTCATCAGCATGACAGCCGGTACTAACTGTCCGACTACTATCAAGGCAAAGAAACCAAGGAAGATCCAGACAAAAATACCACTGCCTTCTCCACTTGCTTCTGATGCCGCAAATGCCGTTGCCGGTGCGATGATTCCCATTATCGTAGCTAGTGCTTTCATGACATCCTCCTTTTATTTCGCTCTCTTGTAATTATTTGCTTTTGCTAAGAGTAATGCATTGCTGATGCCAAAAGGCATATTTAAATATATTAGAAATGTAACTAGCTGTAATAATGGATTTTATATTGAGGTAAGTGGTAATGGCTTTATATATGCCAGATAAATAATACCGTCTTCTGTATGAATAAATAATACTAATAAATCAGCAATATAAGTTATTAAGTCAGCAATTACGATATGTTACAGATAATCAGGCGTGTATTAAACTCTTATACCCGTAACACCCAAGGCTCACCCTACTCGCTACGCTCGCTTTCATGTGGACGTTAATAATATTGACTTGTATTAACTTGAATTATTGGATAAGTTGACTGGCGTTAATTGAGGTGTGTATTTCTAAGCCCCCGTGTTACTGGAATGGGGGAGCGCTAGTAGTTTTCAGCGACTGGGAGGTCGCTGAAATTTATCCATAATTCAGGAGGAGTGACAGGCATGGACAAGGATGAGGTGTTCAAAAATGAAATAGGGGTCATTCCTGACTTTACCTTTGGGAATGGGGTCGCAGCGGTCTTCGATGATATGCTTGACCGTTCAGTGCCATTCTATCAGGAAATCCAGCGAATGATCTCCGAGATGGCGGTTGATTTTGCCGTAGAAGGCACCAATGTCTACGATTTGGGATGCTCTACCGGCACTACGCTGCTTAATCTGCATCAATCCGTACCGGCCGGCGTGAAGTTAATTGGTGTCGATAATTCGGAACCCATGCTTGAAAAATGCAGGCAGAAGCTCCAGTCCGTTGGTAATGGAAGGGATTTCGAGCTAATTTGCACTGACCTGAATCAAGGCGTGCATATCGAAAACGCCTCTGTCGTGTGTCTTGTGCTTACCCTCCAGTTTATAAGGCCCTTATATCGCCATAAGCTGATAGAATCCATTTTCAAGGGAATGAACGAAAACGGTTGCCTGTTTCTGGTCGAGAAGGTAGTCGGCGAAGACACCATTTTGAACCGGCATTACATTAAATACTACTATGAGAAGAAGAAAAGTCAGGGCTATTCTAATCTTGAGATCTCTCAGAAAAGGGAAGCACTAGAAAATGTGCTCATTCCCTACAGGCTGATGGAAAATCGTGAAATGCTTCTTGATACCGGCTTCCGCTACTGTGATGTGTTTTTCAAGTGGTACAACTTCTGTGGGATGGTGGCTATAAAATGATGGTTAAAATTGGCAATTTTCTGTTCCATTACCGCAACGGTCTTTTCCCGCTGGTTGGCGGTTTATTTTTACTATTGGATCAATCCAGAATGTGGGACAGTGACCTGGTTCCTGCACTCATCGGATTCTTTGTAACGATGTCGGGCCAGGTGCTGCGTGCCTTAGCCATCGGCCTGGTTTACATCATCCGCGGGGGAAAAAACCGGAATGTGTATGCAGAAGGACTTGTCACGCAGGGATTTTTCGCCCACTGCAGGAATCCCCTCTACCTGGGGAACCTTCTTATCGCTGTAGGTGTTGCAATTGCCAATAACTCGATACTTTTTTATAGTCATCGGCTTGCCGTTCTTTCTCTTTGCCTACCTTTGCATCATAGCTGCCGAAGAGAATTACCTCGAGGGAAAGTTCGGCCAGGAGTTTATTGAGTATTGCAATAGGGTCAACCGCATCATTCCGAACTTCTCGGGCTTTCGGAATACTCTTAAAAGTACAGTGTTCAAATGGAAGCGTTTGATTTCAGCAGATTATGGAACTATATTCTACTGGGTTGCCGGCATCATCTGCATTTATGGGAAAAATGTGTGGCTGCATAAAGGCTACGATAACGTTCATCAGATCTTTCCGGTACTGGGTGCCTTACTTTTATTCTCGATTATTGCTTATGGCACTGCCCGCTATTTGAAAAAAAGCAAGAGATTGGCTATCAGATGAGGTAAGAGAGCGCGAGTTTTCGCAAATACGCTCTTCCTGTTTCTATATGTTTATCGTCATGGTACGTGCTTAATCGCCGGCGGACGGATAAGTCTGAGCGTAGATGAATATTAAGAATTAACCTGAAATAACAAGGCTCAACACTTATGGGCGTACAATTAGATCTAGAACCGTTTCAATTTGACAGAGTTTCGACAGGGCGCCCCCTGGTAATTGCAGGCCCATGCAGCGCCGAAACTAGTGAACAGGTGATGAGCACGGCCAGTCAATTGAAGGAGATGGGAATTCAAATATTCCGTGCAGGCATTTGGAAGCCACGAACACGGCCCAATACATTTGAAGGAGTTGGCGTAGAGGGCCTTCATTGGCTGAAAAAGGTCCAGCATGAACTTGGGATGTTAACAACTACAGAAGTGGCCAATGCTAACCATGTTTTCGAAGCGCTTAAATTTAATGTGGATATCCTTTGGATAGGTGCTCGTACAACGGCAAATCCATTTGCTGTCCAAGAAATTGCCGATGCACTGAATGGAGTGCATATCCCTGTAATGATCAAGAATCCTGTCAATCCCGACGTTGAATTGTGGATTGGTGCTTTCGAACGATTGAACCAAGCCGGCATAAAAAAACTTGCGGCAATTCACCGGGGTTTCTCTAGCTACGGTAAAACATTCTACCGTAACGACCCACATTGGCAGATCCCTATTGAATTGAAAAGGCGGATTCCAAATTTGCCTATGATTACTGATCCAAGTCATATTTGCGGTAACCGCGAGATGTTGCTAGAAGTTTCGCAGGAAGCTATGGACCTCAATTTTGAAGGATTGATCGTTGAAACTCATTGCAACCCTGAAAAAGCGCTCAGTGATGCCTCGCAGCAAATTACACCCAAAGAATTCAGAGAATTATTAAGCAAACTTATATTACGCCAAGCCAATATTAATAATACGCTCATTTCGCACACCCTAGAGGATTTGCGAGCACAGGTCGATAAAATCGACGATAAGCTGCTTGATATTTTATACAAAAGAATGCAGGTCTCCGACAAGATTGGAAAAGTTAAAAAGAAAAATAACATCACCATTCTGCAATCCGGAAGATGGGATCAATTGTTAACCAAGCGAATACAAGATGGTGCTGGTAAAGGATTAAGCGAGGATTTTGTAGTGAAAATTTTTCGGACTATCCACGAAGAGTCAATCAACCATCAGATTAAAATCATGAATGACTAGTTTTTGTTTTTATTACACATGATCTGATGACATATAATATGAACAAGAAGTTGATGTACTCACTCCGGAGATAAAAAGCCGGAACAGACCTTGAAAAGGAATACAAAGAAGTTGAGATATAAAGAAGCCCCACCGAGTATTCAGTGGGGCTTTTCATTAGATAAATAGTTGATCAGTAATATTGTTTAACTTAAGCTAATTCAGTATATTTTACTTCTTGTGGCAATCTTTACAGGATGTTGGCCCTTTGCCTAATTCAGCATGACAACCCTTACAGGTTTTATGGGCTATATCCTTACCAAACCCTTCTATTTTCCCACCTGCTTTGGTAGCGTGACATTTGGTGCAGTCTTTCAGAGTTTCCTGATGCTTCAGGTGTTGGAAGGTGACTTTCCCCATAGAAGCAGGGAGTTCAATAGTTGCTGGTCCTGCGGCAAACACTGTTGAAGCAAATGACAGAGCTATGATTGTGGATAGAATTTTTTTCATTTTGAATCTCCATTTATTAAGTTTGTACAGCTTTGGCTTAAATCTATATTTCTTTTCTTATGACATTTCACCTCATGGTTGAAATCTTATCTCCCTGACAGAAACGAAACTAATAGTTCAGGGGTGTGAAGAGATACTGATATGCGAGGCTCTGCGCTCCTGTATTCAGGACGGTATATTACTGTATTTCTTTGTACCACTTGCCCATTTCTGCACTCATGCCCTCTGTATGAATCATGTTTACGATAATGCCCGTAATGATGGCCATTATCATGCTTATCCCTATATTCACGGTGGTTGTCAGCAAAAGCAGATCCGGCACATAGAACGATGGCAATTGTTAAGATAACTCTTTTCATGGCAATGTCTCCTTTTCTTGAAATAGACTATTGATATGAGTAAAGCATCGTGTGTGCCAACAATGAAACTAGCTGATATAGCGATATAATTTATTAAATTAGATCTAGCCAACCGGAATATCTGCCTGAATTAGAGCGTGAATATCTCATTTGAGGTAGTGGATTTGGTAAGAAAGGATGATTCAGGTCGTAAGCTTATTTTGAACATATATGACCAGGTGGGAATGCATCAGGTAAGCAATTTTATGAATACATGAGATAAAAATCGTCATACCTAAAACCAAGTGTGTACCAATACAAAAAGGCCACCCTGACAAAGGTGGCCCTTTACATATACTCTAACCTCATTTATCCCCCATTGCTATTTTCTTACTTTAACCGTTTCATCCTTCACTTGCAGACACAGTTCCTTTGATCATGCCATAAACATAATAATTGCCGGGATGCACTGAATAACAACTACCAGGGCGCAGAAGCCGAGGAAGAGCAGAATAAGGGGGCCACTTACGAAAACTTTGTTGGTTGCGCCCGATGAAGCAAGAGCTGCGGTGCTGGTTACGAGACTAAGGGCTGTGGTGCTGAATACTGTTGATAAGGTTCTCATGACTGTTCTCCTTTTTTTGTTTTTTAGCTGCTTATGTGAGATGGCATACATGTAATAGAGTAGGTTGCTACTTTGCTTCAGTTTTAACTTCCTTTTTTGCAGTGATACCCTTTGCCAATCCTGTCATCAGCATGACTGCCGGGACTAACTGTCCGACTACTATCAATGCGAAGAAGCCAAGGAAGATCCAGACAAAAATACCACTGCCTTCTCCACTTGCTCCTGATGCCGCAAATGCTGTTGCCGGTGCGATGATTCCCATTATCGTAGCTAGTGCTTTCATGACATCCTCCTTTTATTTCGCTCTCTGGAAATTAATTGCTTTTGCTAAGAGTATTGCATCGCTGATGCCAAAAGGCACATTTAAATGATATTAATAATGCAACTAACTGTAATGATGGAGATTATATTGAGATAAGTGGTAATGACTTTATATATGCCAGATAAATAATACCGTCTTCTGTATGAATAAATAATACTAATAAATCAGCAATATGAGTTATTTAGTCAGTAATTACGATGTGTTACAGATAATCAGGCGTGTATTAAACTCTTATACCCGTAACACCATAGGTGTATTGTCCAGATATTTGATTTTAAAGAGCCTCGGCAATAGTCGGGGCTTTTTATTTGTCTATAATCGTGAAAAATGAAAGTTCTCTGGTATATAGATATAAAGTATTAGAGCATTCTAGGAATTAATGGACATTCTTGAAAATGTAGTCGAATAAGACTTGGGGTATAAATATGAAATGCCCAAATTGCCAAAGTAGGACTTTTGATGTCTACGAAGCACGTGGTTTTACTTCAAAGGAGAGCCCAATAAAAGAATGTGAATGTGGGCATGTTTGGCGGCTTATTCCACTCGAAGGTGGCAACAAAAGAATAGATACAATGAAACAAGGAAGAAAGGTAGAAAGCCTTGATTCAAGGCCTAATCTCATTTCGACAGGGTAGATAGCATATGTGCGGACGATTTACATTAACAGCCTCGCCAGAAACCCTGTCCAGTCTTTTCAAAGCTGAATGGTCATCACCGTTCAAACCCAGATTCAATATTGCTCCTACTCAGCATGTTCCAGTAGTCAGAATATCTCCAGAAGACAACAAGCTCCATATTGACCTCTTAAAGTAGGGGCTTATCCCTTCCTGGTCTAAAGATCCTTCTATTGTATGTCAAAATTAGGCATTCTGCCTTTAAACGTACTTTTAAAAACCTTCTTTAGACAATTCTAATTAGTAAACTTACACCATAATAGTAGATGGTTATCATTCTTATTATAATATCAATGAGATATGAATGCCTCATTTGTTAACTTTAAGTACTATAATAAATATATTTGAGATTTTAAGAGCTTTGGCACGTTGGATGCTCTAATGAAGTTGATCGATACAGTGATCTTTTAGTTCTTTTATAAATATGAAAGTGATCTTTACTGATAATCCGAAATAGTGAGGTTGTTTATGCTAGCGAAACAAGCTACTTCAGATATGCAAACTGACCCTCGATATCTAGCACGAATAGCTATTTTCTATGGGATTAATCAAAATGAGCTTTTAAGCAATTATTCTCTGAACCTGAGCACTGGTGGAGTATTTATTGAGTCCAGTCAGATACTGCCAGAAGACACAGAACTAACCGTTAAATTCAAACTTCCTGATTCTGATAATATCATAGTTGCTAAAGTTAGGGTGGCATGGACAAACGATCCTGATTCTATGAAGAAAACATCCCTGCCGTCTGGTATGGGGGTACAATTTCTCGATCTGTCCATTGAAAATATGCACGCCATCAGAACGTACTTGGATAAAGGTAGATTTGAACCGACCTGGTGATAAGCTTCGATTCTGGAGAGTAGGAATTGTTTTGTCGACATATAACAATTTAATGGACTTCTCACATGACCCTTTCTCGATTATCTATAAAACACCACTTGCTCATAATCGTATCCATCGTAGCTTTTCCTGCCATCTACATAATAATCAACTCAGGGATAGAGCAAAGAAGAGACGCTATCCACCATGCACAAATTGAAACTCAGAAGCTTACGGAAGCAATAGTCAGCGAACAAAAGATTCTCGTTTCATCAAGTCGTCAGCTAGTCATTGCCTTGTCGCAGTTACCTGAGATCAAAACCCACAAGCACGATGCAGTACAGGTCATACTTACTGAAATATTGAAACAAAGTCCTCAGTATTCAAACATATTTATTGCAGATTCTGAGGGTGTAGTCTGGGTTTCAGCCGTGCCATTGAATAAGGCCGTTTCAGTATCGGATAGGCGCTACTTCAAAAATGCACTGGCCAGTGGCAATTTATCATCAGGTGATTACCACATAGCAAGGACTTCCGGAAAGCCGACACTCAATCTGGCATACCCATTGAGAGATGATACTGGCAAGGTAGTAGCAGTCATTTGTGTTGGTTTATCATTGGATTACTATAAGCATATTTTAGATGAGCACAATCTCCCAAAAGAAGCCAGTTTTTCGCTCTTAGACTATAAAGGTACTATCCTGTTCAGAGCTGTTGATCCTGAGAAATACGTGGGTAAGCCGTCAAACCCAGAAATATTCAAGCACATGCAAGAGGGACCTGAAGAAGAAACTTCTATTGGCACAAGCAGTGTTATTGGTGACGATCGTATACAAACATATCGCAAATTACGGCTTGATGGTGAAGTAACGCCTTATATGTACGTCCGTGCCGGTATCCCAATAAACATTGTAATGGCAGGTGCAAATACTGCCCTTGGCAAGAATCTGATGGTCTATTCTGTAACTTTATTGTTTGCCTCCCTCTGTTCTTGGGTGTTTGGTAAGAAATATATAATCAACAAGGTTCTTGCATTGCAACAATCATCACAAAGACTGGCTGATGGTGATCTTGATACCAAAGTTGCCCATGAGGTAGAAGGAGGCGAGCTTGGCAAGCTTGGACAGGCATTTGACAATATGGCACAAAAGCTTGCAGTCCGAGAACAGGCGCTGCGTGAAAGTGAAAGCAACTATCGAGGCATATTCAATACGGCCCACGATGCACTTATTGTGAATGATGAATCAGGCAGAATAATAGAGGCTAACAAGGCATCTGAAACAATGTACGGCTATACTCGTGAAGAGCTTCTTCATATGTCGGTAGAGGATTTAATCTCAGGAGAGCCACCTTATTCATTTTCTGATGCATTGATAGTCATGGAAAAGTCACTTAAAGAGGGTACTCAAGAATTTGAGTGGTTAAGTAGAAGGAAGAACGGTGAATCGTTCTGGAGCGAAATAGCAATAACGCCTACTAGCGTGTTTGGGGAAAGACGAGTTCTAGCGGTTATTAGTGACATCACAGAGCGTAAAGAGATTGAGCGTATGAAAGAAGCAATGATATCAATTGTCAGCCATGAAATGCGTTCACCTTTAACCGCAATGCTCGGCTTCCTTGACCTCGTCATTGAGAACGATGTGGAAGGCGCACAACTGAAAGAATATCACACCATAATGCATAAAGAAGGCGAGCGCCTTAATGAAACGATCACCAACTTTCTCGATATGCAACGCTTAAAGGCAAAGCTGCATGAAAACAACTTCAAGCCTCTTGACCTAAAGACATTGATAGAAGAAGTGGTAGCTATATATGACAGCCCCTTTGCCAAGCATTCCATAATCGTGCGTGTAACTTCTAGCTTACCTCAGATCGTAGGCGACGATGAGTTACTACACCAAGGGATTAGCAATCTTATTTCTAACGCCATTAAATACTCTCCTGAAGGTGGTGAGATCATCCTTGATGCACGCCAAGAAGATAATAGTGTCACTCTCTTGGTGAAGGACTCAGGTATAGGTATCCCGCCTGAATCTCTGGAGAGAATATTTGAAATGTTTTATAGGGTAGACGATCCAGCAAAGCATCATATAGTCGGAACCGGACTTGGTTTGGCGCTTGTTAAGGAAATTGTGTCTGCACATAATGGTCAAGTGTGGGTTGAAAGCACATTAGGACAGGGCAGCACTTTTTATATTTCGTTGCCATTTGTTAGAAATGATATCTGAAAAGTATTATAAAGTTCTTGGTGAAGGACTCAGGTATAGGTATCCCGCCTGAATCACTGGAGAGAATATTTGAAATGTTTTATAGGGTAGACGATCCATCAAAGCATCATATAGTCGGAACCGGACTTGGCTTGGCGCTTGTTAAGGAAATTGTGTCTGCACATAATGGTCAAGTTTGGGCTGAAAGCACATTTGGGCAGGGTAGCACTTTTTATATTTCACTACCATTCGTTAGCAATGATATCTGAAAAGTATTATAAAGTTGCGGGACTTGATAACTTGATAAAAAAGGCGGCCCGATTCAGTCGGGGGGAAGCACGACAACGACTGATGCGCCCGAAGGATTCAGTGCCGTGCCGGGAAAGACATGAACCTAAAAGGGCAGTTAACCACAGATACATAGGATGAACACGGATAAAACCAGAAAAATGAACCTGAGCGATCATAACCAATCGGGTTAAATGCTTTCGCTTTCATGCACTTGATTTATCAGCGTTTATCCCATTTATCCAAGTTCCAAATGTTTTTTAAGCAAACTGTTTGGATACTCTCCCGAATTCTCCTCCGAAGAAACAGCAACAACTGTGCAGTGTATGATGGAAAGCCCTGGCCGATGACCGGGGCTTTTTTTGTGGGATCAAGGCCGTTTGACAGGCAGTGAAATTCCTAATGGAAAGCTCTGAATGAAAATAAGCTCAACCGGAAAATTGAATTATAGCTCCTTGTCTTTCGACTCTTTTTGAGCCGAACAGATTTCAGTTGTGCCCTTCTTTTTAGCCCCTCGATCCTCGAGAGAGCATGAATCTGACATTCAGGTCTGAATCCCCATTCTGGGCAGGATGTACCGGTTCAGAACGTACCAGCCAGCCACTATGCCTCCAAGCAGCAGTAGATCTTTCATAGTTCCTCCTTAGCAATCTTTTTTTATCACAGTAGCACATATTCAGAAAACGATATATGTAAAATTAGAGCATATGTTTACAGTGCATTTGCGACAATTTAAATTTATGGCAAATTTGGCTTATGATTTGCTAAACTAAGGCCACGAAAATAGCACAATCCAGTAGTTCTTACCGGAGACTACATGCCACTCACCGCTTTCGATGCGATCCGCGAGAATATCAGCTCATTTCTTGGCGGCGCTGAAGTCGATCTTCAGCCTGCGGCCCCTGCTGCCAACTCTCCGGAGGCAGGCATCAGTGAGCTTGTCTCTATTGAGAATTCGGACTATCTGTTCACTGCCGAGCGTGCTTCGATTGCCTTTACCTGTGCTGAAAAGGCTTTCTGCCGGGAACTCTTGACAGCCTTTGTCGGTCTCTACAGCGGCTTCAATCTTGAAGGGTATGCCGCCCATTTTCGTACGGCTCTGCTTGCCTCCATCATGGATATAACAGTCGCCAGATCTCTGCGTGGTGATCACAATAAAGGTTTCTGGCCGATTCAGCAGCTCATCCAGTTGCTCAAAGACCTCTCTTATCAGCGCTATGAGGGTAAACCTGCCACTACCGGCTTTATAATTCATAGAACAACCATGGAAAACATCCGTACACTGGTCCGCGCGCGGCATCATGTCATTGTGCCTCTTTCTCCACCCCAAACAGTTTCTTCTTCTTTTTTCAATAATCCACTTACCTATCGACTTGTAGATGGAACGAATCAGTTCTTTCTCGCCAATATTCAGATGCAGGTGATCGGTGCTTTAAGGGTTGGGGATCATTCAGGCCAGAATAACGTCGAGAGGCTGACGCAGCGTGAACTGTTTTCATTGGTAAGCCGAAGCGGCAAAGGGGCTTTTGCAATTACGGTTAACGAAGCGTCTGAGATAGAGGTTTTGACAAATCCCGCAAAAATTATGGTTCGTAGAAAAGGGGGCTGGTGCATCTTCGATCCGGACATTTTCCGCGCCTTTCTGGCCGGAGTCCTTGATGTATCGGCAGCAGACGACCTGCTCTGGACGGCCTACGCCCTTTCCAAAAGTCGCCACGGAACAGTAATCCTGATTTACGCTGATATTAAAAAACGGCTCGCCATATTGAAAAAAGGTTCCGTTGGTGGGGATGACCCTGTCTGTCGAACCCTGATCGATCGAGCCAAAGGAAAAAAAGTCGCCGAGCTCAAGAAGAGCGGCACGCTTTTCAGAATACTCTCCTCCGATGGTTTGACCGTTTTTAACCGCAATGGCAGGCTTCTTGAGACCGGTTTTATCATTGATACCTCCCATGTGCGCGAGATTGTCACCGGTGGCGGGCGAACAACTGCATCCAGTGCGGCATCGTTTTTCGGCAAGGTCATCAAGGTCTCCCAGGATGGACATATCGAGCTTTATGAGGAAGGGCGGATGATTTATCGGTTTGGGTAGCGCAGTGAGGGGAATGTTTACTTGTCAGTTTATATATGCTAAAAGGCGGCAGGTTTTTTAACGTATACATATAATTCTGAGGGGGAATCGGGGATGATGCAAGTTTTCAGGAAGATCGTGTTGTCGGGGCTGCTGGCGCTAGCGGTTGCCGGGATGGCAAATGCCACCGAAGGCGGCGGCAGCGCTTATCATAACGGCGCCGAGGATTTCATGTCAGGCGCAGTGCCGCCGCCGGGGAATTATTACATTAACTATTTCAATTACTATGCGGCTGACAAATTTAATGTCGATGGTGATGATAACAAGGGCTTTGATCTGAAAGTGGCAGCCAATGTCTCCCGCTTCATTCATGTGACTGACAAGCAGTTCCTCGGCGGCAACTGGGCGCTGCATGCATTTATTCCATTGGTTTACATGGATGTTGAGCTTGACCCTTCTTTTACCGGCGCTCCTGTTTCAATGGATGATAGCAGGGGGAGTCTGGGGGATATCATCGTCGATCCATTCATTCTTGCCTGGCATGGCGCCAACTGGCATGCGGTAACCGCAGTCGACATTTACATGCCGACCGGGAATTACGATAAGAACAGACTGGCCAATGTCGGTCGCAACTACTGGACTTTTGAGCCGATAGTAGCCGCAACCTTTCTTCCAGGGGCAGGATTTGATATTTCGGCAAAGCTGATGTATGACTTCAACACGGAAAACAATGCTACAGACTACCAGTCCGGCCAGGAGTTCCATGCAGATTTTGCTGTCGGCAAGAAAATGGATAATTTTACCGCCGGGCTTGCAGGGTATTACTACCAGCAGACGACCGAGGATGAAGCCGATGGGGACAAGATTGATAATAAGGGGCGGGTGATAGGTCTTGGTCCGGCCCTGAAATATGACTACAAAAATATGAGTTTCACCCTCAAGTATATGGGTGAGTTCGAGGCTAAAAACCGCCCTGAAGGTGACAACTTCTGGTTCAAATTCCTCTACGCGTTCTGATAATTGAATCCTGCGGATTGAGAAGGCTCCCTTTGCGAAATCGGGAGCCTTTTTTTATTTTCATAAGATAAAAACAGTTGACGGACTCTCCACTAATTTGTATATTGAAAATCATTTTCAATAAGGAGGGCCGGTGAAACTTTCCAATAAACAGATCTTCCAGAATTTTGCGGCGGTTAAAGGGCTCAAGTCAACAAAACAGCGTGATATTATTCTCGACTGTTTTCTCTCCTGCGAGCAGCACCTCAGCACCGAAGAGCTTTATCTGAAACTCAAGGAAAACAACCCCGGCATCGGTTTTGCCACTGTCTACCGGACACTCAAGCTGTTTGCCGAGTCCGGCATCGCCCGGGAGATACAGTTCGGCGACGGGCAGACCCGCTATGAGCATCTGCATGCCGGCGAGCATCACGACCATCTTGTCTGTACCCGCTGCGGGGCGATCGTTGAATTCGAGAATGAAACCATTGAAAAACTCCAGGCTGAAGTTGCCAGACAGCATGGCTTTACCATAATGAATCATAAGCTTGAGCTTTACGGCTTCTGCGCCAACTGTAAGAACTGATTTTTTTTGGCGGATCAATGAAAATGAATATCAAGAGCAGTTTATGCCTTTCAGGGAGAGTGAGTTTTGATGAGTGTTGATGCAGCAAGCAGAGTCTGGCAGCAGGTGACCAATAAAGTGCAGTAAAGGTTGCGCTGGTCGGAAATCCCAACGTGGGGAAGAGTGTCCTGT
Organism: uncultured delta proteobacterium; assembly: GCA_963810975.1. Classification (GTDB taxonomy): domain Bacteria; phylum Desulfobacterota; class Desulfuromonadia; order Geobacterales; family DSM-12255; genus VEOV01. Next base: position 332,148 of record CAWEPN010000008.1, on the reverse strand, counting down.
TCAATGCCCTGACCGGCGCCTATGTGACGGTTTCCAATTATCCCGGCACTTCGGTGGAGGTTTCCCGCGGTGCGGTGACCATCGACGGCATTCAGTGTGAAATCATCGACACTCCAGGCATGTACGCCCTCCTTCCCATTACCGAAGAGGAGCGGGTTGCCCGGGAGATTCTCCTTAACGAATCGCCCGACCTGATCATCCATGTGCTCGATGCCCGCAACCTGGAGCGGATGCTGGCCATGACCCTCCAGCTGATCGAGGCGGGTCTGCCGGTGCTGCTGGTGGTGAACATCATGGACGAGGCGGAGCGGATGGGGATCGGTATCGATATCCCGCTGCTGCAGGAGAAGCTCGGCATTCCGGTTATCGGTGCGGCCACCGCCAAGAAGCGCGGTCTGACCGAAATCCGCCGCGCCATTGTCAGCCATGAAAGGGAGGTCCATGCGGTTTTCGGCTACTCCCGCCGCCTGGAAAACGATATCGAACGAGATGGCTCTGCTGCTCTGGCGGCGAGCTATCGCCTCTCCCGCAAAGCTCTGGCACTGCTCCTGCTGCAGGGGGATGAAGAGGTGGCGGAACTGGTCAAGCGGAGTGAAGGGGAGAAGGCCGCCGCAGTTGCCGAGCAGGTAAAGACAAAGCGTTTTGAACGGCGCGAGTCGTTCCATATGGATCTTTCCATGGAGCGCAAAGCGATCGTCCACGGCCTGCTCAGCGGGGTGATCCGGCTTCCGGACCAGCGGCGGGTGACGTTCGCCGAGCGGCTTTCCACTCTGGCCGTCCGGCCGCTCACCGGCGTGCCGCTGCTGCTGATCGTGCTCTACTTCGGTCTGTACAAGTTCGTCGGCGATTTCGGCGCCGGCACCCTGGTGGATCTGCTGGAGGAGGAGCTGTTTGAGGGGATGTTCAACCCCTGGATCACCGACAGTGGTCAAGGCGATCATCCCCTGGGAGGTTATTCAGGAGCTGTTCGTCGGCGAGTACGGGGTCATCACCCTTGGCCTCCGTTACGCAGTCGGCATCATCCTCCCGATCGTCGCCACCTTCTTCCTCTTCTTCTCCCTGCTGGAGGACAGCGGCTATTTCCCCCGTCTGGCGCTGCTGGTCGACCGGCTCTTCAAAAAGATCGGCCTCACCGGCCGGGCGGTCATCCCGATGGTGCTCGGTTTCGGCTGCGATACCATGGCCACCATGGTGACCCGGACCCTGGAGACGGTGCGGGAGCGGATCATCGCCACCCTGCTGCTGGCCCTGGCCATCCCCTGTTCCGCCCAGCTGGGGGTCATCATGGCGCTGCTGTCAAAGGCCCCCGGCGCTCTGCTGGTCTGGAGCTGTCTGCCTGCTGCTCATCTTCCTGGTCGTCGGCTTCCTTGCCGCCAGACTGATGCCGGGAGAGACCCCGATGTTCTACATGGAACTCCCCCCCATGCGGCTGCCGCAGCTGTCCAATATCCTCACCAAGACCTACACCCGGATGCAGTGGTACTTCATGGAGATTCTGCCGCTCTTCATCCTGGCGTCGGTGCTGCTCTGGCTCGGCAAGATCACCCATTTCTTCTGAAAAGGCGGTTGAGTGGATGAGCCCGGTCATGGCGGCCATGGGCCTGCCCAGGGAGGCTGGCGGTGGCCTTCATCTTCGGCTTTTTCCGCCGCGATTACGGCGCAGCCGGGCTCTACGACCTGCAGAAAAAGGGGCTGCTGGATGCGCGCCAGCTGACCGTGGCCGCCGTGACCCTGACCCTGTTCATCCCCTGTGTCGCCCAGTTCCTCATCATGAAAAAGGAGCGGGGGCTGGAAGGTGGCCTCGGCCATCGGCCTGTTCGTCAGCGTCTTTGCCTTCGGCAGCGGCTGGCTGCTGAACCAGTTCCTGCTGCTGACCGCCATTCTGGCATAGAGGGGCATCCGATGAAGTGCGGCTTCTGTGGACATGAGTTTGACGAAAGTGAAGGGGCAAAGGGGTGCGGCAGCTGTCCCGGCGGTTGCCACAGTGTCCACTGCCCCCGCTGCAACTATAAAAACCCGCTGGAACCTGCCATCGTGAAAAAATTGAAGAAAATCTTGACATAAAGGAGCATGAAGATGAAACTGACGCGAAAAAGCCGAAGAGATTCTGGAGTCCATGTGGATTGCCATCGAGGAAGAGGGGCGCGGCTTTATCGACCTGGAGGGTGCGGGGGTAACTGTCGATGACCCGGCCATCAGGGAGCTGACCGGCTACGCATTTGTCGAACTCAAGGGGGAGCGGCTGCAATTCCGGCCGGAAGGGCGAACCGAAGGGGAGAAGACAATCCGCCGCCATCGGCTTGCCGAGCGGCTGATGATGGATGTTCTCAATATCCGTGGCGACAGTGCCGAGATAAAGGCCTGCCAGTTTGAGCATCTGCTCAACGAGGGTGTTGATACCAAAGTCTGCACCATGCTGAATCATCCGGCCACTTGTCCGCATGGCAAGAGAATTCCGCCTGGCGACTGTTGCCTTGAAGCCCGCAAGAGCGGCGATCTCGGCGTTGTCCCTCTGACTGAGCTGAAGTCGAATGAAGAAGGGGAGATCGCCTATATTCTTACCGAGGACAACAAGAAGATGCAGAAACTGATGGCAATGGGAGTTCTGCCGGGAAATCGTATTGTGCTGATGCAGTCATTTCCCTCGTACATTTTCCGGGTCGGCTATTCGGAATTTGCCATTGATACTGCCATGGCCCGGGAGATTTTTGTGCGGAGGTAGGGTTTATTGGTCAAAGGTTTGATCAATATGCCGGATTTGCTTCGCTGAGGTTGCAAAGGTATGACTCAGGTGATAAATATCTCGTATGCATCGACTTAAAAATCTGTTTAACCCTATTGTAACTCTTATAGTTGTTCAAATTGTCTGGATTGGACTTGTCGTCCTCTGGATACTCTGGTTTATGGGGCGTCATAATGAACTCAGAAAACTTGCCGAGAAATATCGACCCGACCTTGTACCGACCCATATAAACTGGCCAGTTCTGGCAGGCGGCATACTCATGCTTGCCTTTATTCTTTGTGGTTTATATGTGATCTTTATCTACTGGCGCCGCCAGTCACGGCTGTATGCTGAACAGAAGACTTTTATCTCCCAGATAACCCATGAGCTTAAATCACCTCTTGCCTCCATCCGCTTACACCTGGAAACCATCCGGCTCCGGAACCCGCCACCTGACAAGATGGAGCGGTTTCTGGATACTATGCTTGTAGATACCGAACGCCTTAATACTCTTATCAGTAACTTCCTGATGGCGGCAAAACTTGAGCAACGTTCGGCAAATGTCGGGCTTACTTCAATAAATTTCAGCGCATTTGTTGAGAAATTCATTGAAGAGTTTCAACGTCACCTTTCTGAAGGGAACAGTCTGTCCGTGCATATAGAGCCAGGAATATCTGCAAAGATAGATGTTGAGGGGATGGAGATGGTGCTGCGAAATCTTCTGGAAAATGCTTTTCTCTATAGCACAGCATCTCCGGAAGTGCAGGTCGAACTTTGTCGCAGCGGTAAAAACTGCACTCTTACTGTTACAGATAACGGTAAGGGGCTTGAAGCAAAAGAACTTAAAAATATCTTCAGAATGTTCTACCGGGTGAGAACTACCGGCGAGACAATCAGGGGGACAGGCCTGGGGCTTTATATCGTAAAGTCGATTGTGGAGAGGCATAAAGGGAGCATCAAGGTAAAGAGTGACGGCACCGGAAGAGGCAGCAGTTTTATCATCACTCTGCCGATGCCAGAGGTGAAATAATGGAGCGACCTCATATCCTGCTTGTTGAAGACGAAATTCATCTTGCCCGCGGCATCTGCTTTAATCTGGAGCAGGAAGAGTGTCGTGTAAGTCATGTCGAGAGCGGTGAAGAGGCTCTTGAAAGAATTGCTTATGATCGTTTTGCTCTGATAATTCTTGATGTAATGCTGCCGGGTATGGATGGCTTCGATCTCTGTGTAAAAGTCCGCGAGTCCGATTCAAGAGTGCCGATACTGATGCTTACTGCCCGTTCAGAAGAGGGGGACCGGATTACCGGTCTTGCAAGCGGCGCCGATGACTACCTGACGAAACCGTTCAGTCTCAATGAGTTCCTGCTGCGGGTGAAAGGTATGCTGCGGCGATCTTCATGGTATCTGCCGGAGCCACTTGAAGAGGGGTACAAGTTTGGTGAAAACGAGGTTTTTCTCCTCTCCTACAGGGCGAGAACAGCACAGGGGGAGATAGATCTTACTGATCTGGAAGTGAGGATGTTGACCCTGCTTTTTCAGAAAGAAGGGGTTGCCGTCAGCAGAAGCGAACTGCTGGAAAGAGTCTGGGGGTACTCTAATGATGTTGAGACAAGAACCCTGGATAACTTCATTGTCCGGTTTAGAAAATATTTTGAGCCGGATCCCGGAAATCCTGTGTTTTTTCAGACAGTAAGAGGTGTAGGGTACAGGTTTGGCAGAAAATCAAATTAAACCTAAAACCGGCAGTTGGAAGTTGCCGGAATGAGCCTGGAATTGCAGAAATAGCACGTCTGCTCGACTGTAGACAGCTTTCAACTGCTGAATCAAATTAAAAAGCCGGAGGTTACCCCCGGCTTTGTTCTGCGGTATGCTTTCTGATTACAGGCCTGCTTTACTCCTGATAATCTCGGCTTTATCTTTCTTCTCCCAGGTGAACTCGGGAAGTTCTCTGCCGAAATGTCCATACGCTGCTGTCAGCTTGTAAATAGGACGGAGCAGGTCAAGCTGTTCAATGATTGCTCTTGGGCGGAGATCAAAAACATCGCGGATAATCTGGGCAATTCTTGATTCAGCAATAGTACCGGTGCCGAAAGTGTTGACCATTACAGAAACAGGTTCAGCGACGCCGATTGCATAGGCCATCTGAACTTCGCACCTTTCACATACTCCGGCAGCAACAAGATTTTTAGCAACGTAGCGGCCCATGTAGGCGGCAGAACGGTCTACTTTGGATGGATCCTTGCCTGAAAATGCCCCGCCGCCGTGCCGGCCTGCTCCGCCATATGTATCAACAATTATCTTTCTCCCCGTAAGACCGCAGTCTCCCATGGGGCCGCCGACAACAAAACGCCCTGTCGGATTAATGAATACTTTTGTCTGAGCATCCATGAGATGTGCCGGGATAATCTTTTTTACTACAGCATCAATGATCTCCCTCCTGGATGGTTTCGTGGGAAACGTCAGGAGTATGCTGCGATGAAATGACAACAGTGTCGACATAGACCGGTTTATCATTCTCATAGCGAATGGAAACCTGGGATTTGGAATCAGGACGGAGGAAATGAAGCTCTCCCGATTTTCTCACATCTGCGAGCCGCTTGACAAGCTGGTGGGAGAGAAGAATGGGCATAGGCATAAGTTCCGGAGTTTCATTGCAGGCGTAACCGAACATTATCCCCTGATCGCCGGCCCCCTGATCCTTGAACATCCCTTCGCCTTCGGTGACGCCCATGGAGATATCCGGAGACTGTTTGTCGATGGAAGTAAGAACCGCACATGTCTCCCAGTCAAAGCCCATGGCAGAGTCGTTGTAGCCGATCTCTCTAATGGTTTCTCTTACAATAGAGGGCATGTCTGCGTAAGCTGTGGTAGTAATCTCTCCGGCAATAACAGCCATGCCGGTTGTCACCATCGTTTCGCAGGCAACCCTTGCTTTTGGATCCTGGGCGATGATCGCGTCAAGAATAGCGTCAGAAATCTGATCGGCAACTTTATCCGGATGACCTTCCGAAACAGACTCGGAACTGAAAATATACTCTTTCTTTTCCATGCTGGATGTTCTCCCTTTTTACTTAAAGCTCTTATATATAAACATTTTTTATATATGCTTAGCAGTATTAATGTCAATATTTTTTCAGGAAATGTTTTCCTGGCTTGACAGGAGCGAATATGGCGATAAAATTACTTTCACTTGACCATTTTAACTAAAACAGGAGATTAATTATGAAATTGATGAAATGTTGTCTGGCAGTCGTTGGGATAGTAACTCTTTTCAGCGGTTTTGCTGACTGTGCCAACTATGAGGTGAACACAAAACGTGGCAATATTCCCGGCTACTTCATTCGTTCCGAAATGCAGGAAGCAGATCGTGCTGTAGAGGCTGCCCGCTCGGCTGGCAAGGACAAAGCCTGCCCCGCAGAATTCAAGGCCGCTGAAGATGCCAAGAACAAAGCCTATGATGTTTTCAGGTCGTGCCATACCGAAGAGGGTGTGGCGCAGGCAAAACAGGCCACTGCCATGGCTAATGCCCTCTGCCCGTATGTGGCGCCACCTTCCCCAACAGTTTCTCTTTCGGCTGACCCGGCCAGTGTAAAGCAGGGTGATTGTGCGAACCTGACCTGGTCGTCGACGAATGCATCCAGTGTCTCAATCGACCAGGGAATAGGTAAAGTAGCTCCGAGCGGTTCCAAACAGGTCTGTCCTGGGAACACTACGCCCTATACGATTAGCGTTGCTGGTGAGGGTGGCTCCCAGACGGCAACCAAGACGGTTAACGTATTGTCATCCCCAACAGTCTCTCTTTCGGCAGACCCGGCTTCTATCAAGCAGAATAGATGCGTAATCCTGACCTGGTCATCGACGAATGCATCCAGTGCCTCAATTGACCAGGGAGTAGGCAATGTCGCTCTGAACGGCTCAAAAGAGGTCTGCCCTGCAACCACGACGCTCTACACAATGACCGTTGCTGGTGAGGGCGGATCAAAGACGGCGGCCACGACCGTCAACGTGATCCCGTTGAGCAAGAAAACGATGGCGTTCGATGCTGTCGCGCTGTTTGATGTTGACAAGGCAGTACTCAAGCCTAAAGGCAAAGAGCAGATCAATAAATACCGCGAAGAGGCAAAAGCCGAGCTCAGTCGTGCCGACAAGATCATCATTACCGGCCACACCGACAGCACCGGTTCGGAAGGTCACAACATGAAGTTGTCGCTAAAACGTGCAGAATCAGTACGCGATTACCTGGTCGGTCTCGGCATCGATCCCAAAAAGCTGGAAGTCAAGGGAGAGGGAGAGGCTAAGCCGCTGGCTGATAATAGTACGGCAGAAGGTCGCGCGAAGAACCGCCGCGTTGAAGTTGATATAATCGGAGTGGAAAAATAAGACTGTTGCTTGCAGTCAGTACCTGAAAAGTTGAAATTTAATACATTAGCTCCATGAATTTGTCATAACAAGAAGGGGTATAGCACGATAAGCTATACCCCTTTTCTGTTTAACCAATAACTACAATTCATTAAACACAGAGCAATTGAGCAGCAGAGAAATCTACAGCTACCAAAAGATTACATGCTATTTAAATGATGACTGTTTTTTGGATCTAATCTGAATTCGTTTTTGCGGCTCAGTTGGGCAGTGATTCAAATGCTTTTTAAAGGTTCATTCCTCACCGAAACCGTTCTGTATCAATTCTGCAAGTTTTTCAAACGCCTCAGCCTCATCTGGCCCGGCAACATTGAGAACGATTTCAGTACCTTTTGCAGCTGCCAGCATCATAATTCCCATGATGCTTTTCCCGTTTACCTCAATCCCGTCTCTTGAAACCTTGATTTCAGATTTGAACTGACTTGCAGTTTTTACGAAAAGCGCGGATGCTCTGGCGTGTAGACCAAGTTTATTAATAATTACGAATTGCTGCTCAAGCATAGACTTACCTGACTCCTTACGGACTACTTCTTGAGATAATCTCCGGCAACTGTTACACCTTCCCTGCCAGTATCACGAATCTGTGCTGCCAGCTCAGCTACGCCAAACCGGGATCTGTCACTGGCAAACTTTATCAGCATGGGGAGATTTACTCCGGTAAGAACCTCTATCCTGTTTTCATCCAGGAAGGAGAGACTCATGTTCGAAGGCGTTCCACCGAACATGTCTGTCATTATGATTACACCCTCGGAAGCGACGGATTCAATTGCTGTAGTCAGAGCCGCACGAATTTGATCTACAGAGTCTTCCGGCCTTATCTCGACTGCAGTTGATCCTTCAATTTTACCGACGATCATTTCAGCGGCACTGATCAGTTCAGCTGCGAGTCCAGCATGTGCTACTACAACCAGCCCAGTCATAATTACCCTTTACCCATATCTCTATGGGTCACTTTAAATGAGAGTTTCATTTCTGAAAGAAAATTTCGTAGAGCTTCAATGATGAAAACGGAACGGTGTCTTCCACCTGTACAGCCGACGGAGATGGTAAGATACGATTTGCCTTCTTTCTGGTAACGGGGTATCAGAAAGTCTATTAAACCGAGAAATTTGTCCAGGAATTCGCTAGTATCATCCGTCTGTTCAAGAAACTCCCGTACGCCTTTATCCAGACCTGTCAGCTGCTTGAGTTCTGGCACAAAGTATGGATTAGGGAGGAATCGAACATCCATAACAAGGTCAGATTCAAGCGGTACTCCATATTTGAACCCGAAAGACTGTATGTGAATATTGAAAGTTTTGGATGTTCCGACACCCGAAACGATACTGATAATCAACTCTTTCAGCTGATGAACATTCAGCTCGGATGTGTCAATAACGGAAGTTGATATCTGTCTGAGGACTGCAAGATGCTCACGTTCAAATCTTATCCCGTCAAGAACTGAACCGCCTTCAAGCGCAGGATGGCGACGTCTTGTCTCAGAGAATCTTCTCACAAGCACATCATCACTTGAGTCTAAAAACAGTATTTCTACTTTGTGGCCAGCTTCACGAAGTTCCTTGAAGATATTCTCCCGGCCCTTAAAAAAGTCCTTTGCCCGAATGTCTATCACGAGGGCAACATTTTCAATCTTTTGGGAAGATTTTTCAGCCAGCTCTATAAATACCTGCAGAAGTGCCAGAGGGAGGTTGTCAAGACAGAAAAAACCCTCGTCTTCCAGAGCACGAACAGCTGTAGATTTACCTGAACCTGAAAGACCTGTTATAACGCAAATTCTCAGTTTACTCAACTTCGTCACCAATGGGGCGCACATCCATACGGGCAAGAAGTTTTTCCTGGAATTCTCTGGCGGAGTGGTAGCCCATACCTTTAAGCAGGAAGTTTCTTGCAGCTACTTCGATTATTGATGTTATGTTCCTTCCCGGCCGCACTGGTATACAGGTGTGAGGCAGATCCACGCCGAGTATTGTGTAAACGTGATCATCGATACCAAGCCGGTCATATTCATGTTCAGAGTTCCATTCGACAAGTTCAATCACCATATCGATAATTTTTTTCTCTCTGATCGAGGATACTCCGTAAAGATCCTTGATATTGATAATTCCGAGACCTCTGATTTCGAGATGATACTGAATAAGTTCTCCGGCTTGTCCGACCAGTGAAGCAGGCACTTTTTTCTTGACGTTGATGATGTCATCCCCGACCAGGCGGTGCCCCCGAATGACCAGGTCAAGCGCGCATTCGCTCTTGCCGATGCCGCTTTTGCCTAGCAGCAGCACACCAACACCAAGAACATCTACCAGTACCCCATGGATGTGCGTAGTCGGGAGAAGTTTCTCTTCAAGAAATTTCGTGATGAGTGAGATGAAAATGGAAGACTGCAGTGAGGTGCCAAGCAGAGGTATTCCGGCCTTCTCTGCCTCATGTTTCAGATAGTCGGGAGGGTCGAGCCCCTTCGTAACGGTCAAGCATGAGACAGGGAATGAGCAGAATCGGGCTATATTGGCGACCGACTGTTCACGGGGCATCTTTTCGAGATAAGATAATCTCGGTATTGCCGAGCACCTGAAGGCGGTCCGGGTGAAGATGCTCGGTATAGCCGGTCAGGGCGAGTCCTGGTTTCTGAATACGGGCACTGTATAGACGGTGCGAAAGGCCGGCAGCTCCTGCGAAAAGTGAGAGGTCGAGCCCGTACTCCATGTCGTCCAGGAGATCCTGAATTGTAAGGCTGGCGGAATTCAAGGCCTGATCAGCCTCTTGCCGGCTCAATCAGCCCGTAATTGCCGTCTTTGCGACGATAGAGCACATTAATATTCTCAGTGGATGCATCAGTAAAAACGAGAAACTCTTTATGCATCAGATCCATCTGCATGACCGCCTCATCTACAGACATCGGCTTTATGAAGATCGGCTCGGAGCTGATTATAACCGGAGTCTGCTGCTGATCGAGGCTCTCGGCCTGGACAATAGTCCTTTTCCCCTCTTTTGCACGGACATCGGTTGAAGGTTTGTGACCTTTAAGTCTCTCTTTATAGCGGCGAAGCTGGCGTTCAATTTTATCAACAACAGCATCTATCGAGGCATACATGTCATTGCCAGACTCGGAAGCCTTGATAGTAACCCCTTTGGCCGTGAGAGTTATCTCAACGATGTGGCGTATCTTTTCAACAGTCATATAAGCCTGGGCAGTAATCGGTTCGTCGATATATTTCTTAACTCTTTCCAGTTTTTCTTCCACATAACTTTTCAGCGCATCACTCTGTTCCATGTGTCTAAATGTAGTTGTAATCTGCATAATTGCCTCCTGTATTGGTAGTGGTGGTTCAACAGCGTTCAGCTAAAACATCCTTTTACGTTCCGACGAAGAGCCTAATCTGAGCATCTCCCTGTACTTGGTTACCGTTCTTCTTGCTATGTTGATGCTGCCATCTGCCAGCATCTCTGAAAGAGTCTGATCGCTGAGAGGTTTTCTTGGATCCTCGGCCTCTATCAGTTCCTTTATCTTCCGCTTTACGCTTTCGGAGGCAATAAACTCGCCGCCGGAAACCGATATGGCGCTGTTGAAAAAGTACTTCATCTCGAAAATACCTTGCGGAGTGTGCATATATTTGTTCGTAGTCACTCGGCTGATCGTTGATTCGTGCATTCCGATATCTTCAGCTACGTCCCTGAGGACGAGCGGCCGGAGGAACTCTATCCCTTTCTCAAAAAACTCGCGCTGGAATTTTACAATGCTTTTTGCTGCTTTGAAGATAGTGCGTTGCCGCTGCTGAATACTTTTAATAAGCCAGACGGCAGAGCGCATCTTTTCATTTACATACTCTCCGGTACCGGAATCCATCTCTTTAACTTTTGAGTCAGAGTAGTATGGGTTTATTCGCAGCGTCGGCAGTCCTTCATCGTTAAGGGTAACTATATAATCATCACCGACCTTGTAAACAAAAATATCCGGAGATATGTAGTGAACGTCATCATGCGCAAAAAGATGCCCCGGCTTTGGGTCGAGACCTGCGATAACCCTGGCAGCTGTCAGGATATCCTGGATACTTACCCCCAGAACTCGTGATATTTGCTTATAGCGTCTGGTCTCAAGGTCTTTCAAATGGTCTCTGAGGATGAAATCTACGATGCTCCCTTGCATGCCGAGTTGCTGTACCTGAATAAGAAGGCACTCTCTCAGGTCTCTGGCCGCAACGCCGGGTGGATCAAAGTCCTGAATTTTCCTGAGAGCGCTTTCCGTTGTCTCTTCTGAAATTCCGCATGACCTTGCGATGTCTTCAACAGAGCTTCTCAGATAGCCGTCATCATCAATATTGCCGATAATTTCAACTCCTGCTTTTACCTCATTCTCTTCAAATTTAGACAGGTTAAGCTGCCACATCAGATGATCGACCAAAGTTCCTTTTTTTGTTAAAAGGTTTTCAAAGGAGGGTCGATCTTCCTCGTCATTGTACTGCTGACCGGAGCTGTAGTTGTAACCATCAATATAACTGTCCCAGTCCATTTCGCGAATGGTCTCGCTTCCCGCAGTTACCTCATTGAAACGTTCACTCTCTTCAAGCGGAACAGGCTCATGTTCCTGTATTTCAATCTGTTGAAGCTCTTTTATGGGGTCCTGTTCATCAGATTCATCAAGGATCGGATTTTCTTCAAGCTCGTGCTGAACAAGATCCTGAAGTTCGAGACGCGAAAGTTGAAGAAGCTTTATTGCCTGCTGCAACTGGGGCGTCATCACCAGTTGCTGGGTCAGCTTCATCTGTTGGCGCATCTCAAGAGCCATTAATTATCCTTTAAATCTCTTAAACATGATTTAGATTAAAGTTTGAATTTATCGCCAAGATAAATTTCGCGTGCCTTTTTGCTGTTGATTATCTGCTCTGGAGTACCACATTCAAGAAGCTCACCGCTGTTAACAATGTATGCTTTATCGCAGACTCCAAGGGTTTCGCGAACGTTATGGTCAGAAATAAGTATACCAATATTCTTTGCCTTTAGTTCGCCAATAACATTCTGGATATCTATTACCGCTATAGGGTCAATTCCGGCGAAGGGCTCATCAAGCAGAATGAACTTCGGTTTTGTGGTCAGTGCTCTGGCGATCTCAACTCTGCGGCGCTCGCCACCAGATAGCGCATAGCCCATGCTCTTGGCAATATGAGTGATTCTGAATTCAGTCAAAAGCTCTTCAATTCTCTGCTTACGAAGCGCTTTCGAAGGCTCTAATGTTTCAAGGATTGCCATCAGATTATCCTCAACTGAAAGACGTCTGAAAACTGAAGGCTCTTGCGGCAGATAACTTAATCCCTGCCTGGCTCTCATGTAGACAGGCAACTTTGTTATCGAATTCCCGCACATCAATATTTCGCCGCGGTCAGGGCGACAGAGACCCACTACCATGTAGAAAGTGGTGGTTTTGCCGGCGCCGTTCGGCCCCAACAGACCAGCAACCTCGCCAGCATTCAGATCGATGTCAATGCCGTTTACTACGGTTCTGCCACCGAAAGCTTTAATCAGACCTCTGGCAGAGAGTGTTTCAGGGTTTTGGGTGTTTTCCATCGCTTCCTTTACTCTTGGGGTTAATGACTGCTTCAACCCTGCTGCCTGAACCTGATGTAACCTCGCTTTTATCCTGATCGAGGTAGTAAGTTATAACTTTGCCTGAGATAGTGTCACTGTTCTGGAAAACTTTCGGGTTGCCATCGAGAGTGATAGTCGCCCGTTTGGCATCATATACACCATGATCAGCCTGTCCACGCCGCTCACCCTGAATAATCCTGACATTGCCGAAGACCTCGGAGGAGCTTATCCCTCCCTCATCATCTGAATAGTTTATGACCATTTTATCCGAGTAAATTGTCAGATCTCCCTGCCTTGCAACAACATTCCCTGTAAATGTAGCCACCTTAAGGTTGTTGTCTGTGAGTAGCTGGTCAGACTTGATCTTGATCGGCTCACTGTTTCTGGATGTCGGAAGTTTGGTCTCAGCAAAAAGCAAAGATGTAGACGATAAGAAAATCAGCACTAATATTAATGGTTTACTGCTCATTTTATCCTCTTGCCCGGATAGACTATTGCGTCCACCTGGCTTTTAACGATGGCCTGCTGACTGTCGACGGACAGGTCCATTCCTATCCCTTCAACGGTAAGAGCCGCATCAGTCAGTCTGATCCTTTCTTTTGTAGTGAATCTCTTTTTTGCAGAATCATAATTTATTTGTGAGGTCTCAAATGTCATGTCGTTTTCTGTTTTAGCCAGAACATTGCCTTCAAGGTGGACAGTTTTAAGAGTGTGCAGGTACTCTCCATGCTTTGCAGTTACGGTTACCGGTCCGTTATTGCCGTCACGTGCGACGATAAAACGAATATCTTCCAGAGAAGTTACCTCATTAGCCTTAACATTGATCCCGCTTTTGGCAAAAAGTTCCCATTTCTTTTTATTTTCATGACTCTCGGTGAAATGAATTGTATTCATTGAAATGTCAGTTGACTGAGAGTTGGAACTGGGAAGTTTATCTTTTCCTGCGTTTTCTGTAAAAAAGCGGATAAGCACTGCAATGGTTGCAAGGGCCGCAAAAAGAACTGAAAAGCCAAGAATGCGTTTGAGGTAGAGTGATTTACGCATAAGTTGCGGAGACTATAACACTAAAGAAATGGTCAGTAAAGGGGTTTTGGGTAATTTATGATGAAGTTGGCACAGAGATTGTAGAGAGGCGTATAAAAAGGGAGTGAAGCTGAGTGCCTTGTCGCATGGAGATAAAAGTTCTGAAGGGAGTGGCGTCATACTGATTCAAAGTATCGAGCCGTTAAATTCTCCCATTTATCTTGTGCTTTCAGCAGCAGGTCGGAAATTTCTCTTACTGCGCCCCATCCGCCACATTTTTCCGTTACAAAGTGGACAAACGGGATGACCTCTGCGACAGCATCTGCAGGGGCGGCAGCAAAACCGACTCTGCGCAATACCGGAATATCGATCAAATCGTCGCCTATGAACGCGATCTCCTTGTCGGAAAGTCCTGTGTCAGCAAGAATCTGCTGGTAAGGGGCAAGCTTATTGAAAGCTTTCTGAAAAACCCGCTCTATGCCTAGTTCAGTCGCCCTGAGTGCGACAACTTGAGATTGCCGCCCGGAGATTATGGCTACCTCTATGCCGGCTCGCTGCAGCATCTTTATGCCGTGGCCATCTTTGACATTAAAGAATTTGCTCTCTACACCGTTCGAATCGAAAATGATTCTTCCATCGGTCATGACGCCGTCAACATCAAGAATAAGCAGTTTAATTTTTTTGAGGCGCTCATCCATCAGGCAATTCCTGCTTTCAGAAGATCGTGAAGGTGCAGTATGCCCACTGGAACCTTCGTTGTCTCATCCTCGAAAACAAAGAGTGAGGTGATGGAGTGCTGCTCCATCTTCTGCAGGCCTTTTGCGGCCAATTCATTACGGAGTATCCGTTTCGGATTGCTGATCATCAGGTCACTCGCAGGCTGTTCAAGGAAGTTGGTCCCCTTTTCCAGGGCGCGGCGTAGATCACCATCAGTGATAACTCCGGCAAGCTCACCGGCGCCATTAATGACTCCTGTGCAGCCAAGTCCTTTGGAGGTGATTTCAAAAATAACATGCTTCATAAGCATTTCAGCGGCTACAAGCGGGACAGCGGAACCGGAATGCATCATGTCGTTGACAGTCAGGAGGAGTTTCTTCCCAAGCGCACCGCCAGGATGGAAGAGAGCAAAGTCTTCTGCTTTGAAGCCGTGTTCAACCAGAAGCGCGACAGCCAGAGCATCACCCATGGCAAGCGTGGCAGCTGTCGAAGCGGTAGGTGCAAGACCGAGAGGGCATGCCTCTTCTTTTATAGCTATATTCAGGTGGATATCGCCTGCTTTTGCCAGAGTCGATCCGGGTCTGCCGGTCATGGAGATCAGTTCGGCGCCGATCCGTTTCACAATAGGCAGAATCCTCAGCACCTCTTCGGTTTCGCCGCTGTTGGAGATGGCAATGACGACATCACCCTTGATAATCATGCCGAGATCACCATGGAGCGCTTCGCCGGGATGGAGGAAAAATGCCGGTGTTCCGGTTGAAGCCATTGTCGAGGCAATTTTCTGCCCTATCAAGCCGGATTTGCCCATTCCAGTGACAATGACTCTCCCTTTGGACCCAAGAACCATCCTGACAGCGTTCTCAAAACTGCTGTCAATGGAGTCTGCAAGGGCAAAAAGTGCGTCTGCCTCAATCCGGATAACTCTCCGCGCCTCTTCAAGAATCATAATTGCTTCACAATGGCGTCGATCGCCTTGAGTTTTTTGAGAAGTTCGGCAAGATCGGCAAGTTTAACCGAATTAGGCCCGTCACAAAGAGCTTTGTCAGGATCGTCGTGGACTTCCATGAAAATCCCGTCAATGCCGGTTGCGACTGCCGCCCGTCCCAGGTACTCTACAAACTCCCGCTGTCCGCCGGATGAGCCACCCTGACCGCCGGGAAGCTGGACGCTGTGGGTTGCGTCGAAAACGACCGGAAACCCCATGCCCCTCATTATCGGCAGGCTGCGCATGTCAGAGACCAGGTTGTTGTAGCCGAAAGAGACGCCTCTTTCAGTCAGGATGAGATTATCGTTCCCGGAGTCAACCGCCTTGCCGATGACGTTTTTCATGTCCCACGGGGCGAGGAACTGCCCTTTCTTTATATTGAGGGTTTTCCCCGACTTTGCCGCTGCCACTACAAGATCGGTCTGGCGGCAGAGAAAAGCCGGAATCTGGAGAATGTCGAGAACCGTGGCAGCTTCATCAATCTGCTCGATGCCGTGAATGTCGGAGAGGAGCGGCAGCCCGAACACTTCTTTCACTTTCGCAAGTATTCGCAGGCCCTCTTTCATTCCAGGTCCACGAAATGAAGTGACAGAGGTGCGGTTCGCTTTGTCGTACGATGCCTTGAAGACAAGCTGCATTCCGACTTTTGAAGTGATTTCAATGAGTCTTTCCGCCGACCGAAGTGTCGCCGCTTCACTTTCAATTACACACGGCCCGGCAATCAGCAGCAGCGGGTTATTACCGCCTATGGCAATATTTCCTGCTCTGATTTCTTTGACAGTAGTCTCTGTAGACAAGAATCTACCCCCTATTTGCCAGTGAAGCAGCTATGAATGCCTTAAAGAGCGGATGCGGATTTAAGGGCCGTGATTTGAATTCCGGGTGGAACTGGCAGCCGAGGAACCAGGGGTGGTCGGCAATCTCGACGATCTCCACAAGATCAACATCTCTGTAAGTCCCTGAGAGTATAAGCCCGTTTGCAGTGAGGATATCGCGATAGGCGTTGTTGAACTCGAATCTGTGGCGATGTCGCTCTGAAATTTCTGTAGCGCCGTAAGCTTTCTGAGCAAAGGTCCCTTTTGTCAGTGAACAGGGGTAGGCTCCGAGTCTCATGGTGCCACCTTTCTTCATGACCCCTTTCTGGTCTTCCATCAGGTGGATAAGCGGATTTTCGCAATCGATTCTGAACTCGCTGGAAAATGCGTCTGTAAGTCCGCAGACATTCCGGCCGAATTCTACAACTGCCATCTGCATCCCCAGGCAAATGCCGAAGAAAGGGATTTTACGGGTTCGGGCATACTCTATGACACTTATTTTCCCTTCAGTGCCCCGCTCACCGAAACCGCCCGGCACGAGGATTCCATCAACCCCCTCAAAGGCACCATCTATGCCGTCCTGCTCTATTTTTTCAGAATCAACATATTGGAGTGTCACCCTGCAGTTACTGGCTATACCGCCATGGGTCAACGCTTCGGAAAGTGATTTGTACGAGTCAGCCAGATGGACATATTTGCCGACAATAGCAATCGTGACTTCGCCGTTGGCAGGGGCGCGCAGTTTTTCAACCACGTTATGCCATGGGGTTAGATCCGGGCTTTTTGTCCAGATATTCAGCTTCTCAACGACCTGGTCATCAAGCCCTTCTTTATGAAGAGCTTCAGGTACCGCGTAGATATGATCCGCATCAGGAGAGGTGATGACTGCTTTCTCATCAACGTTGCAGAAGAGAGCAATTTTGCGCTTTAACTCCTTTGGCACTTCATATTCACAGCGACAGAGAAGAATATCAGGCTGAATGCCTATCTGCTGGAGTTCCTTGACTGAGTGCTGGGTCGGTTTGGTTTTAAGTTCGCCGGCAGTTTTTATGTACGGAACCAGGGTGAGATGAATGTAGAGTACGTTGCCGTGACCACGATCACCCTTGAACTGCCTGATAGCTTCCAGAAAAGGCAGGGATTCGATGTCGCCGACAGTGCCGCCTACTTCAACAATGGCGACATCGTTCCCCTTGGCATTTTCAAGAATCTTCTCCTTGATCTCATCAGTGATATGAGGGATTACCTGAACAGTGCCCCCCAGGTAGTCACCACGACGCTCTTTTTCGATAACCGAGAAGTAGACCTGTCCGGTGGTAAAATTGCTTTTTCTGGAGAGCCTCGCTGTGGTGTAGCGCTCGTAATGTCCCAGATCGAGGTCTGTCTCTGCCCCGTCATCAGTAACAAAGACCTCTCCATGCTGGAAAGGTGACATGGTTCCCGGGTCTACGTTGATGTAGGGGTCGAGCTTCTGCATGGTGACTTTAAGCCCGCGTGCCTCAAGAAGGGCGCCGAGAGAAGCGGAAGCAAGCCCCTTGCCTATTGAGGAGACAACTCCGCCGGTAACAAAAATAAATTTGGTTTTCATATGACTGGACCCTTTACGCTTCAAGATAATTTCATTTTTTCAATCACTGCTTCAAGGTCTGCGGGGGTATCAACCCCGATCGATTCGTGGGAGGTTTCAATTACCTTGATCCGGTAACCGTTTTCAAGTACCCGCAGCTGTTCAAGCTTTTCAGAAAGCTCCAGATAAGTTGGCGACATCTGTGAAAACTGGAGGAGGAAGTCGCGCCGGTACACATAGAGCCCGATATGCTTGTAGCAGAGAAGTTTGCCGGAGGAGAATTTTTCATCTTTCAAATCATTCCATTTGTCACGGAAATTAGGCAGAGGCGAGCGGGAAAAGTAGAGCGCATACCCTTCCCAATCAGTGACCACCTTGACTACATTCGGGCTGAGAAAATCATGTAACGTCTTTATCCGGGATTTTAGAGTCGACATTAGCAGAGACGGATCGTCTGCCATCGGCTCAACAGCTTCATCAATCATCGCCGGTTCAATAAGTGGCTCATCTCCCTGGACATTGACTATGATGTCGCTGTCGATCCGGGCGGCAATCTCTGCCAGTCTGTCTGTCCCGGTTTCATGCCCGGTGGAGGTCATCTCGGCCCGGCCGCCGAATTTGCGGACAGCGGCAACTATCCGCTCATCATCCGTAGCGACGATAACATCCGAGACGAGAGCCGATCTGGCTGTCCGTTCGTAAACGTGCTGGATCATCGGCTTGCCGCAGATATCAGCAAGAGCTTTCCCTTCAAAGCGTGTGGAACCATATCTTGCGGGGATAATTGCTGTAATTTTCATAGGTTATCAGGACCGTCTCTGTAGTGATTGTGGGTTCAGTCCCTTTGATACGGCGGGACGTATAACCCTACATAAAATGGGAGATGGTGTCAAGGTGCTATGAGTGCAGGATCTTTTAAGAGAAGATTTCAGCCACTGGAGTGATTTTACAATTCTATTACAATGAAAAACAGTTTCATTTTGCTATTATAAAATGTGGATCACTGAAATCTGCTGGAGGAGTTCATGATAAAACCTTTAAAAATTGGCCAGTATACGGTCAAATACCCTCTGATACAGGGAGGGATGGGAGTGCGCATATCAGGCGGCTCTCTTGCCGGTCACGTGGCAAAGTGCGGTGGGGTCGGTCTTGTGGCCGCTGCCGGAATTGCTCTTAATAGCGGCTTGTATAACGGGCGCAACTTTTTGCAGGCCGAGCCCGAAGCGTTCAAGGCCGCGTTGAAGAAAGCCTACGAGATAGCCCCCGACGGTGTAATCGGCGTAAATGTCATGGTTGCGCTCTCGGATTATGAGCAGCTTGTGGCGGCGGCCATTGAAGGCGGGGCAAAGGTGATTGTCTGTGGCGCCGGTCTGCCGCTCACTCTCCCGGGATTAACTGCCCATGCGCCTCATGTGGCCCTTGTGCCGATTGTTTCGTCATTACGTGCGGCACAACTGATAGTCCGCAAATGGGATAAGGGTTTTCATCGCCTTCCAGACGCGATTGTGGTTGAAGACCCTGATACTGCAGGCGGTCATCTCGGCGAGAAAATGGAGAATATCGGTACTGGCCAGTATGATCAATATCGTACTGTCAGGGAGGTAAAAGAGTATCTGCAGGCTGAATTCCCGGAAGCAGAGATTCCAGTTATTGCTGCCGGTGGTGTCTGGGACCGGGCTGATTTGCTCTATGCTCTGGAGCAGGGGGCTGACGGGGTGCAGATGGCGAGCCGTTTTGTGGCGACCGTCGAGTGCGATGCTTCTGATGAGTTCAAACAGGCCTATCTTGACTGCTGCAAGGAAGACATCGGCCTGATAATGAGCCCGGCCGGTCTTCCCGGTCGCGCCATTCTCAAAAACCAGGAGAAAATTCGCCAATACGATATTGACAATAAAACCCCCTGCCGTATGGGATGTCTGAAGAAATGCTCATATAAGGAGTCAGGCGAGCGGTTTTGTATAATATCCTCACTGGACCGGGCACAGAGGGGTGATGTGGAGACGGGCCTTGTTTTCTGCGGCACCAATGCCTGGAAAGCTGACAGGATAACAACCGTACAGGCGATATTTGATGAGCTTTTTGCTGATGAAAGCTGAGGTTTGAAGTCTGAGAAGTAAAAATTCAACGAGCCGGTCAGGATACCTGATCGGCTTTTTTTACGCGTGGTGCGCTAACGCGCCAAAATCAGGCTTTTGCAGATAAATTTTATTGGCCATGTTCCGCTGCTGATTGACAAAGCGAAGAGAACTGTTACGCTCAGAAAAATAGAAATACTGAATTTGGCATTAGATGAAACGTAACTATTCAGAATACAGAATCCAGTAGACAGAATTCAGTAGTTTGATAAGGTTTCAACATCAAAGTCAGCCTAATTCACTTTTCGCATGACTGGAATAACTAGAGAGTTTGCAATGCCGGCGGTTTTTATTCTGACTTCTGTATACTGACTCCTGACTACTGAATAGTTACGATGAAACAAGATTGACGCGCTGAAGGAGCAGTTATGGTTAACAAGGACAGGAGAACATTTCTCGGTATTTGTCTGGGGGGGCTGACTGCGTTGGCTGCCGTTGCCGTAGGCTATCCCTTATATCGCTATCTGGCGCCGCTGAAGAAAGAGAATTCTGCCGGAAAGGTTGTTATCCCGGAACAGGATCTGCCCGATGGCGGGGCCAAATTCTTTGAATATGCCGGTTCGACAGCGGTGATGGTGCGTAAACAGGGTGGCGATCTGGTGGCTCTTTCCGCCGTCTGTACCCATCTGGGCTGCATTGTTCAATGGGAAAAGGAGAAACAGGATTTTCTCTGTCCCTGCCATGGTGGCCGCTTCAGCCCGGAAGGGGCTGTCATCTCCGGTCCGCCCCCCAAGTCCCTGACCAGGATTCCCTTTGTCGTCGCCAATGGCATCATAACTGTAGGCTGAAAGGGGGCTGAATGGGACTTTTCAAAAGACTGATAGACTGGATCGATCTGCGGATCAATGTCCGGGAGATTGTGGCAAAAGAGCTGACCGGTTATCTGTTGCCGCGCAATATTAATGTCTGGTTCTCCATGGGGAGCATTCTCCTCTTCATTTTCGCTCTGCAGATCGTGACAGGCATCCTGCTGCTGATCTACTATGTCCCGGATGCTGACAAGGCTTTCAAAAGTGTCACCATTATCATGAATGACGTCCCCTTCGGCTGGCTGATCCGGATGTGCCATGCTGTCGGCTCGAACATGATGGTGCTGATGCTCCTCTTCCATATGCTGTCGGTGCTGTTCATGGGGAGTTACAAGAAACCGCGGGAGCTGAACTGGCTCTCCGGGTTTATCCTCTTCAATCTGGTCATGGGGGTTTCCCTGACCGGCTATCTGCTCCCCTGGAGCCAGCTCTCTTTCTGGGCGACTACCGTGGCCACCAACAGCGTCAGTTCCATCCCGGTCATCGGCCAGTTCCTGGTGGAGTTCCTCCGTGGCAGCAAGCTTGTCGGCCCCGCGACACTGGGCCGCTTCTTTGCCGTGCATGTTACGTTGCTGCCGCTGGTCATTGCCGGCCTGATCGGTGCCCATCTCTTTTTTCTCAAGCGGACCGGCGTCTCGACGCCCCCCTTCGGGGTCAAGGAGAGCAGTGTCACCTGGCGCGGCGATGCCTATCAGTATGAAGACCATCCCGGCGGCATCCCGTTTTTCCCCAACTATGCGCTGCAGGATGCCACCTCCATTGCCCTGTACCTGGCATTTTTCTTCGCGGTAGTCTTTTTCGATCCCTATCTCTTTTTCACCAAAGAGTCTTTTGTTGCGGCCAATCCATTCCAGACCCCGGCCCATATCAAACCCGAGTGGTACTTTCTGGCCAACTACCAGACCCTGAAAATATTCCCCAATGAATTCATCGGCCTATCGGTGCAGGGTGTGGCAATGACTTTCCTGGCCCTGCTCCCCTTCATTGACAGAGGCCGTGAGCGCCACCCTTTGAAACGACCGCTTTTCATGGCGGCTGCCATGGGAGGAATAATTCTCTGGATAGGTCTATCCGTCTGGGGGCACTACTCATGAGACTGCTGATGCTACCCATAAAGACAACCTGTCTGCTCTGTATGATCTGGATAGTTTCGGCAATTTTCAGCATGCCGCAGGCAGTATCAGCAGCCGTGACCGGTACAGATGAGATCGTTTGTATTCAGTGTCACAGCAAGCTGCCGGGCAAGTACGGTGAACCGGTAAAACTCTGGCAGGGGAGCATTCATGCCGAAAACGGCATCGCCTGCAATTCCTGTCATGGCGGCGATCCCAAGGATGCGGCCAATGGCCATGAACCCGGCCCGTGGTTTTCTCGGGGTGCCGAAAGAGGCTGCTATCCCTGGGTTTTGCGGTCGCTGTCATGTCGGTGTGTTGAAGGACTATCTGAGCAGCCTGCACGGCAGGGCTCTTGGCAGGGGCGGGCCGACCTGCGTAACCTGCCACGGCAATCATCATGTGGTAAAAGCGTCCCTGGATCTTATCAACGAAAAATCCTGCAGTCGCTGCCACAGCTTTCAACAGGCTGAAAAAATAAAAGCGGCTATGAACGAAACGGAAAACATGATCCTGAGCATTGAGACCAGAACTGCCGGCTTCAAACAGCAGGGAGTCGATGCCGACCGTTTGGAAAAGGGCCTGTTTGCAGTCCGCAACAGCTTCCACTCGCTTTTCCATACCGTTGATACCGGCCACGTTGTCGCCGAATCAGGGCGTATAAAGGCAGAACTGAAAAAACTGGAACAGAGTCTTGATGGTATTGATGAGCAGCTGCATAAACGCAAGCTGATCGGTGCCGGGGCAGTCGCGGGCGCTCTCCTGGCAGCGCTGCTTTTCTACCTGCTCAGAAAAGCCTATGACCGGACGTAAAGTTTACTGAAGCAGCCAATCGCGACGTTGAATGGAATTCTGTGCGAACTTCTCTGCCTGGCATCCATATTGCTTTTAATGGCGCTGACTCTTTTGCCGGGCATTCTCTCTGCTCACACAGACGACAGCGGGCAGCTGCAGCTTCCGCCGGGCGGGATTGAAGAGCATCTCGGCGCAAAGATCCCCCTGAATGTTACCTTTCGGGATGAGAGCGGCAAATCAGTTACTCTCGCAGAACTGATTACCGGTCCGACCATTATTATGCCTGTTTACTATCGCTGTGCCAACGTCTGCAGCGTCCTCCAGACACGTATGGCGAGCGCCCTGCAACGACTGGAGCAGAAGCCGGTAGAGGAGTTTCGGGTGATCTCCATCAGCTTTGACGAACGTGAGACTCCGGAACTGGCCGCTCGCAGCAAGCACGCCTACCTGAGTGCCATCCGGAAGCCTTTCCCGGAAGATGGTTGGCGATTTCTCACCGGTGACAATGAATCCATCCGCCGTCTCACCGACAGCGCCGGCTATTATTTCCAACGCCAGGGTGATGACTTTGTTCACCCGGTGGTCAGCATCATGGTGGACAAGAACGGCACCATTGTCCGTTACCTCTACGGACTGACAGTGCTGCCCAAGGACCTGGCCCTGGCCATAACCGAAGCGCGTAGCGGTCTTACCGGCGCTTCGATCCGCAAGGTGATGGACTTCTGCTTTACCTACGATCCCGAGGGCAAGACCTATGTGTTCAATCTGTTGAGAGTCGGCGCCACAACCGTGATCCTTGCTGCCGGGGGGTTCCTTACTTTCCTCCTCTTGACAGGCAAAAAGAAACGACCATCTTCCGGAGATAACTCATGATTCCTGCTTCATCCGGCCGGCAAGCTTCTGGAACGACACCGGCAAAACCGGCATCACCGCCTGGATCTTCTCCACTGATCATAAGCGGATCGGCCTTCTCTACCTCTACTCGGTGCTCGGGTTTTTTCTCATCGCCGTCTGCCTCGGGCTGTTGCTGCGGATCGAGCTGATGGCGCCGGGACGGACCATCATGGGACCACAGACCTACAACGCCCTCTTCACCGTCCACGGCGTGATCATGATCTTCCTCTTCATCATCCCCGGTTTCCCCGGCGCCTTCGGCAACCTGGTCATGCCGATCCAGATCGGCGCCCGCGACGTGGCCTTCCCGCGGCTGAACCTCTTCTCCTGGTGGCTCTACATGCTCGGCGCGGTCATCATCCTCACCGCCCTCTTCACCGGCGGCGGCCCGCCCGACACCGGCTGGACCTTCTATGTCCCCTTCAGCGCCCGCACCGGCACCAACGTCTCCCTGGCGGTTTTCGGCGTCTTTATCATCGGCTTCTCCTCCATCCTCACCGGGCTCAACTTCGTCACCACCATCCACCGGCTCCGCGCCGAGGGGATGGGCTGGGCCCGGCTTGCCGCTTATTCGTCTGGTCGCTCTACGCCACCGCCTGGGTACAGATTCTGGCGACGCCGATCCTCGGCATTACCCTTGCTGCTGGTCATAGCCGAACGGATGCTCGGCACCGGTCTTTTCGATGCGGCCCGCGGCGGTGACCCGCTCATGTATCAGCACCTTTTCTGGATCTACTCCCACCCGGCTGTCTATATCATGATTCTGCCGGCCATGGGGGTCATCTCGGATATCATCCCGGTCTTCTCCCGCAAACCGATCTTCGGCTACAAGATGATCGCCTTTTCCAGCATCGCCATTGCCGCGGCCGGCTCGCTGGTCTGGGGACACCACATGTTCACCAGCGGCATGAGCGACACCGCCATCCTGGTCTTCTCCTTCCTCACCTTCGTCGTCGCCATCCCTTCGGCCATCAAGGTCTTCAACTGGGTCACCACCCTCTACAAGGGATCCATCTCCCTGGAAGCGCCGATGCTCTTTGCCCTCAGCTTCATCCTCCTCTTCTCCATCGGCGGTCTCACCGGACTGATCCTCGGCGCAGCCGCCACCGATATCCATGTCCATGACACCCAGTTCGTGGTCGGCCATTTCCACTACGTCATCTTCGGCGGCTCCGGCTTCGCCTTCTTCGGCGCCATGCATTACTGGCTCCCCAAGTTCTACGGCCGCCGTTATGCGGAGAAGCCGGCGCTGGTCGCCTGGGGACTGATGTTCGTCGGCTTTAACATCACCTACTTCTCCATGATGGTGCTGGGGATGAAGGGGATGCCGCGCCGCTACTACGACTACCTCCCCGAGTTTGCCCCGCTCAATCTCGCCTCCACGATCGGCAGCTGGTTCCTGGCCATTGGCCTGGTGCTGTTGCTGGTGAATCTGTTTCGCGGACTTCGCAACGGCGAGCCTTTTACCGGCAACCCCTGGGGGGGGGCAACTCTGGAGTGGAGCACAGAGACGCCGCCGCCGACGGAAAACTTCGCGGCAGATCCAGTCGTGACCCACGGACCGTATGACTTCAAGGGGACGGGTATTCCATGAGCGAGCACCAGCATCGGGATCATGCCGGCGCCACCCTCGGTATGTGGCTGTTCCTCTTCACTGAACTGATCCTCTTCGGTGGACTGTTCCTCCTCTATGCAGTCTATCTGGCCCGCTATCCGCACGAGTTTGCCGCTGCCGGCAGGGAACTGAGCGTCGTCTTCGGCGCTGTCAACACGGCAGTACTTATCAGCAGCAGCCTGCTGGCGGCCATGGCGGTCACTGCTATCCAACGCGGTCAACAGGACGCAGCGGTCAGACTGCTGCTCGGCACCATCGGCTGTGCCTTGATCTTTCTCGGCATCAAGTACGTCGAATGGAGCGCCAAGTTCAGCCACGACATCTATCCCGGCTCGCAGCGGCTGACCTCCGGGCCGCCGGGTGAATCGGTCTTCTTCAGCCTCTATTTCCTCACCACCGGCCTCCACGGCCTGCACGTGCTGATCGGCGGAACGCTGCTGGGGTTCGTGGCGGTGCGGGTACAGCAGGGGAAGATCGACAGCAGCAACTACTCGTGGCTGGAGAACGGCGCCCTCTACTGGCATCTGGTGGATCTGATCTGGATATTTATTTTCCCGCTGTATTATCTGATTCTGTAGGAGAACTTGCAAAGTTATGACACCTGTTCGACATGAAACCAGTCCCCACATCGTCAGCTACGCCAAGCTGACCGCAGTCTGGCTGATCTTGTTGGCCCTGACCGGTCTGACGATCTGGGTCTCCCGTCTTGATCTCGGGGTGAACCGGGTATGGGGAGCTTTGGCCATTGCCTCGCTCAAGAGCGGCCTGGTTATCGCCTTTTTCATGCATATGAAGTACGAGGGTAAGCTGCTCCGCTGGCTGCTGTTCGTGGCCTTGCTGACCCTGGCCATTTTCATCGGCTTCACTTTCTTTGACGTCCTCTATCGGTAAGGAACCAACGTGAACCCTGCGCTGCTCACCACAACCGACGCGGTTGATCCGGTCTTCAAGTTCATCTTCGGCGCCTGCCTGCTGCTGCTCGGCGGCATCACCGCGACAATGCTCTGGTTCGTCGTTCGTTACCGCCGCTCCCGCGCGCCGCAGCCGACCTCGCAGGTGGCGAGCAACATCTGGCTGGAGATCGTCTGGACAGTGCTGCCGACCGTCCTGGTGCATGGCCATGTTCTACTACGGCTGGGCCGGCTATCTGGCGCTGCGCAACGTCCCCAAGGATGCCCTGCCGGTGACCGCCACGGCGCGGATGTGGTCGTGGAGCTTCACCTATGCCAATGGCCGCACCAGCCCCAAACTCGTATGTCCCGGTCGGGAAGCCGGTCGTGTCAATCTGGTCTCCAGCGATATCCTCCACGGTTTCTTTCTCCCCGCCTTCCGGGTCAAGCGGGACGTGGTGCCGGGGATGAAGAACCAGGCCTGGTTCGTGGCCGATAAGGCCGGCTCCTACGACCTCTTCTGCTCCCAGTACTGCGGCACCGGTCACTCGGCCATGATCACCACCGTGGAGGCCCTGCCTGAAGCTGAGTTTGCTGCCTGGCTGGCGCAGAAGGAGAGTACGGCAGGGCACTGGGGCAGAGAAACCTGATGGCGCCAGGCTGGCTAAGGAGAAGGGTTGTCTGCGCCTGCCACTCTCTCGACGGCAGTCGTGGAGTCGGTCCGACCTTCAAAGGGCTTTATCGCAGACAGACGATAGTGCTGCAGGACGGTAAGGCGGTGACCATTACCGTTGACGATGCCTACCTGCGCGAATCGATCCGCTCTCCCAATGCCAAAATAGTCGACGGCTTCCAGCCGATCATGCCGGCTTTCAGCGACTTAACCGATGCGGAAGTTGAGGCTCTGGTGGAATTCATCGAGGGGGTAAAATGATGGCGGCCGGACAGGAAAGCTGCCTGTGACTCCGTTGCTGCCCTGCCGGCGGCCGAGTCGCCAAGCCTTCCCGGAGCGCTCCTCCTGCTCTCCAAACCGGGGATTGTCCTGGCCGAAACTGTTGCCGGTTTTGCCGGGATGCTCCTGGCCGACCGCGGTCAGCTGCCACCTGCTGCGACCACGTTTGCTGGGCGCTGCTCAGCCTGATCATGGCCGCCAGTGGCGCGGCCATGGGCAACTGTCTTCTTGATGCCGATGCGGACCGGCAGATGCCACGGCTGGCGGCCGGAGCAGGGCTCTGGCAACAGTCGGCAAGGAGCGTGGTCCTGATCTCTCGCCCTGCTGCTGACGGGGGGGGCATTCATCCTGACGGCCCTGTTTCTCAACTGTCTGACGCTTCTCTTGCTGGCAGCAGCCTGCGGCAGTTACCTGCTACTCTACACCCGCTGGCTGAAACGACGTTCCCGCTGGGGTGTTCTGGCAGGAGCGATTCCCGGCGCACTGCCGCCGCTGATTGGCGCTGCCGCTGTCAGCGGCACTGTTCCCGCTCTTCCCCTGCTGCTCGGCACTGATCATTTTTATCTGGCAGTTTCCCCACTTCTGGTTCCTGGCCCTGCAGTACCAGTGAGCAGTATCGTCAGGCCGGTATTCCGGTGCTGCCGTTGACCCACGGCATCGAGCTGACCAAAAGGCTCACCTCTCTCCTCAGCTCTGCAGCCCTTCTGCCGGCTACTCTTGTCTTGAGTCTGTCCGGCCTCGGTTCGGCAGGCTTCACCCTGGTAGCACTGCTTGGCGGGATTCTCTTCCCGCTGCTCTGCCACCGCTGTCTCTACCGGACCGGTGATTACCGCAAGGGTTTCATTCTCTCCCTCTGCTATCTGGCTATAATCTTTGCTGGCACTCTTCGCCGATACTGTCCTGACAATGAAATAAACCTGGATTCGGCAGTTGGAAGCCGCCTGCATTCGCGCTGACGTTCTATTTCTGTAATTCTAGGCTCATTTCGCTACAGCCGACAAGGACTGTGTACGTTCTCGCCCTTGCGGGCTCAGACAATATCGGCTGTTAACGCTTCATTTCGCCAAGAATTACGACGAAATATCACTAAGGCGCTCATTCCGGCAACTTCCAACTGCCGGATTTAGAATAATGAATCTGCTTTATTGGCGGGTCCGCAGGAAATTGACCAGATCCCAGCGCTCGGCCGGCGAGATTTTTCCCTTGAAGGGGGGCATGCGACCGAAGCCGTTGGTGATGGCAGTGAAGATATGGGCATCGCTCCGGCTCTGTACCAGTTTGGGGTCAAGCCCGGGCGGAGGCGGTTTCAGCTTCGTGCCGACCTGGCCTGGCCTGGCCGAAGTCTGGCCGTGGCAGAGGGCGCAGTTGATCTCGAACAGCAGCTTGCCGCTGCGCCAGTGATGTCTCGCCAGGGGGTGACGGGATTTTGCAACGCGGTCTCTGGCGGGGCTGTCTCCGTGGCGGAGAACGGCACGGCGGTGGCGGGCGGGGTCAAGACCGGCGCCTGGTAGGGCTTGTAGGCCGGCTGGTGGTCCATCCAGAGCGCTGCCAGCAGCAGGGGGGCGGCAATCAGGATGACAATCCTCGCAACAGGCATCATGGCGACTCCTCCTCGATAATCCGCAGCGCCCCGGCCTGCCGCATGATCTCCTCCGCCAGTTTCCTCTGTTCCCCGGAAGAGAGAGACGCACTGGTACCGATGCATTCCGCGGCTTGCACCCCGGTCCCGCATGCCACCACTTCTCCGCCGCCATGAATGGTGACGCTGATGCCGATGCACCCCTCGGCGATGGCAGGATCGTATGGGCGTTTGCGCAGAGAGGGGAGCCCCATCTCCAGGAACATCCCGACCATGGCGCCGATAATGGCGGAGACCATGGTCACTTCAAAGGTGACGATGGCGGTCGGGTAAAGGGCGATGATCGGCTTGTCACCGGTCTGTACCGGGTAGACCCAGGAGGTGCCTGCCGCCAGGGCGAAGCCGAAGGCTGCGCCGGCCAGACCGCCGGCCAGGGCGATCCAGCGGAACCAGCTGCGCCTGTTCGCTATTTACCAGTACCCCATCAGGATAGGGAACCGAGGTGAGCGAATCTATCTGCGCTTCGGTGAAACCGGACCTGAGCAGAGCTTCCACGGCCTTCGCGGCGTTTTCCACCCCAGTGAATATTCCCAGGATTTCCATCAGGTCTACTCCTTTCCCGCTATGGAGGGAAGATTGGCGCGGCCCAGGCGGACACCGGCCTGGCGCTCTTCCAGCTCCCGAACGTCAGAGAGCGCCACGATGGGGAACAGTTTGACGAAAAGGGCGTACATCAGGCATGAAACCGGCCAGGGCGCCCAGGTTGATCGAGCACTCCACCAGGGAGGGGGTGTAGCTTCCCCAGGCAAAGGGCATGTTCTTGTGGGAGAGGGACGGCACGATGATCAGGAAGCGTTCGATGAACATGGCCACGTTGACCATGAGAGTGACCACCAGCATCACACCGATGGAGCGTCGCAGGCGCTTGAAGCAGGTGCAAAAGATCGGTAACACGGAGTTGCCGAGGAGCATCAGCAGCAGTTGGGGGGTGTACCTGCCGGACATGAAGCTGAAAACCTCCCACTCGATCGGCTCATGGGCGTACCAGATGGTCTGTACCTCGACGAAATAGGCGTAGGTCCAGAGCAGAGAGATAACCAGGAGAATCTTGCCCATATTATCGAAGTGCATTGGGGTCAGGTACTCTTCCAGGTGGAAGACCTTGCGGATGACGATCATCAGGGTGATCACGGCCGCCACTCCGGAGAGGATCGCGCCGATGACGAAGTAAGGGGGGAAAATGGTGCTGTGCCAGCCCGGCACCACGGTCACGGCGAAATCCCAGGCCACGATGGAATGCACCGAAACCGCCACCGGGATGATCAAGGCCGCCATCAGGGTCGAAGCCTTCTGGTAGATCGATCCACTGGCGGGACGTTCCGCGCCACCCCATGGCCAGGATAGAGTAGAGGTGTGCGCCGCCAGCCCGTGGAGCGGTCGCGGACCACCGCCAGGTCCGGGATCATCCCCAGGTAGAGGAAGAGGGTGCTGCCGATGATGTAGCTGGTGATGGCGGTAACGTCCCACAAGAGGGCCGAACGGAAGTTGGGCCAGAGTCCCGCGCTGGTTGGGATAGGGGATCAGGTAGTAGAATATCCAGTTGCGCCCCAGGTGGATCAGGGGGAACAGGCCGGCCACGGAAATGGAGAAGACGGTCATGGCCTCGGCGGCACGCAGGATCGGCCGCCGCCAGTTGGCTTTGGAGAGGCGCAGTATGGCCGAGACCATGGTGCCGGAGTGGGAGAGGCCGACCCAGAAGACGAAGCCGGTGATGTAGAGCGCCCACATGACCGGGCGGTTCTTGCCGGTTACGTACATGCCGTGGCTCACCTGCCAGGCGAAGGCAGCCAGGCCCAAGGCCACCACCGCACCGAGGCAGGAGGACAAGCAGGTACCAGCTCCGGCTCGGGGGGCGCAAGCGAGGAGAGCAGTTCGTCGTTCACTTGACTGGCGCTTTTGTGTCGGACCTGTCGGACTAGTCTGATCATTCTGACCCGATACTTCAGACATGCTCTCTCCCTCCTCCCTTGAGGTAACAGACCGAGGGGTGGGTGCCGAGGTGCTCCAGCAGCTTGAAGCGCCGCGGGCTGCGGGCGAGGCGCGCCACCCGGCTGCGGGGGTCGGCCAGGTTGCCGAAGACCAGCGCCTCGGCCGGGCAGGTCTGGGCGCAGGCCGGCTGCACCTCGCCGTCGCTGACCATGCGCCCGTCAGCCTTTGGCATCTTCCCTGGCGCGGCGGATGCGCTGGATGCAGAAGGTGCACTTTTCCATCACCCCGCGGCTGCGCACCGTGATGTCGGGAGACAGCTGGTTGTCCAGCGGTGTTGGGCCATCTCGTGGGGGTAGAAATTGAAGACCCGCACGGCATAGGGGCAGTTGTTGCCGCAGTAGCGGGTGCCGACGCAGCGGTTGTAGACCTGGCCGTTGAGGCCGTCCGGGTTGTGGTAGCTGGCATAGACCGGGCAGACCGGCTCGCAGGGGGCATCGTGGCAGTGCTGGCACATGACCGGCAGGAAGCGACCCGCACGTCCGGGTATTCGCCGACCCAGAAGCGCTCGATGCGCAGCCAGTGCATGGCCCGCCCCTCGGCGATCTCCTGCTTGTCACACAGCCCCACGTTGTTCTCGGCCTGGCAGGCGACCACGCAGGCGCCGCAGCCGGTGCAGCGATCCAGGTCGATAACCATTCCCCATTTGTACGGACTCGTTATTTTTTCCATGATGTCACATTCCTAACTGCGTCTCACTCAGAAAACAAAACGCTGACCGCAAAGACGCAAAGAGCACGAAGGAAATCTCGAATCCTCGTCTTGAATGAAATCAAAGTATAAATCTTCAGCGATCTTTTGCGATTTCGCGGTTCAAGATTTCTCGGTCTCTGTGCGCTCTGTGGCATAAGGATTGTCGTCTAAATCCCGATCAGATCGCTGCGGTAACTTCCCTGCGGATGGCCGGCCGTCACCAGTCCACCTTTTTCCGAAATGCGAGTCAGCCGCACCCTGGTGGCATTCCAGACCGGTTGCGGCTCCGTGCCTTCGTTGCCAGCCCAGCAGCGCCAGCGGGTTCACACCCCTCCCTTTCGCATAGCGTCCGCCACCTGTTTGTCCCTGACCCATGGGGATCGCCACCATGTCGGGGCGGATGCCGGGATAGATCACCGCCGGCAGGCGCAGCGCCCCTTGCGGCGAGGCCACCTCAACCAGGTCGCCCTGGCTGATGCCGAGCCCGGCGGCGGTCGCGGGGTTGATCTCTACCCAGCTGTCCCAGACCGTGGTGGTCATCGGGTCGGGGAGTTGCTGCAGCCAGGGGAGCGGCGCGCCCCGGCCATCGTAAAAGGCGGTTGGGGAAAGACCTGCAGATGCAGCGGGAACTGCTTTCTCATCCCCGGCAAAGAGTGGTTTGGCCGGTTCGGGCATGGCTGCTGCGGAGATGCGGCGAGGCCCGTCGTCCTTGCCGGCCTGGCGCCCGGAAATGCCCCCCCTGGCGGAGCAGGTTGGTCCACACCGTTTCGAAATCCGGCACCTTGCCGGGAGCAACCCGTCGGCGCGTCACCGCCTGGAGCATCTCCAGGTAGGATTGATAAGGGAGTGCCGTTGCCGTCTTGCCGCCCAGCTGCCGGGCCGTTGTCAGCAGCAGGTCGGCGAACTGGCGGGTGTCGAAAAGCGGTGCTTACCACCGGTTGCATCAGGCCGATCACCTCTTCCCGGCCTCCGGCCAGCGGCATCACATCCCCCCAGCTCTCCAGGGCGGCATGGTCCGGCAGGATCAGATCGGCCTGCAGGGCGGTGTCGTCGAGCAGGGTGGCGAAGCTGACGATGAAAGGTACCTTGGCCAGCGCTTCCTGGAAACCGGTGGAGGGGGGATGGCATGGACCGGGTTTCCCTGGATCAGGGCGACCTTGACGCGGTCGCTGCGCATCCTGGCAACCAGGGCAAGGAGTTCGGCAAAGGAATTTTCCGGACCACCGCGCGCTCCGCCGGCAGGGTACACCCCGCCCGGTCGCTGCAGGTTTCCCACCAACTGGTTGAGCAACAGGACGGCCCGGACCGACTCGGGGCCGTTGCTGTGAAAGGAGACCGCCTCCCCGACCATGGCCAGGGCCGGACCGGTTGTGGCGAACTCCCGGGCAACCTCGGCGATGGCCTGCTGCGGCAGGCCGGTCTCTTCCGCCACCCGGGGGAGAGCGTAGTCTGTCGAGATGACGCAGCAATTCTGCCCGGTTCAGGCCGCTGGCCGCGAGCGACTTTTCGCTGTGCAGGGAGTCGTTGAGGATGAGGCGGGCAATCCCCAGTGCCAGCGTCCCTTCGCTCCCCGGCCGGGCAGGGAGCCAGCGGTCAGCCGAGGCAGCGGTGAGCGACATGCGGCCGCCGACGTAGGTGAAGTGACCGCGCACCGTATCCCGTCCCTGACGCATGCGGCCGAAGGCGTTACCGTAATGGACCGGCGAAAGATGCGTTTCGACGAAATCGGCGCCGAAGCTGAGCAGATAGCGGGTCTCGGCCAGGTCGTACCAGGGGAGGCTTGATGTGCCGAAGGTCCGGCTGGCGGCGGTACGCAGCCAGTCATAACCGAGCAGCTCGAAGGAGAGGTGGTGGGGTGAACCGAAGGCGCGCATGAAGCCGGAGGTAAGTTCTGCCATGGACCCCTGCAAATGGGGCGTCATCATGGCCAGACTCTCTTCGCCCTTCTCCTGCTGCAGCGTTTTGAGCTGGTTCGTGAGAAGTTGCAGACCCTCTTCCCAAGAGATTTTCGTGAACTCTCCGGAACCGCGTGGACCGCTCCGCTTGAGTGGCTGTGCTATCCGGTCCGGATGATAGAGCTCCTGC
The DNA here is from genome assembly GCA_963810975.1 of uncultured delta proteobacterium. Taxonomy (GTDB): domain Bacteria; phylum Desulfobacterota; class Desulfuromonadia; order Geobacterales; family DSM-12255; genus VEOV01. The sequence continues at coordinate 298,718 of CAWEPN010000008.1, read as the reverse complement.
AGGGTAGCCTGGCCCCGGGCGCAGAGTCTCCCGCGGTTGACCGGGTGAAGAGGGTTGCCTTCAATTTTTTTGGCGCGCCCTTCGGAAACCCGTACCAGGATGCCGCAGCCTGCCGGACAGGCGCGGCAGGCGCTGGCATAGAAGTTGGCCCGGCCGGGGGTCACCCCTTCATCGGGAGGGACCAGGTAGGGGATCAGTTTCTCGTTTCCCGACTGGCACGCCGACAGCCAGGCGCCGGCGGCCGTTATTCCGCTAAGCTGCAGAAAAGTTCTCCGCTTCATTCGGGACCTCATTTGTGACACGTCCAGCAATCGATGCTGGCCTTTTTCCGCCTGTGGCAATCCAGGCACCACCCCATCTTGAGATCGACGAACCGGCTGAGTGGTTCCATGGCAGCGACATCACCGTGACAGGCGGCACAGTCGAGTCCGCCGCGGATATGCATCATGTGCGGAAAATAGACGTGGTCCGGCAGGTAATAGACTCTTACCCACGGGATCGGCTTCCGTTTTTGTACGTACGCTTTCAAATCCTGGATCTCCAGGCCGAAGAGTCGGATGGCACGTCATGCAGAATGACACCGCCGGGATGCCGGCGACCGGCGACCGTTCGGCGTAGCGATGACAGAAGAGGCAATGGATACCGTTGTCGCCGGCATGCAGTTTGTGGCTGAAGGCGAGCGGCTGGATCGGAGAGCGCTCCCGAAGTTCCAGCGGCAGTTTGTAGAGCAACACCAGCCCGGCAACCAAAGCTCCCCCGGCTACAAACAGTCCGAAAATCAACCACGATCTTTTCATGATGTCACCAGGGGGAGAGGGAAATTGAAAAGCTGATATTCATCATAGCAGGCGGTTAACGGTTGTCAAACGGGGCAAAACTCCAGCCCCAGGGGTAGAAATGCCCTGATGCAGCTGTTGGATCAAGGGGGAGTCTTTTTTACCCTGTCAGCCCGACTTTCGGCCTGTTTGACTCCTTGTAGGCGGGACAAACTGTGCTATACTCCCTGCAACGTCGCCCCTCCGGGTCAGGGCGGGCGAGCCATCTCATCCCAAGGAGCCAACACCATGAAGAAAGTTATAATGATCATTGCCAGCGCCATGCTTGTCGTTTCCGGATCCGCCACTGTCTTTGCCGCCAGCGGTGAAGAACTCTTCAAGCAGCACTGCGCCGTCTGTCATCCAGATGGCGGCAATATTATCAAGCCGAGTCATACGCTTCACAAGAAAGATCTGGCAAAAAACGGGATCAAGAACTGGCAAGGGGTTGTCAAGAGTATGCGCAAGCCGGGCGAAGGGATGACCATGTTCGACAAGAAAACTATCTCAGACAAGGATGCCAAGTTGATTGCCGAATACGTGTTCAAGACTTTCAAATAGGGATTGTGATGCCCTCGGAACAGAATCTTAGGGCTTCAGTCCAATAATGAAGAAGGGTTGGGTGGTTATACCTTTGGCATGGCTGCTTGTCTGCCTGAGATGATAGTATGTGCTTAGGAAATTGTGCCGTGCAGTTGAATTATGAGGGCTAACCGCAAGAGGTATGCGTTAAATAAAAAGAGCCGGTCAGAAATTTTGACCGGCTCTTTTTATTATTATTTCCGTTAGTATTTAGTAAGCCTGCTTGTCGCCGAGCACTTCCTCAGCGGTCACCGGCGCCCGGAAAATCCGGTAAACCCAGATTTTGTAGGCGATGACTATCGGCACCATTATCAAGGCGACTACCGTCATCAGCTTGAGGGTGATCAGGCTGGACGAAGAGTTGTAAATGGTCAGGTTGGATGCCGGATCGAGGCTGGAGGGGAGCAGATTGGGGAAAAGCCCGCTGACCCCGGTAAAGACGACAAAGAGAATTGTCAGGCAGGAGAAGGTGAAGGCTTTCCCTTTTTCGCCCTTTGCTGCAGACAGCTTGATCATGAGCAGGGAAACAACGGCGATTACCGGGACAATCAGCAGAACGGGAGCTTTCAGGTAGTTGTCATACAGCTTTGTCGCCGGATAGGTGAAACCGAGAAAGACAACCGCAACCACCAGCAGAGCCGGCCATATTTTATTGGCGAGGGCAAGAGCACGACTACTGAGATCGCCGACTGTCTTGACCGAGATATAGAGCGAGCCGTGCACCGCAAAGAGAAGCACAAAAAGAATCCCGGTGACAAGCCCGTAAGGATTGAGAAGACCGATAAGGCCGCCTTCATAGGTGAACTGCAGGTTCACGAAATCGTTGCGCATCGGAATCCCTTTAAAGATATTGCCGAAGGCGACGCCGAAGAGCAGGGCAGGGAGGAAGCTGGAGATTATCATCGCCTTATCCCAGGACCCTTTCCAGGTAGCATTGTCAATCTTGCCCCTGAATTCAAAGGATACTCCCCGGACGATCAGGGCGAAGAGCAGCAGGATAAGGGCTGAGTAGAGATTGCTGAACATCAGCGCATAGGTTGTCGGGAAAGCCGCGAAGGTGGCGCCGCCGGCGGTCAGGAGCCAGACTTCGTTGCCGTCCCAGACCGGGCCGATGCTGTTGATAAGGACCCGTTTTTCCGTGTCATTTTTGGCAATAATGCCGGAAAGAAAGCCGGTGCCGAGGACAAAGCCGTCAAGCATGAAGTAGACAGCCCAAAGCACTCCCCAGAGAACGAACCAGATGATCTGGAAAATTGAAATATCCATTGTTTATCCCCTCCCCTGAACATCAATAATATTCGACAGGTCGCTGTCCGGACCTTTCTTGGCATACTTTGACCAGCAGGTAGATATCGATCGCTCCCAGTATCCCGTAGAGGATCGTAAAGCCGAGCAGTGACAGCAGCACTTGCGTGGCAGTTACCGATTTCGACACGGCGTCGGCTGTTTTCATGACTCCAAACACAGCCCACGGCTGCCGGCCGAGTTCCGCCACCAGCCAGCCGACCTGCTGGGCAAGGTAGGGGAGGGGAATCGACAGTACCATGATGTTCAGGAACAACCGGTTATCCTCGAACTTGTCCCGGCGTGACAGGAATATTGCTGCGAGGCTGACCAGAATCATGAAGGTGCCGATGCCGACCATCAGGCGGAAGCTGAGAAAAGTCGGGGTGACCGGCGGCCGCAGCTCTTTGGGAAACTCCTTCAACCCCTTGATTTCGGCATTAGTGTCATGGAAGGCCAGGAAGCTGAGCATGCCGGGGATTTTAAGAGCTTCAACATAGTTGCACTCCTCGGCGGCATTGGGAACCAGCAGCAGGCACATCTCCGCACTTCTCTTCGTCTCCCAGATGGATTCCATGGCGGCAAACTTGGCCGGCTGCAATTTGGCGATTTCAACGGCAGCGAAGTCTCCGGAAACGCCGACTATCAGCGAGGCGACAAATGCCCAGACTGCGGCAAACTTGAAAGATCGCTTGAAAAAATCGACTTCGTTTTTCTTGAGGAGATGCCAGGCGGAAACACCCATGATGAGGAAGGCGGCAAGTGCGTAACCGGAGAGCAGGGTGTGGGAGAACTTGATCAGACCGTAGGGGTTGAAGAAGACCGCCATGGGATCGGTCATCTCGGCCCGGCCGTTACGAATGGCGAAACCGACCGGATGCTGCATCCAGGCGTTGGCCTGCAGGATGAAGAGCGCTGAAAGATTGGTGCCGATGGCTGCCAGCCAGATAGTGGTTGCATGGACTTTTTTCGACACTTTTTTCCAGCCGAAGATCCAGACGCCGATGAAAACCGACTCAAGAAAGAATGTTACTGTCGCTTCGATAGCCAGCGGTGCGCCGAAAATGTCGCCGACATAGCGCGAGTATTCGGACCAGTTGAGCCCGAATTGGAACTCCATGGTAATGCCGGTGACAACGCCGAGGGCAAAGTTGATCAGAAAAAGCTTTCCCCAGAATTTGGTCATTCGCAGCCAGGTCTCATCACCGGTGGTTACATACTTTGTCTCCATCCAGGCCGTCATTATCGACAGACCAAGTGTCAGCGGAACAAATATCCAGTGAAACATGCATGTTGCTGCAAACTGTAACTGGCTTAAAAATACTACGTCCATGCCTTTCCTCCTGATGCTTTGTAATTAATCTCACTTAATAGGACTAATTTTATCCCAATTTTGCACAAAAAAAAGGGGGTCACCCCGTTTTCTTTTCTTTTGCCAGATCTTCCAGTGTTACAGAGTCGAGAATTGAGGCGACTTCCCCCTGGATTTTTCTCCATATCGGATGAACCATGCATTCTGCTTCCCGACTACAACTCCCCTCATCTGTAAGGCATCTGTTCGGAATTATTGGACCCTCAACAGCCTCAACAACTTGTCGCAGAGTAATTTTTGAAGCCGGTCTCCCCAACAGAAAACCACCGCCGGTGCCTCTAAATGAGTTTACCAGACCAAGTTTTGCAAAACTCTGAAAAATCTTTGCCAAAAAAGTCTGGGAAACACCGGTCGCTTCGGCAACCTCACTGACAAGAATTACCCTGCCAGCAGGTTGTTTTGCCAGGAATACTATGCCTCTAATCGCGTATTCGCCCTTTCGGGTGAGTTCCATCATTCCAATGCCCTTAAAAGACCTTTTTTATCCTTTTTACTGTTATTGGCCGGGAGAGTCAAGGGAAATTTGTATAATTGTTAATTTGTTTCCGTCCGGAAAGGTGCTTTTTCGCCCTGGCGGCGTCAATCTTCGGTCTTGCTTGTGCGGCGTACGGTCGTACGCCTCCGCGCAATACCTCGATTTCCTTGCCAGAACAAAAAATCCCCGCTTTCCAGATCGGAAACCAACTGTTTCTCATCCGGAGTTTCCGGATGGAAACTGATTCACTCTTCCGGTTTGACGCGGAGATTTTTCTTGAGAGAGGTGATTCTCTTAACGGTGAGTCTTTTCTCTATTGATGACTTTGTTGCCCTGGTTGCGATTCGTTTACGTTTTTTCTGCATTCGCTGGCGAAGTGCTGCCGCAAGCCTTTCCATGGCAACTTCCCGGTTTCTGTGCTGCGATCTTGACTCCGATGCCTGCACGACAATGCCGGTTGGAATATGACGGATCCGTACAGCTGAGTCGGTAGTGTTTCTGTGTTGCCCGCCCGGTCCGGAAGCGCGGAAAAAATCGATTGAAATATCTGAATCTTTAATCGCAACTGACAAAAAACACCTCTTTAATTTGCATGGGCAAGGAATGCGTTAATCGCAAACAAAAACAGCGTATTGCCTGAAAACTCATCTGTGTGAATGTCGATTTTATTGGAATATCATTATGAAGTCTGCTATTAAACATGGTTCTGAACGGTTGATAAATTTTGAACTAGGATAAACCATGATAAAGACAAATAACCTCAAGATCAAGAGCATTACCCCGATTATCGCCCCGACCGACCTGCGCCAGGTATTCCCCCTGAACGAATCTGGCAGCGGGTTTATTGCCTCAAGCAGAGAGCAGATAAAGAGCATTTTAAAGGGTGAGGATAAGAGGCTTATGGTTGTTGTCGGCCCTTGCTCGATTCATGATACTTCCGGCGCGCTTGAGTACGCCGAGCGTCTTTCCGCACTGGCAGCAGAACTTTCTGACCAGCTTTTTATAATCATGAGGGTTTATTTCGAAAAACCAAGAACAACAGTCGGCTGGAAAGGGCTTATCAACGACCCTGACATGGACGGCACGCATAAGATTTCCAAGGGGCTTGGAATTGCAAGAGCTCTGTTGTGCAAGATGACTGAGCTTCGGCTCCCTGTTGCCAATGAAATGCTCGATCCGATCACTCCGGAATATCTGGCGGACATGATCTGCTGGGGGGCTATCGGCGCAAGAACCACTGAATCACAGACGCACCGGGAACTGGCTAGCGGGCTATCATTTCCGATTGGCTTCAAGAACGGCACTGACGGTAATATGCAGATCGCGATTGATGCCATGATTTCGGCCCTGCATTCACACAGTTTCCTTGGTATCAATCGTGAGGGGCTTACTTCCATAGTTCAGACCAACGGTAATCCTGATGTTCATATTGTTCTTCGCGGTAGTGGGAAAAGTCCGAACTACTATCCTGAAGATATTGCAAAGACAGAGGAGTTGCTTGCGAAGAATGCTCTGTTGCCTACTATCATGGTTGACTGCAGTCATGGAAACTCCGAGAAAAACCATGAAAAACAGCCTGCTGTTCTCAGCGACGTTATCAAGCAGATTGAGAGTGGCAACCGCTCTATCTCCGGCGTCATGATTGAGAGCTACCTGGAGGGGGGCAATCAGTCAATCTCCGCAGATTTATCAAAGTTGAAATATGGGGTCTCAATCACGGACAAGTGCATAGACTGGGCGACGACAGAGCAGATTCTGCGGGATGCACATGCAAGACTTGAAAAATGCGGTGGGCGTAAACTTGCCTGATCAGGGGCGGTGGAAATGCTGAACTGCGAACTTGCCGAGACATGTGTTTTTTTGAACGAACAGGTGGCAGGCATGCCTTCTACGAGTGCTGTCTACATGAAGATCTACTGTGAGCAGGATTTTGATAACTGTGGCAGATATATGGTTTTCAATGCAATAGGGAGGGAAAATGTTCCCAATGATCTGTTTCCCAATCAGAGCGATCGGGCAAAAGAAGTTATTGCCGCGCACAAACAACCGATAATGTTTATTTAGTCAGGCATTTCAGTCAGGGTAACATCTTCTGCAATGCCGGATTTTTCATTTGTGACTTTTTTTACCATCTGCCACGAAACCTTGCTGTCGGCGTGATGCTTTTTAATCGCTTTACGAACTTCGGCAGCAAGATCCTCAAACATCTCGTACGAATCCCTGTTTACCTCCAGAAATACTCTGCCATTGCGGGTAACTTCAACCTTTACCGGTTTATAGATAATCTCTCCCTGCATCGGCACCGATACTGACTTGAACAGCCGCTCCATATTGTCCGGCATCACCCGGATGCAGCCGTGGCTGCTGAAACTGTTGATAGATGTGGGTCTTGTCGTGCTGTGAATCACAATGCCGGAGAGATCTGTTTTCAGGGCATACTTTCCAAGAGGATTTTTCGGCCCGGCAGGGATAAATTCAAGCACCTCTTCTCCGTTTTCCTCCATCTCTTTCTGAATTGACGGGGGGATTCTCCAGGTCGGGTCCTTTTTCTTGTCAACTATCTGGAATCTGCCGACAGGGGTTCGCCATGCAGTGCTCTCCTTCTTTTTCGCCATGCCGACTGCTACCGGATAATTGGCGGACAATATGCCGTTACGGAAAAGATAAAGACTCCTATCCGGGATGTTCACTACAATCCCGTCCTTGATCGATTTAGGGACTATCCGTCTGTTGTTGTATGTCAACTTCTGCCCAGGGATAAGGAGCGTATCTGTCTTCAGGTGATTCATTCTGGCCAGATCGCGCAGATTTACACCGAGTTTTGAAGCAACAAGCCTGAGGCTGTCATCTTTGCGAACAGTGTAGATTCCCTTCCCGCCGACGATGCGCTTAGAAATTTTTCTCTCTGAAAAAGGCTCTTCAGTTACAGCAGGGTGAACGGTGGCGGCGGGCGCCGCGTTTAACTGTGGGATTTGCGCAGGCTTAAGCGGAGCTACACTGCTTGTTGCGGTGAAAACCGGCAGAGATTGCTTGCTGTCAAGAGGTGCAAGGTGGCGTGAAGTCTCCGAATTTTTCAAGAGGAGTTTACCCTTGAGAATGGCGAGTGAGAACAGCTGGGCAGCGTCGGAATCTTCTCCGCTTTGGTGCAGTTGTTCAGCTTCATTGAGGGTAGTTGCAAAGTTTGTAAATTCTTCAGCTGAGCTCTTAACAACATCAGAAACCTGCAACGCTTTCAGGAGGCTGAAAGCCTCGGCACGTACAGCCACTGAAGGTTCACCAGCAAATACGTTTACGGCGATAAGCGTAACTATTAAAGAGATAAAACGCTTCATTCGAAGGTTTCCCGTTCCGCAGCTGCGACTTTTTCATTGTGTGGATTCAAAGTATATCCGGGGATAACGAGGAAATCGACCACCTGCTGATTCCAGTCGTTTCGATTGATTGCTTCTTGAGAAGAATGAGCTTATGGCAGAACGGTCAATTTGTTAACTTCAAGGCGATAGTTTTCGGGTCAAGGCTCGTTTCAGTCTGTATGCCCGATGTCATATCTTTGAGCGGGGCGATTCCGCTGGCCAGTTCGGCTTCTCCGATGATGATGGTATATTTGCAAGAGAGCTTGTCTGCCCGGCGCATCTGGCTTTTCATGCTCTTGGTGTCATAGTCGAATTCGACCGATATCCCGGCGCGCTGTAGTTCGCAGGCGATACTGAACGCTTTCTCCCCGGCCTGCTCGCCGTGGGCGACGATGAAGAGCATGGGCTTTTTTGAAAATTGTTCTGCGGCGAGCAGCAGCGCAACTCTCTCCACTCCCATGGCAAAACCGATTCCAGGTATTGCCGGGCCACCGAGGTCGGCAATAAGGCCGTCATATCTCCCCCCGGCGGCAACCGCACTTTGTGCGCCCAGCAGTCCGGTGACCATCTCAAATGTTGTTCGGGTATAGTAGTCGAGGCCTCTGACCATCCGGTTATTTATCCGGTAGGGGGTCGAGACAAGCTCCAGGTATTTACGGGTCTCTCCAAAGTGAGTGTCACACTCCTGGCAGAGATGCTCAAGCATTGCCGGTGCTCCGGTTGTGGCGGTTTTACAACCCTCCACCTTACAGTCAAGGGCCCGGAGAGGATTGCTTTCAAAGCGGCGGCGGCAATCTTCACAGAGAGACTCAAGGCGTGAACGGAGAAAATCTTTAAGTGTTTCGCGGTAGGCTGGTCTGCACTGCGGGCAACCGAGTGAATTTATCTCCAGAGTAGGCTCATTCAGACCGAGTTCACCAAAGAACTGCTTCAGCATTGTGAGCAGTTGCGCGTCTATCTTCGGGTTTTGCACGCCGATTACTTCGGCGCCAATCTGGTGAAACTGGCGGTAGCGACCTTTTTGCGGGCGTTCATAGCGAAACATCGCACCCATGTAGTAGAGTTTGTTTATAGTTTCGGTGGCGTACAGTTTATGTTCGATCAGTGCCCTCATGACGCCGGCAGTACCTTCAGGGCGAAGAGTCACTTTGTTGTCACCCTTGTCAATGAAAGAGTACATCTCCTTTTCAACAATGTCGGTGGCATCACCAATGGAGCGGGCAAAGAGATCGGTCTTCTCCATGACAGGAACTCTTATTTCGGAAAATCCGTAGCAGCCGAAAACGTCCCGGGCTGTTGCCTCAATATGTTGCCACTTCTCAACCTCTCCGGGGAGGATGTCATTAAAGCCCTTGATTGCCGTGATTGTCACTGGATGATGCCCTTATGCCTTTCCTTCATTATTAATGCTTGCGGAGATGTGCGAGACAATGTTTTTGCCGCTCTGCTTGCCATGATACATGGCCCGGTCTGCCATTTCAAGCAGTTCCAGTTTGGATTTAGTGTCTTCCGGGTAGCAGGCAAAACCAAGACTGGCGGTGAGGTTTACACTTATTTGACCATCGAGGAAGAAAGTCTGACCGGCAATAGTACTGCGAATACGTTCAGCAACTATCGATGCACCCTGGCGGTTGGTCTCTATGAGGATTATGGTGTACTCGTCGCCACCATATCTTATGACGATATCGACCTCACGGACCGAGTTCCTGATGACAGCTGCAACCTCTTTAAGCACCTGGCTGCCAATCAGGTGTCCATAGGTATCGTTGACAACCTTCAACAAGTCAACATCAAGGAAGATTATGGCCATGTTGAGGCCGTACCTCTCGGCACGTCTCATTTCACGTTCAAGGGCTATCCCCAGGTATCTGTAGTTGTAAAGCCCTGTCAATTCATCAATGTTGAGGAGATCCTTGGCCATTGAAAATCTGCCGGCATTATCCAGGGCGAGAGCTGACTGTTCCACAAGAAAGCGAATGTTGCCATAGTTTATGTGAGTGTGAAAGTCATCGTTGGGTTCATTGAAGAGAACCACAATGCCCTGAAGCGGTGGTTTATGATTAAGCGGCAGAAGCAGCAGGTCGGTTGTTCCTGAGTCAAGTCCAACCGTTATCGTAAAAGGCTCGGTAAAAGTATCCTTTTCCCAGTTGAATGAGAGTTTGAGTTGTTCATTGATCTTTTCGGCGAGCTCTCCAGGCAGCCCTTTTGCTTCTGTGAGGAACAGTTCTCTTGTTGCATCACGCAGGCAGACGAAGCCTTTGGCGGCGCCGGACTCTTTCATTGCAGCTTCAAGCACAAGAGAAAGGATACGATCTATATCAATGCAGTTTGCGATTGTCTGGCTTGTTTGAAACAGGCGTATCTTGTCCTTAAGTTCCTGGTTTTCATCAAGAAGGCGGCGCTGCTCCATGCAGAGTCTTACGACATGTTTGAATTCGTCGTGGCTGATCGGTTTTACGAGGTAGTCCCTGGCTCCATTCTTCAGAGCATAAATAGCAGACTCCATATTGCCGTAACCGGTCACGACAATAACTTCCAGATCAGAGTCCATCTGTTTGGCGCGGGCGAGGATGTCAAGGCCACTGATGTCCTGCAGCGCCATATCCGTAACAACCAGGTGGTAGCGGCTGTTTTCAAGCATTAGCAGGGCTTCGCTTCCGGATGTTGCCGTATCAACCTGATAACCCTCTTCTTTCAGAATATCCGAGAAGATCTCCCTGAAAAAAGCATCATCCTCAACTATCAGGATCCTTTCCATCTATATGTAACTCCGAGGATATTCTGAAAAGATATTACAGCCTTCCAAAAGTACAGAACATTGGCCGGAGTGTCAATTAATTTGCCTTTTTAGCGCATTTTTAAAGGTGGATATTGCTGGATTCCCACCTTCCTTCGGGAGTTTGACTGTTATCGTACCGTCGAGATCGGTCCTGTAAAGCATAATATTTTTTGCGGAAAGCTGCTCAATAGTTTCCGGAGCGGGGAGCCCGAAGCTGTTGTTGTATCCTGCCGAGATAATGGCGATTTCAGGAGACACTGCGTCCAAAAAGTATGGGCCGGTGGAGTACCGGCTTCCATGGTGCGGAACTTTGAGGAGCGTTGCCCGGAGATTGCTCCTGGACCCCAGGAGGCTGGCTTCAGCCTCAAAACCGATATCACCGGTAAAGAGGGCTGAAAAGCTGCCTGAGTCGCAGCGAATGACCAGGGATGTCTCATTCAGGTCACTTGCTGATATCCGCCGATTAGGCGGGTAAAGGCATTTTACTGTTGTTCCGGAAATTTCTACGGGTGCAGAGCTGCCATTCATAACTTTTAAAGGGATTTTGCGAAGATCAAGTGTCTTTTTCAGGCTTTGATAATCGTCGCCGCTATTGAGTCCGCTCTCCCAGAACTCACCTACCGGCAACGTTTCAGCAACAGTCATAACCCCTTGAAGGTGATCAGGGTGAGCGTGAGTGAGCACGAGATAGTCGATCCTTTTTATACCCATTTTCCTGAGGGCAGGAAGAAGAAGCTGCTTGCCGACATTCCACCCTGATTCATGATATGTCCCACCTCCATCTATCAGCATTCTCCGCCCATCTGAAAATGTGATCAGAGTTGATTCCCCCTGTCCGACACTCAGAAAATCAATCTTGAGAGAGAAATCATTCTCTTGCCAAGGTATCTGCTGGAGCAGGACAATAGAAAAAGGGACCATCGCTAAAGTGACTGCCTTGATTTTACTGTTTCTCATGACAGTTATAAAGAGCATGGCAAGAAGGAATATGGCTAAATCAATCTCTGTCGGAGTGAAGGCGGGGAGTGTCGGTATTCTGGCAAGCATGGCAATTATGCTGTTAGAGGCAGAGATCAAAAGCCCGGCAATGGCGATAAGATATCCAGCCGCGACCGGAAACAGCCAGATAAAGGGGAGGGCGGCAAACCCTGTAACAACAGCTCCGTAACCAAGGAGCGGAACTATAAAGAAATTGCTGATTATTCCGGTTAAAGAAGATTGTTGAAAATAGTATGCTGCCGGGAGGAGCGTGACTGTCACCGCGGCAGTAGACGCAGCGGCAAACAGAATGAGATTGTACCTCCATCCGGTGACTTTTCCTCTGAAGGGCCTTGTCAAAAGAGGCGTTATGACCGTCAGACCCCATAAGGCAAGAAATGAGAACTGGAATGAAATGTCATAGAGGTTGGCGGGATTGATCAGCAGGAGTGCAAAAGCAGCCAGAGCAAGAGAGTTTACCGGGTCTGATTCCCGCTCAAGCATCAGACCGATTATCAGCAGGCAGAGCATAATGACAGATCGTGCTGTCGCCGGCGCTGCCCCGGCAAGAAACATGTAATAGACGACCAGTGGAATTGATAATAACAGCGCACAACGTCTGAAGTTCAGATACAGCAGCAGAGCGGGGAAAAGTCTTGAAATGGCAAACCATATCTGGATGAGCGCCAAAGCAATGATGCCAATATGAAAGCCGGATATTGAGAGGATATGGTTGACACCTGTCCGGCTGTATTGATCCTTCAGCTGCTGAGGGATGTCTGACATGTCGCCTATTAAAAGAGCTTTCATAATCCCCCCCTCTGCTCCGGGGAGGCGACTTGATATAAACCTGCCGACTTTCGCCGCAGTTACGTCGAAGTGTCCCTGAAATCTGGACTCTGCACCTTTTTCGACGACAAGAACGTCAGCGGCACTCTTGACAAAAGAAGTAGCAACAACATCTTTTAACTTGTAAAACCGCTCAATATTGAACTCTCCCGGAGTGCCTAAATTCCTGGGCTGGCTCAATTTCCCCTTAAAACGTATCCTGTCTCCGCTGGCAAAGTGTTCTCCGCCTGTGCCTAGCCTGAGGAGCAGGAGTCCCGTTATTTTGGTGTTATTGCCGGGCATATCGGCCGGAGCAATCTGTTCAGGCCTGATAATGATTCTGTAGCCGCTTTCTCTGGCATCAGGTCGTTTGACAATGACACCTTCTACGAGCAGATCTCTGGATACGTTAGTCTCCAGAAAAAGTGTCGTCTCAGGGTTTTTCTCAAGGATTGGCTGTATCAGGAGGTTGCCTGCCACAAAGAGTGTCAGGCAGAGAGAGACCATAAACAAGTTTCGCGAGCGGAATAACAGGAGAGTGGCGGGGAGAGAAATTGATAACAGTAACAGCTGGGGAGGCAGGAACAACTCAAAGCTTCCTGCTGTCGCAATGCCGGTTATGAAGAGGCAGAGTGGCAACAGAAGCGGTGGAATTCTGGATGGTGGGGTCAACTCATTTTCTCTTTTTGAATTGATCCTTTAGCGATTTGATAATGGCGCCAGGCTCGACCGGGAGTTAGCGGCGCACTCTCCTGCAGGCTCGACAGCAGGGTTGCCCGCAGCTGTCGCTGAAGATCTGTATGAGGAGATTGCTGCGGCGAGGATCGGAAACATCAGCTCCAATGTGATAACCTCCGTCTGCTGGTGTGATTTTTACGTTTATATCATTTTGTGGTGCAGTTGGAAAGAATATGGAAGGATGGTGTATGGCTTGAGAGAATTTTTGATGTTATACTCGGCAAGCTGAATTTTATATCAGGAGCGTGGAGTATGGCATTCACAGGTGATCTGGAGCAGTTGCCAATAGTTGATGTGATTCAACTGCTGAATTCCACCAGAAAATCCGGGATTCTTGTTGTCAAAGGCCGCAAGGGGGAGAGCCAACTTGTTTTCAAGGATGGCTATATTGTCAGTGCCAGTCATCTTAATGGCAGTATACGGATTGGCCAGGTGATTGTGGATATGGGTTTTGTGACGCAGCGACAGCTTGAAGCTGCACTCCATGATCAGCAGGCGGAGATTGAGAGCAGGCGGCCGTTAGTTATAATGCTCATCGAAATGGGAATTCTTGCCGAGCAGGATGCGTTTAAAGCACTGCAGCGGCTTGTGGAGATAACCCTCGTAGAGATACTTACCTGGAAAAGCGGCCAATTTACTCTCGATCACTTAAGGGATTCCGTTGAGTACAACTTTAAATATTATCCTGAAAAAATGGATCATGAAGTAAACGTTAACACCCAGAGTATTTTGATGGATGCGCTGGTAATATTCGATGAAAGAACAAGAGACGGTCTGATTGAGGAGGAAAAGGCGGATACTGAGGGGGATGAATCATTTCCTGACGAGCTTATTTCTGTCGATGATCTGGGGCTTGCCGAGATCGACCATATTCCCGCAAAACTGCCGCATGTTTTTTCTGGGGTTGCGTCGTTTGACCCAGTACTGTTCCAAAGAAAGAAAATTGAAGAACTGCACGTCGATCTTTGTGAGGCTGACCTTGATAAAGTGGTCAACATGCTGGCACGCTACACAAAAGAGACTCTGCCCGGACAGAGTGCTGCCGCTGATGCCCCGAAAGTGGTTATTTTCAGTCAGGACAGGCTGCTGCTGCATGGGATGGATGACAGTATTTGCCAATTTCGGCGCCCTGCCAGTTGCGGTTATGGCGGAAGAGGAGCTTGCAGACGGCTCTGGCGGAAAAAGCAGACGGCAAAATCAGTTGGTTGATTGTTGATGCACCGGTAAAGAAGGTGAAGCTTGCCAGAAACACTCACATCTGTACTTTTCAGCTTGTTCCCAAAGATGACTTCAGGCTTGCGCTGGGCGCCTACCGGCAGGGGGTTGCAGCAGTAGTGCCGAGACCGGTAACGGGGCAGGAAAACTTCATGGATGAGTTTATTATGTTGCTTGAGTTTATGCCCGAATTTATACAGAGACTACCGGTAGTTCTGGTAGAGAAGTTTTGCTGTAATCAGAAAGACGACCGTTATGAAGACGGGCCGGATGAATTTTGCCCCCTTCACAGTGACAAGATTTGCCCCTATCTTTGCCCCGGTAAACTGGGCGACCCCCATTAGTAATCCCTTCCAGAAAATGAACCTGCCCGGCTGCCATGAACATCCCAAGAGCTACAATATTGCTCGTAAAGTTCATGACTTTTGTGTGTGCTGTTGCTTTTACGAGTGAACAGCCAAGCAGAAGAACGAACGCCATTGCCCAGAACGAGCCGGTTCCCGGACCGAAAAAACCATCATAGAAGCCGATTGAGAGCCCGAAAAGAGGGTAGAAAAGCTTTGGTGATAAGCCGTGCCTGGATATCCTCTGCGCCGAGTTTGGGGGTTAGGAGTGTATAAACGGCGATAGCTATCAGCAGCCAGGGGACAAGGTGTCTGAGGAAAGAGGGGTCAAGGCGCTGAACTGCCAGAACTCCGGTTGTCGCACCCGCTGCCGTCCAGAGAATGCCGCTGATGCACTCTGACAGTTTGACTGTGCCGCTTCTGACAAAGTGGAGCATGGCGCTGCCGGAGCCGAAAGATGCCTGGAGCTTGTTGGTGCCGAGGGCAACCTGGGGCGGGAGGCCGATACCCATCAGCACCGGTACGGTTATCAGTCCGCCGCCGCCTGCCACTGCGTCAATCAGTCCTGCAAAAAAAGCGGCAGTGATCAGCAGCAGCAGGGTAAAGGGTCGGCATCATACCGAGTTCAGATTGCTTTGCGCCAGGACAAGCCGCTTCTCCAGAGTTCGGGAGAGCGAGGTGAAGGCGTAGCAGATGAATGAAGTAGATGACGGCGATGAAGAAAAATATCTCGGTCGGGAAAGCCATGGTGCGGTTGTTTATCTGGGTTGCCACGTGAGTCAGCTCGGAGACGCCGACAATAAAGGCCAGCGAGGTGTCCTTTATCAGGGAGACGAACTGGTTCACAAACGAGGGGATCATGTTGCGCAGCCCCTGGGGCAGAATGATGTAGACCATTGCCTGCCAGTGCTTGAGGCCGGTGGAGATGGCGGCTTCCATCTGCCCTTTGGGAATCCCTTCAATGCCGGCGCGGACGATCTGCGACATATAGGCGGAGGTGAAGAAGGTCAGGCCGAGGATGACCGTTCTGGTTTCGGTGATTACCTTTGCCGAAGATTGCCGGCAGGAGAAAGTACATCCAGAAGATCACCATCAAGAGCGGCACGCCGCGGATGGTATTGATCACCAGCATGGATCGGCCAGCTGATCCACCTCCTCCGGGAAACACTCAGGAGTCCGAGAATAAGCCCGCCGAAAAAGGAGAGGACACAGGAGGCGACAGCAAGATAAAGGGTAAGGCCCACTCCGCCAAGAGGTCCATGCGGGCCAGCGACCGACCATGAAGTAGACAAAATTGTCGGAAATTACCTGGAAATTGGAGAGAAATTCCATCGTCAGGCCCCCTTGTGAATCTTGAGGACCCGATCATTATACTGATCCACAAGGAAGGTTATGATGACCGATATTGCCAGGTAGACCACGGTTGCGGCGGTAAAAGCCTCGAACCCTTTGAAGGTGTAGCTTTCCACCTGGCGCGCCTGATAGGTCAGCTCCATAACGCCGATGGTCATGGCGAGCGAGGAGTTTTTGGCAAGATTGAGAAACTGGTTGACCAGCGGCGGAATGGTTATCCGCACCGCCTGGGGCAGGATGATGTACTGCATGGAGCGGAGGTAGGAGAAGCCGCTGCTTCTGGGCCGCCTCCATCTGCTCTTTCGGGATGGAGAGAACGCCGGAGCGGATATCCTCGGCAATAAAGGCCGATGTATAGATGGTCAGGGCAATCAGCGCCGGCGGCAAATTCAAAGCCGGTGTTGTTTAGCCAATCATTCACAGCTGTCGGCAGAAGTTTGTAGGAGCCGAAATACCAGAAAAATATCTGCACCAGCAGCGGGGTGTTGCGGGTGAACTCAAGAAAGACGCAGGCGCTCCAGCGGAACAGTTTCAGATGACTCATCCGCATGACCGCGACAATAAGCCCGAGCAGAAAGGAGAGAATTATCCCGGCCAGCGACAGCTGCAGGGTCACTTTCAGCCCGGAAACGAGCCAATCGTGATACTGTCCGGATGTTATGACTGACCAGTCGAATTTGTAGGAAAGCACAGGAACTCCAAGGCTGAAGGCTGAAGGCTGAAGGTTGAAGGACAAAAGGAAGTCTATTACCTTCAGCCTTCTACCTTCAGCCTGCCTTTTTACTTATCTGCTGTTATCTTGAAGTTGCGCTGCAGATGGAATTCGGTTTTCGGACCGAACCACTTTTCAAATATCTTCTTGGCTTCGCCGCTCTTTTCCATTTCAAGGATGGTCTTGTTGACGAAATCGACAAAATTCTTGTCGCCCTTTCTCATGCCGAGACCGTACGGCTCATCGGAGAGCTGGACATTCGGGATTTCAAACTTATCCTTGTTGGGGTGATTTTGCCAGAAGGCCGGCGAGGATAGCCTCGTCAGTGGTCACTGCCTGAACTTTGCCCTGCTGCAGGGCGAGGAATGCCTGCGGATAGTCGTCAAAGGAGAGGACGGTTGCTGTCGGCAGCGCTTTCTTGACGTTCTGCTCGGACGTTGAGCCTTTGGCAGTGCCGATCCGCTTCCCTTCCAGATCCTTGAGCGATTTTACGCTCCCTTTTTTGGTGATGAATTTCTGGCCGGTGAAGAAGTAGGTGTGGCTGAAATCGATCTACTTTGCCCGCTCAGGGTTTTTGGTCATGGTGGCGGCGATGATGTCGATGTTGCCTTCCTGAAGCTGCGGCATCCGGCTGGCAGAGGTTACCGGTTTGAGCTCGACCTTGACGCCGAGTTTTTTGGCAATGGCATTGACGAAGTCGATGTCATAGCCGACGATTGTCCGGGTCTTTTCGTCAATGTAACCGAACGGCGGGAGTGAGTCCTTTACCCCGGCAACCAGAACCCCGCTTTTCTTGACCGCTGCAAGAGTGTCTGCCGGTGGGGCAGCAAAGCTTTGTGCTGCGACTGCAACTACTGCTGTCATCATGAAGAGTGCAACGATTTTTCTCATTTTTGTTACCTCCGTTGAAAGTATACAGGCAGACTCAATTGTTCCGCCTGAAAAAGCTGTCAGTTACAGAGAGCGCCGTGCATAGGGGTCAGAAGCTGATTCAGAAACTGCTTGGCGCGGTCATGTTGTGGATTGCAGAAGAAATCTTCAGGCGGCGCCTCCTCGATTATAGTGCCGAAATCCATAAAAACAACCCGGTGCGCAACCTCCCGGGCAAAGCCCATTTCGTGAGTTACCACTACCATGGTCATACCGCTCTTGGCGAGATCCTGCATGACATTAAGGACTTCGCCGATCATCTCCGGGTCGAGAGCGGAAGTCGGTTCGTCAAAGAGCATGATGAGCGGTTTCATGGCAAGCCCGCGCGCAATGGCGACCCGCTGCTGCTGTCCGCCGGAGAGCTGCGCCGGATAGGCATCGCGCTTCTCTTCCAGGCCGACTCTTGTCAGGAGCTGCATGGCCTGCTCTTCGGCGTCTTTTTTGGAGAGGCCACGAAGTTTTATCGGCGCAAGGGTGATATTGTTGATTACAGAGAGGTGTGGATAAAGGTTGAACTGCTGGAATACAAAACCTATCTCCGCTCGCAGTTTGTTTATATCGGTATTTTTATCAGAAAGATCCTTGCCGTCCACAATAAGGCTTCCCTTGTCAATCGCCTCCAGCTGGTTGATTGTTCTGATCAGGGTCGATTTGCCTGAGCCGGAAGGGCCGCAGATAACGACAACTTCACCCTGTTTGACATGAAGGTTGATGTTGTTGAGGACGTGGAGCGGGCCAAACCATTTGTCGACATTGGTGAATTGAATCATCGCTGCTCCTGATGTTTGCAGTTGCAAAGCATTGAGGTTAACTATTTCTATGTTTTATACACTAAAACATGTAGTCTGAAAAGAGATTGTGGAAAAAGTTATTCGGTGGACAGTCAATTCGGCCTAGGGTACTATTTAATAGTCTATCGGACTTAGAATAAATCTGCTGTAAATCCGTCTGAACGGTCCATATTTAGCCGCTTTCTTGGTCAATAGAACAACTATTGACCTTCAAAATCGACTAAATCTGTCCTCGCCCAGCTGAATTTTCGCTTTGATTTCCTAAGTCCGACAGGCTCCTAATGTACTTTTTTCAATGCAGAGTGGATACAAAATGACCAACAATAGTTCAGAAAATAAAGGTGCTCTCTATGTGCCTCGAGATGCAGAGATCATCTCTGTCAGCGATCTTACCCCGGATGAAAAACTTTTTTCTCTCCGGATGAAAGATGGCAGCGATCTGAATCATCTCCCCGGCCAGTTTGTCCAGCTCTCCATTTTGGGTTTCACCGAAGCACCTATCTCAGTTGCATCCTCACCCACCCGCAAAGGTCTCTTCGATCTTGCTATCCGGCGTGCCGGAACATCTGACTGCCGAGATGCACAGAAAAGTCGTCGGCGACATCGTCGGCATCAGGGGGCCATTCGGCAGCAGTTTTGAGCTGTCACTGCTAAGGGGGAAAGATCTGCTGCTGATTTCAGGTGGCTGTGGGCTGGCGCCGCTCCGGTCCCTGATTCAGTATTGCTATGATCGGCCGGAAGAGTTTGGCCGGCTGGAGATCATCTACGGCGCCAGAAATCCGGATATGCTGCTTTTCAAGGCTGACCTGCAAGAGTGGAAAAGCTCTGCCGTTTTCGGCTGTTCGATAACCGTTGATGATGTCAAGGAGGGGGAGTGCTTTGAAGGGTCCGTCGGCCTTATAACGACGCTGATTCCAGGACTTGATATGGATCCAGACCGTAGCCTGTGCCGTTGTTGTCGGCCCACCGCCTATGTTCAGGGCGGTAATAGAAGAGCTGAAGAAGAAAGGTTTTACCGCTGATCAAATTATTTTGTCGCTGGAGCGCAACATGCGCTGCGGGGTCGGCAAATGCGGGCACTGTTCGATTGAGCACCTGTACTGCTGCACGGACGGGCCGGTTTTCCGCCTGGATCAGGTGGAAGGGGTGAGGGGGGCGATATGAAGCGGACCTTCACGATATGCCCCTACTGTGGCACCGGCTGCATGTTTCACCTGCTTTCAGAAGGGGGGCGGCTGATCGGGGTCGAGCCGGTCAAAAATCACCCTGTCAGCAGAGGCGGGCTCTGTGTCAAGGGGTGGAACGCATTTGCCTTTGCCGGTCATCCGGATCGACTAACCGTGCCGCTTGTCAGGAAAGATGGCGAGCTTGTTCCCTCATCGTGGGGTGAAGCGATCGAACGGGTTGTCACCGGCATTAAGGCTGTTCAGGAAAAGCATGGCAAGGACTCCATCATGTTTGCTTCTTCTGCCAAGGCTACCAACGAGGAGAATTTTCTCCTGATGAAGCTGGCCAGGAGAGTTTTCGGTACCAATAATATCGACCACTGCGCCCGGCTCTGCCACTCCTCGACTGTCACCGGGCTTGCCCAGACATTCGGTTCCGGTGCGATGACGAACTCCATTGACTGCATAGAAAAGGCTGAGCTGATTTTTGTGATCGGTTCGAACACCACCGAGCAGCATCCGCTCATCGGTAGCCGCATCATCAAGGCAGTCAAAAACGGTGCGAAACTGATCGTGGCCGATAACCGGATTATCCGCCTTGCCCGCCATGCAGATATGCATCTGCGCCACAAAAACGGCTCCGATGTCGCGCTGCTGCTGGCGATGATAAACGTGATAATTGCCGAGGGGCTGGAAGACAGGGCGTTCATAGCTTCCCGCACCGAAGGTTTTGACGGGTTTGCCGAATCAGTCCGGGAATGGACTCCGGAGCGGGCGGCTGAAATTACCGGGCTTTCAGCGGAAGAGATTGCTGCTGCCGCAAGAATGTACGCTTCTGCCAAATCCGCCATGATCTTCTACTCCATGGGGATAACCCAGCATACCCATGGAGTCGATAATGTCAGCTGCATTGCCGCGCTGGCCATGCTGACCGGCAATATCGGCAGGGAAGGAACCGGAGTCAATCCTCTTCGCGGCCAGAACAATGTCCAGGGTGGCTGCGACATGGGGGCGCTTCCCGACCTTTACAGCGGCTATCAGAAAGTTGCCGACCCGGCGATCAGGGAGAAATTTGAAAAGGTCTGGGGGGGCTCGCTGCCCGAAACTCCCGGAATGCCGCTGACCCTGGCGATGAATGCTGCCCATGAGGGTGTGATCAAGGCGATGTTCATCATGGGCGAAAATCCGCTCATCTCCGATCCTGATCAGAGTCATGCACGGGAGGCGCTCCAGAGGCTGGAGTTGCTGGTGGTGCAGGATATTTTCCTGACCGAGACGGCACAGCTGGCGGATGTGGTTCTCCCGGCGGCTTGTTATGCGGAAAAAGACGGCACCTTTACCAATACCGAGCGGCGGATTCAGCTGCTGCAGAAAGCGGTCGAGCCTCCCGGCGAGGCAAGGGCGGACTGGGAGATCATCTGCGAACTGGCGGCTGCTGCCGGTTATACGGGGATGAAGTATGACAATACCGCGGCAATAATGGCGGAGATCGCTGCCCTGACCCCGATATATGCAGGGGTAAGTCATGAAAGGCTGACACCTTTTGGATTGCAGTGGCCCTGCAGTGATCAAGATCATCCGGGCACGCCGATTCTTCACCGGGAGAGTTTCACCCGCGGTCTCGGCAGATTTGTCCCTGTTACATATCGACCTTCAGCTGAAGCCCCTGATGTTGACTATCCGCTCGTCCTGACAACCGGCCGGACCTATTTTCACTGGCATACCGGCATCATGACCCGGCGCACTCATCTGCTCGACCGGGAGGAGCGGCGCGCTTTTGTCGAGATAAACCCGGTTGATGCTTTCTTCTACGGAATAAAAGACAGCCAGAAAGTCGTGGTTTCAAGCAGAAGGGGAGAAGTGGCCGTATTCGCTAAAATTACGAATTCTGCATCACCTGGTGTCCTTTTTATGCCGTTCCATTTTGCCGAAGGTGCTGCCAATGCTCTGACCAACAACGAACTTGACCCCGAGTCGCATATTCCGGAGTTCAAAGTTTCCGCCGTCAGGATAAGGAGCGCGTCGTGAAGAAACTGACTCCGGCGGAGCTTGATAATTTTTTCACGGCGCTTTGTCACGATTTTGACCTGCGTATCCCGGTGATCTCTCCGGATGGCGGCAGGGTATTGGGCCGGCCCGGAGAAGGTAAAATCGCCCTTGCCGGAGCTCTACTGCTCGCAAAACCCACAGCGGTCTTTTTCCCCCAGGATGGAGAAGTCTTCTCTTCCGCGGCAGAAAATCCAGATATTGCCACCACCGCAGCCAAGCAGCTCATGGTTGTCGGCTTTACCCCGCGCGATCTGCTTTGTCTGGATTTCATCGACCGCTTCTTTGCCGACGGGCTGACTGACGACCTTTACTTCAGGCGGCGTGATGGGGCGATAATTGCCGCTGTTTCCGGATTTGTCGGAATTGATGGCGGTTTTGTACCTGTCTCCGGGGGCGAATGTGATCTTGAGTTTGTCTTTAATGGAACAGATTGGATTGTGGTTCCGTACAGCGCCGCAGGCCGGAGTATTACCGCCTTGATGCCGTGTGATGCTCCGGTTGACGCCCTTGCTGAAGTTGCGAAAAGATCTGCGGAGTATATTGATAAAAATGTTGCCATCATCCAGAGGGCGTCAGAGCTTCTCCTCGCTGACAAAGTGACCGACGATTTCTGGGAGGAGGTCGCTGCAGAGCTGCATCCTCTGCACCGGCTGCAATCTTGTCTGCCCGACCTGCACCTGCTTCGGGGTGAAGGACTGGCGCTACCCGGACAGAGTTGAACGGAGCAGGATGTGGGACTCCTGTCAGCTTGACGGCTTCATGCGTGAGGCTGGCGGTCATAATCCGCTTGGCACGGAAGCGCTGCGGACTCGCCGCCGGATCCATCACAAACTGGCAGCGGACAAGACAAAGTGGGGGGTGATCAGCTGCTTTCTCTGTGGCAGGTGCGATGCGGTCTGTCCGACGGGGATAGGCATTGTGGCGGTGGCAAAAATGATGGTGGAGAGGTTCGGCTTAATCAGAGTATCGCGTCAATTGCTTCAAAATCGATCTCTTTTTCCGCATGGTCCCTGATCCAGTCGAGTTTTTCAATATCCTCAACCGTGATTTTGGCCACATCTTCGCTAAGAGCTGTGTAGACATTTGCGGTTGTCCTGTCTATCCGGATGTACGGGATGCCGCTGTCTTCAACTATCCTCTGGCTTATTTCCGAAACCGGTGCGTGACCGGCTATTATCAGACCGGCTATTTTTTCGAGATATTCAGGGATGTGATACAAAGAAGAGATAGTAACCAGGAGTTCATCCCGCGAACTGGTGACAACGAGCAGGGTGTCATCCAGCAGGTTGTCAACAACCTTCTGCGATGATGCCGCGCCGAGTTGGATATTGTGAATTATCCGGCTTCTTTCCGTCTGGTTTGCTCGCAACGGCAGATTTAGAAGTCTTGAGATATGACCCAGTGTAGGATCTGCAAGTATCGGCGAAAAATTGAACCCGCCGGTAATCTGTAGATTTGAGCCAGCAAAGGCAAGCTTGACCAGGTCGATGATTTTGCTGCGATTGTCATATCGCACCTTGTTTATGACCGCCATGCGCACATCGGCCCCCTCTTTTTCGAAAAGAGCCATGTTGAGATGGAGTGAATCGACAACGCTGCCGATACCGCTGCCGGCAACTATGACAACCGGCGCATCCAGCAGATGCGCCACCCGCCCATTGTTCAGGCCGATAATTGAGCCGACTCCCGCGTGGCCGGCCCCTTCGATTATCAGCAGGTCGTACTTCTTTTCGAGCTGGCTGACCGCATCCAGTAACGTCTGCTCAAGATCTTCACGGCGAATCTTTCCCGCCAGAAACTCTTTGGTAAAGCTTTTATGGAGAGCAATCGGAGACATGAGGTGGATATCTTCCTCAAGCCCGTATGCCTTTGCCATCAGCGCTGCATCCATATCGACTATCCGGTCGCCGAACATCTCTATTTTGGGGCCGATCGGTTTGATAAAGCCGACTCGGCCATACTTTTTCCTGGCAAGATGCATCAGGGAGACACTCATGGTGGTCTTGCCGCAGTTCTGCCCGGTCGCGGCGATAAAGAGCTTTTTACACATGAAAATGTCTCCCTTGAATTCGCAATATAGCAATTATTACCATTATCACTAGTTGATTAAAACAAAAAAATCAATTATGGTGCCAAGCATTGTCAGTTCTGAGCATACATCTGCGCCGTTAGCCTAAAGTTGGAGGTAAATCATGAAATACTGGATTAAACTGTTGCTGCTGTCCATTCTGGCTATTTCGCTGACCGCTTGTGGTAGCGGTAAGGCAGGCAGCTCTACGCAGCAGGATTCAGTTGCCGCATCTACATCATGTTTTTCTGCATCTCATGCCGGATCATGCCACCAGTCAACACCCTCTCCAGGAACTGGAGTGCCTATCGTCACCGAATGGCAACAGTCAATTCATTTTACGAGTAATGTCGCCGGTTGTATCGATTGTCATAACAGAGACAGCAACCATTACTGTTCCACCTGCCATGGCGGCAGCGTTCAATCATCAGCAGATCCTAAGCCCTGTTATATCTGTCATGATGGGGGGAGCACCGTGAAGCCTCTGGATGGGAAGCATCTCTCTGCTGCGCCTCAGGATCTCAACCTTACCAAACCTCTGCCGGACCCTACCTATTCGGCTGGATATGCGGTTCTGCGCGGCACTCCTTATGAGAGCGATTGCAAATGGTGTCATAATCCTCACAATAACAACGTCACGGCGCAGCATCGTGAATGGTCTGAATCCGGACACGGCGAAGTGAACGCTGAACCTTACGTGCATTATGATTTTAAAGTGAGAGGCACGGACAATGCGTCACCGCAGACTTCTGCGCCTTCTGACTGTGTCAGGTGTCATACGACTACCGGTTACCTGAACTATATCAATTCCGGTTTTAATGATGTCCGCCCCTGGGGCGCGAAACGCAATGCTGACGGCTCGCTGGTAGCCCCCGGTTCCGTGCCGATCAGTAACCAGAAACAGGTAGTTTACTGCAACGTATGTCATGACAACGGCAATGGCAGTGCCTATGGCTACAAAATGCGCAAAGTTCCGCAGGTCACCGGTTATTACAATTACAATATTGCGGCGATCGATTCCGGCAAACCCTCGTTTAATTATTAATTCTTTTGTCTTCCCCGATGTGGCGACCTCAAACATCTGCCTGCCATGCCATGCCGGACGTGAAGCAGGCAGCACAGTAAAGAAAGTGTTCGCAGCAATTACCTCTGCAAAGCAGTACAACAATCTTTCTTTCATAAATTCTCACTATCTGACAGCAGGCGGAACTATCTTCAAAGCTACCGGTTATGAGTTCGCAAACCGGGCCTACGCCAAAACGACCGACCAGTTCAAACATGACCTGATTGGCAGGAACAACACCGCTGGCACCGGTATCGACGGTCCCTGCGTCACCTGCCATCTGCGCCCGCGCCGCCATACTTTCCTGCCGGTTTTGCGGGGGGATTACGTAATGTCTTCTCCCTTGGTCGATCAGTTTGGCAATATCTACATGAATCCGTTGAATCAGAACGTAGCAGCAATAGAAAGCCCCGTTTGCAATTCCGTCTGCCATATTCAGACACCGTGGACCCCATCAAGTCTGGAGGACCAGAAAAACGGTTATCGCCATCTCCTCAAGGTATTCCAGAATATGGTTGAGACCAGCACCAATTTCACGGGGCGGATCCCGCAATATATTGCATCCACAAGTCCATATTTCTTTAACATGTCAAGTGCCGGTATGAAACCGGAGAATTACAGTAAAACAAGCACTGCTGGTACAAACGCTTTCAAGAAGTGGGGTAATGAAGAGAACATGGGGGCGGCATTTAATCTTAACCTGCTTTTCCGCGATTACGGCGGGTTTGCCCATAATGATCTGTATGCCAAAAGGCTGATCTTTGACTCCATTGACTGGCTTGATAATAGTGTTGAATACAGTGCAGGGCAAACAATCTATGCTGCCGATCCAGTTGCCTGGGCTTACACAAATCCGCATCCCTCAGTCACCGCACCATACGGTGATAATCGGGACAGACCGTGAGGCTGCAACGAGATATACTCCAGGAGGCTTGTTAACACATGAACCAGTCAAATAAAATAGTTCTGTTCCTTGCGTTACTGTTGATAGCTCACTGTTTGACGGCGGGCAGTTCCCATGCCATTCCCGCTTTCAGCCGTGAACACAACGCCGAATGTACGACCTGCCATACCATCTTCCCGGAACTGAACGAATATGGTGACGCTTTTTTGAAAAACGGCTTTGTCTGGGCAAAGCAGAGTGCAACTCCTGACAGCAAGGTTGCTGTCAAGGGTGAAGGAGACCCTGCGACGCTGAAGAAACTTAAGGAACAGGCTCCCGAGTCGTTGAAAAATGACGACGCTCCAGCCCATGTGGCCAAGGGGAAGAGCGAGCCCCTCTGGCTTGCAGGACTTCCCCAGACCCTGCCGCTCTCTATTGCGGCGACGCTCGATGCGTCTTACAATGACGACCTCGACTACGACAAGCTCGACCTCTCCACCCGGGCGGTATCGCTGCTTGCCGGTGGTGTTATTCAGGGACAAGATTGGTTTCTATTTGAAGTACAACCTTTACGCTGAAGGGCGAGTACGACCCTGCTGTCAGCAATACGCCGGTTAATGTGGGCTCACCATATTCGAATGATCTTGAGCAGTTCTATCTGATCTGGAGAAACACTTTCGACACTCCGGTCAATATCAAGGCCGGCCGGTTCAGGCCGCAGCTTTCCCTCTGGCAGAAATCCAACAAGGGCGGTATTTCCGACTTTGCCACAACCAGTTACCGGGTAGGCGTCGTCAAACTTTACAACTGACTCAACGAATGATGCCATTGAGGCAAATGCCATTCTTTTCAACCGGCTGTACGTTGCCGCCGGGATTGTCGACAGGGATGGGCAGGATGCCAATGAAGGCTACGGCTCTTTTTCTGTCAAAATAGGCGGGTCGGATTACCATGCCAAGGAGCCTGATCTCGACCTTGATGTCGAAAGCATGCTTGATTACGTGTACCTCACTGTCGGCGGCTACGGCTATTTCGGCCGGAATGCGCTGGACAGCGCTTCAAGCAACCGTAATGACTTTTTTCGTGGCGGAGTTGACATGGACCTTGTTATAATGCAACGCCAGGTTGAAGCTTGCCTGGGCTCACGGTGAAGACAAAATCCCTTATCTCAATTCTGATCAGAGTGTGAGTAGTGATGTCTTTGCCGCTCAGGGGGAGTACCTGTTCACCACCGATTTGATGGGGATGTTCAGGTATGAGTATCAGGATGTCGGAGGTACTGATGCGGTGCAGCGCTTTATCCCGGCTGTCAGCTATGCACCGATACAGAACGCCAAGTTTACATTTGAGTATCAACATGCTGATGCAGACAATAGTGATGATGCAAATCTGTTTCTGCTTGGGGTAAGAGTTGCTTTTTAGGAAATCCAAACTATTCAGGGAGAAAAGCTTATGAAGTGGGGGAAAATTCTGTTTGTTTCATCGTTGGTTGTCGCAGCATTATCCGTTCAGGCAGACGCCAGGATCAACTCAATTGGCAAGGGGGATAAAATGAATTTCGACCCCGCGCAGATACCGGCTGATCTTAAACCTGCATTTGAAGTCATGAAAATAAAGTGTATCCAGTGCCACACCATGGAACGAACCGTTATCTCGATTCAGACCGGAATTGCGCCGGTTACCGGCCAGCCTTTCGATAAACAGGCTACCAAGGCGTATGGGGTAAAAATGCTCCGCAAGCCCAAGTCGAATATGAACAGGGAAGAAGTGAGGCAAGTTGTCAATCTGATGAATTATCTGCTTGATGAGGCCGCAAAACCATAAGTCAAAAAACGCCCTGATCAGCTGTTCACTGATCAGGGCGTTTTACCGTCTATCTTAAACAAGCCGCTACTCTTCTTTAGCTATTCTGATGACCTGCAGAACTCCAGGCATTTTACCCACCTCTGAAGTTGAAAGCTTCTCGGTATCACCGATTACCCCGATGATGGTTCTGTTTGCTCCGGTTGACTGGTGAATATCGTAATCTCTGTTGATAAGAAACTGTTTGACATGCACCAGATCATCTTCCGCAGCTGATTTCTTCATGATGATAAGCATTTTAAAGCTCCTTCCCGGTATGGTCTTCAGGATGAGTCATTATCCGTTCGAGTCGTCTTGATTCATCTATTACCCGCTCAAAAAGTCTGACAATTGCACCGTCATCAAGCGGCCCGGGGTTGTCGCCCTTCATCCTGTCGAATATACGTTTCTCTCGTGAAGGGTCGTAAACGGGCAGATCGAGAACTTTCTTGATCCGGCCGATCTCCAAGTGCAAGGGCTGCTCTTCTGTTGAAAATAGTCAGCAGCTGACTGTCAAGGCTGTCGATATCTTCCCGGAAACCGGTTATGGTTTCGCGTATGTCAGAAACTTTTACGGACATAGGTATCCTTTTTCCAGTGAATATCGTCGCGTTCAGGATAGTCGATGTTGTAGTTGAGACCGCGCGACTCTTTACGCTGTCTGGCGCAGCGGACTATCAGTTCGGCAACTGTGGCTATGTTGCGCAGTTCTATAAGGTCTGATGTGATGATGAAATCCCAATAGTAATCCTCAATCTCTTCCTGAATTAGTCTGATTCTGCGCAGAGCTCGTTGCAGCCTTTTGTCCGACCTGACTATGCCGACATAATTCGACATGCAGCGTCTTATTTCATCCCAGTTTTGAGAAACAATCACCATCTCATCGCTATTGGTGGCCGTTCCAGAGTCCCATTCCGGAACGATTGGAAGTGACGGGCGGTCAGCTTCAAGTTCACTGACAATGTGCTTGTAAGCGAGGCCTGCATATACCGCCGCTTCAAGGAGGGAGTTGCTTGCAAGTCGGTTTGCACCGTGGAGACCGGTGAAGGCAACTTCACCGATAGCGTAAAGCTGCTTGATATTTGTCTCCGCATTCCGGTCAACTGCAACGCCGCCGCAAAGGTAGTGGGCGGCAGGCACGACCGGCAGGGGCGTGGTGGTCATGTCGAGGCCGTATTCAAGGCAGGTCTGGTAAATATTCGGGAAGCGGCCCTTGATATATTCAGGTTCCCGATGAGTGATGTCGAGATAAACACAGTCATCCCCGAAGGTCTTCATCTCACTGTCTATGGCACGGGCAACTATGTCGCGTGGCGCAAGATCTTTGAGGTGATGGTACTTTTCCATGAAGGCGGTTCCGTCGCGACGCCGAAGGATAGCGCCCTCGCCACGGACAGCCTCTGAGATCAGGAATGATTTGGCGTGAGGGTGATAAAGGGTTGTCGGGTGGAACTGCATGAACTCCATGTTGGCAATATCCGCACCGGCCCGATACGCCATGGCTACGCCGTCTCCGGTAGCAACATCAGGATTGCAGGTGTAAAGGTAGACTTTACCGGTCCCCCCGGTCGCCAGCAGGGTGAATCTGGCGTTAAAAGTCTTAACTTTCTCTGCCTCTATTGCAAGCACATACGCCCCGAGACAGCGATTATGCTTCAACCGTTTACGGGTGATTTTCGCCTCGGTAATCAGGTCAATGGCAATGTGATTTTCGTAGACTGTTATGTTCGGGTGATTCCTTACGGCAGCCACAAGCGCTCTTTCAATCTCCCGCCCGGTTACATCATCAGCATGAAGAATCCGTCGCTGGCTGTGCCCCCCTTCTCTGGTCAGGTCGAAGGAATCACCGCTGGTGGTAAATTTGACCCCCCAGTCGATCAGGCTCTGAATCGTCGGCGGGCCTTCTTCAATAACCATCCGGACAACCTCTTCATGACAGATCCCGGCGCCGGCAACCAGCGTGTCATCAATATGGGCAGCAAAGGTGTCTTCCTGGGAAAAGACTGAGGCAATGCCTCCCTGGGCATAATTTGTTGCAGATTCGGTAACTTCACGCTTGGTTACGACTGCCACAGTGCCATGACCGGCAGCTTTTAAGGCAAAAGAGAGTCCGGCGATGCCGCTTCCGAGTACCAGAAAATCACAGCTTATCTTCATTTATGAGTACTCCATGATAATTGCATTTATTGCGCAACAGAGATTAGAATTATTTACCTGCACAGCGATTTTTGTCAACAAGTAGATAGCTCCAGGCTGAAATGACAGGCGGCAAAATGCCCTGGAATCTTCTCTTCAAACTCAGGAGCAACGGCTGCGCAGATATCTCTTTTGTTTGGGCAGCGCGGGTGGAAAGGGCATCCTGGCGGGGATGAAATCGGCGAAGGAATATCGTCCTCCAGCAGCGGAATCGATCTGGCATCTGATCCGAATCCGGGAATAGCTGCAAGGAGCGCCCTTGTATATGGGTGCAGTAGGCGACCTGAAAATATCTTCCGTCGCAGCCTGCTCCACTATCCTGCCAAGATACATGATTGCGACTTTCGTGCTCAAATGACGGATAACCGCAAGATCGTGGGAGATCAGAAGGTAGGATAGCCCAAGAGTTTTCTGCAGATCAATGAAGAGATTGATTATCTGCGCCTGAATGGATATATCGAGAGCCGAGAGCGGTTCATCGGCAATAATGATTTCAGGTGTGAGGGCCAGCGCTCTGGCAACGCCGATCCTCTGCCTCTGCCCGCCGGAAAATTCGTGGGGATAGCGGTCATACTGCTCCGGAGGAAGTCCTACCTTGTTCATAAGTGACAGGACATTTTCCCTCTGACCGGAATGTGAAGCTAGCCGATGGATCAGCAGAGGCTCGCCGATTATCTCGCCGACTCGCATGCGGGGGTTTAACGAAGAGTAGGGATCCTGGAAAACCATCTGGATTGCCCGGCGGAAACTATGCTGCTCGTTGCTATTGAATGTGGATATTTCCCTGCCGCGAAACAGAATATCCCCTGAAGTTGGCTGTTCAAGTCCCATCAGCAGTCTCGCTACAGTTGACTTGCCGCAACCGGACTCTCCGGCCAACCCCAGTGTTTCACCTCGCCTCACTGAAATATTGATGCCGTTTACAGCGTTGATGACTTTCGAACGCCCGAACGGGGGGGCAGGAAGAACAAACTTTTTTTTCAGGTTACGGGCCTCAAGGAGAATTTCATTCATGGCAGCGGCGCCCTCCAGCAGGCGGCAAAATGATCCGGCCTGACTTCAAGCAGAGGCGGGGAGTCAATTTCGCATTTCTCGATTTTGTACGGGCACCTGCGTTTAAAAATGCATCCCGGCTGGAGAATGTCTGTCGGTGAAAGTGAGCCGCGTATTGCGGGGAGCGGCTGTCCCGGAGGGCTGCTTTGGGGAAGGGATGCTAGCAACCCCATGGTGTAGGGGTGCAGGGGGGTCTGGAGGACACGTTCTGTTGCTGCTGATTCAACTGCAGAACCGGCATACATGATAACCGTTCTGTCGGCACGATTGGAAACTATACCCAGATTATGAGTGATCAGCAGCAGGCTCATGCCGATACTCTGCTTGAGACTGTCGATCATTGTCAGGATCTGCGCCTGAATTGTCACGTCAAGGGCTGTTGTCGGCTCATCGGCGATAAGAAGGCGGGGTTTGCAGGCGAGCGCCATGGCAATCATGACGCGTTGCTTCATACCGCCTGACAGTTGGTGCGGATACGATGAAAAACGCTCTTTCGCCGCAGGAATGCCGACTTGCTCAAGAAGGCTGATTGCTTCCAAGTCGGCAGCTGCTTTTGAGATATCCCGGTGACTTCTGATCGTTTCAGTTATCTGGTAACCGATCCTGAGAACAGGATTAAGAGCGGTCATCGGCTCCTGAAAAATCATGGATATGGCGGAGCCGCGCAGACTACGCATCTTTTCTTCATCAAACCGGAGGAGATCTTCGCCCTCAAAAAAGATTTCTCCCGAACAGATTTCACCAGGTTTTCTCAGGAGTCGCATGATAGTGAAGGCGGTCACACTTTTGCCGCAGCCTGACTCGCCCACGAGGGCAACAGTTTCCATTCTGTTTATAGAGAAGGAGAGGCTGTTGACAGCTTTCAGGAAGTTTCCTTCCGCACCGGGGAACCGCACCGACAGGCAATTTATTTCAAGAAGTTTTTCAGATGATCGCAAGCTCGGCGGCGAGATATTCATTGTGAGAATATAACATCAAATTAACTGTTAGGCAATTTTGTAAAGAAGCAGACTGGCAGGATACAGGCGGAGAAAGTTCAGGCGGCCAGGGAGGTTTGCTGCCCAATGGTTGCGGCGGTTGAGAAGTAAGGGAAGAGGTCATTCGCCAGAAGTTCCACGAAGACAGGGACAATCTCAGGGTCAAACTGTGTGCCGCGATTATCGACAAGTTCCTTTATGGCAACATCGAGAGCAAGGGCCTTGCGGTATGGTCTGTCTGAAGTCATTGCGTCAAATGAATCTGCGACTGCCAGGATTCTGGCCTCAAGCAGGAGTTGATCTCCGGAGACTCTGTTCGGGTAACCCTTGCCGTCAAATCTTTCGTGGTGCTGAGCTATGCAGAGTCTGACATCGGTCAGGAATTCAATCGGTTCAAGGATCCTGATGCCAATATTCGGATGCTGCTGGAGATCTTCAATGTCTTCGGGTGTCAGTTTCCCGACCTTATGGAGAAGTGACAGGTTGATGCCAATTTTGCCGATGTCATGAAGTATTGCCGCTCTCTCCATGATCTTGAGTCTGTCCGGTGAAAGTCCGATTTTTTTGGCAATAGCCAGGCTGTACTTTGTGACCCGGTCAGAGTGACCACGAGTATAACTGTCACTGGCTTCTATGGCAGATACCAGTGCATGGATTGTGTTCAGGTAGGTTTTTTGCTGTTCATCGTAAAGCATGGCATTTTTGATGGCAATGCTTGCCTGAGCAGCGATTGTTGACAGAAGCCCAAGATCTTCATTGCTATAGGTCGATCCGTCACTCTTGTTAACAACAGTTATAGTGCCGATGACCTCGTTCTTAACTGTCAGGGGCGAACAGATGACAGTTTTACGCTCAAAGCCAATGGTACTGAAACGGTCAAATTGAGGTGTATCATTGATATCCGATATCAAGAGAGGTTTAGCGTTTTTTATAACCCACGC
This sequence comes from uncultured delta proteobacterium, assembly GCA_963810975.1. Classification (GTDB taxonomy): domain Bacteria; phylum Desulfobacterota; class Desulfuromonadia; order Geobacterales; family DSM-12255; genus VEOV01. The sequence goes on along the minus strand of CAWEPN010000008.1, from coordinate 265,931 downwards.
TGACACACTGGTATCTTTTATCGGTACATAAACATCACCAGTAGTGGCGGGTTCATAACCTACAAGGGTATTTACCCGGAGAGTATCTATTTCCCTGTCGTGAATTATAATGTAGCCGATCTCGGCATGAAGTGTTTCCATCGTTGTGTCGACGATCTGGCGGAAAATATTCTCGCTCTCCATGTTGGAGTTTATCGCCAGCCCGACTTTATAGAGAGTCGAGAGTTGCGCGACAACCTTTTCCAGGTTGGAGTTTTTATCTTCAAGCTCGCCTGCAAGATCGGCAATCTTGTAGTTTGCTTCTTCAATTTCTTCAATCCGTTCTTCAAGAGCAATATTCAGGGACTCAATCTCGGCTATCTGTGATTCAAGCTTCTGATTGAGAGTATGAACTTCACGAAAATGGGCAAGTTTGCCCTGGGTAAGGGCAAGTTCACGTTCTTTGATTACATCCGTATCCATAATACTTGTAAGCTGCCCTACCATGTGATTAAAATGATAGCTGAGAAGCTTCATCTCAGTGCTGCTTGTAATGAGGATCTTTGTGTCAAAACGCCCGTTTTCGACATTCTGCATGGAGGCGATAAGGCTCTTGATCGGTTTTTCTACGTAAAGAAAGATGAAAAGAGTCATGGTCAGAACGATCATGAGGATTAGTGCTAAAGCCGATAAGATCTCATTGTTACGCATCGAGTCCATGATGGTCTTCATGTAGCTGATCGAAACGTTGATCTGGAGTATGCCCAGTGCTTCATTGGCAGGGTCATGGCAGCCGTGGCAAGCCGGTGCGTTTCTGATCAGGGATATGGACGTGAAAGTCTTGAGGTTGTCTAAAATGGTCGAGTCGCCACGCTTGATAACCGACATTTCCTTTTCTGACACAGATGAACCTATCTCGGCAGGATTTGCAGAGTTAAGAATGTTGCCATTTGGGCCGAGTATTCTGATCGAGGTTAAATGACTTGAGTTGATGATGCGGGTGAGAATGGCGCGGACTTCATCTGAACGTCCGGTACGCATGGCTTCGGAGATGCTGCTTTTGACTGTCTCGGCCAGGATCTGAATGTTTCCATCTGTGATCTGATTGACGAGCTGTTTCTGGTATCTGAAGTTCACATAGGTGGCGGCTGACAGAAAAATAACTATCAGTCCGCATACTGCAACAAGTATTTTCACCTTAAGTGATTTCATGCTCATTGATACTCTTGAATATCCAGTTTTATCTAAGGCTTTATTCCACAGCTTCGCCACGCTATATGACGATAAAGTTGGGCTAATTCATGTTGCGAATAGACCAGGTAAAAACTGAGCTGAAAATTTCATTAGTCAGTTGAATAGAGGGCTTACAGTACCGCAAAATTTTACAACTAGACAGTATCGTTAGTGTATTTTAAAGTGTAGCCCTGTTTGCCCGCTGGTTATATCGACTTATATCATCTTAGCAATTTATTTGCCAACATGAAAATATTGGCGATGAGACTTAAATGCTTCTCAGCGGCAGCTTTTAATGGCCATGGATTATCTGTTGACTGACTATCTCTTTTGTGATCTCTATTGAAACATTAAAGAAAGGATTTCATGTGGCTACTGTTTGTAAATTAGTGTCAGTACTGACTGTTCTTTTTCTGCTGGGTGCGGTTTCGGCCGCTTCGGGAAAGCCCGAATCCGTCCGTGTCGCAATCATTAAGGGCGCAGACAGGATCACTCTTAGTGGAGAAGGTCTTTTGGCCGCTGATGAGAAGGGTGAGCCGGTACGACTTAACAACCCCTGTTCACTGCGCCGTGGAACTGGCGCTGTTTTCTATGTTGACGGGAGAGCTTTAAGACGTCTGACCGTATCCGCGGCGGGGAAAGTCAGAATAAATGGCAAAAATTACCGGGGAGTCTTTGATTTTTATCCTGAGGACAAAGGGCTGCTGCTTGTTAATGAGCTGCCATTGGAAGAATATCTCGTTGGTTTGATTAACTGTGAAATATCTTCGCTCTGGCCGATTGAAGCTGTAAAGGCGCAGGCTGTGATTGCCCGCTCTTACGCAGTTTACCAGAAGGATGCCAGACGCACAGCACTTTATCATCTTGAATCAAGCGTCATGGATCAGGTTTACAACGGTGTTGACATTGAAGACAGTCGTGCCCTTAGAGCTGTGCAAGATACGGCTGGAGAAGTGCTCACCCACTCCGGTATGGTAATACAGGCATTTTATCATTCAAATTGCGGTGGGCATACTGAAGCGTCCAGAAATGTCTGGGGGGCTGATCTCCCGTATCTGCAGGGGGTTGATTGCAGATACTGTCTTAATTCCTATTCTTCCAGTTGGGAAGTAACGCTACCAATGAAAAAAATCGAGCTGCTTCTTAAAGCTGCCGGCTATAAAGCAACGGGCCTCAGCGGAATAAGGGCAGGCAAGACCAATGATAGCGGCCGCTTACAGGATGTTGCCATGTTGACTTCAAATGGTGATCTGGTAATGCCTGCAGTGGTTTTCCGTAAGACGATCGGTTACTCTGTCATTAAAAGCACAAATTTTACAGTCAGGATGCGCGGCGAAGATTTTATTTTTACCGGATTTGGCAATGGACACGGGGTAGGTCTCTGTCAATGGGGATCCAAGCAACGTGCCGCCGATGGATTCAACTACCGCGAGATTCTCTCCTACTACTATCCCGGCGTTCGTATTGAAAAGTTGAAGTTGAAGGATTAGTGCCGATGCGTCTTGATGATTTCGATTTTGTTCTCCCCCCGGAAATGATTGCCATTGAACCTCCTGCGAAGAGAGAATCTGCCCGGCTTTTGACTCTTTCGAGGGACAGTGGTGCAATTGCTGAAACCATGATCGCAGAGCTGCCCAAGATTCTTCTGCCCACTGATCTTCTGGTGCTTAACGATACGAAGGTGATTCCGGCGCGACTGTACGGAGAGAAGAGCTCGGGAGGTAAAGTCGAAATCTTTCTTGTCCGCAGAACTGAATCGGAGGGTGAAGAGTGGCTTGCTCTGCTCCGCTCTTCAAAATCACCAAGAGCCGGAACAGTTATAAATCTTTCTGAACAGGTTGCGGCTGTCGTTGTCGGCAGAGGTGAAAACGAAGAGTGGCTCGTATCATTCTCCGGGACCGCAGATTTTCAGGGTTGGCTTGACAGAAACGGGTCTGTTCCTCTCCCGCCATACATCAAGAGAGCGCCTCATGAAAAAGACCGTCAGCGCTACCAGACAGTCTTTGCCAAAGAGAGCGGAGCGGTCGCAGCGCCAACTGCCGGGCTGCATTTCACGGAGCAGCTGCTGGGCGAGATTCGTGCTCAAGGGGTGGAGATAACAACCATAACACTCCATGTCGGACTTGGCACTTTTATGCCGGTGCGTGTCGATGATCTTGCTGAACATAGAATGCATAAGGAGCGTTATACTATCCCGGAGGAAACGGTCGCCGCTATTTCTCGCTGCCGAAAAAGGGGGGGGAGGGTTGTTGCCGTCGGGACGACAGTAGCCAGAACTCTTGAGTACGCGGCAGCCGGGAATATTCCGGCAGCAGGTTCAGGCGAAGCAGATATCTTTATCTATCCGGGCTATAATTTCAAGGTTGTGGATGCGCTTATAACCAATTTTCACCTTCCCAAATCAACCCTGCTCATGCTTGTTGCTGCTTTTGCCGGACGGGAACCGATTCTGGCGGCATATCACTCTGCTATTGAGCGTAATTTCAGATTTTACAGTTATGGCGATGCCATGTTTATAGGGTAATCCGAACAATCCAATGGAAAAAACGAAATCACAACCAGAACTTACTCCGATGATGCGCCAGTATCTGGAGATAAAATCATCATATCAGGATGCTATCCTCTTTTTCCGTCTTGGCGATTTTTACGAGATGTTTCTTGAAGATGCTGTCAAAGCCTCAAGAATACTCGACATTACCCTCACTTCAAGGGGCAAGAGCGCCGATGGCAGGGAGATTCCTCTTTGCGGGATTCCGTTCCACTCCGCCAATCCTTACATCTCCCGGCTTATCGAGGCGGGTGAAAAAGTTGCCATCTGCGAACAGGTAGAAGACCCGAAATCTGTTAAAGGGATTGTCAGGCGCGAGGTTGTGAAGGTCGTCACCCCGGGTTTGGTAACGGATCACGATTCACTTCAGCCCAAGGAAAATAACTTTCTTGTCGCAGTTGTCCCTTTTTCGGTTGCTGCCTTCGGCTTGGCGGTGCTCGACCTGTCAACAGGCCATTTCAGGGCGACCGAGCTCGACAGCATTGAATCGCTGCTTGCCGAGAACGCCTGTCTTTCTCCCCGGGAGATACTCCTGCCGGCACGCTGCCGGGATTCAGCCCTTCATAAAAGTATCCTCCAGGAGTCGTCCCCGCTTTTTTCGTTCATTGATGATTGGGTCGAGGATTCTGAGTATACAGTCAGGCTTTTTGACGAACAGTTCGGCGTGCACCCCGACATCCTCTGCCAGGGGCTTAAAGGCGCAGCAGCTGCTTCAGCTGTAGTTCTTCATTATTTGAAAGAGACCCAGAAGGGGGTGGCGATTCATCTGCGCGAGCTCGTCACTTACCGTAATCGTGAGTTTCTCCTCCTTGACGAGACTACCAGGCGTAATCTTGAGTTGACCAGAACAATGGCAGATGGGCGAAGGAAAGGTTCTTTGCTCGGTCTGCTGGATCATACGGTAACGCCCATGGGTGGGCGGAAGCTGAAGGAGTGGATAAATTACCCGCTGGTAGCAGTCGGGCAGATAGATGCCAGACTTGATTCGGTGGAAGAGCTGGTTTCCGGTCATGCAATGCGTGAGGCAATATGCACCGCAATCGAAGGGATAGCCGATCTGGAGAGGTTGAACGGCAGAATCAGTCTCGCTTCGGCTTCAGCCAGGGATATGGCTGCCCTCAGAGGTTCCCTTGAGCGACTGCCGGGATTGATTGCCACAGCTGCTGAGTGCACGACTGATCTTTTAAAGAAGTCGGTTTCAGGAATTGATCTGCTTGAGGATATTACCGGTCTCATAAGACGCGGTATAGCCGAAAACCCGCCATTCTCCTTGCGCGACGGCGGTGTCATAGCTGATGGCTATAATGATGAACTTGATACATTGAGGAAAATAAGCAGTGAGGGTAAGGGTTTTATTGCCAGGTTGGAGGCACAGGAGAAACAGCGTACCGGCATAAACTCCCTTAAAATAAGATACAACAAGGTCTTCGGCTACTACATTGAAGTTACCAGAGCAAATCTTGCCGACATCCCGGATAATTATGTCCGCCGCCAGACCCTTGCCAACGCAGAGAGATTCATTACTCCGGAGTTGAAAGAGTATGAGGATAAGGTCCTTGGTGCAGAGGATCGGATTGCCGAGATTGAGTATGCTCTTTTTCAGGAAATCAGAAGTCTGGTTGCCGCCCAGGGTGGCCGAATCGCCGCCACTGCCGAGCGACATCGCCGTCATAGACGTGTTGATATCCTTTGCCAAAATCGCCCATAGTGCCGATTACTGTCGCCCTGAAATCAATGACAAGGAGATGATTTCCATAACAGAGGGGCGTCATCCGGTCATCGAAGCGCTTAACCTCGGCGAGCGCTTTGTCCCGAACGATCTTCTCCTTGATAACAGCGAAAATCAGCTGCTGATCATCACTGGACCGAATATGGCCGGCAAATCTACCTTTATGCGGCAGGTGGCGCTGATAACCCTGATGGCGCAGATGGGGAGCTTTGTTCCGGCTAAAGCCGCTGTTATCGGCATCACAGACCGGATCTTCACTCGGGTTGGCGCTTCGGACAATCTGGCAAAGGGGCAGTCGACCTTTATGATGGAGATGACTGAGACTGCTAATATTCTGAGGAACGCGACACCAAAAAGCCTTGTTATCCTTGACGAAATAGGCCGCGGAACGTCCACCTTTGACGGTGTCTCCATTGCCTGGGCGGTAGCTGAATTCCTGCATGATGAAGGGGGGCACAAGGCCAGAACGCTGTTTGCCACCCATTACCATGAGATGACGGAGCTCTCTGTTACGAGAAGCGGGGTCAAGAACTTTAATATTGCTGTGCGTGAGTGGAACGATCAGGTAATTTTTCTCCGCAAGATAGTGCCCGGCGGCGCGTCCCACTCTTATGGAATACAGGTCGCAAGGCTTGCCGGTATTCCACTCTCTGTTATAGAGCGTTCTAAGGAAATCCTGAGGAATCTTGAGAAGGGGGAGTTTTCCGAGGAGGGGGTGCCACGCATATCACGGGGGAGGCGTTCACTGCCGGTTGCTCAGTCTCCGCAATTGTCGCTCTTTGATGACCGCTCGACATTAATCAGAGCCAGACTGGAGGAGATTAACGTGGCGGTTATAACCCCTCTTGAAGCTCTTAATCTGATAGATGAACTGAAGAGGATGCTCTGATGCCACGGAGAACTCTATTTTGGCTGGTAGTCATAATTACCATCTGTTTTGCTTGCGAATCTTTTGCCAAAGAAGCTGAGAAAAGTAAAAGCGTTAAAAAAACTGCGCTGCCAGCCAAGAAAAAAAGCACAATAAAGAAGAGCGCCACGGTCGATAAAAAAGTTGTGAAAACTCCGCCGAAAACAGCTGTTGCCGCCAAACCGCAAACAGCCCCGGCGCAGCTGACTGAAGTTCGCCACTGGTCAACTCCCGACTATACCCGGGTAGCTGTTACCCTCAGCCATGATGCCCCGTTCGAGAAACACGAGATAGCCAAAACACCGGGTTCGGGGGTTCTCAGCCGGATTTTTTTCGATATAAAGGGGGCTAAGCTCACTCCCGATGCCAGGGATTTGACAATCGGCGACGGACTGCTAAAAAGTGTTCGTGTTGCCCAGTACGATCCGGAAACTGTCAGGGTAGTACTGGATGTAGATAATATCAAAGACTACAAGATATTCACTTTTTCCGATCCTTTCAGGATAATCGTTGATGTGAAAGGTGAGAGACAGGCAGAGATAACTGCTTTACCACCGGTTATCGCTACCCCATCAATCCAGGTAAGCCAGAATCAGTCTGAGCAACAGAAGCTGTCAGTTGCCCCACAGAGTGACAAACTGACGGTAAAGGCCACTCCCCGCAGCAGATTGAAAGCCGGCAAGATAAGGCGGATTGTTGTTGACCCTGGTCATGGGGGGAAAGATCCTGGCGCAGTTGGCCTCAGCGGCCTTCAGGAGAAGGATGTTGTGCTTGCCATCGGCCGGATGGTTGCGCGGAAACTCAAGGAAGAGCTGGGTATCGATGCCGTAATGACAAGAAGTACAGATGTTTTTATCGAGTTGCAGGAGAGAACCGCCATTGCAAACAAGGTTGGCGCTGATCTTTTCATATCAATCCATGTGAATGCCGCCCTGAACAGGCGGGCTAGCGGTGTAGAGACATACTATTTGAACCTTGCCAAAACTGAGAAGGCCGCTCAGCTTGCTGCAAGGGAGAACGGTACTTCGCTGGAAAATGTGAGCATGCTCCAGGCAGTTCTTTTTGACTTAATGGCAAACTATAAGTTAAACGACTCGGCTCATCTTGCCGAAGAGGTGCAGAAAGCTCTCCACAAAAGACTGTCCGGAATGGATGCTTCCACCAATAACCTCGGAGTCAAGCAGGGACCGTTCTATGTGCTTGTCGGTGCCACCATGCCGAGCATTCTGGTGGAGAGCGCTTTCGTCAGCAATGCGGCGGATGAGGTAAAGCTTGCCAATCCGAAATATCTTGAAGAGACTGCGGAGGGGATTATTGACGGGGTTGTCGCATATATCGCTGCGCAAAAATAAGAGGAGTATTGATGCAGTATACCATTGACAGATACTTCCCCGATGAGACTCAGTCCGGCGGGGATTCGGGGAGAGCATCCTTTGAAGAGAAGCGTCCTCTTTATCTGGCCGGTTCACGGCGTTTTCTGGCGCATTACCGCGAAAAGATAAAGGATCTTCATCGACAGGGGGCCAGCGGGATAGAGGTTGTAGGCGAGATTACAGCCATGACCGATATACTTCTCTTGAAGCTGTTCAGTTCTATTACCGGAGATATTCCTGAGGACAGGGCACTGCCGGAAATGGCATTTGTAACTGTGGGCGGTTATGGTCGGGCTGAGCTTAACCCTTATTCGGATATTGACATAATGTTTCTCCATACAGGAAAGAATCCCCAGGCTGTTGAGGAGATTTCCCAGAAGCTCCTCTATTTCCTCTGGGATATGAAGCTTGATGTCGGCTATTCGGTCAGAACCATAAGCGACTGCATAGAGATGGGTAAGAGTGACTCCACAGTCAGGACTGCCATGCTTGACAGCCGCTTTCTGGCGGGGAGCAGAGCTCTTTTTGACGATTTCTGGAAGACTTTTCAGCGGCAGATACTTTCCAAGGGGAGCGACGCCTTCATAAAGGACAAACTTCTGGAACTAGAAACGAGGAGAGGAAAGTACGGGTCGTCGGTCTATATTCTCGAACCTAACATAAAAGAGAGTGAAGGCGGGCTTCGGGATATACAGACGGCAATATGGATAGCAAAACTCAAGTACAAGATAACTTCCATGCGTGAACTTGTCATGAAAGGGATCCTGTCGGAGGATGAGGTCGCCTCTTTCGATGCCGCAAAATCATATCTCTGGCGGCTCAGAAATGAGCTTCACTATCTCTCGGGAAGGAAAAATGACCAGATAACATTCGATGCACAGACGACGCTTGCAGCCTTCTGCGGCTTTAAGGATCAAGGTAAATCCATGGCGGCAGAGGAGTTCATGCGGGAGTACTATCTTCATGCCGCCCGGACAGAACACCTTTCGGCATCGCTCATTTCCCGTTGTAAAAGACGTGAAGAAAGCCCCGGGAAAATTCTCGGCTATTTTATCAGGCGACCGCTTGGTGAAGGTTTATTTGTCGTTCGCGGCGAACTGATGGTCCCGGACGAAACTGTCATTGATAAAAACCCTTTCCTGCTGATGAAGATTTTTGAGTATGCTCAGAAACAGGGGGCGCAGCTCTCGGTGGATACCAAGTCGCTTGTAAGGCGCAAACTTGATCTGATTAACGATAAATTCAGGCGAAGCAAAGAGGTTAACAGCTCATTTTTCAGTATTCTCAGGTCAGACAAGGGGGTCGCAGAAACACTCAAGCTGATGCACCATCTTGAATTTCTGAATCAGTTTATCCCTGAGTTCGAGCGGATTCACTGCAAGGTTCAGCACGATCTCTACCATGTTTTCACAGTTGACATCCATTCACTCTTTTGTGTCGAAGAGATAGTCTCCCTCTGGCAGGGAAAGCACTCGGAAGATCTGCCGTATCTTACAGCACTTGCGGAAGAAGTTCAAAAACGGGAGCTTCTCCTTCTCGCAGTCCTTCTGCATGATATTGGCAAAGGTGAAGGGGGCGGGCATGCAGAGAAGGGGGCGGATCTCTGTAGAACTATCGCCAGGCGTATGGGGCTATGCAAAGAAGACAGTGAGCGGCTTGATTTTCTTGTCAGGAATCATCTGGTTTTTGCACACATAGCCCAGCGCCGTGATCTGCATGACGAGCGGATGATTATCGATTTTGCCAGACAGATGGAGAGTAGTGAGAATTTGAAGATGCTTTATCTGCTCTCTTACGCCGATGTCAGAGGGGTCGGACCTGATGTCTGGAACGACTGGAAAAGGATGCTTTTCCGGGAGCTCTTTGAAAAGAGTTTTAAGGTTCTCGAGCGTGGCAACTTCCGTCTGGAAGCAAGCAGTGAGCGGGTGAAAGGGATTCGCCGGAAGGTGGTTGCCCTGCTTGAGGGTGATCTCCCGCCGGCTGCAGTTAAAGAAGAGCTTAAAGCATTTACAACAAGGCATACCCTCTCAAACACCCCTGAAGTGATAGCCGATCATATTCGGATCCTTCACCGTCTCGATAGTCTGCCCCTGGTCACAGAGGTCTGCCACATGACGGACCTGGGCTTTTCAGTTTTTACGATTGCAACTCGTGATATGCCGGCACTTTTTGCTAAAATTACCGGTGTCATGGCCGCTAATGGGGTTAATATTCTCGGTGCACAGATCCATACCAGTAGTAACGGCAAAGCGCTTGATATTCTCCAGGTAAATGCTCCGCAGGGTTTTCTGATCACCGATGAGAACAGGTGGAACCGGATTAAAAGTGATATGCAGTCTGTTCTTGAAGGCAAAGTTCAGGTTCAGGCGCTTGTTGAGAAGCGCAAAAAAAATATTTTCGCTGAAGAAAGGCCGAAACCAAGATTTCCAACCAGAGTCGAGGTCGATAATGAGGTCTCCGTGGATTACAGCGTTATTGATATCTACACTCATGACAAGATCGGGCTCCTCTATAGTATTGCCGCCACTCTCAGCCAATTAGGTCTTTACATCGGAGTGGCCAAGATTTCGACAAAGGTTGATCAGGTCGCCGACGTATTTTACGTAAGAGATATTTTCGGCCATAAGATCTCATCTGAAGATAAGCTTGCTGAAATCAGAATGAAATTACTGAAAGCTATAGATTCATGAATGATTACCTTGATCTGTTTTTAGCGTATCTCACTGTAGAGAAGGGATTGACAAGGAACACTCTCGAAGCATACAGTCGCGATATATCAGCATATCTTGACTCGCTTGGAGAGAAAGAACTGAGTCAGATAAAGCCGAGCGATGTTGCGAACTTTATCGCAAAATTGAAGGCTGCCGGACTTGCTCCACGGAGCAGAGCCAGGGCTCTTTCGGCAGTGCGGATGTTTCACCGCTTTCTGGTTGTTGAAAACTATACTGAGCATAACCCGACATCGGTCATTGAATCTCCGCGGGTGCCGGGAAAACTGCCCTCAGTTCTTTCAATGACTGATGTTGATGCCCTGTTAAATGCTCCTGCCGGTAATGCTCATACGGATATTCGTGATCGTGCCATGTTGCAGCTGCTTTATGCAACCGGACTAAGGGTTTCTGAGCTCATTGCGCTGAAACTTTCAGACGTGAACCTGCAGGCCGGTTATCTGATGACTTCCGGCAAGGGGGAGAAGGAGCGGCTGATTCCTGTCGGTGAAGCCGCAACCTCCGCCATTAGAGAGTATCTGCTTGCATTCAGGGCCAGTCCGGCTCTGACCGGGGAGAAATCCCTTTTTCTGACCAGATTGGGCAGGAGTATGTCCCGCCAGGCGTTCTGGAATATAATCAAGAAGCGTGCTCTGGAGGCAGGGATTCTGCGGAGTATCTCTCCCCATACTCTCAGGCACTCTTTTGCGACGCATCTGCTTGAAAATGGCGCGGATCTGCGCAGTGTCCAGATGATGCTTGGTCATGCCGATCTGGCGACTACCCAGATTTACACCCATGTTTCAGGGGACAGACTTAAAAAAATCCATAAAGAGCTTCACCCTCGGGGGTGAATTTGAAAGGGATCAAAAGATGAAATACGTAGTTCTTCTTGGTGACGGAATGTCAGATGAAAAAATGGAGCAACTTGGCGGCAGAACGCCTCTGCAGGCAGCTAAAACTCCTAATATGGATTTTATGGCCAAGCGGGGGAGAATAGGTCTTGCACGAACAGTTCCTGCCGGGTTGCCACCGGGGAGTGATGTTGCCAATCTCTCTGTTTTCGGATATGACCCGCGCATCTGTTATACAGGCCGTTCCCCACTTGAAGCTGCCAGCATGGGTGTGGAGCTTGATGCGGACGATGTTGCTTTCAGGATAAATCTGGTCAATCTGACGCCAAGAGCGACCACCCTGTTGATGCAAGACTACTCTGCCGGCCATATCTCAACTGAAGAGGGTCGCGAACTGGTGCTCGCTCTCCAAAAGGAGCTCGGCAGCGATGAGTTCCAGTTTTATCCAGGGATCAGCTACCGGCATCTACTGGTCTGGAAGGGTGGCAATGAAAAGATCATAGCCACCCCGCCGCACGATATCACCGGGCAGTCGATCCTTGAATATCTGCCCATCGGCGGAGGCGCTGACAAGCTGATCGATCTTATGAACTCATCCCAACTGGTTTTTCATAATCATCCCCAGTATAAGAAACGGGTTGAGGCGGGTAAAGTGCCTGCGAATTCAGCCTGGTTCTGGGGGCAGGGGAAGGCGCCTGTGATGGAATCGTACGCGGAGAAGTTCGGACTCTCCGGAGCCGTCATCTCGGCGGTTGATCTGGTGCGGGGGATAGGCGTTTATGCAGGACTTGAAATAATCAAGGTTCCCGGTGCAACCGGCTATATCGATACAAACTATAGAGGTAAAGCAGAGGCCGCCCTTGATGCCCTTGAGCGATCCGATTATGTCTACCTTCACGTTGAAGCACCTGACGAAGCTGCACATAGCGGCAATCTTGAGCATAAACTCCAGGCGATTGAAGATTTTGATTCGAAGGTTGTCGGCGTTGTATTGGCAGGGCTAAAGAAGTTCGGCGACTACCGGGTTCTCTGTACACCTGATCACCCGACACCGGTCGCGCGGATGACTCATACCAGTGACCCTGTCCCGTTTATACTGTATGCGGGTGAACAGAGTGAAAAGCCTGGTGTGGCAGGGTATGACGAGGATTCTGCCAAAGCATCCGGACTTTTTGTCGAAGAGGGCTTCAGGTTGATGGAGTTAATGAAAAGTGCTTAGTACGTAACTGCATCTCTTTTGTTCACCAACCTCCCAAACCTCCCTAAAAGGCTTAAACTTCCTGTCAAGGGGGGATGAGGGGGGTTGGTTTTTTAGATGTCCATTGCCTAGGGGCTTCGCTTAGTAAATCTGCTGCAAATCCGACTGAACGGTGCATATTTCGCCGCTTTCTTGGCCAATAGAACGACTATTGACCTTCAAAATCAACAAAATCTACCCTCGCCAGCCGAATTTTCGCTTAGATTTCCTAAGTCCGACAGACTATTTATTTGATCAAAGCTGGCCACCCCAGATCAAGTTTCATCCAATGCGTAATCCGCCAACGATATCTTTTTACGGATGTCTTAACCCCCGCCATGTAGATCACCCTCTTCCTCCGGGTATGTGATCCCCGTTACTCAAACTTTTTTCTGGCTCTCCCTGCTAACTGCTAAAAAGCTTGCCAACCATTTTTAGAAACAAATCTTGAAAAACTCCCCAGGCATTTTCTCTGAAGGGAACTTCTGCCGCTGGCGCCCCTCCACAAATTTTATGACATCACCTTATGTAACCCGCCCCAGGCAGTAAAAACAGGTATATGTATAATTTATTAACAACATGAAAAAAAAATAAAAAAAAATGTTTACAAAGATAACAATGTGGGATAATATTTCTCACAAGTACCAGCTAAACATTTTTTATGTATATTATATTAACACTTCGATGGGTTTGTACCTTAAAGTCATTTTTGCACCAGGCTGTAAATCTATTTTAAAGGAGAGGGCCATGACAGAGACTATGAAAAACAGGGGATGGACAGTAGCACTCGCAGGATTGGGCATCAATCTGGCATTGGGGATTCTTTATGCCTGGAGCGTTTTCAAGGCAGCAATTGAGTCTTCTATCAAGATCGGTGGGGCTGGAGCATTTAATTGGGATCTTGCCAAGGTTAATGATCCCTACTCGGTATGTTGCCTTGTTTTTGCATTTGCGATGATACTTGCCGGAAGATGCCAGGACAAGTTCGGGCCCCGGGCGACAGCGTTTATAGGCGGTCTTCTCGTAGGTCTTGGACTTATCTGGATTTCACAGTCAACAAGCTACATATCATGGGTACTCGGTTTTGGTGGATTAGTCGGCGCAGGTATGGGATTCGGCTACTCTGCATCAACCCCACCCGGACTCAAGTGGTTTCCTGCTTCAAAAACCGGGGTAATCGCCGGATTGATTGTTGCGGGCTTTGGCCTGGCGCCAGTTTACATTGCGCCCCTCTCAGGATACCTGATCAAAGCATACGGTGTCAGCCAAGCCATGCTCGTCTACGGAGTCTCCTTCGTTGGCGTTGTCTGCGGATTGTCGTTCCTTTTGGTAAACCCTCCGGCAGGGTATGTCCCGGAAGAAACGAGCAAAGTCGCTCTCAAGAAGAAAGCCGTACATAATGATGTCAACTGGAAAGATGCCATAAAAACCGCTGAATTCTGGAAATTGTGGGCGATCTTTTTTGTGGGTTCAGGGGCAGGCTTAATGGTCATTGCAAGCGTTGCCGGATTGGCAAAGAAAAGCATGGGCGAGTTCGCTTTTCTCGCGGTCGCAATTATGGCGGTCGGTAATGCGGGCGGCAGAGTTATCACTGGCGTTATGTCAGATAAATTCGGCAGATATAATACTATCATGGGAGTTCACCTGCTTCCAGGCAGTTCTTATGCTTGCGGCCATCCCCCTTATTGGGGCTCAAAATACCAGTGCTCTGGTTATCGTGCTTCTTGCGACATTTATGGGTTTCAACTACGGCGCCAACCTCGCCCTGTTCCCAGCGATTACAAAGGATCTCTGGGGCATAAAAGCATACGGCGTTAACTATGGCATCCTTTTTACCTCCTGGGGCGTTGGCGGATTCGTGCTCAGCAAGGTTTCGCAGATGCTGAAAGCAACTACCGGCAGCATGACTTCCTCATTTACGCTTGCGGCAATACTTCTCTGTACAAGTGGCCTGCTTACACTGACGTTAGGCGCCAAAGAAGAAGAAGCCCCGGCAGGCGCAATTTTTCACCCGGAGCTTGGCTTGACCATGGCTGACGGTGGTGAAAAAATTAATCCTGATGAAGTTAAAAAGTCCTGATAGGCGGTAATATTATGTCAAATTACAGGGAAGCAGAGTGGCCGGGAATGAACAGTGAAAACTTTAATCATATGACGGAGCCTGACATGAAGTGCGTATGGATGACCTCTGGAATAATTTCCTATAAACTCTGCTCCCTTAATTTCTCTTGTGAAAATTGTATGTTTGACAAGGTGATGCATAATGCGACCACCTTGAATGTTAAAAAACAAAGCATTGATGGAGTAAAGGCGCCTGAATCGTTGACTGCCGGTCAATCGGCAAACTCGTTGGATGGCGCTCTTTTTTATCACGAAAATCACTGCTGGGTAAAAGTTGTCACAACTGATGAGGTTGTAATCGGGCTGAATGGTCTTCTGGCAGGGCTCATTTACGGAATAAAAACTGTCGTCCTTCCCAAGACCGGCGATTCAGTGTATAGAAATCAGGTCTTCGCGCACGTACTGCAGGAGAAACATATTGTCCCTTTGATAATGCCGGTTAGTGGGGTGATAACGGCTGTAAACAGTTCTCTTGAGCACTCTCCCGAGTTACTGCGAACGGATTTTCGCGAAAAGGGTTGGCTCGTCACTGTTAAATCAGATAATCTTGAAAATGAACTGAGAACACTTTTTTTCGGCAGCAAAGCCCAGGAATGGTACCTGGCTAAAGACAGAGTGGTCCGCGAAGCAATTAATTACCATTACAATGAGGGTTTAGAAAATATCGGGGCAACAATTCAGGATGGTGGCGAATTGGTAAATAATGTTTCCGAAATACTCACATCTGACCAGTACAACAAGATAATAGAGGAGTTGTCTCGCCCTGCTACAGCAATCCCCTGAGCAATTCCCGGCAACCGGCACACATTTCTCTGGATTTCTGGTCAACGCCTTCCACATACGTTGATGAACTCATAACGCAGCTCTGATCATTGCAGTGAATGAGTCCGAAGTTGTGTCCCAGTTCATGTATCGCCTCTTTAACAAGTCGTTCCCGCAGCAGTTCTTTATCTTCAGCTAATCCATAGAAGACGTTGTTCAGGCGATGGAGTGTTATTACTGAACCTATCCCTCTTAACTGGGCTTCTCCGAACACAAATGTCAGAATTGGAATAAACAGATCCACATTTGCAACCCCCAGAACTTTAACCGCATCGACAGGCGGGTTGGCAATAATCTGCTGTAGAATCTGCGAAGAGTTATACTGCCCCCTTGCAGTGCTGAACGTTTTTTCGAGATCAATATTGGATTTGCCTATTTTCAAATGATAGCCGAAAGTTTTGTAGGCGGAATCGTCCAGGTCTTCAAACCATTGGGCATGGTCGGTCTTTATCGGCAGGATATAAATGTATGGCATGATCAGCGCTGCAGATCAGTTCTACTTTTTTTCAGTTGGTATTTCTCTATTTTATTGTACATGGTCAGTCTGCTTACCTTGAGTATCCCCGCTGCCTGAGCAATGTTGCCATTGGTCAGATCCAGAACTTTCTGAATATGAATCTTTTCCACTTCATCCAGCGATGGCAGGGCAAATCCAGAGGCCATTTCAATAACTGGAAAAAAGAAGGAGAGGTCGTCAAGTTCGATCATGACTTCCTTTAGTGACAACCATGGCTCGCTCTATTACATTTCGCAACTCCCTCACATTGCCGGGCCAGTTATATTCTATGAGCATGTCCAGTGTTTCACTTGAGAGATCAACTACGTTTTTGTTCATAGCTTGTGAATATTTCTTTATGAAGAATCTTGCAATTGCCGGTATATCCAACTTGCGTTCTCTCAGAGGAGGAAGCGAAATGGTCACCACATTCAGCCTGTAATAGAGGTCTTTGCGAAAACTACCTTCTTGGACGGCTCGTTCCAGGTCATGGGCGGTTGAGCAGATTATGCGAAAATCAGCATTAATTGTCCTGTCACCACCAAGGCGGGTAAACTGTTTTGTGTCAAGCATTCTCAGTAAATCAGCCTGCAGTTTGTCGCTGATTTGTCCAATTTCGTCAAGGAATATCGTCCCTCTGTCGGCCATCTCCAACCGCCCCTGCCGTTTGTACAAGGCGCCGGGGAATGCGCCTCTTTCGTGGCCGAACAGTTCACTCTCCAGCAAGCCATCCGAGTATGCGCCGCAATTAATAGTGATAATCGGAAAATATTTCCGGTTGCTTTGACTGTGGATTGCCCGGGCGATAAGCTCCTTTCCGGAACCACTCTCACCTTTAATGATCACCGTGGAATCTGTCCGGGAAACATCAAGCACCGCGTCTAATACTTTTTTTATTTCCGGGCTCTCGCCAATTATTTCGTCAGAAAAAGATATGCCTTCTATATGTTGTCGTAACTGCTGATTCTCTTGCTGGAGCCGCCGCTGTTCAATGGCATTACGAATCAGATGGCTCATATCGTCCGGATCGACAGGTTTTACAATATAATCAAAGGCCCCTTCTTTTAGTGCCTGAATGCTCGTTTCTACCGAGGCAAATGCCGTGATCATGATGGTAATAATATTTTTATCGATTTTCTTGATTCTGCGCTGAAGCTCCAGGCCATCAATTCCGGGCATCTTGATGTCGAGCATTACAATGTCCCATGGCCCCTCCTGGAGCTTGAGAAGTGCCGCATTTGCATCTTCCGCGGAACTGACGTTATATCCATCCAGCTGAAACCACTGGGTAAGAGCATCGCGAATTGAAGCCTCATCATCTACAATCAATATTTTTAAGTCTGAAGGTTTCATTTTTTGTGACCGCCTATTTTTCGGAATTTTCTGTATATTCACGGGGGAGGGTGATTGTAAATGTTGTCCCGGAGCCTAATAATGAGTCTACCTGTATGTTGCCTGAATGCTGCTGTACAATGCCATATACAGCAGAAAGGCCAAGACCGAGACTGCTGTTGGAGTCTTTTGTAGAGAAAAAAGGATCAAAAATGAACGGGAGATCGTTTTCATCGATTCCATGGCCCTGATCGATTACCTTTATCTGAATGCTGTCTTTATTGGAGTAGTCTGTCCGGACAATAATCTGTTTCCCCTGTGAAGATGACTCCATGGCATTCACAATCAGCGAAACAAGTATCTGCTGAATGGTTCCTGGGTCGCAATAAATGTTATCATTTCCGGAGTCAAGCTCGGTAACCAATTCCAGCGCTTTCATTTTTACGCTATGGTCGATTATTTTAGTGCTTAAGATGATGATCTCATTCAGGCGAACTTCACGCATGTTCCCTTGGGATTGTTTGGCGAAGAGGAGTAGATTCTTTACTATTTCACCGCAATGTTTTGCTTCGCTGGCGATAATGGAGAGATTGCTGACAACCGTCTCTACTGTTGAATCATTGCGGTCCTCTTGGAGCAGATACCGGCTTGACAGTTTTGCGTAAGACAATATTCCCGAGAGTGGATTGTTTATTTCATGAGCCACCATGGCTGATAATTTGCCCAGAGAGGCCGTCTTTTCCGCCAGGGCAAGCGATGATTTCATCTGCTCAAGTTCAAGAGCTGCCTCTCTTTCTTTTTTATGCTTCAGATAACTTACCGAAACAATCCATATCAGGATCATAACGTTAAATGTGCAGATGGCTATCGCCGCGGTAACTCCATTCCTGATCAGTTGGGTGATCTCGGTCTCAATATCGTCAACGTAGATGCCGGTGCCTATAATCCAACCCCAGGGGACAAACTCCTTAACATATGATATTTTGGGAATTATATGTGAGGCGTTGTCGTTTTCCTGCCACTTGTAACTTACATACCCGGATCCGGTTGCGGATACTGCCTTGATGATTTCAAGGAAAACTTTTTTACCGTCGAGATCCCTGTAATCACTTAAATTCTTTCCGTTCAGATCGCTGCGATAGGGGTGAACAATCATTTTGGGTGTCTTGTCGTTAATCCAGAAGTAATCCTTCGACTCCTGACCGTAATGCATGTTTTTTATCTGCTCAACGACCTGCTTCTGGGCTTGTTCACGGGTAAGTAGCCCTTTAACTTCATCATTATGGTATTTTGCAAGAATATTCCAGGCCGTTGTGGTAAGTGCCCTGATCATCTCTTTTTTTCTTTCCATGCTGTTATTGCGGATTGTCGGAATGATTACATACAAGTATACGAACGTAAAAAGTATGATCGTAAGCAGTGTAGGAAATACGACGCGCAACGAAAAGGTTTTCCAGGGGAATGATTTATTGGGGGTTATCATCTTAATAGCTCCATTACTACAAATTGCGTATTGCGTTTTGACACAGATGGTCAGGTGCTGATTAACAACATTATGCATCCGCGGCCTGTCCGGTAAAATCATAGCTCAGCCGGTTTTGAAAGTATTTCGTCTGCGTGAATATCTCTTTAAGAAGCTGTTGGTCGATTGAGGTGAGCTTTTTGGGGAAGATGATATTGTCAGGTTGCTTGCTCCCGGTTGAAATTGCATCTGCCTGTATTTTGAGTCGCATCTGCATGAGAAAGCAATACGATTGGATCATTTCCTGATGATTCAGTTCGGTAAGCACCTTCAGATCTCGGAGTGCGTCAAGTCTTTTTACGGTGTTGGTGGCTGCAATTTCATGCTTAAGTGCGTATATACGCGCAAAATCTACAATTGGCACCATTGCTTTCTTGATATCAAAGCCCCCGCGGGTGTCACCTGATGACGCCACAACGAACTTTCCAAAACGTCCGATAGGCGGCACCATGTTAAGGATATCCCTGGCAAGGAATTGCAGGAATCTGTTGTTCTCGGTAATGACCATGGCCAGGTAACTTCTCAACTCGTTTGCAAACGATTCATCCCCAAAGGCGCAGCGAAAATCGAAGAATATTTTAGTCCGGAGCAAATCCTCTCCCGATGCTGAATAAACCCATTTGCTAAAATACTTTTTCCAGACAGTTATCGGTTGGCATAATTCAGGATTCATCGCCATATTGTTGCCCTTGCAGAACACATAGCCGGCGTCGTTCAGCCATGAGCAGACTTTCTCTCCCAAGGCGAGGAAGTAAGCCCTGGTGGAATCCTCCCTTTCAGCCGAGAGATCCTCATATATAATGGCGTTGTCCTGGTCAGTGTGAAGAGTCTGCTCCTCGCGCCCTTCGCTGCCAAAAACCAAAAATGTAAAAACAGCAGGCGGCGGTCCAAGTTCATTTATGGCGAACTCTATAAATTTCTTTCGGATTGCATCGTTTATTGATGTTGTCAGCTTATTGATGCTTTGAGGTTTTGCGCCGCTTTCGATAAGTGTGGAAATGAGGTAGGGCTGAATTGCATTCAAGCTGATAATCTCTTCAGGAGACGAGGCTTTGCTTATTTCTCGAATTAAAACTGACGGAGAGTAGTTCTGGATTGAGAGGAGGTCACCTTTTTTGATGTATCCAGTTACAGCACCATCACTGTTGGTGATAAACAGATGGGAAGTGTCATTGCCCGACATCACCCCCCATGCATCCAGAACTGATGCCTGTCCTGGGAGTGAAAAGAACACGGCTGACATGATATCCGCAACAGTTTCCAGCGTTCCGTTTTCATGGGGCAGCAGAGCTTTTCTGAGCTCAGGATCTGTAACGACTCCACAGTCCCCGCCTGCTTCGTCCCTCACCAACAGTATGTCAGTCCCCTTCTCCTGCATGAGAAGCGCCGCATCAGTAACCGGAAGAAGTTTAGAGCAAGTTGTTACATCTTTAAGATTCATTGTTTCAAGGGGTTTATTGTAGAACATGACCGTCGACTGAAGTTCGGCGAGCAATTTTCTGCTTGCTTCTTCTCTGTTGATAACATCGGAAATATCCTCAATAATTCCATCAAAAAACTGAATCCGGTCGTCTTCATCACGGACATTGACTCCCCAGATTGAGGCGGAGAGGTGTGAGCCGTCTTTTCTTTTTATTTTTACGATCTCTCGCCTGAGGTTGTTCTCTCCTGCTTTCCCGAACAGTCGTTTAAACTCTTCCGGTTCCCGGTAAATATTGGAAGCCGGCACGGCAAGAAGGCTTTCCCTTGAATCATAGCCGAGCATTTCCACAAACGCAGGGTTGGCCTCGACAATTTTATGATCCTTGCCGGCGGTCATCCTGAAAAAGCCCAGGTTCAGGTTGTTGGCCATAGTCCTGAATTTTTCTTCGCTTGCGCTAAGTTCGTCCTCGGCTCTTTTTCTCTTTGTTATATCGGATACAACGGCCATAAAGCCGTTCTTTCCGCCCAATGATATTTGCGTGGCGGATAAAATCACGTCATGCCTTGCCCCTGTCTTGTCATTCAGGTGAGCTTCAAATCTATCGGGCACCCGCCTTCCTTCCAAAAGATCATGCAAATACCGATTCCCCGGAGATGCCTCAAACCAGGTGAGAATTTCATCAGTTTTCACGCCTGACAGTTCATCTTTCGAGTAGCCGAGCAAGTCCGAGATTGTCTGGTTCACATACATCAGTGAACCTTCCAATACCATAAACATCCCTTCTGCCGCAGATTCAACAAGGGTTCGATATTTCTCTTCAGACTCACGCAGAGCATTTTCAGCAAGCTGTTGCTGCTTAAAGGCGCTGTAGCTCTGATTGTCGATATAGAGGAGCAGCAACGAGATCAACAGCAGGATGAACAGGGATATCTGAATCAGGCTACTGGTAATTGCGGCTATTTCATCTTTAACATCGTCAATATAAATTCCGGTGCCGATTATCCAGCCCCAGGGAGCAAATCCTTTTACATAGGAGATTTTGGGCAGTATCCGCTTTTCATCACCTCGCAATTGCCAATTGTATTCAAGGTATCCATCACCATTACTTTCAACTAGCTTTACCATCTCGACAAAAAGGTGTTTACCTTCTGAATCCGAGAATGTCGAGAGGTCCTGACCAATCAGATCAGGGCGGTACGGGTGAGCAATCATCCGGGGTTGCATGTCCTGTATCCAGAAATAATCTTTCAAGTCATGGCCATAGCGCAGGTTGCCTATCTGAGCAATGGCCTGTTGCTGTGCCTCTTCTTTGGAAATAATCCCTTCTTGCACATCATGATCAAGTTTCGCGAAGGTGTTCCATGCTGAATTAGTGAGTTCGCGGATCATCTCCTGTTTTCTGTCGATATTATTTTTTTCAATTGTCGGGATAACGATCAAGAAGATTGCCGTCAGGAAAAGTGCGATTGTGATTACAGTGGGGAAAATAAAGCGGGCGAGAAACGACAGCACTCTTTTTGATTTTTTATCTATGTTCATAATAATGACACCTGCATGCCGCTGCTCTAAACCGTGTTAAATTTGTTAACACTATATGCAATATTCTATGTCTTTACAATGATAATTTTGCTGTGTCAGCGACAGATCTGACGGCCTTATCGGTCAGGCCGGGCGGCTGGTTGGGTGCCATTGCGGTGCGACTTACTCAAGATCACCAATGCGATACCACCAAGAATGGCCAGGGAAGCCAAAATGAACCTTACCGTTACGGGCTCCCCGAGGATAAGGATGCCTCCAACCGCAGCTAAAACCGGAACACTAAGCTGGACGGTCGCAGCGTTCGTGGCCTTCAGCGTCGGCAGTATGGAATACCACATGGCGTAACCCAATCCTGAAGCTACAGCCCCCGACGCAATGGCGTACCAAATGCCGACGATGTCCAGGTTGCCACTTGAATGTAGCAATAAACCTAGTGCCACTGCAAAAAGCGTAGCACGCAGGAAATTCCCGGCCGTAACCCGGGTGGGATCCCCGCTTTCTTTACCGCGCAATGAATAGACACCCCAGGCAACGCCAGCGATCAACATCAAAATGGAGCCAAACAGCGGAGGTGCGGACAGGCCGGGGAGCAACAAGCCAACCAACCCTCCAAGAGCAAGTATAAGGCCGACAAGTTGTTGTTTGCGCAGCCGCTCACCAGCCCATAAACCATGACCTATCATCGTCGCCTGAACAGCGCCAAAGAGAATCAGGGCGCCAGTCGCAGCGGACAGGCTTATGTACGCGAATGAGAAGCCGGCGGCATAAGCAAACAAGGCAAAAGCTGAAATCCAGTTACCTCTTCCTGTACTGCCACTGCGAAATAAACTCGCAACTGCCCAAAGCACCACGGCGCCGGACACCAGTCGAATGGAGGTGAAACTGGCGGCGTCGATGCTGGTATGCTTGAGTGCGATGCGGCATAGCACCGAATTCCCGGCGAATGCGATCATGGTAAGAAGTGTAAGGAAGCCAATTCGGGTCGATGACATTAAATACCTAAAGGCACTATTTACTGGTTATTTTGGGCCAACGGGGTTGAGCCGCTTGTTAGGACCGACCGTGTTAGATATCTGATCTGAGCCTACTCTTGCCTGATTATATCGACCGAGATCTCCACTGCCGGAATCGTTCCTCTGTTCTCAAGCCAGTGTGTGGTGTTCCTATCCTCGGGCCAGCCCAATCCCGGCCCATAGTCCGTAGCGACTCCATTTCGATGGTCGGTTATAGTTCCTTGCAGTATGTAAACGGTGCCTGGTCTGTCTTTATGGTTGTGAATCGGACCGAAGACACCTCCAGGCTCGATGGTTACCATACGCGTTCGAAGTTGGCGTCCTGCCATGCCCTCGATCTCAGGACCAAGGTCAACCGTTGCAAGTAACTTCACCGTAACACCTTTCGTCTCGGGTGCCACCTGTTCGTTGCTCATCGTGCTCTCCTCTCAGTAATTCAAGGGTATAACGTGGTGGTGAACACCGGCGGCTTTAGGCCGGTGCTTCTGCCTGGTTGGCAATGGTAATTCCAAGCTTCCCCAATATGGGTATTCCGGAGACATAGTGCAATTTGCTCAAGTCTCTAGAGTGGATGTATAAATTTCATTATGTCCCCAGAATTCTCCAGAATTCTCAGAATTCTCGCCACGGCAAGAATCCCGCTCCGGCCAGCTGACGCAGGCAGCAGGTCATGGCGTCCGGACAATCTCGTCCACCCGCGCCCCATCCAGAGTCTCTTCCTCCTGCAGCGCCTCCGCCAGCAGATCCAGCTTGTCGCGGTTGGCGCTGAGCAGCTCCTCGGCCTGCTGCTCCGCCTTGCGGATCAAGGCGGCAATCTCCTGATCGATGCGCCAGGCCATGGCCTCCGAGAAGGTCTTTTCCTCGGCCAGCTTCATCCCGAGGAAGGGGTGCTCCTCCCCCCGGCTGAAGGTCATAGCCCCGACCTTTTCGCTCATCCCCCACTGACAAACCATCTTCTCCGCCAGGTCGGTGACAACCTTCAGGTCGTTCTGGGCGCCGGTGGAGACCTCGCCGAACACCAACCGCTCCGCCACCCGGCCCCCCATGGTCACCGCCAGCCGTTTTTCCAGGTAGCTCTGCGGATAATGGTAGCGGTCGTCCTCGGGGAGCTGCTGGGTTACCCCCAGGGCCATGCCGCGGGGGATGATGGTCACCTTGTGAATCGGGTCGGCGCCGGGAAGCAGCTTGGCCACCAGGGTATGGCCCGCCTCGTGGTAAGCGGTGATGCGCTTTTCCTCGGGAGTGATGAACATCTTCCGCTCACCCCCCATGAGGATCTTGTCCTTGGCCTTTTCCAGGTGTTCCATGGCGACCGCCGTTGCCCCCTCCCGCGAGGCGAGGATGGCGGCCTCGTTCACCAGGTTTTCCAGGTCGGCGCCGGTCATGCCCGGCGTGCCGCGGGCAACGACGCCCAGATCGATCCCCTCGGCCAAGACGATCTTGCGGACATGGACCTGGAGGATTTTCTCCCGGTCGCGCCAGTCGGGGCGCTCGATCACCACGTGCCGGTCGAAGCGGCCGGGGCGGAGCAGGGCCGGGTCGAGCACGTCGGGACGGTTGGTGGCGGCCAGGACGATGACCTCCTGATGCTGATCGAAGCCGTCCATCTCCGACAGAAGCTGGTTCAGGGTCTGTTCCCGCTCGTCGTGGCCGCCGCCGAAGCCGGCGCCCCGGCTGCGCCCCACCGCATCCAGTTCGTCGATGAAGATGATGCTGGGAGCTGCCTTCTTGGCGTTGGTGAACAGGTCCCGCACCCGGCTGGCGCCGACGCCGACGAACATCTCGATGAACTGGGAGGCGGAGATGGTGAAGAACGTCACCCCGGCCTCCCCCGCCACTGCCCGGGCCAGCAGGGTCTTGCCGGTTCCCGGCGGACCGACCAGCAGCACCCCCTTGGGAACCTTGCCGCCAATCCGTTCGAACTGTTTGGGGTCGCGCAGGTAGTCAACAATCTCCTTCAGCTCCTGCTTGCTGTTTTCCATGCCGGCCACATCGTCGAAGGTCACGCTGACCTTCTCCTGCGTCGTGTAGGTGCGCGCTCCGGACTTGGCGAAACCGCCCAGCATCCCGCCCGGCCCCTGGCTGCGCATGGCCCGCATCCCCATCCACCAGATGCCGATCAGGATCAGCCACGGCGCTGTAAAGATCAGGGCATTGACAAGGAAGGACGGCTCCGTGGAGATTGCCGTGACCTCCACATTGTGAGCCGTCAGCTCGGTCATGAGGGTCTGATCGGCAATGGCCGGCATGACGGTGCTGAAGAAGCTGACCTCCCGCACCGTAGCTTTCCCCTGGACCGGTACGTTCACCTTGGTCTTCGCCCGGAACTCGCCGCCGATGTGCGGCCCCTTGATGCTGATCTTCTTGATATTGTCAGCCGTCAGCTCGCTACGGAAGCGGCTGTAGCTGATTTCGGCCGTCTGGCCTCCCTGTTGCGCAAAGTAGCCGTAGTACGCGTTAATAAAGAGCGCGAACAGCATGAAGATCAGCAGTGGTCTCCAGAGGGATTGGGACATGGGTGCCTGCCTCGCTAAAAGTATGGCTGCATGAGTCTGTCGGACTGACTCCTGATATAGTTTACCGTCAGCAGGGAAATTGACAAGCTGAAGACATATTCCAATTTGATTTACGTGGCATACTGGATAACTCCGGCACGCTGGTATTTGACAATCCAGGACCAGCTTGTTTAATTGCAGCAGGCAGCTACGGTCGGTAGTTGCGGGTATGAATAATGTCAGGAGGTATTTATATGCACCGGACGATTTTCGCCAGAGCCGCTGTTGCCGTGGCAATCCTGCTGACCCCGGCTGTGACGGCCTCTAGAGGCAGCGCTGCGGACTCCTTTGCCTGTACACCGACAGAATGGGATGAGATCGGCCCTTTTTACCGGCCGAATGCACCGCTACGCAGCAGGATCAGCACGGGGTACGTCCTGAGCGGCACGGTCCGGTCCGCGAAAGACTGTGCCCCGATTGCCAATGCCCGGATCGAGTTGTGGCAGGTGGGGCCAACCGGCGAATATGACGACAACCACCGTGCCACCATCTATTCCGACCGGCAAGGACGTTACAGTCTCAGCACCAGCTTTCCGCCTGCCTATGGCCGGAGAAGGCCCCATATCCATATCGTTGTAGATGCCAGGGGGTATGACGGTGTGATCACCCAGCACTACCCGGTGAAGGGGACAAAGAAGGGAAAGTTCGACCTGGTGCTGGTCCCTGAATCAGCGGACAGCGGCAAGGGGCGGGACCCGTTAGGCCGACGCTGATGCCGGAACGAAACTGTCCCTGATTTTACGGAAAACGGGTCGATTAAACAGTTTCTGGGACGGTACAGCCGATAAACAAACTGCAATCACCACATGGTATCCACCATATGGTGTCAAACCTACACATTTATTTGTCAAGAGTGTAGGTTTATACAACCCGCGTATATCAGAGTGATCAAACGTCGCCACAGGATCCCGTCTCTACCTGTGGCCTGGAATATATAAACAAAACTGTAACTTCAAAAACTGGGGTAGGCAATCTTATTGCCCTATTGACTACTGACAGCCATATCAGGATACGGGAGTGTTACAATTTTCTCCGCCTCGAACCGTGTAAAAGCCCTGTCATGATGCCGACGTGGTGATAATGAAATTCATTACCAACAATTCAGATGAAATGCTATAATTATGTTGTAAGAGGAGTAATATTTACGGGGAATGTCCCGGAAAGGAGAATGTATTTATGACGTACGTACTGGTTGTTTTGGCAGTTTCTGCTGTTGCAGTGGCAATTCAGGTCAAAAATTACAAGCCCATGTCGAGCTAAATAATTTTGATATTGTAGCTATGCAAGCCGGTTTCAGAAAGGATTCCGGCTTTTTTTTCAACGATTCTGCTGCCCCGGAAGACAGAATCAGTGCATGTATATGGGGGACGTCCTTCATATATTCATATTTGTAAAATTTTCACATAAACCTATCAACTGTGAATATGTGAAGGGCGTCCCCAAAATCCGTGTAAAATCTGATAGAAACTAATTATGGAGCAGTGATGCGATAGATTGCCCCTGTGCCGTAATCCGCCACATAGAGCTCGCCCGCCTCATCCTCCCCGAAGGTCGAGATCAGCAGGGTGCTGTCCAGGAGGAGGCGGTTTTCCCAGGCGGCTCCGTTGCGCCGCAGCCCCCAGATCCGTCCGCTGCAGAAATCTCCGTACAGGTAGGTGCCCTGTAGTGACGGATTACCGCCACGGTAGACATAGCCGCCGGTCACCGAGCAGTCGCCTGTTGCATGGTCATACTCCGCCACCGGCAGAACCAGACCAGCGCTGCTGCACAAGCCGGGGGCCAGGAAGCAGAGACTCCCCTCCATGATGTTCCAGCCGTAGTTCGCACCCGTGCCGTTACCAGCGGGCTGAAAGTCGATCTCCTCTCGTGTTTCCTGGCCGACGTCAGCCAGATACAGATCACCGGTCTGGCGGTCAAAAGAAAAGCGCCACGGATTTCGCAGTCCGTAAGCCCAGACTTCATTGCCGAACGGGTTGCCGCCCGGTATGGCAGCGTTGGTGCTGGAAAGGACATCCAGGCGCAGCAGTTTGCCCAGCAGGGAGGCAGTGTTCTGGGCGTTGCCCTGAGGGTCGCCGCCGCTCCCCCCGTCACCGCTGCCGATGTAAAGCAGATTGTCCGGCCCGAAGGCCAGCTGCCCGCCGTTGTGGTTGGCAAAAGGCTGGGTAAAGGTCAGGAGCTCCTGGCGACTCCCCTGGTCGGCCAGGTCGGCATTCCCGCCGACGGAATAGCGCGCTATGACAGTATTGCCGACCCCGCTCCGGTTGGTATAGTTGACATAAAAGTTCTGGCGGAGAGGGAAACCCGGCGGGAAAGCCAGGCCGAGCAAGCCCTGCTCGCCGCCGGCTCTGACCGCGCCGGTAATATTCAGGAACGGTTGTGCGACGACTATGCCGTTACGGACGATCTTGACCGTTCCCCTCTGTTCGATAACGAACAGTCGTCCGCTGTTGTCGCCGGCATGGGTAATGACCACCGGCTCGGTAAAGCCGCTGGCAAAGGGGGTGAGTGAAATACTGGTGGCAGGTACGCTGGGCGGAACAACGGGAGATGGCGACGAACTTTGACCGCCGCCGCACGATACGACGAGCAGTGCCAAAATCGACCCGGCAAAAAGGAGAACCAGTTGCTTGAGCATGGTGAGTGCAAAAGTTTTCATGGCGTCACCCTGTGGCGTGGTTTTTATTTGAGTATACCACAGCGGTTTTCATGCGCCATACCACCCTCACTGGTTTTTCCGCTTGATCCAGATCGGAATGACAAAGAGTAAAGGCTCGGTGTCAAACCTACACAGGCTGTTGCTGTAACCAGTTTTCGCAAAACAGGAATTTAGCATCGGGCAATGGACTAATGGAAGTGTTACTGCTTCATATTAACTCACATAACATTCTACCCCCTAAATTCTACCCGGAATTCTATATGAAGAGAATCATTTTGGAGCTTGTCGCACAGCGCCGATATAAAATACCTCGCATTTGCCACCTTGAACAAAGCGTTGTGCCTTCCTGTAAAGGTTGGAAAATGGGCCGGCGAGAGACTCGTACACGTTTACTGCACTGATTTGGGGCTTACGGAAGGAACCGCTGATGCTCTGTTTGAATTTTGCGCATCCCTTGTCATCGAGAAGCGCCACAGTTACATTATCATACCGTTCTCTGACAAAATCGAGCCGGCCTTTAAAGGCAACCCGATTATGAGGAGTGGCAAAGGCGCAGTCAATTGCTTCAGCCACGCCATCCTTGATTGTCCAGTGGGAGATAAACTGGGTGATTTTACCTTGCCCACCCCTAGTCTGGTTGTAAAAATCACCATAATGGTACCCCGCGAGCGCAACGTTACCGAGAGGTCCGGCGATGAAGAAAGCTCCCAGGTCGACGAGATTGAATTCCTGGCTTGATTCGTACGAAGAGAGGAGTTTGTCGAGGTCCATTGTATTGACGATAAGATTTTCACCCCGGAGAGAAAAAGTACCGCTCGTGCTGCCCGGCAGAGTGCGATTTCCTTTTTCTTTTATCGTCAGGGCGGCAACGAAATCCCCTTTGCCGCCAATTACTTTTTTTACGCCATAGGCCTGTTCGAATTTTTCAAAGTCCAGCTTCGATGCCTTCAAATTGATTGTATATAGTGCGTCGACTGCCGACCTGTCCAGCGTGATCTCTCCTTCACCCGTTGAGCCGTAGATATCCATGGTAAAGGGTTTGAGATGGAATACCCCCTTCTCCCCTTGAACTAAACTCTTGAAGTTACTGAATTTGAGGTTCTTTTTCTGCACTTCCTTGCAGGCCAGGTTTCCAGTGAAAGAGATGTTCTTTATGATATCTCCCGAGGTATCCACTACCGAAAGATTCTTGATGGACAGATTGATTTCCTTCAACTCAATCCTTTCACCCGACTTCCTGTCAATTTTGAGCGTCCCGATGGTAAGAGGCTCGAAATTGTAGCTCCCCTTGCCACCATTCACCGCAGCACTAAGATTCTCGATTCTTAAGTCCTTTTGCAGCAGCTCTTTGCAGTCGACTCTCCCCGTAAACGAGGCATTCCTTATGATGTCCCCCGGAGTCTTCCCTAGCGAAAGATCTTTGATAGACAGATTAAAATCCTTTAGATTCGACTTTTCTCCCGTCTTCCTGTCGAGATAGTCAAGCGCCCCTTTGGACAGCTTGAGATTATTCAAGCTGAATAATGCTCCCGGCTGCCTTTCAGTCGATTTCTTGGCAATGCTTTCAAAATTATATTTACCATCGGCGTCCTTCACGATGGTGACGGCAGGTCTGACAAGCTCGCAACTGGTGATTTTGAGCTGATTCTTCAGCAGAGGCATCAACTGCGTCCCCAGCTTGAGATTTTCGATGGAAAGGATTTCGCTCCCCTGGTTGGTGACATGAATGTCCTGAGCCGATACAACAATGGGAAAGAAGGAGAGCCCCATCTTCCCCTCGATTCTCACTTCCAGACCGGTTGCGACAAAGGCAGCGGCTTCGATATTCGCTTTGAACTTGTTGATGTCGAATATAATGAGAGCAGCAATTGCAACAGTTACCATCAGGGCGACAACGCCGCCCGCAATCAGCAGATTTTTCCCCTTTGGTGCTCTCATATCATTCATTCCCAAATAAACATGTGACGAGTATTACTGAGTGCAAAGTACTGCGGTACGGCTGTAACGTGTAATGTTGAACAGATACCTAAAGAGGGCGCGTCGTGGTGTGCCCTTTTTGGCTGAACAGAACTGTTCAATGCCTGGTTTGCGCGTCCTACAGTACCTTCCGCCCACCTATAATTTAAATATTAATTTGCACTTATGTTCTGTCAAGGCATACGCCAAAGTATTTTTCAACCCCAATTCGGTACGTTGTCGGCGAGGCTCCACACCAGTTACACAGCGCGTAACAAGCATGCTCGCCTGAGGGTCGTTCCGTCAGGGATCGGCAAAAGATTTCCTAAAGGCGTTTGCATTTGAATCTGTCTTTTGTAATCTTGAAGCAGCAGGAAAATTTATTTTCGGAGGAATAAGCCCATGTTAAACATAACGTCTTCAATGAAACTCATGACAATCGTCGGCTTCATGGTAATGTTATCATCGTGTGCGATTACCACGAGATCCACGGAAGGCACTACGGAGACGCTCGAAAATACCTCTGAAGCTTCGACCGATTTTACATCGAGCACCAGTCCCAGTGACGAGAAAGTTTCTCAAACAAACAAAATCAAGACTTTTGCCGCGGTAAATATTGACCGGCTGAAGGAAGACATGGCGCGAGGCAACGGCGAGCATCTCA
This sequence comes from uncultured delta proteobacterium, assembly GCA_963810975.1. GTDB lineage: Bacteria > Desulfobacterota > Desulfuromonadia > Geobacterales > DSM-12255 > VEOV01. The sequence continues at coordinate 235,264 of CAWEPN010000008.1, read as the reverse complement.
CCGCCTTTGCGCAACTCTTGGGTATTCCGGAGAGCCATCGGGCAGAGTTCTGTGCTCTCACCAAACAAAAATATCCCATTCTGTTCAGCTCCGAGCCGACGACCTCAAAAGATATGCTGGCCAGGCTCAATATCGAACTGAATGATCATCCCGGATTGCGGCAATAGACCTGTTACCGTCACTTCGATCATCACCCCCCGGCCGGCGGTTTTCCGGCTTGGCAAGCCGCCGGCCTCCCTTTCATTTTCGCACGATGCTTTTGTGCGCCTTTCTTCTTGAGAGTCTGATAGGTCCAGTCCCTTCCGCGGCCGATGACGGCGGCTATCTGGCACACCTGACAGAGCGCGCGCATCGGGAACGCCTGGCCGAACGCCCTGAATGGCGTGCCTTGTTGCACGACAAACCACACCTCGTGTCGAAAGGTGTAGAAAGCCTGGTCGACGCGGGTTCATTTTTTCTGGCTCCTGCCGGTAAGAATGATCCGGTAGCCGAACTCGACGCGACATTAGCCGGTTTCTTCGAGACCAATGAAAGCGACCCGGACGCGAGCGCACAGTGCGTGTTCGTTGCCCGATACCATTGGCTGAATCAGGTTTTGGAGTTTGATCCCGACCGGCTTCCGCCGCTCCCCTGCAGGCGTTTCCAACGATGGCTTGAAGAGATGAACCCGCTCCGGCTTACGCTGATATTCCCCGCTGCTTATCTGAACAATCCCGCATCCATGTTCGGCCACACACTGTTGCGCATCGATGCGCGGGGGCAGGATGAGCAGACCCGACTGCTTTCCTACACTATCAACTATGCTGCCGATACTGACCGGCAGCGAGGGGTCCAATTTGCTTTAAAGGGTCTTTTCGGGGCGTATCACGGCCGGTTCTCCATTGCCCCTTATTACCTCAAGGTAAAAACGTACGGCGATATAGAGAATCGCGATATATGGGAGTACGGGTTAAATCTCACCGAGGCGGAAATCAGTCAGCTTTTGCGCCATGTCTGGGAAATGCGTTCGGCCTGGTTCGATTACTATTTCCTTGATGAAAACTGTTCCTATCACCTCCTTTCCCTGCTGGAGGCGGCCCGTCCGGGCTTACGGCTTACCGACCGCTTCTCCTGGTGGGCCATTCCCTCCGAAACGGTTCGTGCGGTGGCGGAAGCGGGCCTGGTAGATGACGTGCGTTTTCGTCCGGCCCGTAACACGGTCCTTCAGGAACGGGCGCGCCTCATGGACAGCCGTCTGCAGATAACGGCCAAACGCCTGACGACGGGAGAACTCGAGCCGGACTCGGATCTGATGCGGCGCATTTCCCCGGTGGAACAGGCACAGGTCATTGAGCTGGCCCTGGATTACGCTGCCTACCTCCAATCCCCTCGGTTTGGCCGGGAGGAGCAAAGCGCCGGCATCGTATCGAAACTGTTGAAAACCCGGAGCAGGCTGGATGTGCCCGATCAGACACCGGTTATCCCTGCGCCGGAGATCTGGCCGGGGGAAGGGCATAAATCTGCTCGGGCCGGCGTCGGCTACGGTTATGAGGACCGGCGGCAATTCCTGGAGTTGACGATGAGTCCCGCATATCACGATATCTTCGATCCGGAGGGGGGATTCGCGCGGGGCGCCCGTGTGAGCCTCATGAACACCGCATTGCGTTACTATCCGGAAGATAATAGGGCCCGCGTCGAACGGATCGATGTTATTGATATCATGTCGTTGTCGTCGTGGAGCCGTTTATTGAGGCCCGTCTCCTGGAAAGCCGGTTTGGGGATGGGACGGAAATATCGTGATGCTTCGGACAGTCCGCTGCTTGGCCGGATCAACGGCGGCATCGGCATAAGCCACGACTTTTCGCAACAGACTTCGGCCTATGTTTTTACCGAAGGGACGCTGGAGTTGAGCGACCGGTTCAGGTACATCGTTGCACCGGGCGTCGGACCGAGCATCGGTATTTTGCACGATTTTTCAGAACGTTGGCGCTCGGGACTGTTCTTCCTGTGGCAGCTATTCTTTCTGGATGAATGGCGGAAAGACTATGAAATCGTTTCAAGAAATCGTTTTACCATAAACAGGCAAAGCATCGCAGGGCTTGATCTGGCGTGGAAATGCGAATTCGGCAACAGTTATCCGGGAGCCAAACTCTATTGGCAGCTTTATTTTTGAAGGAAGAATGCAGCCGCCACACCGGCAATACTGGGTAAATGCTCGGTGTCAAACCTGCACAATTTACTTTGTCAAGAGTGTAGATTTGACACTGTCAGCTTGGCAGACACTGTCAGCTTTCGCCGAGGGTAAAATAGAAGCTCGCACCCTTGTCCGGTTCGCTTTCAGCCCAGATACGGCCACCGTGGCGGCGGACGATGCTGTTGACCGTTGCCAGGCCGATACCGACACCGGGGAATTCTTCCTGGCCATGGAGACGCTGGAAGGGGATAAAGAGGGCGTCGGCATACTGGACGTCGAATCCTGCCCCATTATCTGTAATACAAAACACTCTACCGCCATCACCCGGCGTTGCCGAAACAGTGATGCGGGTTACCGGCTGGTTAGCGCTGAATTTCCAGGCATTCTCCAGCAGGTTCATCAGCATTATGCGCATCAATTGACGGTCGGCTTGTAACCGCAGACCATCGGCAACATCAAACAGATGACCCCGGTCCGGCTCTGCGGCTGACAATTCGTTCAGAATGCCCAGCGCCAGACCGGACAAGTCTACCTCTTCCCGCACCACATCGGCATTCCCCAGGCGGGACAATTCAAGCAGCGTGTCCACCATCTCCATTGCTGCGGCGCTTTTTTGAACAATCTTCTGCAGAATATGTGCATTTTCATCGTCGAGCCGGCCGTCGAGATTTTCCATCAGAATCTGACTGTAGCTCCGCAGTTGGCGCATGGGTGCCCGCAGGTCATGGGAAACGGCGGACGTGAAGTCATTGAGTTCTGCAAGCTCCCGGTTTGCCTGTTCCAGGTCGTTCATTTTCTTTTCCAGTTTGCGGGCCAGGGCCTCGTTATATTCCCGCAGCAGTTCGAATTCACTGCGGATAGGATTGACCGCGTCGCTGCAGGAAGTGGACAGGAGTTCGCGGATGACATTTAGCAGCACTTCAGGTTCCAGCGGTTTGACGAGAAAGCGGTCGCCACCCAGACTCAGCGCCAGAGCCTCGTCCTTCCGGTCGGTGTATGTGGCAGTGTAAAATATGAACGGAATATGGCTGAGGCGCTCGTCGGCCCGCCATTCACGGCAGAGGGTAAAGCCGTCCATCACCGGCATGAGGATGTCGGTGACGATCAGGTCCGGCGGATTGCTCCGGGCCGAGTCAAGCGCTTCGGCGCCATTGGTGGCGGTGCGTGGTTCAAACCCGTTTCCCTTAAGCAGCACCTCGAGAAAATAGAGATTCTGGGGGTTGTCATCAACAATCAGTACACTTTGCATGCTTTCAATCTCCTCACGATTAGCGGGGCGGCAGATGCTGTTCTACCTGCTGCATGAAGGTATCCGGATTGATCGGCTTCTCGATATAGCCGTTGCATCCCGCAGCCAGCGCTTTTTCCCGGTCGCCCTGCATGGCGTATGATGTCACCGCCACAATCGGGATTAGTGCCAGATCGGCATTGTTGCGAAGCTGCCTGGCAACAGCGTAACCGTCCATATGCGGCAGCTGGATATCCAGCAGAATCAGATCGGGCAGCAGAGCCGCGGCTTTCTCGATCCCCTCCTGGCCATCCAGGGCAACATCAACCTCGTAGCCATGCTTTTCCAGGATAAATTTCACCAGATACAGATTCTGTTCGTTATCCTCGATATACAGGATCCTGATCTTCATGCGGCATTCCTTTCCAGCGGGAGGGTAAAAGCGAAGGTGCTCCCCTTTCCCGGACTGCTTTCGACCCGAATGCTGCCACCCATCAGCTCTACCGTTTTCTTGCAGATGGAGAGGCCCAGACCGGTCCCTTCGTATTTGCGGCTCAGGCCGGTGTCAATCTGATGAAACGGCTGAAACAGACGTTCCAGATCATCCGCCTTGATGCCGATGCCGCTGTCGGTCACGCTGGTCACACAGCTTGCCGCTTCACGGCAGCAGCGAACCGAGACAGACCCCTGCTCGGTAAACTTGATCGCGTTACTGAGCAGGTTCAGCAGAATCTGTTCCACCCGGCGCTCGTCGGCGCTGGCGCTGCCCACATCTTCCGCCATGTCGAGTTCGAGATCAAGTCCCTTTTTCTCCGCCAGTGGCCGCACGCTCTGCACCACCTTGAAAATCAGGGCTTTCATCTCCACAGGGGCAACGGTCACGGTTAACTGCCCTGCTTCGATCTTGGAAATGTCGAGAACGTCGCTGATCAGGGAGAGGAGGTGAGTGGCGCTGCTCTTGACCATGCCCAGCTGTTTGGCCTGCTCTTCGTTGATCGGTCCACCCAGCCCCTGCAGCAGGACACCGGTAAAACCGATGATGGAGTTGAGCGGCGTGCGCAGTTCATGGGACATGGTGGCGAGGAAAGCCGATTTCAGATGGTCGGCGGCCTCGGCCCGCTCCTTGGCAACGGCCAGCTCGTCGAGCGTAAGCCGCAATTCGCGTTCCGTATGAACCAGCTGGGTGATATCGACCCCGATGGAGAGAATCTCGGCGACCTTGCCGTCAGCACCCGGAATAGCCTTGTTGGTCCAGGCTACCCAGACCCTTTCGCCGTTCTTGCGGATATTCTCGTTTTCGTTTCTGGCATAGTTTTCCGGATGGGCCACAATGTCCGCCGCCAGAGAGGAGAGATCGTGTCCTTCGGAATCCTCTGCCGGGACGAGCGTGCCGAGAAAGTTGCGATTGATGATCTCCTCTTCGCTGTAGCCGAAAAATTGCTGGGCGAAGCGGTTGAAAAAGGTGATCCTGCCGTCCGGCAGCCAGCGGAGAATGACGCTGTTGGCGCTCTCCGCCAGGTCGCGATACTGCGACTCGCGTTCCATGAGCAGTTGCTGGGCCTTGGTGCGCTCTTCGATCTCCCCGCTCAATCTTTCATTGGTTTTCTGCAGTTCGGCAGTTCGCTGCGCGACCACTGCTTCCAGGTTGTCCCGGTATTCCCGCAACCGCTCTTCAGCCTGCTTCCGGGAGTTGACCAGGCTCGAAAGAAGCAGCGTGGATGCCGATGCCACGCCGAGATAGGACTGCAGGAAAAGGAGCGCCTTATTGATCGGATGGGCGGCAAAGGGGCCAAAGCCGTTGACGGTCCAGAGCAGAAAGGTCACCATGACCAGCGTCACGGTGACCGCAGTCTCGAACTGTCCGAAACGGAAGGCAGTCCAGAAGAGAACCGGAAAGATCAGGTATTCCAGCGGGGCATTCAGCGGGAAAATGACCCCCTCGGCCAGCAGCAACAGGACCAGAAGAGCCGCAGCTTCAGCAGTTTGCCTCCTGTTCTCGCGAAACATGTCCCGTTTTTCCCAGGTGAGCAGCAGCGGGGCAAAGACCAGGACGCCGACGGCGTCCCCCAGCCACCAGGTCAGCCACATCCGGCCAAAATGCGACCAGTCGCTGCTGTAGATGCAAAAACCGGCGCTGCCGATTGTGGCGCTGATCACCGGGCTGGCAACCGCAGCCAGCAGGATGAAGCGCAAGGTATCCAGCGTGCGGTCGAAAGGACGGGTAGCGGAGATGAAACGGCTGACAAGAAATGCACCGACCAGAGCTTCCAGGGTATTGCCGGCCGCAGTGGCGAGTGACAGCACAATAGCCGGCAGCGATGAAAAGGGGACTGCCAGGACGATAATGTTGGAGAGGAAGGCGCCGAGAAAAATGCCGGGCCAGATCCGAAAACCGATGGCAAGGCAGGCCGCCAGGGCAATACCGGCCGGCGGCCAGACAGGAGAGGCATTGGTCTGATCAAGGGCGAGCAGCAGACCGAGTTTTGCCGTTAACAGATATGCCAGGGCAACAGCGATATTTTGAGCCAGGCTCTTCATGACATGCGTTAACTCCAGTGGATTGGGTAGCCCTCTGACGGCGCGTCTACGGCCATTCGATTAGTCTCACCATATTGCCCTGCCCTTGCCCTTAACCGGATGGAGTTTCCGGAAGGGTTCTCCTGTCACCATTCAAACCCGATTCGGTACGTTGTCAGTGGGCTTCGCACCGGGTACACAGCGCGTACCAAGCGCGCCACCTAGGGCGCTGAAGGGGATACTTCAGGTGCTTGACAGGGTACTATCAAGCACATATGAAAACGCGACATCGTGTCGCGGCAACGCCCAAAGCCTGACCGGCCGGTTTTGGGCCGGTCCTGGCGCTAGTTGAATATTGCAGGGTTTGGAAAGAATTGCTCGAAAATATACGGAAGCTTTTGTAGTATGTAAATTAAAACTTTCAAGGAATTGTGTCTATGCTCGACTTCCCGTGAGCACTGTTAGCCCAGTGGATATCTGATGCTGCGGCAGCACTGATGACGAGTCAACCATAAGCCCCGGCCAGACCGTTGACATCGCCATTGATTCAAGGCATAATCACCTGAAATTTTAGCTGCAGTAAAACTTCCTCTTTCTATATCCTCGTCATTTTCCCAGGAGCCGCATCACCCTATGTCATTTGTTCATCTCCATCTCCATTCCCAGTATTCGCTCCTTGACGGCGCCATCAGGATCGATGATCTTGTCAAGAAGACCAAAGAGTACAACATGCCGGCCGTTGCCGTGACGGACCACGGCTGCATGTTCGGGGCGATCGAGTTTTATGCGAAGTGCAAATCTGAAGGGATCAAGCCGATCATCGGCGCAGAGCTGTACATCGCTCCCGGATCAAGGACAGTGAAAGAGGGGGGCGGAACTGACGGGGTTTCGAATTATCATCTGCTTTTACTCTGCATGAATCTTCAGGGGTATAAAAACCTCTCGATCCTCTCCTCTGCCGGTTACAAGGACGGGTTCTATTACAAGCCGCGTATCGACAGGGACCTTCTGGCCCAGCACTCTGAAGGGCTGATCGCCATGTCCGCCTGCCTTAAAGGGGAGGTGGCCTGGCTTTGCGGTCGCAACAGGATGGAGGAGGCCGCTGCTGCAGCCAGTTGGTATGCCGACATCTTCCCTGATCGCTACTATCTGGAGATTCAGGAAAACACTCTCCCTGACCAGGATGTTGTCAATAAAAAGCTTGTCCAGTTAGCCGGAGAGCTTAATCTTCCGCTGGTGGCCACCAATGACTGTCACTACCTGAACAAGGATGACGCCAAGGCGCATGAGGTGCTGCTCTGCATCCAGACCGGCAAGACAATGAACGACTCCCGCCGGATGCAATTTTCGGCCAATGAATTCTATGTCAAATCGCCTGAGGAGATGCACGCCGCCTTCCACTACGCGCCGGAGGCGCTGGCAAATACCCTGGCAATCGCCGAACAGTGCAATGTCGAATTTGATTTCAACACCTATCACTTTCCGAAGATCGACCATCCGGAGGGGATGACTCTTGATGGCATGCTTGCCGAAGATTCGGTCAAGGGGCTTGAGGAACGCTTTGCCGCCATCCGGAAGAAAAAGCCGGGCTTTACCGCAGAAGACGAGCAGCTCTACCGTGACCGGCTTGCAGCTGGAACTCGATTGTATCAAGCAGATGGGCTTTCCCGGCTATTTCCTGATCGTCGCTGACTTCATCAACTGGGCGAAGAACCAGGGCATCCCGGTCGGGCCGGGCAGGGGTTCTGCCGCGGGGTCTCTCGTTGCCTACGCGATCAGGATCACCGATATCGACCCGATTCCATATAACCTGCTGTTCGAGCGTTTCCTCAATCCGGAACGGATATCCATGCCTGATATTGACGTGGATTTCTGCCAGGACCGGCGGGAACGAGGTTATCCAGTATGTAACCGAGAAGTACGGCCGCGACAAGGTCTGTCAGATCATCACCTTCGGAACCATGGCAGCGCGCGGGGTTCTCAGGGATGTGGGCCGGGCACTTGACATGAGCTACGGCGACGTGGACAGGATTGCCAAGCTGGTTCCCGAGGTGCTGGGCATAACACTCAACAAGGCACTGGAGCAGGAGCCAAGCTCAAGGAGCTGGCTGCCGCTGATGCCAAGGTCAACGAACTGCTTGAAATCGCGCTCCGTCTTGAGGGGCTTGCCCGGCACGCCTCCACCCATGCCGCCGGTGTGGTGGTCGCCCCAGCCATGCTGGAAGAGTTCTGCCCGGTCTACAAGGATCAGAAAACCGGCTCTGATCAACACTCAGTATTCCATGAAGTATGTGGAGAAGATCGGCCTGGTGAAGTTCGACTTTCTCGGTCTGAAAAACCTGACTGTTATCGATAATGCCGTCAAGCTGATCCGTGTGGGCAAAGATCCGGAGTTCGACATTTCCCTCCTGGGCGATGACGATGCCCTCAGTTATCAACTTATTTCAGACGGGAATACCACCGGTGTCTTCCAGCTGGAGAGCAGCGGCATGAAGGGAGATGCTTCGTCAATCTGAAGCCCTCCTGTTTTGAGGATGTCATCGCCGCCTGTCGCCCTCTATCGTCCCGGCCCGCTCGATTCGGGCATGGTGAACGACTTCATCGAACGCAAGCATGGCCGGAAGAAGGTTGTCTACGACCTGCCCGAACTGGAGCCGATTCTCAAGGATACCTACGGGGTCATCGTCTACCAGGAGCAGGTCATGCAGATTGCCCGCACCCTGGCCGGCTACTCCCTCGGCGGCGCCGACCTGCTTCGCCGCGCCATGGGGAAGAAGGATGCCTCGGTCATGGCCAAGGAGAAGGATCCCATTCCTGGCCGGCGCCAAAGAGCAGGGGATTGACCTGAAGAAGGCCGAGGCGAATCTTCGACCTGATGGCAAAGTTTGCCGAGTACGGCTTCAACAAGTCCCACTCGGCGGCATACGCGCTGATCGCCTATCAGACCGCTTATCTCAAGGCCCATTATCCGGTGGAGTTCATGGCCGCGCTCCTGACCGAGGATATGGGGAATACGGACAAGATCGTCAAGAACATCAACGACTGCCGTGAAATGGGGATTGAGGTGCTGCCGCCTGATATCAATGAATCGGGACTCTCTTTCAGGGTCATCGGCAAATCGATCCGCTTCGGTCTCGGGGCGATTAAAAATGTCGGCGAGTCGGCGATCCAGTCGATTCTGGAGGCGAGAAAGGACGAGCCGTTTACCGACATCTTCAATTTCTGCGAACGGGTGGATCTGCGCAAGGTCAACAAAAGGGTCGTTGAGTCACTGGTTAAATGCGGCGCATTTGACTCCACCAGTGCCAAACGGTCAGCGCTCTTTGCCGTGATTGAAGAGGCGGCGAACATTGGCCAGCGGATACAGGAAGAGCGGGACAGCGCCCAGGTTTCGCTTTTCGGAACTGCCGAGATCGTCAGGGATAACGGCAACGGTCACGGCAATCTTCCGGATATAAAGGAGTGGGATGAAAAGATGCGGCTCACTTTTGAGAAAGAGTGTCTCGGCTTCTACATTTCCGGTCACCCGCTCGGACGCTTTGCCGCGGAGATGAAGCGTTTTTCTTCCCATGATACTGCCAGCCTTGCGGAGCTCTCCGATAAGGCTGAGGCTCGGCTTTGCGGAGTCGTTGTCGCCCTGAAGGAATTCATCACCAAAAAGGGTGAGAGGATGGGCTTTGTAACTATTGAAGACCTTGTCGGCAGTGTGGAGGTTGTTGTTCTGCCGAATATTTTTCAGGTGGTTGCGGAGTTTCTCAAGAGTGACGAACCGCTGCTGGTCGCCGGCAGCTTCGAGCGGGGAGAAAAATCGAACAAGATTATTGCCTCTTCCATTCAGTCTTTACTGGCTGTCAACGAGCGGGAGACAAAAGCCGTTAACGTTAGACTGGAGAGCGCAGAGTTTGATGCTTCGCGGCTTGACAGCCTGAAAGAGATCATGAGGCGTCATCACGGCTCGTGCCAGACCAGGCTCCACATCGTTCTGCCGGATCTTTGCACGGCAGTCGTTCGTCTCCCCCGGGAGTGCTCTGTTGCCCCGACGGAGGGATTATCTCTGGAAGTCGAGAATTTATTGGGCTATAATGCCGTCACTTTTGAGTGACGTGCGTATTAATCAAAAATCAGGAGAGAAAATAAATGGCTGCTCAAGTCTATATGGAGTTTGAAAAACCGCTGATGGAGCTGGAGAAGAAGATAGCAGAGCTTGGAGTTCTCTCCGAGTCTATGGATCTTTCGGCTGAAATTACCAAACTGGAGAAAAAGGCCGACAAGATGCGCGGCGAGATCTTCGACAATCTCTCCAGATGGCAGACCGCGCAGATTGCCCGCCATATCAACCGCCCCTTCACCATGGATTATCTTAATCTGATATTTACCGAGTTCACCGAACTTCATGGCGACAGGAACTTCGGCGATGATCATGCAATAGTCGCTGGACTTGCCCGTCTTGATGGCGAACCGGTAATGGTTATCGGCCACCAGAAAGGGCGGGATACCAAGGAGAAGGTCTACCGTAATTTCGGCATGCCGAATCCGGAGGGGTACCGAAAGGCTCTCCGCCTGATGGAGACAGCCGAGCGGTTCAAGCTGCCGATAATAACTTTTGTCGATACTCCCGGCGCTTTTCCCGGCATAGGTGCTGAAGAGCGCGGCCAGGCAGAGGCCATCGCCAGAAATCTGCGGGAAATGGCCAGCCTGACAGTGCCGATCATTGTTGTCATTACCGGTGAAGGGGGCTCAGGCGGGGCGCTGGCAATTGCTGTCGGTGATCGTATCCTCATGCTCGAATATTCCGTTTATGCGGTAATTTCACCTGAAGGGTGCGCTGCCATCCTCTGGTCAGACGGAACGAAAGGGGCGCAGGCTGCGGAAGCACTCAAGCCGACTGCCAAGGACATTCTGGCGCTGGGAGTTATTGACGAGATTGTCAAGGAACCGGTTGGTGGTGCGCACAGGGATCATGCGGCAATGGCAGCGACACTGCATGAAGCTCTGACTCGTAACCTGGCAGAGCTGAAGAAGGTCCCGCAAGAGGATCTGGTTGAACAGCGCTATCAGAAATTCAGAAAGATGACCCGGTGTGTCGAGTAATGTCTTCAGCAAGGGAACTTGAATAAAGAAAGGCGGCCACTTGGTCGCCTTTCCTGTTTGCGCGCCCGGCAAAGGGAGTGATTCCGATTACAGATCAACATTTAAAGAGATGGTTCCGGGAAATCCCGGAACTTGTCACCCATCCGGTGCTTGCGAAGGTGGCTGCGGCGCGGAAAGAACGTGTCGTCTATCCTGTAGCGGCACAGGTCTATCATGCCTTGCGACTTACCCCCTTTGACCAGGTGCGGGTGGTGCTCCTCGGGCAGGATCCGTACCATGGGGCGGGGCAGGCGCACGGACTTGCTTTCTCGGCCCCGGAAGGGGGCAAGACGCCCCCCTCATTGCACAACATCTACAAAGAAATTGAGAGGGACACCGGTTCGGTTAGCGCCAGATCAAATGACCTTTCCCGCTGGGCCAGACAGGGCGTATTACTGTTAAACACGGTGCTTACTGTCGAGGCGAACAGGGCAGGTAGTCATCGCGGTTGGGGGTGGGAGGAGTGACGGATACCATTATCAGTGTCTTGAGCAGGCGCCGGGAGAATCTGGTTTTTCTCCTTTGGGGAAACTACGCGAAAAAGAAAGCCTGCCTCATTGATTCTGGCCGTCATTCAGTGCTTACTGCTTCCCACCCCTCCGGTCTGTCTGTCTACCGGGGCTTTTCGGGGTGCGGACATTTCTCGCAAGTCAATTCGATACTTGCCGGTTTGGGGCAAAAGCCGATTTGCTGGTAGTGTGCTGAAGTATGCTTGAAAAGTTGGTTGCGGCTATTGCTGAATTTCGGATGAAAACTAATTACATCAGTGGAGGAGAGAATGGAAAACAGCGATTGGACAATTCCGGGTTTATTAGAGCTTTCAGGTGGCTACTGGGCGACGTGTGCGCTTCATGCCGGAGTGAGGCTGGATGTTTTTACCCCGCTGAACGGAGTTACGCTCTCAGCTGAAGAAGTTGCTTCTGCCTGCCACTGTGATCCTCGTGCCATGGAGATGCTGCTGAATGCGCTTGTCTCAATTGGCCTCATAGATAAAAATGCGACCGGCTACAGTGCCACCGGTTTTTCAGCACAATATCTTGTGAGGACTTCACCGGGATATATGGGGCATATTATCCGTCATCACCATCATTTGATGGCGGGTTGGGCAGTTTTACACGAATCCATCAGAAGCGGCAAGCCGGTACGCGAAAGAGTTTCCCATGGTGACGACATAGAAGAACGGGAAAGTTTCCTGATGGGAATGTATAATCTTGCCAGCCAACTGGCACCGGTAGTCGCCGCGGCCATAGATCTGAGCGGCTGTCAGCGACTGCTTGATTTCGGCGGCGGTCCGGGTACATATGCGATCCATTTCTGTCGTCAAAATCCGGATCTTGCCGCAGTGGTGTACGACCTTCCTTCGACACGCTCATTTGCAGAGGCTACGATTGCTCGCTACGGCCTTAGTGAGCGGATTTCGTTTGTTGCCGGGAACTATCATCTGGATCAGGTTCAGGAAACATTTGATGTAGCCTGGCTTTCCCATATATTGCATGCCGAGGGGGTTGACGGCTGCAAAACAGTTCTGCGAAAAGCGGTGAATTCGCTGAGATCCGGTGGAATGTTACTGGTGCAGGAGTTTATTCTTAACGACGCCAAGAACGGGCCGCTTTTCCCGGCGCTCTTTTCCCTTAATATGTTACTGGGCACATCTTCAGGGCAGTCCTATTCCGAGGGTGAACTGCGCGGGATAATGGAGGCGGCGGGGTTGACCGATATAAGGCGAATTCCTCTGGAGCTGCCTAACGGAGCAGGAGTGATGTCGGGTAAAATCGCCTGATATTATCTGTAGTCCGGATACAGGTGATTGCCCGGACCCGGAAATTATTTCTCCTTGGACTTTGTAGCCGCCCTTGCCGGGCAAGTGGAAGCTCAACCAGCTACTTGACCTCAACGGAAATCTGTTTTGGTTTTGTTGCCGCACTCTTCGGAAGAGTGATTGTCAGAATCCCCTTGTCGCAGGCAGCCTGAACCTTGTCCTGATCGATAGTGTTCGGCAGGGAAAAACTTCGCTGGAACTGACCGAAGTAGCGTTCAACCCGGTAATAGTTCTCTTTCTTGACTTCGGATGAGTGTTTTCTCTCGCCGCGAATGGTCAAAGTGTTGTTCTCGATCCTGATATCGATATCCTTCTGATCAACATCAGGAACTTCCGCCTTGATTACCACCGAGTGTTCATCTTCATAGATATCAACCGGCGGCTGCCAAACCCCATCCTTCAGCTCTTCGCCAAACTCGCGGTTCCATGCCATGTCCAGCATCCGGTTCATCTGGTCCTGCATGGTTCTCAGCTCCCTGAACGGATTGTACTTGACGATTGCCATCTTCATGCACCCCCACGATTATGTTGAACTTCCAGTAAAAGTATAGTTGCTGCTCCTCACAAAATCAAGGATGCGGGAGCATGATTTTATGTGGTATATATACTGTAAAAACTGCTATGGAGTCGATGATGTTGAAATACAAAGTGGTTGAACTGACAACGGTTTCTGAAGATATGCTGGAAGAGACGCTCAATGAATGGACGGCAAAGGGGTGGAAATTTGACGGGCTCCATTTTGCCATGCGTGAATCGCAGAAGAGGCCGTCAATGGCTTTTGTACTTTTTACGATCGAAGAGGAGTAGGATTTGTTCATTTATGCGCTCGAACTGCATCTTTCGCTGCCGACAACTACTCTCAAGGAGAAACGCGGCATCATCAAGAGCATTCAGGGACGCGCTCGTAACCGTTTCAATATTGCCTGCGCTGAAGTTGACCGTCAGGACAGTCCACGCAACGCAGTGCTGGGTTTTGTGACTGTCAGTTCGGATAAGGTGATTGCCAGGTCCTGTCTGGAGAGGCTCGAAGATTGGGTCTACGAATCATGGCCGGATGTTGAGGTTACCGGGGCGGATATCGTGGAGATTTAATCTGATTGTGAATTGCCGATTTTAACGCTCAGATTTTTCCGCAGACCGGACAACCCTGCATTGAGAGCGGCTTTTCCAGCCGGCACTCGGTCAATAGCTGCTGATTAGAGAAAATATCTGTCGGCGTTCCATCAGCCCTTACCCTGCCATGCCCAAGCACGATTACCCTGTCACAGAGCTCCATCACCATATCGAGATCATGGCTGGCGAATATCTTCGTATGGTGAAACTCTTTCATAAGCCTCATCAACTGCCGTCTGGCAAAAGGGTCGAGGCCACTGGTCGGTTCGTCCATTACCAGAATGCTCGGTTCCATCGACAGTACGGTTGCAATAGCCACTCGTTTTTTCTCCCCCCCGGAAAGATGATATGGTGGTTTGTCACGCAGATGCCCGGCATCTACTTTTGCCAGAGCAGTGGTGACGCGCTGCTCAACAGCCGCTCGTGAAAGGCCCAGATTGAACGGTCCGAAAGCGACATCATCAAAAACCGTCGGCATGAAGAGCTGATCGTCAGGGTCCTGAAATACCATGCCGACCGTGCGACGTATTTCAGCGAGTGTTTCCTTGGTTATCGGCGTATGACCGATCTCAATCTCGCCGCCGGTCGGGGAGAGGTAGCCGTTAAGATGCAGCAACAGGGTTGACTTGCCGGCTCCATTTGCGCCAATTATGCCGACCGATTCCCCATGAGTAACAGTGAAAGTTACGCCATCAAGGGCGACAGTTCCGTCTGGGTAGGTGTGGCGGAGTTCTTTCAGTTCGACTATATGATGACTCAATTGAGCCTCCCGATTAAGATTAAGCCGATTGTTCGAGTTATATCGGTTGTTCGTAGAGTGATCAGAACTATTGACCAGCCGGCAATAAAAACAAACTCCCGCCTGCCGAATGATGTTTGTCTGCTTGAATGGAATCTGCCGTCAAAACCTCTTGAAAGCATGGCGATATGGATCCGCTCTGCACGCTGCCAGGTGCGCAGGAGAAGAGAGCCGACCAGTGTGCCGAAACTTTTTATGCCCATCCCTTTTTTACCGCAGGAGCGGAGTTGACGCGCTCTGGCAGCTCTCCCCCCTCTTCGGTCAGCACAAAAATATAGCGGTAGAGAAAAAGAAGCTGCACTGCAAAAGGGCGCGGCATCCCGAGCTGTTCAAGAGCCCGGCAGACCTCGGGAAATCCGGTCAGGGCGAGGAGAGTGAAGGCGCTGCCGACGGTGAGGATGCTTCGGGTGATGATCGATAAAAATGAGAGCCAGCCGCCGGAGATTGCCAGTGGCCCCAGATGGGTAATGATTGCCCTGTCGATTACCGGATTGAAAATGCCGACAACTATTATGAACGGGCAGAGCAGCAGAATTTTCCTGACAATGTAGCTGAAGGGGAGATTCCCGGCAGCAATCATTGCAGCCGGAAAGATGAAGAACGGAAAGAGCGCTGCCAGTTCGTATCTGTCATGAGATATGACCAGCATGACAAAAAGAGCGGTGACGATTACCTTTGCCCTTGCGTCAAGTCTGTGGAGAGCGGTGTCGCCGAATGCCAGCAGGTCGAGCCGTTTGAAATCGAGTATAGCGCCGTCTATGGAGGACATAAGCTCCTTAAGGAGTTATTCTGCTGATTATAGTGAGCTGCGAAGGGCAATAAAAGCATATGCTCGCTGACAATTCAAGGCTTCCGGCAGTCAGTGTTTATGATCGTGAGACTCATGTTCGTGGCCGGGGTGATCATGACTATGTTCGGCAACCTTTACTTCGTGGGTGTGGCGCGGGTTCGGATCCTCGTCGTGCGGCCCGGAATGGTCGTGCACATGAGGGTGCGGGTGTGAGTGTTCGTGATCATGGTGATGGGAATGATACGTGTCACCATGTTTATGCGGATGCTCGTGGCCATGTTCATGGGGATGGACATGTTCGTGAACATGAGGTTTCATAGCAGCTGACTTCTGCCGTTTTCGCAGAACCAGGCCGATGAGAACTGTCATTCCAAGGGTGATCAGCGCTCCGACAATTCCGGCAAGGCTCTTTCCCAGCTGGCTTCCTTCCCCTTTCTGCTCTTCTTCGCCCGCTTTTGCCGGCTCCGCAACAGCTGACTGCTCTTTTTCCCCCCTCAGTTCTTTTGAAGTTGTAGTCGGGGAGGATTGACAGCTTCTCCTGAATGCGGGCGAGTGTGCCATGAATGCCCGGCTTTACACCTCTGACCTCTTCGTTGCCGGTTACTTTTTTAATTGACCACTCAAGCCCGTCAGGATGTTCGGAGGCAAACCGGGAGAAAAATCCGCCGGTTATCAGGGCAACGGCTAGAAAGCCGGGGACCAGGCTTTTCATTATGCTTGTTCCGCCATTGTCTCTTTCCGTGAAAATGTCCGGCCTGGCTTTATGGACGAAGCGGATGATGATTGCGGTTGCCACCCCTTCTATAACTCCTATTCCGAGATGAATCGGCTGCATCAGTGAGACAAAAGTGGTGAAGGGGAGGGCTGAGATCCCGGAGAGTGTAGTTTCCAGTACAACTGAAAACGCACCCAGCTGTAGCCCGGCGATTGCTGCTGCCATGGAGGCAATGGCAACTTTTGTTGTGGATGGATTTCTTCCGGCAATGGGGCGATAGATCAGCGGGTAGGCGATAAAAGCGGGGAGTGCCCCGAGGTTGAAGATATTGCAGCCCAGTGCCAGCAGACCGCCGTCGGCAAAAAAGAGAGCCTGCACCATAAGAACGGAGGCGATAGTGAGAAAGGCGGCATGCGGACCGAGCAGGACGGCCAGAAACAGTCCCCCGCCAATATGGCCGCTTGAACCAGTGGCCGGAATGGTGAAGTTTATCATCTGTGCGGCGAAGAGAAAGGCTCCCATAACCCCCATAAGCGGCACTTTACGGTCATCCATTTCCGCACGAACCTTGGCAGAGCTGTAGGCAATCGTCCCTGCTGCAACTGCCAGCATGGCGCCACCTGCTCCGGGCGACAATAGTGCGTCTGCCATATGCATGGTGATTTTTCCTTCTTTATCCGGAGTCAGAATTTAAGAACGATGCGAAATAGCGTCGCCACTGTGCCGGCTCCACCAGCGTGTAAGGCCGGCGTGAGTAGCTGTTGTAATGAGTATTGACAGGACAAGTAAAAGGGTCTCATCCCTGGGCACGTAAATTAATTTCTTGCTCCAATGCGCATATGAAATATAAAATCGTGTTACGCATGGTATAGCTTTTTAACCTTTCAGCGTCAACAGCATAGTTTATAGAAGGAGGGTTTTGGTTAGAGAATAATATTGAGGCATGGTGCATCGCCGACTCTGAACGAGTTTACTGGTGTGGTATTACGGCGACAATTAAACAGGTGAGCGGTAGGGGTTAGGCTGGCCTCGTCCAATCGGGGCACGGCATTGCTTGTCCCCCTGCAAAATAGAGACTGGATTCGGAATCGAACCGAAAAGCAACATTTTCACGAAGCACCCAACGGGTTTGAAGCCTGCGGCCGGTACCAGCCGACTCAGCCAGTCATTAAGAGTCGGCTGCTCTACCAGCTAAGCTATGTACCCCAAAATTATTTGCCAGTTACCGTCAATTCCTTATACGGCCAGCCCTGCATACCTTCTTTAAGGATGAAGATCCTCTTCTCATCAATGCCCTTTTCCCTCAGATAGTCATAGGTGTTTTTGGCGCCGCCACCGCCACGGGGGCAGATGACAACCACATCGTTTTGAGCTGCAGCCAGTTTGGGCAGGACAGCATCCAGTTTCTGCTTGTCAGCTGCCGACTTGACCGGATAGCTGTTGGTCTCCAGCGCACCTTTGAAATGGTGCTGCTGGAATTCAGCCGGGACCTGAATATCAACAATGCTCATATCCTTCCCTTTTTCCAGCCATTGCTTGAACTGGTCAGGTGCGACATAGTTGTATCCGGCTGCCATGGATATGGTAGCAGTGCAAAGCAGGAGCAACAGCATCAGTAAAATTCGTTTCATTCTTGTCTCCTCATATTTGTTCTTCCGGGTACAATGAACTGCTGCTTGTCCCTGAGTGATTCATTTCCTGCTCTCAATGGTGATACCGAATATTTTACCTTGACTGTCAGTGAGCAGGGTGAGGTTTATGTCGTTACCCTGATACTTGAATGGGGCAACCTCCTGCAAACCGGCTTGTAGTGCAAGCCGGCCACCTTCTGCTGCCGTCATTCCCGGTGTTATGCCGAATATGCTGGTCCCTGGATTACGGGTCGTGATCTTTCTGATTTTTCTGTCGAATCCATAGCCGACGCTGATATCGAGCGTATCGAAACTCCGCACATACCCCTTGAGACATGGTTCCTCGCTTGCCGCTACACCGTCTATCTCCCGGTAATCAATGCCGGAATATAACTCAACCCCGAATACCTGCATCTGCCGTGACAGATCGGAGCGTATCTGCTGCGCCATACAGCCAGCCAGGCAGATTATTACCACAAGGATGAAATAGCGCAGTAATTCCAGAAAGCACTCCAAAAAAGAACGGGCTGCCCGTTCCGGGCAGCCTGAAGAGAAATATCAAGGGAGAAAACCTACTTTCTCAAAAGGTAACCCGATTCACTCCAGCCGGTGATGCCCGCCGGATAGCGGTAAACATTCGTGAAGCCGCTTTCGACGAGGATCTTGGCGCCGATGTGGCTTCTCCTGCAGGCAACGAAGCCGCAATAAACAACAACCGGTTTCTCTTTATCGGTGCCGGCAACTTTCAAAAGATTATCCTTGTCAGCCGGGGTAAGCTCTTTTTCTGTCTTGGGCATGGCGCCGTTGAGTGCAGTGGGAAGAATGCCGAACGCTTTATCCTCATCTGCCGGGAGGGTGCTGATGATCGTCATCTTCTTGCCCTCATCGAGCCACTTCTTCAGTTCATCAGTGCCGACTATTTTGTAACCACCATCCTTAATGTCGGTAGAAAACTTTATTGCGGCCTTTTCGATCGGTACTTCAAGGCCTTTCGGGGATGTGCCGTGGGTTGCGGCACAGCCGGTGAGCGTCAGGGCCAAAATGACTGACAGTACGAGGTAATTCATTGTTTTCATGGGAACTCCTTTTTGTTTTGGTGGGCATGGTTGGGATCGAACCAATGACCTGCCGATTAAGAGTCGGCTGCTCTACCAACTAAGCTGCACGCCCTCTATTAACTATAATCGTTTGTTGATGCTAATTAATGCGCGCTTGAAAATAACTGTTATATTCACGCAGACATGGAGAAAAAGTCAAATTGATAAATTCGATAATTACGATGATTAAAATTGGTTTTTACGATACATTGCCTTTATGAATATCAAGCAGCTTGAAATATTTGTACGCATCGTTGCCACGGGGAGCTTCTCGAAAGGCGCAGAAGCTGCCTGTATCACCCAGTCAACCGCCAGTCAGCATATTGCTGCTCTGGAGTGCCTTTGCGGTGTGCGGCTGCTCGATCGCACCGGCCGGGGCGCCGTGCCGACTGAGGCGGGTAAAATCATGCTCCTGCACGCGCAGCAGGTACTCAGATCGCTCAAAGAGACCGAGCAGGCGATCATGCAGTTCAGTCAAGCTGATGGCGTTGAGCTCTCTGTCGGCGGCAGCACCATCCCCGGTACATATCTGCTGCCAAAAGCAATAGCTGCGCTTCGTGCCAGTGATCCGGGGATCAACGTAAAGGTCGAGATAGGGGATAGCAGCGAGATCCTTGCTAAACTGATTAATGAACATATCGAAATAGGGGTCGTCGGAACTGCGGTGGACAATAAACAGTTCACATCCGAACCACTGGGACATGATCTGATTCTCCTCGTTGCCCGTAAAGGCCACGCTTGGTCGGCGCGCGCAGTTGTCCAACCGGATGAGCTTCTCAAGGTGCCGATAATAATGCGTGAAAAGGGTTCCGGAACCAATGATGTTGTTGCCGCCGCACTCAGGCGGCATGGGGTAAAAACGGAAGACCTGAAGGTCTCTGCTACCATAGCGAGCAGCGAAGCGATCAAGCAGGCGGTTTTGGCCGATTGTGGTGTGGCGTTCGTTTCTGAAATGGCTGTGCGCGAGGAGCTGAAACAAGGGGAGCTGGTGGCGATCAACCTCTCGGGCTTAACGATCACCCGCAGCTTCTCCCTGGTACAGAGGAGAGGAAGGGCTCTTTCGCCCGCGGCTGCGGCATTTTCACTTATTCTGCGGCAGGCGTGACATTGGCACTGATCTTTAGAAGACATTGGCAGGATAATATTGGTAGTTCAACTGATATGGTCTAGATTTCATGTGGCTGACAATTTAGAAAATCTGGATCAGGTTTCTGGATCAGGTATTGGTTTTTGCGGTGGAATCGGCTAGGATGATGCCCTTGGCATCCAGCCAGACAAACAGGGGTTATTTATGGGCAACACCGTAAGATTCGGTATTTCGCTTGATGAAAAGCTGCTGGCCAGTTTTGATCAGCTAATCGAACAGAAAAGCTATATGAACCGCTCCGAAGCAATTCGCGATATGATAAGGGCTTCACTGGTGGAGGAACGGCTCGGGTCTGAGGATCAAGAGGCTGTTGGTACGGTGACTCTTGTCTATAACCACCATGTGCGTGACCTTTCCGAAAAACTGACAGAACAGCAGCATTCCCACCATGACCAGATAATTTCCTCACTCCATGTTCACCTTGATGCCCATAACTGCCTCGAAGTGCTGATCATCCGGGGGAATGTCAAGGCTATCAAGCAAATCGCCAATGAGTTGATCGGGGTCAAGGGCGTGAAACATGGTAGGCTGGTTATGACGTTGACAGGCGATGAGCTGCACTGAAACCGGATGTTTATCTCCGCCAGTACCCTTCGTAGAGAGAGGTTGATTTGCACACTAAACTCATTATCCCGACATTCTTTTATCTGCTCTTCCTTCTTGCTCCTGTGTCTCTTCATGCCGCAGACATGGAGATCAGTCCTTTCAAAACTACCAACCAGAGCCCTCTGGTAGTTATTCAACCTCTTCCGGCGGAATCTTCTGCCGGAGTATCCCCAAAGGGTAAATTCTCTTCAGCACTTACTTTTGATCTTGCCAGTAACTACTCATCATCTTCAACGGCTTCCGAGCAGATTCTTCTTGATGGCGAATCGTACCGCTGGACACTCTCTAGCCGTTACGGATTGACAGACAGACTTGAAGCCGGCATTGAGATTCCCTGGATAGTCCAGAGTGGCGGCTTTCTGGATAGCTTTATCATCGATTGGCACGACACGTTCGGCATGCCGCAGGGGGGGCGTGATTCTGCTCCAAAAAACCGGATCAGCTACAGTTATATAAAGTCCGGCTCGCAAAAGCTGCTGATGGACTCTTCCGATTCTGGTCTTGGCGATATAGTTTTGACCGGTGGAATGAAGCTTTATGAAGAAAAATCTTCGACAGTTCACGATGCGCTCGCTTTGCGCACGACAGTCAAGCTACCTACTGGTGACAGCGACAGGTTGAGGGGGAATGGCGCATTTGGCGGCACAGTTTCTCTCTGCGGAGCATCGAATCATTTCACCGAATGGGGGGCGCTGGGGCTCTTCGGGTCTGTTGGCGGAATGATCTCCGCAAAAGGGGATGTTTTGAAAGATCAGCAAGAACCGTTTGCCGCCTTCGGAACCGTTGGTTTAGGTTTGGGGCCTGCCCCATGGATATCGTTCAAGGTTCAGATCAATGCCAATACCCCTCTTTACAAAGACAGCTCCCTTGATGAACTTTCAAAATCAGGGGTGATGCTGGTCATTGGCGGAGCCTTGCAGTTTCCCGCTGATTATCAGCTTGACATCGGCGTCTCCGAGGATATCTCGGTTGCGACCGCACCGGATGTTGCCTTCCATTTAGGCCTGAGCAAAGTTTTTTAAATCACTATGACCCATCTGCCGATAAATATGGAGGAGTCCCTCAAGCGCGGTTGGGCAGAGCTTGATGTTGTCTTTGTGACCGGCGATGCCTACATCGATCACCCCGCTTTTGGCGTTCCTCTCCTGGCCCGCTGGCTTGAACATCACGGTTTCAGGGTCGGGATAATTGCCCAGCCTGACTGGAAAAACATCGCTGCGTTCAGAGTGCTTGGCCGGCCGAAACTGTTCTTTGCGGTAACTGCCGGAGCAA
Source organism: uncultured delta proteobacterium (assembly GCA_963810975.1). Taxonomy (GTDB): domain Bacteria; phylum Desulfobacterota; class Desulfuromonadia; order Geobacterales; family DSM-12255; genus VEOV01. The sequence continues at coordinate 213,227 of CAWEPN010000008.1, read as the reverse complement.
TGGACTCCATGGTCGCCCACTACACCCCCGCCGGGAAAATCCGTCGCGATGATGCCTATACCCCCGGAAACGTCCATGGCGCACGGCCCAATCGCGCCACTATCGTTTATACTTCATGCTGCAAGGCCGCCTACAAGGATGTTCCCGTTGTCATCGGCGGCATAGAGGCAAGTCTGCGTCGCTTTGCCCATTATGACTACTGGGAGGACAAAGTGCGCCGGTCGGTGCTGTTCGACAGCAAGGCGGATCTGCTGGTTTACGGCATGGGGGAGACTTCGATTCTGACAGTTGCCAAGCGCCTGCAGAGTGGAGAGAATTTCGGCGCCCTGGCAGACATTCGTGGGACAGCGGTTGCAGTGAAATCCGGAGACGAACCTTCCAGCGGAGTTCAACTGCCTTCGTTCGAGCAGGTATCAGGTGAAAAGCTGAAATATGCTGAAGCTTTCAAGCTGGTTGCCAACGAACAGAATCCGTACTCCGGCAAAACTATCTATCAGGCCCATGGCGACAGGATGCTGCTCTGTAACCCGCCAGCGCTCCCGTTGGGAACGATGGAGCTTGATACTGTCTACTCACTCCCGTTTAGCCGGACACCCCACCCTTTATATAAAGAGCAGATACCTGCCTGGGAGCAGATCAAAACTTCCATAACGACCCACAGGGGGTGCAGCGGCGGCTGTGCTTTCTGTGCAATCACCCATCACCAGGGTAAATTTATCCAGTCGCGTTCAGAAGGGTCGGTGCTGGCTGAAATAGGGGAAATAGCTGCGGAAAAATGGTGTCGTGGCAGTATCAGCGATATCGGCGGTCCGACCGCGAATATGTACGGGATGCGTTGCGCCGCACCTGACAAGGGGCATTCCTGCCGTCGCCACAGCTGTCTTTTCCCATCGGTTTGCCGCAATCTTTATACTGCTGACAGGGAAGGGACCAATCTCCTCAAAAAAGCAGTTAAAGTGAAAGGAGTCCGCCATACCGCAGTGGCTTCGGGAATACGCTTTGATCTGCTTCTTCGGCAGCCGAACTATTTTGCAGAGTTGACGGCGAATCATGTCGGTGGCCTGCTCAAGGTTGCGCCGGAACATCTCTGTGAACCGGTAACCAGAGTGATGCGCAAACCTGGAGAAAAATTGTTCGCCGAATTTCTGGAGATGTTCAGAGCTAAAAGCCAGGCAGCAGGGAAACGGCAGGCAGTGGTGCCGTATCTTATTTCCGGGCATCCTGGCTGCACCATTAATGACATGGTCGATCTGGCTCTGAAACTGAAGGCGTCAGGCCTGAGAGTTGAGCAGGTTCAGGATTTCACCCCGACTCCGGGCACGCTTTCAACTTGCATCTATTATACTGGAATCGACCCGTTTAGCGGTGAAGCGGTTTACGTGCCAAGAGGTGCGAAGGAAAAGCGGCTCCAGAAAGCGCTGCTGCTTTCGCATCTGCCGGATGAGAGGAAAGATGTCCTGGAGGCACTTAAGATTTCTGGAAGAATGGATGCAGTTAAAATCCTTTTAGGCCAATCTGTCAGCTTTCCTCCGAAAAATAAAAATAGAAATAAAATAAAAACTTGACGAAACATTTTTCGTTGATGTATAAAGCTTATTCGCGCTGGCGTAGCTCAACTGGAAGAGCAGCTGACTTGTAATCAGCAGGTTGCGGGTTCGAGTCCCATCGCCAGCTCCATTTAATTAAGTATAAATGTGGAATCAGGATTAATCTTTATTCCAGTTTTTTAGTTTGTAGGCTTATCCCCTGGAGGGATTCCCGAGCGGCCAAAGGGAACAGACTGTAAATCTGTCGTCGTACGACTTCGGAGGTTCGAATCCTCCTCCCTCCACCATAATACACATATCGAGGCGGTCATCTTTAGTCGCGGGCCAGGAGACGAAAGTCAGTATGTACTGGCAGCGCTGGGGTGATGCGTTTCACAAAGTAATTAACAGATTGTTTTGGCGGGAGTAGCTCAGTTGGCTAGAGCATCAGCCTTCCAAGCTGAGGGTCGCGGGTTCGAGTCCCGTTTCCCGCTCCAGAATTTATTTGTTAGCCCACATAGCTCAGGAGGTAGAGCACTTCCTTGGTAAGGAAGAGGTCTCCGGTTCGAGTCCGGATGTGGGCTCCATTTTCAGCAGCAACTATATAGACCGTAATATTCAGCAATCAGGAGGAATCATAGTCATGGCAAGGCAAAATTTGAAAGAAACAAACCGCATCGTGAACATAGGAACAATAGGACACGTTGACCACGGCAAGACAACCCTGACCGCAGCGATCACAAAAGTACTTGCCGGCAAAGGTCAGGCTGAATACAAATCATTCGACCAGATCGACAACGCACCTGAAGAGCGCGAGCGTGGCATCACCATAGCAACAGCCCACGTAGAGTATGAGACAGACAATCGTCACTACGCCCACGTAGACTGTCCTGGCCATGCCGACTACGTAAAGAACATGATCACCGGCGCAGCCCAGATGGACGGAGCAATCCTTGTCGTCTCCGCAGCAGACGGTCCAATGCCCCAGACACGTGAGCACATCCTGCTTGCCCGTCAGGTTGGCGTACCTAACATAGTAGTGTTTCTCAACAAAGCCGACATGGTAGATGACGAAGAACTGCTTGAGCTCGTAGAGCTGGAAGTCAGAGAGCTTCTTTGCAGCTACGACTTCCCCGGCGACGACATTCCAATCATCAAAGGCTCCGCCCTTAAAGCCCTCGAAGGCGAAAAGAGCGAACTTGGCGAAGACTCAGTCACAGCCCTCATGGAAGCAGTTGACGCTACTTCCCCCAGCCTGAGCGTGCCATCGACAAACCGTTCCTGATGCCTGTAGAAGACGTATTCTCCATCTCCGGACGTGGCACAGTCGCCACCGGCCGTGTAGAGCGAGGCATTGTCAAAGTAGGCGAAGAGATCGAAATCGTCGGCATCAAACCGACAGCCAAAACCACGGTAACCGGCGTAGAGATGTTCCGCAAACTTCTTGACGAAGGGCGCGCAGGCGACAACATCGGCGCACTGCTTCGTGGCGTAAAGCGTGAAGACATCGAGCGTGGCCAGGTACTTGCAAAGCCCGGCAGCATCAAGCCGCACACTAAATTCAAAGCGGAAGCCTATATCCTGACCAAAGAAGAAGGTGGTCGTCACACTCCGTTCTTCAACGGTTACCGTCCACAGTTCTACTTCAGGACAACCGACGTAACCGGCGTAGCAGAACTTCCAGCCGGGATAGAAATGGTAATGCCTGGGGACAACGTAGCAATGACCGTCAACCTCATCACCCCGATAGCCATGGACGAAGGACTTCGCTTTGCAATTCGCGAAGGTGGCCGTACCGTCGGTGCCGGTGTCGTTAGCGCTATTATTGAATAAACAAGCAGATCTTTCTGCGGGAACAATTGAGTAAAGGAATTCATAATGAGAGATATCATTACCCTTGCATGTACAGAGTGCAAGCAGAGAAACTATACGACAACAAAGAACAAGAGAACTACTCCTCAAAAGCTGGAGTTCAAAAAGTACTGCCGCTTCTGCAGGATCCACACTCCGCACAAGGAAACCAAGTAAGCATCGGATGATTTGCATTGTGCAGGCCAGTAGCTCTAACGGCTAGAGCACCGGTCTCCAAAACCGGGTGTTGGGGGTTCGAATCCCTCCTGGCCTGCCATTTTAACTGCTTACTCGATGAGGTGTGAATCGTGATTGGCAAAAACAAGAAATTTTTTTGAGGAAGTTAAGCTTGAGTTGGAGAAGGTTACCTGGCCAACACGCAAAGAGACTATTAGCACAACCTGGGTTGTTGTCTTTATAGTCGTCCTTATTTCACTCTACCTCGGAGCCTGTGACGTTGTTCTTGGAAAGCTTCTCCGTTTCTTGTTGGGCTAAAGGGGCATAAATCATGGCAATAAAGTGGTATGGCGTACATACTTACTCCAGTTTTGAAAATAAGGTTAAGCTCTCTCTTGAGGAGAGGATTAAGAATCTCGGCTTAGAAGAGCTGTTTGGTGAAATCCTGATTCCGTCAGAAACTGTAATGGAGCTTAAAAAAGGGCGAACGCAAAACCACATCAAGAAAGTTTTTCCCTGGCTATATCCTTGTTAATATGGAGCTTAATGATGAAACCTGGCATGTTGTTAACGAGACCCCCAAGGTTACCGGTTTTGTCGGTGGAAACACACCTGCTCCAATAACCGATGAAGAGATTGCCAGGATAACCAAGCGTGTTGAAGAGGGAGCCGAAAAGCCTCGTCCAAAGATCAGTTTTGATGTTGGTGAAACAGTCCGGGTTATTGACGGACCTTTTCTCAACTTCGCCGGTGTTGTTGAAGATGTAAAACCTGATAAGGCAAAACTCCGGGTCATGGTAAGTATTTTTGGCAGGGCAACACCTGTGGAACTCGAGTTCATGCAGGTCGAAAAACAATAAAATAAAACTGTTCAGCGCCTGATAATTGTCTGAAACGATTTGAATAAATGAAACACCGATGGCTTTGCCATCAAATAGTCAAAGGAGTAGCAGATGGCCAAGAAAATCACAGGTTATATAAAGCTTCAAGTTCCGGCTGGGAAAGCAAACCCGTCACCGCCAATCGGACCAGCACTCGGTCAGCATGGTGTTAACATCATGGAGTTCTGCAAAGCGTTCAATGCAAAGACGCAGGCAGATGAGGTCGGCACGATAACTCCTGTTGTCATAACAGTTTATGCGGACAGGTCTTTTACGTTTATTACAAAGACTCCCCCTGTTCCGGTTCTTATCAAGAAAGCAGTCGGCATTGCCAGTGGGTCTGCTGTTCCCAACAAGACCAAGGTCGGGTAACCTTACCAAAGATCAGGTGCGTGAGATTGCTCAAAAGAAGATGCCTGACCTTAATGCAGCAAGTATAGAAGCTGCGATGCGTACCGTAGAAGGCACAGCCCGCAGTATGGGCATTGAAATCGTATAGGAATTCCAGAGAGGTTTTTTGAAAATGTCAAAAATAGCCAAAAAAATGAGTGCTTCATCTGCAAAAGTAGATCGTTCGAAGAGCTACCCTCTTCAAGAAGGCGTTGAGCTAGTCAAAGATGCAGTTTATGCGAAATTTGACGAAACTGTCGATGTCGCTGTCAGGCTCGGTGTAGATCCCCGTCACGCCGACCAGATGGTTCGTGGTGCAGTCGTACTCCCCAATGGACTCGGTAAGGATGTTCGTGTTCTTGTTTTTGCCAAAGGCGAGAAAGAGAAAGAGGCAACGGACGCTGGTGCCGATTTTGTCGGTGCAGATGATCTGGTAGCCAAGATCCAGGCAGGCTGGTTTGATTTTGATACTGCCATAGCAACTCCAGACATGATGGGCGTTGTTGGCAAGATTGGTAAACTGCTCGGACCTCGCGGTCTTATGCCGAATCCTAAAGTTGGTACTGTTACCTTTGATGTTGGCCGTGCCGTAAAAGAGTCAAAATCAGGTAAAGTAGAGTTCCGTGTTGAAAAAGCCGGTATAGTGCATGCTCCTGTTGGCAAGGCATCCTTTGCAGCTGTTACTCTCAAGGAGAACCTGCTTGCTTTGATTGATGCACTCTTAAAGGCTAAACCGTCTGCTGCAAAAGGCACTTATATCAAGAAGATTACGATCTCTTCAACGATGGGGCCTGGCGTAAGACTGGATATTGCTGATATAACTGCTAATCTGTAGAAGTCATACTTTTAAGTCCAAAGTCAATGACAGCAGGTGCCGCTTGCGGTTTAAAATTGCCTGCCGAGACTAAAGCTGTTGAAGGATTTTATCCTCCAACTTCCGACTTTGGCGGGGCTATGCCCTAATACCAAATGAAAGGAGGATGGCGCTTGAATAAACAAAACAAGCAACAAGTAGTACAGGAAATGCATCAAAAGCTTGCTGACGCTAAAGCAGTTTTTCTTGCCGATTTCCGTGGAATGACTGTTGAAAAAGCCACGATACTCAGAAATGAGCTGCGTGGCGCTGGTGTCGAGTATAAAGTCATCAAGAATACACTTCTTGAACTCGCTTCAGTAGAGACAGATTCAGCTGTGTTGGCACCGCACTTCAAGGGTCCAACAGCTGTAGCTCTGACCAGTTCGGATCCGGTAGCTGCGGCAAAGGTTCTCGCCAAATTTGCCAAGGATCAAACAGCTGCGTTCAAGCTTAAAGGTGCTGTGCTATCGGGCAAGTCAATTTCTGTCGCAGATATTCAGGCACTTTCAGAGCTGCCGAGCCGCGAAGTTTTGATTGCCAAAATGCTTGGTTCAATGAATGCTCCGGCAACCAATTTTGTCGGTGTTCTTGCCGCAGTACCAGGCAGCTTCGTAAGGGCACTCGATGCCATAAGACAACAAAAAACAGCGTAACTAAAACTATAATAAAGGATGGAGGATTATAATGTCTGTAACTAAAGAAGAAGTAATCAAGTTTATCGAAAATATGACAGTACTTGAGCTCTCAGTAATGGTTAAAGAGCTTGAAGAGAAGTTTGGTGTTTCTGCTGCTGCTCCTGTTGCTGCCGCCGCTGCTCCTGCTGCCGCCGCTGAAGCTGCTGAAGAGAAGACCGAGTTCGACGTTATTCTTAAGGCTGCTGGCGCTAACAAAATTAACGTAATCAAGGTTGTTCGTGCACTTACAAGCCTTGGCCTCAAAGAAGCTAAAGATCTTGTTGACGGCGCTCCGCAGGCAGTTAAATCTGCTGTTTCCAAGCAGGAGGCTGATGATGCAATGAAACAGCTTGTAGAAGCTGGCGCTGAAGTAGAAGTTAAGTAATTTAGTTTTAAACCTACTTTGTAAGCCAAGGCCGCAGTGCGGCCTTGGCTGTTCTGTTTTGTTGGCGGGCTTGTGCTTCGTGACGCCAACTACTTGAAATTACACAAATTCAGGTAGTAAGACCAAGACTGTTTAGTCTTAGATGCTCTTGCACGAAGGAGACAATAATTAATGTCTTATTTAATAGCTAATAATCCCCTGTTACGTAAAAACTTCGCAAAAATCAAGAAAATCATCGATATTCCCAACCTCATTGACATCCAGAAAAACTCCTATAAAAGATTTCTTCAACTGGATCTTCCTGCTGATGTCAGAAAGAATAGCGGCCTTGAGTCGGTATTCAGAAGTGTTTTTCCCATAAAGGACTTTAGTGAAGTTTCTTCACTAGAGTATGTTTCTTATTCCCTGGGGATTCCAAAATATGATGTGGCTGAATGTCATCAGCGTGGAATGACCTTTGCCGCACCTATGAAAGTCAAAGTTCGGCTTGTCGTATGGGATGTTAACAAAGAGTCCGATCTTCGCTCCATAAAGGACATAAAGGAGCAGGAAGTTTATTTCGGCGAAATCCCCCTTATGACCGAGAACGGTACTTTTATCATAAATGGTACTGAGAGAGTAATTGTTAGCCAGCTACATAGGTCACCAGGGGTTTTCTATGACCATGACAAAGGCAAGACGCATTCAAGTGGAAAAGTCCTCTATTCAGCCAGAGTAATCCCTTATCGCGGATCTTGGCTTGATTTCGAGTTTGATCATAAAGATATTCTCTATGTGCGCATCGACCGTCGCCGTAAAATGCCGGCGACCGTCCTTCTTAAAGCACTTGGCTACTCGCTGGGAGAACTGCTTAACTACTATTACAAGAGTGAGGAGATTATTGTTGAAGGGGAGCGCACATTTAAAATTGCTGACCCTGAGCTGCTTGCAAACCAGAAAGCTACTGCCGATATAATCAATCCGCAAACCGGTGAAGTTATTGTAAAAGCAAACAGGAAATTCACTAAGGCTGCTATCAGGAAGATGCAGGAAAATGATATTAAATTTATTCCTGTGACTGAAGATGAGATTGTCGGCAAGTTTTCCTGTCAAGATGTGGTTGATCCTGCTACCGGTGAAGTTATTATTGAGTGTAATGATGAGGTGACCGCCGCAAAGTTGTCGGAAGTGAAAGTTAGAGGCATTGGTTCATTAAAACTTCTCTATATTGACAACCTCTACTCGACTGCATCATTCAGGGAGACACTTCTTGCCGACAAGATGAACAGTCCCGAGGATGCTCTCATCGAGATTTACAGGCGTCTTCGGCCAGGAGATCCCCCTACCATAAAGAGCGCAGTGGCTATGTTCGGCAACCTTTTCTTTAATCCGGAAAGATACGACCTCTCGACGGTCGGCCGCCTCAAGCTAAACTATAAATTAAATCTGACTACGCCACTTGACTGTCAGATTCTCACCAAAGAAGATATACTCGAGGTTGTTCGCTACCTTATAGATCTGAAAAATGGTAAAGGCAATATCGATGATATCGATCACCTCGGCAATCGTCGGGTAAGAGCAGTCGGAGAACTGCTGGAAAATCAGTACCGGATCGGTCTTGTCAGGATGGAGAGAGCAATCAAGGAGAGAATGAGCCTTCAGGAAGTTGAAAACCTGATGCCTCACGACTTGATTAATTCAAAACCGGTATCTGCAGTTGTGAAGGAGTTCTTCGGCTCATCGCAACTCTCACAGTTTATGGATCAGACGAATCCGCTATCAGAAGTAACTCACAAGCGCCGTCTATCTGCTCTCGGACCGGGTGGCTTGACAAGAGAACGTGCCGGATTTGAGGTCCGTGACGTTCATCCTACCCATTATGGCCGGGTTTGCCCCATTGAAACACCTGAAGGCCCGAACATCGGACTTATAGCATCGCTTTCCACTTACGCGCGCATTAATGAGCACGGTTTTGTGGAGACACCTTACAGGGTTGTCAATGATGGTAAGGTTACCAGCGAAGTCAAATTCTTTTCAGCTCTTGAAGAAGAGGGCTTGGCTATCGCCCAGGCAAATGCTGATCTTGATAAAAACGACTGCCTCGTAAATGATTATGTCTCAGCCCGCAAGTCGGGGGAATACGTACTTATTGAGCGTGCTGAAATAAAACTGATGGAAGTCGCTCCTATGCAGTTGGTCTCGGTAGCCGCCGCTCTAATTCCTTTCCTGGAAAACGATGACGCGAACCGCGCGCTCATGGGCTCTAACATGCAGCGTCAGGCAGTTCCTCTGCTTAAAGCGGACTCTCCGCTTATCGGCACAGGAATGGAGAGGATTGTTGCCAGAGATTCAGGTGTTTCTGTCGTTGCTAGGCATGACGGTGTGGTTGAGTCTGTAGATGCTGCGAGAATAGTTGTCAAAATTGATGACAATGAGTATGACGAGAGCGGTACTGGCGTAGACATTTACAACCTGATTAAATTCGCCAGATCAAATCAGAACACCTGCATGAACCAGCGGCCTGTTGTAAAGACAGGGGACAAGGTGAAACGGACCGACGTCATTGCTGACGGGCCTTCTACTGACATGGGAGAGCTTGCTCTTGGCCAGAACGTAGTTGTTGCTTTTATGCCGTGGGGCGGCTGCAACTTCGAAGACTCGATTCTTATTTCTGAACGACTCGTTAAGGATGACCGGTATACATCAATTCATATCGAAGAATTCGAGTGTGTGGCCAGGGATACAAAACTCGGCAAGGAAGAGATCACAGCAGACATTCCCAACCTTGGCGAAGAAACCCTTAAGGATCTTGATGAATCCGGCATAATCAGGGTTGGGGCAGAGGTGAAGCCTGGTGATATTCTTGTTGGTAAAATAACACCGAAAGGCGAAACACAACTCTCGCCGGAAGAAAAACTTCTTCGGGCAATTTTCGGAGAAAAGGCCGGTGATGTTCGTGATACTTCACAGCGTGTTCCGCCAGGAGTTGAAGGAACCGTTATTGGCGCAAAAATATTCTCAAGGAAAGGCGCCGACAAAGACGCCAGAACAGAAGCAATAGAAAGGGCTGAAGAGGTAAAACTCCGTAAGGATGAGCAGGATGAAATACGGATTATCCGAACCTCTGCCACAGACAACCTCCGCAGACTGCTTGCAGGTAAAGTTTCAGCAGTAAAAGTGGACGGAAAGGATGGCAAGGTTATTATTCCCAAAGGGAAGACGATAACTGTAGAGGCTCTTTCCATGATTCCGGTTGATAGATGGGACCAGATATCTGTTGTTGATGATGAGAGCGTTGAGGAACGTGTTGCCGAAATACTCGGAAAACTTAACCAGAAGATAGATCTGATAAAATATGTTTTCGACGACAAGATCCAGAAACTCAAGCGTGGCGACGATCTTCCTCCGGGCGTTATAAAGATGGTGAAAGTATATATTGCCATCAAGCGCAAGCTGCAAGTCGGGGATAAGATGGCGGGGCGTCACGGCAACAAGGGTGTTGTTTCAAGGATCCTTCCGGAAGAAGATATGCCGTATATGGAGGACGGTCGTCCTGTAGAGATAGTACTTAACCCTCTTGGTGTCCCTTCTCGTATGAATGTCGGGCAGATTCTGGAGACTCACCTTGGTTGGGCAGCAAAAGGAATAGGCTGGAAGATTGAGGAGTTGATGGAGAAGGCATCATCTGAACCAGCACTCAGAAAATATCTCAAAGACGTTTACGGCGATAAGGATATGAACAAGTTCATCGATGGCATGGAAGATGATGAGCTGAGGCTGACTGCGAAACGTCTCCAGCGAGGGGTTCCACTTGCTTCACCGGTTTTTGAGGGGGCATCTGAAGAGCAGATTCATAAGATGTTGAGGCATGCCGGGTTTGACACGTCGGCCCAGGTGTCGCTCTATGATGGCAAAACCGGAGACAAGTTCAAGCATCAGGTTACCGTGGGCATAATGTATGTCCTTAAACTGCATCATCTAGTAGATGACAAAATCCATGCCCGTTCTATCGGTCCATACAGCCTTGTGACACAACAGCCTCTGGGCGGAAAAGCTCAGTTCGGTGGTCAGAGACTGGGAGAGATGGAGGTCTGGGCTATGGAGGCTTATGGTGCTGCATATGCATTGCAGGAGTTCTTGACCGTCAAGTCGGACGATGTTGCCGGTAGAACAAGAATGTATGAAGCTATTGTCAAAGGGAAGCATACTCTTGAGCCTGGGCTTCCTGAATCATTCAATGTGCTTATAAAAGAACTTCAGTCGCTCTGTCTTGATGTAGAACTGCTCGAATCTGACGAAGAGTAGGGAGTCTGCCGACAGATTTGCTGCCGACAGAACTTATGAACTTAATTTAGTTACTCCTAAAGATAGGGAGGATATAACCTTGGAAGATATATTTAATTTTTACGATAAACCGAAAGATCCGCTTCATTTTTCATCCATCAGAATCTCGATATCTTCACCGGAAAAGATACGCGAGCGTTCATTCGGCGAAGTCAAAAAGCCGGAAACAATTAATTATCGTACATTCAAGCCGGAACGGGACGGTCTTTTCTGTGCCAAGATATTTGGGCCGACCAAGGACTACGAATGTAACTGTGGTAAATACAAGAGAATGAAGCATCGCGGCATTGTCTGCGAAAAGTGCGGTGTCGAGGTCATCCCTTCAAAAGTACGAAGAGAACGACTGGGGCATATAGATCTGGCTACTTCGGTTGCGCATATCTGGTTTCTGAAATCGCTCCCCTCCAGAATCGGTAACCTTCTCGACATGACCTTGAAAGATCTTGAAAAAGTGCTCTATTTTGAAGCCTATGCGGTAACTGACCCGAAAGATACCAGCTTTGGTCTTGCCGAGGCTCTTGATGAGAAAGCCTATCAGGAAGCTATGGAAACTTATGCCGGTGGCTTTGAGGCAGGCATGGGTGCTGCAGCTATTCGCGAATGCCTCAAGGCTCTGGACCTTGACTCGCTTGCAGAAACGCTAAGAGTCGAGATGGTTGAGGCAACCAGTGAGGCCAAGAAGAAAAAGACCGCTAAAAGACTCAAGGTTGTTGAGGCCTTCAAATCATCAGGGAACAAGCCTGAGTGGATGATCCTTGAGTGTATACCAGTACTTCCCCCTGAACTCCGCCCACTTGTGCCGCTTGATGGCGGACGGTTTGCTACCTCGGATCTGAATGATCTCTATAGAAGGGTTATAAATCGTAATAACAGGCTTAAGCGTCTTATGGAACTTCAGGCGCCTGAAGTAATTATTCGGAATGAAAAGCGGATGCTGCAGGAAGCGGTGGATGCACTTTTCGATAACGGACGACGTGGTCGTGCCATAGCCGGTCCCAACAAGCGGCCACTGAAGTCACTTTCAGACATGCTGAAAGGAAAGTCGGGTCGTTTTCGGCAAAACCTTCTTGGCAAGCGTGTCGACTACTCTGGTCGATCTGTTATCGTTGTCGGCCCGGAACTTAGGCTGCATCAATGCGGACTGCCAAAGAAGATGGCGCTCGAACTTTTCAAGCCGTTTATCTATAACAAGCTTGAGGAGCGCGGTTTAGTTACCACAATCAAGAGCGCCAAGAAAATGGTGGAAAAAGAGCGTCCAGAGGTCTGGGATGTTCTCGAAGAGGTTATCAAGGAACATCCTGTCCTCCTCAACCGAGCGCCAACACTGCACCGGCTAGGTATCCAGGCATTTGAACCTGTGCTTATTGAGGGCAAAGCCATTCAGCTGCACCCGCTCGTCTGCACCGCATTTAATGCAGACTTCGACGGTGATCAGATGGCAGTTCACCTGCCGCTTTCTGTTGAGAGCCAGGTAGAAGCTCGTGTTCTGATGATGTCTACAAACAACATCCTTTCTCCTGCACATGGCAAGCCTATTATCGTCCCGTCGCAGGATATGGTTCTTGGCACCTATCATATGACTCGTGATAGGGCGTTTGAACCTATAATGGATCCAAAAACCAGACAACCAGCGATAGATCCTGAAACAGGGATAGTAAGGTGGAAAAAAGTTAAGGGTTCAGGGCAGATTTTCTCTTGTCCGGAAGAGGTAAGGATTGCTTTTGATGCCGGTGAGGTAGACCTGCAGGCTCCGGTTGTCGTCAGGATGAAAAACTTTAGCGACAGTGATGAAAAACCTCTAAGGGTTGAGACGACGGTCGGAAGGGTTATTCTGCGCGAAATACTCCCTCCGCAGGTTCCATTCAGTGCAATTAACAAGATTATGTCTAAAAAGGAACTATCCAATCTTGTTGACACCTGCTACCGACTTGCAGGCAATAAAGAGACCGTGATTCTTGCCGACAGGCTTAAGGAGATAGGGTTCAGATATTCAACGCTTGCAGGTATTTCAATCTGTATCAATGACATGGTTATCCCGGAAGGTAAGCCTGCAATTATCGAGCGTGGGAATGACGAGGTGAAAGAGATACAGACTCAGTACACTGAAGGTCTCATTACTGACGGTGAACGCTATAATAAGGTCATAGACATCTGGGCAAAGGCTACGGAAGATATTGCCACAGAGATGCTTCTCAACCTTTCTCTGGAAACTGGAATTACTGACGACGGCGTCAAGCATACTGCCAACTCATTTAATGCCATACATATGATGGCCGATTCCGGTGCACGAGGTTCTGCACAGCAGATTCGCCAGCTTGCCGGTATGCGTGGTCTCATGGCAAAGCCTTCGGGTGAAATTATTGAAACACCCATTACGGCTAACTTCCGTGAGGGTCTGTCTGTTCTTCAATACTTTATTTCTACCCACGGCGCCAGAAAAGGTCTTGCGGATACAGCGCTGAAAACAGCAAACTCCGGTTATCTTACCAGACGACTTGTGGATGTTGCCCAGGATGCGATTATCACTGAAACTGATTGCGGTACGATGGATGGTCTGGTTGTTGCTGCACTCACAGAAGGTGGCGAGATTATCGAGCCTATCGGTGATCGTATTCTTGGTCGAGTTACCCTTGATGACATTCTTGATCCTGTTACCGGGGATGTACTTGTCCCATCAAATACGGAAATTGATGAATCATTTGTTAACAAGATTGATGAAGCAGGCCTCGAAAAAGTTAAGATACGTTCTGTTCTTACCTGTCAGAGTAGAAGAGGTATATGTGCAATGTGTTATGGACGTGACCTTGCACGTGGACATCTTGTGAATATGGGTGAGGCTGTGGGGGTTATTGCTGCGCAGTCAATCGGTGAGCCGGGTACACAGCTTACCATGCGTACTTTCCACATCGGTGGCACGGCGTCAAGACGAGCAGAACAGACTTCACTCGAAGCCAGAAATGACGGCACTGTAAAGTACATAAATATTAACAGTGTTGTTAGTGCTGACGGCAATCATATTGTAATGAACCGTAATGGTGAAATTGCAATTGCTGATGAGACAGGTCGTGAGAGAGAAAGATATTCTGTTGTGTACGGTGCAAAAATCAAAGCAGCCCCGGGGTCACAGGTCCAGGCAGGCCAATCCCTTGCAGTATGGGATCCGTTCTCTATGCCGATCCTTACTGAGTTTTCAGGAAGGATTAAGTTTGGCGACATTATCGAATCGGTTACGATGGAAGAGCAGCTTGATGAAGTAACAGGCCTGTCCCGTAAGGTTATTATTGAATCCAAGGATCCGGATAAACGCCCAAGGATTGCTATCAAGGATACTTCGACAGAAGGTGGCGGAACAATTGGTCGTTACTTCCTCCCTGTCGGAGCTATTATTTCAGTAACTGACGAGGATGAGTTAAGAGCTGGTGATGTTATTGCCAAGATGACCAGAGAGACTACAAAGACAAAAGATATCACCGGTGGTCTTCCGAGAGTCGCTGAACTTTTCGAAGCTCGCAAGCCGAAGGACTTTGCAGTAATTTCCGAAATTGACGGTGTTATATCTTTCGGAAAGGATGCAAAGGGTAAACGTAAGGTTGTTGTAAAGCCTGAGATGGGCGAAGAAAGGGAATATCTTATCCCTAAAGGCAAGCATATAAGCGTTCATGATGGTGACCATGTGACGGCTGGGGAAGCACTTATGGACGGCTCATCAAACCCACATGATATCCTTCGCGTTCTCGGTCCGAAAGAGCTCGCAAAATACCTTGTTGACGAGGTTCAGGAAGTCTACCGTCTTCAGGGTGTAAAGATTAATGACAAGCACATTGAGACAATAGTTCGTCAAATGTTGCGCAGGGTTAAAATCAAGGAAGTTGGCGACACGGCTCTTCTTATTGATGATCAAGTCGAGAGATATCTTTTTGAGGATGAGAATGAACGAGTCTTTGCAAAAGGAGGCAAGCCAGCCGTCGCTGAACCCCTCCTCCTTGGCATAACGAAGGCGTCTTTGTCGACTGAATCATTTATTTCTGCCGCATCATTCCAGGAGACAACAAAAGTGTTGACACAGGCCGCCATTGAGGGTAAAGTCGATGGTCTTCGCGGTTTAAAAGAAAACGTCATAATGGGACGGCTGATCCCGGCAGGAACAGGGATATCGCGTTATCGTTCTCTAAGGGTTGTATCTGACGAGCCGGCAAAGCTCGACTCAGTTGAACCGGTAGAGTCAGATTCGAAAGAGTAGATTCGCTACTCGGCCTTCATTGTGAAAAAAACAGTTGACAGTCAATCTAACAATTGTTATGTTCTGCGCTTCGCACGCAAGGGCATGTCATGAATATGGAGCAGGAGAATTAAGTTAATGCCAACTATTAATCAGCTTATACGCCATGGAAGAGAGAGTAAGCGTGACAAGTCAACTGCGCCTGCTCTGAAAAGTTGTCCTCAAAAGAGAGGCGTCTGTACTAGAGTTTATACAACAACACCCAAAAAACCTAACTCGGCTCTCAGAAAGGTTGCCAGGGTTCGTCTGACAAACGGTCTGGAAGTAACCTCATATATTCCGGGTATTGGACACAATCTCCAGGAGCACTCGGTTGTTCTCATTCGTGGCGGCAGGGTAAAAGATCTGCCTGGTGTTCGTTACCACATAGTGAGGGGTACTCTTGATTCGGTCGGTGTGAAGGGTCGTCTTCAGAGTCGTTCCAAGTATGGCGCAAAGCGTCCTAAGTAAACCGTTAACAGTGAGGGTGTAAAGTATGCCTAGAAGAAGAGAAGTTGCAAAGCGCGTAATTCTGCCTGATCCAAAATTTGGCGACCGAACAGTCGCCAAGCTTGTCAATATACTTATGTTAGACGGCAAAAAGAGTACTGCTGAACGTGCCCTTTATGATGCTCTGGATCTCGCCGCTGGTCGCTTGAGCGACGAACCTGTCAAGCTACTCAAGAAGGCACTTGATAACATTAAGCCGATGTTGGAAGTTAAATCACGACGTGTTGGCGGTTCTACTTATCAGGTGCCAATAGAGGTAAGGACTGAAAGAAGAGTTTCGCTTGCCATGAGATGGTTGATTAAGTATGCGGTACTTCGTTCAGAAAAGACAATGACTGACAAGCTTGCCGGTGAAATCTCAGACGCATATAATAATCGTGGATCTGCTGTTAAGAAGCGTGAAGATACGCATAAGATGGCAGAAGCAAACAGGGCTTTTGCTCATTATCGCTGGTAGTTTTAGAAAGTGTATTTTTCGGGAGTAAATCGTGGCACGTCTGTTTTCGTTAGCTAAAACTAGAAATATAGGCATCATGGCTCATATAGATGCCGGTAAGACAACTACTACGGAAAGAATCCTTTTCTATACAGGTGTCTCTCATAAAATAGGTGAAGTCCATGATGGCGCTGCAACAATGGATTGGATGGAGCAGGAGCAGGAGCGTGGTATTACTATCACTTCTGCGGCTACAACATGCACCTGGAATGAGAACCGTGTAAATATTATTGATACTCCAGGTCACGTCGATTTTACCATAGAAGTAGAGCGCTCACTGCGCGTTCTTGATGGCGCAGTTGCTGTTTTCTGTTCAGTCGGTGGTGTTGAGCCCCAGTCTGAAACTGTGTGGAGGCAGGCTGATAAGTACCGCGTGCCAAGAATTGCTTTTATTAATAAAATGGACAGGGTCGGCGCTGATTTTTTTCGTGGCGTTGGCATGATCCGCGACCGACTCAAGGCGAACCCGGTGCCTATCCAGCTTCCGGTTGGTTCTGAAGAAAACTATAAAGGTGTTATTGACCTTGTTGAGATGAAAGAGATTATCTGGCTCGATGAATCTATGGGCGCCAAATATGACACTTTCGATATTGCTCCTGAACGACTTGCTGAAGCTGTTGAGTATCGTGAAAAAATGATTGAAGAGATTTCAAGTCACGACGATGAGCTTATGGAGAAGTATCTTAGTGGTATTGAATTGACGAATGATGAGATTAAAAACGCAATTCGCAAAGCAACCATTGACATTAAAATATGTCCCGTTATCTGTGGTTCCGCGTTCAAAAATAAAGGAGTTCAAAATCTTCTTGACGCTGTAATTGATTATCTTCCATCGCCACTTGATGTCCCTCCGATAAAAGGCATTGATAATAACGGTCTCGAGGTTGAGCGAAGATCATCAGATGAAGAACCCTTCGCTGCTCTGGCATTCAAGATTATGACTGACCCTTTTGTCGGTCAACTATGTTTTTTCAGGGTTTATTCCGGAGTGCTGAACGCAGGTTCATACGTTTATAATTCTACTAAAGACAAGAAAGAGCGCATCGGCCGCATACTAAAGATGCATGCAAATAAGCGTGAAGAAATTAAAGAAGTTTACGCAGGTGATATAGCAGCTGCTGTTGGTCTTAAGTATACTACTACTGGTGACACTCTCTGTCTTGATGATAAACAGGTTATTCTTGAATCAATTGAGTTTCCTGAACCGGTTATCTCGATTGCAATTGAGCCTAAAACAAAAGCTGATCAGGAAAAACTTGGAATCAGCCTCGCGAAGCTTGCCAGTGAAGACCCTTCTTTTAGGGTTAGAACTGATGAGGAGACCGGGCAGACAATAATATCTGGAATGGGTGAGCTACATCTTGAGATTATTGTTGACCGCCTTATGCGTGAATTCAAAGTTGAGGCAAATGTTGGTAAACCGCAGGTTGCTTACAGAGAAACAATCACAAAGAAAGTTAAGGTTGAAGGCAAGTTTGTCCGTCAGTCAGGTGGTCGTGGTCAGTATGGACACGTCTGGCTTGAAGTTGAACCGCAGGAGCCTGGTAAGGGCTATGAATTCATTGATGCGATCAAGGGTGGAGTTGTTCCGCGTGAATATATCTCTGCTGTTGACAAAGGTATTCAAGAGGCAATGGACTACTGGTGTTCTTGCAGGATTCCCGGTTGTTGACTTCAAGGTATCTCTTGTTGATGGTTCATATCATGAAGTGGACTCTTCAGAAATGGCATTCAAGATTGCCGGTTCTATGGGCTTCAAAGAAGGTTGTCGTAAAGCTTCACCAGTTCTCCTTGAGCCGATTATGTCAGTTGAGGTCGTTGTCCCTGAAGATTACATGGGTGACGTAATTGGAGACCTCAATTCACGTCGTGGCAGGATTATGGGGATGGAAGGTCGGTCCGGCGCTCAGGTTGTTACCGCGATGGTCCCACTTGCCCAGATGTTTGGATATTCAACTGATGTCAGGTCTGCTACACAGGGTCGCGCTACCTACTCCATGACCTTTGATCATTATGAGCATGTTCCTAAATCTGTCTCTGAAGAGATTATTGCAAAAGTTAAAGGTTAATTTATTACTTTGTCAGGAGGAATCAAGTCATGGCCAAGGCAAAATTTGAAAGAAACAAACCGCATGTGAACATAGGAACAATAGGACACGTTGACCACGGCAAGACAACCCTTACCGCAGCGATCACAAAAGTACTTGCCGGCAAAGGTCAGGCTGTATACAAATCATTCGACCAGATCGACAACGCACCGGAAGAGCGCGAGCGTGGCATCACCATAGCAACAGCCCACGTAGAGTATGAGACAGACAATCGTCACTATGCCCACGTTGACTGTCCTGGACATGCTGACTATGTAAAGAACATGATCACCGGCGCAGCCCAGATGGACGGAGCAATCCTTGTCGTCTCCGCAGCAGACGGTCCAATGCCCCAGACACGTGAGCACATCCTGCTTGCCCGTCAGGTTGGCGTACCTTACATAGTAGTATTTCTCAACAAAGCCGACATGGTAGATGACGAAGAGCTGCTTGAGCTCGTAGAGCTGGAAATTAGAGAGCTTCTTTGCAGCTACGACTTCCCCGGCGACGACATTCCAATCATCAAAGGCTCAGCCCTTAAAGCCCTCGAAGGTGAAAAGAGCGAACTTGGCGAAGACTCAGTCACAGCCCTCATGGAAGCAGTAGACGCATACATTCCCGCAGCCTGAGCGTGCAATCGACAAACCGTTCCTCATGCCTGTAGAAGACGTATTCTCCATCTCCGGACGTGGCACAGTCGCCACCGGCCGTGTAGAAAGAGGCATTGTCAAAGTAGGCGAAGAGATTGAAATAGTCGGCATCAAAGCCGACAGCCAAAACAACGGTAACCGGCGTAGAGATGTTCCGCAAACTTCTTGACGAAGGGCGCGCAGGCGACAACATCGGCGCACTGCTTCGTGGTGTAAAGCGTGAAGACATCGAGCGTGGCCAAGTCCTTGCAAAACCCGGCAGCATCAAGCCGCACACTGAAATTCAAAGCGGAAGCCTATATCCTTACCAAAGAAGAAGGTGGTCGTCACACTCCATTCTTCAACGGCTACCGGCCACAGTTCTACTTCAGGACAACCGACGTAACCGGCGTAGCAGAACTTCCAGCCGGGATAGAAATGGTAATGCCTGGAGACAATGTAGCAATGACCGTCAACCTCATCACCCCGATAGCCATGGACGAAGGACTTCGCTTTGCAATTCGCGAAGGTGGCCGTACAGTCGGTGCCGGTGTCGTTAGCGCTATTATTGAATAAACGATTTAGTCAAGAGGAAGTCAATGCAAGCACAGAAGATAAGAATACGTTTGAAAGCATATGATCACAGGCTTCTTGATCAGTCTGTAACCGAGATAGTTGACACAGCCAAGAGAACCGGAGCAAGAATTGCCGGACCTGTTCCTCTGCCGACTGTCATTAATAAGTACTGTGTTCTTCGCGGGCCTCATGTAGACAAGAAGTCCAGAGAGCAGTTTGAAATTCGTACGCATAAGAGACTGATAGATATTCTTGACCCTACTCAACAGACTGTAGATTCTCTTATGAAGCTAGATCTCTCCGCCGGTGTGGATGTTGAGATAAAACTCTAATAGAAGACTAATCAGGATAGGATTAATTGGCTATGAAGAAGGGAATTATTGGTAAAAAAATCGGCATGACACAGATCTTTGGCGACGATGGACGTCGTATTCCTGTGACCGTTGTTGAAGCCGGTCCATGTGTTGTACTTCAGAAGAAGGCCGTTAATACAGATGGTTATTCGGCGCTCCAGCTTGGTTATTTTCAGCAGGATACTGCCAGATCTACCAAGCCTGAAATTGGACATTCCAAAGCTTCAGGTAAAGGGGTTTTTCGTCATCTGAAGGAATTCAGGCTTGAAGACTGTGAAAATTACTCAGTTGGTGATTCTATTACTGCTGATGTATTTGTGCCTGGTGATATTATTGATGTTACCGGTGTGAGTATCGGTAAGGGTTTCCAGGGTGTTATCAAACGATGGGGCTTCAAGGGCGGGCGCGCCAGTCACGGTTCAAACTTCCATAGAGCGCCAGGTTCAATCGGTTGTTCGGCCACTCCTTCGAGGGTTTTTAAAAACAAGAAGATGCCGGGACAACTTGGAAACGAAACCGTAACTGTTCAAAATCTGACAGTTGTCAGAGTAGATAGTGCGGATAATTTGATTCTTGTGAAGGGCGCTATACCCGGAGCTAAAAACGGCATTGTTGTCCTCAAGGACAGCGTTAAGGTTAACGGATAGTTACTCCCTTATTGGAGAAGATGATGGCAACAATAGACGTATATAATCTTGATAGAGCTAAAGTTGATGAAATGAACCTCAGCGATGAGGTTTTTAATACTGAAGTTCGTGAGTACCTTATTCACGAAGCAGTCAAGATCCAACTTGCTAACAGAAGAGCTGGTACTGTCAAGGTAAAGACAAGATCAGAAGTTTCCGGTGGTGGTAAAAAGCCTTTCAAACAGAAAGGTACAGGTGGTGCTCGTCAGGGATGTATAAGAGCGCCTCATTACCCTGGTGGTGGCGTGGCTTTTGGCCCAAAACCGAAAATATACAACCTTTCGATGAATAAAAAGGCAAGAAAGGCCGCCATTAAATCAGTCCTTTCTCTATTTTACAAAGGTAACAAGCTTACGGTTGTAAATAATTTTGATCTCGAATCTATCTCTACAAAGTCATTTGTTTCTGTGCTTGATCGATTTGAGCTTAACAAGACTCTTCTTGTAATCGATTCCGAAAATAGAAATCTTGTTCTTTCAGCCCGTAATATTAAAAATGTAAAAGTTCTTTATGCTGATTCAATAAATATCTTTGATATGATGAAATATCAAAACGTCATGATATCTCAGGCTGCTGTAAAGAAAGTAGAAGGAGTTCTTACTGTATGAACATCTACGACGTAATTAAAAAGCCGCTCATAACTGAGAAAACTACTGCTGAAAAAGATGCAAAAAACGTTGTAGCAGTTGTGGTCAATGTTGATGCAAACAAGATTGAGATAAAACAGGCTGCCGAGAAGCTTTTCAAGGTTGAAGTAAAAGCGGTCAGAACAATCAATATGGCTGGTAAAGTTAAACGAACCGGCAGAAATATTGGCAAACGTTCAAACTGGAAAAAAGCCTATATATCGCTTAATGTCGGTAGTAATATCGATTTCTTTGAACTGTAAACTACTTTCCGGAGTAATAAGTCATGGCAATAAAAACATACAAACCAACTTCACCAGGCCGTAGACACCAGACCTGCTCAACGTTTGATGAGATTACAACCTCTACCCCAGAGAAATCTCTTCTCAGGTCACTAAGTAAAACTGGTGGACGTAACAGTTTCGGTAGAATTACTTCGCGTCATATTGGTGGCGGTCACAAGCAGAAATATCGAATTATCGATTTTCGTAGAGACAAAATTGATATTCCTGGCAAAGTTGCTACCATAGAGTATGATCCCTGTCGTTCGGCTCGCATTGCACTCATTAATTATGCTGATGGCGAAAAACGTTATATTCTTGCCCCTTCTGGTCTTACTGTCGGGACTACTATCATGTCCGGTGCTTCAGGAGATATCAAACCGGGCAATACTCTCCCGCTAAAGCTTATTCCGCTCGGGACAATAATCCATAATGTTGAAATGAAAATTGGCAAAGGTGCGCAGCTGGTAAGAAGCGCAGGCACTTTTGCGCAGCTTATGGCTAAGGACGGTAAGTATGTCCAGGTGAAACTACCTTCCGGTGAAGTCAGAATGATTCTTCAGGATTGTATGGCAACAATAGGTCAGGTTGGCAATCTCGATCATGAGAAGGTGTCTATCGGGAAAGCGGGAAGATCAAGATGGCTAGGTAAAAGACCTAAGGTTCGCGGTGTTGCCATGAACCCGGTAGACCATCCGCATGGTGGTGGTGAAGGGCGGACATCTGGCGGCCGTCATCCTGTAACTCCTTGGGGTATTCCGACAAAGGGCTACAAGACCAGAACAAATAAAACATCTTCACGCTTTATAGTAAAGCCGCGAACAAAATAATAATTTAAGAGGTTTATTTAATGGCAAGATCAATCAAAAAAGGTCCTTTTGTTGATGACCATCTTTCAAAAAAAGTTACTGTTCAGTCCAGTGGATCAAAGGGTCTGATCAAGACCTGGTCTCGCAGGTCAACAATAACACCTGATTTCATTGGTCTCTCCTTTGCAGTCCATAATGGTAAAAAGTTTATACCGGTTTTTGTAACTGAGAATATGGTTGGTCATAAGCTCGGTGAATTCTCACCAACCAGAACTTTTCACGGTCATGCTGCTGATAAAAAGAGCAAGCTTAAAAAGAAGTAGTCTAAAGGAGCAGATAAATGGAAGCTCAGGCAATATTACGGTCAGTGCGCCTTTCACCGCGCAAGACCCGTCTGTTAGTTGATATGGTGCGTGGTCTTAATATTCAGAATGCGCTTAATATTCTGAAGTTCTCACCGAGACCGTCGGCCAGAATTGTTGCTACTCTGCTTAAGTCTGCTGTTGCAAATGCCGAGCAGAAGGGTTTATCAGATGTTGACCGTCTTTATGTAAAAACGATTTTTGTTGATGGTGGGACAGTGCTGAAGCGCTTTCTGCCAAGAGCACAGGGTCGCGCAAGCAAGATTAGAAAGCCTACAAGTCACATCACTGTTGTACTTGCTGATAAGAGATAACTACTAAGCAGTAGCCGGAGGTGCAGTTTGGGTCAGAAAGTAAATCCGATCAGTTTCAGGCTCGGAGTAATAAAAACCTGGGATTCAAAATGGTATCGCAAAGGCTGATTATGCCAAGCTTCTGCATGAGGACCTTAAGCTTACGTGAATTCCTTAAAAAGCGCCTTTATCATTCAGGTGTTTCCAAAATTGAAATTGAGCGAGCTGCCAATAAGGCTAAAATTAACATTTTTACTGCCAGGCCAGGTCTCATTATCGGCAAGAAGGGATCTGAAGTTGAAACGCTTAAGAAAGATCTTGCAAAGCTGACAGACAAAGAGGTTTTTCTCAACATTCAGGAAGTAAGAAAACCAGAACTGGATGCACAGCTTGTTGCCGAGAGTGTAGCTCTACAGCTTGAGAGAAGAATCGCCTTCAGACGGGCCATGAAGAAAAGTGTTACATCTGCCCTTAAATTTGGCGCAAAAGGAATCAGGATTACTTGCGCTGGCCGTCTTGGTGGTGCTGAAATGTCGAGAACTGAATGGTATCGGGAGGGACGCGTTCCTCTTCATACACTTAGAGCAGACATTGATTATGGTTTTGCAGAGGCAAACACTACGTACGGAATTATCGGTGTCAAAGTACTTATTTTCAAAGGTGAAGTCCTCCCAGGGCAATAGAATCAGGAGTTTTACATATGTTGATGCCTAAAAGAGTTAAACACAGAAAACAAATGAAGGGACGTATGTCTGGGACACCTGAGCGAGGTGTCACTCTTGCTTTCGGTCAGTTTGGTCTTCAAGCGACTGAGTGTTGCTGGTTACAGGCGCGTCAGATAGAAGCTGCCCGTATCGCAATGACAAGGTATATCAAAAGGGGCGGGAAAATATGGATCAGAGTTTTTCCCTGATAAACCATTAACATCCAAGCCTGCTGAAACAAGGATGGGAAAAGGTAAAGGCTCTCCGGATTCATGGGTTTGTGTAGTAAAGCCTGGACGTATTCTGTACGAAATGGAAGGAGTTACCGAGGAAATTGCAAGAGAGGCATTTAGACTTGCTGCTCATAAACTTCCTATTGGAACCAAATTTGTTATGAGGACGGAAACAAATGAAGGCTAGTGAACTTCGTAAAATTAATGCTGAAGAATTAAAAGTCAAAGCTGTAGATCTTAAACAGGAACTTTTCAATATAAGATTTCAGCTTCATACCGGAAGACTTGAGAACAGCTCAAGAATAAGTTCTATTCGCAAGCAGATTGCTCAGGTTAATACAATTATCACAGAGAAGCTGGTTTAGAGGGGTTATTGATGAGCGAGCGTGGGCATAGAAAAGTTCAGACAGGTGTTGTTGTTAGCGATAAAATGGACAAAACTGTTGTTGTTAAGGTTGACCGGATTGTCAAGCACCCTGTTTATAATAAATACATCAAGCGTTCTGCAAAATATAAAGCGCATGATGAACAAAACGCCTGTAAGACTGGCGATCGTGTTCAAATTACAGCAACACGTCCACTCAGTAAGGATAAATGCTGGAAAGTCAGTCAGGTTATATAGAACAGTAAATAAGGTAGGAGTTTCCGATGATTCAGATGCAGACCCTGCTAGATGTAGCAGATAATTCAGGTGCAAAAAGACTCTTCTGCATTAAAGTGCTTGGCGGTTCCAAGCGTAAATATGCGAGTGTTGGTGATATTATTGTCGCTTCAGTTAAAGAGGCTCTCCCAAACTCAAAAGTCAAGAAGGGTGATGTTGTTAAAGCTGTTATCGTCAGGACTGCAAAAGAGATTGGTCGCGCTGACGGTTCATATATCCGTTTTGATGGAAATTCAGCTGTTGTTATTAATGCTCAGCATGAGCCTGTTGGTACACGAATATTCGGGCCAGTAGCCCGTGAACTGAGAGCAAAGAAATTCATGAAGATTGTCTCTTTGGCTCCTGAAGTACTTTAAAACCTCCAAGGAATATCTATATGCAAACGATCAGGTTCCATGTGAAGCGCGGTGACAATGTTGCAGTTATTACCGGTAAAGACAGAAGTAAAACTGGTAAGATCTTAAGAATAGACACCAGGAAAAAAGCTGCAATTGTAGAAGGCCTTAATGTCGTTAAGCGGCATACAAGAGCCAAAAACAATCAGCCTGGTAGTCTTATTGAAAAAGAGGCTCTTATCCAGATATCTAATATCATGCTTTTTTGTGAGAAGTGTAGTAAACCGGTCAAGGCTAAGTCCTCTCTTTTGGAAGACGGCAAGAAAGTCCGTGTTTGCAAGAAATGTGGCGAGTCGTTTGATAAATAATCAGGAGGAAGTTGATGGCCAGGCTTAAGGACATTTATATAAATGAGATAGTCCCAAAACTCATGAAAGACTTCAATTACAAAAGTGTAATGGAAGTGCCGAGAATTGAAAAAGTTGTGCTTAATATGGGACTTGGTGAAGCAATTCAGAATGTTAAGATACTCGATTCTGCCGTTGACGAGCTCGGTGTTATTTCCGGGCAGAAAGCGGTTATAACCAAAGCTAAGAAATCGATTGCTACATTCAAACTACGTGAGGGTATGCCTATTGGTGCAATGGTAACTCTTCGCAAGAGTAGAATGTTTGAATTTCTTGACAGGCTCTTGAATGTATCTATTCCACGGGTTCGTGACTTTAAGGGTCTTTCACCTAAGGCTTTTGACGGTAATGGTAATTATTCCATGGGGGTAAAGGAGCAGCTTATTTTCCCGGAGATTAATTATGACAAGATTGATAAGATAAAAGGTTTGAACATTACAATCGTTACTACAGCAAAAAACGATGAAGAAGGTCGCGCATTGCTTAAGTATATGGGTATGCCATTCAGGAATTAACGGCTTTTGGAGGGGTTTTGTGGCAAAAACATCAATGATAATTAAAGCTCAACGCGGCAACAAGTTCAAAGTTCGTGAGTATAACCGTTGCCCACTATGTGGTAGGCCACGTGCGTATTACCGTAAATTCGACATGTGCCGAATCTGCCTGCGTAAACTTGCATCGGCTGGACAGCTTCCAGGTGTAATCAAGTCAAGCTGGTAAAATAGATAAAGGTTCAAGGAGTATGTACAGATGAGTATGACCGATCCGATAGCAGATCTGCTTACTAGGATAAGAAACGGTGCAATGGCCAAACTTCAAAAAGTTGATATCCCTTCATCAAATATGAAGGTTGGGATTGTTACTGTTTTGAAAAATGAGGGTTATGTAAAGAATTACAAACTGATTTCTGACCAGAAACAGGGCGTACTTCGAATTTATCTTAAATACATTAACGACACTGACTCTGTAATTTCAGAAATCAAGCGCGTAAGTAAGCCTGGTGGTAGAAGGTATGTAAAAAGTGACAAAATACCTTCAGTTAAACAGGGACTTGGGATTGCTATTCTCTCAACATCAAAAGGTCTATTGACTGATAAGGTTGCAAGAGAGTCAGGCGTTGGTGGCGAGCTTATCTGTACTGTCTGGTAATTTGCTGCAAGGAGAATTAGTATGTCCAGAATTGGAAAACAGCCGATAGAGATACCCTCTGGCGTAAAAGTATCAATCAATAATCAAAGTGTTTCTGTAACTGGTCCTAAAGGAACGCTTTCAAGAATAATGCTTGAAACTGTTACACTTGATCTGAATGATAAATTTCTTACAGTTTCGAGAGTGGATGACAGCATTAATGCACGTGCTGCACACGGTTTGTCCAGAACGCTTTTGAGCAATATGGTTACAGGTGTCACCAAGGGGTTTGAGAGAGCGCTTGAAATTAACGGTGTTGGTTACAGGGCAGAAGTTAAGGGCGATATCCTTAATCTAAGCCTTGGGTATTCACACCCAATTAATTTTCAGCTCCCTAACGGGATTACTGTTGATGTTGATAAAATGACAAAACTTCTTGTTAAAGGTATAGACAAGGAGCTCGTTGGTCAGACTGCTGCTAAAATTAGACAATTTCGTTCACCTGAGCCCTATAAAGGTAAGGGTGTTAAGTATGCGGATGAGAAAATCCTGCGTAAAGCCGGTAAGACTGGTAAAAAATAGTTGTAATCAAGGAGAACAGCGGTGAGCAATAAGACATCCAAAAACGATGCCCGCCTCAAACGTCAAGTACGAGTACGTAAGAAAGTAAAAGGTACTACAGAGCGTCCCAGGCTGAATGTATTTAAAAGTTCAAGGCATATTCATGCTCAGATAATAGATGACTCTAAAGGTGTCACGCTTGTAGCTGTTTCAAGCATCTCGCCGGATCTTAAGTCAGATAATGAATATACAGGAAATATTGCAGCTGCCAAGAAAGTTGGCGCAGCCATAGCCAAAAAAGCCATAGACAATAACATTGTGTCAGTGGTTTTTGATAGAAACGGTTTTTTGTATCACGGCAGAATTAAAGCGTTGGCTGATGCAGCCCGCGAAAATGGACTATCTTTCTAAAGATATTCAGGAGGTTTTCCTTGTTGAAGTTAAATGCAAACGAATTGAATCTTGCAGACCGCGTTGTTCATATTAACCGAGTTGCAAAAGTTGTTAAGGGCGGAAGACGTTTCAGCTTTTCTGCACTAATTGTCGTTGGAGACGGTAACGGTGTCGTCGGTTACGGTCTGGGAAAGGCCAACGAAGTCCCTGAAGCGATTCGCAAGGGTGTTGAACAGGCAAAGAAAAATATTATTCGTGTTCCACTAGTCGAAGGACACACAATACCTTATGACGTTAAGGGTCATTTTGGCGCAGGGCGAGTTCTTATGCTGCCTGCATCTGCTGGTACCGGTGTTATTGCCGGTGGTGCTGCTCGTGCAGTTTTCGAATCGGCAGGAATTCAGAATATACTTTCTAAATGTCTTGGTTCAAATAATCCGCACAATGTTGTAAAGGCTGCTTTTGATGGCCTCAAGCAGCTTAAAAGTCCGGAAGAAATGATCGCAAGAAGAGGATTGGTTGAATAATAACCGATAGGAGTTTTTAGATGGCTCAGCTTACAGTAAAACTGATAAAGAGCGGTATAGGTAAACCACAAAAGCATCGTCAGATACTTCAGGGACTTGGGCTCACAAAGCTGAATAAGTCAGTCGTTCTCCTGGATACGCCTGAAATCCAGGGTATGATCAAGAAGGTTTCTCACATGGTCGCTGTTTCTGAATAACAACTCGGAGAATATAATGCAACTCAATACACTTAAGCCAGCTGCAGGGGCAACCAGAGATAGAAAAAGAATTGGTAGAGGGCCGGGTTCTGGCCATGGCAAGACCGCGACAAAGGGCCATAAAGGACAGAAAGCGAGATCGGGCGGCAGCATTAAGCCTGGGTTTGAAGGCGGACAAATGCCGATGCAGCGTCGTCTTCCTAAACGTGGATTTGAGCCCCTTTCGAGAAAAGAGTTCGTTGTTATAAACGTCTCCCAGCTTGATGTATTCGATAGCGGGTCTATTGTGGATATTGCTGCTATAACTGGTAAAGGCCTTGCGAGTAATATTCGTGACGGCATAAAAATTCTTGCCAAAGGTAAAATCACAAAATCCCTCACTGTTAAAGCCCATAAGTTCAGTGCTGCTGCAAAAGAGCAAATCATTGCCGCAGGTGGCTCAGTAGAGGAGATCTGATTTTGTTTGATGCCCTCTCGAATATCTTTAAAATTCCTGAATTGAAAAAAAGGGTTCTCTTCACACTCAGTATGCTTCTTGTGTACAGGGTAGGTTGTTATATTCCTACTCCAGGGATTGACGCTGTTGCTCTTTCCCATTTCTTTAAGCAGGCTCAGGGGACACTCCTTGGAATGTTTGACATGTTCTCAGGCGGCGCTCTCGAAAAACTCACTGTATTTGCATTAGGAATAATGCCATACATATCTTCTTCTATTATTTTTCAACTACTGACCGTTGTTGTTCCTTCGATTGAGAAGCTTTCTAAAGAAGGTGAGTCTGGCAGGAAGAAGATTGTTCAGTACACTCGTTATGGTACAGTTGTTCTTAGTGTAGTTCAATCAATGGGGATCAGTATTGGCTTAGAGGCCATGCGTGGTCCTGCTGGTGAAATGATTGTGCCTTCACCAGGATGGTCGTTCAGGATAATGACTGTTATTACTCTTACGGCTGGAACTGCTTTCATTATGTGGTTAGGTGAGCAGATGTCTGAGAGGGGTATTGGTAACGGTATATCTCTTATAATTTTCGCAGGTATTGTTGTAAGGATCCCTGCAGCAATTGGCAATTCATTGAAACTTATGAATTCGGGCCAACTTTCTCTTTTTGTGATGGTTTTTGTTCTGGCCGTAATGTTTGCTGTAATTGCGGCGATAGTATTTGTCGAAAGAGGCCAGCGTCGCATACCGATTCACTATGCTAAAAGGGTCGTTGGGCTTCAGACGCTCGCAGCCCAGTCATCGCATCTCCCTCTTAAGGTTAATATGGCAGGTGTCATCCCGCCAATATTTGCTTCATCAATTATTATGTTTCCTGCAACCGTTGCTAATTTTATTGATGTTCCTTGGGTAAAAGGTCTGGTCAAGTACATGATGCCAGGCAACTGGGTCTATAATATTATTTTTGTTGCCTTTATCATCTTTTTCTGTTACTTCTACACGGCTGTAACATTCAATCCAGTTGACGTAGCTGAGAATATAAAAAGGCATGGTGGTTATGTGCCCGGTATTCGGCCTGGTAGGGAGACTTCAGAGTATCTTGATACTGTCCTTACCAAGCTTACCTTTGCAGGCGCCATATATATCTCAATTGTCTGTGTTCTGCCGTCAATACTTGTTAGTAAGTTTAATCTCCCATTTTATTTTGGTGGGACTGCTTTGCTGATTGTTATTGGTGTTGGGATGGATACAGTTTCACAGATAGAGGCACACCTTATTACCCGTAGTTATGAGGGCTTTATGAAAGGTGTCAAGATCAAGGGCAGGAGTTAGCGCTTATTATGGGATATAATCTGATACTGCTTGGGCCTCCTGGTGCTGGCAAAGGCACACAGGCAAAGCTATTAATCGAGCGTTATCAAATACCTCAAATATCAACGGGTGATATCCTTAGGCAAGCAGTTAACGAAATGACTCCGTCGGGTGTAAGCGCTAAAAAATTTATGGATGTTGGCGCCCTGGTTCCTGATGATCTCGTAATTGATATTATTAAAGATCGTCTTTTAAAGCCAGATTCTGCTAATGGGTTCATTCTTGACGGTTTTCCCAGGACTGTTGCCCAAGCTGACGCGCTATCAATAATGCTTCATAAGGCCGGAAAGTCGATTGATCACGTTATTTCGATGACGGTTGATTACGAAGAGTTGTTGAAACGGGTTATTGGCCGTCTCACCTGCAGAGAGTGTGGCCGTGGTTACCATCTGGTTTATGACCCTCCGGCGATTGCCGGTAAATGTACTGTTTGTTCTTCTGAACTCTATCAGCGTGACGATGATAGAGAAGATACAATGCGCGCCCGGCTTATGACTTATGAAACACAGACCGCTCCTCTGACTGATTATTACTCTTCACTGTCTCTACTGCGCCCTGTTAATGGACTTGGTTCTATTCCGGAGATTAACGATTCTATTGTCAGGTTGCTGGAAGGTTGATTTTTGATAGTGCTAAAATCTCTTAAAGAGATTGAAAGAATGCGGGTGCCATGCACTATTGTTGCAGAAGTTCTCAAAAGAGTTGTCGAATCTGTCGTACCCGGAATTACAACTCAGGAACTGAACTTAATTGCTGAAAAAGAAGTTGCAAAGCATAAGGCAAAGCCAGCTTTCAGAGGATATAGCGGGTTTCCAAGCTCTTTATGTTGTTCTTTGAATGATCAGGTTGTGCACGGGATTCCTAATAATAACCCACTAAAAGATGGTGATATTCTGAGTCTGGATTTCGGTGCTTATTATGATGGCTTTTATGGTGACTCAGCAGTCACAGTTCCTGTCGGCACAATAACAAATGCTGCCTTAAATCTTTTGTCAGTAACTGAGCAATCTCTTGTTGTGGCAATTAACCAGGCGTTCCAAGGTAATAAGCTCTCTAATATATCTTATGCAGTGCAAACTTTTGTTGAGTCAAGTGGCTACTCAGTCGTAAGAGATTTTGTCGGTCATGGAATAGGACGTAATTTACACGAACAGCCGCAGATCCCCAATTACGGAATGCCTAATAAAGGCCCCAAACTCCGTCCGGGAATGGTTCTGGCTATTGAACCTATGGTGAATGAAAAGTCTCATGAAGTTAAGGTTCTTGCTGATGGTTGGACTGCTGTAACTCTTGATGGTGGCCTCTCGGCTCATTTTGAACATACAGTTGCTATAATGGAAAACGGTCCAGAAGTATTGACCATGATCTGAATGTTAAAGGAAGGTATCGGAAATGAAAGTTAGAGCTTCGGTAAAAAAGATTTGCGTCAAATGTAAAATTGTTAAACGTAAGGGTATTGTACGGGTCATCTGTGATATCCCTAAACATTCCCAGCGACAAGGGTGATAGAATAATTCAGGAGGATTGAACATTGGCACGTATATCCGGCGTTGACATACCAAGAAACAAGCATATTGAAATTGCCCTTACCTATATTTATGGTATAGGCAGATCGACTGCACAGAGAATTCTGACTGAAGCTTCAGTGGATTTTAATACAAGGACGGAAAAACTTTCCGAGCCTGAAATAGCTCGAATCCGTGAAGTAATTGACAAGTCTTGCAAGGTCGAAGGCGATCTGCGTCGAGAAATTTCGATGGATATCAAGAGATTGATGGATCTTGGCTGCTATCGTGGTCTTCGTCACCGCAAGGGTTTGCCTGTTCGTGGTCAGCGTACCAAAACCAATTCACGTACTCGTAAAGGGCCTGCAAGAACAGTGGCCGGCAAGAAGAAATAGTCTTTTATAATTGGAGGAGTGATGGCAAGTCCTGCTAAAAAAGTAGTCAGAAAAAAGAAAGAAAAAAAGAATATTCCAAATGGTGTTGCACACATTCAGGCAACTTTTAATAATACCATAATAACCATTACTGATCCCGTTGGTAATGTAATCGCCTGGTCTAGTGCAGGTTCAAAGGGATTCAAAGGTTCTCGTAAAAGTACACCTTTTGCCGCACAGATTGCTGGTGAGGATTGCGCTAAAAGAGCTCAAGAGCATGGGATGAGGGCTCTTGATGTTTACGTCAAGGGACCAGGTTCCGGCAGGGAGTCTGCGCTGAGAGCGCTCCAGTCAGTAGGATTGAATATATCATTCATACGTGATGTCACCCCTATTCCTCATAATGGCTGCCGCCCTCCGAAAAGGCGAAGAGTATAAATTGTTAAATTTTTTTTTAAGGAGGCTGTAATTGGCTAGATATACCGGTCCTTCATGCCGTTTGTGCAGAAGACAAAATATGGAACTCTACCTTAAAGGTGAGAGGTGTTATACGGATAAGTGTGCAATAAAACGTAGAAATTATCCTCCTGGCCAACATGGTCAACTTAGGGTTAAAGTCAGCGACTACGGCACTCAACTTCGTGAAAAGCAGAAGGTACGACGTATATACGGCATACTGGAAAAGCAGTTTCGCGGGTATTTCCATGAAGCTGATCGTATGCGCGGTGTGACTGGAGAAAACCTCCTTTCGTTGCTTGAGCGAAGGCTCGATAATACAGTTTATAGACTCGGCTTTGCATCTTCTCGGACAGAAGCCAGAATATTGATTCGTCATTGTCATTTTACGCTTAACGGCCGCAAGGTTAATATTCCTTCTATCCAAGTTAAGGTCGGTGATGTCATTGAACTCCGTGAAAAGAGCAGAGCTGTTGCCTGCATCACAGAGTCGCTTGAAGCTGTTGTCCGCAGAGGACATCCTCAATGGCTTGAATTGACCAAGGATTCATTCAAAGGTGTTGTTAAAGCACTTCCGATACGTGAGGATGTAGCTTTGCCTATTCAGGAGCAGCTTGTTGTAGAACTGTACTCCAAATAGTCACTAATAATCACCTTGCGAGGAGGATTAACATGCATAAGAACTGGCGCGATCTTATCAAACCTAAAAAAGTACAGTTTGAGACAGAGTCGCTTACAAAATATTATGGAAAATTTTATGCAGAGCCTTTTGAACGTGGATTCGGCACGACACTTGGTAATTCCCTGCGTAGAATTCTTCTCTCATCTCTTCAGGGTGCAGCGATTACCTCTGTCAAGATTAAGGGTGTGCTACACGAATTCTCTGCTGTGCCGGGCGTTACCGAAGATGTAACTGACATTATTCTTAACCTTAAAGGGGTTAAACTTAAGGTACATGGTAATGAATCAAGGGTTGTCAGAATTATTTGTAAAGGTGAAGGTGTTGTAACTGCAGGTTCAATCTTAGCTGATGCAAATGTTGAAATTCTAAATCCTGACCATCATATAGCAACTTGCTCTAAGGACGCCAATCTTGAGATGGAGATGGTCGTCAAAGTCGGCAGAGGGTATGTGCCTGCTGACAGAAATCGTGATGAGAATGATTCTGTGGGGACTATCCCCATAGATTCAATTTTTTCTCCCATACAGAAAGTTAATTTTACTGTTACCCATGCGCGCGTCGGTCAGATCACTGATTATGATAAGTTGACACTGGAGATATGGACTGACGGCAGTGTCAACCCTGATGATGCGCTTGCGTTTTCAGCAAAGATACTTAAAGAACAACTCTCTATCTTTATTAATTTTGACGAAGAGTCCGAATCTTTTACTGAGATTGAGTCCGAAGAAGAGACTGAAAAGGTAAACGAAAACCTCTACAGGACAGTCGAAGAGTTGGAATTGTCAGTTCGCTCCGCAAACTGTCTTAAGAATGCAGGTATAAAGCTTATTGGCGAGCTTGTATCAAGAAGTGAGTCAGAAATGCTTAAAACCCAGAATTTCGGCAGGAAGTCTTTGAATGAAATCAAGGATATACTCGGAGAGATGGGTTTGACTCTTGGTATGAAGCTTGACAGTTTTCCTGACCCGCAAGTTATGTCTCGCCTGCGTGGAGAAAAGCAGGAAGAAGAGTAGGTTTTACAAGTATAAAAGGAACAGGAGAAGGTCACAATGCGTCATAATAAGTCAGGAAGAAGACTCGGAAGAACAACCAGCCACAGAATTGCGATGTTTCGCAACATGGTAACCTCTTTTCTCAGTCATGAGAGGATAACTACAACAGATGCCAAGGCTAAGGAACTTCGTTCCATTGCTGACAAGATGATAACACTGGGAAAGCGTGGTGACCTTCATGCTATGCGGTTGGCAGCTTCCTATATCCGTGAGAAGAGCGTTGTAACAAAACTGTTCACAACAATTGCTCCTCGCTTCACCGATCGACCAGGTGGTTATACACGCATTATCAAGCTTGGCCTTAGACCAGGTGACAATGCTCAGATGTCAATTATCGAGCTTGTGGAAGAGTCGTTTACTCCGAAAGTGAAGAAATCTAAAGTTACTGCTAAAACCAAACCTTCGGTAAAGGCAGTTAAAGAAATCGCTCCTGTTTTAGCGGCTGATGAGCCTGCCTTACAAGACTCAGCTTTTGAAGGAACAGAGCTTTCATCTACAGAAGTAGTAGATCCTTCTGTAACATGTGAGGCAAAAGCTGACTAAAGTTTAACTGTAATATGTTCTAAAAAGACCCTGTCGACTCCGTCAGGGTCTTTTTTTTTAAAAATCATGCTATTTCTTGCCAATGATTTCATGATTCGTGCTAAATATTCTTGCTAAATATATAACAGACAGAGGAGATTTCAATATGTCACAGGATTTTGTTGTTGCAGACCTTACGCTGGCCGATTGGGGGCGCAAGGAGATCAGAATTGCAGAGACCGAAATGCCTGGCTTGATGGCAATCCGTGAGGAGTTTTCTGCTTCTCAGCCTTTGAAAGGTGCTCGCATTACCGGTTCTCTGCATATGACCATACAGACTGCAGTGCTTATTGAAACTTTGACTGCACTTGGCGCAGATGTGCGCTGGGCCTCATGTAATATATTCTCGACTCAGGATCATGCCGCAGCTGCCATTGCCGCATCAGGGGTTCCAGTGTTTGCGATCAAGGGTGAGACACTTGCAGAGTACTGGGATTACACCCACAGGATCTTCGAGTGGGAGGCCGGTTGCTACACTAACATGATCCTTGATGACGGTGGTGATGCCACTCTGCTGTTGCATTTGGGCACAAAAGCAGAAAAAGATCTGTCAGTACTCAGTGATCCAGGATCTGAAGAAGAGGTGATCCTTTTTGCAGCCATCAAAGCCAAACTGGCTGCTGATCCGACCTGGTATTCATCAAGAATTGCCCATATCAAAGGAGTTACCGAGGAAACAACAACCGGAGTACACCGTCTTTACCAGATGCATGAAAAAGGCGATCTCCGTTTTCCGGCAATTAATGTGAACGACTCAGTCACAAAATCCAAATTTGACAACCTTTATGGCTGTCGTGAATCGCTTGTTGACGGTATTAAACGTGCTACTGATGTCATGATAGCCGGTAAAGTTGCACTGATCTGCGGCTATGGTGATGTTGGTAAAGGCTCCGCTCAGGCAATGCGTGCTCTCTCTGCCCAGGTATGGGTGACAGAGGTTGACCCGATCTGTGCCCTTCAGGCTGCAATGGAAGGCTATCGAGTTGTCACCATGGAGTACGCTGCCGACAAGGCCGATATCTTTGTCACCTGTACCGGCAACTATCACGTTATCACTCATGACCATATGGCCAGAATGAAGGATCAGGCTATTGTCTGTAATATTGGCCATTTTGATAATGAGATTGAAGTCGCAGCTCTTGAAAAATATCAGTGGGAAGAGATCAAGCCGCAGGTTGATCACGTCATTTTCCCGGATGGGAAGCGGATAATTCTACTTGCAAAAGGACGATTAGTGAATCTTGGTTGTGGTACAGGCCATCCAAGCTACGTTATGTCTTCTTCATTTGCCAATCAGACAATCGCCCAGATCGAAATATTCTGCAATCCAGGCAATTATCCTGTCGGTGTATATGTTCTGCCAAAGCACCTCGACGAGAAAGTAGCCCGGCTGCAACTAAAAAAGTTGAATGCTCAGCTGAGTGTCCTTACCAAAGAGCAGGCCGATTACATCGGTGTCTCTGTTGACGGACCTTATAAAGCAGAGCATTATCGTTATTGATAAAAGTTGTTATAAAACTCATTTTCTGAGGGCTTGGCGAGTAAGGGTTATGCTGATCAGCCCTTACTCGCCGAGGATCAAATTCAATTATCCGCTGTATATGCATGACTAAAGAATGCAGTCATGTTTTATCTTGAATAGTCTGGCAGGCTGAGCGTCAAATAGCGTCATTGGCGGTTATAAAATATCTGAATGTATTCCTGGACAGAAGCTTTTGCTTTATATCTTGTTTCATAGCGGCAAATCGGGAAGCCAACTAAAATCTGGAGGATCTGCGGAAAGAGTTATGGTGCGCTGACTGTAAAAGTAGAACTCTCTTCACCATTCGGATTGGCTATCACCAGTTGAAAGCTCTTTATTGAGCGGTCGTATGGATAGCGCTGATATGTCAGGCTGTTACAACTTTTGAAAACCAGTCTGTCCCTGTTCACAGAGTTAGGATCCCCACTCTGTATTCTTGTACCATCAACAATCAGAGTCGACCCGTTCTGAAAGTTAATCCCCTCGATATTCAGTTCATAATAGTTGACATAGTCATTTCCTTGACTTACAGACCGGATTTCCGGCTGACTGGTAATAAGTAGAGCTACGGCAGAAGAAACTGTTTCTTCAGGATTTTTTACCTGAACCTGGTGAAGTCCGCCTGTGACATGAGGGGTCTGGAAGGTCATCTCTTCAGCAGATAATCTGCTCCCCTTTATTATTGCGCCGTCAAATAGCAGTCTCGCTCCTTCCAGGAAGTTTTTACCACTCACAATAATCTGCCGGTCACCGCCTGCTGAGCAGAACTGAACACTGTCAGGGGATAGCGCGGTTACGGAAGGTTTTACGGGGGTAACTGTAAAAGAATAGGCCTTGCTTGATGCGCCGTTCTTATTGCGAATATAGAGGGCGTAGCTCCCGGCTGAAATATAAGGCAGCACAAAACTTATCTGTTGTTCCGTAATTATTTTGAACGGGATTTCATCAATCCCGAGGAAGAGACTGGTTTCACTGTTAAATCCGCTACCGGAGATTATAACCGTACTTCCTGCCTGAGCCTGGCCAGGTATGATGCTCAGTATAGAAGGGACTGATACCGGCGCATCTTCAGCAAACAGTGCCGATGGTGTGATAATAGTAACCAGTAATAAGGCTATAGCAATATAACGCATAGTTACTCCGGGTGCTTGGATTTGAAATCTCAGGAGTCTGCTGTAAGTGTAAACCAAAGACCGGCAGCTGCAAATAATATATTTGCAGTCCAGGCGGCGAGTGGTGGCGGAATTGCTCCTGCCTGACCTAGTGAAAGGAGCAGCGAGTTAATAATGAAATAGGCAAAGCCTATTGCTATGCTGATGCCTATCCCAAATCCCAACCCTCCTGAACGGCCGTCTCGTAGTGAGAAAGGTATACCTAGAAAGGCCATGACAACAGCAGCAAACGGGAGTGAAACCTTCGAATATAAGAGAGTTTCGTAGCGAGTTGCGTCATAACCGTTTTCTCTTATGGTTTTGCAGTATTGGCGCAATGCAGTAAAGCCCATGTCCTCTGCTGATTTTGCAACAACCTTCAGGTCCGAATCAGTCAGGTCAAGGTTTACAAAAAGAGACTCCCTGTTGTTACTAATAATCTCGCCGGAATCTGTGAACTCGGTTTTTCTTACCCCGGAAAACAGCCAGCCGCCATCTGCCGGAGAGCCCTTAACAGCATCAACCCTTGCTGTCGGCCTGATCCCCTTACCTATTTCCCAGAGTGTTATCCCTAGAAGTGTAGAAGTCTTAGGCTCAAATGTTTTTGCCTGAAGAATGAGGTTATTATTTTTATGCCAGATATTATCCCGACGAAAGGAAGTGGCCGTGTCTCTTTTTCTAACGACTATCTGATCGATGTAATTCATTTTTCATTGGCAATCGGAGTGACGAACTCCTGCATAAACAGAAGCAATAGACTGACTGCTGCTGCCGTTGCCAGAAACGGCTTGCCGAGCTGAAAAAAGCTGACCCCACTGCTTCTCATAGCTGTTATCTCGCTGTTTTTCGCAAGTGACCCGAGGGACAGAACCGTACCCATCAGTACTGCCATTGGTGTGATCTGAAAAATAATTTCGGGGGTCTTACAGATAAAGTAGAGGAGGGTGTCTGAAACCGGTGCGCCTGCCCGACTGAATCCGCTGTATTTCTCAAGAAAATCAACAACAAGGTAAATCGATATGAAGGCGGACAGGCAGGTCGCTACCGCTGATAAATATGTTTTGATCAGATAGCGACTTAAGATCTTCATGCTTTACCCATTCTTTTTATCAGGTTTGATGCCGCTGCTGCTATATAGTCAAAGATGGCGACTCTCTCCTCTCGTGCCGTCTTGACAAACAGGTAGGCTCCGGCTGCAAGGAATATAAAGTTCGGAAGCCACATGGCCATAAACGGGGTAAAGATCTCCTTTTCTGCCAGTGATTTACCGATAGATTGAAAGATGTAAAACATAAGGAGCGTAGCAATGCTTAAGGAAAAACCGGCGGCTTTGCCGGAGCGACGATTCTGGATTCCGAGGGGGACAGCTATTACTGCGAAGATGAAGCAGGCAAATGGGAGAGCAAAGCGTCGATGTATCTCAAAGCCCATTTTATCCATAAGTTTTTTGGAAAAGCCCCCCTTATTCAAATTCTGGCGGAGTTCATCCAGAGTCATCTCAATCTCATTTTTCTCAAAGTCAGTAGCCGCTTTGGAAAGGTCGATGGCAAGATCATACTCTTTGAAACCAAGGAGGCGGTAAAGTTCTTTGGGACGGGACTGATGAATGTTACCGTCAACCAGGTGAAGGTGAATCTTGTTGGAACTCTCATCCATGCTGAATGAGCCTGTTTCGGCAAAGATGGTGGAGATATCCTTAGGGTTGCGTTCGTCCTGAATCATGACACCGGAGAGGATGCCGGTTTTGCTGTTGTTTTTGGTTATGTAAACCAACAGGCCAGGGATGTCACTATTGAAGACCTGCTCTTTCAGGTTGAGGCTGAGGCGTTCTTTCACAGACTTTTGCAGAAGCTGCTTGAAGGCGGTATGTCCAATCGGGAGAGCGTATACTGCTGTCAAGGTGGTTAAAGCATACGCGGCGGCAGCGACAACCATGATTGGGGGGAGAAGTCCAAAGAGACTGATGCCGCAGGACTTTATGGCTACTATTTCACTGTCTCCGGATAACCTGCTGAAGACAAGCAGAACTGCAAGCAGAAGTGACATAGGAATTGTGATCATTGCGAAATTGGGGATGAGGTAGACGATCATCAGTAATACATCTGAAAGCGGCACACCTTTGCTGACAACCATGTCAGCAAGGTTCAGCATTCGACCCATAAGGAGCACACCAGTAAAGATTGTCATCCCAAGGAGAAAGGCGGCAATGACTTCTCTGGAAAGATATCGGTACAAGGTCAATGGCATGGTCGGATAATACATAAAGATTGTCTGGATGTAAACCGGCCGTTTCATTTTCTCTTGCCCCGGTGTACAGTACATGATATATAAATCCGCTACATTAATTTCGCACGTTTGCTGTCGGTTTCGGAGGTGTCCCAAGTTGGATTCCGGAATTTTTGGGCAAACGGAGGAAAAAACCAAAACCAGAAGGAGATATCATGTCAAGTATTACAATGAAGGAACTGTTGGAGGCCGGCGTTCATTTCGGTCACCAGACAAAGCGTTGGAATCCGAAGATGAAGCCATACATTTTTGGCGCAAGAAATGGCATCTACATCATCGACTTGCAGAAAACGGTCCGTCTTTTCAAGAATGCCTATAGCTTTGTCACTCAGGCTGCAGGTGCGGGTGAGACCTTTCTTTTTGTCGGTACAAAGAAGCAGGGCCAGGATGCTGTTGCCGAAGAGGCTATTCGCTGCGGGATGTACTATGTCAACCAGCGCTGGCTTGGCGGCATGCTGACCAACTTTGCGACGGTCAAGCAGAGCATCGAGCGGCTCAAAAAGTTTGATAGCATGTTTGCTGACGGTTCAATCGAGGCATACACCAAAAAAGAGCGTCTTCAGTTTGACAAAGAGCGTGAAAAACTTGAAAAAATTCTTGGCGGAATCAAGGGAATGGGAAAGCTGCCGGGTGTGCTTTTCGTTGTTGATCCGCAGAATGAAGAAATCGCAGTATGTGAAGCTAAAAAGCTTGGTATACCGGTAGTGGCTATTGTTGATACTAACTGTGATCCTGACCAGATTGATTACGTCATCCCGGGGAATGATGATGCAATTCGCGCAATTCGTCTCCTGACCAGCAAAATTGCTGATGCGATCATTGAGGGCCGCGATGCGCGTGATCTCAAGCTGCAGAACTTCGACGAAGGAGATGCTGTTGAAGAGGGGAGCGAAGAGGAAACGGCTATAGACTCGTCAGCAGAATAGAAACAGATTAGATAACTTAAAAACAGGTTGCGACATGTTCGCAATGCACTGGGAGGATAAAGTGAGTATAACAGCAGCAGCGGTTTCAGAACTGCGTAAAAGTACCGGCGCCGGGATGCTTGACTGCAAAAAAGCACTCGAAGAGACTGGCGGAGATATGCAACAGGCAGTAGATTTTCTGCGCAAGAAGGGTCTTGCCGCAGCAGCCAAGAAAGCCGGCAGAGCAGCAACCGAAGGGATTGTCGCCGTAGCAATATCGGCTGATGGTAAAACCGGTGCCCTTGTCGAGGTTAACAGCGAAACAGATTTTGTGGCAAAGACAGATAAATTCCAGGTCTTTGTTGCCGATATTGCCAATCAGGTTCTTGTTGCAAATCCTGCTGATAATGATGCGCTGTTTGCACAGGACTATCTGAAAGAGCCGGGTAAAACTGTTCAGGCGGCACTGAACGAGGCGATTTCGACGATCGGTGAAAATATTCAAATCCGCCGTTTTGCAAGGTTTACCACTGAAGGTCTTGTTGGTGCCTACATTCACGCTGGCGGCAAAATCGGTGTTATGGTTGAACTTGCCGGTAGTGGTGATCTGGCGACGCTTGCCAAAGATATAGCCATGCACGCAGCCGCTGCAGCGCCGATGTATGTTCGTCGTGAAGAGGTTGCAGTTGATGTGCTGGAGCGCGAGAAAGAGATCTATCGCGACAAGGCTCGCCAGACAGGCAAGCCGGAAAACATCATAGAAAAGATCATTGAGGGTCAGGTAAACAAATTCTACGGCGAAATATGTCTGCTTGAGCAGTATTTTGTCAAGGATCCGGACAAAACCATTCTTCAGTTATTGAAAGCTGCCGGGGGGGATGTCACGGTCAGTCGTTTTGCCAGATTTGTTCTTGGCGAAGGGCTCGAAAAGAAAGAGTCTGACTTTGCAGCAGAAGTTGCCGCAGCAGTAGGAAACTAGAAAAAAGGCCGACTCAGTCGGCCTTTTTTTTGCCGGATCAGGAGGGTATATGGAGCAGTTGAAATACAAAAGAGTTCTTCTGAAGCTTTCAGGCGAAGTTCTTGGCGGTGCCCAGGGGTACGGCATCGACCCTAATGTTATTACCGCTATTGCCCTTGAAATAAAAGATGTGGTTGCCTCCGGTGTTGAACTTGCTCTTGTCATCGGTGGCGGCAATATTTTCAGAGGACTAGCCGCATCATCAAAGGGTATGGATCGGGCAAGTGCCGATTACATGGGAATGCTTGCCACAATGATCAACGCTCTGGCCATGCAGGATGCACTTGAACAGATTGGAGTTTATACGCGTGTTCAGTCAGCCATCGACATGCAGGCTGTTGCCGAACCTTATATCCGTAGAAAAGCGGTTCGCCATCTGGAAAAGGGGCGTGTTGTCATCTTCGGGGCAGGGACAGGGAACCCCTTCTTTACCACCGACACTGCTGCCAGTCTCAGGGCAATGGAGATTAATGCGGAAGTGATTCTCAAAGGGACAAAAGTAGATGGCGTTTACTCCGCTGATCCCAAGAAATATCCGGATGCAGTCAAGTTCAAGACCTTGAGCTACATTGACGTGCTCAAAAAAGGGTTGGCAGTTATGGATGCCACAGCAACATCACTCTGCATGGATAATAATCTGCCGATCATCGTTTTTGACGTAGGGGTTTCCGGCAATATCAAGAGAGTTGTAATGGGCGAGGAGATAGGGACAGTTGTAAAAGGAGAGCCATCATGACAAAAGATATTATCAAAGATATGACTGAGCATATGGTGAAGACGATTGATAACCTCCGCCGCGAATATTCCAAGATCCGTACCGGGCGTGCAACCACATCGCTTCTTGATGATATAAAGGTAGATTATTACGGGAACCCTTCTCCCTTGAGCGCGGTTGCCACACTCGCCGTTCCCGAAGCACGGACGATCACTCTCTCCCCCTGGGAGCCCAAAATGATCGCTCCCATTGAAAAAGCAATTATGAATGCCAATATAGGTCTTACCCCTTCAAATGACGGCAGAATCATCCGCCTGATCCTGCCGGCACTGACAGAAGAACGGCGTAAGGACATTGTCAAGGATCTGAAGCGTAAGGCTGAGGATGACAGAATAGCATTGCGCAACATTCGCCGTGACGCCATAGAAAAACTTAAGAAGCTTGAGAAAGATAAAAAGCTTACCGAGGACGAATTGAAAAGAGCTGAAAAAGAGGTCCAGGACTTGACAGACAAGTATGTT
This sequence comes from uncultured delta proteobacterium, assembly GCA_963810975.1. Lineage (GTDB taxonomy): Bacteria > Desulfobacterota > Desulfuromonadia > Geobacterales > DSM-12255 > VEOV01. The sequence continues at coordinate 170,477 of CAWEPN010000008.1, read as the reverse complement.
GCCAATGCCGATGATATTCTTGCTCACAAAGAGAAAGAGGTTATGGAAGTGTAGAAGGCAGGGTGGTTGACAGGCTTTATGCCGACAGGCTTTTTGCTTGCCACTTTAAAGTCAGGTGTGATTAAATGATTTCCCCCGTTAAAGCGGGGGATTTTTGTTTCTGCAACAGACTGGAGTTTTTTAGATGGCAGCTGCAGCGATTCTTAAAGAAAGCCTCCCAAGGCATCTGGCTATTATAATGGATGGTAACGGCAGGTGGGCGAAAGCAAGGATGCTTCCCCGTATTATGGGCCACCGCAAAGGGGTGCAGACTGTCCGGCAGATTGTTGAGGAGTGTTCAAAAATCGACATTGGCTATCTGACACTCTTTGCATTTTCCGCCGAGAACTGGTCGCGGCCAAAGACCGAAATTCGCTCCCTGATGACGCTCCTTAAAAAGTATATTAAGATGGAAGTGCCGCGAATGATGCAGAACAACATTCGCTTTAACGTAATCGGCAATCGTAATGACCTGCCGCAGGATGTCATTTCCGGACTCGATGATGCCATGCGGGTTACTGCTGCCAACAGCGGCATGACTGTCACTCTGGCGCTATCTTACGGATCGCGGCAGGAGCTTTTGCAAGCGGCCAAGGGAGCCGCCGCAGATATTCAAAGCGGCAAGCTATCCATTGACGCACTTTCCGAGGATTTATTTTCACAGTATCTCTATACAGCCACTCTGCCCGATCCGGATCTGCTGGTCAGAACCAGCGGAGAGATGAGAATCAGCAACTTTCTCCTCTGGCAGCTTGCTTATACCGAACTATACTTTACTGAGGTCAACTGGCCTGATTTTAACAAAAAAGAGCTCTACAAAGCTCTTGCCGACTATCAGCAGCGTGAGCGCAGATTCGGTCTTACCAGCGATCAGTTGAAGCCCGAAACTGCCTTATAAGGAAGGGATGTTATTAAACAGCGACTTTTAACAGCAGGAATTGCCCTGCCTCTTCTGCTTCTGCTGGTGATAAAGGGGAGTTCTCTTCTTTTCACCGCTCTGATTGCCCTTGTGAGTTTCATCGGCATGATGGAGTACTGTCGCATGACTCTGCCGTCCAGAGGGGTTGCCGGGGTTATTGCTTCACTGGCCGGCGCTGTTATCCCCGTAATGTTTTACACCAATTCCATTGAGCTTGCCATGTTTGCCATGGCTTTTCTTTTTCTCGCTTTTGCCGGCTACACACTATTTAGCTTCAAAGATATCAAAAATGCTGCTTCCGAGGCCGCACTCCTTTTTTTCGGTATTATGTATGTCCCTTTTCTGCTCGGCTGCCTGGTACTGCTCAGGAGCCATTCAGACGGGGTAAAATGGATTTTGCTTATAATGATTATAGTTATGAGTGGAGACAGTGCCGCATATTTTATCGGCTGTCGTTTCGGCAAGAGAAAACTCTATCCTGAAGTCAGCCCCAATAAGAGCATCGAAGGCGCCATAGCCGGTCTGGCCGGAAGTCTGCTTGGCGCACTGCTTGCCAGGCAGCTCTTTTTCGCTGAAATATCTACCGCTGATGTACTATTGGCTGCCCTGCTAATCGGCGTTCTCGGTCAGATCGGCGATCTTTTCGAGTCCCTGCTAAAGCGGAGTTGCGGCGTGAAAGATTCAGGAACGATAGTGCCCGGCCATGGCGGGATACTGGATCGGCTCGACAGCATCCTCTTTGCTGCCCCGGCAGCCTATTACTATGCCCTGTTTGTAGCTGGCCGGCTCTTCAGTTGAGTATCTGCATATGAAATCCCTTACAATACTCGGCTCCACTGGATCGATCGGTACAAGCACCCTTGAGATAGTCGCCTGTCATCCTGACAGGTTCAAGATCGAAGCTCTGACAGCCGGGACAAATCTTGATCTTTTTGTCAGCCAGATAAAGCGTTTCTCCCCTCAACTTGCTGTTGTCCTCGATGCGCCCTCTGCCGCAAAGCTGTCCAGAATGCTTCCTTCTCAAAGCCGTCCGGAAATAATGTACGGAGTTGAAGGGCTTATTGCCGCTGCGACAATATCAGCGGCGGAGATGGTTGTTGCCGCCATTGTCGGCGCTGCCGGACTGGTGCCTACCGCTGCGGCAATCATGGCTGGCAAGGAGATTGCCCTTGCAAATAAAGAGATACTTGTAACAGCTGGCCATATTTTTATGGATCTGGTAAGGAAGCACAGCGTCAGGCTCTTTCCTGTCGACAGCGAGCACAGTGCAATCTTTCAGTCGATCGAGGGGCACCGCAATAGCGATATCCTGAAAATCATCCTGACCGCATCTGGTGGGCCTTTTCTCAACACCACTGTGGATCTGCTGAAAAATGTTACTGTTGCGGAGGCGCTCAATCATCCCAACTGGAGCATGGGGCGCAAAATCAGTATTGATTCGGCCACTATGATGAATAAAGGGCTCGAAGTCATCGAAGCAAGATGGCTTTTCGATCTGCCCACTGAAAAAATTGAAGTCAATATTCATCCCCAAAGCATAATTCACTCCATGGTCGAATATCGTGATGGCTGTGTGATCGCCCAGCTTGGCACTCCCGACATGAAAGCGCCGATTGCTTATGCCCTTTCGTACCCGGATAGAATTGCTACAGGGGTGGAGCCTCTCGATCTGACGCGCTGTTCCGGGTTGACTTTCTTTAGACCTGACCTGGAGCGTTTCCCGGCCTTGAGACTTGCCTACCGTGCCCTTGACGACGGGGAGAGCATGCCGGCAGTCATGAATGCTGCCAATGAAGTAGCTGTTGAGATGTTTCTTGCCGGGCGGATTGGTTTTACTGAAATACCCGTTCTAATCGAGAAAATCATGGATGAGCATCAGCCGGTAAGGCTGAATTCGATTGCAGATGTTCTGGATGTTGATCTCTGGAGCAGAGCCAAAATCAGGGAGTTTCTTGAAAAATGATATACATAATATCCGCAGCAGTAGTCCTGGGCCTTTTAATATTTGTCCATGAACTGGGTCACTTTCTCTTTGCCAAACTCTTTGGCGTAGGGGTAGAGAAGTTTTCGCTCGGCTTCGGGCCGAAGGTTTTCGGCAAAACAGTCGGTGAGACAGAGTATCTGCTCTCCGCCTTTCCGCTCGGCGGCTATGTGAAAATGGTCGGCGAGAGTCCTGAAGCGGAAGTTGCTCCGGAAGACCTGGCTCGCTCTTTTATGGGCAAGTCACCTCTGAAACGGATCGTCATAGTGGCAGCCGGCCCCATGTTCAATCTCATCTTTGCAGCGTTCCTTTTTGTCCTCGTTTACATGATAGGGGTGCCTGCCGCCACAACCAGAATAGGCGAGGTTATCGCCGATAAGCCGGCTGCTCTTGCCGGTCTGCTGGCCAAAGATCTGGTAGTGTCCATAAATGGCAAAGCTGTCTCAAGGTGGGACGAGTTCTCCTCAACTATTGCCGGGTCAAACGGAGCCCCGCTTGACATAGTCGTCGAACGTGATGGCAAAAGACTCCCTTTCAGGATTATTCCTGAGACAAAAGAGGGAAAAAATCTTTTTGGCGAGAAAGTATCCTATCCGGTTATCGGAGTTATAGCCGCCGGAGAGATGGTTACTGACAGATTTTCGCCGGCAACGGCAATCGTTAAAGGTTGTCAGCAGACCTGGAAAGTCATAACTCTGACCGTCGTTTCCATAGGTAAACTCATTGAAAGAGTTGTTCCGCTCGACTCGGTCGGCGGCCCGATCATGATCGCCAAAATGGCCGGAGAACAGGCCTCAGCCGGGGGGGTGAACTTTCTTGCCTTCATGGCGCTGCTCTCCATAAACCTTGGCGTGCTGAACCTGCTGCCGGTGCCAATCCTTGACGGTGGGCACCTGTTCTTCTACTTCTGCGAACTCATCTTCAGGAAACCGGTCAGTATGAAAGTTCGTGAGATGGCTCAGCAGGTCGGACTCGTTCTCTTGATAGCTTTGATGATACTCGCTTTCTATAACGACATAGTCAGATACATTTTGAAGCAGGGTTGAGCCAGACGTGAAAATTCTCTCCCTTGACACCTCCACCAATATTTTCAGCATAGCTGTTTCTGACGGTGACAATGTTATTGCCGAATTTTTCGGTGATGCCGGCCCGGCAGCCTCCGCCAGAATCCCCGGCCATATCCAAAGTCTGTTAAAGGACGCTTGTCTCGATATCTCAGCGATTGACGCCTTTGCCGTCACAGTCGGTCCCGGCGCCTTTACCGGACTGCGTGTCGGCATTGCCCTGGTCAAGGGGCTGGCATACTCGACAGGCAAGCCGATCATTCCACTCTCGTCTCTGGAGCTGTTGGCGCTCAACGCAAAGGAGAGTTCCATCCCCGTCTGCACGCTGTTTGACGCCAGGAGGGGCGAAGTATACAGCGCCCTTTATAGCTTTGATGACGATATGCATCTTGTCCGTCCTGAAATGGCGATAGCCCCTGTGCAGCTGCTTGCTGAGCTGGATGGAGATATTCTTTTTATCGGAGATGGCGCTACTCGCTACCATGATCTGATCGTCGAACGCTACGGTAAATATGCGCACTTCGCTGCGGATGGTCTCAATTACCCTAAAGCCTCTGCCGGAGCCGCTCTTGTTCAGAGCCGACTTGAATCAGGGCAGACAGTCTCTCCCCTCGAACTGGCGCCCAGTTACCTGCGCCTGCCCGAAGCACAGCTGAATAAAAAACTGTAAGCTTGCTTTGCCGCTGATATGGAGGATCTAACTTGAAATAAATTAATCTTTTTTATTGGAATGAATTTGAAATTCATGGATTTGGACAGCTACAACCAAAGCCGCCTGACATCTGCAAACTGCAGACTGGCGGTTTTTTTATTTGCCGAACCTGGAATAATATATTGCGACGAATTATGTCGCAAGACTGGGGCTGTGGTGTCCGGCTTCCAAGTTGCCAAGATAGCGGTCAATAACATTGAGGAAGATTGTCTCCTCAGCCGCCTCTTCCTGCTTGATGACTTTGGTGTTATCTGATGGCGCAGATTCAGAACCATGGTTTGAATTATTTCCCCGAATATATTGACAGTATATGGCAACTTGTATTATCTTCTTCGTTCACCTAATTCCTCCTAACATATTTGAAAAGCATAACTTTTCATGGTTTCGACAACATGTTTCAGCTGCTTTAACCTGTTGTTGCCGAATAATCAGGACAGATGGAGAAAATTAATGCGTAGTGACATGATAAAAAAAGGTCTGGAAAGAACTCCTCACCGTGCTCTCCTTAAAGGAACCGGCGTCCCTCAAAGTGCCATGGAGAAGCCTTTCATCGGCGTGGCAACTAGTTTTACCGATCTGATTCCGGGTCATGTCGGCATGCGCGACCTGGAACGGTTCATTGAGAAGGGCGTCCATTCCGGCGGCGGCTATTCGTTCTTTTTCGGCATTCCCGGGGTCTGTGACGGTATGGCGATGGGGCATAAGGGGATGCACTATTCTCTCCCGACCCGCGAGCTGATTGCCGATATGGTTGAGTCGGTGGCCGAGGCGCACCGGCTTGATGGCCTGGTGCTCCTTACCAATTGCGACAAGATTACCCCCGGTATGCTGATGGCTGCTGCCCGTCTGGATATTCCCTGTATTGTGGTGACTGCCGGGCCGATGCTCTCCGGTCGTGGTGAGGGGGATCGCCGTTTCTCTTTTGTCACTGATACCTTTGAAGCCATGGCCCGCTACAAGGCTGGCGTGATCGATGCAAAGGAGCTGCAGGTCTGTGAGGACAATGCCTGCCCGGGCATGGGTTCCTGTCAGGGGCTTTTCACCGCCAATACCATGGCGATTCTGACCGAGACTCTCGGCATGAGCCTGCCGCGCTGCGGGACTGCTCTCGCCGTTTCGGCGCTTAAGCGGCGGATAGCTTTTGCCTCGGGTGAGAAGATTGTGGAGCTGGTTAACAATAATGTGACTCCTCGCAGCATCATGACCCGCGCTGCTTTTGAAAATGCCATCCGGGTTGACCTTGCCCTTGGAGGTTCATCCAATACTGTTCTGCATCTGCTGGCAATAGCCCGTGATGCCGGCGTCGATCTCCCTCTGGAGACTTTCGATATTCTGGGGAGGGATACCCCCCAGATTGCTTCCATGAATCCTGCCGGTGAGCACTTCATGGAGGATCTTGACGCTGCCGGCGGCGTTGCCGGTGTTCTCAAGCAGCTCGGTGCAAAGATCAAGGATAATCCGACAGTTTTCGGTCTCTCAACACTGCAAATTGTAGCCAGTCTTGGAAAGATCGATGAAACGGTTATCCGTCCGCTTGATCATCCGGTTAAACCGGAAGGAGGTATCGCTGTCCTCTTCGGCAATCTTGCTCCGAAGGGGGCTGTTGTCAAACAGTCGGGTGTTTCTGCGGCGATGATGACCTTCGAAGGAACAGCTCGCTGTTTTGATTCAGAAGAGCTGGCCATGGCGGCCATCATGGAGGGCCGGATTAAATCCGGTGATATGGTTGTTATCCGCTATGAAGGACCTAAAGGCGGCCCGGGGATGAGAGAGATGCTCGCCCCGACTGCGGCAATTATGGGGATGGGTCTTGGTGATTCAGTTGCGCTGATTACTGATGGCCGTTTTTCCGGTGGAACCCGCGGCCCCTGCATCGGTCATATATCTCCGGAAGCAGCGGAAGGCGGTCCTATTGCCCTGGTGGAAGAGGGTGACAGAATCATGCTGGATATCCCGAACCGGAAGCTTGAGCTTCTGGTCAGCGAGGAAATTCTTGCTGAGCGCAAGTCCGGATGGAGCCGACCGGAACCGAAGATTAAAGGTGGCTGGCTGGCAAGGTATGCCAAGGTGGTGACGTCGGCGCATACCGGTGCAATTACACGGTGAATAAACGAATCCGCACTGTTACTGGGAGAGGACAAATATATGAAAATGAACGGCGCACGCATAATGCTGGAATGTCTCAAGAAGGAGGGTGTCGATACGATTTTCGGCTATCCCGGCGGTACGGTCATCAATATCTATGACGAACTCTTTAACTTTAAGGAGATACGTCATATTCTGCCACGCCATGAGCAGGCCGGCGCCCACGCTGCTGACGGCTATGCCCGGGCAACCGGCAGGGTAGGCGTCTGTCTCGCCACGTCCGGACCAGGTGCAACCAATACCGTTACCGGTATAGCCACTGCTTACATGGATTCCATTCCGATGGTGATAATTACCGGACAGGTGCCGACCCCGCTGATCGGCAACGATGCCTTCCAGGAAGTTGATATCATCGGTATTACCCGTCCCTGCACCAAACACAGTTTTCTGGTCAAGGATGTTAAAGATCTCGCCATGATCATGAAGAAAGCCTTTTACCTCGCCCGCACCGGCAGGCCCGGCCCGGTACTGGTGGATCTGCCCAAGGATGTGCAGATTGCCCAGACCGAGTTTGTCTATCCGGACACTGTGGAGATCCGCAGCTACAAGCCCAATCTGGAAGGGCATCCACGTCAGGTCGAGAAGGCGATGGCCATGATACTCGAGTCACATAGACCTGTTATCTATGTCGGTGGCGGGGCTGTGCTCGGCAATGCCGCCGAGGAGTTGACGACCTTCTGCCGCAAGCTGACGATTCCGGTGACGACGACTCTGATGGGACTGGGTGCCTTTCCCGAGAATGATGCCAATTCACTCGGTATGCTGGGGATGCATGGCGCCTATTGCGCCAATATGGCCATGACCAACGCGGATCTGATCGTTGCCATCGGCGCGCGCTTTGATGACCGGGTAACCGGCAAGCTGACTACTTTTGCGCCGCACGCCAGAATTATTCATGTCGATGTCGATCCGACTTCGATCAAAAAGAATGTGCGTGTTGATCTGCCGATCGTCGGTGATGTCAGGGATGTGTTGACCAAGATGATCAAGCAGGCTGACAAGCTAAAAGACAAGGTTGCCGAATTCAAGGCAGCAGTTGCTCCCTGGCATGGCGATATCTCCGGCTGGAAGGAAAAGCATCCGATCGGTTACAAGAACAGTACGACAATCATCAAACCCCAGTTTGTTATCCAGAAGCTGCGGGAGCTCTCCGACGACGACGCCATTATTTCTACCGATGTTGGTCAGCATCAGATGTGGACTGCCCAGTTTTTCCAGTTCAATAAACCGCGCACCCTGCTGACATCCGGTGGACTCGGCACCATGGGCTACGGCTTGCCGGCCGCCATGGGCGCTCAGGCGGCTTTCCCCGGGCGTCAGGTCATCACCATCTGTGGCGATGGTGGCGTGCAGATGAATATCCAGGAGATGGCCACCCTGGTGCAGAACAAGCTGCCGGTAAAGATAGTCATCCTCAACAACAATTTCCTTGGCATGGTACGCCAATGGCAGGAGCTGTTCTTTGACAAGCGCTACTCCAGCACCTGTATGGAGTTGCCGATTGACTATGTCAAACTGGCTGATGCTTACGGCGCCAAGGGGTTCAAAGCCACAAAGCCGGGCGAAGTGGAAGCTGTCATCAAGGCGGCTTTCAATGAAAAGGGACCGGTAATTATGGAGTTCATGATTGCCCGTGAAGAGAAGGTTCTGCCGATGGTTCCGGCCGGCGCGGCTTTGAATGAAATGGTTTTAAATGCTTAGATGAGGGATGAGGGATGAATAACCATTCTCTCATCTCTCAACTTTCATCACCGTTTTAAAGGTTAATATTGGAGGGACTTCCATGCAGCATACAATTTCGGTACTGGTAGAAAATGAATTCGGCGTGTTGTCCCGCGTGGCATCGCTTTTTTCAGGGCGCGGTTTCAATATTGATTCCTTGACGGTTGCCCCTACCAATGAGGAAAAGATGTCACGAATGACCATTGTCACCAGAGGCGATGATCAGATCCTGGAGCAGATTTCCAAGCAACTTAACAAGTTGATTGATGTTATCAAGGTTATCGATTTTACCGATGGTAGTGGCGTAGAGCGGGAATTGGCGCTGATCAAGGTCGCGGCCGAAGATGAGAGCCGCGCCGAGGTGCTGCGTATCGTTGATATTTTTCGAGCCAAGATCATAGATGTTACCCCCAAGTCCTATACCATTGAAGCAACCGGCAACCCGGTCAAGATAGATGCCATTCTGGATCTGCTCCGCCCGTTGGGGCTAAAAGAGCTGGTGCGTACCGGTTCGGTGGCCATTGGCCGGGGCGCCAAAGGCTGGAAAGGTTAGGCTGAAGCGCGGCTTTTCCGCAATCTCGGCGTTGGTCGTTGGAATCACTTGTGCGACGTAGCTATGCTACGCCTCCGCGCGATTCCTAGCCCGCCTTGACCTTGCGAAAAATCCACGCTCCCGCAAGTTCATTAAGTAGAGCAGATTTTTCTGCATAAAAAAATGGAGGAAGTTCATGAACGTTTATTATGATAAGGATTGTGATCTCGCGATCATCAAAAGTAAAAAAGTGGCGATAATCGGCTACGGTTCCCAGGGGCACGCCCATGCCTGTAATCTTAAGGATTCCGGAGTTGATGTGACAGTCGGTCTGCGTGCCGGTTCGGCTTCCGCAGTCAAGGCGCAGAATTCAGGGTTGAAGGTTGCGACGGTTGCTGAAGCGGTAGCAGCCGCGGACGTAGTTATGATTCTTACTCCTGATGAATTCCAGTCGCGTCTTTACAATAACGAGATCGAGCCAAAGCTGAAGAAAGGCGCCACCCTGGCATTTGCCCATGGTTTTGCGATACACTATAACCAGGTTGTGCCTCGCGCCGACCTTGACGTTATCATGATCGCTCCCAAGGCGCCAGGGCATACGGTTCGCTCCGAATTTGCCAGAGGTGGCGGGATACCCGATCTGATTGCGGTATTCCAGGATGCTTCCGGCAAAGCCCGTGAAGTGGCGCTCTCTTATGCCAGCGCCATCGGCGGTGGCCGTACAGGAATCATTGAAACCACGTTCAAGGATGAGACCGAGACAGACCTGTTCGGTGAGCAGGCCGTACTCTGCGGCGGGGCAGTAGAGCTTGTCAAGGCGGGTTTCGAGACACTGGTAGAGGGGGGCTATGCTCCGGAAATGGCATATTTTGAGTGTCTGCACGAACTAAAACTGATTGTCGACCTGATGTATGAGGGCGGCATTGCCAACATGAACTACTCCATCTCCAATAATGCCGAATACGGCGAATACGTGACCGGCCCGAAGGTGATTAACGAGCAGAGCCGCGCGGCGATGAAGGAGTGTCTGGCAAATATCCAGAACGGTCAGTATGCCAAGCGTTTCATTCTTGAAGGGGCTGCCAACTATCCCGAGATGACGGCGTGTCGTCGCCTCAATGCTGCCCACCCGATCGAGCAGGTTGGTGAAAAGCTTCGCAGCATGATGCCCTGGATCAAGAAGATTGTCGACAAGAGCAAGAACTAATATAGATGCGTAATCAGAATACTCCTGTTGCTGTGGAGGGGATCCCTTTTATTGCCGGTTTCGGCGGGGCTGCTCTGCTACTTTATATGTTCTCAGAGAGCAGGCACTCATTGTGCCTGCTCTTGCTCTCTCTGTTTGCAATGGTTCTCGCCATATTTTCGCTTTACTTCTTTCGTAATCCCTCACGCAGGATTCCAGCTGTTGAGGGTTGTGTCGTAGCCCCGGCGGATGGTGTTGTCATTTATCTCGGTGATGCCGTTGAAGAGCATCTCGGTGAGGAGATGACCAAAATCAGCATCTTTATGTCTGTATTCAATGTTCATATCAATCGTGCTCCGGTGACTGGCAAGATAATTGACAACTTCTATGTTACGGGGAAATTCCTTGATGTTCGCGATGAACGTGCCACCTTTGAAAATGAGAGGAACGGTCTGGTTATCGAGACGGCAAAGGGACTGAAACTTGTTGTTGTGCAGGTTGCCGGGCTGATTGCCCGCAGGATAGTCTGTTATCCGCTTGTCGGGCAGATGATGATTCAAGGGACACGCTACGGTCTGATCCGGTTCGGTTCGCGACTTGATGTCTATCTGCCCAAATCTGCAGAAATCAAAGTTCGTATGGGGCAGAAAACGGTTGCCGGTGAGACTATACTGGGGATACTTCAATGAGTGATCAGCTGTCACGCCGTTCCGAGAACATGCGCAAGGGGATTTACATCCTCCCCAACCTGTTTACCACCGGCAGTCTTTTTGGCGGTTTTTACAGCATGGTTGCAGGGGTGAACGGCGACTACCGGACAGCCGCCATATCGGTATTCGCTGCGCTGATTTGCGACGGGCTTGACGGCAAGGTTGCCCGGGCGACAGGCACTACCAGCAAGTTCGGTGTTGAGTATGACTCTCTGGCAGATCTGGTGGCGTTCGGTGTTGCACCGGGCCTTCTCATGTACTTCTGGGCGTTGAAACCGTTTGGCCGTCTCGGTTGGCTGGCGGCTTTTCTCTTTGTCGCCTGTGGCGCGTTGCGGCTTGCCAGGTTCAATGTTCAGGTGGAAACCGTCGAAAGCAAACGCTTTGTCGGTCTCCCTATTCCGGCGGCTGCCAGCATGGTGGCGTCTACGGTTCTGTTTTTTCAGCACGTGGGCTGGAGTTATTACAAGAAACCGGCGATTCTGGCTCTGATTTATCTTTTGGCGTTCCTGATGGTCTCAAGTGTGAAATACTACTCTTTCAAAGACCCTGAAATGATCAAGAAGCAGCCGTTCGGTTTTCTTGTGCTGGCCGTATTGCTGTTTATAATTATTGCCGCAGAACCCGCAATTATGATGTTTGCGCTTTTCTGCTGTTATATTGTTTCAGGCCCGATCGGCTACATTCTTGCCTGGCCCAGGCGCAGAAGGCTCGAAAAGGCTCTGCACAAAGGGCATGAAGCATACTCTGATTCGGTAAAAAAAGATGATTAGGCACGCTCGCAGAATTACCTTGACTTCTTTTGTGTAACTTCTCTATCATCTAAAAAATTGTAAAGGCTGTGAAGAGGAGTAGTAGTCTCAACTCTTTTTTGAGAGAGCCGGTGGTTGGTGCAAACCGGTAAAAGAGCAGATGAACTCGCCTCGGAGCCGCTTCGGTGAATGAATAGTAACCGGAGACGTCCGTCCCGCGTAACGGGTAAAGAAGATTCTGCCAATTATATCCGGCAGGATGAACAAGGGTGGTACCGCGGAGTTCAAACCTTCGCCCCTTATTTATGGGGCGGGGGTTTTTTTGTTTGGAGAAGTCTTACAGGCAGCTGCGATGGCAACATTATAAAGGGGGAATAGGCAATGGCAAAAAAAGAAGCACATAAATTAATCAGGATTTTCGACACAACTCTTCGCGATGGAGAGCAGGCACCTGGTAACAGTATGAATATTGAAGAGAAGCTCCGGATAGCCAAGCAGCTTGAAAAACTCAAGGTTGATGTAATTGAGGCCGGTTTTCCGATAGCTTCTGATGGTGATTTCGAAGCGGTAAAACGGGTGGCCCAGACAATAAAGGGGGCAGAAATTGCCGGTCTTTGTCGGTCAAGTGTAAAGGACATCGATCGTGCCTGGGAGGCGCTTCAATATGCCGGTGAAAGAGGTAGAATTCATACCTTTATAGCCACCTCTGATATCCATATGAAGTACAAGCTGCAGATGGAGCCGGCTCGTGTGCTGGAATCAGCAGTCAAAGCGGTCAAACGGGCGCGTTCCTATACTCCTAATGTGGAGTTTTCCTGCGAAGATGCTGTCAGAACCAGACTTCCCTTTCTGGCAGAGGTAGTCGCCGCAGTTATCGATGCCGGAGCCACAACAGTTAATATCCCGGATACCGTTGGCTATACGATCCCGTTTGAATATTTCAACATCATCCGGTACCTGAAAGAGAATGTTGCCAACATTGAGCAGGCAGTCATTTCCGTCCATTGTCACAATGATCTCGGCCTTTCCGTGGCAAACTCAATCTCTGCAATCCAGGCTGGTGCAGGTCAGGTTGAGTGCACGATTAACGGTATCGGCGAGAGGGCAGGGAACTGCTCGCTGGAAGAGTTTGTCATGGCTCTGCGCACCCGCCACGACATCCTCCCGTTCAGAACCAATATTGTCACCGAGCAGTTAACCCCGGCAAGTCGGCTTCTGACAACGGTCACCGGGATCATGGTGCAGCCCAATAAAGCAATAGTCGGAACCAACGCTTTTGCCCACGAAGCCGGGATTCATCAGCACGGCATGCTGATGGAGAAGTCGACATACGAGATAATGACTCCGGAATCAGTCGGACTTAAAACAAGCTCACTGGTTCTCGGCAAGCACTCCGGGCGACATGCCTTTAAAAAGCGTCTGGAAGAACTTGGCTATGAGCTTGATGATGTGACTCTGAATAAAGCGTTCGACCGTTTCAAAACGCTTGCAGATCTCAAGAAAGAGGTTTTTGATGAAGATCTCGATGCTATCATGACCGAGGAGATCATGCGGTTTGACGAGAAGTACAAGCTTGATCATATCACCGTTACTTGCGGTTCTTTTGCAGTGGCTACCGCAACTGTCCAGATGGAGATAGAGGGGAAAACTGCCAGAACAGCTGAACTGGGGGATGGCCCGGTGGATGCCACTCTTAAAGCGATCAAGAAGCTGACAAAGTGCAAAGCCAAACTGCTCACATATAACGTCGGGGCAATCACCAGCGGCACGGATGCCCAGGGCGAAGTTACGGTCAAGGTCTCAGAAGGGGACAAAACTGTCACCGGCAGGGGTTCCTCAACTGACATCATCGAAGCCTCTGCCAAGGCTTACATAAATGCCCTTAACAGGCTTGATGCGATGAGGGGAAGGTCTGTTGTGGAGCAAAACACACTCTGACCAGTTGTGCATTAGTATGTTTTGTTTTATGGGGCCTGCCGGATTTTCGGCAGGCTCATTTTATTTTTCGGCCTCTGTTTATCCTGAAAAAAGCTGTCAAACACAAGACACAGAGTTCACAGATAAAACCCTTAGATTCGACAGTAGGTGTTTCATGAGCTGCCAGCTCAGATTTATCTAATGGTCTAAAACAGAGTTCCTACAATGCTGCCAAGCACAGAGATAGGGCCGGTATCACCGATCCCTTCTGCTGCTTTTTCAACTTTTTTCATTGTGGCGGTTGTATCCCTGTAGAGTTTGTCTTCGTTGATCAGTTTGCCGAGCGTTCCTTCGCCGGAATTAATTTTCCGGGTTATGTCGTTAAGATTTTTGGCAGTTTCCTTCAGGTCGGTATACATGGCGTCATCATTTACGATTTTGCCTAATGTCCCTTCACCCCGGTTGATCTTCCCGGCAACTTCTTTTACCTCTTTAAATCCGGCGCTCATATTGCCGGCTCCATCCTTGACCTCTTTGATTGCGCTCTGCAGGTCATTATAGATTTCCTGATCATTGACCAGCTTGCCAAGTGTTCCTTCGCCCTTGTTGATCTTGGCAGCAACAGAATTTATGTTATCGCCGGCACTGCTTAAGGTATTGTACAAGGTCTTATCATTCAGAAGAAGCGCCAGTGAGCCTTCACCACTGTCTATTTTTGCTGTTATGCTCTTGAAATTGGCAATCGAGTCGGCAAGATTTGTTCTGTTTTCGTCAAGGATAGCAGAAATTTTCTTCATGACTTCATTCTGGTTCTTGTTGATATCCCGGATCAGGACCCTGGCATCTTTGACAGCGTCGCTGACGGTGTCGACTATCACATCGATGTTTGCTGAATCCTTCCCTTTCACTGTTCCGCCTGGTGCAAGTGGGGGGGCGGATGCCGAACCGAAGGAGAGGCTCAAAAACTGTCCGCCCAAGAGGTTGGTAAGCCGGAGACTGGCAACGGTGTCTGTCTTTATCTTTGTGTCAGGCACGACTTCAAAGGAGATCTCGACATCGGCATCCTGAACGTTGATAGCATTGATCTTGCCGACATTTACCCCGGCAAGCCGGACAGGATCTCCGATCTTGAGACCGGTTACTGACGGCAGAAAAGTCTTGTAGGGGATCTTTTTTTCGAAAGGGTTCCATTTCTCGCCGACTTCTAGCATAACTCCCAGAATTAAAAGTGCTAAAACGAAAAAGAAACCTACCTTTCGCTCTGTTGAATGAGCCATTATTTTAACCTCGTCTCACATTAGAATCCGTGTCAGGATGTAGTCTGCTACCAGTATCATCATGAAAGAGAGCACAACTGAGCGTGTTGTCGAGCGTGCTATTCCCCGTGGCCCGCCAGTGGTAACAAAGCCGACGTAGCAGCATACAAGAGCGATGATTCCCCCGAATGCGAAGGCCTTTATCAGGCCGGTGCCGATCTCTTTGAGCTGGAGGGCATCCTGCATGCTGTCGTAATAGACCCAGTACGAGACAAAAATCTGCGGGTGAAAATTACTGATGAGCGCCCCGCCAGCAATCCCTACCAAGTCCGCATATACTACGAGAGCAGGCATGCAGATAAGGCAGGCAATCATCCGCGGCATCGCCAGGTACCTGACCGGATGAATATCGAGAGTCTTGAGGGCATCGATCTCCTCGTAGACTTTCATTACCCCTATTTCCGCCGCCATGGCAGAGCCGGCACGACCTGCCACGAGAAAACTTGTCATGACCGGCCCAAGTTCCCTGACCATGGAGTGGCCGACAATTGCGCCAATAATGCTTTGCCCGCCGTACTTATTTAACTCGACTCCGGTCTGTAACGCTAGCACCATGCCGACAAAAAAGGCCATAACTGAGGCAACCGGCAGAGTCTCGTAACCGATGATCATCATCTGGGTAGCAATGCTGTTAAGATTGCGTGGAGCTTCCTTGAAAAACAGGAGCGTCTGCCAGAGTAAAATTATCATCTCACCAATGGTGGTTACAAAGGCGATGATTTTCTTGCCGATGGCGTCAATTAGTTTATTCAATCGCGTATCTCGCATCCGGTCGATCGGTTTTGCCAGTCAATGGTAAGAGGTATCCAGAAGATTGACAGACTACTGTTAGGGCAGGAGTCCTGATAGTTTACCAGACCTTTTAGGATCTGCACTTCACTGAAAGATTCAGCTGACCTGTATCTGAAAAGCGGGAAGAGTTCCCAGCCCAGGTACCCTTGACTCTTGTCATGCCAATAGAGGTTCCAGAGGATAGAGAGAGATGAATCCCCTTCATCGTTCCATTTCTGCAGATAGATTCTCCAGAGAGGAGCCCACAATTTCTCAATGCCATCACGATCGAGGATCGGCTCAAGCAGCGCAGGGAATGAAAAGGATTTTTCTCCGTCACTGTTACGGTTATAAAGAAAGAGCGGCCAAAGGGCGGTTCTCTGCCGTTCCTTGCCATCCAGCGCCCAGCTTTCGACCCTGTTTGTGTAGAGAAAGAAAAGGATTCTATCTCTCTCTTGCCGGTAAGATACTGAATGCATGGTATCGTTTCTGTAAATCGGCCAGAGATACCAGTTCTTTGTCGAATCCTCGGTCTGCTCATCAGAGTAGAATGGCAAAAACTTGGTAACGTTACGCTTTTTGCCAGTCACAGTCAACCAGATTGGCCAGAGATAGTCCCGTTCTTCTTCTTCATTTTTTAGATCACTGGAATAGCCGAAGAACGGCCAGAGCCAGGTACGGGAAGTAACTGAAGGCGAGTCGAATGCCGAGTAGAGCGGGAATATGGTAAATCTGCTTGAGGGTTCAGCGGTGTTGAGGCCGCGCTTTTCACTGGAAAAGATCGGCCATAAGGTAAAACTGCTGCTGTAGACACCGTCTTTGGATGCCTGTCCGTAAAGGGGCCAGAAAGCGAACCCTGATTCATTCTCGCCACTGGTTGTTGAAAAGAAAGGCCAGAGATAGTGGCGATTGGTTGTCCCCTTTTTTGACGGTGCGTCCATAAAGGGGGAAAAGAACATAGTGGTATTCATCACGCCAGAACCTTTCGTAAATATCCCCATAAATCGGGAAGACAGAGGTGTAGGGGCCGTATTTTTTTGATTCTCCGCTAATATAGAAAGGGAACAGCATGGACTGATTCTCTTTTTCATCTGGCTCTGTCTTGCGGAAAGTGTTCTTTTGAAATAACTGGAGAAATTCCATTCGACTTACATCCGGGGTGGTTTCGGATGATGCAATCGGGTAAAGGTAGTACGATGCTGTTCTCGTCTTTTGGTTGTCGCTTTCACTATGAAAAAGCGGCCTGAGGGCTGCCGTATCGTCATCCGGGGTTGTCTCAAAAGTAAGGACGGGACCGAGTATTGAGAGCTTTGACGTTTTCTTTGCAGAGTCCGTCCGGTAGTCCAGGAGTGGCCAGATAGTCGTTAACGATTCGCTTTGAGGCGATCTGGGGAGGCTGGCAGCAGATATGACTTCTGTCTGCAGAGCGGAGAGTGACAACAGTATGAGTATCGATGATAAACGCAGATTCAAATAGGAACTCGTTAATGATTGATTTTGGACAGTATATTCAATTATTTCAATGAGTCAAAGATAAAAGCTCTTTGCTGCTGTGAAGTTGTGTTTATCACGGATTCGGCAGTTGAAAGCCGCCTGGTGGCCGCAAAAAAAACAGCCCGGGGGAGGTCAGAAATGACCAACGGGCTGTTTTATTTGATGCAAACCGTTTCAGGAGTCTGTCGGACTTAGAATAAATCTGCTGCAAATCCGATTGAACGGTGCATATTTCGCCGCTTTCTTGGTCAATAGAACGACTATTGACCTTCAAAATCCGCAAAATCTACCCTCGCCCAGCCGAATTTTCGCTTAGATTTCCTAAGTCAGGCAGACTCCTAGGGAAGTTAATACTTTGTATCTGCGTAATCCACCCAGCCGCCTGCCATGACAAGAGCCTTGTCAAAAGGGGAGATGCTGAATCTGAAAACTCTGGACTTGCCGCCGCCGCTTACAGTCAGGGTTTCTGTCTCCAGATCAATACTGATAGCCGCATCGCTGTCATCTGCGTGGGAGAAAATCAGGTCAAGCTCTTCTTTTGGCAGCTCTATCGCAGCCATGCCGCAGTTGAACATATTCTGGCGGAAGATTCGTGCGAATGACTCGGCAATAACAGCGGTGATGTCGTTGACCTCGAAAACCCAGGGGGCATGCTCACGGGAAGAGCCACAGCCGAAATTGGCGCGCGAGACTATCACTCTGGCGTTAACGGTTTTCTCACCTTTAGGGTCAAAACCGGGGAGTTTAAGATCTTCAAGGATGTACGGTTTCAGATCCTGTTTGGTTATCTCGGTAAGATATTTTGCCGGGATAATTTCGTCAGTATTGATGTCGTTCCGGTCAAGAAATAGAACCGGGCCACCGAATGTTTTCATATATGATCACTCCTTGAGTTAAGTATTAGAGATATTTCCTTGGATCAGCAATTTTACCTTCGATTGCTGACGCTGCACTGGTTGCCGGTGACATGAGGTGAACCATCCCGCCTTTGCCCATTCGCCCCATGAAGTTGCGGTTGGTGGTCGAGGCACAGACTTCACCTTCGGCAAGTACGCCGTTGCTCATACCGAGACAGGCGCCGCAGGTCGGGTTGGTAACGCAGAAACCAGCTTCCATGAAGATATCGATCAACCCCTCCTTGTTGGCCGCCTGATAGACTGCCGGGGTTGCCGGTGAGAGGATGCCGCGCACTCCCGGGGCAAGCTTCTTCCCTTTAAGAATCTGGGCTGCAATGCGGAGGTCCTCGAGCCGGCCGTTGGTGCAGGAACCGATGTATATCTGGTCAATTGGAGTTCCGGCAATTTCACTGATCGGTTTAACCTGGTCTGGTTTGTAGCCGAATGTGACAGTCGGTTCAAGATTGTTCACGTCAATGTCAAGGGTGCTGTCATAGAGCGCATCGTCATCCGAGCGCCACTTGCTGAAATCAGCCAGAGCTGCTTCTTTGGAGGCATATTCACTGCTGATGAACGGCCAGAGATATTCCACGGTTGTCATGTCCGGCATGCAAATACCGGAGGTTCCGCCCGCCTCAATTGCCATATTGCAGAGGGTCATGCGCGACTCCATGCTCATGGCATCGATAACATTGCCGCGGAACTCCATTACCCGGTCAGTCGCGCCGTTGACGGTCAGCTTGCCGATTATATGCAGAATGACATCTTTGGCGTAAACCCCTTTGGGAAGGGTACCGGTCACATTTATCCGGATTGTTTTCGCGTCACGGAAAGCGCAGACACCTTTCAGTATGCCGACTTCCAGGTCAGTTGTGCCGACACCGGCGGCAAAAGCGCCGAAGGCGCCGTGAGTGCAGGTGTGGGAGTCCCCCATGATTACGGTATAGCCGGGACGGATGAACCCTTTTTCCGGGAAGAGTGGCATGGCAGACACCGTTGGCGCCGATATCAAAAAAGTCCTTGATGGCATGTCGATGCGCCCAGTCCCGGAGTATTTTTGCCTGGGTTGCCGTCTTGGTGTCTTTGCTGGGGGTGACATGATCGATGACCGCTTTGATTTTGCTAGTATCAAAAACCCTGTCCTTGCCCCTTGCCATAAGGTCATCTATTGCTATCGGAGTTGTTATTTCATGGCACATGACGACGTCAATCTTCAGTACTTTCGTTCCACTAAACGGCTCATCGACGAGATGTGTTGCAAATATTTTTTCTGCGGTAGTTTTACCCATAAATTTGTGTCCCTCTCTTATGGTCTTTAAATTCAAACTTATATGTAACCAAAACAGATTAAGAAGGTCAATTTAATAATTGTTCCATCATGCTTAACTGTTTGCCTGGCCTGAACAGAGGATGCTATACTGCCAAAATTCCAATCAGGAGTCGCCTTTTGATGCCTAAAACACTTAACTTTGTAAAAAATGATATTGAAACCGAAGCACTTATTGAAAAGATTATCGATGCGGTTGGTGGGGTACTGCATAAAAACATTGTCAGAGAGATGATGATTTGCGCGCTCAAAGCTGGTCAGGAGACCAGTTATCTGCCGGATTTACGGATGCTCAACAGCACCATGAAAGAGATGCGCTATACGAACAAGATTTTTTCACCCTATCGGCATAAAAAGAAGGTGACTATATTCGGGTCGGCCAGAACGGCTCCTGATGATTTCAGCTATCGTACCTGCGTTGAGTTCAGTCGCCGACTGGTTGAGAAAGGTTATATGATTATAACCGGCGGCGGCCCTGGTATTATGCAGGCCGGTAATGAGGGGGCCGGAAGCGATAATTCGTTTGCAGTAAACATATCCCTTCCCTTCGAACAGTCAGCGAATATTGTCATGGCAAATACCCCCAGGCTGATAACGTACAAATATTTCTTTAACAGAAAAGTTGCCTTTGTTAAGGAGGCTGATGCCATTGCGGTCTTCCCCGGCGGCTTTGGAACTCTTGATGAAGCCATGGAGGTCTTTACCCTTATCCAGACGGGCAAAACTACTCCGAAACCGCTGCTGCTTATGGATAATGAGAGCGGTTATTGGGAGGATTGGCTTGACTTCATAAAATTCAAACTTCTTGGCGAGGGGTTTATCTCCGCAGATGATTTCTCAATTTTCACCATCACTCGCGATGTGGAAGAAGCTATAAAAGTTATCGACGATTTTTATTCAAACTACCACTCGCACAGATTTGTACACGGAAAGCTGGTTATCAGGCTTAACAGAGTGTTGACGGACGCTCAGGTTGCCTCTCTTGAGGCGGCGTTTCCTGAAATTATTACCGCAGGGAGCCATATCCGGAAGACCGAACCGCTGCCAGAAGAGTTCGATCAACCGGAAACGCATCATCTTGCACGACTCATTCTTGATTTTGATCACCATTATTACGGACTACTTATAGCCTTCATACGGCAACTGAATCTGTTTTGAAAAAGCTGTTTTATTTTTGTAAAAAACGACAAAATTATCTTGACTTGCAGGATTACGCAGTGCTAATTTATCCTGCGCAGTTCGGTATCGGAAGTTTTTGCAGTTTCAGGAATCTGTTATACGGCCACAAAGATGGACCTGAAAGAGTTCCTGCCTCAAGACTCCGGCAGCTGCAGTACAATAAAGTTTCGGCATATCAAGACCGGAGCTAACAAGGAGGCAGGAAATGGCACAGGGAAAGGTTAAGTGGTTTAATGACGCAAAAGGGTTTGGTTTCATCGAGCAGGATAATGGCGACGATGTATTCGTACATTTCTCTGCAATCTCAAGTGACGGCTTCAAGTCGCTTGCGGAAGGCGAAGCAGTAACGTTCGACGTTGTGAATGGTCCGAAAGGTCTTCAGGCAGCAAACGTCCGCAAAGGTTAATTAATCCCCATGCTTCATGTAGAGAAAGCCCTGCCGGAAAACCGGCAGGGCTTTCTCTATGCTGGTATAAAACATCGCTATCTCTTTTGCAGCAAAATGAATCCTTCCGGAAATTCTTCTGAAGTTGGCAATAACTGCGAGAAGTGATTATAGTCAACCTATGGAAGAGCACCGACCCAATGATGGTGAGCAGGCGGAGTGGCAAATTCTCGATCCAGTTCAGGTTGATGGACGCTTCTCTCTGTGCAGCGATGAAGCGTCCATTCGCCGCTGGGCACTTGTGCTGACTGCTCGCTCCATCCCCTGCTGTGTAGAGAATGTCCATAATGCCTGGCAGCTGCTGGTCCCTCCCTATCTGGTGGTTAATGCTCTTGAGGAGTTGCGCGCTTTTGAAGATAAGAACAGGAATTGGCCACCTGTAGCTCCGCCTTATAGATCTATGAGGGAAAACAGTCTGTCAACCCTTTCGGTTCTCTTCATGTTGGCAACCTTTCACAATATAACCCGGCTCAATATCCCCTTATTCGACCAGCCTGCACCTGACTGGCTTTATCTTGGCAGTGCCAAAGTCCATCTGATCCATTACGGAGAGTGGTGGCGACTCATAACGGCGCTTACTCTTCACGCTGACTGGCTACACCTGATCAGCAACCTGACAATCGGCGGCTTCTTTGTTTTCCTGCTCTGTCGTGAGCTCGGCTCCGGACTGGGGTGGACTCTGCTTCTCACCGCCGGGGCACTCGGTAATTTGGCCAATGCACAGATACAGCTCCCGACTCACAGTTCAATCGGCGCATCCACTGCTGTCTTTGCTGCTGTCGGTGCATTGGCAGCTATCAACCTTGTGCGTCATCGGCTGGACAGACGGGGTCAATGGAAGCTGATAGTTGTTGGCGCGCTTGCTTTACTGGCGCTGCTTGGAACTGAAGGAAAGAACACCGATCTGGGAGCACATCTTTTCGGTTTTCTCTTTGGCGTAGGTTTGGGGATAGTTACTGAGTTCCAGATTGCCAGAAGGGGTCGCCCCGGCCATATTCTGAATGCGCTGTTGGCTCTAACCAGCGGCATTATTGTGTCGGTAGCCTGGTGCGCCGCACTTTTCAATCGGTAACTGCTGAAACCGTTAACAGCGTATCGGAATTGAAAATTGTGCCAGATCCCGGCAAATGAGCAGTGCAAAGTCTTACGTTTATTCCGGCAAGTTAACATCCGGGTTGTGCTCCCTGGCGAGCATTCCTCTTGTCAATTCTGTTTGCGCCTGGCTTTTCGTGCATCTTGACTGAGGGGTAGTAATTTTAATTATAGTAAAAATATTTGATTAAAATTTAGACATATATTCTGTTGCCAACAATCAGGTATTCAATTATTATCCTGCACTATTCCCGAATTGAGGTAAAAAATGCAGATAGTAGCCTGTATCAAACAGGTACCGGACACCACCCAGGTACAGATAGACCCGGTCACCAACACCCTGGTGCGAGAAGGGATCCCCTTCATCGTCAACCCCTACGACACCCACGCAGTAGAAGAATCCCTGCGGCTGCGTGACAGTCACGGCTTCAGCGTAACCGCCATCAGCATGGGGCCACCCAACGCCGAAGCCACCTTACGCAAAGCCCTGGCAGTCGGCGTCGACCGGGCCATCCTCCTCACCGACCGGGCCTTTGGCGGCGCAGACACCCTTGCCACCAGCAACGTCCTCACCGAAGCCATCCGCCGACTGAATGAAACAGAAGAAGTCGGCATCATCTTCTGCGGCAAACAGACCATAGACGGCGACACCGCCCAGGTAGGGCCCGGCATAGCCACAAGGCTTGGCTGCACCCAGCTCACCCTGGTCGACAAGATCCTCTCCCTCGACCTTGCGAAGCGCACGATAAAAGTAAGCCGCAAACTCGAAGGGCGACACGAAATAGTCGAAGCCCCCTTGCCGGTCATGATCACCGTCGTAAGGGAACTAAACCGGCCCCGCTACCCCACCGTCCCCGGCCGGCTTGCCTCCCTAGAAAAAGAAGTTGAACAGTGGACCAACCAGACCCTCAAACTGGACGAACAAAAGATCGGCCTCAAAGGCTCCCCCACCTGGGTCAGCAAAATCTTCTCCCCCCAGCGGGACAAAGGGGAAATGATCGGCGACGGCGTCAGCGACCCGGTCGGCACGGCCAACCTGCTCATCGACAAACTGCTTAGCAAAGACCTGCTCTCCCTGTAAAAGGTAATAACCCATGACCGAAACCAAAGAAACCGCTCAAAAGCCCCCGCGGCAGAGCCGAGCTCATCGAAGGCAAATGCATCGCCTGCGGCGCCAGCTGCCAGAGCGTCTGCCCCGTCAACTGCATCGAGATGACCGAAACAGGCGAACCGATCATCGACCAGCCCAGCTGCATCGGCTGTCTCAAATGCGTCAAGATCTGCCCCGCCCAGGCGATAGAGATGGTCTTCACCCCCGAAGAAGAGAAGATCCTCGCCGAACTTGCCGGCCAGAGCGAAGCCCCCGCAGAGATAGACGAAGAAGCCGCAGCGCTCGCAAAAAAGCTTGCCGCCTACAAAGGCGTCTGGGTCTTCGTCGAACAGACCGAAGGCGAAGCCGCCAAAGTCTCCTGGGAACTGCTCGGCAAAGGGCGCGAACTGGCCGCCACCCTCAACGTAGAACTCAGTCGCCGTCCTCCTTGGCGACCAGGTAGAAAACCTCTGCAGCGAAGCCTTCGCCTACGGCGCAGACCAGACCTACCTCGTCGACGCCCCGGTCCTGCGGCACTACCGCACCGAAAGCTACTATAAAGGCCTCTGCCAGCTGATCGAAAAATACAGACCCGAAATCATCCTCATGGGGGCCACCGGCCTTGGCCGCGACCTGGCCGGCGCAGTCGCCACCATCGTCGGGACCGGCCTCACCGCCGACTGCACCGGCCTCTCCATCGACGACAAGCGCAACCTCATGCAGACCCGCCCGGCCTTTGGCGGCAACATCATGGCCACCATCATGTGCGACAAATACCGGCCCCAGATGGCCACCGTCCGGCCCCACGTCATGCCCATGGCCGAAAAACAGCCCGGCAGAAGCGGCAGCGATCATCCGGGAAACCTGTCAGCTAAAAGAAGACGAGATCCTCGTCAAAGTCCTCGAAATCATCAGCGACAAAAAGAAAGACCATATCGACGTCGCCGGAGCCGAATTCATCGTCTCCGGCGGCCGAGGCATGATGGGGAAAGAGAACTTCGCCATGCTCAAAGAACTGGCCGATGAACTCGGCGGCGTAGTCGGCGCCTCAAGAAGCGCCGTCGACGCCGGCTGGATGCCCCAGGAGCGGCAGGTAGGCCAGACCGGCAAAACCGTCCGCCCCAAAATCTACGTAGCCTGCGGCATCAGCGGCGCCATCCAGCACCTGGTCGGCATGCAGGACTCCGACGTAGTCATCGCCATCAACCGGGACAAGGACGCCCCCATCTTCGAAGTAGCCACCTACGGCATCGTCGGCGACCTCTTCCAGGTCATCCCGGCCATCACCAACCGCCTGCGTGAGCTCAAAAGCAGCAAGGGGGCTCAAATGAACCAGACCGATCTTCACCATACTCTTTCTGGCGGCCACAGCCATCTTCTGCGGACTTGCCTGGCAAAGGCTCGCCCTCATCCGTCTCGGCAAAGAAGAGAACCGCTTTGACAACATCCCCGCCCGGATAAAAGAGATGCTCCTCTTCGCCTTCGGCCAGAAAAAAGTCCTCGCCCGCCCCTTCGGCATCAACCACTTCATCATCTTCTGGTCCTTCCTGATCCTGCTTGCTCGCCAACGGCGACTTCATCATCAGCGGGCTCTTCCCGGAGTCAGTCTGCGCCTGCTCCCCGATCCCCTGCTTGCACCGCTCTTGTTTCTCTTCGATATCGTCTCGCTGCTTGCCCTGGTCGCCATTATCATCGCCACCGGCCGCCGTCTCCTCTTCAAACTTGACACCCAATACGTCAAGCGCCGCAGCTTCGAAGGCTTCCTCATCCTCGGCTTCATCGCCCTGCTGATGCTTGCCTACTTCGGCATGCACGGCGCCGAAATCGCCATGGGCAAAGAGCATCTGGCCGGCTGGATGCCGGTCTCCACCGCTGTTGCCGGACTGTTGCCCGCTTTCCCTTCAGCCTTCAGCCTTCAGTCCTCAGCCTGGTTCTTCTGGTGGCTGCACGCCGGCGTGCTGTTGGCCTTCCTGATCTTCCTCCCCATCTGCAAACATATGCATATCCTCACCGCCATCCCCAACTGCTTCTTCGGCGCCCTGGCAAAGCCCAACACCCAAGCCAGGGAAGAGTTTGCCATCGGCAACAGCTACGGCGTAGAAGAAGTAACCGACTTCACCTGGAAAGACCTGCTCGACTCCTTCTCCTGCACCGAATGCGGCCGCTGCCAGGATGCCTGCCCGGCCACACGCCACCAGCAAACCGCTCAACCCGCGGCAGATCATCCACACCATCAAGACCAACCTGCTGGCCAACAGCCATGAACTTAAAAACGGCGACACGCCCCCAAACTCCCCCTTGTCGGCAGTGAGGGGGAGGGGACCAACACCGAGGAAGCCATCTGGTCCTGCACCACCTGCGGCGCCTGCATGGAAGCCTGCCCGGTCCTCATCGAACAGATGCCCAAAATCATCAAGATGCGACGGCACCTTGTCCAGATGAAGAGCCAGTTCCCCGAAGAGCTCCTAAACCTCTTCGAGAACATGGAGCAGCGCAGCAACCCCTGGGGGATAGCCCCCACCGAACGGACCAAATGGTCCACCACCATGGAGGTCAAACCATACCAGCCAGGCGAAACCGAATACCTCTTCTACGTCGGCTGCGCCGGCGCCTTCGACTCAAGGCAGAAGCATGTCACCGTCGCCCTGGCCACCATCCTCGACAAAGCCGGCATCAGCTGGGGGGTTCTTGGCAAAGAAGAGAAATGCTGCGGCGACAGCGCCAGAAGGCTTGGCAACGAATACCTCTTCGACAAAATGGCCAAAGAGAATGTCGCCCTCTTCAAGGAAAAGAAGATCACCAGAATCATCACCCAGTGCCCCCACTGCTTCAGCACCATCAAGAACGACTATCGTCAGTACGGCCTGGAGCTAGAGGTCATTCACCATAGCCGAGCTGCTGCAGCAACTGCTCAAAGACCAAAGGATCAAACCCAACAAACAGGTAACGGAGCTTGGCAGCATCATCTACCACGACTCCTGCTATCTTGGCAGGCATAACGACATCTACGCCCAGCCCAGAGAGGTCATCGAAAAGGTGACCGGAGAAGCGCCGAAAGAGTTCGCCAGAAACAGGGAGAACGGTTTCTGCTGCGGGGCAGGCGGCGGACGGATGTGGATGGAAGAGCATACGGGTGAGCGGATCAACAACACCAGGGTGAGTGAAGCGCTCAAAGAGAGTCCTGACACCATCTGCGTTGCCTGTCCTTACTGCATGACCATGTTCGAGGATGGGGTCAAGGACCTGAGCGCACAAAATGTCAGGGTCAGGGATATTGCCGAGGTGCTGGCGGAGGGGCTTAGGCCGGGGTAGGGGCGTTTAAGCCTGGTCCTCTTGAAAGGGTTCAACTCTGGATACAAAGAAAGGCGACCGATTGGCCGCCTTTCTTTGTATCCAATATAAGTTCTGCAAGATTACATCTTATGGCACTTGATGCAGTCGCCGGAAGATATGAATGCGTCCTTGCCGTTGTGACAGGCGCCGCATGACTTGCCTTTGTCCATCTCATCCATTTTTGCCTTGAGCGTTCCCGCCTTATAGGGGAAAATCTTGGTATGGCAATCGGCGCATTTGTACACTTCGAGATGGAATTCATGGCTGAACTTTGCTTCGCCTGCTTCTGTTTTGAAAAGTACGTTGCCAGGCTTGAAGCCTTTGTGGCACTTGTCACACTCACCCGCGACCGTAAAAGCATCCTTGCCGTTGTGACATGTGCCGCATGATTTGCCACTCTCCATGCTTTTCATGGTTGCCTTGAGTGCGCCTGCCTTGTACGGGAATGTTTTGGTGTGGCAATCTGGGCATTTAAACATGCCGAGGTGGACTTCATGGCTGAAGACTGCATCAGTCACCCCTTTCAGTTTGAAAGTTATTTCGCGAGGTTTCATGCCGCTATGACAGTTGCCGCAGTTGCCGGCAACCGTAAAAGCCATCTTGTCATTATGACAGGCGCCGCAGGTTTTGCCTTTTTCCATCTGCGCCATGGTGACTGTGCCATTTTTCCCAGTTATAATTTTACCGTCATGGCAGTCTCGGCATGAAAGGCCTGCTTTTGAGACGTGAGAATCATGGCTGAAGGCTACATCAGGTGCGCCCTTAACCTTGAACTCAACAGTTCTGGGTTTGCCTTTGTGGCACTTGGCACAGTATTTTTCATCCTTGACACTGAAGGCCTTTATCCCGGAGTGGCAGGCGCCGCAGGACTTGGTCTTTTCCATGTCGGCCATGGTGTATCTGGTTTTATTTTTGAGATTGAATATGGCGTTGTGGCAGATACGGCAGTTATTCCTGTATTTCTCCAGGTGGAGATCATGGCTGAAGATGACCGGTTCAGCGTTTTTAAAAGAAAAGGAGATATCTTTTGTCTCCTTTGCCGGGGAAATTGCCGGGATCAGCAGGATTAACGCTAGCAGTACAAAGCGAACCGATTTCATATATTACTCCTGAAATGTTGGAATAGCTCAAGGGGCGAACAAAGTGTGATAATATACACATCTGATCGTGGAGCGTCAACCTTAAATCCAATATCTTCAGCAGTCTTTGTTAGCGATTGCGACGCCTTTCAACCTGTGTTATACAAATCTGGGAAATTGTTCAGGAGAGTATTCACATGCAACAGATAGATGCAATCATCAGAAATGCACTTGCCGAAGACATACATACCGGCGATATTACGACACAGGCTCTTCAATTGAAGTCCGGGGTAGTTTCCGGCATCCTGAAGGCAAAAGAGGATATGATCGTCTGCGGTCTGGCTGTAGCAGAGAGAGTGTTTTCCATACTGGATAAAGAGGTAAAGTTTACCCATCGCTGTTCTGATGGGGATTTTGTTTTTGCGGGAAATGTTATTGCTGAAATGTCTGGAAATGCTTCATCTCTTCTTCAGGGGGAACGGGTTGCCCTTAATCTCCTGCAGCGCATGTGCGGAGTCGCCACACTCACTTCAAAATACGTTAAGGCGGTTCAAGGCACAAAGGCGCGGATTGTCGATACGCGCAAGACGACCCCGGGTCTGCGCATCCTTGAGAAATATGCCGTCCGTGTCGGCGGCGGGATTAATCACAGGACAGGCCTGTATGATGGTGTCTTGATCAAGGAAAATCATATAGCGGCGGCAGGGGGTATATCTGCGGCTGTCAGTCGTGCAAAGAGCTATATTCCGCACACGCTCAAGATCGAGATTGAAACTCAATCTCTCACTGATGTAGCAGAGGCACTCACTGCCGGTGCTGATATTATTATGCTCGATAACATGGACATAGATACCATGAAAGAGGCTGTCACCATAATTTCCGGACGGGCAACGGTAGAGGCTTCAGGAGGTGTTAACCTTTCGACAGTCAAAGCTATTGCCGAGACCGGAGTCGATATCATCTCTGTCGGGGCGCTCACCCATTCTGCGCCAGCCATGGATATTTCCATGCTGTTGGAGGGGGCATGAGCGAATCTGTTCATGCTGACAGTACCCTTCCCGGGACTGCAGACCGGATTCTCTCTATTCTATATGAATCAACTGTCCCCTTTGTCTCTGGTGAAGAGTTAAGCCGGACTCTGGATATTTCAAGGAGCGCTGTCTGGAAGCAGATAAAGGCTCTGAGGCTGCTTGGTTTTACAATAAGTGCCGAACCATCAAGAGGTTACAAGCTTGTTTCATCTCCGGACAGGCTTCACGCCGCATCCATAACACATCTACTAAAGAGCGTGCGTATCGGGAAACGGATTACCGCTTTGTCCGAGGCGGTCTCATCAAATTGCGTCGCTTTCAGGATGGCTGAAGATGGCGCAGAAGAGGGGAGTGTCGTCATTGCGGAGAGTCAGACCGGGGGGAAGGGGAGGTTGGGCAGAAGCTGGGCGTCACCGGCAGGGGTAAACCTCTACTGCTCAATAATCCTGCGCCCACCTATTCAGCCTGTTGCTGCGCCTCAGCTTACCTTTCTGTCAGCGATTGCGGTAGCGAGGACGATTGAACAGCTGACAACGCTCAAGGCCAGGATCAAGTGGCCAAACGATATCCTGATAGACGGTAAAAAGGTTGCCGGGCTTCTTAACGAGATGAGTGCAGAGACAGACAAGGTCAACTTTGTGATACTTGGCATCGGTGTAAATCTGAATATGGCACAGGAGCAGTTTCCTGCCGATCTGCGTCATGCGGCAACCTCCCTCTTTATCGAATCAGGGGTGAAGGTGGATCGCAACTTGTTTACCAGAGTGATGCTTCAGGAACTGGACAATCTCTATGCGAAGTTTCTAGCCGAAGGGTACGCTCCAGCAAGAAAGGAGTGGCTGGAAAGGAGCCGGCTGGAAGGGGCCATGGTAACGGTGACTGATAACAACAGTGTCAGGAGTGGCAGGGTGACAGGGATTGACGAGTATGGTGCCCTGCTGCTGGATACTGGCGAGCAGATACTTTCAGGCGATGTTGTAATCGGAGGATAGCTTGCTGCTGGTAATTGATGTCGGCAACAGTAATATAGTCCTGGGGATTTATGATGGCGACCACCTTCTAAAGGACTGGCGTATATCTACTGACAAGTCAAAGACAACTGATGAGTACGGTATTCTCGTTCATGATCTCTTCAGACTTTCAGATATACCGTTTAATTGTGTAACGGGGATAATGATCTCCTCGGTTGTTCCGAGCCTGACCGGGGTGCTTGAAAAACTGTCACAGCAGTATTTCGGGTTTAAACCGTATACAGTCGGCCCTGGGCTCAAGACCGGAATGCCCATACTGTACGACAATCCGCGTGAGGTGGGCGCGGACAGGATTGTAAATGCTGTTGCAGGATTCGAGAAATACAGATCAGCTCTTATAATCGTCGATTTCGGCACAGCCACAACATTTGACTATGTGAACAAAAAGGGTGAGTACTGTGGAGGAGCAATAGCTCCCGGTCTGGTGATTTCGATGGAGGCCCTTTTTCAGAGAGCGAGCAAATTGCCACGGGTCGAGGTACTTAAACCGCCGCTTATTATTGCCAAAAACACCGTGAATTCCATGCAGGCCGGGATATATTACGGTTATGTCGGACTTGTTGATGAGATCGTAACCAGGATGAAAACGGAGGGCCGCGAAAAGCTGACTGTCATTGCAACCGGTGGACTGGCGGGGCTCATTGCTCCGGAATCCAGAACGATAGAAAAGGTGGAGGCATTTCTTACTCTTGAAGGGTTGAGGATTTTATATAGCCGTAACTGCGAAAATCAGTAGTTTGCGAATAAACCAAACTTAGGGGGTAATCATGGGAAAGTACGACACTGCAAAGATCCGTAATCTTGGCATCATCGCTCACGGGGGTGCTGGCAAAACCTCACTCTCCGAAGCCATTCTCTTTAATGCCGGAATGATCGACAGACTGGGAAGAGTAGATGAAGGTACATCTGTCATGGATTTTGAGCCCGAAGAGATAAAACGGAAAATATCCATAACCTCTTCTCTTGACCACTGCGACTGGAAAGATCATTCAATCCATCTCGTCGATACCCCCGGTTACGGCGATTTTATTGCTGATACCCGCGCCTGCATGAGAGCGCTGGACTGTGCAGTCATAATTCTCTCTTCAATTTCCGGAGTAAAAGTACAGACCGAAGAGGTCTGGGCATGGGCTAACGAATTTGAAATACCCCGTATCGCCTTTGTCAATAAACTCGACCGTGAGCGGGCGAATTTCTTCAGGGCAATAGACGACATGGAGAAATCACTCAAAGCAAGAGGCGTTGCCATTCAGATTCCGCTTGGCATTGAGGATGGGTTTGAAGGGGTTATTGATCTCATTAAGATGAAGGCGTACCGGTATGAGATGGACCGTTCCGGCAATTTCTCCGAGATAGATATCCCGGCAGAGTATCTTGACGAAGCAAAAAGACTGCGCGAGCAGATGGTAGAGACTGTCGCTGAGGCTTATGATGCGCTGACGGAAAAGTATCTTGAAACAGGCGAACTGTCTGAGGACGATATCATTGACGGCATTCGTGTCGGAACGATCCGGAACACCTTCACCGCCGTACTTTGTGGCTCCGCAACTGCAAACATTGGAGTCAAGCAGCTCCTTGACGGAATATGTTCCTATCTCCCCTCTCCGCTTGACCGCACAATGGCAGTCGGCACCAATCCTAAAACAAAGGCTCTGGAAGAGCGTGCGCCCCTTGAGTCAGAACCTTTTTCGGGCCTTGTATTCAAGACGACATCCGATCCCTATACCGGCAAGATATCAATATTTCGCGTTTATTCCGGAGTACTTAACTCTGATTCCACTATTTACAACTCCACCAGGGGGGTTGAGGAGCGGATAGGGCAGATCTACGAACTCGAAGGTAAAAAGCAGAAAGCCATCAAACAGGCTGTTGCCGGCGACATAGTAGCTGTTGCCAAGCTAAAGGAGACGGTAACCGGAGATACGCTCTGTGATGGCTTAAAGCCGATTATCTATGAGCCTGCACCGCTGCTCAAGCCGGTTATTTCTTATGCGATTGAACCGAAAACAAAGAACGATGAGGACAAGATTCACGGCGCCCTTCACAAGATGATAGAGGAGGAGCCGACCCTTGAGTCGCACCGTGACGAGCAGACGAAGGAGTTTATCATCTCCGGTATGGGACAGGTGCATCTTGATGTCATTGTTGAGAAACTGAAACGCAAGTTCAACGTTGAAGTACTGCTCAAGACCCCAAAAGTACCTTACCTTGAAACAATTCGAGGCGCTGTAAAGGTTCAGGGGAAATACAAAAAGCAGTCTGGCGGCCGTGGTCAGTATGGTGACTGCTGGATCGAGATGAGCCCCATGCCTCGTGGGGAAGGTTACCTCTTCGAGGATAAGATCGTTGGCGGGGTTATTCCGCGGCAGTACATCCCGGCTGTAGACAAGGGAATTCAGGAGGCGGCTGTTGAAGGTTACCTTTCCGGCAATCCGGTGGTCGATTTCAAGGTTGCCTTGTATGATGGTTCATTCCACACAGTTGATTCATCTGAAATGGCATTCAAAATAGCCGGTTCCATGGCGTTCAAAAAAGCGATGGAGTTATGCAAGCCAGTGCTGCTTGAGCCGATAATGAACATGAAAATAACCGTCCCTGACGAAAACATGGGTGATGTCATAGGTGACATGAACTCTCGCCGCGGCAAGGTTGTCGGCGTGGAGCCGAAAGCCAACTCGCAGATTATCAGGACAGCCGTGCCGATGACAGAAGTTCTGGCCTACTCCAATGATTTGCGCTCCATGACCAGTGATCGCGGTCTTTTCAGCATGGAATTTTCACATTATGAAGAGGTACCGTCGCATCTGATGCAGAAGATTATTGCGGAAGCTGCGACAGCAAAAGGTTAATGAACTAAAAAAGGAGAAAAATAGTGAGTCTCTTCAAAAAGAAATCATCTGATTTTGATGAACAGGAAAGCCAAGGCTCAGGAAAGAGCAGGGGGTCACTTGTCGTCCTGCTGGTTCTTTTAGGCGGATTGGCCTATCTCTATTTCTTTACCAGTCTGATAGTCCCTCATGAGGCGCCAATCGCAAAAGCTCCGGATCTTCCCGTGGAGGTGAAGCAAAGTCTGCCACCAAAACCGGAAACTCAACCGGCGGCACCTGCAACAGCGGATGTGAAAAAACCGGCAGAGGCAACGCCGGCAGCACCTACCGTGCCAGTTGCAGCAAAGCCGATGGCCTCACCTGTACCTGTTCCGGCAGCAGCAAAACCAGCTGCACCGCCTGCACCTGCTTCGGCAGCAGCTAAAAAAGTTGCGCCACCGGCACCCGCTCCGGTAGCAGCAAAACCGGCAGCACCGGCAGTCGCCGCCAAGCCACCGATGGCAGCAAAACCTGCAGCCGTAACACCGGTCATTACTGCTTCTGCCCCTGTGAAAAAGGAAGCGCCGAAAGCAGCTCCGGTTGTTCAGAAGAAGGCAGTGACAAAGAGCGCAAAAGCTCCTGCTTCCGCTGCGGGAAAGCCAGCTGCCGCAAATAAAACCGAATCGTACACCCTTCTTGCCGGAGTGTTCTCTGCCGGTGAAGAGGCGACAGCTGCCGAGGCTAAACTTGTCAGACTGGGCATAAAACCGGTCACAAGAAATCAAACCAAAAAAAATGTAAGCATGAACAGGCTCTTCTATGGCGCCTATACTGATTACGATCTTTATTTGGCGGAGCTTGACAAGCTCCGGAAGTCTGCAAAAGGTGCTTTCGGTATTGAAAAAAATGGGACATATTCTCTTTATGCCGGGTCTTTTTCCGCTAAAGATAGTGCTGAAAAGGAAAAAAGAGCTCTGGCTGCCAAAGGAGTTAAACTCCAGATTCAGCAGACAGTCCTTGCCCTTACAACTGTCAAGCTGACTGCCGGACGGTTTGCCTCTAAAAAAGAGGCTGACAAGGCTGCTGCCACAGTGAAGGGTGAAGGTCTGGCGGTAAAGGTTGTTCCAACGGGGAGATAGACTCAGGTGCCAGAAAAGGTCAACATTAAGGTCCCTGCACATCTGGCCATCCATATAAAGCCGGATGCTCCGTTTGAGGAGAAGATGAAGGTTATTAGCAGCGGGGTCACGGCATCTCCGGGTGAACGTGTGACGCTGCTTTTTTTCCTTTGCTATGACAAGAACCAGGAGATAAAGTCGGCAGCCCTCTCTGCTATAAAAGGGCTGCCGCTTTCACTGGTCGCAGACGTGTATGCCGACTCTGGCACTCATCCAAAATTGAAAGAGCTTCTTGCAAGGATTTACCCGTTGTCTGCAACTGAAGTGGCGGAAAGAGAGCCTGTTGCTGAGTCGGAAGAAGATCTGGAAGAGGAGCCTGAAGAGGAGCCTGAAGAGGAAGAGAACCGAAGAGGAAGATGAGGCTTACCAGAGCAAGTACCAGCTGGCACAATCCATGGGCGTAGGTGATAAAATAAAGGTGGCATTGACCGGCGATAAAGAATGGCGTTCGCTGCTGATAAAGGATTCCAACAAGCTGGTAAATAGTGCTGTAGTGAAAAATCCGAGGATCACAGAGCCGGAAATTCTGACGATTTCCAAATCAGTGGTCCAGAACGATGAAATTCTCCGAATCATCTGCCAAAATAAAGAATGGGTAAAGAATCCCGCAATCAGGAAGGCTCTGGTGCTGAACAACAAGAC
The DNA here is from genome assembly GCA_963810975.1 of uncultured delta proteobacterium. Taxonomy (GTDB): domain Bacteria; phylum Desulfobacterota; class Desulfuromonadia; order Geobacterales; family DSM-12255; genus VEOV01. The sequence goes on along the minus strand of CAWEPN010000008.1, from coordinate 136,090 downwards.
ACCTCTTCCGGTTGCAATACGCTTCATGGGGTTTTTATCTGAAAAAGACCTGTCAGGAATGGCCAAAAGCAAGAATATATCAAGCGTGCTGGTCAATAATGCCAGGCGTATGTTGTTTTCAAGAAAGAAAAGTTAGGAGTATTGGATGGCGCTGGTGAATGATGCCAAGAGAGAGATTAACGCGAAGATAGTTTATATCGGCCCTAAAGGCGCAGGTAAGGGGACAGCGCTTCGTCAAATATACGGCCGGTTGAATCCGGAGCGGCGGAGCGAGCTGAAAAGCATGGCAATCGGTGAACAGCAGATGCTGTTTTTCGATTTTTCATACCCGACATCATTAAGAGATGACAGCTATTCGGTGCGCTTTCATGTCTATACTATTCTTGCCGGAGAAGGGCCTCCGCCACCCTGGAAAATGCTGCTGAAAGGGGTTGACGGGGTTGTCTTCTTTGCCGATTCCAGTGACGGACGGATGTACGCCAACCTGGAAAGCTGTGCCGTTCTTCTGGACTCTATTGCACACTACGACAGAAAACTTGGAGACATTGCGCTCTCTCTTCAGTGCAACAAGAGAGATCTGAGTGGAGCGCTTTCCCTTGATGTCATGAGTTCAGAGCTTCTTCCCGAAATTGCCAGTGATCCGCTGCCAGTGACAGCCGTGACCGGTGAGGGGCTTCTGGAAGGCCTTGACCTGCTGGCAAGGGAGATTCTGGTTAATCTCGGGCAGGATGTAACCGTTGAGAGCATCTCTCCGAAGCCCGCTAAAGAAGTTTTGGCCGTTGAACCGCAAAAATCCGCAGCTGAACCTGACGAGGCATTTGATCACTGTAGCGAAGACAGCCCCGGATTCTCCGTTGAAACTGCCGGTGAGCCGGTAACTATTGACGGCTCTACAGTTGTAATCCCCTTGAGAATAACCGGAGGCGCCTGCGGCAAGAGTGCGGAGTTCAAAGTGACCGTATCGGTAACCATCTGACTTATGACCATGACTTTTGACATGTTAACCCTTGCCAAGCTCCTGCTTGCTGCCTTTTTGGGTGGAATGATTGGTCTGGAAAGGGAAGTTCACGGCCGTCCTGCTGGATTCCGGACGCATCTTCTTGTGTCGCTTGGTTCCTGCCTGTTTGTCATAAGCTCTATCCAGTTTTATCTGTTGTACGGAGATTCCAGTGGCAGCCAGTCGCTCGGGGTGGATCCGGGAAGAGTCGCTGCACAAGTGGTTACAGGTATCGGTTTTTTGGGGGCAGGAGCGATTATAAGAGAGAGATTTTCGGTTAGGGGGCTTACGACCGCAGCCTGCCTCTGGATCGCCGCTGCCATAGGCCTCGCATGTGGCGTAGGTCTTTTTGGAATATCTCTGCTGGTCACGGTGATTTCGCTTGTCAGCCTTCTGTTGCTTAAGAAAATTGAACTGATGCTCAAAAGAGACACATATGTGTACATTCGTATCTGGTGTGAAGACCGCCCGGAGCAGATGCAACTGATCGAGGCCCAGCTTGAAAAATGCAGTCTGCAGCTTATGCACTCTACTATCGAGAAAAATATCGAGGCGTCAGAACTCCACCTTGTTTATCAGGTCAAGTACAATTCGAAGGATCTCGCCAGACACCCGGTTGATGCCGTCTCCTCGGTTCCGGGGATGAAGCGCGTGACGATGGGGTGGGAATAGTGACTTCGGAGCGCAAACTCGGATGAAGGTGCGTGCGGATAGACTGCTGACAGACCGCGGGCTTGTCCCTTCCAGAGAGCGTGCAAAGGCGCTGATCATGGCAGGGCAGGTGATAGCCGGCGACCATAAGGTGGAAAAGGCGGGTCAGCTTGTTGATGACGCCCTTGAGCTCAGGATTAAAAATGATCTCCCGTTTGTAAGCCGTGGCGGGCTGAAGCTTGAAAAAGCCCTTAATGAGTTTAACATTGATGTCAGCGGTCTTACGATCATGGACGTCGGCGCATCTACCGGGGGCTTTACTGACTGTCTCCTCCAGAGAGGCGCCTCCAGAATCTTTGCCGTTGATGTCGGCTATGGCCAGCTTGCCTGGAAGCTGCAGCAGGATGAACGGGTTTTTGCACTCGAAAAGACTAATATCCGTTATCTGAAAGCAGATGAGCTCCCTTCGGTGCCTGACATGGCGGTCATTGACGCATCTTTTATCTCGCTGGACAAGGTGCTCCCCAATACGCTGAGCCTGGTAAAAAGCTGCGGTACTGTTGTCGCCCTGATTAAGCCGCAGTTCGAAGTGGGCAGGGGTGAAGTGGGCAGAGGTGGAGTTGTCAGGGATCCAGCGAAGCACACAGCTGTTATAGAGTCTGTATACGCCTTGGCGAATGAATTAAATCTTGAAGCCGTTGCTGTTACCGAGTCGCCGATTACCGGCCCAAAAGGGAACCGGGAATTTCTGGTGTACTTGAAAAAACTCTATTAAAGCCGGAGGAGAAAGTAATGTCCTGCCTTTTCTGTAAAATTGCCAGTGGGGAGATCCCTGCAAAAGTGGTTTGTCAGGATGAACATCTTGTGGTGATCGAAGATATTAACCCTGCCGCACCGCTGCACCTTCTGCTTATTCCCCGTAAACACATTGTCAATACTCTTGATCTTCAGCCTGAAGATGATGTTCTGATCGGTCATATTCATCGAGTTGCCGCACGGATTGCCAGAGAGCGAGGAGTTGCCGAGAGCGGGTTTCGTCTCGTTTCAAACAATAATGCCGCTGCCGGGCAGTCAGTTTTCCATATTCATTTTCATATGCTTGCAGGCCGGAGCCTGACCTGGCCACCGGGATGAAAAGCTAAAAGCAAAAATCAGGACACAGAAGCCAGAATTCAGAATAAAAAAGAAATGGGTTCAAATTTAATCCTGATTTCTGTATTCTGTATCCTGGCTACTTTTTAAAAATGGGGGTCTATTATGCGACATCTTTTATTAATACTTGTGTTGTTCGCAGTGCCTGTTCTCTGCTCTGCCGAAGTCTACAAATGGGTCGATGAAAAAGGAGCTACCGGTTATTCGGATGACCTGAGCAAAGTTCCCGATAAGTATCGCAATAATGCAATTGCCGTAGACAACGGGGAACAGGCGGTAGAGATTTTAGAAAATAGTGAGCCTGTTATTGGTGATAAAAAAGAGAAGGAAGTGAAAAAAGAACAGGAAAAGGATTTGAAGGGGCAAGAAAAGGGTAAAGAGCAGCGTGCTTATGACGGTAAGGCCGGGGAAGTCTGGAAACAGGATTTTGCCCGCCAGAAACATCAGATCAAGTCGCTTGAGGAGCAGGCCACCGGCTTAAAAGAACGTATGGCTGATGGCAACAAGAAGTCCCGCGGTGAGTACCTCACCCTTCAGAATACGCTCCGTGATCTTAATGTGCGGATAGAAAAAGCGAAGGGGAAGCTTGATTCGCTTAATGAAACTGCCGATAAGGCGGATGTGCCGGCGGAGTTTCGTTAAACCCGGGAAAAAGGAATGCCGCCTGAAGATCTGGCCGAGGTAAGTCTTTTTGTAAATCCACCCGGGGGTTTTGCAGTCCCGACGTTAATTGGAACTTTTTAGACAGCTCTTTACATAAAGGGATACAGCCGGTTTATATGCTTAAATTTTCGTTCAAAACCAAAGTAACCCTGATTCTTCCGCTTGCGATAACTGTTTTACTGGCAGGTTCGCTCTTACTGATCCATTCGCTGCTCAAAAATTATGTAAAGGAGACTATCACCACTCAGCAGCTGCAGACTGTCTCTATCCTGGCCGATGTGCTTGACCAGAAACTTCTCTCCGCCCAGAAACCGCCGCTAGCCCTTTCTCACAAACTCACTCCAGACCAAATAGCTGGTCCCGACGAAGCACTAGAAAAACTCAGGAACCTGTTTTTAATTATCCTGCCGCTCCTCTCACTGGGAGTTTTCTGGCTTACACGCCGTTACCTGAATCATGTCAGCGACCCGATTATTCGCCTTACAAGACACGTTGAAGGGCTGGCGCAAAAAAATGATCACGACCGCCTCCTCACGACTGACTCCGGAGAAGAGGTCGACGTGTTGGCGCAAGCGTTCAATTGTCTCATTTCTCAACTTGATCAGCAAAAAGAGGAACTTCTGGAGCAGGAAATTCTCTATCGTACAGTGGTGGAGTTCTCAAATGAGATGGTTTTCTGGATTTCGGCTGACCGTAAAACGATGCGCTATGTTTCCCCCAGTTGCGAGGAGTTGACCGGCTACACAGCGGAGGAGTATTACAGTGCGCCACATCTGCTGCGTGACATTATTTTCCCCGATGATCTGAATGCCCTGGATGAGCATTACCGGACGGATTGCTGCCATGACGCCGGTGAGTCGATAGAGTTCAGGATTGTTTCCAAAGCTGGGGCTGTCTGCCGGGTGATCCACTTCTGTCGACAGGTGATCGATCCTCAAGGGGAGAGCCTTGGTTTTCGCGGCAGTCTAAGAGATATAACTGCCAGTAATCTGGCAGCTCAGCAGTTGCATCGTCAGAACGAATATCTGCAGGCGCTTCATGAGACCACGCTGGGACTGATTCGCAGGCAGGATCTGTCAGGGGTGCTTAAAGATATTGTTGTTCGCGCCGGTAAGCTGATCGGCACGGAGCACTGTTATCTGTATCTCAAAAATGCTGCCGGTACCGAAATGGACATGGTTTTTCAAAACGGAATTTATAACAATCTGAAGCACTATCAGATTCTGCCAGGCGTTGGAATAGCCGGTCGTGTCTGGCTTAGCGGAGAATCACTACAAGTCGAAGATTACAGCAACTGGGAAGGTCGGCTGGTAGAGCGCGACCGGGATCAGCTCCATGCGGTGGCGGGGGTGCCGCTGAAGATCGGGGATGATTTGATCGGCGTGCTCGGCTTGGCGTTTATTGACGGGACTTCCGTTTTCAACGATGAGCAGATGACTCTGCTGAATCATTTTGGTGAACTTGCCTCGCTGGCACTTGAAAACGCCCGCCTCAACGATGAGTCTCAGCGGGAACTGGTCGAGCGTAAGAAAGTTGAATCCAAGCTGCGCAAGCTTTCAGTGGCTGTTGAGCAGAGTCCAATTTCTATTGTCATCACCGATACAGCCGGTATCATCGAATATGTCAACCCGTATTTTACCAGATTGACGGGCTACAGTTTTGCGGAAGCTATCGGTCAGAATCCCAGGATTCTGAAGACTGGCGAAACCCCCCTTGTTGAATATCAACACCTCTGGACAACAATTCTCTCAGGTGGTGAGTGGCGAGGTGAGTTTCACAACCGCAAAAAAGATGGTGAAATATACTGGGAGCAGGCTTTGATAGCTCCGATTCGAGATGAGGGTGGCAATATAAAGCATTTCATTGCCATCAAGGAAGATATTACCGAGCGGAAAGCGCTCGAGAGCCAGCTACAGCATTCCCAGAAAATGGAAGCCATCGGGCAGTTAGCTGGCGGTATTTCACACGATTTTAACAACATTCTGACCGCAATTATCGGTTTTTCCACCATTATTCAACTCAAACTGCCTGAGGGCAGCCCTCTCATCAATATTGCTCAGCAACTTTCTGCAGTAGCCGAACGTGGCTCCAGTCTGACTCAGGGATTATTGGCTTTCAGCCGTAAACAGGACAGCAACCCTGTGGTCATTGATCTAAATGAAATCATAGAGCGTATTCAGCAGCTACTATTGCGCTTGATCAGCAAAGATATTTGCCTGGAAATAAATATGGCACAGCAAACGCTGCCGGTTATGGCCGACAGTGTTCAGTTAGAGCAGATACTCATGAATTTGACCACTAATGCCCGTGATGCTTTGCCGAATGGGGGCTCGATAGTTATAAAGACCGAAGTCTTTACCATGAATTCAGATTTTGTGCTTGCCAGCGGTTTCGGCGAGCCTGGCGATTACGCAGTGTTGACTTTTACCGACAACGGGTTGGGGATGGACGGTGAGACTGTCAAGCATATTTTTGAGCCGTTCTATACTACCAAGGATACAGGCAAAGGGACCGGGCTTGGCCTTTCAATAGTGTATGGGATAATCAAGAAACATAACGGCTACATAACCTGTCAGAGTGAAACCGGTAACGGGACGACCATTCATATCTACTTCCCTCTGTTGGCTTGCTGCCCGATGCAGATCGAAATCCCCGCACTGGTTCATGTGCAGGAACCAGGTGGAGGTGAAGTTGTTTTGCTGGCGGAAGATAACAAGGCAGCGCGTATGGTTTCCAAAAAGATTCTGGAAGAGTTTGGTTATACTGTTCTAACGGCTGTCAACGGTCAGGAGGCAGTTGACATTTTTAAAGACAACTTTTCCAGAATTGACTTGCTGGTATTGGATGTGATCATGCCTGGGCTTAACGGGCTTCAGGTCTATAATGAGGTCCAGGCTATAAGACCAGAAACGAAGATACTGTTTTGCAGCGGCTATACTGAAGATGAGGTTGTCACGCAGGGAGGACTGTCACCTGGGGTCAATCTTCTCCTGAAGCCGTACAGCCCCAAGGAATTACTTATGAAAATCCGGGAGGTTATCAACAATGGCTCCTGACACTAGTGGCAATATTTTTGTGGTAGATGATGACCGTTTTGTTCTCGAAAGCGTTACAACGCTCCTGACGGAATACGGGTTCAAAGTCAGCCCTTTCTCTAAGGGCCAAGATGCCGTCAGACAGTTTGTGCATGAGCCGGTAGATCTGGTGTTGACTGACATCAATATGCCCGTTATGGATGGCCTTGAACTGTTGGAGAAGATCAGTTTTCTTGATCGTGACACACCCGTTGTGCTGATGACCGCCTATGCTGATCTGGATGTGGCGGTCAAAGCAATCCAGAAAGGTGCTTTTGACTTTATCATCAAGCCTTACCGGCCACCGAACCTCATCCATACCGTTGAAAAGGGTATCAATTACAAGCGATTGACCCTGATCGAGAAGAACTATAAGATCGATCTGGAAAGAACCGTTGAGAAGCGGACTGCCGAACTGAACGCTGCGCTTGAGGAAATTACCACTATGAGCAGCGATATCATTGATCGACTTACTTCAGCTGCCGAATGGCGGGACAGAGAAACTGGCCAGCACATTTCCAGGATCGGTTTGTATGCCAAGCTATTGTCAAAACAGCTGAAAATGGATGACAGTTTTATAGAGCATATCTCAATAGCCAGTGCCATGCACGACGTTGGCAAGATCGGAATTCCCGATTCAATTCTGCTGAAACCTGGTGTTCTTAACAGAACAGAATTTAATGTTATCAAGCAGCATACCATTATTGGTGAGCAGATCCTGAGCGGGTCGCCGCACAGAATGCTGCAAATGGGCGCCCTCATTGCCCTCACCCACCATGAACGCTGGGATGGAACTGGTTACCCCGCGGGACTGAAAGGTGAAGAGACCCCTTTGGAGGGCAGGATCGTTATGCTTGCCGACCAGTATGATGCCTTGCGGAACAGTCGAGTCTACAAGCAGGCTTTTGGCCATGATAAAGCCTGTGACATACTTTTGAATGGAGATGGACGCACCATGCCGTCGCACTTTGATCCGCGTATTCTGGCGGCGTTCAAGGAAATAAAAAGTGAGTTCAATGATATTTTAGAGGCGAGCCGGACTTGAGATATAGTTCTTATTGTTGTTATGGCCGACAGTTTTTCCAATTAAAATTAATTTGACGTTCAAGTCAACAGTCTGCTAGTTAATGCCTGAATGAAATATGATCATGTCAGTTCTAAATCCCGGGAAATAAAATATGTCGAAGATTGAAATTAATGAATCCCGCTGCAAAGGGTGCGGACTCTGCACGCTTGCCTGTCCCCGGAAGCTGGTATCCCTCAGTGACACTCCGAACACCATGGGGTATACAGTTGCCGTCTTCTCCAGTCAGGACAAATGCACTGGCTGCGCTCTTTGCGCCGAGATGTGCCCTGATGTCGCCATTATGGTCTTCAAGGAGCTGTCATGAGCGAAAAGCAGTTTGTAAAGGGGAACGAAGCTGTTGCCATGGCAGCCATAGAGGCTGGTGTGCGCTGCTATTTCGGCTATCCAATAACTCCGCAGAGCGACATCCCCGAATATCTTTCCCGGGAGCTTTATAAGACCGGCGGCACCTTTATCCAGGCCGAGAGCGAGATAGGCGCAATCAATATGGTGCTTGGCGCTTCTGCCGCAGGGGTAAGAGCGATGACCTCCTCTTCCGGCCCCGGCATTTCCCTCAAACAGGAGGGTATCTCCTATATGGCCGGCTCGGAACTGCCGGGCGTCATCGTTGATATCATGCGTCAAGGGCCGGGACTGGGCGGTATTGATGCTTCCCAGGCGGATTACTGGCAGGCGACCCGTGGCGGCGGTCACGGCGGCTACCGTATTATTGTGCTTGCGCCGGGGTCTGTGCAGGAGATGTACGACCTTACCATGCTCGCTTTCGATCTGTCGGACATCTATCGCATTCCCGCAATGGTGCTGGCTGACTCCGTGCTTGGACAGATGAAAGAGTCCATAACTGCGAACCCCCGCCCTGTATGTGAACTCCCTGCTAAAGATTGGGCTGTGCGCGGCTGGAAAAACGGTACCGGGCAGAATGTGGTGAAATCCCTCAAGCTTGGTGATGGTGAGATGGAGAAGTTTCATTGGGAAATGGCTGCCCGCTACAGTCTTCTGGAAGAGAAGGAGAGCCGCTGGGAAGAGTTCCGCGTCGATGACGCCAGACTGATAGTCACCGCTTTCGGTTCTACGGCGCGTATTTCCAGAACTGCTGTCGAGATGGCACGTGAGGCCGGGATGCAGGTCGGATTAATGCGGCCGATAACGCTTCTGCCGTTCCCGAAAAAGGCGTATCTTGAACTCTCAAAGCGCTGCAAGCTGTTCCTCGATATTGAGCTCAGCACCGGTCAGATGATCGATGATGTGCGGTTGTCGGTAGAGCGGGATACGGAAGTGGCGTTCTACGGTCGTCCGCCGGGAGCAGGCTCCCTGCCGACACCGGAGGAGATTTTCGAGCAGATCAGGAAGGTATACCCATGAAGCAGGTTTTTGACAGATCCCCGAGCCTGAAAGACGTTGCGACCCATTTCTGTCCCGGTTGTCATCACGGTTCTGTTCACCGTCTGGTAGCCGAAGCGCTGGACGAATTTGCCATTCGCGAAAGAACCATAGGCTGTGCCTCGGTCGGCTGTTCCGTTTTTCTTTACGGCTATTTCAATATAGATGTAGTTGAGTCTCCCCACGGCAGAGCCCCGGCTGTTGCCACCGGCGTAAAACGGGCCCGGCCCGACAGCATTGTCTTTACCTATCAGGGAGACGGCGATCTGGCCGCCATCGGCACTTCGGAGATAATTCACGCTGCCAACCGCGGCGAGAATATCACAGTGATATTTGTCAACAATACCACCTATGGCATGACCGGTGGGCAGATGGCGCCAACTACCATGCCCGGGCAGAAGACTTCAACCTCGCCATATGGTCGCGATATCAAAAATGACGGGGCCCCCTTCAAGATGGCAGAACTTCTCTCGAATCTTGACGGTGTTGCCTTCTCTGCGCGGGTGGCAGTCAACAGCCCGAAGAATGTCCTTAACGCCAAGAAACTCATCAAAACAGCCTTTCGCTATCAGGTCGAGGGCAAAGGGTTTTCGTTCATAGAAGCGCTGGCGGCTTGTCCGACCAACTGGGGGATGTCTCCTTTGGCCGCCAACGAGCGTCTTGGCAGTGAAATGATCCCTTACTTCCCGCTGGGCATCTATAAAAACAGCGAAAACCTTTAGGAGTACCGTTGATGCGTAACGATCTTTTTATTGCAGGATACGGCGGGCAAGGGGTGCTTCTGGCCGGAAACCTGCTCTCTTATGCAGCTATCCACGAAGGGTTGAACGTATCTTTTTTCCCTTCATACGGAGTCGAAAAACGGGGCGGCGCAGCCATGTGCACCCTGGTTTTTTCAGATGGTGATACCGGCTCGCCGGTTGTCGGCAGACCATCAGTTTCCCTTATCCTTAATCAACTCTCCTTTGACAAATATGCTGCCAAAGTCAAGCCCGGTGGGTTTTGTATTGTCAACTCAACGCTTGTCGAAGCTCCCGAAGATTCCTTGCCGGAGATGACCCTGATCCGGATACCAATGAACCAGATAGCCAATGATCTCGGCGATCCGCGCATGGTCAATATGGTCGCCTGCGGCGCCTATGTTGAGGTCAGTAATGCCCTCAAGCGGCCATCGCTTTATGAAGCACTGAAAAAAGCTCTGCCCGAGCGGAACCATAAATTCATTCCTGACAACATCAAGGCTATCGAGGCGGGAGCGAAATTAGCCAGAGCTGCTTTGTCTGGCCAAATTTGAATTTTCTGCATTGACACTATTTTTTATAAAAGGTATATAGAACATTCGATTTATGCAGCACAAGTTTCGGCGACGTCGCCAAGTGGTAAGGCAAAGCTCTGCAAAAGCTTTATTCGGCGGTTCAAATCCGCCCGTCGCCTCCAAAAACAGCAAGCACTTGCGTTAATTCGTAAGTGCTTTTTCTTTGTCAAGTTATCCAGATCGGAGTCTTTGTGGAGTCAGCGATAAAATTCAATGTAACAGCCAGTGACCGGGATTCCGCCGCCCGCACCGGTTCGATTACAACTCCTCACGGAGAAATACCTACTCCCATTTTCATGCCGGTCGGCACCCAGGCTACCGTCAAGGCGATGACCCCTGACGAATTGACTGAAGTTGGCGCCCAGATAATACTCGGCAACACCTATCACCTCTACTTACGCCCCGGTCATGAACTGATAAAAAAACTCGGAGGCCTGCACAACTTCATGCAGTGGCACCATCCTATCCTGACTGATAGTGGCGGTTTCCAGGTGTTCAGTCTCGGCGAACTGAGAAAGATCACCGAAGAGGGGGTGAAGTTCCAGTCGCATATTGACGGCTCCAGGCATTTCATCTCTCCGGAAAAATCCATCGAGATCCAGGAGGCGCTTGGCTCGGACATAATGATGTGCTTTGATGAGTGCCCCCCTTCGCCGGGCGATTTTGCCTATGTGGAAAGGTCTCTTGAGATGACCACCCGCTGGGCAAGACGCTGCAAGGAAGCCAGGACCAGCCGGGATCAGGCTCTCTTCGGCATAATTCAAGGGGGTATATTCCCTGAGCTTAGAAAAAGGAGCATGGAGCAGCTTCTCGAAATCGGTTTTGAAGGTTACGCTCTTGGCGGTGTTTCTGTCGGCGAGGAGAAGTCGCGGATGCTGGAGGTGATGAGTTTTTCCGCGCCGCTTTTCCCTGCGGACAAGCCGCGCTACGTCATGGGGATTGGGACACCGGAAGACCTGATAGAGGGTATTTATAACGGCTACGACATGTTCGACTGTGTCATGCCGACCAGAAATGCCAGAAACGGGATGCTCTTTACCTCATTCGGGAAGGTGAACATAAAGCGGGGCGAGTATCTCGACGACCAATCACCCCTTGACCCCGAGTGCAGCTGCTATGTCTGCCGTACCTTCAGCCGGGCTTATCTGCGTCATCTCTTCCGCTGCGGCGAAATACTCTCGGCGCGGCTGAACACCCATCACAATCTCCATTATTATTTGAACCTCATGAGCGATGCCAGAGAGGCTATCGCTGCGGGCAGGTTTTCCGCGTTCAGAAAAGAGTTCTACGCAAAAAGAGAGCGGGAAACTTATTTGGGTTGATATTGGAAAAGTTTTAAGGCATATATTTATGGTTCAAAAAAAGAGTTAATTACTATATCGGAGGTATATTTATGATCGGTCTGGCTTTTGCGATGGGAACCCCGCCTGGCGGCGCTGCCGGTGGAGGACAGTCTGCTATTACGAGTCTTGTCCCGCTTGTTATCATGTTCGGGATTTTTTACTTTCTCCTGATTCGCCCTCAGCAGAAAAAGGCGAAGGAGCACAAGGCGCTGCTTGAGGCGCTCAAAAAAGGTGATCAGGTGGTAACTGCAGGCGGCATGCACGGCAAGATCTCAGCTGTTGAGGATAATGTTGTGACCATCGAGGTCGCCAACAACGTCAACATCAAGTTTAATAAAGGGCATGTTGCAGCTATCATTGAGAAATAATTTTTGTAAATACCGAACTTGCTAAAAAGGAGTGCCCGGCATGCCAAAAGGATTAAACTGGCGCTTTCTGTTGATTGTCGCCTTCCTGCTTCTCTCGGTTGTCTTTTTGATACCGACCCTTGTGCCCAATCTGCCGTCATGGTGGAGCGGAGTGCTTCCCAAAGATAAGATTCACCTGGGGCTTGACCTTCAGGGGGGCTCACATCTGGTAATGGAGGTTGACACCCCCAAAGCTGTTGAGGGGGCTCTCGACTTGATCGCCACAGATCTCGAGGATTCGCTTACTGCCCAGACCCTCCGTTTCAAGCGGATTGCCAGAGAGGGCGGCGACAAGGTGAGGATGACCTTTTATGACAAAGGTACCCTTGAGACTGTTCAGGCCTTGATAAAGAAGAAATATCCGGAGATGGAACTTCTTCCCCAGTTTGAAGAGGGGGGCTTCACTGTTCTCCAGATCAGGATGAACGAGAAAGTAGCCGCAGACCGCAAGGACAAGTCGGTTTCTCAGGCTCTTGAAACCATTCGCAACAGGATAGACCAGTTTGGCGTTTCAGAGCCGAGTATTGCCCGGGAAGGGCTGACAAACATTGTCGTTCAACTCCCCGGCATCAAGGACCCCAAGCGTGCCATCGAATTGATCGGCAAGACAGCCCGGCTTGAGTTCAAGCTGCTTGATGAAAACATCAACCCATGCCACGGCCACACCCGGGCTCTATCCCTGAAGATGACGAACTGCTGATGGAGAAGCGTACCGATCCAACCACCGGAGCAGTTACCGAGACTCCGCTGGTGGTAAAGAAGAAAGCGATCATTACCGGCGATCTTCTGACCGATGCCCAGGTGCGGATCGATTCCCAGTTTAACCAGCCTTATGTTGCCATCGAGTTCAATTCCACCGGCGCCCGGCTCTTTGATCAGGTGACGGCCGCCAATGTTGGCAAGCGCTTTGCCATAGTGCTCGACAACACCATCTACTCTGCGCCGGTCATCCGTGAGCGTATCTCCGGCGGCAGCGCCCAGATTTCCGGTTCGTTTACCGACAAGGATGCCGCTGATCTTGCTATTGTACTTCGTGCCGGTTCTCTCCCGGCGCCGGTAAAAATCATCCAGAATGTCACTGTCGGTCCGTCCCTTGGCCAGGACTCCATCAACAAGGGGCTGATGGCCGGTCTGATCGGTGTTCTCCTGGTTGTCGTCTTCATGACCATTTACTACAAGCTCTGCGGACTGGTGGCCAACTACGGCATGGTGCTGAACATCATTTTTCTGATGGGGTCGCTTGCCGCTCTCGGGGCGACATCTGACTCTTCCCGGCATTGCCGCTATCGTCCTTCTGATCGGTATGTCGGTTGACTCGAACGTCCTGATCTTCGAACGTATCCGGGAAGAGCTGCGCCTGGGCAAGCCAGTCCAAAGCGGCGGTTGATGCCGGTTATGACAAGGCGTTTCCTGACCATCATGGACTCGCACGTAACGACACTGATAACCGCTGCTGTTCTCTTCCAGTTCGGCACCGGGCCGGTCAAGGGTTTTGCCGTGTCGCTCAGTCTCGGTATTATCATCAATCTGTTTACTTCGCTGGTGGCCACCAAAGTGGTCTTTGACTTCGCGCTCAATCGCATGAACGTGAAGAGATTGAGCATTTAGGGGGACAATCATGGAACTTATCGGTAAAACAAACATAGATTTCATCGGGATGAGAAAGATCTCCTTCATCATTTCCAGCATTATCGCGATTATCGGCCTTATCGGTATGATCCAGATGGCGCAGGGCGCCGCCAACATGGGGATCGATTTCTCCGGCGGCACGGCTCGTTCAGCTCAAATTTACCCAGCCGATCGGCATGGACAAGGCGCGGGAGGCTCTTGCAAAACATGATCTGAAAGAGGCCACTCTGCAGGACATCAAGGAGGGGAACAAACTCCTGATCAAAGTCGGCAAAACAACCCTTGCCACGGGCAAGGTTGCCGATACCATCGAGGACGTTTTCAAGAAAGAATTTCCTGGCAATCCTTTATAGTGGAAAGCTCTACTGAAATCGGCCCTTCCATCGGTGACAAACTCCGCAAAGATACCCTGACCGCCATTGTCATCTCCCTGATCGGTATCATCATCTATATTGCCTGGCGCTTTGATTTCAAATTCGGCGTCGGCGCCATTGTTGCCACGATGCACGATGTTCTGGCCATGTTTGCGGTTTTCTATCTAATGAACAAGGAGATCAACCTCCTGTTTCATCACTGCCGTGCTGACCATTGCCGGCTACTCGCTCACTGATACGGTGGTTGTTTTTGATCGGATTCGTGAAAACCTGCATAAGAATCTCAAGGAGGCCATGGCGTCCATTTTCAACCGAGTATCAATGAAGTGCTTTCCCGCTCCATCGTCACTTCTCTGACCACTTTCCTGGCAGCATTTCGCTCTTTCTGTTCGGCGGAGAGGTGATCCATGACTTCGCTTTTGCCCTGGTGGTCGGTATTGCTTGTCGGCACCTATTCATCAGTTTTCGTAGCCAGTCCGATTGTTTCACTCTGGGAAGAGCGTGGCTTAAAAGCAAAGGCTTAAGGAGGAAGTTTTCGTGAAGCAAGAGAATCTGGTTTATATTATCGTTGCGCTTCTGGTAGGACTTCTCGGCGGGTTTCTAATTTTCAGTATTTCAAATAAGAGCAAGACTGCCGCTGTCCCTCCAATGCCTATGGGGAGTGGTTCTCCGGCTGACTACAGTCAGCGGATTACTGAAGCGGAAAAAATTGTTGCCAAGGACCCCAAAACTATCAGGTTTGGGTACAGCTCGGTAATGACTATTTTGATACCGAACAGCCGCAAAAAGCTGTTAATGCTTATTCCAAGGCTCTTGAAATAGATTCTACCGGCCCGAATACACCAAATCTTCTGACTGACCAGGGGGTCATGTACCGGAAAATGGGTCTCTTCGACAAGGCTATTAATAATTTTGAAAGAGCGAATAAACTTGACCCCAAGCATGCCCAGAGTCTGTTCAATCTCGGTGTAGTCTATGCTAATGATCTCAAACAGAAAGATAAGGCAATCGCCGCCTGGCAGCGCTATCTTGCCATTGACGGGATGAGCGCTCAAGGTCAGCAGGTAAAGGCGATGGTTGAAGAGTTGAAGGCCGGTGGCGGGCCACCGAAGACCGGCAGCTGGAAATAGATTTATAATCCCCGTCTCCAGCGGGGATTTTTTTTACCTATTTCAGCCGCTTCATATGATAAGGATGGACAGGATTAAACCTTGCGAGACTTTTTGTTTTAACGTGAAAATGTCGATGTCGCCAGTTTTTAACAGGTTTTTAGAGTCTGGGGAATTGTTTTGGAAAAGTCGATAGAACGGAGCTGGCGGCTTAAAAACCCTGATCCTCATCTTGTGAAGAAACTCTCTGCCGAGATGGGGATATCAGAGTCTGTATGCCGCGTTGCTGGTCAATCGGGGCATAACTACTGAGGCACAGGCGGCAGAGTTTATCACCCCGACACTGTCAAGTCTGAGTGACCCTTTTCTTATGAAGGGTGTTGAAGAAGCAGTTGAACGGATACTTATCGCAAAATCCCGCAGCGAGACAATCTGTATCCATGGTGATTATGATGTTGATGGTGTCACAGCCGTTGTTGTTTTAACCGCTTTTTTCAGAGCTGTCTCCATTCCTGTCTGCTATCTGATACCGCGAAGAGTTGAAGAAGGCTACGGACTCTCCCGCGACGGTGTTGACGAAGCCAAACGGCTGGGGGCGAAAGTTCTCATTACGGTCGACTGCGGGATAACATCGGTCACGGAGGCCGATTACTGCCGCGAGTCCGGCATAGATCTTATTATCACTGATCACCATACTCCCGGTGAAATTATTCCCGCTGCCTGTGCCGTCATAAATCCGCTGCAACCCGGTTGCAATGCCCCTTTTAAAAAGCTCGCCGGAGTCGGCATCGCTTTCAAACTTGCAGTCGCAGTCCGCAGCAGACTGCGTCAGGAGGGTTTTTTTGAAAATTGTCCTGAACCGAACCTCAAGGAGTATCTTGACCTTGTAGCCCTTGGGACGATTGCCGACCTGGTGCCCCTAACAGGTGAAAACAGGATCATCGTCCGTTACGGGTTGCAAGAGTTGGCTAACTCAAGTCGCGCCGGCATTGCCGCCCTTAAAAAAGTTGCTGATGTAAAGGCTGAAGTCAGCGCTGTTGATGTCGGTTTCAGGCTAGCACCGAGGCTTAATGCGGCCGGTCGCCTTGATGATGCAAAAAGAGGAGTTGAACTGCTTCTTACCACTGATCTCGAAGTCGCTGCGCACCTTGCTGAAGAACTGGATGCGGCGAACCGGGAACGACAGGAGATTGAAAAAGAGATTCTCGCCGAAGCTCTTGATCGTTTGCTGAATGACGAGACTCTTAAGGGACGCACTGCTGTCGTGCTTGCTTCCGAGAGCTGGCATCCGGGGGTGATCGGGATTGTCGCTTCCAGGGTAGTTGAACGCTGTCACCGGCCGACAATACTGATTGCCATGCAGAATGGCGAAGGTAAAGGCTCCGGCAGAAGCATTCCGGCATTTCATCTCTATAATGCCCTTGCCGCCTCAGCAGAGCATTTGGTGAAGTTTGGCGGACATCAGCAGGCCGCCGGAATTTCGATCCTGGAGCAAAATCTTGCCGCTTTTTATGACCTGTTCGATGAGCATGCCGTGGAAAACCTCACCGCTGAAGATCTTATACCTGCGTATGCAGTTGATGCTGAAATCTCACCGGAAGATCTGGGCGATCAGCTCCTTTCCATAATCAACTCCCTGAAACCCTACGGAATGGGTAATCCTGAACCGCTTTTCCTTCTGCGGGGGGTGAAAGTTGTCAGTCATAGGTTGATTAAGGATTCCCATCTCAAGATGTCTTTGGCCATTAACGGCAGTATTGTTGATTCTATCGGCTTTAAAATGGCCGGGAAGTTCCCTGTTCCCGAGTTTATTGATATACTTTTTACGCCAGAGCTTAATGTCTGGAAGGGGAGGAAAACAGTCCAGTTGAGACTCAGGGATATTCGCAGTCCGGAGGCATAGATGGAACGGAGTGAGCGGTTCGGCAGGGCAGACCGGATCATCAGCATAGGATTCTGGGTAAATGCGGTTCTGATGATTATGAAACTGCTGGCAGGATATTTCGGCGGCTCGGAAGCTGTTTTCGCCGACGGTATGGAGAGCGCCTGCGATTTCATAGCACTGCTGTCAACCATGATCGCTCTCAAGATAGGGCGGAAACCTTACGATGCTGCTCATCCTTATGGCCATGGCCGGGCGGAGAGTCTTTCAGCCATTATGGTTTCCCTGGTAATATTCGGCACCGGTGGCTGGATTCTTTTCAGCGCTGTCACAACTGTTATAAAAGGCCACTATTCATCGCCGCAGATGATCGCAGTTATTGCCGCCTTTCTGACCATCATCATAAAAGAGTGGCTCTACCGTTTCTCCATGAAAACCGGCAGCAGCCTGCAAAGTCCGGCGCTGCTGGCTGTTGCCAAAGATCACCGCAAGGATGCGATTTCCTCAATAGCCACTCTCTTCGGTGTCACCACAGCCTATTTCGGCTTCTCCATCATGGATCCGCTTGCCGCCGGACTGACCTCCCTGTTCATCTTCCATATCGGTTGGGAAACCTTCAAGGGGGCGGCTCATGATCTGATGGACGGACAGCCGGAAGAAGAGACTCTAGCTGCGATAGTTGTGCTGGCGGAAAGTGTCGCGGGTGTTGAGCATGTTCACGAGATCAAAGGGCGACGCTCCGGCCAGTATCTGATTATTGATCTGAAACTCGATATGGACCCGCATATGACAGTGAAAGAGTCACACGCTATCGCCACGGCAGTCAAAAAGGTCATCTTCGACCATAATTCAAATATCGGCGACGTCATGATTCATATTAATCCTCATGATGAGGAGCATGAGGATCTGATCAGGCTGTAGCAGTAACTCTAATTCCACATCAAGGCAGAAGAAGTTCGGAATCAGCGCGGGGCACTGTATGAGCCGCGACGGTATTTTAATTCGGACGAAGAGCTGTTCAGGATTAGCGGAAAAACCTACGCATTAACCAAGATGTGGAGGCGGGGGACTATACCGGCGATGGAGGCTATCAAGAAGAAGTTCCCTGATGTGCAGATTGAATACGTGGAGACTTCCTAAAACTCTGAATGGATAACGTAGGGGGCGAGGATGGCCAAGCCTGCAGCAGCAAAGAAACCGCGGACGGCGCGAAAACGAGTTAAGGAAGAGTACTGCTCGTACATTGTCGAAGTGGCAGATTGGGAAACGAGCTATTCATTCAAGGTTAACCGCGATGACCGCTTCTATACTGGTTCTTATGGAGAGCACCTCCACCTGGAAGCCAAAGGCATTTTACGCTATCCATTTAAATTTGACGGCAAGGAAATTCGGGTGCTTTTGCTCGGTGACAGGAAGTTGAAAGAAATTATGGTTGGGGAGAAGTACCTTGATCCGCAACCGCAATCAATCGGAGGTCTTACCATCCGGGGAGAACATCGGGATTTCAGCGCCTTCATTCCTTTTGACATGGTGCCGATTCTAAGTTCGCTGTTGCAGACCAAACAAATACGTTTCATCAGCATGAGCGGCAGGGCTCTTTCCCGTGGTTCAGCTTCAATTAACTGGATAAACTTTATGCGAGATTTTGACCCGGAGGAATGGTAAAGCTTGGTTCTCCACCACATGCGCCGGATATCTCATAGGATTGTGGTGGAATAGAATTAGATACGCCATAAATAGCTGAGGAAAACAGCACAATGCTCCTCCACTGCACCCAAAAACTAGCCTCAAAACTGCCTCAAGTCTCGGCTACACCACTTGCCGAAACGAGTCCGCTGGGGAGAGAGAGCCGTTGCTCAGTTGTTGCATTTTTTGCACGAACTCATAGGAAAAGCCATGAACACTGATGACAAAGCGGTTGTTCTGTATCAGACCCCGGATGGAGCTACCTCGCTTGCGGTGCATCTCGAAAAAGAGACCGTCTGGCTGACCCAAAAGCAAATGGCGGAGCTTTTTGGAAAGACAGTCCCGACCATCAACGAACACATCAAAAATGTCTTCAAAGATGGTGAGCTTGAGGAGGAGGCAGTTATTCGGAATTTCCGAATAACTGCCGCTGATGGAAAAAGCTACGACACAGCGCACTACAACCTCGACGTCATCATTTCAGTCGGTTATCGAGTCAAGTCACAGCAGGGAACAAAGTTCCGCCAATGGGCCAGTAAGGTTCTTAAAGACCACATCGTAAAAGGGTACACGATCAACGAGCAGCGTTTCCGCGAGCAGGCCGAGAAGTTGGCCGAAATGCAGCAAACAATGGAACTGCTGGCCCGCACCCTGACAGCCCAGGAACTGGTGACTGATACCGGCAGGGACGTATTGCGGGTGATCAACGATTATGCCTATGCTCTGGCAACTCTCGACCGCTACGATCACGGTACTCTGGCCATCGAAGGAATTACCCGGAAGACGTTGCACCTCATTGATTACGATGAGGGCATCCGCATTGTCAATGCTATGAAGGGGGAGTTTGACGGCCTGTTCGGTCTCGAAAAGGACCAAGGGTTCAAGAGCGCCCTTGGTGCAATCTACCAGACCTTTGATGGCAAGGAACTCTACCCGAGTGTCGAGGAGAAGGGGGCGAATCTCCTCTATTTCATCGTTAAGAACCACGCCTTCAGCGACGGCAACAAGCGGATCGCCGCCGCCCTGTTTATCTACTTTCTCGGCATGAACGCCATTCTCTACCGTTCCGACGGCTCCAAACGGTTGGCCGACAACGCCCTAGTGGCGCTCACTCTGCTGATCGCCGAGAGCCGGCCGGAAGAGAAGGAAACCATCGTCAAGGTAATTGTCAATCTTATCAACCGGAGCAATGACTGAATATGACCCCTGCCGCAATTGTCCAAAAACTCTGGAACTACTATATCCCGGCCAACCGTCATGAGCGGATCGCCAGCTGGAGCGGGGAGAATCCCGCCGGCCGCTGGCGGTCCTATGACTACGTTGACCTGGTAGCCCGCGATAAGGCCAGCCTGGACATCTTCTGGCTGAGGGATGAGAGTCTTGAGAATTCAGACAACCTTCCCGAACCGGGCGTTATCGCCCGCGACATGGTCGCCGACCTGGAAGCGGCGTTGGAGCAGTTGCGACTGATTGCCGAGGATCTCGGAGAAGATATGGTAATTTCAGATGATGGCGAGGCATATTGATGAAAAATCTTCTTTTTGCTCTCTTCGCCGCCACAACCGCCTTTACCTACTGGCTGCGCCACATCAATCTTGCTTATCTCAAACAGCATGGCTCAGTCGTGCCGGATGGTTTTGAAAGTCTCGTCACCCGCGAAACACTGCAGAAAAGTTCCGCCTATACCCTGGAAAGCAGTCGTCTGGGGTTATGGGAATCACTCTTCGACAACTTTCTGCTGATTCTCTTTCTTTTTGCCGGCCTGCTCACAATATATGACCGCTTCATCCTCTCTCTGACAGATTCATTTATCCTGCGGGGGATCAGCTTCTTTCTGCTGCTTTCATGGGGGCAGACGCTTCTGGAGATGCCGTTCTCAATCTACAGCACTTTCGTTGTGGAGGCGCGCCACGGGTTCAATAAGACCACTCCCCGGCTCTGGCTGACAGATCTGGTAAAGTCCCAGCTGATAGGCGCTCTGTTGATGTCACTGCTGCTTACTGTTGTTTTTGCGTTGATTCAGTGGAGCCGGCTCCATTGGTGGCTCTGGGTCTGGGGCTTCATGGCGCTTTTTACACTCTTCATGATGTTTATCTCCCCTTATGTTATCGAGCCTCTTTTTAATAAATTCGAGCCGGTGACTGAAGCCGGGCTTGAGGATGAGATACGGGAGATGATGGAAAAGGCCGGTTTGCAGGTCGGTGGTGTCATGCAGATGGATGCCTCAAAACGGAGCGGACACTCCAATGCCTACTTTACCGGCATCGGCAGGGTCAAGCGGATAGTCCTTTACGATACGCTCATCCAGCAGATGAACCATAAAGAGATTGTAGCCGTGCTTGCCCATGAAATCGGCCACTGGCGCCTCGGCCACATCTGGAAAAGACTGCTGCTTGCTGAAGCGGGTGCATTTGCCTGCGCCTGGGGAGCCTACCATGCGCTCAATTGGGCAGGCCTGCCCGGTCTGCTCGGCTATACGGAGATCTCTCTTGCAGCCAGAATGGTAATTCTCGGCTTTGTTGCCTCACTGCTCATGTTCCCTTTGTCACCGCTCTCAGCCTGGCTTTCAAGACGGCAGGAGTATGAAGCCGACCGGTTTGCCAGGGACGTTACCGGCGATCCGGAATCTCTGGCAACCGCTTTGGTAAAAATGTCAGCCGAGAATCTTTCCAATCTCCACCCGCACCCTTTTTATGCCGCTTTTTACTATTCCCACCCGCCGGTTGTCGAACGGGTAAACTGGCTGAGAACTCTTGATAAATAGGCTATCTGCCGTTATTATCCCTTATCAGCTGGAGAGTAGGGGGGACTGCTGAGAGAGGGGCGCCTGCTGGAAAGCTGAAAAACTGTTCCGAGGTATCCTGATGACAAAGATTTACAGTTACGCCAAAGGGGAACTGCGAGCAGAGGAGGGGGAAGTCGTCGCTGAATTTCCGGTTCCTCTTATTGTCAATGGCCGTGAGCTTGCCACCCTCGTCGCCTCCCCCCATGAGCTCAACTATCTGGTTGCAGGCTTCCTCCGGCTGCAGGGTTTTGTTGCCAGCCCTGATGATTTTGAACTTCTCTCAGTCTGCAAGGATTTCGGTGCAGCCAACGTCCGGATCAAGGGGGATATACCGGAACGTCTGAAACCGGTTCTTACCTCCGGCTGCGGCACAGGGATCACCTTTTCAACTCCCCAATCAACGCAAGTCCCTGCAGATATAAGATATACCCCGGCACAGATTTTCGCTCTTATGAACGATCTTGCCAAGGGCGCTGACCGATACCGGTCGCATGGCGGCATTCACTCTGCCGCTGTAGGCGACGGCCAGCGGATGATCCTTTATGCGGAAGATCTCGGCAGGCACAACACCCTCGATAGAATCGCCGGTGAAGCTCTGCTCAAAGGGGTAGATCTTGCCGGAATGATGCTGGTAACCTCCGGGCGCATTTCTACCGAGATGGCTGCCAAGGCGGCACTGCTCGGCATCGCCCTGATGGCCTCCCGAACCTCTCCAACCGACATGGCTGTCAAGCTCTGCGACGAGTCAGGAATTACCCTTATCGGTTACCTGCGTGCCGGGCAGTTCCAGGTTTATGCTCATCAGCAGCGACTGCTCATGCCGGGTGAAAAAATCAAGGGGGTTGCCGGAGTGATTCTCGCCGGCGGCAAGTCCTCCCGAATGGGACGAAATAAAGCGCTGCTCCCGTATAACGGTAAACCTCTGATCGAGTCGGTTTACCGGGTAATGGCCGAGCTTTTCGATCAAGTCGCAATTGTCACCAACTCCCCGGACGATTACAGTTTTCTCCCCTGCCTCAAGATTCCTGATATCCATGTCGGCATGGGCTCCATAGCTGGCATTCATGCCGGGCTGCAGTGGTCGCCCGAAGAGCGGATATTTGTCGCCGGTTGTGACATGCCTTTTCTGGAGAAGGAGCTTATCAGGCACCTTGCGGCTCTGTCAGTTCATGAAAGTGGTGTTGTCCCCTGTACGCCGGGCGGGTATGAACCGCTCCATGCCATATATTCGAAGCGCCTGCTGCCACTGCTGGAAGAAGCCCTGAAATCTGACCGCAAGCGGATCATTGATCTTGTTGCGCTTATGGGGGCCAAAGTGGTAACTGCTGAAGAAATCGCCGCCGTTTCACCCCAGTTCAGATCTTTTATAAATCTGAACACACCGGAAGATTACAGCTCGCATGCTTGAACGCTTATCATGAAGACCCCTTTTGTCCAACTGCGCTTCAGCCTTGAAGCTCCCTCAGAAAAACTCAACCCCTATACATTGTTCGCCATAAGGCAGCAGTTCCATGCTGCTTTTCGAAGGGCCGCCGGATGTTTCCATACTACGTTAACTTGTACGGCAGACATTGATTGTCCCTGTCGTTACGTCTTTGATCAGAAGCTTGCCACAGACCCTGCTGCTCTTCGTCGTTACCAGAAGCCGCCACTCCCCTTTGCCTTCAAAATTCCCCTGCTCACAGAGGAGCTATCCATTGGTGATGAAGTAGAGCTTACTCTTGTTATTGTCGGGGAGGCCATAAGGCATCTTGACTTATTTGTCGACGGCGTTCTGTCTCTTTTTGGCCCCTCCGGGCCATTCAAGAATTGGCAGGTTATTTCCGTTGAGGCTGTTTCGGTTGATAAAACCCTGATTGCTATTCCACCAAATAGGGGAGGGGGGGAGTTCGATTCTCTGCCTATTCTATCGTTTGACGATTTCTTTTCAGAGGCTAGCGTTAACTGTTCGAGATTAACGGTGAACTTTCAGACCCCGTTGCGGCTTGTTCATAAAGGCTCTCCGGTTCGAAACCTTTCTTTCAGTACAGTTGCCGGCGCGCTTTTCCGGCGGATCTCTTCACTGGCCTACTATTACGGTCGTGAAGAGTTGCCCCATGATTTTAAATGGCTTGCCCGGCAAAGTCAGCAGGTCGTTTGCAGCCGTTCTGACCTGAACTGGGTAAATCATGGCGGTTCGCTACAGGGGATTGAAGGGCGAGCTGAATTCAGCGGGGCACTGGCGGAGTTTATTCCGTTCCTGCATCTTGGCAGCGTACTCAATATCGGCAAAGGCGCCGCGTACGGCATGGGTAGCTACAGTTTTTCTGTCGATTGATTCTGGCATGTCTCCTCTGGAATGTTACACTGTACACAGCTAAACTTATGGCGGAGGGTATAATTGACATCATCAAGGCACGGAAAACGGTCCGTATATCTGGCACACCTTGTTGTAATCACCTCGTTCTTGCTGTTCTCAGCCTGCAGCAAGCAGCCTCGGGATGTTTTCCATGGTTATGTGGAGGGTGAGTTTGTCTACGTGGCATCGCCACTCCCCGGAACAGTGACTTTAAAAGTGACAAAGGGTGGGGTGGTGAAGAAAGGTGATCCGCTCTTTGCTCTTGAAAACGATGCGGAAAGGAGTTCCCGCGATGAAGCAGAGCGGCGGCTTGCCCAGGCGCAGGCGGGACTGCGCGATGCCGGCAAAGGGCTTCGTCCGACCGAGATCGCGGCATTGAAGGCTCAGCTGCAGCAGGCTCGATCAGCTTTGAATCTTGCCGAAGTTGAATACGGCCGGCAGGAAAGACTCTTCCGGACCGGCACAGTTCCAGCGCAAAGTCTTGATTCCGCAAAGACGGCCAGAGATGAACGGCTGCAGAGTGTGGTCAGGATCGAAGCTGATCTCAAGACAGCGGCCCTTGGTGCTCGCAGCGACCAGGTTGCCGGGGCTCAGGCAAACGTCCGGGCTCTGGAAGCTGTGCTGGCGCGGGCAGAGTGGGAACTTTCCCAAAAAAGCCGCACGGCTCCGGAAGCGGCAGTGGTTTACGATACCCTCTATCGCAATGGAGAATGGGTCGCAGCAGGCAGACCGGTCGTATCACTCCTCCCCCCTGCCGGTCTCAAGGTTCGGGTATTTGTCCCCGAGGGCAGACTGGCGTCAATTCATAGCGGTGATCCGGTAACGGTTACTGCTGACGGGATAAAGGAGAGCTTCGCCGGAAAAGTAAGCTTCATCTCCCCTCGCGCAGAGTACACCCCGCCGGTCATTTACAGCCGTGAAAGCCGCTCCAAACTTGTCTACCTGATAGAGGCTTCCTTTCCGCCGGAAACCGCCATCAATCTTCACCCCGGTCAACCGGTTGACCTGACCTTCGGACGTTAGCGCCATGTCAGCAGAATTTGCCATTGATGTAGCCGGAATGACCAAACTGTTCAACGGCCGTACTGCTGTAAATAACATTGGTCTCCAGGTTCGTCGTGGCGAGATATGCGGCTTTCTCGGGCCGAACGGCAGTGGCAAGACGACCTTTATCCGGATGCTCTGTGGCCTGCTTCGACCTGATGGCGGCAGCGGCAGCTGCATCGGTCATGACGTCATTACCGGTAGTGAAGCCATCCGTAAAGAGGTCGGTTACATGACCCAGCGGTTCAGTTTCTATGAAGACCTGAGTATTGCCGAGAATCTGGATTTTGTCGCCCGGATGTTTTCCCTGCCGGACCGGAAGCTGGCAGTTGAAAACAGTCTTGAACAGCTTGGCCTTGCCGGTCGCCGCAAGCAACTTGCCGGAGAGCTTTCCGGCGGCTGGAAACAGCGCCTGGCCCTGGCGGCCTGCATGATTCACAAGCCGAAGCTGCTGCTCCTTGATGAACCGACTGCCGGAGTCGACCCGAAGGCCCGCCGCGACTTCTGGGACAATATCCGCGAACTTGCCCGGACAGGAATCACGGTCCTGGTCTCGACACACTACATGGATGAAGCCCAACGCTGTGATTTCCTTGCCTATCTGGCATACGGCAACCTGCTGACTCACGGCACTCCGGCTGAAATAGCAGGTGATTCGACGCTTGACGATGTTTTCATTCGCCTGATGGAAAACTGTCCGGACAGTTACTCGCCATGAACCACCGAATAGAATTCTCACCAGCCCGGCTCTGGGCGATCGTCGTCAAGGAGTTCATCCAGATGCGCCGCGACCGGCTAACCTTCGGGATGATGATCGGCATACCGCTCATGCAGCTGATGCTGTTCGGCTTTGCCATCAACTCAGACCCGAAACATCTGGTAACTGCCGTGCTTGTCGCCGATCATGGCCCGCTGGAGCGAACGCTGCTGGAGGCAATCAGGGCGAGCGGCTATTTTGATTTTGTCAAAGAGGTTCATAGTGAAACTGAGGGGGGAGAACTCCTCGCCAGAGGTGATGTGCAGTTTCTTGTCACGATCCCTGCCAATTTCTCCAGGGATCTGCTTCGCGGAGACCGTCCAACCCTGCTGGTTGAGGCTGATGCCACCGACCCTGCCGCTACCGGGAATGCCATAGGGGCGCTGAAAACCCTTGCCGGAACAGCACTTCAGCATGATCTGAAAGGTGCTCTCGGCTATCTGAATCCGGGCGCTGAACCGCTCGAACTCCGGATCCACCCCCGTTACAATCCGGAAGGGATTACCCAGTACAATATCGTCCCCGGCCTGATGGGGGTTGTCCTGACCATGACCATGGTGATGATAACCGGCCTGGCCATAACTCGCGAGCGGGAGCGGGGCACCATGGAGAACCTTCTCTCCATGCCGACCCGTCCTCTTGAAGTGCTGCTCGGCAAGATAATCCCCTACATACTTGTCGGCTATATTCAGGTAGCCCTGATTCTGCTGGCAGCTAAAGCTGTTTTCCATGTGCCGATGCAGGGGAGCCTTCCACTATTGCTGGCTATTGCCATGCTCTTCATCATCGCTAATCTGGCCGTCGGCATTACCTTCTCTACTCTGGCGCGCAATCAGCTTCAGGCCGTGCAGATGGCCTTTTTCTTTTTTCTGCCGTCACTACTGCTCTCCGGCTTCATGTTCCCCTTTCGTGGCATGCCCGGCTGGGCGCAGGTGATCGGGGAGATGTTTCCGCTGACGCACTTCTTGCGAATTGTCCGCGGCATACTGCTCAAGGGGAATGGTGTCGAAGCGATCTGGATGCAGATCTGGCCGATTGCGCTCTTTGCAATGGTTGCGGTAGTTGTTGGTGTTAAACGTTATCGACGGACATTGGATTAAGGAAAGCAGGCAGGGCGAGTAAGGCTGAAGGTAAAAGGCTGAAGGTTTTGATACTCCTTCAGCCTTCAGTCTTCAGCCTGGCTCAATAAATAATTATGTAGTCATGCTGCTGGGCAATTTTAGAAATCTCAAGATGATCGTTAATGATGTAGGTTTTCCCCTCAAGGGTGAAAGATATTGTGCCGTCATCGTTATCCGTGCAGCTCTCGATCAATGTTTCAAATAGTGCAGTTTTTACCATGTTCCCCGTCCTTGCTCAATGCACACTCACATTATAACGGCAGTCAGGCAGAGTCAACAGTGAAGTGGCCCCGTTCCGAGGGGAATATTCTCAAGCTGGATCACCGGCAAAATTCAAATACTCATCTTCCCAAAGAGACTGATCTGTAGTACTCTTTATTTTTCTTAATCCTGACAGGAGCCGCCAATGCCCCATCTTCGCAGAAGTGGAATACTGCTTCACCCTACATCTCTTCCCGGAAGCGATGGCATCGGCTCGCTGGGAGATGAAGCGCTTCGCTTTATTGATTTCATGGGCAGTACCGGTCAGACCCTCTGGCAGATACTACCGCTTGGCCCCCCGGGTTGCGGCAACTCTCCCTACTCCTGTTTCTCGGCTTTCGCAGGTAATCCTCTGCTTATTGATCTTCGCCAGCTCACCCTGGAAGGTGATCTTAACGTTAACGAGCTAGAAATTTTCGCCGATGCTGACCGGATAGACTTTGCGGCGGCCACAGCTTACAAGCTGCCCCTGTTGAAAATCGCCGCAGAACGGTTCTTCACTTCAGGAGCCTCTCAGCGAAAAGAAGATTTCTGGAAATTCTGTGATTCCACCTTCTGGCTGCATGATTATGCGCTCTTTGCGGCGCTGAAAGTTCATTTCAAGGGTAAGGGGTGGAACGGTTGGCCGGAAAAACTGAGAAAGCGTGACATGAGTTCGTGCAGCCAGTTCTCTGAGATGCTTGGCAGCGAAATAGGTTTCCAGAAATATCTGCAATGGCAGTTCTCGCGTCAATGGGACAGGGTAAAGAGATACGCCAATGAGCGCGGCATCCTCATAATCGGCGATGCCCCCATATTTGTCGCCCACGATTCGGCCGATGTCTGGTGCAACCAGCATATTTTCAATCTTGATGATTCAGGTAATCCAACTGTCATAGCCGGTGTTCCCCCTGACTATTTCAGTGTTACCGGGCAAAGATGGGGGAATCCGCTTTACCGTTGGGATGTCCTTGCCGCTGAAAATTTCGCCTGGTGGCTTGCCCGTATAAAAAGCGATCTGGCTCTTTATGATATCCTCAGAATAGACCATTTTCGCGGCTTTGAGGCATATTGGGAGATTCCCGCAAAAGAGGCAACCGCGGTAAAAGGGCGCTGGGTCAATGGTCCGGGATATGTGCTCTTCGAAACATTGAAGAACGGACTTGGCGAGCTCCCCTTGATTGCGGAGGATCTCGGGGTCATAACTCCCGAAGTTGAGCGTTTGAGAGACCGTTGCGGTTTTCCGGGCATGAAGATTCTGCAGTTTGCTTTTGACAGCGGCGCCGACAATGCTTATCTGCCTCACAATCATATCCCTGACAGCGTCGTCTACACCGGGACACACGACAACGATACTACCAGGGGGTGGTTTGAATCCCTGAGTAAAGAACGGCAAGAACGTGTCTGCGATTATCTGCAAGCTCAACCGGAAACGGTTTTGACAGTTCTTCTGCGAACTGCATTTGCATCGGTGGCAAAGTTTGTAATAATTCCGATACAGGATATACTTGGACTTGACAGCTCCGGCCGGATGAATATCCCCGGTGTCGCCGATAACAACTGGGGGTGGCGGCTGCTGCCCGGATATGCTGAAAGTGTCTCCCCTGAGGAGCTGAGAAAACTTTCAGTATTGTACTACCGAAACGGTCAACAATAGCTATTGATATATCACGGCCAGTTTGATACGGTCTGGCCAAATTCAACTGAAAGGATCTAATCATATGCCAGAAAATCAGTTTCACTTTGACACTATTGCCCTCCATGCCGGGCAGAGCCCCGATTCACAGACCCTCTCACGGGCCGTTCCGATCTACCAGACATCGTCGTATGTCTTTAAAAGCTCGGAGCACGCCGCTAATCTTTTTGGTCTGAAAGAGTTCGGCAATATCTACACCCGTTTGATGAATCCGACTACCGATGTGCTTGAAAAGCGTCTGGCCGAAATGGATGGCGGTGTCGGTGCACTTGCTGTTGCTTCCGGCCAGGCGGCAACCACCTATGCGGTGCTGAACATTGCCCAGGCCGGGCAGAATATCATCTCTACCAATTACCTGTACGGCGGGACATACAACCTTTTTCACTATACCCTGCCTAAACTGGGGATAACGGTCAAATTCGTTGATACTTCCAACCCGGAAAACATCAGGCAGGCAATCGATGAAAATACCCGCCTGGTCTACATGGAGTCTGTCGGTAATCCGAAAAACAACGTTGATGATTTTGAGGCGATAGCCGCGGTTGCCCATGCCGCCGGTATCCCTTTTGTTGTTGATAATACCGTCACCACCCCGTACCTGTTCAGACCTCTGGAGCATGGTGCCGACATTGTCGTTTACTCGCTCACCAAGTTCCTCAGCGGCCACGGCACCAGCATCGGCGGCGCGGTTGTCTCCGGCGGAACCTTCCCCTGGAATAATGGTAAATTCCCCGAACTGGCGCAGCCGGATCCTTCTTACCACGGACTCAACTACTGGGAAGCCCTCGGCAATCTTTCCTACATCCTCAAGATGCGGCTGACTCTGCTCCGGGATATGGGCGCCTGCATCTCCCCGTTCAACTCCTTCCAGATCATTCAGGGGATTGAAACCCTGCCGCTGCGGATTGCGCGGCATGTGGAGAACGCCCAGAAGGTAGCCGAATGGCTGGAAAAAAATCCGCAGGTGGCATGGGTTAATTATCCAGGCCTGGCGAGCCATCCGGATCACGCCAGGGCAAAGAAATATCTGCCGAAAGGCGCAGGAGCCATCATTGGTTTCGGTATCAAAGGGGGGATGGACGCAGGCAAAAAGTTTATCGACTCGGTAAAACTCCTCTCGCACCTCGCCAATATCGGCGACGCCAAATCACTGGTCATCCATCCGGCATCCACCACCCATCAGCAGCTCAGTGAAGCAGAGCAGCTTTCAGCAGGGGTTTCCCCGGACTTTATCCGCCTGTCGGTCGGGCTTGAGGATGTGAGAGATATTATCGCCGACCTGGAGCAGGCGCTCAAGGCTGCGCAGTAATTTATGTACATGCAAGGAGTAAATATCACATGAACAACATCAAGAAAATTACGGCACTTTCCATTCTGGCAGTTACCCTCGTCTCTACGCCTTCGTTTGCTCTCGATCCTCCTAAAACAGAAGATGAGAAAACATTTTACGCCGTCGGTTTGATTGTTGCCAGGCAGTTGGGGGTATTCAACCTTTCCGCAGCTGAGCTGGAAAGGGTGAAGCAGGGGCTTAGCGATGGTGCGACCGGGGCAAAGCCGCTTGTTGAAGTCGCTGATTATAATAGCAAAGTTCAGGAAATGGCCAAAGCCCGCCGTAAGGCTCAA
This sequence comes from uncultured delta proteobacterium, assembly GCA_963810975.1. Classification (GTDB taxonomy): domain Bacteria; phylum Desulfobacterota; class Desulfuromonadia; order Geobacterales; family DSM-12255; genus VEOV01. Next base: position 105,737 of record CAWEPN010000008.1, on the reverse strand, counting down.
GGGGATAAACTGGCTTTAGCGGGTAAAGAGTTTCTGGAAAAGGCTGCGAAAGAGAAGGGCGCTGTGAAAACAGAATCCGGAATGGTTTACCTTTCACTCAAGGAAGGGGCAGGCGAAAGCCCCAAAGCAACTGACACGGTAAAGGTTCACTATGTTGGGACTCTTCCTGACGGCAGAGAGTTTGACAGCTCCTACAAACGCAATAAGCCGATTGATTTCAAGCTTGATGCTGTTATCAAGTGCTGGACGGAAGGTGTTCAGAAGATGAAACCAGGCGGTAAGGCAAAGCTTGTCTGTCCATCATCGCTTGCCTACGGCGAGAATGGTGCAGGTGAGATGATTCTCCCCGGGGCAACCCTGGTCTTCGAAGTCGAACTTCTTGAGGTTGTCAAAAAGTAGGGATTAAGAGAATTATGTGGCGCAACTGAGCCGTGATGCGGTTTTACAACCACATCACGGCTCAGTTGCGTGTAGTCGTTCCAAATAATGGCTAAAGTTTGAAATAAGTTGTAAAAATCCTCAATCGTAAAATCCTCTGCTTGTCCGGGTTTACTCGCCTCTTGTCCGATTTTGTGCGGGAGTTCGACACTGGTGGAGTTTCCTCATAATTGAAATAACTGAAGAATAATCTGTTTTTCATATGCCCGAATTTTATTGAATAAACCTGACTGCTGATATATATAGAATAGCTTGCTCGCGGGGTGTTTTTTATAAAGCTCACAAGGGTATGATTGGCAAATATCTGTAACCTGGTATTGGTTGGCAGCCGATTCAATTCTGTAATCCGCCTTGCGGCTATTTACCTCAATACACTGTCGGGTCTACTTTTAAATATACAATTACCTTTAAGGAGGCGTCATAATGATCGAGTTTCTTGGAGATTGGAAAAGGAGCCATTACTGCGGAGATCTGAGAGCTTCCGACATCGGCTCAACAGTTACACTTATGGGGTGGGCGCATCGTCGTCGTGACCATGGCGGGCTGATTTTTGTTGATTTGAGAGACCGTGAAGGTCTTGCCCAGATAGTTTTTGATCCGGCTGTGAGCAGCGAAACTCATGCCAAGGCCGAATCTGTGAGAAGCGAGTATGTCCTTGCCATTAAAGGTAAGGTTATTCCCAGACCTGCCGGGACGGTTAATCCGAATCTGAAAACCGGCGAAGTGGAGATTCAGGTTGAAGAGTGCAAACTCCTCAACCCTTCAAAGACACTCCCTTTTACTCTTGATGAACATGTTGATGTGGCTGAAAATATCAGGCTCAAATATCGCTATCTGGATCTTCGTCGAACCCAGCTTCAGGACAACATTATTCTCCGTTCCAAAGTTGCCCAGACCACTCGTAATTATCTCAGCAACAACGGTTTTATAGAGATAGAAACCCCGTTCCTTACAAAATCCACCCCTGAGGGCGCGCGTGACTTTCTTGTCCCTTCAAGGATTAACCAGGGGCAGTTTTATGCTCTGCCCCAGTCCCCGCAGATATTCAAGCAGATATTGATGATTTCCGGATATGATCGCTATTTTCAGGTAGTTCGCTGTTTCCGCGATGAGGACCTGAGGGCGGATCGTCAGCCGGAGTTTACCCAGATTGACTGCGAGATGTCTTTTATTGATCGTGATGACATAATCAGCATGATGGAAGGTCTGATCGCGACAATCTTCAGAGAGGCAAAAGGTGTTGAAATTCAGCTCCCTGTTCAGAGGATGACCTATCAGGAGGCTATCAACCGCTTCGGCGTCGATAATCCGGATCTTCGCTTCGGCCTGGAACTATCCGATCTTACCGCTATTGTTAAAAACTCCGGCTTCAAGGTTTTTGCCGATGTTGCCGCTTCAGGCGGGATAATCAAAGGGCTTAATGCCAAGGGGTGTGCCACCCTCTCTCGCAAGGATATTGATGAACTGACTGAATTCGTAAAGATTTACGGCGCCAAAGGCCTTGCGTACGTAAAGATTGAAAATGGTGAGTGGCATTCGCCGATTGCCAAGTTTTTTACAGCGGAAGAGATTGCTGTCATGAACTCTTCATTTGGCGCCGAGGATGGTGATCTTCTCCTCTTTGTCGCGGACAAGCCCAAGGTTGTAAACGATGCTCTTGGCAAACTCCGGAACAAGATCGCCGGTACACTCGGACTTCTTGACAAGGACAACTATGTCTTTGTCTGGATAACAGATTTCCCGCTGCTTGAGTGGGATGATGATGACAAGCGCTGGTGTGCAGTCCACCACCCCTTTACCGCCCCAATGGACGAAGATGTCGATTATGTGGAGTCCGATCCGGGGCGCTGCCGTGCAAAGGCCTACGACCTCGTTTTGAATGGCAGCGAGATTGGAGGGGGTTCCATCAGAATCCATCAGGAAGTTATCCAGTCGCTCATGTTCAAACTGCTTGGGCACTCTGAAGAGGATAAGCGGGCTAAATTCGGCTTCCTTCTGGACGCCCTGGATTATGGGACGCCTCCTCACGGTGGGATAGCGTTCGGCCTTGACCGACTGATCATGCTCCTTACCGGCAGCGACTCTATTCGTGATGTTATTGCGTTTCCCAAGACCCAGCGTGGCACCTGTCTCATGTCTGAAGCCCCATCCCCTGTCGATGACAAACAGTTGAGGGAGCTGGGAATCAAGACACTCGATAGTTTCTCATCCTCCGGATGAGAAACGTTGGTTCCGGATTGGAAAGCGGGGATTTTTTGTTCTGGCAAGGAAATCGAGTTATTGCGCGGAGGCGTACGTCTGTACGTCGCACAAGCAAGACCGAAGATTGACGCCGCCAGGGCGAAAAGCACCCTTTCCGGAAACAAGTAGGAGTATTGTTGAATTTTATCTGTCGATTAATTTTTTGCTGTTTTATTTTTCCATTGTTGCCGGATGCGCGACTCCGACCGCCAGGTATAAAACTGAGTCTGAACAGGCACTTGAAAGGATAAGGGCTTCTAATGTCGCCACTCTTTTCCCGAATGAGACGATAGATTTTTTCCAGACTGTTAATCAGGGGGACCTTGAATTCGTAAAGGGTGATGTCAGTGCCGCAGATGTCTATTACAATCTTGCTCTGGGTAAGGCTGAAATTCTCGAAAGTCTCCATCTTGAAGAGCTAAAGCGCCGGGAAGCGGTAGCGCGTCGTGAGCAGGAGTTGAAGCGACAGGCAGAAGCCGAAATTAAGCGCCAGAGAGCCTTGGAGAAAGAGAGAGCCTTGGAGAAAGAGAGAGCAATAAAAGCGGCGGCAATCGAAGCTGCCAGACTTCGTAAAATTGAAGCTGAAAAAATCGAATCCAGAAGGAAATTCGAGAAGGCAAAGCAGGAGAAAGAGGTTCAACCGGTTATCAGGCATATCGTCAAGCGTGGTCAAACCCTCCCTCAGATTGCCTCTCAGCCGGAAGTTTACGGTGATTCATCTCTCTGGCCCCTTATTTACAGGGCAAATCGTGACCAGATAAGCGACCCTGCTGTACTCTGGCCAGGCCAGATTCTCAGAATACCACGCAATTTTAACAAAGATGACATCAACGAGGCTCGGCGTTTTTCTGCGGGTCGTTTACGTCGATAATGTTATTTATGGCTAATTAAGACCTCTTCTTTTAGCTCCTGAATTTTCCTTGACACAGTTCTTTCCTTTGTATACTGTATACAAAATTTCCCCTCCATTAATGAAAGTAAATCCGTTTTAGTTTTAATAAAAAATAAAGCGTCCCCCTCTGTATATTTCCAGGAAGACTGGCATTAAAAATCAAGGAGAGAACATGACAACACAAACAGCAAAGATTATTTGGTCGAAAATTGATGAAGCACCCGCACTGGCAACCTACTCTTTACTCCCAATCGTCAATGCCTTCACAAAAGCAGCCGGCGTTGTCGTTGAAACAAGGGATATCTCCGTTGCCGGCAGAATTATTGCCAACTTTCCCGACTATCTGACAGAGAGTCAGAGGATGCCGGATTATCTGGCTGAACTGGGCGAGCTCACCCAGAAGCCGGAAGCCAATATTATCAAGCTGCCTAATGTCAGTGCTTCGATTCCTCAGCTGAAAGCTGCCATCAAGGAGCTGCAGGAGCAGGGCTACAAACTTCCTGATTATCCCGAAGAGCCGAAAACCGACGCTGAAAAGGAGCTTCATGCCCGATATGCCAAGTGTCTGGGAAGTGCGGTAAACCCTGTCTTGAGGGAAGGCAACTCCGACAGAAGGTCGGCCGCGTGCGGTAAAGGAATATGCCAAAAAACATCCGGTTAAAATGGGTGCCTGGAGCCCGGATTCGAAGACCCATGTGTCGCATATGACTGCCGGCGATTTTTATCATAGTGAAAAATCGGTCACCATGAAAAAGGCCGGCAATGTAAAAATCGAGTTTGTCGATAAGTCCGGAAAAGTCACGGTTCTGAAAGAGAAGCTGGCCCTTCAGGCAGGCGAAGTGCTTGACGGCGCATTCATGAGCTGTCAAGCGCCCTGCGCAAATTCATTGCCGAGCAGATCGAAGACGCAAAAGCAAAGGGCGTGTTGTTCTCCGTGCACCTCAAAGCCACCATGATGAAGATCTCCGATCCGATCATGTTCGGCCATTTCGTCTCCGTCTTCTACAAGGATGTTTTCGAAAAGCATGCCGCAACCTTTAAAGAACTGGGCGTCAATCCGGATCTCGGCATGGGCGACCTCTATGCAAAAATCAAGAAACTGCCGGCAGCCAAACAGGCCGAGATAGAAGCGGATATCCAGGAAGTTTACAAGAAGAGACCGCGCTGGCGATGGTGGATTCGGACAAAGGCATCACCAATCTGCATGCCAGCAACGACATCATCATCGACGCCTCCATGCCGGTAGTTATCCGTGATTCCGGCGGGATGTGGGGTCCGGACGGGAAGCTTCACGACGTCAAGTGCGTGATTCCCGACACCTGCTATTCGGAGTGGTATCAGGAGTGTATCGATTTCTGCAAGAAAAACGGCCAGTTCGATCCCACTACCATGGGCTGTGTCTCCAACGTGGGTCTCATGGCACAGAAGGCAGAGGAATACGGTTCACACGACAAGACCTTCAAGGTTCCGGCAAACGGCACGATGCGTGTTGTTGATGAGTCCGGCGAGGTCTGTTCCAGCACGACGTGGAAGAAGGCGATATCTGGCGCGGTTGCCAGGCAAAAGACCTGCCGATTCAGGATTGGGTCAAGCTGGCGGTAAGCAGGGCACGGGCAACCGGAGCACCGGCTATTTTCTGGCTGGACAAGAACAGGGCTCATGATGCCCAGATGATCGAAAAAGTCAATAAGTACCTGAAAGATCACGATACGAACGGTCTGGATATTCAGTATCATGGCTCCCGTGGAAGCGATGCTGTTCGCCTGCCAGAGGGCAAAAGAAGGCAAAGATACCATTACCGTAACCGGCAATGCCTTGAGGGATTATCTGACCGACCTGTTCCCGATTCTTGAACTGGGCACCAGTTCAAAAATGCTGTCGATCGTACCGCTTCTGGCTGGCGGCGGACTGTTCGAGACAGGTGCAGGCGGCTCGGCTCCCAAGCATGTTCAGCAGTTTGTTCAGGAAGGTTACCTGCGTTGGGATTCACTCGGTGAGTTCCTGGCGCTTGGCGGTATCTCTGGAGCATCTGGCTGCTACCTTCAAAAATGAAAAAGCCCAGCTTCTGGCCGATACGCTTGATCAGGCCAATACCAAGTTCCTCGATAACAACAAGAACCCGGCCCGTAAAGTCGGTCAGATCGACAACAGAGGCAGCCACTTCTACCTGGCAATGTACTGGGCGGAGGCTTTGGCAGAACAGACCAAGGACAAGGAGCTGGCAGCACGTTTTGCCAAAGTGGCCAAGCAGCTTAAGGAAAATGAGACAAAGATCAATGAAGAGCTGATCGGCGCCCAGGGTAAACCTCAGGATATCGGCGGCTATTACAACCCGGATCCGGCAAAGACGGAAAAAGCAATGCGCCCCAGCGCAACCTTGAATGCAATAGTTGACGCTATCAACAGCTAACGCTAGTGCATAACGGATATAGTAAATAATCAAAATCAACCCAAGGAGGAAATTCAAAATGGCAAGTAAAAAGATTGCTCTTAATCGGTGGTGGTCAGATTGGTGGCGTTCTTGCTCAGCTTTGCGCTCTGCGTGAACTGGGTGATGTTGTCCTGTTCGATATCGTCGAAGGTCTCCCGCAAGGCAAGATGCTTGACATCGCCGAAGTAGGTTCAGTTGACGGCTTTGACGTCTGCCTCAAAGGTACCAACAACTACGAAGACATCAAGGGTTCCGACGTCGTTATCGTTACTGCAGGCCTTCCCCGTAAACCGGGCATGAGCCGTGACGACCTGATCGGAGTCAACTCCAAAATCATGACTTCAGTTGCGGAAGGCATCAAGAAATATGCCCCGAATTCCATCGTTATCGTCATCTCCAATCCGCTTGACGCAATGGTCACCCTCTGCCAGAAAATTACCGGCTTCCCCCACAACCGCGTTATCGGTCAGGCCGGCGTTCTCGATTCAGCCCGTTTCATCACTTTCATCGCCTGGGAACTCGGCGTATCCGTGAAAGACGTTAATGCCATGACCCTTGGCGGCCACGGCGACGACATGGTTCCGCTTGTCCGTTATGCCAGCGTAAACGGTATTCCGGTCATGGAACTTCTTGAGAACAAGTACAAGGACAAAGCCAAGGCCAAGGAAGTTATGGAAGCAATGGTCAAGCGTACCCGTGGCGCAGGCGGCGAAGTTGTTGCCCTCCTCAAGACCGGTTCCGCTTTCTACTGCCCCGCATCTTCAGCCATCGCCATGGCAGAGTCGATCCTCAAAGATCAGAAGCGTGTTCTCCCGACCTGTGCTTACCTGAATGGCGAGTTCGGAGTCAAGGGTCTTTATGTCGGCGTACCTTGTGTGCTTGGTGAAAAAGGTATCGAGCAGATTCTTGAGTTCAAACTCGACGCAGAAGAGCAGGCCATGATGGATAAATCCGTTGCAGCCGTTAAGGATCTTGTCGCAGCATGGATAAAATGGATCTCTAGGATTAACCCTCCAGCAGTTTAGAAAACTGAAGAAGGGCGCAGGCCCTTCTTTTTTTTATCAAATGTTGCATTAATACATAAACCGTGCTAGGTTCACACGTTTTTCGCCTGTGGGCGCACTATTTAACAAGGAGTGAAAGTAGATGGAAAAGAAACTTCCGACTATCGAGATTATCGAGAAGTACTGCAAGGGATGCCACATCTGTGTGGAGTTCTGCCCGACGAAAGTGCTGGAAATGCAAGGTTTCGTGGCCGCGGTCAAGAACCTGGAGGCCTGTATCAAGTGCATGCAGTGCGAACTGCGCTGCCCTGATTTCGCTATCAAAGTTACCGCTTAAAATTTAACAGGAGGTATTAACGTGGCAAAGAAAGTAGCATTTCTTCAGGGTAACGAGGCAGCAGCCCATGGCGCACTCTATGCCGGCTGCAAGTTTTTCGCCGGCTACCCGATCACACCCTCTACCGAAGTGGCAGAAGTCATGTCCATCGAACTTCCCAAGATCGGTGGCAAATTCATTCAGATGGAAGACGAGATCGGCGCCATGGCAGCTCTTTTGGGTGGCGCTCTTACCGGTACAAAGGCTCTTACGTCAACTTCCGGCCCCGGTCTCTCCCTCAAACAGGAACTTATCGGTTATGGCTGTATTGCCGAGATCCCCTGTGTTATTTTCAACGTCATGCGTGGCGGCCCTTCGACCGGTATGCCGACCGGGCCCTCACAGTCCGACATCATGTGCGCCAAGTGGGGCACCCACGGTGACCATCCGGCTATCTGCCTGACACCTGCTTCAGTGCAGGAAACCTACGAAGAGATGGTCCGTGCCTTTAATCTTGCAGAAAAATACCGTACTCCGGTAATGGTCATGCCTGACGAGATCGTCGCTCACATGCGAGAGCGTATCGTATTCCCTGAGCCGGGCGAAATTGAAGTCATTGATCGCACAGCACCGACAGTTGCTCCCGGACAAGTACAAGCCTTACGACACCATCTTTTGGCGATGTTCCTCCGCTGGCAGCCTTTGGTTCCGGCTACAAGTTCCATGTGACCGGTCTCAACAAGATGCAGGACGGTTTTCCGACCACCAAGGCCGAGATTGTCCAGGCGGAAGAAGAGCGTCAGGTCCGCAAGGTTGAGGCTAATGCCGCTGACATCATGAAGTGGGAAGAGTACCTCTGCGAAGATGCCGAAGTTATTGTCGTAGCGTTCGGCTCGACCTCACGTTCGGCCCGATTTGCGGTTGATCAGGCTCGCAAGCAGGGGATCAAGGCCGGTCTTTTCCGGCCTGATCACCTTCTGGCCGTTCCCGGAAGAGCGTCTTCTTCAGCTCTCCAAGCAGGTCAAGGCGTTTATCTCTCCGGAGATGAATCTTGGCATGTGTGCAGGCGTTATTAAAGGTTGTATCGAGGGGAATGCTCCTGTTCTCGGTATTTTCCGCGTTGACGGTGAACCGATCAATCCGGAGCAGATCCTCGATAAGATCAAGGAGGTCAAGTAACATGGCTTTTGATTACGATAAATATATCCGTCCCGGCAAGCTGCCGCACATCTGGTGTCCAGGTTGCGGTCACGGCATTGTCATGAAAGGTCTTATCCGGGCCATTGATACCTGCGGCCTCAAGAAGGAGAACACCGCCATTGTCTCCGGTATCGGCTGCGCTTCGCGTCTTCCCGGCTACATGGACTGCTGCACGCTTCATACCGCCCATGGCCGCGCTGCCGCTTTTGCCACCGGTGTCAAGATGGCCCGTCCGGAAATGAATGTCATCCTTGTCGGTGGCGACGGCGACGGTACTGCTATCGGCGGTAATCACTTCATTCATGCCTGCCGCCGTAACATCAACATGACCTACATCATCATGAACAACAAGATCTACGGCATGACCGGCGGCCAGTTCTCTCCGGCAACTCCGACCGGCGCCAAGGCATCCACCACCCCTTACGGCAACCCTGATCCGGCCTTTGATATCGCCAAGCTGGCAATCGGCGCCGGCGCAACCTTTGTTGCCCGCGGCACCGCCTTCCATGCAAACCAGATCGACAAGCTGATCGCCGAAGCGATTCAGCACAAGGGCTTCTCCGTTGTCGAAATTCTTGACGACTGCCCGACCACCTACGGTCGCCGCAACAAATTCAAATCGGTAATCGAAATGATGAACCATCTCAAAGAGATTGCCGTACCTGTAAAGGCCGCCGAGAAGATGACCCCTGAGCAGCTTAAAGGGAAAGTCCTCACCGGTGTTCTCTACAAAGAAGAGAAACCTGAGTATACCGAAGAGTATGCCAAGGTCATTCAACGCGCCAAGGCCGCGAAATAATTTAAAGGAAAAGGAGCGATAAAGATGGCACGTTATGAACTCAGATTTTCCGGCGCGGGCGGGCAGGGTTTGATCACCGCCGGGATTATCATGGCAAAGGCTGCTTCGATCTATGAAGGGAAACAGGCCGTACAGTCTCAAAGTTATGGTCCGGAAGCACGTGGTGGCGCTTCCAAGTCGGAAGTTATCATCTCCGACACCATCATCGATTATCCGAAGGTTACCAAATGCGATGCGCTGCTGGCAATGACCCAGGAAGCTTGCGACAAGTACTCGCATGACCTCAAAGAGGGTGGCGTTCTTCTTGTTGATTCCGATCTGGTGAAAAAATTGCCTGCGGGCAATTTCAAAACCGTCTCATTCCCGATCATTAATACCGCTAAAAACGATGTCGGCCGTGAGATTGTCGCCAATATCGTTGCTCTTGGGTGCAATGGTAGCACTTACCAGGTCAGGTAAGCCGCGAAAATGCTGAAAAGGCTGTCCTTTCCAGTGTTCCCGAGGCTTTCATCGAACTGAACAAGAAAGCTTTCAGTATGGGTTATGAAAGAGCTCTGGAAGCAAGCAAGTAGTCTTTGCTCATAACCAGTATTTAAGCCCGGTTCGAAAGAGCCGGGCTTTTTTTTACCTTGAATTACACTTATGCTTTGATCTATAAAACTTACCTTTAACTGAGAGTATATTAACCTTAGCTTTTACGGTGGGTAGTGGGCAAGCAGTCGCCTGAAAATAGCAATTTTCTAATGGAACCAAAAACGGCAGTTCACGAAACACAGAGCAACAGAGCAACGGAGTAAAAACAAAGAAGAATTCAAGGTTAAATCACGAAAAAGACAGTTACCATTTTGGTTTACCCATAATATTGCGGTAATTGTTTAAATTCTCTGTTGCTCAGTTGCTCTGTGTTTCAAATGCTTTTTTCAGGTTGAATCTTTTCTATAGCTAAAGCAGGAGTGGCAATGTCCAGAGCAACAAGCCTGAAGAAAATACTTATAGTTGATGACGATATTGACCTCCTTCGCCAGTTGACACGCAATATGAGTTCCAACGGTTTCTGTGATACTGTGCCAGTGTCAGACCCTGCCGTTGTTATGGCGAGACTTGCAGAGGGCGACATATCCGTGCTTCTGCTTGACCTGGTTATGCCCGGTATTTCCGGCGCAGATCTGCTTCGTAGCGTCAATCTGTCCTATCCCCATATCCCGGTAATCATGATGACAGCGGTAACGGACGTAAGCACTGCCGTAAGCTGTATAAAGGCGGGCGCCTTTGATTATCTGACCAAGCCACTCGACGCGGCACGGCTATTTGCCACTATCAGCAAAGCTCTCAGCTTTAGTGATCTGACCATAGAGAATAACAACCTCAAAGGTTTCCTGTTAGGTCAGTCTCTCTCAAGGCCGGAGATATTTGCGAATATCCTAACAGCCGATCCGAAAATGAAGTCTACCTTCAAGTTAATTGAAGCTGTTGCGGCAACACAGCATCCTATCCTGATCACCGGCGAAACAGGGGTAGGTAAAGAACTGATCGCCCGGGCAATACATGCTTCCAGCGGTCTGAGCGGTGAGTTTGTCCCGGTAAATGTTGCCGGACTTGATGATCTGATGTTTGCGGACATGATATTCGGCCACAAGCGGGGCGCTTATACAGGCGCCAATGAGCATCGTGAAGGATTGATCTGTAAAGCTGCCGGGGGGACCCTTTTTCTTGATGAAATTGGTGACTTAAGCCCATCTTCACAGAAGATTTTACTCAGACTTTTGCAGGAAAAGGAGTATTACCGGCTCGGGTCGGATCTGTTGTATCAGAGTAATGCCCGTGTTGTTGCCGCTTCAAACAGGGATTTTAAGGAGATGGTTGCTGCCGGAACATTCAGAGCGGATCTGTTCCACCGTCTCAATATTCACCAGCTCCATATCCCTTCATTGCGTGAGAGGAAAGGCGACATATTGCTGTTGGCCGAGCATTTTGCAGCTGAATCGGCAAAAACCCTCTCCAAAGAAAAACCGGAGCTTTCGATAGAGCTGAAACTGGCACTCTCTGAATACAATTTTCCGGGGAATGTTCGTGAACTTGCCAACATGATGAGTAACGCTGTTGCCTCCAGCCGCAAGATGGAGCTTTCAATCCATGATTTCGGCTGTCTTGAGTTAGCAAAGCCAACCCGCAACAAAGGGGTTGTAAGAGTCTCTACAGATGGAAGCTTTAGCCTCTATGCCTCTTTCGAAAAGTTCCCCACTATTGATGCGGTCGAGGCGCTATTTGTCAGCGAGGCGATGAAGATAAGTGAAGGGAATAAAGGGGTTGCCAGCGAGCTGCTGGGGATCTCCCGTCCGACTCTCAACAAAAAACTTGAGTCATCTTTACTGTTGGCTGACAACTGATTTCGCAGCCGGTAGTCTGACCTCCGCCCTGCACCCGCCGCTCGCCTGGTTGCTTATCTCCAGAGTTCCATTTTGCTCCCTGACGATGAAATCGGAAATATACAGCCCCAGGCCGCTCCCCCCTTTTTCAATCCGTGTCGAGAAGAACGGCTCAAAGATATGAGCCAGATCGGCGGCGGCTATTCCCGGGCCGCTATCGCTGACAACAAGAAGAAGTTCCCCACTCTCGCAAATCACTCTCGGTTGAGATGGTAACATGCTTGCCATCATTGAGTGCCATTGCCTGAATTGCGTTCAAGAGAAGATTTGTGACGACCTGTTCAATCTGGAGAGGATTGCCGCTGGCGGCGGGGATATCATATGCAAGGTTTGCGTGGATGATAATGCCTTCCATTTTACCGTGGGCCCTGACGATAGCAACAGAGTTCTCGGCAACACTGTTGAGATCGAAATCCATAAGCCCGGTTTCTCTGCCGCCAAGACTGTAGGCTCTTAAATTATGGACCACATTCTCAATCCTCACGCTGCTGCGCAGGATTGCCTCAACAGCTTTTTCAATATCCTCAGAGGCCTCGGAGTAACTCATTCCGCAGATCTTGAAATCCCCCTCATCCCTGGCAACCTCATCAAGAACAGGCTGCAAATCCTTCCAGCCCCGTTCAATAATTTCCGCAGCGAGTCTTATGGAACTGTTCGGGTTGTTGATTTCATGGGCCATACTGGAGACCAGCAGGCCAAGTGAAGTCATCCGGTTGGTCTGGATCAGCTTGGCCATGTTTTTGTTCTTCTCATCATCAATTTGCGACCGCAGACCTTTAACTACTTCTGCCTGCAAGGCGGCATTCTCTTCATTTCTCTTCTGCAGGGCATCAGCCAGACTGTTGATGGCGGCAAGAGCTCTCCCCGGCTCATCAGTTTCACTCGTTGGAATTCTGGAGGAGAGATCTCCCGCTTCGATTTTCTTGACGCCGGACATCAGCTGGTGAAAGGTCATGGTGACTTTCCGGAGGATAAAAAAGATGAGCGTTGTCGTTATAATCCAGAACAGGCAGGAAAGCAGAGTTGCGCCCAGCAGCAGATTTTTGGTCATGCGGTTCATATTGCTCTGATCCATCGTCAGCTCGATCGTGCCGATCAGTTGGCCAGGATGTGTATCTCCCGAGCAGCAGCGCTTCAGGGGTCTGCAGTTCAGCATGAGACGTTACAGTCTTGGTAATTGTCAGTTCGGCGTCGTCGGAAGGTGGGGAATAATTGCCCGCAGAAGCAACCAGTTCCCCGCTGTTATTGAATATTCGAATGGACGAGACATGTCCTTTGTCAAAAATCTGCATAGCCTGCCGGGCAACTTCATCCTTATCACCGGCGTAGAGCGGAATCCGGAGCGAGCCTGCCAGGATGGTGGCAATAAGATTCCCTTTGTCTGCCAGACGTGAGCGGTATGACTGGCGTTCGTTGATAATATAGTAAGACGTGAAGGTGATGGTCAGAATGGCGGTTACAACGGAGAGCAGCAGAGAGAGCTTTAAACGGAGACTGTTATGGAATCTCTGCGTTAGACGGCTCAGAGCCATTGTTATTCCTTGCCGGAGCGGAAAAGCTGGTTCGTTCCGGTTAGACTGAAGCTGAGTTTCCGGGCGATAAATTCGTTGGTAAAAAGTTGAGCCTCGCTAATATCTTCCGGCGGCATCCCGGCGGGATTTCTGTCGCTGAGTAATTTCAAGATACTATCGCAGAGCTGCTCGGTCATTTTGGTGCGTGATGCTTCCAGAACGGCCAGAGCCCCTTTTGCCAGATATGCTTTGGAAAAGCCGATCAGCGGGATATTGGATTTCTGTGCCATATGGGAATAGGAATCGAGGTTTTCAGCTGTCACCGCAGTTGTGTCGGGAATCATCCAGATTGAGTCTATTCCGCTGCTTGCGAGTCTGGAGAGTGCCGACTCGACTTCCTGCGGCTGTTTTACCTGCACGGTAACAAGCTCTATCCCGTAGTCGGCAGCAATCTTCTTGGCTCTCTTAATGTAGGCATTACTTTTCCTGCTGTCGTAGACGACCCCAGTGCGGTGCAGTCCGAGCTTACTGAGAAGCATAAGATAATTCTTCGGCGAAGCATTCATGCTGATACCGGAAATGTTCTTATTGAGCCTGTTCTCCTCGGCGTCCAGAGCCATGGTGTAGATAACAGGGGTATTGCGGAGCTTCAGGGAGGCTTTCAGCGGCCTGTCACCGACAGCTACGACCAGTCGCGGCTTTTCCTCACGGACGATCCGCTCAAGGTCGAATTCAGCGTAATCTCCCATGACATAGGTCTGGCTCTTCTTGCCGCATCTGTTCTCAATCTGGCGGACAGTCTGGTCGAAGACCTGGTTTCTGTGGCTCTGGATGATGAGCAGCTCGGCGGCGCTTGCCGGCAGTGCCAGGAGGGTGGCCAGTATGAGCAGGAGGAGGTATCTCAAAAGCTGAACCTCACTCCGCCCTCGACCCAGCGTTGAGGGTTCTTGTAGTCGAATAGGTCGTATTGTACTGGAGCCGTTGAACAGGTTGCGGACCGAGAAGAACAGCTCCGGCGAAGTCTCGCTTGACGGGCAGAGCTGCTGGTTCAGGTGCAGGTCCGATGATAGACCGAGCTGTACCTGCCGTTCTTGTATTCGGGGTGTTCCAGTCGACGTAGTTGGCGGTCAGGATCCCTTTGAGGCCGAGCCGATTTTCATTGTACTGGAGGGAGGCTTTTACCAGGTTGGTCGGGACGAGTTCGCAGACGGCTGCCGGATTCGCGGGTCACGGGATCGACGTAGGTATAGCCGCCGGCCAGGGAGAAGCCGTAGAACGGCGTGGTGCGGGCTTCCACATTCGTACCCCTGCTTATCTGCTCCCGGCTTGTGACACCGGGATTGTCGAGGTCAAAGTCAATTGCTGTGGCATTCGGAGATGTCATTGTAAAAGAGGATCCCCTTTCAGCCAGAGATAGGGGATAGCTTCGCTTTCCACCCCGGTCTGCACGGTCCAGACCTGCTGCGGGCCATTGTCATAAGAGCTCACAAGTGGGCAGGCCGAAGCCGTTGGCACAATAGCCCCGCAGCAGCGTTTTTTCTGTCAGCTGGTAGGTTGTCCCCAGGGAGTAGCTGACGATGTCGTCGCCATAGCCGGTATGGTCATAGCGGATGCCGGGGAGAACCGTCAGGTCGCCGAAGCTTAAAGTGCCGTTGGTAAAGGCGGCATAGGCGTCCTTGCGCTTGTCAATATCAGATACGGGGAAGCCGGGTCACGGTAAATGCTTTCCCATTGCTGAACTTTTCCGTGCTCGTACTCCACGCCGCTTGTCAGGTTGTTGTGGCTGTCACCCCAGATGGAGCTTGGCGTTGACACTGCGGGTCGATTCGTCCCAGATGGAAATCATGAAAAGGTGTAACTATGCCCTGATTGTTGTCGCCAAGTTTTGTATTGTCTTTAAAAGTAGCTTGCACTGCCTGATAATTTAAATGTCAACTGTTCGGCAATGGGATAATCGAAATTCAGGAAGGCATAAAATTTCTGGTCAGTAGCGTTGTCATGTACCAGGCTGTTCTCATCGAGGCCGATGGCAGAGTCCATGTAACTGAGCCCGCCGGTAAAATTCCCCTTGGTCGGCAGCTCATAGGTGAATTTAGCATAGCCGTTGTTATTGTTGACGCCGTTATTAGGGAGAAGCCCCTTGGAGTAGAGACTGCCGCCGGAAAGGTAGTAGCCGAAGCGGTCGATGGTGCCGCTTACTCTCGCCGCGGTTTTCGCGGGTGCCGTGTTCGCCGAGGGAACTGCTGACCGGCGCCGCCAATGGTGCTTATACTGTCGGGAGACTTGGTAACGACATTGACCACGCCGCCCAGCGCCTGGCCCCAGCTGCCGGAAGCCGCCCCCTTGATGATCTCCACCCGCTCGATCTGCTGCACCGGGATCAGGTTGGGGAAACCCATTCCCTGTACCTGATTGTTCTGCTGTACCCCATCGATCAGCACAAGAATATGTGAATACCCTGTAAATGACCCCTGAATATTGAAGTCGGTAAATCCCCCCGGTGTCTGCAGTACATCAAGTTGTACTCCGGGCACTGTCTGGAGGACATCGGCCAGGGTGTGGGCATTGAGAAGGGCAATCTGCTCGGCGGTGATGACGGTGGTGTTTTCGGCTATCTTGGAGATGGGGCGGGTAGTAACGGGGGGAAACTGCCGGTTGCTGCTCGGCTGAAAAATCAAACAGACTGGTCTCATCCAACTGCTCCGCCCAGACAGGCACTGCCAACCCTATGAGGAGGATCAGCAGCGGGAGGATGGATTTAATCTGCCTGTAGAGGTTCAAAGGAACTGTCCTTGAGTGAATTAAAAAAAGAGACCAGGCAATGCAGTGGAAAAATGCAAAAACTGCACGGGAAACTATCAGTTGAGAGTTAGATTGTCTAGCTATATATGTGAAAACTATAGCACTATTCCACCGTATGGATTTTATGCAGAGGATGAGGCAGTTAGAGAGATATGTTTTTTGTCTAAATAGCGAGCCATTGCAATAAACTTTTCATTCCCCGTAAACGCCACTTCAGAGCCGTTCCGCCGGGTGTTGTAAAGTTTCTTTACGTTTCTGTAACCCCCCTGATTTATTGCACAAATCAGCTCATTAAAAGTTTGTTTACACTGAAGTCGACAGTTCTCTCCTCATTATACTCATGCCGTTAACTCCCCCTTCTTGCGCAACTATCCGGAATTACATCGATTAGCCTGGAATCAGGCTTCTGGCATATTAAATGTAATTGGACTCACATTACAGTTTATTGGGCGGAGGTGAAAAAATGACTGACGAATACGCAATCGGTGTCAGAAGTCTCCCTTTGAAGATTGATGCTGTCGCGGTACCGTCTCTTCCCGGCCTGATCGGGATTTCGTCCTGCCCGGGAATGAAAGAGTTCAGTACTCTTGATCTTTACGCTGACCGTATTGAAAATGACCTTCAGTGCATCAGTAACTGGGGCGCCTCGATGGTTGTAAATCTTCTCGAGATGCAGGAGATAATCATGCTGGGAACCGCCGCCCTCCCGGCAAAAATCCTTACAAAAAATATGGCTTTTATGCATCTGCCGATGGCAAATAACATACTGCCAGACGAGAGTTTTGAGGAGAATTGGCGCAAAAACCGGTCAAGGTTGCTGGAGGCTCTGCGGAATGGAGAGCGCATCCTGGTTCATTGCAAGGAGGGGGTTGGCAGGTCCGGACTCGTTGTCGCAAGACTCTTGATAGAGTCGGGTGTTGATGCTGACAGCGCAATCAGTGCTGTCAGAAAAGCTCGACCCGGCAGTTTTATGTTTTACGCCCAGGAAAAGTATTGCCATTCTCTTGTTGCTTCTAGAGTTCATTAATACTGCTATGTGATGCCCCGGTTCGTCTTTTCATGAGTCGGTGGATGTTATCTGTGATCTCCTGATTTTGAGGATTTTTAATTGCCCCCACTCCCATGGGGGCATTTTTTTAATTATTTCCTCCTCCGGCAGGATAAAATCACTCCTGAACACTATTCGGCATTTCCCTTTCCCTTGCATCATTTGTGATAATCGACTATTCTCCAGAAGATTAAATTCTATCCCCTTGGATGCTGATTTGAAAATTACCGTTGTCATTCCGACATACAATGAGCGTGACAATATTGAGAAGCTCTCCTCCCTGATTCTTTCCCAGGACGAAAGGATACATCTTCTTTTTGTTGACGATAACTCCCCGGACGGTACCGGCGAAATTGCCGACCGTCTGGCTGCGGAAAACCCCCGCGTACAGGTTCTGCATCGTGCCGGCAAGATGGGTCTGGGCTCTGCTTATCGCGAGGGCTTCAAGATCGCGCTTGATGCCGGTTCTGACTATATAATCGAAATGGACGCTGATTTTTCTCACGATCCTGCCATGCTGCCGCTTTTCATCGAGAAGATGTCAAATCACGATGTTGTTATCGGCTCAAGGTATGCAAACGGTGTGAGTGTGGTGAACTGGCCGATCAGACGCCTGATTCTCAGCTATTGCGCCAGTGTCTACACCCGGCTTATAACGGGGCTTCATCTTTCTGACTGCACCGGCGGGTTCAAGTGTTTTAAAAGAGAGGTGCTTGAGTCGATCGATCTCGATTCGGTAAAGTCTGATGGCTACTCCTTTCAGATAGAGATGAATTACCGCTGCTTTGAGCGGGGCTTCAATATTGGCGAGCTGCCGATCATATTTGTTGACAGACATGCGGGCACCTCAAAAATGTCCAAGCAGATAGTCAGGGAAGCGGTCTTTATGGTCTGGAAACTTAAATTTGGGAGCTTATTCAGGGCTTTTTCGGGGCGCAAAGCATGAACGAATATTGGGCGCTGCTTTCCCAGTTTGGAATATGGGGGTGGATAGTTTCAATCCTCTTCTTTATTCACTACTCATTCCCGAACAGTGAGCAGTTTGTTGTAAAGGCGGCCTTTAAATGGGGCGGGATCTCTATCTGTTTTTTTATTTGCTGGGTGAGCGGAATGTTGTTGGCCTGACAAGGAGCTGGCCGGAATATGCCACTATTTAGATGTAAAATAGGCTCTGCCGACGGCAAGATCATCGAGAAGGAGTTTGAGGCTGCCAGCGCTGATATTCTCAAGCAGAACCTTTCTGCCCAGGGTTTATTCGTTTTCAGCGTGTCAAAAAAACCGCTTCAGTTTTTATGGAATAAAGGCGCTTACCGCCGGAAGATAGACACCAAGGCGTTGATTACTTTCAATCAGGAACTTCTGGTTTTAATAAAGGCCGGCCTTCCAATTATCCAGGCTCTGGACACGATCCTGGAAAGAATCGAAAAGGGGCGTCTTGCCGAGGTGCTGGAGATTATACGTGACGATATCAAAGGGGGCAGCTCGCTGTCCGATGCTTTCGAGCGCCATCCAAGCGCATTTTCTCATCTGTACATCGCTTCGATTCGTGCCGGTGAGCGTACCGGTGATCTCCCGCAGACAATAAGGCGCTACATAACATTTCTTAAAAAAACC
The DNA here is from genome assembly GCA_963810975.1 of uncultured delta proteobacterium. Classification (GTDB taxonomy): domain Bacteria; phylum Desulfobacterota; class Desulfuromonadia; order Geobacterales; family DSM-12255; genus VEOV01. The sequence continues at coordinate 87,015 of CAWEPN010000008.1, read as the reverse complement.
GAGGGGTTCAGGAAAAAGGTTATTACGGCGCTTTTTTATCCGGCAATATTGATTTCCGTCGCGTTTGTGGCTGTAACCCTGCTGCTGGTCTATGTCGTCCCCACATTCAGTCAGGTTTACGCGGATGCCGGCTCTCAGCTTCCGACCCCGACGCTTATTCTTATAGGTTTCACCAGTGTCCTGAAGAAATTTTTTCCGCTGCTTGTGGCAGCCGGTTTTTTAGGCATGTACCTTTTCAGGAAATGGATCAGTACAGAGTCGGGCAGAGCGAAGCTTGACGGATTTAATCTCCGTATTCCGGTGTTGGGAGATATTTTTTCAAAATATTCAATTGTCAGCTTTACCAGAACTCTGGCGACGATCATAGAGAGCGGTATCCCCATAGTCGAGTCATTAAAAATGTCAGTCGGAACACTGAACAACAAAATCCTTGAGAGAAGGCTTTCCGCCGCTATCAGGCGTGTCGAAGAGGGGGTCAGTTTGAGTGTGGCGATTGACGGGGCAAAACTGATGCCTACGCTCGCCCTCAGGATGCTCTCCGTCGGAGAGTCTACCGGATCTCTGGAAGAGATGCTGGAAGGGATTTCCGACTATTTCGAGGAAGAACTGGATCAGCGCCTCCATTTGCTGAGCACGGCGATAGAACCGGCCATCATGGTGATTATGGGGGTTGTCATCGGAACTATTATTGTTACCATGTATTTACCGGTATTCAAATTAGCAGGAACCGTAGGATGATCGCATGAGCATCTCGTTTGCCCGAAAAAAGATTGGGGAAATACTCGTAGATCGGGGAGATCTGACGGTCGGGCAGCTTGCCTATGTCGTTGAAAAGATCGGCAGTTCACCGCTGCGTTTCGGCGAGCTTTGTGTCCAGGGGGAACTCGTCTCCGAAGATAATCTTTATCAGGCGATTGCGGAGCAGTTCGGTCTGGAATTTGTCGATCTGTCTGCGTTCAAGCTGAACGAGCATGTTCTGGCACTATTCCCGGCGGATATTATCTATCGCTACACGTTCGTGCCGCTTGAGCTGGTCGGTGATTCTATCGCTATCGCGATTTCAGATCCTACGGATGTGGTTAAGCTTGATGATCTGGAACTGCTTCTCGATAAACCTCTTATCCTGAAAATCGCCGCGCCGTCGATCATTCAGCAGCTCCTGAAAAAAGGTGACGGTACCAGCAGGGTGCTTAAAGAGGTCTCTGAAGACTTCATGCTTCAGCTTGTCACCGAGACGGAAAAAGGGGAGGAAGTCCTCTCCGTGGAGGCAATTTCCGCTGATACAAGCCCGATAATCAAACTGCTCAACTCTACTATCATGGATGCTCTTACCAGAAGGGCAAGTGACATCCATATCGAGTCAGCTATGGAAGGGGTTGTTATCAAGTTCAGGATTGACGGGGTCCTTTACAAGGCAACCGATGTAATAGACATGCACTTTCAGGGGCCGATTATCTCCAGACTGAAGGTAATGAGTGAACTCGATATTTCTGAAAAGCGAATTCCCCAGGACGGCCGTTTCAAACTCCGTATCAACAGCAAATCTATAGATTTTCGTGTTTCGATCATGCCGAGCGCTTTTGGCGAGGATGCGGTCATTCGTATTCTTGACAAGGAGAGCATTGCCAGCGATATGAAGGGGCTCACGCTGGATGTCCTCGGAATGACGGATCACGAGATGAAAAGATTTCGGAAGATGGTGCGTGAACCTTACGGCATGGTACTGGTCACAGGGCCGACCGGCTCAGGCAAGACGACGACGCTTTATGCTGCCCTTACCGAAATACATACCGGTGAAGAGAAGATCATAACTATTGAAGATCCGGTCGAATACCTTCTTAAAGGGATAGTACAGATACCGGTTAATGAGAAGAAGGGGCTGACCTTTGCAAGGGGACTCCGCTCCATTTTGAGGCATGACCCTGACAAGATCATGGTTGGCGAGATCCGTGATGCGGAGACAGCTCAGATCGCTGTGCAATCGGCGCTTACCGGCCATCTGGTTTTCACGACTGTTCACGCTAACAATGCCTTTGACGTTCTTGGCCGATTTATCCATATGGGGATAGATCCTTACAACTTCGTCTCCTGCCTTAACTGCGTCATGGCGCAAAGACTGGTGAGAAAAGTCTGCCCGAAATGCAGGCAGCAGGTGCAGTATTCAGATGAATTTCTGCTTGAATCCGCTATTAATCCGGCAGACTGTGCCTCCGCAATCTTTTACGAAGCAAGAGGGTGTGATGAGTGCAACAACACCGGTTATCGCGGCAGGTCCGCCATAGTTGAGCTGCTCGACCTTAATGATGAATTGCGCGAGCTGATTGTCTCGAAGGCGCCTGTGGCAGCCCTCAAGAAAGCAGCTCGTCAAGCCGGCACCATGTTTCTGAGAGAGTCGGCGGTTGAGAAAGTTTTTTTAGGTGAAACAACGATCAAGGAAATAAACCGGGTCACTTTTGTGGAGTAATAATGTTCTTTCAAGGTAACTCCCTTGGACTTGAAATACATCAGCACGGCTTTGCCTGGGTGCTTGCATCCGGTTCATCCGTTTCGCCTGTCATAGAGCGATATGAAGCGGTCAACTCTGTTGATGCGCTTCTCAAGCCATCTATCAAAGAACAGAACATAATCAACTCTGCTTCTCTTGGCACTATGCTTTCCGAATCATGGTTAAAGCTCTTGACTGAAACCAAAAGAGTCTCGCTCTCCATTCCTGATCTTGCCGGGCGAGTCATGATGCTTGACATGGATTCACCGATCAAGAGCAAGGAAGAAGGCATTGATCAGGTAAAATGGAAGCTCAAGAAAAGTTTTCCGGTCGAACTCAGTGAGCTTCACCTCGATTATCATCTTCTTAAAACCGGTCAGGAGGGGGTTTCAACCCTTTTAGTCGCACTTGCGTCCAGAAAGGTCATCAATGAATATGAAGAGCTGCTTCTCTCATTGTCCCTGGAGCCTGTCAAAATAGATTTTGCAGCATTCAATCTATACCGTCTCTTTGCCAACAGTCTTGAAGTCGACGATCAGCTGGCGTTTCTCATAAGTTATCGCGGAGTTCTCTCTGTAATGATTTTTCAGGACGGAATTCTTGACTTTTACAGGAGCAAATTTATAAGTACAGCGCTCAGTGACCCTGTCAGACTTTACCGGGAGGTAAACAGTTCGCTTCTCGTTTATTCTGATTCGAAGGGTGGCTGGAAGCCCAGGAAAATCTTCTATTATGCCCCGCTTGCAGAGAGGCAGCTCCTGAGCGGTGTTATTTTTGAGGCTACAGGCGTGAATCCTGCCCTGGTTGATACCGATGCATTTATCGGCAGCTCAAAGCAGCAAGTCGACAGTGGAGTGCTGCCAGATATTCTCAGCGCACTGGGAGCTGCTTCAAGGAGTCTCGGATGAATTTCAGCATCAACCTTGCAACGAGGGTTTATGTCGATTTCAAAAAGGTTAACCTCTGCCTGTTGGTTGCAGCCGTTATTCTCTCCTCCTGGCTTGTTTTCTCGATCTATACCTGCGTTGATAATGCATCCAGGATGAAGAGGTTTACTGAGTATAAGGCGAAACTAACCCATGCCGCAGGGACTAAAAAAGTTTCGGAAAGCGATTACGCCGCGTTTCTTGCCGACGTCAAAAATGTTAATTCGATTCTTTACAAACGTTCCTATGACTGGCTTGCACTCCTTGCCAACCTTGAGCAGCTTGTCCCTGAAGGGGTTGTCCTAAAAAGGCTTGAGCCGGCCGATAAAGGGGCTGTGCTCAAACTCTCGGCATCCGCCAGAAATTTCTCCGCAGTGCGGAAATTTATCGAGAGCCTGGAGAGTTCAAGTTTTTTCAGTGAAATTTTTCTGACTGACCAGACCTTCATGAAAGAGGGCGAGCAGAAAGGGTTAAACTTTTCAGTTACCTGCAAAGTGACTGCATCATGAATATGACAACCATCAAACAGATACTACAGCTTAGAAAGCGATCTTTGATAGCGATTGCCATACTCTTTGCAGTTGCCATGTCGCTGCAGTTGTTTATCTCGCTTTATCAGACTGCTCAAGTCGAACAAGCGAACGCTGAATGGATGAAGCTCCGGGAGCAAGAGGGGAGGGGAACTGCACTTCAGGACAGGGAGACTCTCTACAAAAACGGTTTGGCGGATCTTGCAAAATTCCGTGAAAGAATATATCCAAAAAGCCAGTTTGCACGATTCATCGGTGAACTCTACGAAAAGGCATCTAAAAACGATCTTGAGATTGTCTCAATTACCTATAAACCCTCACTTGTCAAGGAAGAACAGCTTCTGAGCTACGCTCTTACTCTTTCGGTCAGTGGCAAATATACTCAACTGAAGAAATTTATTTATGCTCTGGGCGCAGGGGACAGTAATATCCTGGTAATAGATTCCATCGCAATCGCAGCTTCCGGCGCCGCTGCCGAATCCGTTCAGCTGCAGCTGTCCATAACCTCCTGGTTTACTCTGGAGGCTAAATGAACAGACAGAGAGCCATTCTTGCAGCACTACTGATTATTTTTGCCGGTTCGATCGGCTACAGTATCCTCCGGATGCCGAAACAGGAAAGAGTTGAAAAACTTACCTTTCAGCCCGGAATGACTGCCAAGCCGGTAAAGTCAGCCCAGAGCAGGGATGCTGATGCCGCCAGGGTCAGACTTGATCTTCTGGAAAGGGGCGGTGGCACTCTGCCAGGCGGGGGAAGAAATATATTCCGCGCTCTTTATGATGTCGGCACTAAAAAAAATATAATTCCGCTGCCACTCCGCCACCGCCGCCGCCACCGCCGGTAAAGATTGTCGTGCCACCGCCGCCGGTTGTCGGGCCTACTCCTTTGCAGCGGGAAATGGCGACCTTTACATTTCTTGGCTTTCTGAAAAAGGATAACAAAAAAACTATTTTCCTTTCAAACGGCAAAGAGATTTTTGTCGTAAAAAAAGGAGACAAGATTTCGGGTAAATATGATGTGACCGCAGTTACTGAAGAAGCGCTCACAATAACAAGCATTCAGTCTGGTGGTGAAGTAGTTATTCCGCTTGTCGAAAACAGCCCGCTTGCCGCACCCAGAAGATGATCTGTTTACTATAGGAGAACCGACGATGAAAATCGTAATCAAGATAGCTTTTTTAATAGGCGTTATAGCGCTCACTGCCTGTGCAGTCGGACGTACATCCTTTGACAAGGGACAGGAACTGGAGCGAGCAGGCAAGTTTGACGAGGCAGTGCTCAAGTATGCCGAAGCAGTCTCATATAATTCAGAAATGAGTGAATACAGGCTTGCATTTCTAAGTGCAAGCGAAGCAGCCGCAAAAAAGCACCTTGAAACCGCGGATAAACTCTTTAATACGGATCGTATCGACGAAGCCTATCTTGAGTATCAAAGCGCCATGGTTATGGACCCATCGCAAAGCCGTGCCAAGCAGCAGATGGAGGTGATCGACAAGCGAAGGAAGTCGACACTGCTCTTTAATGAGGGGGTCGAATACGAGAAGGAGAACAAAAGCAGGGAGGCTGTACGATCCTATCAGAGCGCGCTGAATTTAAATCCGAATAGCCGAGAGGCTGCAGAAGCAGTCGAGCGGCTTCTGAAAACCAGAAAAGTCAGATCAGAAGGGTTTGAACTGAACCTTAAATCCACAAAACCGATTACTCTTAAATTCAAGGATGCAAAAATAAAGGATGTTTTAAATATTATTACCAAGCTCTCCGGTATTAATTTTGTCTTTGATGAAGGCGTAAAGGATTCGACAGTCACTATTTATCTCGAAAATGCTACCTTTCAGCAGGCTCTGGATATTATTTGCGGTATGCATAAACTTAGAACGAAAACTTTGAACGAAAGTACGATTATTGTCTACCCGAAAACAGCGGAAAAAGACAAGCAGTACGAGGAACTTTACGTCCAGACATTTTTTCTCAACAAGCTTGATGCGAAAAAAGCGGTCAATTTGATCAGGACGATGCTTCAGGTTAAAAAAATCTATGTAAATGAGGAGATGAACACCCTCGTTTTAAGAGACACCGCTGATGTTATCGAAGTGGCGAAACGGATACTGGAGGCCAATGATGTCCCTGATGCAGAGGTTGTTCTTGAAGTTGAGGTTATAGAGGTTTCCAAGAAAAATGCCGAGAGTTTCGGTCTTGCCTTAAGTCGCTATGCGGTTGATTTACATGCGACCGGTCCTTCCGGAGCATTCTTGAACTCCACCTTCGTAACAACAGATTCTGCCACAGTTGCAACCTCCGATGCCACAACATCCACTGGAAATTCGGCTGCAGTTGCGGCAAACGTTCAAAGATCAACCAAGGACCAGTTGGTTAATCTTTTCAGATGGGGTGATTACAACGGCTATATTACCGTGCCAAGCGCCACCTTCAACTTCGGCAAGACACTCGGCAACGCCGAGACCCTTTCCAATCCGAAGATACGGGTTAAAAACAGGGAAAAAGCCAAGTTCAATGTCGGCACCAGGGTTCCGATTACAACAACATCAACAAACGGAACTGTCGGCGGGTATTCAGTAAACGTGCAATATGTTGATGTCGGCGTTAAGTTGAACGCTGAACCGACCATTCAGCTTAATAATGATGTCAATATTAAGTTGAGTCTTGAAGTTAGTTCCATTCTTTCAAGGGAAAAAGTAGGCACGGACAATTCGACTACCGTTGTTACCATCGGCACGCGAAACATGGACACCGTACTCTCACTCAAGGACGGGGAAACCAGCGTTATCGGTGGACTGATTCAGGATTCAAAAAGTAAGAATACTCAGAAAGTGTCTGTTCTTGGGGATATTCCTGTAATCGGCCAGCTTTTTTCCAATAAGGAAAATTCTGGCGACAAGACCGAGCTGATCCTGGCAATAACCCCGAGAATTGTACGCGGGTTAACTGTTTCCGATCCCGAAATAGCATCATTCTGGTCAGGTATTGAGGATGACCCATCCATTGCAAGGCAGTACGAATCTTTTACCACGGAGCCGGAGTTCTCCGCGCCTGAAGCGAAAAAGCCGTCAGCTGGACCTCCGCAACAGCCTCTTCAGAAATTAGCGCAACCGTTGCCGCCCCAGCCAAAAAACCAGGCGACTCTTCAGCCACCAGCGGCTGTGCCGGTGACCGATGCGCAGCCAGTATCTGACAATCCATTGCCGGCTGCCGGTCAGGTTGTTACTCCCCAGACAAACTCTCCTGACCAGTCCAAGCTGATCGTAAGTCAACCTGTAAAGCCTGTTTCACCACCAGTTACACCCGTTTCTCCGTCTCAGGCCGGCAAGGTATCCCTTAGTGTATCCGCCCCTTCCGTCGTAATGCCGGGGCAGCAGTTTACGGCTGATATCATGGCTTCTCAAGCAGACAATCTGTTTTCTGCGCCATTTAGCGTCGTTTATAATCCATCTTTTCTTGAGGCTCTTTCTGTTACAGAAGGCGATCTTTTCAACAAAGACGGTAAACATTCAAATTTTGTCGGCTCAATCGGCAATTCTATTGGATTGGTTAGTGTCAAGTTATCCAGGGAGGCAAATGCCGGCGGCATTTCCGGTTCGGGCAAGCTCTTTTCCATCAATTTCAAGGCAAAGGCTCAAGGTGCTGCCAGTATCGGTTTCTCCGGCATTAAACTTACCGGTCATGGGTGATAAACCAGTTGAAGCAACGCCATACAATAGCGTTATAGAGGTTAAACAGCCTTGACAATTGCCTTTTTCGGCAGGAGGTCCGGTTTTAGTCTGATCGAGTTGATTATAACTCTCTCCATTCTCTCTATCTTGGCTGCGCTGATCCTCCCTTCTGCGCAGATGATGGGCAAAAGAACAAAAGAGATCGAACTGAGGAGAAATCTGCGGGTTATCAGAAATGCCATAGATGACTTTAAAAAAACTTATGACAAGGGGGTTCTGGATAAGAAAATTCCTGAAGTCCTTGGGAAAAGCGGCTATCCGGAATCTTTTGAAATGCTGGTGGAAGGGTATGATTTCGGTGGTGCTCTCAAAGAGAAGAAAAAATTTCTGCGCAGGGTTCCTCGTGACCCCTTTAACAGCGACAAACAGATAGCGCCTGAAGAGAGCTGGGGGGTCAGATCCTACACCGACAAAGAGTGCTCGGACAAGCTGGGTGGTGATGACCTTTATGATGTCTGTTCCAAGAATGAAGGGACCGCCATTGATGGCACAAAGTATAAGGACTGGTAAATGATGCGTTTTTTCAAAAGACTGAACAGATCAGGCTTTACCTTGATAGAGCTTATGATAGTTATGTCCATCGTCGGAATTCTTGCGGCAATTGCGGTGCCGAACTACCAATGGGGGATTATAAGGGCAAATGAGGCCGTTCTTAGCGAAAACCTTTATACGTTCAGATCCACCATTGACCAGTTTTATGCTGATCAGGGGAAATTTCCTGAAAGTCTGCAAGATCTTGTTGACAAGAAGTATCTCAGGGAAATTCCGAAAGATCCATTTACCAAAAGCAAGGATACCTGGATCACGGTTGCCCCGCCAACTCCAGCCGAAGGGGAGCCTGCCGGCGGATCTGTATATGATGTCCATAGCGGTTCAGACCTTGTCGGCTACCAAAGGACCTTACAATGAATGGTAGAATTGAAAAATGATACAACTGCATGACGTCACTGTGCAATACCAGAAAGACTTTCCGGCTCTTTCCAATATCACGCTGAACATTTCAAAAGGGGAGTTTGTTTTTCTGACCGGTTCATCCGGCGCAGGCAAATCGACCCTTCTCAAGCTTGTCTACGGTGCGGTAGAGCCTGTTCGCGGTCATGTGGTTGTGGGGGGGCAGAACCTCGCCCGCCTGTCGAGAAAACAGATCCCGTATCTCCGCCGCAATATTGGGGTGGTCTTCCAGGATTTCAAGCTGCTCAATAACAGATCCGTTTTCGATAATGTTGCCCTGACTCTTGAAGTGCTTGGTTGGGAGAGTAAAGATATCGGCAAAAAAGTATTCCATATTCTCAAGCGTCTCGGCATTGATCACAAAAAGGATGTTGTTCCGCTGCGGCTTTCGGGTGGCGAACAACAGCGGGTTGCCCTTGCAAGAGCACTGGTGAACGATCCCAAAATACTTCTTGCCGATGAGCCTACAGGAAACCTTGACCCCGCCAATAAAGATCAGATTCTTAATATCTTTAGAGAGGCTAATATCCGGGGCACAACCGTTTTGATCGCTTCTCATGACAGACGGGGTTTAACCGCAGCACACAGCAGGATAGTTCACCTTGAAAAAGGTCTGCTCCAAGAGGGTCATGATGTCACGCACCAGGCATAATGCGAGGCCGCAAGCTTCTTCGCTGGGTGGTGGCGGGCGTCTTGGTTACTTTACCCGTAAAGCGATAGTAAATCTTCGCAACAACAGGCTGGTATCCCTAATCACCATCTGCACCATAACCATTGCGCTGCTCATAATTTCCATGTTTATGCTGATTTACGTCAATATGGAGGGGACTATCGATCAGTGGAGCAGAAAGGTAGCGGTGACGGTATATTTCGATACGGAACCGGTTGCCCAGGAGCTCGCCGCACTTAAAAGCAGAATCAGCGGTCTGCCTGGCACCGAGTCGGTTCAGTACGTCTCAAGGGAAGAGGCGCTTAAAATATTCCGCTCCCGTCTTAAAGGGCAGGAATCTCTTCTTGAAGGGGTTACAGCGGACATTCTTCCGTCGTCATTCGAAATAATCCTTAAGAAGGAATTTCGTTCTACCGATAGCGTCAATCTTTATGTAAGCAGACTGAAACATGTTCAGGGGATAGGCGAAGTGCAGTACGGAGAAGAGTGGGTGAAGAAATTTCTATCCTTTTTTCAGTTCATCAGGATCCTTGGTGTCATCATTGCCACTTTTTTAATTCTTGCCGTGGTGTTTATAGTATCCAATACAATAAAGCTTACGGTACTTGCCCGGCAGGATGAACTTGAGATCCTCGCGCTAGTGGGCGCAACCCCGTTTTTCATCAAAGCACCGTTTCTTATTGAGGGGATTTTGCAAGGGGCTATCGGAGTCTATAATAGCTGTTTCAATCCTGATCGCGGGCTACTACGCCATGCTTGCCAATGCAGTCAATTTCTTCTCATTCAACATTGCTGATGCCGGTCTGATCTTTCTTCCGTCGCCATACATAGCTACGCTGATATTTGGCGGAGTCTTTCTCGGATTTTTTGGCAGCCTTGTGTCACTGAAAAAATTGATTGTCATTTAGATGAATACATTCTTGAGAATTCTGTTACATGCTGTCTGGATACTGCTGCTTGGAACAACCGTTTATGCTGATGTTCATGATGAATTGAAAGATCTCAAAGGTGAGATAAAGAAGAAGCAGCAGCTACTGAAGCAGACCAGAAAGGTAGAGACGAAGGTTTCGGCTGATCTTGCTCATATTGAAAAGAATCTCAAAGAGAAGGAGGCAAGTCTCCTGCATCTTGGTAGCGAGCTGAAGGCGGTTGAGTCTGGCGTCGCAAAAACCCGGAAACAGATTGAGCTGACCACGACAGAGCTGGATTATAAAAAGAACGAGATAGCAAAGCGCGTATCATCACTCTACAAGGCTGGTGAAATGGGGAACCTGCGGATGTTTTTCTCTTCAGGCTCAATTCCCCAGGCTGTTGAAAACCAGCGCTATATGCAGTCGGTTCTTGAAAACGATAAGAAGCTCTTTATTGATTATCAAAACAGACTTTTGCAGCTTGAAGGCCTCAAGGTGTCGCTTGAGAAGGATGCTGCCAGAAAAGAGACGCTCTCTCAACGCATAAAGGCCAAAAAGCTGGAGATAGAGAGTGAAAAGTCAAAAAAAACCGCAACTCTTACTCAGGTAAGGCTCGAAAAAAAGGGGTATCAGACCTCCCTCAAGGAATTGCAGGCCAACGCAAAACGGCTTCAGTCCATGGTCGAAAGGCTTGAAGCAAAAAGCAGAAAGAGCTATACTCAAAAAAATGACAAAAAGAAGTTCGTGCCTGGTGGAGATCGTTATCAGCCTCCTGTAAGTGATAAGGGCTTTGGGTCCCAACGTGGCAGGCTTTCACTCCCGGCAACCGGTAACATCATCAGTCGTTTCGGCAAGCACAAGCATCCTGAATTTAATTCGTTTACTTTTAATAACGGGATCACTATTGCGGCTGCGATGAATGCCGATATTAAGGCAGTTTTTGACGGAAATGTGATTTTTGCCGATAACTTCAAAGGTTACGGCAATATGCTGATAATCGATCATGGTGGAGGGTTTTTTACTCTTTATGCGCATACTTCGAGGATTAACAGAAAAGTCGGATCTTCAGTAAGTAAAAATGAAGTTGTAGCCCAGGTAGGAGATACCGACTCCGCTGATGGAGCAAAGCTTTATTTTGAAATAAGGTACCAGGGCAAACCGATAGATCCAGCGCCCTGGTTAAGGTGATCGAATCAGGGCTTTTATGAGGTAGGGTCAGGAAACAACAGTTTTTTAATTTATTGGGTTGGAGGATAAATGTTTCGTAATAATAGAGTCCGCAAGTATTTTTTAATTTCACTGGTGGCCGGGTTTGTATCTCTTGCCTCTGCAACTGCATATCGTAGCGCGACTGCTGCCGGTACCGATTATGAGTCAATTGAGCTTTTTACAGATGTGCTGGCGATTGTGAAAAAAAGTTATGTTGAAGAAGTAGACACCAAGAAGCTTATTTACGGTGCTGTCAACGGTATGCTGGCATCTCTCGATCCCCATAGCTCTTTCATGCCGCCAGACACTTACAAGGAGTTGAAACTTGATACCAAGGGGGAATTCGGCGGCCTGGGCATAGAGATATCGATCAAAGACGGGCTTCTCACAGTCATCTCTCCGATAGAAGATACTCCGGCTTACCGTGCCGGGATAAAATCTGGTGATCAGATTCTGAAAATTGACGATAAATACACAAAAGACCTCTCTATTATGGATGCCGTCAAGAAAATGCGCGGCGTCAAAGGGTCAAAAGTTACGCTCACCATTATGAGAGAAGGATTCGACAAGCCAAAAGAATTTCCGCTTACCAGGGATATCATTCAGGTGAAGAGCGTCAAGTTCAAGATGCTTGATGACGGTTTCGGGTATGTGCGGATAGCACAGTTCCAGGAGAAGACTTCTGACGATCTGCAGAAAGCTCTTGAGAGTCTCACAGCAACCAGCAAGGGTAAAATAAAAGGGCTTGTGCTTGATCTCAGAAATGACCCCGGCGGGCTTCTTGATCAGGCTGTCAAGGTTTCTGAAACCTTTCTTGATGAAGGTAAGCTGATTGTTTACACTGAAGGCCGGGAAAAAGATGCACAGATGAAGTTTTCTTCCCGCAAGGGTGAGAAACAGCCTGACTATCCTATTGTCGCGCTTATCAATAGCGGCAGTGCCAGTGCTTCGGAAATTGTCGCCGGCGCACTTCAGGATCACAAACGCGCAGTTGTCATGGGTGTGCAGAGCTTTGGTAAAGGTTCGGTTCAGACGATAATCCCGCTCTCTGACAACTCAGGCTTGCGGCTTACAACCGCGAGATACTTCACTCCAAGTGGCAGATCCATTCAGGCAAAAGGGATCACTCCGGACATAGTTGTTGAGAGCATTGAACTTGCTGTGAAAGAGAAGAAAGAATCAATGCATTTGCGGGAAAAAGATCTTGAGAATCACTTTGAGAATGACAAGAAGGAGACCGCCACCGACAAGGATGAGACTCTGCCGCTTTACAAGACCGATGAACAGGTGAAAAACGACTATCAGCTGTTAAGAGCTCTGGACCTTCTCAAAGGGTGGGAAATTCTCAAGAAGGTTATGGTTCCGGTGTCGTAATTTACTGTTGTAACTTAGACTGATTTAACTTTTAAAGGCCTGCCAGGCTTCACAGCCTCGCAGGCCTTTTTTTATAGAGAGTGTCGAGTATTTCGCTGGTTATAAGGAGATTTCCTCGACCTCTCCCCATTAAGAGGCCTTCTTCGCTGCCGTGGAAATCAGAACCGCCGGTAACGGCAAGCCCCAGGGAATCTGCCAGGTGCCGCAAAAATTCTGTATCTCCTTCAAATCCCATCGTATTGAAGGCCTCTATCCCGCCCAGACCTTTTTGGCTCATGTCTCTGATTATGGCCGTAAGCTCTTCCCTGTTGCGGCTTATGCTCTGTGGATGGGCAAGAACCGGAACTCCACCGATACGAATAATCTCCCTGACAGCATCGTCAAAGGGGAGATACTCTTTTGGCACATTGCACGGTTGAAGATAATTTGTGAAGGCATCCTGCATGGTTGCGCAGTAACCCTTTTCAATAAGTACACGGGCGATGTGAGGCCTTCCGAGAGCCCCTTCCGCAAGCGCCATAACCTCTCCGACTCCTATCGGCGCCCTCCCTTCGGATTCAAGTTTCACGTTTATTTTAGCAATTACTTTTACGCCTCTGCTTTCACGTGTCTGGCGAAAAAGTGACAACATCTTTACGAAGGCCGGATCGGTATGGTTTATCCAGTAACCAAGAATGTGAACATCGTGGTGCTTAGCGTATTCTACTGACAATTCCACCGCAGGGATTACCGTAATCCCGAATTCCGCCGCCACGGAGATAGCTTCATCAATGCCGTCAACAGAGTCATGGTCAGCTATGGCAATGACAGTTATTTGTGATTCAGCAGCTATTCTTACAAGTTCTGATGCATTGTATATGCCGTCAGATGATGTAGTGTGTAAATGCAGGTCTATGATGTTATTCATTCGCAATTCCTTTTGGTGCAGAGGTATGGAGAAAACATGAGTTTTAATATTGATGCGGTCATGGCCGCCCTCGAAGTTGCTGTTCTTGACTGGGACACACCTGCTGTAACTATAATATCCCAGCGGGATGGAGATCCGTTCAAGGTTCTTATCTCCTGCATACTTTCATTAAGGACAAAAGATACCACAACAGGACCTGCCTCTTTGAGGCTTTTTTCTCTTGCGGACACTCCTGGGAAAATGCTGCAGCTTGATCTGAAGATGATCGAGCAGGCAATCTACCCTGTAGGTTTCTACAGGAACAAAGCCGTGCAGATAATGGAGATTTGCCAGCAGCTGACTGAAAAATATGACGGATACGTTCCCGAGTCAATAGAAGAACTGTTGAACTTTAAAGGGGTAGGGCGCAAGACTGCAAATCTTGTAGTCACCCTCGGGTTCGGTAAGCCGGGGATATGCGTTGACACGCATGTTCACAGGATCTGTAATCGCTGGGGGTATGTAACTACCAAAACACCGGATGAGACTGAATTCAGGCTGCGGGAGATACTGCCCGGCAACTACTGGCTCCGTATTAATGACCTTCTTGTCGCATTTGGTCAGAATCTCTGCCGTCCGGTATCACCGTTTTGTTCGAAATGCCCTGTATACGGTTTTTGCCAGCGAAACAATGTCACTAAAAATAGATGAACCGATATTGCATTCTTCGGTCAAATCTGTATAGTATTGGCTCATTGGCATGTTTAATTGGCGTATTTTTCATTAATCTCTTTCGGAGGTAGTTCGATGTTGAAAAAAGTGGGCTTTTTAGGGCTTGGTACAGTCGGCAAGCATATGGCTATCAATCTGCTCAAGGGGAATTATGCGCTGACGGTCTATGATTCTGACAAAACGGTTGTTTCGGAACTTGTGGCTCTGGGCGCAAAGTTGGCTAATAGCCCGCGTGAGGCGGCCAAGGGGATGGATATTGTCCTGCACATCCGCCCTGAAAAGGAGCGTTTGCGGCCTGATATATATGGTGAAGACGGTGTTTTTGCCGGTATCGATCCAGGCACAATCCTGGTTGATATGGGGACGCATTCGCTAGAAAGCACTCTGGAAATTGCCGATGAAGCAGTAAAACACCGCGTTCTTTTTATCGATGCACCTGTTTGGGGAACAAAGGAGCATGCCGCCAACGGACTCCTTACAATTCTTGCAAGCGGTGATTCATCCACTGTCGGTCGCTGTCGTGAAATCTTTTCCCATTTTGGTCTGAGTATCATCCACGTCGGCGCTGTAGGTGACGGGACAAGAATGAAGTTTCTTGTCAATCTGGTTCAGGCGGAGCTGTTGCAAGCGCTTTCAGAAGGTTTGGTGTTCGGCGAAAAAATGGGCTTCTCTGCTGACAAGATTCTTGAAGTGCTCGATTCCGGCGGCGTTGCCTCGCCACTCTTTCATTCAAAAGGTCGTACCATGGCAAGAGGTGATTTTACCCGTAACCTTGCTTTGAAGTATGTTCATCAACAGCTTGAGCTGGTTCTTGACCAGGCCAAGAAGCTTAATCTTGATCTGCCAGGAGCTGAATGCGCCTGTCGGCTCTACGAGCAGGCTGATAAGGATGGCAGGGGTGAGGAGGATTTCTCTGCTGTCATCAAGGTGCTAAGAAAATAGTCTGTTGTCGTTGAGTTATTTAGAGGGACAGTCTGAAACGGCTGTCCTTTTTTTCGTATAAAGGAGAAATGTTAATGGCGCTTGATCCGAACAAAGTAATCTATTCAATGATGAGAGTCTCAAAGTTTTATGACAAAAAACCGGTCATAAAGGATATCTCACTCTCCTATTTCTATGGCGCCAAGATCGGTGTACTTGGCCTGAACGGTTCAGGTAAAAGTTCACTTTTGCGGATAATGGCCGGAGTTGATAATGACTATAACGGCAAAGCGGTGCTGTCCCAGGGATATTCGGTCGGTTTTCTTGAGCAGGAACCAAAGCTTGATGAGTCAAAAACCGTCAGACAGATTGTTGAAGAAGGTGTTCAGGGTACCGTTGATCTTCTGGCGGAGTTTAATGCCATTACTGACAAGTTCTCCGAACCGGATGCAGATTTCGAAAAACTGTGCGATCGACAGGCGGAGCTTCAGGAAAAACTTGATCACCTTGATGCCTGGGATCTTGATGCAAGACTGGAAATGGCGATGGATGCCCTCCGCTGCCCCGAGAGTAACGCTCAGATAAAAGTTCTTTCAGGTGGGGAGAAGAGACGTGTCGCCCTTTGTCGTCTCTTGCTGCAAAAGCCGGATATCCTCCTCCTCGATGAGCCGACAAACCATCTCGATGCCGAGACGGTTGCCTGGCTCGAACAGCATCTGCAGCGCTACGAAGGGACAGTCATCGCCGTAACCCATGACCGCTATTTCCTCGATAATGTTGCCGGCTGGATTCTTGAACTCGACCGGGGAGAAGGGATTCCCTGGAAGGGTAACTACTCATCCTGGCTGGAACAGAAGCAGAACAGGCTGGCAACTGAGGAGAAGCAGGAGAGTGACCGCCAGAAGACACTGCAGCGTGAACTTGAATGGATCAGGATGTCTCCCAAAGGGCGTCACGCAAAATCACAGGCGCGTGTCACCGCTTACGACCAACTCCTTTCACAGGAGACAGACAAGCTTGCCAGGGATCTGGAAATATACATCCCTTCAGGCCCACGTCTTGGAGATATCGTCATTGAAGCGGACAATGTTTCAAAAGGCTACGGGGATCGGCTTCTTTTCGACGCACTTTCTTTCAGACTCCCGAAAGGGGGCATTGTCGGCGTAATCGGCCCGAATGGCGCAGGGAAAACGACCCTTTTCAGGATGATTACCGGTCAGGAAACGGCAGATAGTGGCAGCTTCAAGGTTGGAGAGACGGTGAGTATCGGTTATGTGGATCAAAGCCGCGACGCCCTTGATGCTGACAAGAATATCTGGGAAGAGATATCGGAAGGTGCGGATATTATTCAACTCGGCAGGATTTCCGTTAATTCGAGGGCTTATGTCTCCAGATTCAACTTTTCCGGGGCCGATCAGCAGAAAAAAGTCGGCACGCTTTCCGGCGGAGAACGGAACAGAGTGCATCTGGCAAAAATCCTCAAGCAGGGCGCGAATGTCCTGCTGCTTGACGAGCCTACCAATGATCTTGACGTAAATACCATGAGAGCGCTGGAAGAGGCCCTTGAAAACTTCACCGGCTGTGCTGTTGTCATCAGTCACGACAGATGGTTTCTGGATAGGATCGCTACGCATATTCTTGCTTTTGAAGGAGAAAGCGCAGTTGTCTGGTTCGAAGGTAATTTCTCGGAGTACGAGGAAGACAGGAAAAAACGCCTCGGCGCAGCGGCAGACCAACCGCACAGAATCAGATATCGTTCTCTAACCCGTTAATTTCAGTGAGAGTATCGTGCTAAAAAAAACCGGTAAGCCGAAGCAGTCGCTTAAATCCCAGAAATCGTTCAGATGGTGGCACATTGCTCTCCTCCTCATACTGATAGCGGCACTTTTTTTCATGCTTGAAAAAATGAAAGCCAGGTATCAGAAAGAGACTGTAGTAAAACCTGCTACGGTTGAATCGCAGCCCATGCCAGAGCCGGGCGCTTACTTACAGAAGACCTATACGACAGTTCGCAAGGTCCCCGGCAGGAAAACCGGACCCCCCCGCAGCCATCTTCCCGGCACTCTGGCTGTTATAGTTGACGATATGGGGAGCAGTCTTAACGAGGCAAGAGAGCTCCTTGCCATTAATATTCCGCTAACATTCTCTCTGATCCCCGGGCTGCCAAAAGTTAAAGCGGTCGCAGAGCTTGCCGATTCCGCCGGGCAGACGATTATGGTGCATCTGCCCATGGAGCCGATTGGCTATCCTGAACGAAGGCTGGAAGCTAATGGACTTCTGCTGGCTCAATCTGAAGAGGAGATCACGGCAAGGACAGTTGCTCTTTTGGATGCTGTGCCGCTGGCCAAAGGTGCCAATAACCATATGGGATCACGTTTTACCGAGCATAAAGAGAAGATGCTGCCGGTGCTGAAAGTTTTAAAAGAGAGGGGCCTGTTTTTTATAGACAGCCTCACTACACCGCGCTCAAAAGGATTCGCTGTCGCTGATAGCCTGGGGGTGAAGACTGCGATCAGGAATGTTTTTCTTGATAATCAGCAGGATGTTGTCGCCATAAAAAAGCAGCTTTATGCTGCTGCAGAAATGTCGCGGCGAAAGGGCGGGATTATAGCTATCTGCCATCCTCACAAAACCACGATTGCGGCTCTTAAAGAGGCTATGCCAGAGTTGCAGCGTGCCGGGATAACATTTGTGCCTGCCGGAGATCTTGTCAGATAAATGCTGCTGCGGCTTTTGCCTTCAGACTGTTGAAGGTTTTGTACTGTTCCTTCTGAAGGATCTCTTCAGGGCCATCCGGATTTACCGGTTGGACCAGAACAAATGTGTCCCTGAAACTGTTGCCGAAGCCAGAGAGCGTTGCAGATATAAAAGTGTAGAGAGCGCATTTGTCGTCATTGAACATACCACCGGCATTCTCCCTGAAATTGAGAATTCTGCTGGTCAGAACATTACCCCCCGAATCGAGACGTTTGAATTCAACCCTGTTTTCTCCACTCTCCTCAATAACCCTGAACGCGAATACAGATTTCCTTGCCGACTCTAAAAGGAGCATAAAGGTAGGGTCATCGCGGTTAATTTCAGCCTTCATGTTAAACACGGAAATTGAAAGTAACCGGAGAAAACAGTCGTTTTCGAGAAAACCGGCCTGGCTTCCATCGGCGCTCTCGAAGTAGTAACCGGCATTACCTGTTGCAACGGTCAGTAGATCTTTCCCGCAGAAAAGACAATCTTTTCTCGTCCCCCCCATCCTGGCGACAAACGCATCCTTTTCCCGCTGACTCTCCGCTGACATCCACTGACTGAAGAGCAGAGACCGGGGCTCCTTGGTGGCATTAAACTCTTCGAGGATCTCCTTGGCCAGAGCAATAAACTGGCCATGAACATCAGTCCCTCTGCCGTGTGTCAGAACAGGGTAAATTTTGCCGTCGGGATTGGTGTTGAGGCTCTCGACCTTAGGACTTTTAGAGATGTAGACATCGTGACATCGGTAGCCTCTGTTGATGGCGAATGCCCTTAAGAGAGTTTTCTGGTCGACGAAAAGGCCGTCAAATTTTATTCTTTCATCGATCAGGCAGGGGACAAGTACAAGGCTTTTTTTGTCAAGGCCCCGCTTGTCAAAGAGAGCGAAGATATTACGGCAGTTTTCCAGACTTGGCATATCTTTAACAGGAATAAGTACGCGGTCGGCCGCATAAAGAGCGTTCTCCGTCAAAGTTTCGAGGTCGGGGCGGGTATCAATGATCAGAATTCCGGGGATATCTGATGCCGCAATGAATCTGGCAACTTCCATGGGGCTCTTTAAGCGATTTTTTTCCTTGGTAAGGCTGGCGGAAGAAGGGATGAAGTCAACGCCGTATTGACCGGTCTGGAGGAGATCAGCCCCCTTTTCGCCGCTGATCAGGTCTGCAACTGTTTTTACGTCGTGAGCTGACCGGATAGTGAACATCTTGTCTATGGTGAAATGATTATCGAAGGAAAGTATGGATACAGGAATATCCTCACGCAATGCTTTGATAAAGACTGCCAGGTTTGTGGCAAGGGTGGTTTTGCCTACTCCGCCCTTCTCGGATGATATTGTTATTACGTAGGGAAAGTTCATCGGATGAGATTCAGGATTTTGCACAGTGTCTCTCCATAGAGTCCTTCAAAATAGAAAGGGCATCCTGTTTACGGGATGCCATGTGTTTCTGAATGGTGCGGATGACTGGACTCGGCACCAATCCACTTAACCAGTTAAGATTACAGAAGCATTATCAGAAGTCATCTCTTCTTGTCTGTCACATGTTATGGCACAGTTTGTAGCATATACCTATGATATCTGCAAGGTGTACTGCAAGGTGAGCTCCAGTTATGGCGGCAAGAGAAGCGCATCGACCTTGGCAGCACAGATAAAATCGTTCTCGGACAGACCGCCAATTGAATGAGTCGAATAATGGACGATGCAGTTCTTGTATGAAACTTCCATGTCCGGATGGTGGTTTTCGGTGTGGGCAACCCAGGCAACAGCATTTACAAACGCCAGGGTTTGATAGTAGTTCTTGAATTCAAATTTTCTGGAGATTCGCCCCTCAGCTAGAACCCAGCCCGGCAGGGAGGAGAGATAGTCTGCTATTGCCTCCTGCTGCAGCGGCGGGGTTCCCCCTTCGCACGGCTTACAGTGACTTGTCTTCAGGTCCCCTTGCTTCTCCGCCATTGCTCCTACTCCCTATATAATTTGCTTCTCTGTGCAAAACTGCCACTCTTGCCTCAAATGTGAGAGTTCGCCTGGCTGTTCCATCAATCGTCTTCCATTCGTTGATAAAACCGGCGGCAGTTGCGCCATCGACGATACGATGGTCGCAGGAGAGAGTTGCCGTCATGATCCTGCCTATTGCGAGCTGACCTTCGCGGACAACCGGCCGGTCGGCAATCGTGCCGAGCCCGAGTATAGCCGCCTGACCCGGCATGATGATCGACACCAGTGCATCTATGCCGTACATTCCCAGATTGGAGACCGTAAAGCTGCCGCCGGAAATATCCGCAGGAGTCAATGTGCCAAGTCGTGCCTTCTCAACAAGTGCTGCGGCCAGATCAGTCAAGGCAGACAAGCTTTTTGTTTCAGCTTCTTTGATGACCGGGACTTGCAATCCGTCATCAAGCGCCACGGCAAAACCCAGATTGACATGGGCAGAGCCGGTTATTCCGGCTGATTCAAAACCTGAGTTAAGGGTTGGATAGCGTGTCAATGCCGCGGAAACTGCAGCCATGATAAGGGCGTTCAGTGTTACGGTTGTTCCGCTAGGCTTCAAGTCATGGATGAACTGTTCAGCTTTGTCCATCTCCACGTCACGGCTCAGGTAAAAGTGGGGGATGGTCTGCCATGAACTGCTGGTGGTGCGGGCAATGGCGCTGCGCATACGATTGAGCGGCTGTGTCGTGTTGACAGGTGCCGTTGACGTGATCGACTCAACGGCTGTATCGGCATTTTCCGCTGGAAGCTGCTCGCAGATCATCCAGCATGATCCTGCCACCGGGGCCGCTCCCTGTTACTCCGGCAAGGTCGATACCCAGTTCCGCGGCACGGCGGCGGACGACCGGCGCTGCCTGAACGCTCATGGGCAGCGTCTGATTCCTCGGCGGCGGCGTGGCAGCCGGGGAGCGGCGTGGCAGTCGGGGGCAGAGGCCGGTGAAACTGCCTATCGGCTCGCAGCCGGAACGGGTTCGGCAGATCCTCTGGCAGCGGCCGCTACCGCTTCGCCTGCCTCGCCGATCAGGCCGATGACAGTGCCTACTGCTACCAGTTCCCCTGTTTTAACCCTCTGCTCAATCAAGGTGCCGGATGTGAACGCTTCCAGATCCATGACGGCCTTGTCTGTCTCCACTTCGGCGATAATATCCCCCCGCTCGATCTGGTCGCCGACACTCTTGCGCCAGACACCCAGCTGCCCCTCGGTCATGGTGTCCGACAGCTTTGGCATAATGATTTCAGTTGCCATAGTCCCTCCCAATATTCAAAAAACCGCAATTACGCCATGACCTCTCTTACCGCCGCGATAATTGTTTCAACCCGGGGGATGCAGAGCTGTTCAATTTTGCGCGAGTAGGGCATTGGCACATCGAGGCCGGCGACACGCTTCACCGGCGCCAGCAGGCTTTCAAAACAGGCTTCGTGGATACGGTGGGCGATGTCGCCACCGAGGCCGGCAGTGCGCCAGCACTCCTCGACTAACCACGGCCCGGCCGGTCTTTTGGGCCGATGCAATGACTGTATCCATATCCAGCGGATTGAGAGTGCGCAGATCGATCACCTCGCAGCTTATCCCCTCCTTTTCCAGTTCGGCGGCAGCCTGCAGGGCAAGAATGCTCATGCGGGCATAGGCAACGATGGTTACATCCGTGCCGGGGCGGATGATGTTGGCCTTGCCGAAGGGGACGAGGAACTCCGGATCCAGCGGCACCTCCCCCTTGCTGTTGTAGAGCAGTTCGTGCTCCAGAAAGATGACCGGGTTGTTGTCGCGGATGGCGCTCTTGAGAAGCCCCTTGGCATCGGCCGGTGTGGCCGGATAGGCTACTTTCAGGCCGGGGCAGTGCATGAAATAGCTTTCCAGCGATTGGGAATGCTGGGCCCCCAGCTGGCTGCCGCCGCCGCCCGGCATGCGCACCACCATGGGGAGAAATGTCTGCCCGCCGAACATGTAGCGGATCTTGGCCATGTGGTTGATGATCTGGTCCATGGCCAGCAGGGCGAAGTTGACGGTCATCAGTTCGGCCACCGGCCGCAGGCCCCCCATGGCCGCGCCGACGGCAACGCCGATGATGGTGTTCTCTGAGATGGGGGTATCCTTGATCCGCTCCTCGCCGAATTCAGCCAGAAGCCCCCTGGTCACCTTGAAGGACCCTTCGTAGAGGGCCACGTCCTCCCCCCAGAGGACCACCGACGGGTCACGGCGCATCTCTTCCTTCAGGGCCAGATTGAGGGCATCCCGGTAGGTCATTTCAGACGAAGATGTCATGGTACACCTCCTCATCTTCAGGCCAGGGTGATGTTTCGGCAAACTAGCACCGCCTCCTGCACCTGGGTGCGGGCATTAGCAAGAACCGCCGCCAGCTGCTCCTCACTGGCAATGCCTTCATCGATCAGTCTTTTGGCAAATGTGGGGAGCGGGTCACGCGCCTTCCAGACTTCGTGTTCGGCAGCAGAGCGGTATTTGGCCGGATCGGCCATGGAGTGGCCGCGGAAGCGGTAGGTAACTGCCTCGATAAGGTACGGACGGCTGTGCTGACGTACCCATTCGGCGGCATGCTTCACCGCCTGGTAGACGGCAATGACGTCCATGCCGTCCACCTTTTCCGAGGGGATGTCGTAGCCGCAGGTTCGCTTGTGGATGTCCGGAATGGCCGAGGAACGGTGCACTTCAGTGCCGATTCCGTAAAAGTTGTTTTCGCAGATGAAGAGCACCGGCAGTTCCCACAGTCTCGCCCAGTTGAGCGATTCGTGAAAAGTGCCCTGATTGACCGCGCCGTCGCCGAAGAAACAGGCGGCGATGCGGTCGTCACTGGCGATAGCGGGCGGCAAAGGCCAGGCCGACGGCTATCGGAAACTGCCCGCCGACAATGGCGTAGCCCCCCATGAAGTTGAGCGAGGGATCGAAGAGGTGCATGGAGCCCCCTTTGCCCTTGCAGATGCCGGTGGCCTTGCCGAACAGCTCGGCCATCACCCGGCGCGGTTCGGCGCCGCGAACGATGGCCTGGGCATGCTCCCGATAGGCGGAGAGGATGTAGTCTTCCTTGTGCAGACCCGCCGTAGCACCGACTGCCACCGCCTCCTGGCCGCTGTAAAGATGGAGAAAGCCGGTGATATGCCCCTTGGTGTACTGCTCGGCGCACGACTCCTCAAATTCACGGGACAATACCATCTGCTCGTACAATCTCAGTAATTCCGCATCAGGCAGCACTGCTCTCAGCCTGGTTTCCATACACCCTCCCGTTAATGAAATGCATCACTGTTCTGCTTTGGCGCAAGCAGCCCATTCCCGTGAATCAAGACTTGAAAGGGGTAACTGCTGGTTCCCTTTTATTCAGAAATAGTTATGCCGGATTCAGGCAAAAATCGCTACCGGTGCCTGTGGAACCAGGCAATAACCGCTTCCGCCGTCTGTGCGCCGGCCAGTTGCTGGACGATTTTTCCATCTCGCAACAGCATGATGACCGGGATGCCGCGTACGCCGAAACGGGATGCCAGTGCCGGATTCTCCTGGGTATTTATCTGCACCACTGCCGCTTTGCCGGCAAGTCTTTCAGCAACTGTTCGCACCGCCGGTGCGAAAGAGACGCAGTGTGGTCACCATGGGGCCCAGAATTCAGCCAGCACCGGTCCCTGGTAGTTGGCGATGAAAGCGTCCAGACTGTCCCCGGTTAACTGCTGCGGGTGGCAGTAAAGAGGTGCCAGGTCAGCCCGACATTTGCCGCAGCGGCCTGGCCGGCCTTCCTTCTCAGCCGGTATCCTGTTGGCAGTGCCACAGCTACCGCAGGTGACAATGTAGGAGCTCATAATGTCCTCCGTGTCAGTTGGCAATCATTCCGGAATTCCTCCTCATTCTGGAATGATAGCAGAGAAGGAGAGACTGTCAAAAATCCACATTACAGTTGCAGGAAATCAGGCCGTTGGCGCAGGCATGAGAAACAAGCGGGTATGAAAAAAAGTGTTGCGGCGGCTATCTAAAGGATTAGAATGGTCTTATAAGAACATGCGCAACTTTGGCTGCGCTGATATCAGACTGGAGGTGCTTACATGAAATCATTTTTGTCGAAATACAGTTCCTGTTGTTATGCGCTGCTGCGGATTGTGGCAGGGTTTCTGTTTCTCTGGCACGGCGTCCAGAAACTGTTCGGTTTTCCCGAGGCAATGCCGGCGGGAGTTCCGGCATTCATCATCTATGTCGCCGGGCCGATCGAACTTTTTTGCGGTATCCTGATTATGATCGGTCTGTTCACAAGCTATGCGGCTTTCCTCGCCAGTGGCCAGATGGCTTTTGCCTACTGGATGGCACACGGGCCGAAGGCTCTGCTGCCGCTGCAAAACGGCGGTGAACTGGCGGCGTTGTACTGCTTTGTGTTCTTGTTCATTGCCGCACAGGGGAGCGGAATCTGGAGCATTGATTCCCTGAGGAATGGCGGCAGTGGTAAACCCTCGTCCAGTTGAATTTTCGGCTTGAGTTCCAAAGTCCGACGGGGTCCTATAGAACCGGATCACTAGTCAGAGTTGAGGGAAAGAGGAGCTGCTTAAATGCCACGCAGACAAAAGAGAAGGGGTTGCGCAGTCGGCAGCCCCTTAATTGCGCCTGGCAGCGGCGCAAGAGTGAAAAACCTGGAGAAGAGGAGAGCCTGTTTGGCTGTCATTCTGGCAACATGATTGACATGTGGTAAAATCTTTACACCAATCGGCAAGCTGTTTGCGGCTTAAACTGTTTGCCACCGGAGGTCGGCTTATGTTTCTGCTGCCTGCTTACACTCAGCCGGATTTTACCCGGCCGGAATTTGTCTTTGCCCCGCTTGCCCGCTTCGCAGCAGCGCCGGCTAACGGTGTCCTGCCCGATGCTTTTCATGTTTCTTCCAATTTTCCCGAATATGTTAAGCTGGCTGAAGGTCGCTGGCTTCTGGCCGGAGAAGGACGAATGGACGGGGTTCTGGTCCTGCGGGGCGACCTAATTGAGGTAATTGAACCGCGCCATGTCAGAAAGGGCGACCCGGTGGCAATCGGCAGGAGTGAAAACGGTGAAGACGGAATTTATGTCCATACCGACGGGTTTGCCAGTCAGGCTGATACGGGTGATAAATTCTGCTTTCCGCAGCCGCGGCAGCCGGGAGAGCCCCTTTTCCCGCAGTTACGATACCCTCTACGAAATACTGGCGCATGACCGGAAACATGGCTGCATCGTCTGGGTATTGGGGCCGGCGGTAGTTTTTGACCGGGACAGCCGCGACGCCATGGCCTTTCTCATCAGGCAGGGATACTGCCATGCCCTGCTGGCCGGCAATGCTCTGGCCGTCCACGATCTGGAGGCGGCCCGCTTCCGTACCGGCCTGGGACAGGATATTTACAGCCAGGAGCTGCGGCCCGGCGGCCACTGTAATCATCTGGACATTATCAACCTGGTGCGGCGCTGCGGTTCGATCGCGGCAGCCATTGCGCGACCTGGAGATCAGCGACGGTATCATGGCAGCCTGTGAGGCAAAAAATATTCCCTACCTGTTGGCCGGCTCGATTCGTGACGACGGTCCGCTCCCGGGGGTAATCAGTGACGTCTATCAGGCCCAGGACGCCATGCGGATACATGCCCGGCGCGCCACCACGGTGATTGGCCTGGCGACCCAGCTGCACACCATCGCCTTCGGCAACATGCTCCCCGGTTATCAGGCCGGCAGTGACGGAAGCCTGCGACCGGTATTTTTCTATGTGGTGGACATGAGTGAGTTCAGTGTGGACAAACTGGCCAACCGCGGCTCCATGCAGGCGGTGCCGGTACTGACCAATGTGCAGGACTTCATGGTCAACCTGCGCCATAATCTGCCTGAAAAGGGGGTTGACGACATGAACCGGACCATTCGCATCATCGGTGTCCCCATCGACCTGGGGCAGAGCAAGCGCGGTGTCGATCTGGGCCCGGGGGCGCTCCGCTATGCCGGACTGGCGGAAAAGCTCCGCTCGCTCGGGCATCGGGTCAGCGACAGCGGCAACCTGCCGGTGGCGGTGCGAGACACTATCAGCGAGCAGGCCGGTCAACACTACCTTCCGGCTATCGCCAGCGTCTGCCAGTCAGTCTACCATGCGGCGCAGGAGGCGATCGCCGCCGGGGAGACGCCGCTCTTTATCGGCGGCGACCATACTCTGGCCATTGGCTCCATCGGCGGGATAACCGCTGCGGCTCCGGCCGGACTGCTCTGGATTGATGCCCATGCCGATTTCAATACCGCGGCAACGACCCTCAGCGGCAATATCCACGGCATGACCCTGGCGGTGCTGCTGGGCGATGGTTATCCGCAATTGGTCAATGCCGGCCGCCCCGGTCCGAAACTGGCGCCGGAAGATGTGGTGATGATCGCCATCCGCGAGCTTGATCCGGTCGAGCGGGAGCGGCTCCGCAACAGCGGCATCACGGTCTACACCATGCGCGACATCGACGAGCGGGGCATCGGTCCGGTGGTGCGCGAAGCTCTGCAGCGGCTCGAACATCACCATCGCGTCCATGTCAGTCTCGATATGGACTGCATCGACCCCGGCGCAGGACCGGGAGTCGGCACCCCGTCACCCGGCGGGCTGACCTGCCGCGAGGCCCAACTGGCTATGGAGATCATTGCCGACTGCGGCTGCTGCTGCAGTCTGGATATCGTCGAAATCAACCCGATTCTCGATCAGCACAACCGCACCGCCCTGCTGGCCGCCGAACTGGCGGCGTCACTGTTCGGCAAGAGAATCCTTTAAAGATCGATCAGCAGGAGTCCCGCATGCTCTCCCCTGAACTGAACGCGCAGATCATTGCTCGCGGCAAGGCGCTGTTCGCCGCCATTGCCGGCGAAAAACCGTCGCTGTTCAACAGCGCCACCTGGACCGGCAGAGTCATGGCCTGGTGTCTGCAGAACGAAGAGTTCAAGACCAGCCTGTTCCGTTTTGTCGATGTCTTCCCGGCGCTGCAGAGCAGTGAGCAGCTGACCGGACATCTTCGCCAGTATTTCGGCGCAGAGGGAGATCTGCCGCCGGTGCTGGCAAGCGGCGCCCGCGTGGCAGGAATGCTCGGCCCGCTGGGCGGAGCGCTGCTTGCCAGGGTGATTACCACGAATATCCACGAAATGGCGCGCCAGTTCATCATTGCCGAAAATACGGCGGAGCTGGTGGAGAACCTGGCAAGGCTGCAGAGGGACGGTTATGCCGCGGTAATCGATCTGCTCGGCGAGGCGACCCTGTCGCACCAGGAGGCAGATCGCTATCTGGCTACCTATCTGCAGCTGCTGGACGTGCTGGCAGAGGAGCAGCAGCGTCGCCATCTGTTGCCGATCCTTGCAGGGTCGCCGGCGATCAACCTGGCAGTAAAACCGACAGCGCTTTACTGCCAGGCCAATCCCGATGGATTTCGCCGGTTCGGTTGAGGGGATGCTGACCCCCTTGCGCCGGCTGACTGAGCGGGTCATCCAGGCCGGCGCCTTCCTCTGCATCGACATGGAATCCTATCGCTTCAAAGGGATTATTCTGGAGGTCTACCGCCGCCTGAAACTGGAATTTCGCGACTATCCGCATCTCGGCATCGTGCTGCAGGCCTATCTGCACGACAGTGACCGCGATCTGGATGAGCTGCTGGGCTGGGCAGAAACGGAGAACATCCCGATCTCGATCCGCCTGGTCAAGGGGGCCTACTGGGACTTTGAAACGGTCAGAGCCCGGCAGATGGGGTGGGAGCTTGCCGGTCCGTACCAGCAAGGCCGACACCGATGCAACCTTCGAACGGATGGCAACGACCATCCTGCAGCATCAGCAGATCTGTCACCTCGCCTGCGCCTCCCACAACATCCGCAGCATCGCGGCGGTGCTGGAAACGGCCCGGTGGCTGGGGGTGGCGGAGTCGCGTTACGAATTCCAGATGCTTTACGGCATGGCCGAACCGGTGCGCCGCGCCATCCGCAATGCAACCGGGACGGGTCCGGCTCTACTGCCCCTACGGCGAGATGGTGCCGGGCATGGGCTATCTGGTGCGACGGCTGCTGGAGAATACCGCCAACGAGTCCTTCCTGCGGCTCTCATTTGAACTGGAGACCGATAGTGAGCAGCTGCTGGAAGACCCGGCTGCTGCGCAGCAGCGTTTTCCACCGCTGGACAGCAGTGCGGGGCAAGCGGCCAATGCAGGTGCGGTGGCATTTCATAACGAGCCGGCGGCCGACTTTACCCGTCCTGAACTGCGCGCCGCTTTTCCGGCGGCCATTGCCGTTGCCAGAAACAGGGCAGGTCTGACTGTGCCGCTGTTTATCAACGGCCGGGACGTTACCACGGCTGATACCATCCCCAGCCGCAACCCCAACCGCCCGGAGGAGATTCTGGGCCAGGTCTGCCAGGCCGGTCTTGATGAGGTTGACAACGCCGTTGCTGCTGCCAGGGCTGCTTTCCCCGTCTGGCGGGCGACACCTGCGGCAGGAACGGGCCGCCTGTCTGCAGCGAGCCGCAGAAAACGTCCGCCGCAGTATTGTCGAGCTGGCCGCCTGGCAGGTGCTGGAGATCGGTAAACAGTGGGATCAGGCCTACGCCGACGTGGCCGAAGCCATCGATTTTCTCGAGTATTACGCGGCTGCCATGCTCCGCCTGGACAGACCCCGCCAGCTGGGAGAGCTGCCGGGAGAGGTAAATATCCTGCTTTACGAGCCGCGGGGGGTGGCGGCGGTGATCGCCCCCTGGAACTTTCCGCTGGCCATTGCCTGCGGCATGGTGGCGGCGGCACTTGTTGCCGGCAATACCGTTCTCTTCAAACCCTCCGGCCTGACCGGTGTCATTGGCCGGCAGCTGGTGGAGATCTTTCGCAACGCCGGCCTGCCGCCAGGGGTTCTTAACTTCACCCCCGGCCGCGGCAGCGAGATCGGTGACCGGCTGGTCGATCATCCCGACATCGCCCTGATCGCCTTTACCGGCTCATTGGCGACCGGCCGGCGCATTGTTGAACGGGCTGCCGTGGTGCGTCCCGGCCAGGATCAGTTCAAGCGGGTCATCGCCGAAATGGGGGGGAAGAACGCCATCATTATCGACGACGACGCCGATCTTGACGAGGCGATCCCGCAGCTGCTGGCTTCGGCCTTCGGTTTTCAGGGGCAGAAGTGCTCGGCCTGTTCGCGGGTCATTGTCCTGGCGGCCATTCATGACCGTTTTGTGGAACGGCTGGTCGAAGCGGCCCGCGCCTGGCGGCTCGGCCCGGCCGAGGATCCGGCATTCGCCATGGGGGCCGTGGCCGATGAAGCTGCCCGGCTCAAAATCAGTGAATACATCGGCATCGGCAAAAATGAGGGGGAACTGCTCTATGAAAGCCCTCTGCCAGAAGGCACTGGCTATTGGGTGCCGCTGACCATTATCGGCGGGATCAGGCCCGAACACCGCCTCGCCCAGGAAGAGATCTTCGGCCCGCTGCTGGCGGTTATGCGGGCTGCGGACTTCGAGCAGGCCATCCAGTGGGCCAACTCGACCGGCTACGCCTTGACCGGCGGTCTCTTCAGCCGCTCACCGGCCAACATCGAGCGGGCCAAAAGCGAATTCAGAGTCGGCAATCTCTATATCAACCGGGCCATTACCGGCGCCATGGTGGGTCGCCAGCCCTTCGGCGGCGCAGCTCTGTCCGGTCTGGGGACCAAAGCCGGCGGACCCGACTATCTGCAGCACTTCATGGATTCCAGGGTGATTACGGAAAATACACTGCGGCGGGGCTTTGCCCCTCGGCTAAAAGCGGAGAGATCAGATAAGTAGTAACTGCCAGCAATCATTCCGCGCAGCAGGAAAGCCGGCTGATATCGCGGCTGAATCCCTGGGCACAGAGGCGGAGACCTTCACCGATGGAAGGGTAGACATGCATGGTGGCGGCGAGGTCAGTCACCGTAGCTTTCAATCGCAACGCCAGGGCGGCTTCGTTGATCATATCCGCCCCCCGGTGACAGATGAGATGAACCCCCAGCAGCCGGCCGCTGTCCCGCTCGGCAATCATCTTGATTACCCCTTCAGTCTGACCGACGACGTGCGCCTTGGGGATGGCGCTGACCGGCATGACATTAACCTGAAAGTCGAAGCCTGCTTTGGCGGCGGCATCCTCACTATAGCCAACCATGGCAACCTCCGGGTCGGTAAAGATCGCCATGGGAGCGGCCAGATAATCCATGGTGCAGCCGCAACCGGGGTTGAACATGTCTTCAACCGCCACTATCCCTTCCCGGGCGCCGACAGAAGCGATCATTATCCGGCCGACCGCATCGCCGGCCGCCCAGATCCCCGGCACGGCAGTGCGCATCTGTTCATCGACCTGAATATATCCTTTCCGGTCAACCGTTACGCCGGCCTGCTCCAGGCCGAGATCAGCGGTTGCCGGGGAAGTGCCAACCGCCAGCAGCAGTCGCTCACTGGTAAAAGTATGCCGCTGTTCACCCACACTTGCGTGCACCACACTCTCGTCACCCTGCTTATCCACCGAGCAGAAGCTGACATTGGTCACTACCGTGAGCCCCTCCTTGACAAGCACAGCCTCCAAAACTGCCGACAGCTCCGCTTCGATGGCCGGCAGCAGCCGTGGCCCATGCTCAAGGAGAGTGACCTCGCACCCCAGCCGATGATACATCTGCCCCAACTCCACTGCCACCACCCCACCGCCGATGATAACCAGCGAGCGCGGCAGCTTGCGAAGCAACAGTGCACTGCGGCTTGTCAGGTAGTCGCAGCGCTCCAGTCCGGGCAGTTCCGGTACCCTTGGACTGCCGCCGACAGCAAGCAGAATCCGCTCGGCACGGTAGCGTTTCTCGTCGCAGATGACCGTATGTCCGTCAAGCAGCCTGGCGGCCCCCTTGATCAGTTCCAGTCCAGGTAATCTGGCGAGTACATTCAGGTAGCGTTCCTGGCGCAACCCGGCCACGACTGACTCGCGCAGTCTCGCAAGCCGCTCTCCGTCGGGCGCGGCACCGCTGCTGCTCCCGAGGCCGATAAGGGAGCCGCGCCCCGCCTCATGATTGAAAAGAGCTGCATGAATCAGCGTTTTGCTGGGAATGCAGCCCCAATTAATGCAGGTCCCGCCAAGGGCGCTCTTCTCAAACAGCAGCACTTTGGCGCCGTAGTCGACAGCACGCAAGGCAGCTGCAAAAGCGGTCGAGCCTGACCCGATTATTATGAGATCCGCTCCGGATTGCATGACTAGATCTCCCCCTGATATTTTCAGCGGTTACAGCAACGCGTCCGCGGCACCATGAAAGCGGCGGTGCTACGCGCCGACCGGATTGCCTCTGGTCTCCACATCAAATATCTTTATGACCGTCTCCGGCGTATAGATACAGACTTCATGATGCGTACCGCTTTTGCCCGAGTGTGTCCACTCAACATGCTCACCCTTGTTGTCACGCACCAGCTTTACCCGGTTGCCGCAGATCCGCGTGACTGCGTCCCACATTTCATCCAGAGTCAGCAGTTCCAGACCGTCGATCTCTTCGGCATGATCGATATTGGTGATAAACCGGTCGATCAGGTCATAGTCGAGAAAGTCATTCTCCTTACGCCACCATTTCACAAAACTGTGTGCATCAGTTCTGAGGTTGACAACAGCACTGTAAATTTCACGTCCCTTCATGACCTACCTCCTTTGTCCGCCATACCAATTGGACATTATTTTTACCCCCGCTGGATTTATTATACTCCGCCGCTCTTGAAGAATACAGGGGCTAATTCTTCAAGAAGCGCTGGTGAATGCATGGCTGATGTTATGTTGTCGACACATCAGCCACCCAAAAATAGTTCAGCCCAATTCCGCATCATCGTCAGGGAGTTAGTGAACACCAGGATGCCGACGATGACCAGAAAAATGCCGGTAGTGATCTCGAACATTCGAATGAATTTCTTGAAGTGGTTGAAGATGATCAGGAACTGATGCAGGGCCAGCGAAGAGATGAAGAAGGGGATCCCCAGCCCGAGCGAGTAGCAGAGCAGCAGGGCTATGCCATGCCAGACAGTCTCTTCTGTTGCAGCAACCATGAGAATGGAGGCAAGGATTGGGCCGATGCAGGGGGTCCAGCCTGCCGCGAAGGCAATGCCGATAAGAAAGCTCCCCACGTAACCGGCCGGCCGGTTTTTAACGACGAAACGCTTGTCCCCCAGCAGGAAGTGGATCGGAAATATTCCGGAAAGATGTATTCCGAACAGGATGATGAGGAGCCCACCGACTTTGCGGATAGCGTGCATGTGGGACTTGAGGAAGCCGCCTATGAAGGTCGCCGAAGCGCCGAGCATAACAAAGATGATGGTAAAGCCCAGGATGAAAAGCAGAGAGTGGAGGATTGTCAGACGTCGCACCTCATGGGTTTGCTGGTCTGCCTGCAGTTCACCGAATGAGATCCCGGTTATATAGGTGATGTAAGAAGGGATCAGTGGCAGGACGCAGGGAGAGAGAAAAGACAGCAAGCCCGCGATAAAAGCGCCAACGAATGTGATGTTGGTTGCTCCCATGAAAACTCCTTCAGGTTCCTGACTGTAATGCCGGCTTAATTGCTACGGTGTACAACGTCTTCAACGATGGTAGCCGCTGAGACCTTAGGCAGTCACAGTCGAAAAAGACTATGACCGTCAAATTATCCATGTATTTCCATCTCATCATTTGATATTTTTTATTATAACCGGTTTAATTGTTATGGCAACTGAGTGATGGGTACCGACAGGCGGGCTAAAGCTCTTTTTATGGGTGGGTCTGGACAACAGACGAGAAGTGATTATACTTTTCTAACCGAAGTTTTGATATCACTGTAAACTGACCGGTAATTCTTCCGGACTGGGGTGTTATAAAGGACAGGTTTAGCCGGCTTCGCCTATGATTTTCAGGGAGTAAAAATGTACTGAATTTTTATTGGAGATCTCTATGGACGGATATGAAGAAATCTCAATTCTCTGCGTAGAAGATGAAGATGATGCGAGAGAGCTGCTGCTGACAACATTGAAACATAATTTCCCTGATTTGCGGCTTCTCAGTGCCGGCAACGGTCTGGAGGGGCTAGCCCTCTGCGGGAAGCATCATCCCCGAATTTTGCTGACGGATATCCTCATGCCTGGCATTAACGGCATTGAGTTGAGCACTGAGATCAGGCGGATAGTTCCCAATATTGTCATTATTGTCATGTCTGCCCATTCCGAAGTTCAATATCTGCTTAAAGCAATCGAAATCGGTGTCAACCACTTTGTCCTTAAACCGCTGAATTTAAGTCATCTTATGGGGATTGTTAACCGGTCAATTACAACGATAAGACTGGAAGATCAGGTCCGCATCCAGGCCGAAGATCTTGCGGCTGCCAACAATGAATTGGAGACGTTCAATTACACAGTCTCTCACGATTTACGTTTACCCTTGACCGTAGTAGGCGGGTTTGCCCAACTGTTGCTGGATAAAATTGATCCGGCTCAGGATCCGGAAAGTAGTTCCTACCTGGAGGCCATCTGCCAGTCAGTTACCAGAATGGAGGAATTGATTGACTCTCTCCTTGAGTTGTCACGAATCACTCACCGGGAACTGGAACTGAACGCAGTTAATCTCAGCGATCTTGCTACCAGCATTTCCCGGGAACTTAAGATCAGAGACCCGGAGAGGAGGGTTCACTTTACCATAGCTGACAACATTAGCTGTAAAGGCGACCAGGTGTTGTTACGTCTAGTTCTCGAAAATCTTCTGGGGAATGCCTGGAAGTATACATCTCGCAGAGATGAAGCGAGCATAGAATTCGGAATGGCAGAACTTGGTGATGACATTGCGTTCATGGTTCGGGATAACGGGGCGGGATTTGACGGTCGAAAGGCTGATGACATTTTCAGATGCTTTCACCGCCTTCACTGCAATGACGAATTCTCCGGCCAAGGGATTGGCCTGGCAACGGTCAAAAGAATAATTGACAGACACGGCGGCACTATCAGGGCTGAAGGTGAGGTCAATAAAGGGGCCACATTTTATGTCACTCTGCCGACACTGACTGGAGGATGAACTGACCCGAAATATAAACCTGAAAGAAGCTGTTAAACACAGAGGCACAGAGTTCTCTGTCAAGTAAATTGTTCTATGTTGCTACGTTAAGTTGAAATTTTCCATGATCCCATTTCTGATTGTGCCAGTACGGATTCTCCTTGGTATTTGTCTGCACCATTCTGACTTGCCGGCAAGTTTTTCGGTCACTGTTCGCACCGTCGGTGTAAAGGAGACGCAGTGCGGTCACCATGGTGCCCATAACTCCGCCGGCACCGGGCCAGAATATTTGGCGATGAGCCTGTCGGACCGAAAATTCACCCTGCAGATTCTGTTAGTATTGGTTGTTACCGCTCTGTTTCGCTAACAATACAGTGGAATAGCCCTGTCGAGCTCATTCCGTCAGCTTCCAACTGCCGTTTTATGCTGTTTTAGTAAAGTAAATGTCGTCTGAAGAGAGAAAGCTGCAACATATGTTGCTCATCGAAACAAATGTTATTCCACCAAAATTCCCATTAAAATCTATAATTAATTTTCTATTTCTTTCATAGGTCTGCAACAATTGTTGCATGCGACATCAATTTACCGTTACAAGCAGCATTGCAACTAGCTGATATTTAAGTAAATATGCGTTTTAGCAGATTGGCTTGCTTTATGCTTTTGTCTGAAACAATTTATTCCGTTAGACCGTGTAAATAATAATCTCGAGAACACATCGCAGTGCAGCAAGTGGTTTGTAAAACGAATCCAATCGAACGTAAGGGGGTGGGATCATGATGCGACTGAGTACATTGATTGCAGGGTTAATCTTGTCGGGTTTTCTGATTTCGGCGGTGAGCGCCGCTCCGCTTGACAACTCAATCAAGCCGAAGCAACCGCAGGGGATTGTAAACTCAAAGAAAGTCATGAAGCACAAAATCGAGCAGGACAAAAAAAAGGATGAAATAAGGAAAAAGGGACAGGCGAACAGGCACCAGCTAAAGAATGGTTAAGTGCCGTAATGGTTCCAAAATATGAGTAATTGAATCAGTAATCAAGGTTAAGAAAGGAGGCTATATGGACAAGCAAAAAAGTATGATCATCACATGTTTGGCATTTCTGGTCATTGCCCTGTGGGGAATCGGGCCGCCTGTGGCCCAGGCAATGCCAGGCAGTCCAACAGATGAAACAAAAGTGCCACACTATTTCGGACCGTATCCGAACTGGGCGCTCAGCCCACTGCCGGTGGTCGACCCGACCACTGGTGCCATATCCGGCGGTATCAAGAAATTCACCGATCAGCTGCCGGGTCTATGTATGCCGCCGGCCTGTCCGACAAGCGGCAAGTACGTCCCGCTCGCGGTGCCCGAAGCCAAAATGTACAACGGCGTCGAGGCGGATGATATGTGATCGGCCTGGTGCAGTACCGCACCTACTTCTCTTCCAGCCTGCCAAACGGCGCCTCGTGCGCGGTTATGTGCAGTTGGAGACCGCCGCGAATGCCGGCATCAGCCAGCACTATCCGCTGACGAACGAATTGATCGATGGCAGACAGTCCGATCTTGATCAATGGAGCCGGTCTACTTCGGTGTCACGCCGCCGCAGTACCTGGGACCCATCATTGCGGCCACCAAGGACAAGCCGGTGCGCATCGTCTTCCGCAACCTGCTGCCGACCGGCTCCGACGGCGACCTGTTCCTGCCCGACGACTCCACGCTGATGGGCGCGGGCATGGGCCCGATGGCCATGGCTGACCCGTGGATGAGGGCACTGTTATGGACGATGGTGCGCAACCCGATGTGCAGTGAATACCCGAAGCCCGATATGCTGCTTCACGGACAACCGCGCCACCCTGCACCTGCATGGCGGCATCTCCCCGTGGATCTCAGACGGCACCGCCCACCAGTGGATCACCCCAGCCGGCGAGACTACCCTGGCCTCAGGGCGTCACCGTTTCGAACGTGCCTGACATGAGCGCTGCCGATGCGATGGCCGACGACGGCTGCATGACGTTCTACTACACCAACCAGCAGAGCGCCCGCTTGTTGTTCTACCACGATCATCCCTGGGGTGCCACTCGCCTGCAAGTCTACGCGGGCGCAGCCGCCGGTTACCTGATCACCGATGACACGGAGAAAAAGCGCTGATCAACAGTGGCTCAATCCCTGGCGCTGCCGACACGATCCCGCTCATCATCCAGGATAAAACCTTGTCGTCCAGGACCAGGACAATTTGTAACCGTGACGCCACGGTCAACTCGCTATGGTCAGGATCCGACCTGGGATTCACCCGCTGGGGCGGCCCCGACAGCCTGTGGTATCACCACGTGTATATGCCGGCCCAGAACCCCGGCGACCCAAGCGGCATGAGCGCCTATGGGCGCTGGATGTACGGTCCCTGGTTCTGGCCGCCTGCCACCCCGCCGCATGGACCGATCGCCAACCCTACTACGATCCGAACTGCAACCTGCGACGACCCGACCACCTGGCAGTACCAG
Organism: uncultured delta proteobacterium; assembly: GCA_963810975.1. Lineage (GTDB taxonomy): Bacteria > Desulfobacterota > Desulfuromonadia > Geobacterales > DSM-12255 > VEOV01. Next base: position 50,525 of record CAWEPN010000008.1, on the reverse strand, counting down.
ACCGATCCGTTCTGTGAACCGCAGCAGATCCCGGGCACACCGAACATCTCGGTCGGCATGGAGCAGTTCAACGACACGCCTCTGGTCAACGGCGTCGCCTACCCAACCGTGACCCTGGAACCGAAGACCTACCGCTTGCGCATGCTTGAACGCCGCCAACGACCGCTTCTTCAACTTCCAGTGGTACGTGGCTGACCCGACGCACCGAGGACACCTGACAGCGAAGTGGCGCTTCAAGGCCGCGGAACTGGCAGCCGCCCAGACTGACCCGAACGTCTTCCCGACCCCGGATACCGACAGTCAGCACTGCCTGGCCCGACTGGATCCAGATCGGCACCGAGGGCGGCTTCCTGCCGGCCCCGGCAGTGATTGACGGCCAGCAGGTGACCACCTGGATCACCGACCCGACCCGCTTCGACGTCGGTAACGTGGACCTGCACTCGCTGCTTCTGGCGCCTGCCGAACGCGCCGATGTGATCGTCGACTTCTCGCAGTTCGCCGGCAAGACCCTGATCCTCTACAACGATGCCCCGGCGGCTTTCCCGGCCCGCGTGCCAGCTACGATTACTACACCGGCGCCCCGGATATGAGCCCGAACGGCGCTGCGGCCATCGTGCCCGGTTACGGCCCGAACACCCGCACCATCATGCAGGTCAAGATCGCGGCAGACCCCGGCGCCGCCTTCAATCTGGCTGCCTTCAGGCCGCCTTTGCACACAAGGCAGATGGTTCCGGTGTGTTTGAATCCGGCCAGCACCCGATCATCGTCGGCCAGGCTGCGTACAACTCGGCCTACGGCACCAACTTCGCCGCCGGCGCCAACTGCAACGCTCCGAACAGCACCGTCACAAACCTGTGATGGGTTTGTCCGCGTGAACGACACGACGACCATTCGGCTTCAACACCCTGCCTGCGCCAGAACACCAAGATGACCATGCCGCTTCAGCCCAAGGCCATCCACGATGAGATGAACTCGTCCACGTTCGACGAATTCGGCCGCATGACCGCCAACATCGGCGTGGAAGCCCAGCCGCCGACACCCGGGGCGCAGAACGTCATGCTCTACCCGTTTGTGAACCCGCCGACCGAGCTCATCGACGGCACCAACCTGCCAAAGGCCGGTGTACCTACGATGCAACGGTCTGCCAGTGAGCGATGTCAAAGTCACACCCATCTCCGACGCAGCCGATGGAACCCAGATCTGGCGCATCACGCATAACGGCGTCGATACCCACCCGATCCACTTCCACCTGTATGACGTGCAGATGGTGAACCGGGTCACCTGGGACAACATCATCATTCCAACCGAACCCTCCGAGCTGGGCTGGAAGGACACGGTACGGATCAGCCCGCTCGAGGATACCATCGTCGCCCTGCGGCCGATCATCCCGACAGTGCCGTTCGAATTGCCCAACGCCATCCGGCCGCTGAACCCGATGATGCCGCTTGGCTCGACAGCGATGTTCAATAACATCGATCCTCAGGGCAACCCGACGCACCCGATCGTCAACCAGCTTGTCAACTTCGGCTGGGAATACACCTATCACTGCCACATCCTGAGCCATGAGGAAATGGATATGATGCGGCCGGTGGTCGGCGGCCTCCCGCCGAACAAGCCGATCAACTTCTCCTATTCGCTCACGGGTAAAGGTAACAATCGGAAAGTGGGCCCTGGAACTGACGGATAATTCCATCAGCGAAACAGCATACATGTACAAAAGACCACGAACGGCACCAATTGGACGACGGTCGGCACGAGTCCGTTACCGCTCTCCCAGCCGAATACCGCCGGTGGAGTTCGCAGCATCACTGATCCTACACCTACAATTCGAACGTTGTCACCCAGTATCAGGTTGTAGCTCAGAACAAGGTAGGCTATGGGGCAGGGCTACCGGAGTTGACCGTTACATCGATCTCCGCTCCGCTTACTGTCGGCTCACCGCCAGCGGCGCCGACCAACCTGACAGCGATGCTCCAGGCCGGGCCGCAGGTCAGCCTGGCATATACCGATAATGCCACGAACGAGACCAGGTTTGTTATTCAGCGTCAACCAACGGTGGCGCGTTCATCCAAATTGCCATCGCGCCAGCACGCAACAACACCGTAGCGTGACCTACATCGATACCACGGTAACAAATGCAACAGCTACACATACCAGGTAGCGGCATCAAATGCAGCCGGTCTGTCAGCTTTTTCGAATCAGGCCACCGCCGCCGCGCCAGTTATCCCTACAGCGCCAGGCAGTTTTACGGCAGCAAACGGGCCGAATGGCAACGGCAACAATCGGAGCGTGATCCTCACCTGGCAGGATCTTTCGAACAACGAGACCGGCTTTACGATTCAGCGCGCAACTAACGCGACTTTTACGAGGCGCCTCAATTCTGCGAACGTCGGCGCCGCGTACAAACGCTGACCCAGACCGGTCTGAGCAGAACACCCAATACTGGTACCGGATTCGGGCAAACAACGGAACTATCGTTTCGTCCGCCTGGGTCATCGCAGCACCGTTCCCCATTACCACCAATCCGTAAACCTCATTTACAGTGCGGGGAGGGAGCAATTTCCTCCCCGTTTTTTTGTGTCAGGAAATATTATTAGTTTCGCAATCTTCACACAGTAGGGGGCGCACTAGATGGCTCTTAATGTCGGTTACGCGAAGACACGGTTAACAAGTTGAAAATAAAAACTGATCATGAACCTTACGAAAACTGTGATGATGGCAGGTGCTTTTCTAATTGTGGCAGCATTGGCTGCTCCAGTTGCTTCCCTCTCGCCGGTCGAGACACTCGGCAAGAAATTCTTCTTTGATATAAGGCTCTCGGTAAACGACACTCAGTCCAGCGGCGGATGCCATGGATCTTAGGCTCTCTTAATTTCCAAAAATAGTTGCCAGAAAAGAAAAGGGCGCGTTGTTTGTTAAACAACACAGCATTATGCTGCGGGTAAACAACGCTCCCTTGACATGTTATCTCGCAGAAGAGTGAGAGTTAGGCTGCCAGAGTCCCAAAAAGACAGAAGCAGAACCATAGGCTTGGTTACTGATATTTATCTTTATTTCCGTAAAGGATCAATGTTCTTCTTTGGTAACAGAAACTCCTGCTGTGACAGCTTTGACCCTGTTTCGCCGTAAACGATTGTTAAGGGCCTGACGCGTTAAACCAAGCATGCTGGCGGCATTGCCCTGGTTGTTCCTGGCAATTTCCAGTGCCCGGTCGATCAGATAGTCTTCGGCAAATCTGAGTGTCGGAAAAGAGGAAAAGGTGATGCAGTTGTCAACCGGACTGCTGTCGGTTTTCTCCTGATCCGGCAGGGGTCTGGCATTATCACGCTCGCGGACGATAATAGATTTTAGCAGTGACGTGGATAATCTGGAGTTCTCGGTTCTGCTGACTAAATCGTGGACAAAAGATTGAAGTTCACGAACGTTGCCCGGGAAATCGTAGGTTAAGAGAAAATCTATCAACTCCTTCCGATATGACAAACTTCCTTTTCCCGATGCTTTTGCAGTCTGCCTGATGAAATGGTCCAGCAGCAGAGGGATGTCATCCGCTCGTTTACGCAATGGCGGGATAGAAACCTGATGTGTGCAAAGCCGGTAGTAGAGGTCCTTGCGAAATTTGCCAGAGTTCATTAATTGCCAGAGATTGTGATTTGTCGCTACCACCAGGCGGGCATTGCTTTGCAGAGGGTTGTCAGATCCGAGAGGATAATATTCGTTTTCCTGAAGCAGTCGAAGTAATTTAACCTGAGAAAGCGGACTCAGATCGCCAATCTCGTCAAGGAATAAAGTTCCGTTCGCCGCCTTCATGATCAGGCCTGCCCGATCATTGATTGCGCCGGTGAAGGCGCCGCGACGATGTCCAAAAAGAGTGTCGGAAAACATCTGGTCGTCAAGGCCGGCAATATTTATGCTGATAAAGCCACCTGTTAGACCGCTCAGAGTATGCACTGCCTGTGCCACCAGTTCCTTGCCGACTCCAGTTTCACCGGTTATCAGCACTGGCTGATGGGATTTGGCGACAACCTCCGCGTACCGCAGCAGTGCCAGCATCTCCTTGTTTCTGGTTATTATGGAAGGGATTCGAGATGTCTTAACTGTGGTCTGCTCCCCTGTTTCATCGTCAAGCAGCAGAATTTCTTCATTAATATTGCGTAGCTCCAGCGCCCGTTTTACACTGGTAATAAAGTGATTTATGGAAATCGGCTTCGTCAGATAGTCGACGGCGCCGGTTTTCATACAGTCGATAGCTGTATTAATCTGGCTTTCAGCGGTAGCGACGATTACCGGAACATATGGTTTCAATTCAGCAAACGCTCCCAAAAGATCCCTGCCGTCAAGCATTGGCATTCTAAGATCGATGACGACCAGACCTATCTCTTCATTCTTGAATTTTTCCAGGGCAGCGAGACTGTTGTCAAAAGTTATGACATTATTGAATCCTTCATGACAAAGAAAGGACTTCAGTAACGATAAGGCCTCAGTTTCATCATCCACAAGCATTATGGGATAAGAACTAAAATTCTGCCTGGTCATAGTGATGCTCCATTTGTTTCACAAGGTTTTCGCAGCTGACAGGCTCTTCGCGGGCAGTTGCATTCTGGAAAATTGTAATTAACTTTTACATAAAATCAAGCAACTACGGTGAATCTTTTCAAGAAACAAAAAGGAGTGATCTGATCACTCTTGCGTTTGTTGCTGGCATATCCGCATTATTTATAGAGACAGAACATTTTGATTGGCGGCAACGGCCGCTGAGTGTGCCGGATCAGCTGCAATAATTGTTACGGCAGCAATTATTGTTGCAGGGCCGATCAAGTCGCTCCAGTTGGCGCTATAACCGCTTTTATCGTTTAAATCCCTTGTCAATTGTTTCATCCCGTTGTTGTTTGTTATGTAGGGGCAGACTTCATAACTGACTTATTTTATACGGAATAGAACGTGTTTCAGGACGGCATGGCTGTTGCTAAGTAAGGTAAGGAGCAGAAAACAGCATATTTGTGCTGAAACGGGGTAGTGCTTATCCCAAAATCCTGGAGGTTACGCCATGTGCAGAGTTTTAATCGTGTATTACAGCATGTATGGACACATTCATATTATGGCGGGGGCGGTTGCTGAAGGGGTTAACGCAGTCGCCGGATGCGAGGCAGTCATCAAGCGCGTACCGGAAACACTCACCGCTGAGGTACTCGGTAAGATGGGAGCTCTGGAATCTCAGGAGAGGATGAGACATATTCCGATAGCTACTGTGGACGATCTGGCGGCTGCAGATGCAGTCATTTTTGGAACTCCGACGCGTTTCGGTAATATGTGCGGTCAGATGCGCCAATTTCTGGATGCTACCGGCCAACTCTGGATGGAATGGGTCTCTGGTTGGCAAACCGGGGAGCGTATTTACCAGTTCAGCAACCCAGCATGGCGGCCAGGAGTCAACCATTCTCAGCTTTCATAATACCCTGCTGCATCAGGGGATGGTGGTGGTCGGCCTCCCCTATACCTTTGCCGGACAGATGAGTATTGCCGAGATAACCGGTTGTTCACCCTATGGTGCTTCAACAATTGCCGGCGGTAAGGGGGAGAGGCTGCCGAGTGACAACGAATTGTCCGGCGCCAGGTTTCAGGGGGCTCATGTGGCGCGACTTGCCCTGAAGCTCAAGGGGTAGTGCACGCCTGAAATGGAGTTCGATGCAACTTTGAAAGGATAATCATATGAATATCATCGACTGTACCATCAAAATGAAAGAAGAGCGGCGCGAGCATTATAAACAGCTGGCCGGTTTCGCCGTTGACAAGGATTTGAAACGGCTTGCCTCACTCCTTGCCGAAGCAAACAATGAACTTATCAATCAGCTCAACGAGTTCAAGAAAAAACAGGCGGATGCAACTTTATCTGCGATAGACCTGAGTGAAGATGTGTGTGTGTTTAGTCCGGGAATCGATGTGAAGCACCCGGAAGTGTCATTGAACAGAGATTCGGACGCTTATCTGCATGTGGTAAAAGAAATAGAAAATGCAGTGGAGTTTTATGATCAACTTGCCGCTGAGGCTGAAACAGAGAAGATTGAAAGCCGTCTTTTTGAAATTGGCGGAAATGGAGCGGGCACACTTGACCATGGTTGAGAACATTTACTCTTTTGTTGAGGATCCAAGAACGTACCTGGAATGGGGAGAGTTTAGCAATCTCAAGTCACTGTAACCACGAAGGAGTTTGATCATGGAAACAAACAAGTATGATAAAGTTTGCTATAAAACAGAGCAACAGGAAGAGAGCGTTGCCCTGAGAAATATCAGGACAGGTCAGATTGGTTATACTTTTGGTTGTACCAACGCCGGCGAAACCGTGCAAGTCAGACTTGCCAACGGAGAACTTGACAGCTGGAGCCGGAATGAATGCACTGATGTTATCACTGAGCAGTAGTCATGGATGAAATGCCAGTGAGTGGGTGGTTGTAAAAGTGTATCTACCTCCTGATCGAGTCTGCGCACTAATCTCCCCGGGTGCTGAAATAGAAGGTCGCGCCTTTGTCCGGGACTCCTTCAGCCCATACTTTGCCGCCGTGACGATGGATAATCCGTTCCACCGTAGCCAGACCGACGCCTTGTCCGGTAAACTCTTCAGTACCGGGCAGGTATTCAAATGGTTTGAACAGCCGGTCTGCATGCTCCATGTCAAAGCCTGTCCCGTTGTCACGGACGAAACAGACTGATTTGCCCTGAAATTCCTGCTACTCCGAATTCAATGATTCCTTCCTCACGTTTGCTGGTATGCTTCCAGGCATTTTCGAGCAGATGTTCCAGAACCACCTGCAGCATGGTTCTGTCGCCAGTGACCATTACCCCGTCAGTAATTCGAAACGTGACCTGCCGCTCGGATTTCTTCCGGCGGAGTTTTTCAGCGACAGCTGCCGCGATGCTGCTGAGATCGATAATTTCCTCGTGAAATTCGCTTCGCGTCGGCCTGAAAAAATCGTGCATGGTGCTGATGACTTCTGCCAGGTGTCTGGTTTTGAGATATATTTTCTCTGTATTGGCTTTGCACGTTTCGTCTTCTTTCACACAGATTATCTGTTCGATTTTCTTGGCCGTATCGCCGATTGACATCAATGATTTGAGCAGATCATTGGCGATGGTGTAACTAAAGGACTCCAGATTCCGGTTGGCTGCTTCCAGTTCGGCCGTCCGCTCTGACAGGCGCTGGACCAGTTGCTCTCTCTGCTCCTGTGCTTCCCGCCGCTCACTGATGTCGCTGACCAGAGCCAGAACGAGAATACCGTTGATCGTCTCGACAAAACCCAGACTGATTTCCACCGGGATTTCCGTGCCGTCCCGGCGCAGTCCGGTAAGATTGAGCTGTTCGCCCATTTTTCTGATCTTGGGATCGGCAAAGAACCGGGCTTCATGCTCTTTATGAATTTTACGAAAACGTTCGGGGATAAGAATTGTAAGCGGTTTCCCGGCGAGTTCCTGCAGCGGATAGCCGAACATCTGTGCGGCACGGATATTGACAAGCAGAATGGTTCCTGTGTTGTCAATGACGACGACCCCTTCGGCGAGCGCCTCCAGCAGGGTACGGATTGTGCTGTCTTTCTGGAAAAGTCCGGAGACAAAAGCTATCTGTCGCTCGATTTTGTCTGCTTCTTCATGGTGAGTTTCAAGCTGTTCAGTGTCTGGAGTTGTCATGGCATGCTCCAATGGTAGTAACTATTCAGTAGTCAGGAGTCAGAATACAGAAGTCAGAATAAAAACCGCCGGTATTGCAAACTCTCTAGTTATTCCAGTCATGCGAAGAGTGATTCAGGCTGACTTTGATGTTGAAACCTTATCAAACTACTGAATTCTGACTACTGGATTCTGTATTCTGAATAGTTACCAATGGTATTTCACAATCGACACCCTTGATGCCGCAATCAGTAAACCGCCAGAAAAAACAAAGATGGCGCATTCGATATATCTGAATCGGTTTTGTCCGCGTTATTTGCCGATAAGTAGAAGATTTGCCTTATCGAAAGCAGTCTCCATGTCGGGGAGGTGGCTCAATTCGGGAACAACCTGGATGTAACGAACGATGCCATCCTTATCCACGAGAATCACCGCTCGTGCCAGCAACATACTCTCCTCCTGCAATAAACCGGTGGAGCGCCCAAACGAACCATCCCGATAGTCAGAGAGATAGGTGATCCCTTTTAGCTTGGCTTCTTCCGCAAAACGTTTTTGCGCAAAGGGAGTATCGCGACTGATAGTAATCCTGGTGATATCCGCAGGCAGTCGTCCCCCCTGCTCAGCAAGGTAGTGAGTCTGAGACTCGCACACCTTGGTGTCCAAAGAGGGGACAAGACTCAAAAAAAGGACTTTCCCTTTCAGCTGGGCAAGATCAACTTTTTTCATGGTAAAAGCGTCAATCAGGTAAGTTGCCGGTATCGGACCGTCAACCTTGAGCGGAGTCCCGGCCAGACGGTGTTTTTCACCGTGCAGGGTAACCGTGCCGCCAGGGGCCGACGAATCGATGTCTACCGGTATTCGGTTGCCCGGCATCATGGCGCATCCGGAGAGTAGAAACAAGAAACAAAATGAGGCCACGATGGACAATAATAACTTTTTCATATGCAACTCCTCTATCCGCTCTGATTTGAAATCGGAATTACTTGATCCCTGGTTTATGGTGACAGCGGCTACAGTTGTCCTTGATCAGGAAGGCTTTCTTGCCATCGTGGCATCTGCCGCAATATTTGCCGGCATAGAGGTCGATCATGGTTATCTTCACAGTTCCCTGCTTCATTTTGGGGAACACTTCGGGGTTATGGCAGTCGGCGCAGGTCAAACCGGCATTCTTGTGTGCCGTGCCATCGAAAATCACCGTCCCCTCCGGGCTTCCCTTGAATTCCAGGGTCTTGCCAGTGCCGACAGCAAGAGCGTTCCCGCTTGCTGCGACCATCAACGTCAAACTGAATAACCAAAGCTGTTTTTTCATGAGAATGGCTCCTTTTTTACGATTATTTTACCCGCTGTTACTTTCATCTCATCCTCCACGGAGCCGGGCGCTCCTTTTGTTAATTGTGACATTCTGATGAACTTTATTGTGTCACCGGTAATCTTTTTGCCATCCCCTCCTGTCAGCTGCTCTCTTCACGGAATCAGGACGATCTTGCCCAGGGTGCTCGCTTCAATTACAGCATGGTGAGCCACGGCCGCTTCGGCCAACGGCAGCTCCCTGCTCACAACGGGTCTCACTGTGCCGTTGCCGAGCCCCTCCACCAGGGCGGCATGCATGCTGGCCAGTTCCTTGTCACTGGCGTTGAAGAGGGACATGCCTAAAATAGAAGCATCCAGTCCCATGGCGCTGCGCGGATCGATCTCGACCCGGCCGCGGCTGCCGATGACGACCACTCGCCCCCCCTTTGCCAAAACCCCGAGGTCATGGTCCAGGTTCACGTTGGCGAGCATCTCCAGGATGACATCAACCCCATTGCCACAGGTCAATTCCGGGAGTTTGTCCAGATAGCCTTCACTATGGTGGTTCAGGACGTGATGGCCGCCCTGGGCCAGTACCAGTGCCTTGCCTGGTTCCGAGCCGGCGGTGCCGATTACCCGCAGTCCGGCTGCCCGGGCAAGCTGTACCGCAGCAATCCCGACGCCGCCACTGGCGCCATGGACCAGGACCGTTTCACCTGCCACTGCGTGCGCCCGCTGGAAAAGTGCCCTGAACGCCGCTCCATAAGGTACGCCGATGGCTGCGCCCTGGCCGAAGCTGACTTTATCGGGAAGCGGATGAGTCTGGTGTTCCTTGCAGAGCACCTCCTCAGCGTATGTGCCGGAAATTGACCAGGCAACGTAGACCCGTTGGCCGATCTGCCGGTGTTTTACCCCTGAGCCAACGGCGCAGATAACGCCGGCCCCGTCGAGTCCAGGCGTATATGGGAGTGCAAGGTCGGGACGGTAGAGGCCTGAACGGATATAGGTATCCACCGGATTCACCCCGATGGCGTACAGCTTGACTACTACTTCAGCCGGTCCGGGAGTCAGTCCGGAGACATCTTCCAGGTGCATGACTTCCGGTTCTCCAAAGCTATGGACACGAATTGCTTTCACGATAATCTCCCTTTTTCAAGTCGGTGAAATATTCTGGTTCATGCGAAAGAGGTTGGCAGGGTCGTACTCCCTTTTCACCTGGACGAGACGGGCGTAGTTCGGTCCGTAGGCGGAGCGGACACGATCCACTTCTTCGGCAGTGAGGAAGTTGACGTAGACGCCGCTGCTGGCGAAGGGCGCCGTGGCTTTGAAGTAGTCGCGGGCCCAGGCGATGCAGCGCGTGTCGTCGTTTTTGTCTTCCCAGCGGCAGTGAACGTTCATGACGAACAGAGCGTCACGATGGGCGTACGCCGTAGCGTCCGGCGCCGGCCGGGTGGTGGCGCAGCCGATGGAGCCGAAAAAGATCTCGGTCTGAGATGATGGCAGCTTGCCGATATACTCGATAACGATGTCGAACAGCCCGTCCTGGAGCATCGAGAAATTGTGTGACTTCCAATAATTGCGGGCGCCGAAGCTGAGAAGCGGGTCGAAGGTCTGCTGCCAGGCGACGTACGGCTGAACGCCGATGTGTTCGCCCAGTATTGTGCCGAAATGGCGCAGCGGCTCGATGAGCGGCTCACCCTGCTTGGGATCACCCGCATAAATCAGCGCAAGAGCGAGCATCTCCTTGCCGTGGGCGCTTTCGGGGAGAAATGGCAGTGGCGGCGCCTGGCGCAGGACCGTCCAGACGGAAAGCTCTTCCGGCGCTTTGGCGATGAATTCGCGATACTGCTGCAGCACTGACTTCGCTTCGGAGATCGGGTAGACGATGAGTCCGCTCAGCAGGTCAGGACCGACCGGGTGGAGCCGGAACTCGAAACGGGTGACCACACCGAAGTTGCCGCCGCCGCCGCGCAGCGCCCAGAAAAGGTCGGGGTGCTCGGTCGCGCTGGCATGGACCACTTCACCGGCTGCAGTCACGACTTCAGCGGATTCAAGATTGTCAACTGTCATGCCGTACTTGCGGCTGAGCCAGCCGAACCCTCCGCCGAGTGTCAGTCCGGCTACTCCGGTGGTGGAGTTAATGCCAAGCGGAGTGGCAAGGCCGTGGGCCTGGGTTGCAGCGTCGAGGTCCCCGAGCGTGGCGCCGCCTTCGATAGTGACCCGGCGTGAGACGGGGTCGACGCTTGCCGCTTTCATCTGCGACAGATCTATCACGATTCCTTTGTCGCAGAGAGCATTGCCGGCGATGTTGTGCCCGCCGCCGCGGACGGCGAGCAGCAGTCCGTTGTCTCTCGCAAAGTTTACCCCGCGGACAACGTCAGATGTGTCAACGCAGCGAGCTATAATCGCGGGATGTTTGTCAATCATCGCATTCCAGATCTTACGGGCATCTTCGTAGGCGCCATCGACCGGCAGTATAATCTCCCCTTTGAAACCATTTTTGAATTCCTCGATCCCCTTGCTGATTAAATTCGTCATGGCTTGCTCCGTTGTATTGGTTAAATTGAGTTTCAATTTTTTAAGAGAATTAACCCAGCAGCACTCCCCGCCTGTGAGGCGTGCGACCATCTTTACTCGTGGAAAAGACCGACTTCAGGAATTTCTTTGTTTCTGCCCAGGAGGTTTGGTCAGCATTACTGTTGTAAGCCAGAGGGAGTTTGAACTGGGCGGCATACCTGTCGGCGTCCGGATTGGTAAAACTGTGCATTACCCCCGGATAGCCGACGTAACGGAATGATGCTCCAGCCTTGGTCATCTCCTCCTTGAAGGCTGCCACCTGTTCAGGCGGAACCATCTTGTCCGCTTCGCCGTTGAAGACAAGAACTCTGGCCTTGACTGCTCCCTGTTGCGCCGGGGTGTCGGTCGCCAGGCTGCCGTGAAAACTGACGACGCCTTTCAGATCTGCCCCCTGGCGGGCCATGTGAAGTACGACACCCCCGCCGAAGCAGTAACCGATGGCAGCGATTCGTTTCGGATCAACAGTTGATTGTTTCTTGATATAATCCAGCGCAGCATTGAAGCGGGCTTCGGCGACATGCTTGTTTTTCATGGCTTCGCCGGCAAATTTCCCCGCATCATCCGGGTGCTGAGCCGTTTTGCCATCGCCGAACATATCCACCGCAAAAGCGACATAGCCAAGCTCAGCCAGGTCTCTGGCCCGTTTGCGGGCATAATCATTCAGTCCCCACCACTCATGGACAACCAGTACTGCCGGACGTTTTCCCTCCAGTGCCGGATTGTCTGCCAGATATCCTTTCAGAACCGTCTCCCCGGAGCGGTACTCAACCTCACGGCCCGTCACCTTTGCAAAGGCGGAAGTGGCAAAAATTGCGAGCAGCAGACAAAGTAACAACCATATTCGAGTAACCATGACATTTATCCTCCCTGTGTTAAGCGACATTCTGGTGCTTTTTTGTCTCCCGACCAGTCATGTGAGCGAAGTCTGGGCAAAGTTCCAGCCCTGACATTCAGTAATGATTATCTGCATGCATCCTGCCAACGGCCAACTAGAAAATAATTCATAATTACAGCTATATATGCGATGGGTGCTGAAATCTGTTGTCATGAATAGCAACAAATATTGCGTCGTGGTAAACCTGTCTAAACCAAGGGTGACGTTCCGGAGCAGGATTAGTGGTTGCTAAGCAGGATTGTTGCCGGTGCAACATTTGTTGCCTGAACCGGCCGGTAGCGGATGTTCGTTGGGGACCATCTACTGAATTCTGACTACTGAATTCTGTATTCTGAATAGTTTCTACGATTCTTTACAAACAGAGAATCTCTGTCAAAATATCAACTGGTCAATCCAGATCAGGCCGTTGGTGCGGATTTTCCGCCCGGCGGCTTTTCAATAAAGCGGTGGAACATCTTATGACTGGTGAGAAAAGGGAGCTGTCTGAATATCTGCGCAGAGAAATTGCGTTGCTCAAGCAACAGAACATAAACTGATTGTGGAGATCAGAGCATGAAAGACGATAGCAAAGCCGCTGCCCTGGAAAAACTGCGTGAGCAAGCCGAGACCAGAGTTGCTTCACAACCGGAGACAGAGGGGACCATCAATGAAGCGTTTGACATGAAACAATTGCTGCACGAACTGCAGGTTCATCGATTGGAACTTGAGATGCAGAATGAAGAGCTCCGTAAGGCAATTGCCGCGAGGAATGAGATGGAGGCCCTTTTGGGAACATATCGGGATCTCTACGATTTTGCTCCGGTTGGTTATTTTACTCTTGACCCCTTTGGCAGCATCCAGGCCGTAAATCGGATGGGCGCCGCATTCCTGGGGGGTGAACGGAGTTTGTTACTCAATAACCGCTTTGATGCCTTTGTCGATGGTGAGACGCGACCACTGTTCCATGATTTTTTGGAAAAAGTGTTTACGAGTGAAGCGAAAGAGACGTGTGAAGTTGTTATCGTGAAGCAGGGGCAAATGCCGCTTAATGTGCAGATTGAGGCGGTGGTCTCTAAATCCGGGGGACATTGCCGGGCCGTTGTAGTTGACATTTCCGAGCGCAAACAGTCTGAAAATGAGCTAGCTAAAATCACCCGCAGATTGGAAGCCTTGATGGCGGCAGTGCCCGTCGGCATCAGTTTCTCTGACGATATCACCTGTCAACATATCACCGGTAACCCTGCGGTGCTCCAACAGTTCAGTATATCGCCGGAGGACAACCTGTCGGCATCCGCGCTTGATGCTGACGCGCCCGGTCGCAAAATAAGATTTTTCCTCGATGGTCGGGAGATCTCTGCCGCCGAATTGCCACTGCAGCGCGCTGTCGCGGAAAACAAGACAATCCCGCCGATGGAATTAAAGGTGCTGATGCCCAATGGCAAGCAGTGGTATGCCGAGGCCTCCGGAGCGCCGATGATTGACAGGTCAGGCATCGTAATCGGTGGTCTTTCCGTAACTGAGGATATTACTGATCGCAAGCTGATCGAGCAGGAGCTGCTGCGGGCGAAGGATGAGTGGGAGCGCACCTTCGATAGCGTGCCGGACCTTATCGCCATTCTGGACAATCAACATCGCATTGTCCGCGTCAATCAAGCCATGGCCAATCAACTGAACCTCAAGCCGTCTGAATGTATTGGCCTCCCTTGCTACACGGTCATTCACGGTGCCAATGTCCCCCCCTCTTTCTGCCCGCACAGCAGGTCTCTGGCCGATCTTGAAGAGCATGAATCGCTGGTGGAGGAGACGGTTTTCGGCGGAGTGTTCCTTGTTTCAACCACGCCGCTGTTCGACAGTGCCGGTGAAATGTATGCATCAGTGCATGTGGCGAGGGACATCACCCGGCCCAGCCAGATGGAAAAGGAGCTGCGTGACAATGAAGAGAGGCTGCGTTTCCATCTGGATAACTCACCCATGGCGGTGGTCGAGTGGGACAAGGATTTTAATGTTGCGCTCTGGACCGGCCAGTCGGAGCAGCTGTTTGGCTGGAGTGCCGCAGAGACAGTCGGCAAGTCTATTGCTGAACTGAACATGATCTACGAGGCTGACATTCCGCTGGTGGAAAAAACCGTGATGCAGCTGACCGATGGGGTAACCGAACGGATTGTGACAACCAACCGCAATCTGACCAAAAACGGCGAAATCCGCTATTGTACCTGGTATAACTCGGTGATGTATGACGAGCAGAGGCGAATGAAGTCCGTACTTTCAAAAGTTATCGACATTACCAGCCTCAAACTGGCGGAGATGGAAAAACAGAAATTTATTTCTCTGGTTGAGCACAGCGACGAATTCATCGGCATCTGTGGCCTGGATCTGGTGCCGTTTTATGCCAATGACGCCGCTTTGCAGCTTGCCGGGTTTGGCTCGTTAGAGGAGATTTCCCGGGTAAGCGTCCTGGATTTCTTTTATCCGGAAGACCGGAGTTTCGTAGAGAATGAATTTTTACCGCAAGTGTTTAAAGACGGACACAGCGAAGTCGAAATCCGCTTTCGCAACTTTAAAACCGGTCTGCCGGTCTGGATGATCTACAGCGTCTTTTACCTCATGGATAACGAGGGTGAGCCGGTTGCCCTGGCAACGGTCAGTCGCGATATCAGCCAGCGCAAGCGGGCCGAGGAGGAGCTGCAGGCGGCCCATTTCGAACTTGAAAAAAAAGTTGTCGAGCGGACCATGGATCTGGCCGGTACAGTTGCTGCCCTGCGAGCTGAAATTGTGGAACGGGAACGGGCCGAAGCCGCTCTGGAAATCTCTGCCAAGGAGATCGAAGAC
The DNA here is from genome assembly GCA_963810975.1 of uncultured delta proteobacterium. Classification (GTDB taxonomy): domain Bacteria; phylum Desulfobacterota; class Desulfuromonadia; order Geobacterales; family DSM-12255; genus VEOV01. Next base: position 35,299 of record CAWEPN010000008.1, on the reverse strand, counting down.
CTCTTTAACCTTGCCCCGTGCGGCTATCATTCGGTGGACATGAACGGACTGTTTGTCCGGATCAATGACACCGAACTGGCGTGGCTCGGTTACGGGCGGGATGAATTAGTGGGGAAAGTCAGGACTGCGGATATAGTGACCCCTGAGAGTCGGGCCGTGTATGAACTCAATTTCGCCCGCTTAATTGCGGGGAGCTCCATTGCTGATCTACGGCTCAATTTTATCCGCAAGGACGGCTCGATTCTGCCGGCGATGCTGAACGCCACACCGATATTAGATGAGAACGGCAATTTCCTCATTAGTCGCTCAACGATCTATGACATTACCGCGCTAAGCCTGGCCGAAGAGAAAATACGTCGGCTCAATCAGCTCTACCTGACCCTGAGCGAAACCGGCAAGGCCATTGCCCGGATGACCGATCGCCACAGCCTGTTTGAGGATATCTGCCGGATTGCGGTAAAATACGGCGATTTCCGCCTTGCCTGGATAGGTCTGGTGGACGAAGTATCGGGACAGGTCAAGCCGGTATCATTCTGGGGTGACTGTACACATTATCTGGACAACATCCGCATCAGCACCAGGCTGGAGCCGGAGGGGAGCGGTCCAACAGGAACAGCCATCCGTGAAGGTGGCTACTATATCTGCAATAATTTCTTCACTGATCCCTGTACCGGGCCCTGGCGCACGCAAGCCGAGAAATGTGGTTTCTTCGCTTCTGCCTCACTGGCGATTTTGTTGCACGGCAAGCCGATTGGCGCCCTGACCATTTATGCCGGGTCGCAGGATTATTTCGATGTGCAGATGGTCGATCTGCTGGAGCAGATGCAGGCGGATATTTCATTTGCCCTGGAAAATCTTGAACGTGAGCAGCGCAGCCGCGAGATTGAAAAGAGCCTGCAGGAGGAGACACTGCAGAGGTTACAGGTAGTGGAGACACTGCGCCAGAAGGAGCTGCTGCTGATCCAGCAGAGTCGTCATGCGGCCATGGGGGAGATGATCGGTAATATTGCCCACCAGTGGCGGCAGCCGCTCAATACACTGGGTCTATTTACACAGCGACTCGGGCTTTTCTATGACTCACCGGATTTCACCAAGGAGTTTCTGGACACTTCAGTCGCCAAATCAATGGAGATAATCCAGTACATGTCGCGCACCATTGACGATTTCAGAAGTTTTTTTTCGACAGAACGTGAGAGGGTGGCGTTCAGGGTTGATGAGGTGTTAAGCAGAGCACTTTCGCTGGTAGAAGCCGGGTTTAAGGAGTGCATGATTCGTGTTGAGCGAAATGAGTCAGAAAATGTCACGATTTACGGTTTTCCTAATGAATATGCTCAGGTTCTGCTCAATATACTGATCAATGCCAAGGATGTAATTTTAGAGCGTAATACAGTGTCGCCCAGGGTGAGTATAACAGTCAGTAATGAAAACGGAGTTGCCGTGGTGACAATCGCCGATAATGCCGGCGGGATTCCCGAGGATATCATGGACAATGTCTTTGACCCTTATTTCACTACCAAGGGGCCGCAGCGGGGCACGGGAGTCGGACTGTTCATGTCCAGGACCATTATTGAAACCAACATGGGCGGCAGCCTCACGGTACGTAACACCGCTGAGGGGGCCGAATTCCGTATCGAGGTGTAAGGCATGGGCGAGCAAAAAAAGTTTACCATTTTGATGGTCGATGATGATACGTGTGCCGCTGGACTCCTTTCCGCCCTGCTGAGAAAACGATTCCCCCAGGCTCAGATTCACTTTGCGGCAGACGGAAAGGCAGGTCTTGACGCTGTTCACAGCGAGCTGCCGGATATTGTCATCACTGATATCAATATGCCTGAAATGGATGGTATCCAGTTACTCAACAGTATCGCCGCAATCAAACCGGATACAGGGGTTATCGTTGTTACCGCCTACAGTGACAAACAGACATATGACAGAATCGCTTCGTCCGGGATCTCTGCTGAAATTATCCCTAAACCGATTGTTTTTGAGACACTTATGACGGCGGTCAAGCGTTTTGCTGATTTCATCACTGTAGCCTAGCCTAGTTGGTTTTGCTGCCGGCAATTCCTCAAGCAACATTCGATATTCAAAGCAACAATCGTGTCAGCTGCAAATTCACTTTAACTCCGTGAAGTTAGTCACTCAACATTGGATTAACTGCAATAAATGTTGCTTCCCGCCAGCTTGATAACCTTCATGCCCAGTTATAACATGCCGATATTACAGTAATAAATTTTTGCCAAATTGGATCGGTTTCTGCTTATGTATTTTATTGACGGGTTCCGAATCCCCCCGAAAAAGATATAGTCGAGCGTGTTGCGATGATTACAGAGCAGATTCGAAGCATGTTGAAAAATACCAAGAATGTATTTATCGCTACTGTTAATGCTGTCGGTCAGCCTCATATGGCTATCGGTGAGCAGGTGACCGTGTCAAGTGACGATTTGCTGATTTTTGAAAACTGGTTTTGTCCGACAACCCTGCAGAACATCAACAACAACGCCCGGGTGGCGGTAGTAACCGTTTTGTCTGACTCAGGCACAGGCTATCAAATGCTCGGGTCAATTGTCAAAAGTAAGAATATTGCCATGATTGACGGTTATGATGCCGATGTCGCACTGCCGGAGTCACCCCAGGTGCTGACGAGATTTATGGTCAAAGTTGAATCTGTCCTCGAATTTTCTGGCGGGATTCATACCGATATCCCGATCAGCTATCAGTAGCATAACGACGTACTCTTGGAGGTTTTCAATGACAAAAACAGTATTTGTTGACCAGGATATGTGCATCTCATGTGGTATTTGCGTGAACAATTTGCCGGGGGTATTCCGCCTTAACGACGATAACAAGGCTGAATGTTACGATCCGGACGGAGCCAGTGAAGAGGCAATACAGGAGCAGGCCATAGATGCCTGTCCGGTCTCCTGTATCTGCTGGGAATAGCTGCCAAAATCAATTCGGAATATAAGGGGGGGTCATGAAAGGTAATGAACATATTATAGAACAGTTGAATTTACGCTTGAAAGAGGAACTGACTGCCATCAACCAGTATTTCGTGCATGCTGAAATGTGTGAGAACTGGGAGTACAAAAAACTTCACGAGATATTTTTCAAACGCTCAGTTGATGAGATGAAGCACGCCGAAAAACTGATTGCCCGGATTCTCTTTCTTGAGGGAATACCAATTGTTTCCGAGTTGAACAATATTCATATCGGCAGCGAAGTTCAGAAAATGCATCTGAACGATCATGCCGCTGAAGCAGCGGCAATCCGCGGCTACAACGAAAGTATACGTATAGCCGTGGACGTTGGCGATAACGGCTCCCGCGAACTGTTTGAGGCGATTCTTGTCGAGGAAGAGGAGCATATTGACCTGATAGAGGCCCAGATGGATCAAGTTGCCCAGATGGGGATTCAAATCTATCTGGGAGAACAGATCAGTTAAACTGTCTGCGGAACATATATTGATGCATTTTTTGCCAACATCGACTGGACAATAGTTGAGTCAAGATTGGCCGGAGGGGCTGGCTGCTGTTGTCTGTAGGTAAAAAGTGCTATTGGCAAGTATAGATAATACTTTAATGTGGCCAAGCTGCATTAAAAACACACTAAAGGAGGATCAACAAATGAAACGCATCGTAATTTTGATAACGGCAGTATTCATGATGTCAGCGAGCGTTCCTGTATTCGCTGCTGATATGATGACCAAGGAGCAAAAAGACCAGTGTCTGCTTGCTTCAAAAAACTGTAAGGATGCTGTTGATAACATTCAGCAGAAAATCGCGAAACTCAATGCCGAGATCAACAAAGGCACAAAAGTTTATTCTCCTGATGAGATCAATAAACTCAGAGCCAAGTTGAAAGAAGCATCTGATATGCTGGACAATTTGGTGAAAAACTAGTCCTGGCAACCGACTGAAATAAACTCGGCAGTGAGTTTGTCAGATAAAAACTTATTGTCCATTGCTCGCATGCGTCTCTCAGAAAAAAGGCCTGCAGATCACCCCTGGATGTTGGGTGATCTGCAGGCCAAAATTATTTACTACTATTAGTTGAATTTACTTAAATGGTGCGGATGACTGGACTCGAACCAGCACAGCCTTGCAGCCACAGGCTTCTGAGGCCTGCGTGTCTACCAATTCCACCACATCCGCACGGACGTAACTTTTAGCATGTAGAGTGCACATGCTGCAAGAACTTTTTCATCTGGATGAAGTTCTTTTCCGGAAAGGGGTGGTTTTGGATTCCTGGTCACCGCGCTCGGGGCTCTTGCCACCTGCGAGCATTTTTGCTTCTGCCGGGTCAAGAATTCTGTATTCACCACTCTTAAGCTCACCGAGAAGAATATTGCCGTAGCGAACTCTCTTGAGCTTCACCAGCGGAAGATCCACTGCTTCACACATCCGTCTGACCTGTCTGAAACGGCCCTCGTGGATGGTCATGGTAAACCAGACATTTTTTTCAAGGACCCTGATAATCTCAACCTTTGCCGGTGCGGTCATACCATCCTCAAGTTTAATCCCTTTTGAAAGCATGGCAATTTTGTCGTTGCCGAGAGAGCCGCGGATTTTTATGAGGTACTCTTTTTCCACTTCATGGCTTGGATGTGCAAGGCGGTTTGCCCATTCACCGTCGTTGGTAAGCAGCAGCAGCCCTTCAGTATTAAAGTCCAGCCTGCCGACAGGGTAGAGTCTTTCCGGGATATCTTTAAGAAGTTCGGTCACAACTGGTCGTCCACCTGGATCAGAGAGCGTCGTTACGTAGCCTGCCGGTTTGTTGAGGAGAAGATAAATTCTTTTTTTAGAGATAGATACCGGTTTGCCGTCAACAGCTATCTTGTCAGTTTCGGGATCAGCTTTACTGCCGAGTTCGGTAACGGTCTGGCCGTTAACTGTCACTCGTCCGTCAGTGATCATGACCTCTGCAGATCGTCTGGAAGCAATGCCTGCAGTGGAGAGTATTTTCTGTAATCTTTCTTGCATAATGTGTATTTTCCTCGAGAAGATCCTTTTGTGAATAAATAGGTTCAATTGAGTGCAGAACAATATCAAATCGGGGCAGCTTGTGAAAGTAAAAAGGAGGCCTGCAGAAGGCGGTGATAGTCAACCTCAGCCTACTGTGATATCGTCTGAAGTAATGGTTATCGCCAATGAGACCCGGGCGTTGACTGAGTCGAGGTAATAATGAAACCTGTCCGAAATATGAACTTGTTTACTATTTCTGAGTTGCACTCTCGTAGTCTGCGAATAGCAAGAGATGCCAAGGCTGAGATAGGGCAACTAGAAATAGCATCCTGCGTCAGGTATAAAAAGAAAGGGCCAGCTATTTCTAGCTAACCCTTTGTTACTATTGGTGGCAGTGCAGGGACTCGAACCCCGGACCTAGCGAATATGAGTCGCTTGCTCTAGCCAGCTGAGCTACACTGCCGAAAACTTGAAATGGGGTGGCCAGAGGGGATCGAACCCTCGAATGTACGAGTCACAGTCGTAAGTGTTAACCGCTTCACCATGGCCACCATAAAAGAAAGCTTTTTCAAAGGTCGAAAGCCGGCCAGAAATAAATCTGGCGTGCCAATCAAGAAAATTTATATATCCGATGGTGAGTAGTTTGTCAATTCAAAATTTCAATTTGCTCAATCTTCTTAACTGCTGTCTTATTTATTGAAAGTAAGGTTTCTATGATTGTTCTTGCAAGTTTCACTCTAATAGTTTATAGAAATCACGCTATTTAAGCGCGAACCATGGTTTTCAGACTCTGTTTGAAGTTGACAAATACTCCTGTATTGCTATACTGCGGGTTTATTGCAACCGGACAGAGGTTCCTTTGAAAATTCGCGTAGCTGATATAACGGAAAAAGCAAAATTTATTGATACGGTAGCGGAAGTAAATCTTTTCCCTACACTGATTCAGGCTCAAGATGCGGGAGAATGTCAATTCCTTTCTCCAGTGTCTGTTTCGTTGTCTTTTGCGAGAGAATTTGACCATATTCGTGTTCAGGGAAGTGTCGGGACGACGGTAAGTCTTTCATGCTCCAGATGTTTGAGCGAGTTTTCTGCTGAACTGTCTTCAACGTTTACTATTTTTTACACGAAAGCTTTAACTGCTCAACCTGAAGATGAGGTTGAACTTGGCGAACAGGATCTTATCTCAGCCACATACTCAGGTGATGAGATAGATCTTTCAGCTGAAGTTGCCGAGCAGATCCTTCTGGAAATTCCGTATAAGCCACTTTGTGCCGAGGAGTGCAGTGGCTTATGTGCTTCATGTGGTGCCGATCTTAATAATTCAGACTGCAGTTGCAACAGTAATGCAGTCTCTATGGCATTCAGCTCTTTACAGGGGTTGAAGGTAAAACATTAAAGGGGAGAAATTTTATGGCAGTACCCAAGAAAAAAACATCCAAGTCACGCAAAAATATGAGAAGGGCTCACGATTTTCTGACCCCTCAGTCAGTTTCTACCTGCCCGCAGTGTAAAGCTGCCAAGCTGCCTCATCGTGTCTGCCCAACCTGCGGCACATATAAAGGCAAAGAAGTAATCAAGACTGAAGAAGTTTAGTTTATTTTTCTGACAAGCCTTCTATGCAAATGAGAATCGCTGTAGATGCAATGGGTGGCGATAACGCGCCAAAGGTGGAGGTTGCCGGCGCTGTGGCTGCCGCACGTGAATTTTCGATCCCTGTCACACTTGTTGGTGACAGGGATCTTCTTACTGCAGAGCTTTCAGAGCATAATGTTAACGGTCTTGACATCTCTATTCATCACGCCAGTGAAGTTGTCGGCATGCATGATTCAGCTTCTGATGCCATTCGAAAGAAAAAAGACTCTTCTATCCGGGTTGCTTATGAACTCGTAAAGTCCGGTGAAGCAGTTGCAGTTGTCAGTGCCGGAAATTCCGGCGCCACAATGGCTGCCGGCATGTTCGTCCTCAAGCGCCTCAACGGTATTGACAGACCGGCAATCGCTCAGGTTTTTCCAACCGTTAGTGGGCACACTCTTATTCTTGATATCGGCGGTAATGTCGACTGTAAACCTCTCCACCTCGTTCAGTTCGCGATTATGGGCGAAGTCTATGCGCGCCACATTCTCGGTATATCAAAACCTAAAGTGGGTCTTCTTTCAAACGGTGAGGAGGAGTCGAAAGGTAATGATCTTACCCGGGAGACGAATCAGATACTGAAAGAGATCGCTTTTGATTATGAGGGTTATATCGAAGGACGCGATATTTTTGCCGGCCATATCGATGTAGTTGTCTGTGATGGTTTTGTAGGGAATATTGTCTTGAAACTTTCCGAGGGCTTGTCAGAGGCTGTCGGTTTCATGTTAAAGGAAGAGATCAAAAAGAGTTTTATCTGCAAGATAGGTTACCTCCTGTCGCGCAGCGCATTTTCAAGATTCAAGAAGAAGGTTGACTATGCTGAATATGGTGGCGCTCCGCTTCTCGGTATAAACGGCGTTGGCATGATCTGTCATGGCGGCTCAAATGTGAAGGCTGTCAAGAATGCAATACACTTTGCTTCAGAGTACGCTGCAAAGGGTGTTAATCAGAAAATGGCAGAAAAAATTCAGGAAAACTTCACAATCTATTCACAACAGCGTGAATCAGTCAAAGATCCTTCTGTAAACTGAAATGAGGTTACCGATGCGAAGCAAGGTTGTTGGTACGGGTTCGGCAGTGCCGGATAGAGTCCTTAACAATCATGATCTCGAGAAGATGGTTGACACCACCGATGAGTGGATAACAACCAGAACCGGAATCAAAGAGCGCCGGATTGCCTCTTCGGATGATTTCACCTCTACTCTTGCAACCCGTGCAGCCTTAAATGCTCTCGATATGGCAGGAATTGAGCCGGCAGAGCTTGACATGATTATTGTGGCTACGGTCACACCAGATTATCCATTCCCCTCGACAGCCGCACTTCTCCAGAACAACATTAAAGCAGTCAATGCTTCGGCATTTGACATCTCGGCAGCCTGCTCCGGGTTTGTTTATGCGGCTTCAATCGTAGATAAATTTATTAAATCCGGAACTGTAAAAAACGCTCTCGTGGTTGGATCCGAGATCCTGTCCAGAATTGTCGACTGGAGCGATAGGAACAGCTGTCTCCTCTTCGGTGATGGCGCCGGTGCAGTTGTGTTGCAAGCAGATAACGGCAACTCAGGAATACTGGATACATTCATGATGAGCGACGGTTCGAACTGGGACCTTCTTTATCAGCCGGCTCCTGGAAACAGAAACCCCGCAAGTTACAAGGTTGTTGACGAGCGGCTTGCTTTTATTCGTATGCAGGGGAATGAAGTATTTAAACTTGCCGTCAGAGCGATGGAAGATGCTGCACTCAAGGCTCTTGCTGCGGGTCATATGACGCCTGCTGATGTTGACCTGTTTATACCGCATCAGGCAAACAGGCGTATTATTGATGCAATAGGCAAGCGTCTCGGCATTCCGGCTGAAAAGGTTTATGTGAATATTGAGCGCTTCGGCAATACTTCATCAGCATCAATTCCGATTGCGCTCGATGAAGCTAACCGCAAGGGGTTGATCAAGCCGGACAATCTTCTTCTCCTGGATGCTTTTGGCGGTGGAATGGCTTGGGGTGCAGTAACTATCCGTTGGTAACGTTGCATAAACTTTAACGAGGTATTAAATGTCAAAACGAGCTTTTATCTTTCCCGGGCAGGGTTCGCAGTATGCCGGCATGGGAAAGGATTTGGCTGATAATTTCAAGATTGCACAGGATGCTTTTAACGAAGCTGATGATGCTCTTGGATTCAATCTGTCGGCACTCTGCTTTAACGGCCCTGAAGAAGATCTGAAGCTTACCATGAACACTCAGCCGGCTATTTTGGCAACCAGTATTGCAGCTCTTCGCGTTGTTCAGACAGAAACCGGGATAACAGCTGATTATCTTGCCGGTCACTCCCTCGGCGAATTTTCCGCACTTGTAGCCTCAGGTGCTCTCAACTTTGCCGATGCTTTAAGAACTGTCCGCTCTCGCGGTAAGTTCATGCAGGAGGCGGTGCCGGTTGGTGTTGGCGCCATGGCGGCCATACTCTCTGTTGATGAGGATGTTCTTTCCGATATATGTCGAGAGGCGGCGCAGGGAGAGGTAGTCTCTCCGGCGAATTTCAACTCACCGGGACAGATCGTCATTGCCGGGCATGCTACAGCCGTTAACAGGGCAATAGACATAGCCAAGTCCCGTGGTTTCAGGAAGGCAATGCTTCTTCCTGTCAGCGCCCCTTTTCACTCTTCACTCATGATTCCGGCAGGTGAGCGTCTTGGGGAGGTACTTCAACAGGTTAACCTTTTGGATATGAAGACACCTGTAGTAACCAATGTCGAGGCAACCCGGAACATGGATTCAACCAGAGTCCGGGAACTCCTGGTAGCCCAGGTCAGCGCACCGGTAAAATGGGATTCGTCAATTCGCGAAATGGTTCGTCTGGGTGTGACTTCGTTTCTTGAAATTGGTCCGGGAAAAGTTCTCTCCGGGCTTGTAAAACGTATTGACAAAGAGGTTGTTACCGCTAATATTGAAGACTCTGCCGGCTTGAAGGCTCTGCAGGGTTAAATCGGAGGTCCCATGCTTGATGTAAACGAAATTATGAAACTTCTTCCGCACCGGTTTCCGTTTCTTCTGGTTGACAGAGTGCTTGAGATTGAACCGGAGAAGAAAATTGTCGGGCTTAAGAATGTCACTATGAACGAGCCGTTTTTCCCGGGTCATTTCCCGGGTCATCCTGTTATGCCGGGTGTCCTCATTGTTGAAGCAATGGCCCAGGTCGCCGCTATTTTGGTCTACAGTTCTTCAGATGACAACAAGGATAAGATTACCTATTTTGTCGGTATAGACAATACCAAGTTCCGTAAACCGGTCGTCCCTGGCGACCAGCTCAGGCTTGAGCTAGAGGTGATTGGTTGCCGTCGCGGTATATATACCTTTTCCGGTAAGGCTTATGTCGATGGTAAATTGGTAACCGAGTCCGAACTGAGAGCTACTTTTGCAGATAAACAGTCTTAAAGGAGAACAGAGATATGCCTAAAGGTAAAATAGCAATTGTTACAGGTGCTTCACGCGGAATTGGCCGAAGCATATCTCTTGCGCTTTCAGCTGCCGGAGCTACAATAGTTGCCATGGATATGGATCAGGCTGCAACAGATGCTGTGGTTGCCGAATTAAAGGCTGCCGGTGGCAATGCAATTGCTGTTGTAGGCAATGTTACTGTTCCCGCCGATGCTGAAAATATGATTGACGTTGCGATAAAAGAGTTTGGCAGGGTTGATATTCTGGTAAATAACGCCGGTATCACCCGTGACAATATATTTATCCGGATGAAGGATGAAGATTGGGATGCAGTTATGACAGTCAACCTTAAAGGTGCTTTCCTCTGTAGCCGCGCCGCATCAAAGGCCATGGTCAAACAACGCTCGGGAAGGATTATCAATATAGCATCAGTAGTCGGCCAGATGGGTAATGCCGGCCAGGCCAACTACTGTGCCAGTAAGGCCGGACTGATTGGGCTTACAAAATCCAATGCCCGCGAGCTGGCAAAAAGAAATATTACGGTCAATGCAGTCGCTCCCGGTTTCATTGCAACTGCAATGACAGATGCGCTGTCCGACAAGGTGAAAGCTGAACTGACTGCCCAAATCCCGTTGGAACGTCTCGGGAGTTCTGAAGATATTGCCAATGCGGTTCTTTTCCTTGCAGCAGAGGCTTCCGGGTACATTACCGGGCACGTATTGTCAGTAAACGGCGGCATGTATATGTAGTTCCAGAGCATTATCGCTAGAAAAATATATTGCTTTTTCCGCTAATCATGATAAGAAGCAAGGCGGCTTTTATCAAAACTAACAAACTTCCTGAAAAGGAAACTACAAAACGGAGGTAACAGTAATGTCGGTAGAGAAAAGAATCAAAGAGATCGTTGCAGAGCAACTTGGCGTTGAAGGGTCACAAGTGACCAACGAAGCCTCTTTCATGGACGATCTCGGAGCGGACTCCCTTGATACGGTAGAGCTTGTAATGGCTCTCGAAGAGGAGTTTGATATCGAAATCTCCGATGAGAATGCTGAGAAGATTCAGACTGTCCAGGATGCCATCGATTACATCACCGAGAATACCTAGGAAGACTGAACGCATCACAAGAAGTTCATCAGCTGAACCGGTTAAAGCACTCATGGTCGGGACGTTAATTCGTCCCGATTTAAAGCATACATTGGTTTGCGGCTGAAACTTTTAATTTTGCTAGAAAGCTCTTTACTCTGCTAACACATCGTATTTAAACAGTTTATCTGAAAACAGTTTGTGATGGAGAATATTCCCCTCCATGGGGTAATATTCTGTATTCCAGGAGCATCAATTATGAGAAGAGTTGTTATTACGGGAGTCGGGGTCGTATCCCCTCTTGGTATCGGGAATAAAGAGAACTGGGCGAATGTAACTGCCGGTAATTCTGGTATATCCCAGATAACCCGCTTTGATACGACTGATTTTCCTGTCAAGATTGCCGGGGAGGTCAAAGGTTTCGACCCTGAGCCGTTTATTGATAAAAAAGAGGTCAAGAAGATGGATCTCTTTATTCAGTACTCTTTAGCTGCTGCTCATTTTGCCATGGAAGACTCAGGCCTTGTCATTGATGAATCCAATGCTGAACGGGTAGGTGTCCTTGTCGGTGCTGGTCTTGGTGGTCTTCCCTCTATTGAGAAATACCATGATGCGGTGAGGGAAGGCGGTTACAAGAAGATCTCGCCGTTCTTCATCCCAATGTTGATCATAAACCTTGCGCCCGGCCATATTTCAATTAAATACGGAGCAAAAGGTCCCAACGTCTCTTCTGTAACAGCCTGTGCTACCGGCACGCATTCGATTGGTGATGCTTATCATATGATCAAGCGTGGTGATGCTGATGCCATGATAGCCGGCGGTACCGAATCTGTGGTAACGCCACTTGCCATTGGCGGCTTTGCCGTTATGAAGGCGCTCTCTTCAAATAACGACAACCCTACCGAGGCGTCACGTCCTTTCGAAAAAAATCGCGATGGTTTTATTCTCGCTGAGGGAGCGGGTATAGTCATTCTTGAAGAGTATGAAGCGGCCAAAAAACGTGGCGCTAAAATCTATGCAGAGCTTGTCGGTTATGGCCTGACCAGTGATGCTTATCATCTGACTGCTCCGGCTCCTGGTGGTGAAGGGGCTGCCCGATGCATGAAGATGGCTCTGAACGGAGCTGGTGTCAAACCGGAAGAGGTAACCTACATCAACGCTCATGGCACATCAACACCATTCAATGATCTCTATGAAACCATGGCGATTAAATCTGTCTTCGGTGATCATGCAAAGAAGTTGATGGTCTCTTCCACCAAATCGATGACGGGACACATGCTCGGTGCTGCCGGTGGAGTTGAAGCCGCTTTCTGTGCGATGGCAATGGCAGAGAGTGTTGTTCCGCCAACCATGAACTATCATGAGCAGGATCCGGAGTGTGATCTTGATTATGTCCCTAACTCCGCCCGTCAGGCTGAAGTCAAGTATGCCATGAGCAACTCCTTCGGTTTCGGCGGAACAAACGCAACGCTGCTATTCAAAAAAATATGATGCTGATTGCTTCCGACCATGGCGCTCTTGAGCTGAAAAGCTCTATCGCTGCCTTTCTCGAAGAGCGCGGCATTGTTTTCAAAGACTGCGGACCTTTTGACGCAAACTCTGTTGACTATCCAGATTATGCAGAGAAGGTTGCCGGTGCCATTTCCAGAGGTGAGTCGGAGTCAGGGATTCTTCTTTGCGGAACCGGGATCGGCATCTCTATCGCCGCCAACAAATTTCCCAATGTGCGGGCTGCTCTGGCAACTGATCCGTTTATGGCACAAATGGCTAAAGAGCATAACAATGCAAACATACTGGTACTCGGTGGAAGAACAACGAGTCCCGAAAAGGGCCGCGAGATTGTCGCAGCCTGGCTTGATGCCAAATTTGAAGGGGGACGGCATCAGGGCCGCCTTGACAAGATAACAGCGATTGAAAAACGTTTTTGCAGTTAGTGTCCCATGCATATTATCCAGAATACTTATTACGGGACTCTCAAATAGTCCCGTTTCCTTTTTAACTAGTTTCCGTCCGGAAAGGGTGCTTTTTCGCCCTGGCGGCGTCAGTCTTCGGTCTTGCTTGTGCGGCGTACGGTCGTACGCCTCCGCGCAATACCTCGATTTCCTTGCCAGGACAAAAAATCCCCGCTTTCCAAATCGGAAACCAACTGTTTCTCATCCGGAGTTTCCGGATGGAAACAAACTAGTTGCACAAGGAGTTTTTATGTCCATTCTCGAAACATTTGACCCGGAAATCGCCTCCTCAATACGGCTTGAAACAGAGCGTCAGGAGTACAATCTTGAGCTGATTGCCTCTGAGAATTTTGTTTCAGAGGCTGTTCTGGAAGCGCAGGGATCTGTTCTTACCAATAAGTATGCAGAGGGCTATCCCGGCAAAAGATATTACGGCGGGTGCCATCAGGTTGATGTGGTAGAGCAGCTTGCCATCGATCGCGCCAAAGAGCTCTTTGGCGCCGAGCACGCCAATGTCCAGCCTCATTCAGGCTCCCAGGCAAATATGGCAGTCTACTTTGCCGCCTGCAAGCCTGGCGATACTATTCTCGGGATGAACCTGGCTCATGGTGGTCATCTTACCCATGGCAGCCCGGTAAACTTTTCCGGCAAGCTCTTCAATATCATCCCTTACGGGGTGTCGCCGGAAACAGAGACGATCGATTATGAAGAGGTAGAGCGTCTTGCCGTGGAGAACAAGCCGAAGATGATAGTTGTCGGGGCCAGCGCTTATCCTAGAATTATTGATTTTCCTGCGTTCAGAACCATAGCCGACAAGGTTGGCGCTGTTGTCATGGTAGATATGGCTCACTTTGCCGGTCTGGTTGCTGCCGGAGTACATCCGAGTCCTGTCCCATACGCCGAGTTTGTGACGACTACCACGCACAAAACCCTGCGTGGTCCGCGCGGCGGAATGATCCTCTGTCGGGAAGAGTTTGCCAAGACTCTCAATTCACAGATTTTCCCCGGCATTCAGGGTGGACCGCTCATGCATGTTATCGCCGCCAAGGCGGTTGCCTTCAAGGAAGCGCTCCAGCCAGAGTTCAAGCTGTATCAGGAACAGATCGTCAAAAATGCCAAGGCACTGGCTGAAGCTCTCATGGCAAAAGGGTTCAAACTTACCAGTAACGGCACCGACAATCACCTCATGCTGATTAACTTCACCGGCACCGACATCACCGGCAAGGCCGCAGAGGAGGCACTGGACAAAGCCGGGATAACCGTCAACAAGAACACGGTACCGTTTGAAACCCGCTCACCTTTTGTTACCTCCGGGATTCGCATCGGTACCCCCGCAGCGACTTCACATGGGCTTAAAGAGACCGAGATGAATGCAGTTGCCGGTTTTATAGCCGACGCTATCGCCAACATGGCAGATGAGCAAAAACTCCTTCAGATCAAGACCTCTGTCAATGCTCTGATGAGGCGCTTTCCGCTTTATGCGAACCGCCTGAAGTAGCTGTTTATATTTCAAGCGTTGTTTTGCAACTGAACAGGCGGGTGTTGCTTGTGTTGCGGAAGTTAATTTTCATGTGATGAATTTGCCTTTAAGCAACCCTTAGAGGCACTTTGTTTGAAGAAGTACTCTTCGTAAGAGGCTCAGCAGCCTGTGTCTCTGCGGAATGCAGGCGGCTGCGCAGTCAAACCTGCACCAGATCACTCACTGTTAAAGCCGAATCCAGTCTCTCCTAAAATTAAAATACCCCCCCCCAAAAAAATACAAAAAAAAGCATTATCCTTCTAGACAGGTGAAATTTCCGTGTTAAGATCTGGGTAAAGTTTAATAATAGCAGTTTAATATGGTCGCAATTAGGTATTGCTGTGTTTCCAATTAGCCTCAACATCTCAGAGAAAGGAGTGGACTACATGTTTGCATCAATTCTTGAAAGGAGGTCATTTGATGGGACGCAAAGGGTTAAGCACGGCGCTTGCGGCACTGCTCTTATTTAGTGCCGGAACCGCATTTGGCGCTGAAATCAGCGGCAGAAGCTCAACACAACTCCTCTGGTATAACGATGAATTTACCGAGGACCGGGTGTTTGAAGCTGCTCAGTACCTGAGGGTGAATGTGACCAAAGTTGACAAGGATAATAAGTTATCCTTCTTTTTCTACGGTCGAGGGGCTCAAACATTCAACTCACCTACAGATACTACAGGAAGGGTCTATTACCTGTATGCTGACTACCGCGATCTGGCCGACAAGGCGGACATTAGATTGGGCAGGCAATTTGCCTCCAACGCATCCGGCAGTGTTGTAATGGACGGTCTGAAAATTGACCTGAAGAACGTTGGCCCGGTTGGAGCATCGGCCTTCATAGGTCGTGATGTTGTTTTTGGTCTTACCGGCGAACTCGGCAACACCTGGAACACCGATCTGGGGGTTTCTGCCTATCTGGCCGGCTTCAAGTCTACCGATGCAGAGATCAGCTGGATGCGCAAATGGTACCAGAGTGAAGTTGCCCGGGATATTCTCGGAGGGTCCTTTAAGCAAAACCTTTTTAACTCGGTCAAACTCTATGGTAACACCAAGTACGACCTTTTCAGTGAAGCATTCATTGAATCACTCATCGGCGCCAAATTCTTCCCAACATCAAACCTTGTCTTTACCGGTGAATTTTTCTCCAGTTATCCTATTTTTGACGCTACCTCCATCTACTCGATTTTCGCCGTGGATAAGTACCAGGAAGCTCTTGCCCGCGTAGATTACACCGTATCAGAGATGCTTTCGGTCTACGGCGGCTACAATTATCAAATGTTTGACGGAGCATCAGCCAATGTCTATCAACTAGGCGCAATAATTTCGCCGATAAGCGACCTTAGAATTAATCTTGAAGGCGACAGCCGCACCGGCTATTCCGACAACATGTACGGTTTCCGCACTGATGTGGATTTCCAGATCACCAAGACAGCCCAGATTGCCGGAGGGATGGCCTACGACGTTTACGACAGAACCACCATTGCCAACAATGAAATTGCACGCAGATACTGGCTTGGCGGCAAGTACAAACTGGCAAAGAACATGGCTTTGTCTGGCAGGATTCAAAACGATGTCAATGCGAGTTACTCCGAAAATGTTTCGGGGCGGGTCGTATTTGACTATGACTTTTAGAAAGGGGGTGTACCTGTGAAGAATAAGCTGTTTGTTTTAATGTTGCTCGTCCTGTCGATACTCTATGTTCAGCAGGCTGCAGCCCAGAAAGAGAATCACAAGGATTACCAGGGAACAGAGATAAGCGAATGCAACTCTTGCCATAAAAGCGAAGGGGTCGCCCCTAATCATGACACTGACTGGATCAGAAACCATCGCACCGTTGCGGAAAAGCCTGACAACAACTGCGGCCAGTGCCACAAGCAGTCAGACTGTCTTGACTGCCACCAGGGTGGCGGCATCGGTGCCGATTTCAGAGCTAACGGTTCGCGCCGGGATTTTGCCCCCAAAAGTCATAGAACCGATTTTCTTAACATTCATGCAATACAAGCAGCCGCCCAGCCACAAAGCTGCTATCGCTGTCATGAAACAGAACAGTGCTATGAGTGTCACAATAAATATCCCATGGGTGACCTGAGGATCAAGTCTCACACGGCGCTTGGGCCAAATGCTCAGCAATATACGCCTGCGTCTGCACAGGCGCATGCTACTGAGGCCCGTAGAAACCTGCAATCCTGTGCAAGCTGTCATCCGGACGGTGATGCCTGTATACGCTGCCACAAGACCGGCGGAGTCAATCCTCATCCGAGAAACTTTAAATCAGGTAACTGGAAAGATAAAACCAAAGGTCAGATATGCCTAAAGTGCCATCTGCCGGGAACATATTAACAGCTGTTTATTATACAAAGGAGGAACTCATTATGAGGATCAAGAAGTTTAGTCTCATGTTGCTCGGTACAGTATTCTTGGCCGCGTTGCTTATTGGCTGCTCGTCGGACAATAAGGAAGGCAACCCAGGAGGTGTGGCAAAGGTGGATGAAGCATTGTGCGTAGGGTGTCACAGCTCTTGGCAAAATGACGTTAACGGAAGATTAATTGTCTCTGACTACATGGCGTCAAAGCATCACATAAACGACGCGGCCGGTTGTCAGGATTGTCATGGCGGTGGCGCAATGCACAACGGCGTAGGTCCGTTGCCGTACCCAGACCCTTCCGCCGCCGGCAGATGCAACCTGTGCCATAATGACATGCCAGCTGCAGGCCATGCCGGTAACCCTGCCACGAGCTTAACGAGCCCAGGCTTTGTGAATAATTGTACCGCCTGCCACAATCCACATAACCCCGCACTGTTTTACGGCGCTGGCTGCATAGATTGCCACGCTGTTGCCCAGGCCCAGGTTGAAGATGGCCTCGTGAATGACAACAACGGCGTCCGCGCATCATCAGCGAATTCACCAAGTGGTCACACCATGTAACTGGTGTTAATCTGAAAATGCCCACTGCGCCGCCTGCCACCTGGAAGGTACAGCTCAGCAGATAATGGTGCAAGTTGTTGTCGACCCCACCTACCACATGGCTGACAACAAAACCCATCTGCGTAATGCTGATACCGACGCCGACATGCAGTGGGATCCGGCAGCACCGAACCACAGCACCATGGATAACTTCTGCATGAGCTGCCATGACGCCAACGGCGCAACTTCTGCCGAGAGCGCTGCAATTCAGGCATTCATCAATGATGGTCTTGCCGCAGCCGGCAAAACCGCTTCCGCCAGCAACCCGTTCGGCGATACCATCTCCAACCGTTACGACAAGATGCTGCGTCCGGCTGTTGTTGATGTCGACAGCCAGTTCGACACCACCAACAACTCGCACCACGGCGTAAAAGGTCCAGCGTTACACCGGCCGAACCAAGTGCAGCTGGCTCACGCCAGATTGCTAACCCGGCTACATTTGCTAACAACTCTTCTGCAACTCTCTGGGGCAAGCGTTCCACTATCTATGACTCCGTTAACGCAATCACCGGCGTAACCGAGCGGCTCCAATGAAGCCTTCAACGCTCTCTACGTTCCGCTTGAGAATGCAGGCGGCGAAGCTGCTCCACGCAACGGCTGCTACAGACACTTGGCGACGACTCCACCCTCCATTGCGGCGACTGCCACACTGTCGGCCAGTGGAAGCCGGGCGTCAGCTCACCACGACTGCCTGCACGGCGTCCTGAACTACCGTCGCTATCGGCGCCCACGGCTCCAACAACGAGTACCTGCTGCGTAACAGCAAAGGTACCGACGAGCGTCACACCCAGGATGCCTACGCTAGCTACTGCTGGCGTAGTCACCTTCACGAACCCGAACGCCGCCATTCCTGGTCTGCTTCAACTGCCACAGCTACAAGCGCTACGGCAGCGTCTACAATGCAACCGGCACAACCGGCCCGCACGCTGGCGAGTACGATGCTTCCGGTCGCTGCAACGGCGTCGGCAACACCATTCCGTTCAACGGCTACACCACCGGCACCGCCACCGACGGCACCCAGTTCGCCAGCCGTTTCGAAGGTCCGAGCTCCAAGTACGCTCAACTCCGGCCTTTGCTCCTGGCTTCCCGCTCAACTTCGCCAATGCTCCTGGTGGCGTCCAGGCTGCCACTATACCGGCGAGCAGAATCCTGACTTCGGCAACATCTTCGGCATCCAGTGCCTCAACTGCCACAACTCCGGCGTCGGCAACGGCTACGGCGGTATCCACGGCTCCAAGGTCAACACCTATATCGACGGTATGGGCAATACCCAGACAATGCGTCGCTTCCTCCCGGGGCTTGGTAACACCAAGTATGTACCGGGTACTATGGGTGGCGTTACCGGCGGAGTCTTGACTCATTATTCAAGCAACAGTAGAAACCCTGTAGGATTCCATACCTACGATTACATAACCGGTGGTGTATCCAACGTCACCAACTGGGAGCAGGTACAGTGGAACTACAATGGAACAGGCACTGCTGCTTCTGTTGGCGGCGGCTGCTACACGCTGACCGAGAATCCAACTGGTGCAACTTTCGAGCAGAAGGGTCTCTCTGTTGACGGTGGTGCTACCATTCCTAATGCCTTCGGCACATGGGGTGGTTGCGACGATCACGGCGCTGCTCAGGGCGGTAGTGACCACGGCCCAATCAAGCGGATTAACCGTCCAGTCACTTACTAACCTTTATTCTGAATCTGGCGAGAGGGAATCCCCTCTCGCCAACCTGCTAAACATTTATTGAAGGCCGACGCGAAAGCGCCGGCCTTTTTTTTGCCGCCACTGCTATCTTTTGGGCTAGACAGTCACTGCGGATATTGAGGAGTATATCATGGGCAATTTAAAGAAGAAAATTACAACTGGGGAAAGGACTGAACTACTGAAGTTGATAGATCGGCTGTGAGGGGGTGCCTTTGGCACCCCCTCACTTATGAAGTCAGAATCAGGCAAGAGCCGCATGGGCAGCGGCAAGGCGGGCAATTGGCACCCGGAATGGTGAGCAGGAAACATAGTCGAGGCCGACGTTGTGACAGAAGATGACCGATGCCGGATCACCGCCATGCTCGCCGCAGATGCCGAGCTTAATCCCGGGCCTGGTTGACCGGCCCAGTTCGCAGGCCATTTTCACCAGTTTGCCGACGCCATTCTGGTCGAGGGAGACGAAGGGGTCTTCCGGAAGCAGGCCATTTTCTACGTAGAAGGGGAGGAACTTGCCGGCATCGTCCCGGGACAGCCCGAAGGTTGTCTGGGTAAGATCGTTGGTGCCGAAGGAGAAAAATTCCGCCTCAGCGGCTATTTCGTCGGCAGTCAGCGCCGCCCGGGGGAGCTCGATCATGGTGCCGATCAGGTAGTCAACTTTCACCCCGTAACGGGCGATGACCTCTTCACAGACCCTGATGGCGTTGGCGCGCAGCACCTTAAGTTCCGAAACTGTGGCAATCAGCGGGATCATGATTTCTGGGACGATTGAGAATCCCTCGTTCTTGACCAGTTCACAGGCAGCCTCCATGATTGCCTGCACCTGCATGTCGTAGATCTCAGGGTAGGTAAGACCGAGGCGGCAGCCGCGATGGCCGAGCATCGGGTTGAATTCGTGGAGGAACTCAACCTTGTGACGTAGCTGCTGGGTCGAGACAGAGAGTGATTTGGCGAGCGCATCGATATCCTTCTCCTCCTGGGGGAGGAATTCGTGCAGCGGCGGATCGAGCAGGCGGATGGTGACCGGCAGCCCCTTCATCTCCCTGAATATGCCGATAAAATCACCTTTCTGCATCGGCAGTATCTTGGCAAGCGCCTTCTGGCGGCCTTCAAGATCTTCGGAGAGGATCATTTCCCGCACTGCGGAAATCCTTTCCGCATCAAAAAACATATGCTCTGTCCGGCAGAGGCCGATCCCTTCGGCGCCAAAATCCCTGGCAACTTTGGAATCATGGGGGGTGTCGGCATTGGCTCTTACTTTCAGTTTTCTGAAATCGTCCACCCAGCCCATGAGTGTGGCGAAGTCCCCGGTCATCTCTGGCGAAACAGTAGGTACCTCGCCGAGTATGACCTCCCCGGTAGAGCCGTCGAGAGTTATGACATCCCCTTTCTTAACGATCTGGCCGTTTCGGGCCGTGAATGTCTCTGCCTTGTAGTCGACCTTGATATCGCCGCAGCCGGCAACGCAGCATTTGCCCATCCCGCGGGCAACTACAGCCGCATGGGAAGTCATCCCGCCACGGGCAGTCAGAATCCCCTGGGCAGCGTGCATGCCGTGAATATCTTCGGGGCTGGTTTCTATTCTGACGAGAATGAGTCGTTTGCCAGACTTTGACTCGGCTTCCGCTTCGTCGGCAGTAAAAACTACTACGCCTGAGGCGGCGCCGGGAGAGGCTGGCAGCCCTTTGGCGATAATATTTTTTGGCGCTTTCGGGTCGAGTGATGGATGGAGGAGCTGGTCAAGCTGAGACGGTGCTACGCGAAGAACAGCAGTTTTTTTGTCGATCAGTCCTTCCCTTTCCATATCGACAGCAACCTTTATCGCCGCTGGAGCTGTTCTCTTGCCGTTACGGGTCTGCAGCATGAAGAGCTTCCCCTTTTCGATGGTAAACTCTATATCCTGCATATCCTGATAATGCTTCTCAAGAACGGTTCGGATCGCGGCAAGCTGGGCATAACAGTCGGGAAGAGTGTCTTCCATTGAGGGGAGGTCCCCTGGTTTTTTCTGGTGGTTATTCAGCGGCTGCGGGGTGCGGATACCGGCAACCACGTCCTCCCCCTGGGCATTAACAAGGTATTCGCCGTAAAAATAGTCCTCCCCGGTGGAAGGGTCGCGGGTAAAGGCGACGCCGGTGGCGCAGTCGTCACCCATGTTGCCAAAGACCATTGACTGCACATTCACTGCCGTTCCCCAGTTAGCCGGGATGTTGTTCAGCCGGCGATAGGTAATGGCCCGCTGGTTCATCCATGAGCCGAAAACAGCGCCGATGGCCCCCCAAAGCTGGGCCTGGGGATCTTCCGGGAACTCCCGTCCCAGATGTTCACGGATCGACTTCTTGAATTCGGCAACAAGCTCTTTCCAGTCAGCAGCGGACAGATCGGTGTCGAGAAGAGCCCCCTTCTGCTCCTTCTTCATTTCGAGCTGATGCTCAAGGATATGTTTGTCCATCCCCATGACAACATCCGAGTACATCTGCACAAAGCGGCGGTAGGCGTCGTAAGCGAAGCGCTCGTCACCGCTCTGGGCAATGATCCCCTGAACAGTTACATCGTTTAACCCCAGATTGAGGATGGTATCCATCATTCCGGGCATTGAAGCCCGTGCTCCGGAACGTACAGAAAGCAAAAGCGGATTTTTGGGGTCGCCAAAGGTTCGCTCCATCAGCTTTTCAACTTCGGCAAGGTGCGTTTTGACTTCATCTTTGAGGCTCTGCGGATAGCTGTCACCGTTTTCGTAGTAGTACGTGCAGACTTCGGTGGAAATAGTGAATCCAGGAGGAACAGGGAGCCCGATGCTGGTCATTTCGGCAAGGTTGGCGCCTTTGCCGCCGAGCAGGTTTTTCATGGTTGCCGCACCTTCAGCCTTACCATTTCCGTAAAAATAGACGTACTTGGATGACATCTGAATCTCCTTTATCAATGAGGGGGTAATTGTTGACAAATGCAGTCTCCGGTATATACACATTTATCCGGGCAATAGCAACCCTTATTGCTTTGTAAGTAGCTAATTTTACTGATGATGAATGAATTTAAGGCACGGTGAAAAGGATTGTGTAAAGTGTTGCGACCGGGCCGAGACCAGCCGCTTCGTCAACTCCCGACAAGCGCCAAGGCGCTATTGCAGTGAAGATTAAGCGCACATTCCGCACACGTATCGGAGCCCTTTCCACTGCATCCCTCTGAAATTCCGAGATGACAGATGGAGAAATCATATTTGACCGGGTCATCCGGGGAGAGTTTTCTGAGAGCTGCCGTTATCTCGCAGGCCATCTTCCAGTCAGCCTGTTTTCTGGCAGTAAGCCCCAGTAATCGGCAAATCCTCTGGATGTGCGCATCCACAGGGATGATCAGTTTTGCTGGCGGGATGTTCTGCCAGGCGCCGAGGTCGATGCTGTCGGCCGGGCGAACCATCCAGCGCAGGTACATGCAGAGGCGCTTGCAGGCGCTTCCGGACGCAGGAGAGGGGAAGAGGAAGCTGAAATACGAGTCTTTGGGAGGGGATGGCGTGCCGAAAACCGGGCTGTAGTCGAATGCCAGAACCGCTGCTGTGAATATTGCCAGAGAAGCGCTCACATCATCTTTCCGCGGGTCATAGCCTCTACAGAAAAAATTCTCGATGGAACCGGCAGATTCCAGCATAAGTCTCATGGCATAGAGGAGCGCGCAGAGATCGCGGCCATCATTGAAGCGGTGTTTGAAGCCGGTGAAGAGCCTCAAACCCGGTTCGGGCTCAAACTTTTCCACAAACTTTCTGGGGGAGGGACCGATACGGCTGAAAATAAACTCCAGGTTGCGGAGGATTATCTTGACATTGCCGTAGGCAAAGGAGGCGGCAATGAGACCGGCTATTTCCTGATCTTGCGGGCTTTGGAAACGATGGCAGAAGGAGAGGGGGTCGTTGGCAAGGTGTGCTTTTGAGCGAGTCTCATAAAGAGCGTCAAGGGTTTCTTTCAGCTTTTCACTATTCACTTGTCACCGCTTACCGTTAGCAGGACTTTCCAGGATAAAGGTTACCGGGCCGTCATTGATCAGACTTACCTGCATATCTGCCTGAAAAATACCGGTGGCGACGGGTACCTCCAGTGCCCTGACCTGCCGCACAAACTCTTCATAGAGCCTCTTCCCTTCGTCCGGGGATGCCGCAGAGGTAAAAGATGGCCGCCGCCCTTTTTCGCAGCTGCCGGCCAGGGTGAACTGGGAGATGGCAAGGATGCTGCCGCCAATTTCCTTGAGGGAAAGATTCATCTTCCCGTCGCTGTCAGCGAACATGCGCAGCTCGACGATCTTTCTGGCCAGCCACTTGGCATCAGCTTCCGAGTCGCCTTTTTCAACTGCCAGCAGTACAAGCGTACCAGCGTCAATCTTGCCGACTACGCTTGAGTCGACAATAACACTCGCGGCGCTTACCCGCTGGATAACAGCTCTCATTTGCCGCTTTTTAAAACTGCCAGCCGCTCCTGGGCAGTTTTGGCATTGGGCGAGCCCGGATATTTGCTGATGATTTCTTCATAGAGCTTGATGGCATGTTCTTTATTGTTCTGCTTCTCTTCAAACCGGGCTGTTTCGAGTTGCTCCGCGCCACCGTTTGAATTACAGCCGGCAGCGGCAAGAGTCAGCACGATTATCAGCAGTAAGAGGACTTTCTTCATTTGATCAGACCTCGCAAAAGTTTCAGGTTTACCTCGTCCATCTCATCATTGTCGCCTTTGGGAGTTTCAAGTATTTTCGGAATGTTGGCAAAACGAGGATCGTTCATTAACATCCGGAATGGCTCCAGCCCGAGGGTGCCCTGACCGATATGCTCATGGCGGTCGACGTGAGAGTCCAGCCCTTTTTTAGAGTCGTTCAGATGAAAACAGGCAAGGCGCTCCAGGCCGATTTCCCGGTCAAACTCTTCGAAGGTAGCGGCATACCCCACGGCTGTTTTCAGGTCATATCCGGCGGCGAAAGAGTGGCAGGTGTCAAGGCAGACGCCGAAGCGGTCGGGGAAATCCGATCCGTTAATAATCGCTTTCAAATGGCTGAAGCGGAAGCCGAGATTGGTACCCTGACCGGCAGTATTTTCCAGGAGGACTTTTCCGCAAAATTCCGGGGTTGTGGCAAGGAGCGTGTTGAATGAGTCGATTATCCGCTTGAGGCCGGTATCTTCGCCTTCCCCGAGGTGGGAGCCGGGGTGCATGACAATCTTGTCGATGCCGAGACGGGCGCAGCGCTGCATCTCCTCCCGAAAGGCGATCATGCTTTTGTCGCGGGTATCTCCGGGGGGGGAGGCAAGGTTTACCAGATAAATGTCGTGGGAGACGATGTCCAGAATACCGCTCTCTTCACGTTTCTCACGGAACAGCGCTGCATCCGAGTCGGTCGGCATCTTGCCGCGCCACTGGTTGGCGTTCTGGGTGAATATCTGCATGACGGAGCAGCCGGCAGCTCTGCCCCGCTCCGGGGCAAGGTGAACCCCGCCGCTGATCGACATATGGGCGCCGAGAAGGTCCTTCATAAAGACTCCAGTTCAGCTTTTATTTTTGTTATCCGCTCGGCATACTCTTCAGACAGTCAACTCAACCGGTTCGTGCGCTTCGCTCCAGATCGGCCGGGGCCAGAGCGGGTCGGTTGTGAAGCGGGGAACGATGTGCCAGTGCATGTGCGGCACCATATTCCCCAGCAGTTCGTAATTTATTTTAGCCGGGTTGAATACCCGGTTGAGGGCGGCGGCCACGGCACTGACCTCCTCCATCACCTCGGTCCTGGCTGCAGAGTCCAGATGGAAGAGTTCGGTTACGTGGCTTCTGGTAAAGACAAAGCAGTAGCCGGGAAAGAACTGGTCGCGGTTGAGCATGACATGGCAACGCTCCAGTATGGCAACTCTCAAGTCAGGCTCATCATGCCATTTTGTGCACATTTGACAGACTGTCATTACAGTGAAATCTCCCCGGAAAAGACCTCGATTGCCGGCCCGGTCATGTAAAGATTGCCGTCCTCCGCCCACTCCAGTTCAAGGTCGCCGCCGGAGAGGTGGTTGAGGATCTTCTTGTCGGTGAGCCCGTTCAGGACGCCGGCGACGCAGACTGCGCTGGCGCCGGTGCCGCAGGCAAGGGTTTCCCCGGCGCCGCGCTCCCAGGTGCGCTGGCGGACTTCGGTGCGGGAGATGATCTGCACGAATTCGACATTGGTGCGGCGGGGGAAGATCTCGTGGTTCTCGATGAGCGGGCCGTATTTCTCAACCTGGAAGTTGTCCACATCATCCACGAAAATGACGCAGTGGGGATTGCCCATGGAGACAGTGGTGATATGAAAAACAGTGTGCATGATATTGAGCGGCTGATTAACCGTCTGCGCATCCTCCGGCTCCCCCAGCATGGGGATCTCCGCCTTGGTCAGGCGGGGCTTGCCCATGTTGACCCGGACCTTGTCAACCTTGCCGTCAGCTGCCGGTGAACAGCTGCAGGGTAAGGATCCCGGCGCCGGTCTCGGCGGTGATCTCCTTTTTGGAGACGATGCCGTGATCATAGGCATATTTTGCCACGCAGCGGATGCCGTTGCCGCACATCTCCGATTCCGAGCCGTCAGAGTTGAACATCCTCATCCGCACGTCGGCCTTGTCAGACGGCATGATCAGGATCAGGCCGTCGGAGCCGATGCCGAAGTTGCGGTTTGATACCTTGATGGCAACCTCGGCCGGATTGTCGACTTCCTCTTCAAAGCAGTTGACATAGACATAGTCATTACCTGCACCGTGCATTTTGGTGAATTTCATGGGAATTACCTTCCTGTTTTATAGTGGAATTTTATCTGTTATTGATAACAAAAATGGCTAGTGTCAACAAGTAAAAACAGGCAGGGCTTGACCTCTGTGGTAATTTATGGCAAAAATCCGCTGACAAAAAGGAGACAGAAAATGGAATTGAAAACCAGAATATGGATGACCGGAAGTCTCGACTGGATGGCGAGAATTGACGGCAAGGAGGTCTGGCTGGGGAAGCGAGAGGTTCCTGCTCCGCTGGGTGAAGGGGATGCCTGGATTAACCAGCTTGGCGACTCCTTTAAAGTTATCGATGGCGAGATTGTTCTCCTCGGCCGGGTGACTCCGCCGGAAAGAACCTGGTAGTATATTCTTGACAGCAATGCTGCTAGAATATAAACCTGATTGTACAGTCAGGAGGTAGTTTATGCGTCTTTCAACCAAGAGCAGATACGGTCTGCGGGCGATGTTCGATATTGCCTATAATTGCGGTGCCGGTTCTGCCCAGATCCAGGATATTTCGCGCCGCCAGCATATTTCCCAGCGTTACCTTGAGCAGATATTCCAGTCGCTGAAAAAAGCCGGGATCATCACCAGCAAGAGGGGGCCGCAAGGGGGCTATATGCTTGCCCGCAAGCTGGATGAAATTACCCTCGCCGAGATTGTCAAGGCAAGTGAAGGCGATCTGAAACTGGTGGAGTGCTCGCGCAAGAGCGGCAAAAAAGTGAGTTGTGAATTTGATGGCGAGTGTGTCACCCAGACTGTCTGGCAGGGTGCGGAAGAGCTGTTGACAAGTTATCTCGCGGGAATGACCCTGCAGACCCTCTGCGACCGTGGCAGAGATATGAATATCCGCAAGGATGGGGATGCGCTTTTTGCCTATTCCATCTGAACCCCTTTATACTTTAGTGTAGATTTTTTGCAGCCGGGGATTAATCTCCGGTTTTTTTATGTCCGGCTTTATGATAGAATTGATGATTCAATCTGCGCTTGAATTCCTGTGAGATTCGATGTAAGATATCAATTTGTTTGGGTCTTTTATTGTTTTGACCAGGAGTTCACAATTTCTGGTCGTTGTGTTATGTTGGCAGGTGTAAACTAACAGCGGGGTGATTAATGAGGTGGATTTTCGCAACAGTTGCAGTTCTGATGCTTACAGGATGTGGCAACTTTGAATGGTTTCCAGATACGGAGACAACTCCTCCTCAGGGACAAGTCCTGCCATCACTTCTTTTTCACCGTCAAGCGGACCTGCCGGGACTGTGGTAACTATTGTTGGAACTAACTTCAGCACTACTTCATCCAACATTGTCAAGTTTAACGGCATAACAGCCGTTGTGACCGCTGCCACTTCCACTCAAATTACCACTATCGTTCCAACGGGCGCAACAACGGGAACGATTACCGTGACGGTCGGGAGTAATACTGCAACCTCGGCGACCAGTTACATTGTAACAGTGTTGACGCAAATGGGTGGGGCAATCCAGGGACGTCCACTCACTCTGTCAAGCATGTCACAACAATAGCCGGCACTGCCGGAGATGCCGGGTCAGCTGACGGTACCGGCGCTGCAGCAAGTTTTAACCTTCATAAAGGCATCACTACGGACGGGACTAACCTTTATGTAGCTGACACAGGTAACAACACGATCCGGAAGATTGTGATCGCCACAGGAGAAGTCTCGACTCTTGCCGGTACTGCCGGGAATTTTGGTTCTGATGATGGTGTCGGTGCGGCAGCAAGTTTCAACTTGCCTTTCGATATTACCACTGACGGGACTAACCTTTATGTAGCTGACTCAGGCAACAACACGATCCGGAAGATTGTGATTGCCACAGGAGAAGTCTCGACTCTTGCCGGTACCGCCGGGAATTTTGGTTTTGCTGATGGTATCGGTGCGGCGGCAAGTTTCGACTTCCCTATCGGAATTACTACTGACGGTCCTAATCTTTATGTATCTGACACAACTAACAACACGATCCGGAAGATTGTGATTGCCACGGGAGCAGTCTCGACTCTTGCCGGTACCGCCGATACCACCGGCACCGGCAATGCCGGTTCTGCTGATGGTATCGGTGCGGCGGCAAGTTTCAATTCTCCTGCCGGAATCGCTACAGACGGGACTAACCTTTATCTGGCTGATTCTGGCAATAATACGATCCGGAAGATTGTGATTGCCACCGGAGCAGTCTCGACGCTTGCCGGTACCGCCGGGAACTTCGGTTCTGATGATGGTATCGGTGCGGCAGCAAGTTTTGACTTCCCTAGCGGAATTACTACGGACGGGACTAACCTTTATCTGTCTGATTCAGGTAACAACACGATCCGGAAGATTGTCATTGCCACAGGGGCAGTCTCGACTCTTGCCGGTACCGCCGGGAATTTTGGCTCTGCTGATGGTATCGGTGCTTCAGCAAGTTTTGACAATCCATACGGCATTACTACCGATGGAACTAACCTGTATGTAGTGGATTCAAACAACTCTACAATTCGGAAAATTCAGTAATTTAACGGATTGGTATTCACTTGAAAAAAGGAGAATGAATTATGTACCCCTCGATAAACATCTGGTTAAAGGACGGTGAAGTGACTTGCCTTCCTGCACGGGGATGGCGTTACTTTTTACTTTTGGCGGGGATAGGTTTTGCGCTGTTCTTCGGTCTGGATCATACCGCTCAGGCGGCTGGTTTTAATGCTATCGGCAGCATGGGTTCGGCGCGCCAATTTCATACCGCCACCCTGCTTGATACCGGTGGCGTGCTGATCACTGGGGGGTAGCCAAATTTCCGCTGCAAGCGCCATGGCCAGGTGCGGAGCTTTACAATGCTGCGACGGGGACGTTTTCTCCCACAGGGAACATGGCGGTTGCCCGCAGATCTCATACGGCAACCAAGTTGAACAACGGCAAGGTGCTGATAGCCGGTGGAACAGCAGATGGCGCCCCGTGCTGCAACAGTGCGGAACTTTACGATCCGGCAATCAGGTATATTTTCTCCACTGCGGAGCATGGCCACTCGGCCGGCAACTGCATACGGCCACTCTTCTTCAGAACGGCAAGGTGCTGATCACCGGGGGAGGAGTGGCACTCAGCAGCAGTACTACTTTAAACACAGCCGAGATCTACGACCCCGCTACGGGGTTGTTTACCGCCACGACCGGGATCATGAATCACACCCCGTGCCTACCATACCGCAACACTGCTCTAATGACGGCCGGGTGCTTATTACCGGCGGAATTATACCCCGGAGCCTCAGCTACCGCTACTGCCGAAATATTCGATCCTGCGACTGGTGTGTTTACCGCCACCGCTGACATGACCTCCGCTCGCACTTATCATGCTGCCGTTCTTCTCAATGACGATAAGGTGTTGATCACCGGAGGAGCTGTCAGCAGTACTGGGGCCTCTCTGAATACTGCCGAAATATTCAATCCGGCGGGCAGCGGTTCGTTTTCATCCGCCGGGACCATGAACACTCTGCATAGCAAACATAGCGCGACTCTTCTTACCAATGGCAACGTGTTGATTGCCGGGTCATCGGATGGATTCATTCCTCTCAACTTTCAGTAAGTCTGTGGCGGAAATCTATGTCCCGGGATCAGGGTTCAATGGCTTCAATCCCTGGGATATGACCAGTGCGCGTGCCAGTCACACCGCCAGCCTGCTTGCCAATGGCACGGTGCTGCTTGCCGGCGGACTGACCGACGTGCTAATGTCACCGCGACCGCGGAGCTCTTCAACAACTCTGCGTCCATCGTGGTGACGCCTGCCGTATACCCCTTTCCGGACACGATCATAACTCAAACCTCGCCCCCCATTGCTTTTACTATCAGCAATCAAGACTTTGATAATGATCTCTATTGTGTCCAATATTTCGATCTCCGGTCCGGACAGCGCCATGTTTGCAAAAACCGGAACTTGCACCTGCCGGCCCAGGGGGGCGTTGTACGATCACCGTCACCTTTCACTCCTACTTCGACCGGCCTGAAATCCGCCTGGCTCGATATCTGATCTCTATTATCCGGAAGTTCCGCACTTGTCAATCTTCTTGAGCGGAACCGGCCTCGCCGGCAGCACCATTCCCGGCGACTGCAACTCCAACGGCACCGTTACCATCGACGAGGTGCAGAGCGCCATCAACATGTTCCTGGGGATCAATCAAGTTCTGCTCTGTGTAGACACAAACAATAACGGAGCCGTCTCCATTGACGAGGTGCAGAAGACGATCAACGGGTTTTTGGGATTGTAACGTGGTTTCCATCCGGAAACTCCGGATGAGAAACTATTGGTTTCCAATTCGGAAAGCGAGGATTTTTTGTCCTGGCAAGGAAATCAAGGGATTGCGCGGAGGCGTACATCGTACGCCGCACAAGCAAGCCCGCAGATTGACGCCGCCAGGGCGAAAAAGCACCCTTTCCGGACGGAAACTAAATAGTTTGCCTGATTCGTCCAGGAAGGCGCCTGATTAAAATTGTTAATCTTATTGGAAAGGCTATAAAGGATATTTTTCGTTTATAGGCCTTTTAATGATTTTTTATAGAGTCACCCGGCGGACGATATTCAATAGTGCGGTAGGATAGAATGGCTCAGGATCCGTAATGAAAAAAAACAAATAAAATCCTTGAGTCCTGCAGACTCGGTAAGGACGGTTATATGAGGGCTCCTTCTTTTTTTGGCGGTTGTTTTCTCTTTGCAATGCTTGCCATCACTTCGCCTGCTCTTGCCGGCAACTGTTTTACAGCCAATTGTCATAAAGCCATAGAAACTCTGAAAAACCTCCACCCCCCGGTCAAGGACGAAGATTGTCTTGCCTGTCATGTGAGAAAGATACAGTCCCACCCCATCTTTAACGGCAAAAGCCACGAGTTGAATGCCAAGGTGCCGGCTCTTTGTAACGAATGTCATGACGCTAAAGATAAAAAGAAGGTCGTGCATCCTCCGGTCAAGGAGGGCGACTGTCTTGCCTGTCACAAGCCCCATGGCGGAGATGGCCGGTTCCTGCTGAACGTCGGCGAAGATCAGACCGGGCTCTGTATGGAATGTCATGACAGCGCTCTTGTAAAGCAGAAGTTCATGCATGGGCCAGTCGCCGTCGGTTCCTGCACAAAATGTCATGATCCCCATGAATCAACGCAAAAGTCGCTGTTGAAAAAACCTGTGCGGGACCTGTGTCTTGCCTGCCATACTGACCTTGCCGGAATCCTGAAAGAAGCAGCGGTTGTTCATTCACCAGTAAAGAGCGATGCATGCACTGTCTGCCATGACCCCCATGGTTCACCAAATAAGGCAATTATTAAGAAAAAAGTGCCGGATTTGTGTGTTGACTGTCATGCTAATATCGGTAAAAAGGTAACCGGAGTAAAAGTTCCGCATAAACCGCTGCAGCAGGAAGGGGGGTGCGTTAATTGTCACTCGGCTCACTATGCGAAGAGCAAAGGGCTTTTGCCGGCTGACGAAAAAACTGTCTGTCTTGGCTGCCACGATAAGGATGACATGGGTACTCCGCGACTGAGAAATATCAAAAGAGATCTTGCCGGGAAAAAATATCTGCACGGACCTATTAATAAGGGTGAATGCAAGAGCTGTCACGACCCCCATGGTTCCGACAACTTCCGTATGCTCCGGGGGAGTTATCCTGCCGACCTGTACGCACCCTACAAAGAAGGGCTTTACGGTGCATGCCTGGCTTGTCATAACAAGAATCTCCTCACCTTTGCTGAGACCACCGTTTATACTGCCTTCCGTAACGGCAGCCGGAACCTCCACTATGTGCATGTATCCAACAAGCGCAAAGGCCGCACCTGCCGCGTCTGTCATGCCCCGCACGCAAGCAATGGCGTGAAACTGATCGACAAGGATAGCATTAAATTTGGCGAGTGGGATATTCCGATAAATTTCCAGATCAACGCTACCGGCGGCAGTTGCGCTCCGGGATGCCATCGTGCCTTTAACTACGATCGGGAAAAACCGGTGGTATATTGAATACCTAACCCGGGCAAGCCGGAAACCAAAGGAAAAACAAAGACAATTTCACACGGATCAAATCTGATAACTTCGGATAAAAGCGGATTAAACCCTTTTTCCCGTTTGATCAGATTTTTATCAGATTCTATCCGAAGTTATCCGTGTGAAACGGTTTTGGTTTTTCAAGTTTGCTCACGAAATGTAAAGACTCAAGTTGTAAGAAACTAATCTATAGAAATATGAAGCAGTAAGAGAGGGTTTCCCTCTCTGCAAGGAGATACCATGTCACAATCATCATCTCACTATTCATTAGCCAATAAGATAACCGTGCTGTTTTGCGGAGTTCTTTTTTGCCTCGCTCTGTCGGGATGCGCCAAGGATATTGTCTGTTCCACGAAACCGACCTTTTTCCCGCCTCCGCCTGATCAGCCGCGCATCCAGTGGCTGACCGGGATTACCACGTCCAAGGACATCGGCGCCAAGGAAACCCAGAGCGGGTTTTCTGTTTTCTTGAGCGGGCGGGAAAGGCCGGACATTATCAGAACTGTTGGCAAGTCTAACGGTATTGTCGCCTACAAGAACAAACTTTATGTTGCCGAAATTGCCCACGGCAGAGTTCTCATTATCGACCCGATCAACGGTACCTTCGAATATCTCAAAGGCGCGTCCACACCGAGAGGTGCACTGAAAACACCTGCCAACCTGGCCTTCGACAGTGAGGGGAATATGTATGTGGCGGATACTGACAGAAGGGAGATTGTCGTATTTGACAAGGCCGGCAATTACGTGAACGCCTTCGGCAAAGATCTGGCCAAAGATTCGAAAATAGTTTCCGTGGGGGTGTATCAGGATGTGCTCTATGCGCTTGATCTTGGCACCAGCCGCATCAGGGTTCTTGACAGGAAGACCGGCGCAGAGTCCAGGTCCTTCGGTTATAGCGAACAGCCTAACCAGAGTCTGCGGGCGCCGTACAATTTCACCTTCGATTCCGCCGGAGCCATTTACGTGACTAATGTAGGTAATAATAAAGTCATGAAATATGATATCGATGGGAACTTCCTGGGGGCGTTCGGCGGTACCGGTGCACGACCCGGGTTGTTCGTCAAGCCGAGGGGAGTTGCCGTCGACGATGCCGGCCGTATCTTCGTGGCAGATGGCGGTGTCAACATAGTTTCGGTTTTTGACGACAAGTTTCGATTGCTGACTTTTTTTGGCTGGCCCGGCCTTGAAACCGGTTCACTGGATATCCCCTCCGGCATAGCGGTGACCAAAGAAAACCTGAGCTATTATCAAAAATACGCGGCTCCAGGGTTTCAACTGGAGGAACTGATTTTTGTCGTCAATCAGTTCGGCCATGATTGGTGTATTCCTCGTATTTCCATTTACGGACTGGGGCAGATGCAGGGGCAAAAGGATGATGTCAAGAGCGAGACGAAGGTTGATACCAAGAGTGACGTCCAGCAGAAGGGCGGAAAAGATAAACCACAAAACTGATTAGTTCCATAATTAGTCTCCATCCGGAAACTCCGGATGAGAAACAGTTGGTTTCCGATTTGGAAAGCGGGGATTTTTGTCCTGGCAAGGAAATCGAGGTATTGCGCGGAGTTACGACCGTACGCCGCACAAGCAAGATCGAAGATTGACGCCGCCAGGCGAAAAGCACTTTTCCGGACGAAACTAATTAACTGGAGAGGTCTGGATGCGGCTTGACATGAGATTGATATTCAGGGTGGCAGTGGTCATGGTTGTCACTCTGTGCGGCTGCGATCCGGTTACCCGCTATCAAATATCATCTACGATTTTCGACGGTGTTCCCAGAATGCCCCCAGCCGAGGAGTACTGCCTGGACTACCACCAGTGGACGCTGGCCGGGGAGGCCGAAGCCGAAAAGAAAAAGCAGCTGGCCCGACTGAAGGAGCAGGCGTCGTCCCATCCCCCTTATGAAGAAAAGCGCTGCGACGACTGTCATGATAAGAACGCTGATTCAGGATTTGTTGCCGCCCCAAAGGATCTTTGCGCAGTCTGTCACACCAACTTTCTCAAAGGAAGTTATGCCCATGGCCCGGCGGCGGTCGGTTCCTGTCTGAAATGCCATCTGCCCCACAACTCGCCAAACAGTAACCTGCTCTCACGACCGCGAGGTGAGATCTGCAGTGTCTGCCACACTGAAGAGCGCGTGGCCAAGGGTCTGCACGACAACGCCCAGTCCAGGGGGATAGTCTGCACCGAATGCCATGACCCCCATTCGGCAAATAACAGTAATTTTCTGAAATAGCCGGATACTCATGCCGATACGAGAGATCATCACATGCCTGCTAATCATTCTCATCCCGCTTACAGGCGCGTATGCTGACTCTACGATTGAAATCAGGCGGCAAAGAGGGCTCATACTGCTGGAAAACTTCCAGCATTCGGCCGGCTTGACCTACCAGTACTCCGGTCACACAGGGGACACATCAGACTCTGACTACTACGATGAATAAATTTGAGGAAACTTATCGGGTCCTGTTTTCAGGCGCCCTCATGGACCGTCATCTGCTCAATTTCCAACTCTCCGGTGATCTCTGGTACCAGCAACTGGAGAGCTCCAGCAACAGTCAGGGAACAACCAACTCCAGCGGCTCAAAATACCAGTACAGCCTGGCCGCAAGTGCCTTCGACAGGTCGTGGCATCCGGTCAACATTCAAAGCTCCCGGACACTTAACACGGTAGCAAATGCCTACAGCCCGACTTATGATTCAGACAGCACCAACAACGGTATCCAGGTCTATCTCCAGAAAGGACCGGTGCCGACAAAAATCGGCTACACCAGATACACCATGGATCTTAGCGGCGCAGGCTACGATTCCAGTTCGACCACCGATGCCTTTTTCATGTCCGGAACCCATAATTACCGTGACTTCAGCGCCACCTCACTCAGCGGCGCCTGGAGCAAGTCGAACAGCCATTCCCAGGGTGTCGATCAGGATTCCGGCAGTTATTCGGTCGGCTTCGGCAACAACCTCACCTGGGGCCCGGACAGAAAATATTCACTTGGCAGCCAGTTAAACTGGCAGGAAACAGAGACCGCCGATGTGCCGCAGCAGAACGTCACCCTGAATGAAATTCTGCTGGCGCATCTGGGTGAGGCTCTCGATGCGGATATGACCTACCGGTACCTGTATAACAAGACTACTACCATTAACGGACTGGAGCAGGTTTACTCGTCAAATGCTCTCAGTGCCTCGATCACGCATCAACTCTACCAGAGCCTTGATACCCGTCTGCGTGGCCAGGTATCTCGAAGCGACCTGCTTGGGGGGACGGAGGACATGTATTCAGGGTCGGGGTCGCTGACCTACAAGAAAAAGCTCCCTT
>CAWEPN010000007.1:0-121710 GCA_963810975.1 uncultured delta proteobacterium | reverse complement strand
CGCAGCCAGGCCACGACGAACGACGACGCCGCGTTCTTCACGGCGCCGTCATCGACCAACACGGTCGGACTCGGTGCGACCTTGGCGTCATCGCCCGCGGTCGGATCCACGGTCGTGGTCGGCCCCTGGACACGGGGAGCAATCGGTTCCGGTCCCCTCCGCCGGCCAGCTTGGCGATGGCGATCGCGCCGGCGATCAGGACGACGAGCACCACCGCAACGCCCACCCGGGCACCGATTCTGCCGAGGAGGCTCCGCATCGGTCAATCCCGTCTGGCTTCGGACCGGACCGATGTCGGCGCGGGCTCCCGATCGACGGTCACCGGGCTCCGGCGCGGCTGGTAGACCGCCTGGCCGGACCGCAGGTCGTGCTCGCTCTCGGCCCACGTCTCGGCCGGACGGCCGGACGCTGACGGGGTGGTCGCCGGGGCGCGGAATCCTCAGGAGGACGGTGCGCTGGTGCCTCCGGCCGTCGGTAGCTCCGATCGGATCTCCACCCGTTGCGCCGGCCGCTCGAGGGCGGTCGCCGCACACCGTTCGGCCGCGCGATCGCCGCCGGGGCGGTCTCCCGGACGTCTCGGAAGAAGCGCCGATGCCAGGTGCCCCGGCGAGCAGCGCCGTCGGGTCCTTACCGCCGAGCTGCGTGATCCGGCGGTAAGGCCGCAGAAGCAGCCAACCGACGATGCCGCACAGCCAGACCAGAATGATCTGCAGCCAGCCGGGCAGGGAGGCGTGTTCATGATCAAGTCGACGGCGTAGAGGTAGACGGCCGCGCCGGTTCCGAAGATGACGATGTTGAACAACGCGGCGACGACGGCGTTCGCCAGCCGGCGGAAGCCGGCGCTGGCCGGGCGAGCAAAGCCGACCGTGCCGAGGATCGGAGCCGCGATCACGGCCCACCGGAAGATCAGGAATCCCAGCAGCACGAGCAGCGAAGCGGTGAGGTCGAACAGAGCGAACATGATCGCCGACAGCAGGGCGATGAAGCCGGCGCCGATCGCTCCATGCCCTTGGTGCCCTGAAGGTACTGGTACGCCTCGGGGTCCTCGGACTGAATCTGCTCCGCGACCTTCATCCACTGCTGGTTCTTGCTTCACGATCGCCGTGTCGCTGGGTGGGCTCCTGGAGCTGTCTCGCTTCCTCCCAGGTCAACGACCGGGCGTTGTACAGCGCCGGACCGTATTTCTGGCGGTGGTGCTGTCGGCGGACCCGAGCACCCGCGCAGCCAGTTGCGGTAGAGCATGGTCCGCCGCGGTGTCGCTGGCCCGAGACCGCCGGCGGCCGATGGTCCTTGCACGCCTCCTTGTTCGGAACGGACACTGGTCCGGCGGAGATCTCTGGGAGGGCGGGCCGACCGCATCGTGAACGACGGACAACGAGGACATCAGGGCGTTGTCGGCGAAATGCGCGCTGACCACCGGCCATTTCGCCAGCGCCGTGACAGCGACCATGACGAGCAGCGCCCAACCGGCGGTCGTCATGGCGGCGCTCATTTCGGCCTGGCGCGAGCGCCAGAGCAGATATATGCCAACGACCAAAGCGTGACGACCCCGAAGACGGAGAACACCTGCGTGTAGATGGACTGCGTCGCCTTCTGCACCAGTGGGTCGGCCCAACCCCACATCAGACCCGGGGTCCCATGCGCGTTCGCGAGCGCCGTTGGACGCGCCGATGACGGCGGTCGCGATCATGAATTCGCCGTTGGCGACGGTGTTTTCGAACTTGTAGTCGGGATGCATCAGGGTGGGGACGCAGCCGATGTCATAGGTCGTGTATGAGTAACCGGCGTAGCCGTAGTCGGTGTAGAGGCCTTCCGAGCCCGGAGATGGTTGAGGCCTTGGGCTGGTGGCGAACCAGCCGCCCAGGCCGGCGTCGGGCGGGTCGGGTGGCGGTGCTTCGACGCATTGGGCGCGCGCGGCGGCGATGTCGGGCAGCCGGGCCACGCAGCTCTTGAAGTCGGCCTGCCACTCTTCCAGGGAGCAGAGGTTGGCCCGACGGTCCACGGCGGCGGGGCGGCCGCGGCGGGCTGGGCTGGGAAGACGATGACCGCGACGGCGAGCACGAAGAGCACCAGCAGCAGCGGCGGCCGGAGGCGCAGCCCGAGGGCGACACGGCCCGGCCACGCCCACCACAGGTCAGTCCTCCGTCGTCTGAGCCGGTTCGGCGGCGCCGGTCGGCGTCGTGTCGAGGTAGTCGAGCAGGTTGGGGACCCAGGACACGTCGACCCGGATCTTCTGGACGCGGCCGTCGACGTCGCGCATGACGAACTCGCGGAAGCCGAGTCGGGACGAGGACTGGGCGTCCGTCTGGGACAGCGAGGCGAGCACGGCCTCGTAGCCGTCGTCGACCGGTACCCGCAGCAGGCGCAGCGCCTCGGCGGCGATCTCCTGGTCCTCGGCGATGCGGCCGACGAACACGGTGGAGACCAGGTTCTGCACGTCCAGGCCGAGGATGTCGCGCGGGTTCTGGGAGGCGACCAGGGCCGAGAGGTTCCATTTGCGGGAGTCCCGGGCGAGCCGGATGAGGAAGGACCGGCCGGACCGCCACCCCTCCATGAAGTGCGCCTCGTCGAGGCCGACGAGCTTGCGCGACTCCATCGAGCCGCCGTAGCAGCGGCGCACGGCCAGCCGGTGGGCGGTGTGCAGCATGGGCAGGGCCAGTTGCTCCTCGGCCGACCAGTACTCGCGCTCGATCTTGAGGTCGGGCAGGCGCAGCCCGGCCATGGTGATGACGGTCAGCACGGCCTGGTCGGCGAGGATTCCGGGCGGCGGGGAGCCGAAGAACAGCATCGCCAGCGGCATCTCGGCGGTGTCCAGCAGCAGGTTCCCGAGTTCCTGGGCTTCGGTGTCGGCGGAACCCTGCAGGCAGGAGACGATGTCGTCGATGGTGGAGGTCTCCTCGGCCGGCACCGTCCGCACCGCGTGGCGCAGCGCGGTGGCGGTGGACGCCTCCCGCGCGACCTGCGGTGGCACCAGCATCGAGCAGATGTCCTGGACGAGCATCCGCCGCTCGGCCCGGGCGTTGGAGACCGCGATGCCGAACTCCTGGTCGCCGGCGGGTCCGGGCGGGTAGTGCTGCCGTTGCGGGGTGGGGATCAGCGCGTACGGGGCGAGGGTGCCCTGTTCGGATCCGGTGAGGTTGAGTACGCGGGCGAACGGGCGCAGCTCCGGCATCTGGCAGAGCCGGGCCAGCGGTCCGGACGGGTCGAGCAGGGTGACCTGGACTCCGCGGCGGGCGGCGAGGTAGCCGAGCGCACCGAGCAATGTGGACTTGCCACCGCCGGGTTCGGCCACGAAGACGGCGAGGCCGGAACGCTCCCGTACCTCCATCGGGAAGTGCAGGTCGAGGAAGACCGGGCGCCGGGAGGTGCCGGCCGTCCGTCCGATGAGGTCACCGCGACGATCGCCCACAGTGGACGCCGCCTGCGGTACGGCGGCCGCGAGCAGCTTGACCGGCATCCGTCGCAGGTACCCGGTGTGGGCGAGCGGCTCGCCGGGGATGAACTCCCGGGCGAGGGCATCCTGGCCCTTGGGGTGCTGCAGCGAGATGCGCAGCTCGCGCTGGTAGAGCTGGATGATGCGCCGGCTGCGCTCGAGGCACTCCTCCCGGTCGGCCCCGGAGACGGCCAGGCGGTGCCAGCCGTGCACCCGGGACGAGTCCAGCGGAAGCCCGGTGGTCATCTCGTCGCCGAGGACCAGAGCGCGTTGGGCCAGCCGCTCGAGCTCGGGCGGCGCGTCCATGCCGTGTTCGGCGTAGTCGAGCTGCTGGGACCGGATCATGCGCAGCCGGTGTTCGAGGTTGCGGAAGCTGTCGCCCGGTCCGAGGACGTCCACTCTGGACGAGATCTCCATCGGCCAGGGCAGCCGCTCGTGGAAGTGCAGCCACGGCTCGTGCCGTTCGGGGATCTCCAGCGGCTCCATCCGGCCGACGGTCAGCACGGCCACGTGCCGTTCCTCGCCGGTGAGCCGGTTGACCAGCCGGGTGGTCGCCCCGTACGGGGAGCGGAAGCGCTCGATCTGCTCGGTGAGGGCGAGGATGTCGCCGCGCTGCCACTCGCCCCGCGCGCCGCCGGCGGAGAGCACGGTGGGGGGTGCCATGCCCAGCGCCACCGATCGGTACAGCAGCCATTCGAGCTCGATCGGCGCGGCCCGCCGGCCGCGCATGCCGAACGCGCCGAGCACCTCGTCGAACTGCTCCACGGTCCGGGCCCACCGCTTGCGTTCGGCCTCGCCGGAGCCGGAGCGGCGGAACAGTCCGCCGATCCGTTCGGCGAACGTGTCCCCGAGGGTGCGCCGGGCGAACGAGATGCCGAGGAAGGTCTGCCCCTCCGCGTGGTTCATCGACAGCAGGTGCCGCTGGGCGCCGACGAGGTGGTCGCCCCAGCTGGGCGCGCCGGATACGTCCGGCAGCGGGTGAGTGGTGTTGTGGTCGACCCCGCGGGCCCATTCGTCGACGGCGAATGGTCGGGACGTGCGCCGCAGGTGCAGCCGGAACCCGGCCAGCCCGGCGTACTGCTCGGCCATCGCGATGATCATGCCTTCGCGGTCGGCGTCGGGCCGGAACGCCCAGCGCACCTCGGGCAGCGCGTACCAGGCGGTGACCGCGGTGTGGGTGAAGGTCAGGTGCCCGGCGATCTCGGTGATCGCGAGTTCGATGACCGGGTCGCGGTCCTTGTCCTTGGGCGGCTTCGACTTCGGTACGGGCGCCGGGGCCGGCCGGCGCCGCGGCGGTGGCCCGGCGGTCCGCCCGGTGCGGTGCGGGGTGCCGAGGGGGAGGCTGGGGAAGCCCGGGCGGTGCGCGGGTGGCGGAGCGGGAGGGTGGGCGAAGCCCGGGCGGCGGGGGCCCGGGCCGCGGCCGGGTAGGGCGGGGCACCGGCCGGGCCGGGCGGGGCCGAGGCGGGCGGGTGCGGACGGGGCCGGGGGCCCGCCGACGAGGGCCGTACCGCGAACGGAGGCGAGGACGACGGCGTCGGCAGCGGCACCCGGGCCGGCGCACCCGGGCCGGGGAAGAGCCCCAGGAACGGGGAGTCGAGGTCGGCCTTGGAGCTCACCGCCGGGTTGGCCCGCGGATCGGCCGGCGGCCGGCGCACCGGGCTGACGCCGCCCAGCGGGGTCGGGGCGCGCAGCAGCGCCGGCCCGCTCACCGGCGCGTCGTCGTAGTAGTCGGCGAAGTCCGGGTCGTGCATGAGGTCCATGATCGGGCCGAGATCCGGCCCCTCGCGTTCGGTCCGGGTCACAGGATCTTCTCCCGGATCGTGACCCGGCGGGCTACCAGCCGCGGGGTCGCGCTCGTCGACGCCGGCGACCTTGCCGCGTCCGGCGCCAGTCGGTGAGGGCGGTCCGGATCACCGTGCGGGCCGGCCGGTCCGGGTCGACGTGACGCCAGATGTACGAGGTGGTGACCATCGCAGCGCGATCTCCCACGCCGGGATGACGTCGACGTGGAACGTGAACAGGTAATGGATGAACATGAATAGCGGTACGAGCACGATGAAGAGCCCGTACTGCGCATAGGGCAGTTGGATCGGCAGGGTGTAGCCGGGTGGCCCGAGGTAGACGAGTCTGGCCCGGTAGATGTCGTCGTCAGTGCGCAGCCGCATGCAATTGCCCTATCCGAAGATCAGCTGGATCAGACTTTCGCCGAAGAGGAACAGGGCGCCGGCGCCCGCGATGAAGGCCAGACCGATGATCGCGATGGCAGAGCTGGTGAGCACGCGCGACATCTCGCCCTTGCCGGCCCGGCTGATGAAGATGACGCCCAGCACGGCGAGCAGGATCGGGGCGATCTTGGTGGCGATGAACTTAACCACCGCCGTCGGTGTCGATTGCGGGCCCAGGGGCCGGGGTCGGCGACGGGATCTACGGCGAACACTGCCCGCGATGCGCGTGCAGCAGAGGCTCGCCGGCCAGTCTGTGCCAGGCTTGCGATGATCATTAGAAACCTCCCCGGTGCGCCTGCGGCCTAGCCTCCCCGAAAATCGGCCCTGAGCGGAACTGGGGAATCCACGAATCGGTGCTCCTGTGTTCGTAGGTGTCGCCCATCCATGATCTACCAACGCAGAAGAATATTGCAGTCCATGTCCCGGCGTGGCATTTGGGGTACCACCTCCGGGGCGTGATCCGACCCGCTGTCGGCGAACGGACACCCCGGGTGGCTCGGTAACGTCTGCAGGGTGATCCAGCGCAGCGCGCGACCGGGCGCCGTCGTGATGGGGGTGCTCAACGTGACGCCCGACAGCT
Organism: uncultured delta proteobacterium; assembly: GCA_963810975.1. Taxonomy (GTDB): domain Bacteria; phylum Desulfobacterota; class Desulfuromonadia; order Geobacterales; family DSM-12255; genus VEOV01. The sequence continues at coordinate 115,472 of CAWEPN010000007.1, read as the reverse complement.
TCTCCGACGGCGGGCGGTACGCGGACCTCGACGCGGCCGTCGGCCCACGCGCTGCGGATGCGGGCGGACGGAGCGGACCTGGTCGACATCGGCGGCGAGTCGACCCGGCCGGGGCCGACCGGGTCGACGCGGCGACCGAGACGGCCCGGGTTCTGCCGGTTATCCGGGAGCTGGCCGGCGCCGGGCGTGCCGATGAGCATCGACACCACCCGGGCCGAGGTGGCCGAGCACGCCCTGGCGGCCGGCGCGACGCGTGGTCAACGACGTCTCCGGCGGGCTGGCCGACCCGCGGATGGCCGCGGTGGTCGCGCGACGCGGGCTGCCCGTGGGTGCTCATGCACTGGCGGGGGCACTCGCGGCGGATGCAGGAGCTGGCCGAGTACGGCGACGTGGTGCGCGAGGTCCGCGACGAGCTGCGGGCCGCGGGTCGACGACGCGATCGGCGGCCGGGGTCGACCCGGCCCAGCTCATCCTCGACCCGGGGCTCGGCTTCGCCAAGCGGGCCGAACACAACTGGCGGCTCGCCGCCCACCTCGACGACCTGATGGCGCTGGGCTTCCCGGTTCTGTTCGGCGCCAGCCGCAAGTCGTACCTGGGCAGCGCTGCTGGCCGGACCGGACGGCACGCCGCGCCCGGCCGACCAGCGGGAGGCGGCCACGGTCGCGACCAGCGTGCTGGCCGCGCAGGCCGGCGCCTGGGGGGTCCGGGTGCACGACGTCCGCGGCCACGGTGGACGCCCTGGCCGTCCTGCGCGCGACCGGAGGCGCGCCCGGTGACCGGCGACACGATCACACTCACCGGCCTGCGCGCGTACGGGCACCACGGGGTGTTCGACTTCGAGCGGGCCAAGGGGCAGGACTTCGTCGTCGACGTGGTGCTCGAGCTGGATCTCGGCCCGGCGGCCGGCTCGCGACGACGTGACCGACACGGTGCACTACGGCGAGCTGGCCGACGCCCTGGTCGCGATCGTGACCGGCGAGCCGGTGAACCTGTTGGAGACGCTGGCCGACGCGGCTCGCCGACGCCTGCCTGGCCGACGCCCGGGTCGGCACGGCGACGGTGACCGTCACAAGCCGCAGGCTCCGATCCCGCACCCGTTCGACGACGTGGCGGTGACCCTGCGCCGTGGGCGCGGCCGTGAGCCGGGCGCTGCTGTCGCTCGGCAGCAACCTCGGGCGACCGGTACGAGCACCTGCGGCGCGGCGGTCGCCGGTCTCGGCGACGCGGTGCTGGTGGTCTCCGGGTCTACGAGACGCCACCGTGGGGCGACCCGGACCAGCCGGCGTACCTCAACGCGGTGGCCCTGGTCGCCGACGACGTCGCGCCGCGCGGCCTGGCTGGAGCGGGCGGCAGGCGCTGGAGCGCGGCGGCCGGCCGGGTCCGCGATCCGGCCAGCGGCGGTTCGGCCCGCGCACGCTCGACGTGGACGTGATCGCGGTCTGGACCGACGACGACGAGCCGGTGCTCGCGACGATCCGCGAGCTGACCCTGCCGCACCCGCGGGCCCACCTGCGCGCGTTCGTGCTGCGGCCGTGGATCGACATCCAGCCGTACGCGCGACTGCCCGGCCACGGCCGTGGTCGCCGACCTGCTGCGGGCGGCGCCGGTGGTGGACGACCTGCCGGGCCTGGTGCCGCGGCCGGACCTGCCGCTGCCCCCCGGCCGAGCAGTGATCACGGTGGGCCGGGTCCGGTAGCCTGACCAGCGATGGCAGGCGAGGCGATGCGATGAGAGACGTGCCCGACGACCAGCCCGGCATCGAGCGACCCGCCGGCGGCGGTCCCGACGGCCGGCGTCCCGGCCTGCGCCCCACGAAGGTCAGCACGTTGACCTTCTGCGCGCTGGGCACGGCGGCGGTGGCCTGCCATTAGTTTGGTTCAGAGCAGGCGGGTCAGGCGGGACATGTAGTTGAGACCACGAATACACACAGCCATTGTCATTGCCTTGCACGCCGGCATTCAGTTGAATTTTATTCGGAAAGGAATTTTCAACTGCATCTGTTGTTCCTGGATTGATAGCAACCGCCAAAGCCGGTGTCGCCGTAAACAGTAAAACAACCATTGATAACAACAAATTTCTCGATTTCATAAGTTTCTCCTTTCGTGCATTGAGTTGCGTTTTATCCTGACCGATGGAAAGTCTTGACTATTTGCCCATATGACAGTTTCGTTATGCCTGAGCCATGCATGGTGTTTCTTCGAGCAGATGTGAATTAATGGTAACGGCAACTCCCCTTTTCTCCACACCCGACTCCACTCTCAGCACCTTACCCTGACAGCGAAGCCTCATTGATTGATAACCCTTGATCGCATGTTCAAGATGCATGACAAATTCTATCTGTTCGCCTACGGACAGGACCTGATCCGTCTCGAAAAACACCCCGTCAATGCAACAGTCACGGGTTAGTCCCGAACCCAGTTTCAACTCTATCGGAATCCCAACATTGAAACGTTCGGATTTCCTTTTTTCTCCTGAGCTTACTTTTTCCATTCCTTCTCCGTTTCTTCTGGCATCACTATAGTTAATAAATTTTAAATATAAATAGGCCTTCAGGTATATTTATCTATACCTATTGATATAGACCCTGAATTAATTGAAGCGAATCGGCCAGGCTCGATTGCTGTAGGGTTTATCGTTATAGCAAAAAGCTGTCACAACCCCGGGATTGAAAAATGGCTGAGGTTTGGCCAAAAGGTCACTCAAAACGACACTAAATAAAAAAAAGGAGCTACGAACTTAATCGTAACTCCTTGATTTTTTGGCTCTCAGTCGCGGCTGAATCTGGACAATGGGGAAGAACATCTATTACTGTAAAGGAGAGGCTTTTCGGCACGGTCAAATGTCGGCTCGCTTACTGGTATCGCGGCCAAAAGTGATCGGGTATTCAATCAATAGCAATAATTATGTTAGAATCACATCTATTAAGGATTTTTGGTTGGTAATTAAAACTCTTGAGTTTTGAAAATACATCGGCTGAATGCTTTTCCTCAACTACTAAGAGGGTCTTAGGTTCACGTTCAATTAGTTCTTCCGATAAATCTTCTTCAGATGCAAGAGCCGTTTTTTTGTCATGTGTGTTAACTACTTGCTCAATTTCAGATTTAAGGTAAAGATTCAACCCCCACATGGGTGTCATATCAACAAAGACGATTTCTCTTGGACAAGTTGCAGTAGAAACGGTAATAGCCTTCGCCAACTGCCTACTGTCCTTTTTGTATGGGTATTGAGCCCACCCCCACTTAAGGGCAAAGAGTATTAAAATCCAACTCCCGAATGCCGTTACTGTGCGACGATTGAAAGTCTTGTCGCCAATCAAACGGGCCGTGGCGATTGAAATAGGTACGAAAAGAGGGAGTATGTAGAGTGGCAGGCGTGATTTGCTGACGAAAAAGGCGATCAGGGGAAGCACTGTCCAAAGGATAAGGAAAATCGTCCAAGGATCTTTTTGCTTACACTCACTCCACCAGGAACGTGAAAAAATAGCGGATAAAGATGGCATTGTTCGCAGCAAGGGAATATTCCATGGGATGGTTCCGGCCAGCAGAGTCGGCAGATATATTACAAATGGTTTGTACCATCTGGCATTCCTATTTACGGAACTACTTGCAATACGATCGAAAACCTCCTGCTTGAAAAAGTAGTTCATGACTCCAGGATGTGAACTGGCAACTGCAATGTACCAGCCGCATCCGATTATCGCAAAAACTGCGATCCCCTCAATCGTAAACATCCGGAAAATCTCTCTCCATCCCTTCGTTAAAGCTATGAATGCAAGAATAGCCAGCAACGGCAGGAGACCAGGTGGTCCTTTGGTGAGAAAGGCAAGCGCAAACCCGCTCCAAATAAGAAAAAGCGCAACTCGACCTCGCGTACCATCCTGTCGGGTTAACCACAATACCGCACCGAGGACCGCCACTGTCTCCCACAATGTCAGTATGGTATCAGTAGTGACAATATTGCTCGCGCAATAAGGCATCAAGGAGGTTCCGTAGATTACGGCAGGCAGCCATGGTCGAGCCGGCACTAGGCGAATACCGATTAGGTAGATCAGCATTATGGTGGCCGAAAAGGCAAGTGCGTTCGGCAGCCTTGCTCCCCATTCATTCCAACCTAGAAGCTTTATACCCATGGAGATTGCCCAGTAGGTCATTGGTGGTTTCGCAAAGTGATGAAGGTCATCGTTGAAAGAGGGGTAAAGATAGTCGCCGCTTTTCAGCATTTGAGCCGCAATATTAGTATATCGCCCTTCATCCGGTTCCCATATGCCACGGGAGCCCTGGAATATTAGAGAGAATGTAAGTACACCGATGAAAAAGATCACCGGCATGAACCGTCTTAACTTGAAAGGCACCTTAATCATTAATTACCTGCATAAGTGATGGCCCCGTTTCAGTAACACGGGGCTTGGAAATACAAACTCATCAGTAAGTATCCCCCGGCAAAGCCGGGGGCTTACCTATAATAAATTAGTTTTTGATAACTTAGCTTAAGCCCACATGATTGACAAGCTCATTCAGCTTCTGCTTCTCAAAATAACAGCAAACTATCCACGCAACTATCCATTAAATTGCCTTCAGGGGGCAAGCAGGGGGAGTATCTCCCCGGTTCGCAAATGAGTTAATGATTGAAAAATGGCTGGAGATTTGGCCAAAAGGTCACTTAATCGTCACTGAATAAAAAAAGGAGCTACGAACTTAATCGTAACTCCTTGTTTTTTATGGCTCCCCAACCCGGGCTCGAACCAGGGACATAGTGATTAACAGTCACTCGCTCTACCGACTGAGCTATTGGGGAATGAAGTTTTATTTTTTATCATTCAGCGCTGGTCATGTCAATAGAAAATTATTTCAACGGGGTAAAGAATAGCCGATACATGTCCCTTTCAATGCTTTGCTGATATTGCCGAGCATTTCGTTCTGGTCTTTGATGCCGACAACTGCTTTTGCATTAAGAGCCAGCGGCAACAGTCCCATCAGCATGGTCCGGATATTGCCGCACCCCTCGCTGCCGCCGAAGATCTCGATCAGTCTTTTGTTAAGACCTCTGCCGATGATTGTGCCGACGAGCATTGACATTGCCTTATCGATCTGCTGGCAGTAGTCGGTCGGCTGTTTGTAGAAGTTGACACGTGCCGCGAGTATCCTCAGGTTGTCGGCATCGGCGATTATTTCGAGAAGAATATCGTGAAACGGATCATTCAGGGTTGCGGTTAAGGTAAATCCTTCAGGAGAGCGCAGAACCCTGTAGGAAATATCCCGTTTAAAATCGTCGAAAGCGTTGTCTGTCTGCATAGTGAACTCTTTTTTCAGTTGCCATTGTAGACAGACAGGATCTGTTTCAAGGCAGTATTTCCCATTTGACAAGGGCCCTTGGGATGGGCATAGACCATTTCTTCCATCTGATCGATTTATTTGAGAAGATCGGCGCGGCAGTTTCCATCAAGATCGGAACGGCTCAAAAGTCGCCTGAAATTCTCTTTTACAAGCGTTTGATTGAACTCTGAGAAAAGCTATATCTGTCAGGTTGCCGCCAAGTCAAGTTTTTTGATTCAACGCCACAGTCTGCGCAAAAAAAACTTCCCTGTAAATCGAACAGGTCCTATTATTTAAAAATGTTTTCCATTGAAGCAATCAAACATTTTCCGACATCTTCCGGTGTTTACATCATGAAAGATGCAGCCGGAAAAATTATCTATGTCGGCAAGGCGCTTAATCTTAAAAAACGCGTAAGCTCCTATTTCAACAGATCGGGTGACTCCCGCTACCAGATACGTTTTCTGATGGGTCGGGTTGAATCTATCGACTGGATTGTGACCGATACGGAAAAAGAGGCGCTGATCCTCGAAAACAATCTCATAAAAGAACATCGTCCCCGCTACAACCTCAGCCTCCGTGACGATAAAACCTATTTTTCTCTCAGACTTGACCCTGCCGAGGAGTTTCCCCGCTTGACGATAATCCGCAAGGTCGTCCGGGACGGAGCCCGCTATTTCGGGCCGTACTCTTCAGCTACAGCAGCACGGGATGTCCTGAAAGAGATCTGCCGCCTCTTTCCGCTGCGTCATTATCCACTTAAAAACTGCCGGCAGAGAAAGCGCCCCTGCCTCTACTACCAGCTCAAGCAGTGCTCCGCGCCCTGTTTCGGGAAAATCTCCGCGCAGGAGTATGCCGGTCTTGTCGAGGGGGCATCTCTCTTTCTTTCCGGCCGCAACCACGAGATAGTCCGGCTCTACCGGGAGCGGATGAAAGGCGGCGGCGGAGCGTCAGGAGTATGAAGAGGCCGGCCGGTGCCGGGATCTTATCCATTCCATGGAAAGAACGGTAGAGAAGCAGAAGGTGGCATCAACCGGTGGGGACACTGATGTGATAGGAGTGGTTCCCCTCGGAAATCACCTGCAGATCAGCATACTTTTCATCCGTAACGGCCTGCTGCTCGGCAGCAGACATTATCATCCCCAGTGGGAACTGGAACCGGAGGATGGGCTGGCTTCATTTATCGCCGGTTACTACAACGGCGAGGTCATCATCCCCGATGAAATTCTGCTGCCGTATCGCATTCCGGGGGGTGAGGCGCTCGCTGAACTTCTGTCGGAAAAACGGGGTAAAAAGGTTCTGATAAGCAATCCTCTCCGCGGCGCAAAACTGGAACTGGTAAAAATGGCCGGAAAGAATGCCGAGAATGCTGCGGCAGAGCAGCAGAAAAAGGCAGCAGAGAGCAGCAGCATCCTGGCTGAGCTGAAAGAACGGCTGCATCTCGAAATAATCCCCCGCAGAATAGAGTGTTATGACATTTCAAATATTCAGGGGAAGGATGCTGTCGGCAGCAAAGTATCTTTTCTGGACGGCAAGCCTGAAAAATCCGCTTACAGGCGTTACCGGATCAAGACGGTCGGCCAGGCTGATGACTTTGCCATGATGCGCGAGGTGCTTTCCCGCAGGTTTCAGCGTGCTGAAGCTTTGGCAGATAAGCCTGATCTTATTATTGTGGATGGTGGAATCGGCCAGTTGGGAATTCTCTCCGCAGTCATGGATGAACTTGGCATAGGCGGCATAGACCTGGCCGGACTTGCCAAGAGCAGGGTGATTAGCGGGACGGGCGAGAGTGTCACTGAAAGGAGCGATGAGAGGGTTTTCCTGCCCGGCAGAAAGAATCCTGTCGTTCTGCGGCAGAATTCAGCCGCACTGCTGCTGCTTGCCCGCATACGGGACGAGGCGCACAGGTTTGCCGTTACCTATCACCGTAAACTGCGCAGTGAGACTGCTCTTTCATCGGCTCTTGACAAAATTCACGGTGTCGGTCCGGTTCTCAGGAAAAGGCTTTTGCTGGAGATCGGCAGTCTCCATGACATACAAAAAGCCTCTATCGAGCAACTGGCAGCGATCAAGGGGGTCACAAGTGCACTGGCAGAGAGAATTATCAGGGAGCTTTCCGGCTGAGTGTTGATCCAGGTCTATTTCCCTTTTTTCCGATCGAGGAGAGAAACTACTTTGGGGCGCTCTTTTTCACTGCTTTCTGACGGGGTTGCGGCAGGCTTGGCGGCAGGCTTTACCGGCTCTTCCTGCTGAACCAGTGATTCTATCTTTTCCAGCATGAGAGGTGTCCCTCCCATTGTAAACCCGGCGCCATCAAGCTGACTTTCATCAAGAATCCAGGTGTAGACCTGGAGGGGAAAAGTCAACACCAGCAGCTTGACCACCCACCAACCCTTTTTCACATCCGGAGAAATATCCTCTATCCGGGCATAAAAGCCGGGTTTGTTGTCGACGTGAACCAGAACAAGATCATGTATTGTTGCCATAATTACTCCGTAAACTCAGGCGTTTAAAAGCGGCTTTCCTGAATCAAGAGTTCTCTGGAATGTTATCAGCAGACCGTTTGCAAAGCGGTTGCCCAGCAATCCATCAAACTCCCCATAAATCCGCCGCAGACCGGCCTCAATCTCCTCAAGCTCCATGCAAACCCGCTGCTCTAACCCGGTTTCAAGCTGCTCGCAGATAAAGATGATACAGTTGAATGGCCGTAACGATGGCTCCATCAGACAGCCGCAGCCACTATGATACGGGCATACCGGATTATCGAAAGATGGGCTGAAAAGCTCCCTGTCGGCGGAAAGGTACACTATCAGATCGACAACAGTGAAATGATGCTTGCCGAATTTGCAACAGAGTCCCTTGCACTCTGCGCAGACTGCATCCGCGGCGGCAGTTGATACAGCGACCTGATGCCTTGCCTTCAAGGCCATGATTTCTGCTGAAAGGTCTGCAAGTTTCAGCTTCAGAGCCTGAGGCAGAGCATGGTAATCTGTCCTGACGCGCTCTACCGCGGCAGACCACAGCTGCTGATCCGTCACTGTTTCTCCATCGACTTCCAGATCAAAGCGCCATCTTCGTCAGCCTGTTTTCGACGTCTCAACATACTGAATGTATGCCTTCGCCGCTTCAATCCTCGCCGATTTGATGGTATCTTTGATTTGGAACCGGAATTAATTGGCTGAAGCAGACCGTAAGCCGGGTTCTGTTCCTCGTTCGCGGTTACCCGGGAGGAGGTGGCGGTCATTCATCTAGGATCGCCGTTACCGACGACCTCAAGCAACCAACCCGGAAGCACGGACGGGCCGTCCTTAACGCTCCCCTATTTGGTCTTGCTCCTGGTGGGGTTTACCTGGCATCCGACGTCACCGCCGGACCCGGTGAGCTCTTACCTCACCCTTTCACCCTTACCCGCCGAAGGCGGGCGGACTTCTCTCTGTGGCACTTTCCCTGGGGTCACCCCCGCTGGACGTTATCCAGCACCATACCCTGTGGAGCCCGGACTTTCCTCCCCATTTCCGCAAGAGCGGAATGCGGCGACTGCCTGTTCTGCTTCAACCAAACTGAAAAAATTCGCTAAACCAGTGGCTCCTGCTTCAGTATCAGTATCCTCTGGCAGTGAGGGCAGGTTACCAGCTCCTCACATTTATGAAGATTGTTGTACATCTGGGGGGGAGCTGCATGTTGCAACCCATACATCCACCAGCACGAGCCTCGACTACAGCAATCCCTCTACGGCCTTCACGCAACTTTTCGTAACGTTTGAACACTCCCGGCGGTAAAGACTTTATCCGCTCTGCCCTGGCTTTTGCATCAGTTGCCACCGCAGCTTCTTCATTCGCTATCCTGGAGCTAATCTCGGCTTTCAGTATGCCAAAGTTATCTTCAAGGGCGGCAAGATCCGCTTCCATGGCAGTAAGCTCAACTTTCAACCCATCAATAAGGCCAATTTTCTGGAGAACCTGTTCTTCAATTTCCAGAATCAGTTTTTTTGCAGAGGCGATCTCTTTATTGACAGCCTGATACTCTTTCTGGGTGGTAATACCCTTTAAATTGGCCTCCGACCGGGTAATGTTAGCCGTCTCAGTTGCCAGATTTTCTTCAAGAGTCTGCCGCCCTGCCTCGGCCGCTGCAATTTCAGCGGTCTTTGATTCAACTGAAGATTTGACCTCTTGAAGGCGTCCATCCAGTGCATCAATTTCGCCAAGTGCCTCCTGAATTCTTGCCTGACTTCCGTCAGATTTAAGATCAAGCTCCTGAAGATCCTCCAGCACCATTAGGTTGTTTCGCACAAATTTTCTCCTCTTTTGTTTTTTGTCTATGCAGCGACTTTATAAAACTTTGAAAGGGTCACTCTCTGACCTGCATCTTAACACCTTGACATCATATTTTCTTTTACCCAGCTCTTTTTCCAGCTGCAGGGATAATCCATCTACCATCAGTATCTCTGTGGCAAAGTGACCGGCGTCAATCAGCGCGATCCCCAGAGTCTGGGCTTCCCGAGCTTCATGGTACTTAATATCTCCGGTCAGGAAAAGATCGGCTCCTTCTCTGGCGGCGTCTCTAAGGAGTGATGCGCCACTGCCGCCACAGAGCGCCAGTTTCGAAATCCTCTGTTCCGGATTGCCGACTATTCTCAGGGCGGTTGTCCCCAGATATTTTTTCACACTTTCGGCAAAGTCCTTCAGCAGAGGAGCTGATTCAAGCAGACCGATTCTGCCGATACCTGACTGCAACCCTTCATTGAGAAGGGGGGTGATGTCAAACGCCGGCTCCTCGTAGGGGTGAGCCTTGCGCAGCGACTTAAGAGCGGGCTGCAGCTCAGCCTTGCGAATAAGCAGTTCAAATCTTGACTCTTCCACGCTCTCCCTATCCCCGACTTTACCGATAAAGGGTGATGCCCCTGCAAGTGGCTTGAAAGTCCCCTGTCCGGAAGCCGTGAAAGAGCAGTCGGCATAATTCCCGGACTGCCAGCTGAACGGAAGCAGGGCATTCATCAGAGTGTCATGATGGGCAGGCGGCACGAAAACGGTCAGTTTCAGCAACTCTTCCCGGTGGGAAACCTTTAGCGGCCTGCAGAAAGTTACCCCCAGAGCCTCCGCCAATAGATCATTCACTCCGTTTTGGGCGATATCGTAATTTGTGTGGAGAGAGACAATCGCCAGACGGTTTGCTATCGCCAGATGAATCAAACGACCTGTCTCGTCAGTGGTGGATATTCGTTTAAGTGGTTTGAAAATCAGCGGGTGATGGGTAAGAAGCAGTTGGCAGGAGTTCTTGATTGCGGCATCTACAGCTTCGGGACAGGGGTCAAGGGCCACCATGATCCGGTCAATCTCGTTTGCCGGATCCCCGACCTGCAACCCGACGTTATCCCAATCTTCCGCCAGAACAGGAGGGGCTATTTTATTAATAATTCCAACTATATCCGAGAGTTTTGTCCGCAATGTTCCTACAAAAGAAAAAGAGTGCACCCTTGCGGTGTGCACTCTTTTTTCTTCCCTTTATGGGCATTTTCAGATGTTAAGCGCTTTATGGACATCTCCATGCAAACTTTGGAAAATGGTGGGCCCACCAGGACTCGAACCTGGGACCGACCGGTTATGAGCCGGTAGCTCTAGCCAACTGAGCTATAGGCCCGTAAAGCGAACGTTCATAATAAAACCTAAAAATACCGTATGTCAAGCTTTAGTAGCTGATTTTTTGTTAGTTTCCTTTGTAAAAGAAAGTTGGATCAGAAGCCGAGATACTTGTTCAGTCGCACCAGTTCGACCATCAACTGCTCAAAACCGGCAAAAGTAAGCGACTGCGGTCCGTCAGAAAGAGCCTTCTCCGGTTCAGGATGCACTTCGACCAGAACACCATGAGCACCGGAAACCAGGGCGGCCTTTGACATGGGCGACACCAGACTCCGCTTGCCGGTGGCATGGGAAGGGTCGACCATGACCGGCAGATGCGAAATCTCTCTGATCAGCGGCACGATCGAAAGATCGAGGGTGTTACGGGTGGCGGTCTCAAACGTCCTGATACCGCGTTCGCACAGGATGACATTCGGATTCCCCTCTGCCAGGATGTATTCGGCAGCGGCAAGAAATTCCTCCAGAGTGGCGCTCATTCCTCTCTTGAGCAGAACCGGTTTTTTTATCTTCCCGACCTCTTTAAGCAGATCAAAATTCTGCATATTCCGCGCGCCTATCTGCAACAGGTCAGCAGAAGCGGCGACAAGCGCCACAGTGTCGGGGCTCATCACTTCAGTGACTATCGGCAGTCCGGTCTCCTCGCGTGCCATTACCAGCAGCCTGAGCCCTTCTTCCCTCAACCCCTGAAAAGTATGCGGCCCGGTACGAGGTTTGAACGCGCCACCGCGGAGCAGATCCGCACCGGCGGCTTTCACCGCCCTGGCTGTTCTGAGAATCTGGGATTCACTCTCCACCGCACACGGTCCGGCGACTACCACCGGCCTCTTCCCCTCGCCTATCTCAACGCTGCCGACCTTCACAATGGTGTTTTTCGGGTGAAAATCGCGGGAAACCAGTTTGTACGGTTTTGAAACATGAATGACCTGACTTACTCCGGGCAGGTCACGGATCGTGGTGTCATCAACATACCCCTTGTTGCCGAGCACGCCGATGGCGGTACGCTCGCTCCCGGGAATAGGCGCGGCAATCAGCCCCATTGCTTCAATGGCCCTGGTAATCGCTTCAATCTGTTTTTTGCCGGCATTGTGGTTCATTACTATGAGCATAAAGGTTTCCTTTAGAGAAAATTTTATTAACAATAGCAGCCTACTTCAATGTGGTCAATCTTTGCGCACATCTTTTGCGCCCGTAAAGGTTTGCAATTTTGCTTCAATCAAGTAAAATGCGCGCAAAAGGAGTTTGCCATGCGTCTCAAAGAAGAGCAGATTCATCGCCTTGCCGAAAAGATACTGAACGATCTTATCTCTTCTGAAGAGGTTCTTTTGAAGACAGAAAGAGGAGCAATCCTGATTGCCATCAAGGACGCCATAAGTGCCGATCTTCAGGGTGAAGAGTCTCTTGAAAAAGATGCGGAGCGAATCCTCCAGGAAAACCTTGCCGCCCTCGGCAGGGGTGCGATTGAGATAGACCGCCACAAGATGCTCAGAATGATTAAAGAACGGCTGGCAAAGGAACGGAAGATAATCTTGTAGGATTACGGGTAAATTATGAATATTTCCGAAGATCGCGTTTCCCATATCGCCCACAAAGTTCTCGACAAGATCTGGAAGAACGATCTGGTTGATTTCCCGACTGAACCGAGAGCTCTCCAGAGAATCAAGCTGTCCATCACGGAATTCTTCGCCAGCGCTGAAGAAATCGACCAGTTAGTGCGGCGCAAGCTTGCATCTTACGCGCAGGCAAAAGTTCCCGGCAGTCGCGACTGGGAGATTCTTTACAAGAAGTTTTACGAGGAAGAGGCGGCAAAAAGAAGATGATTTTCAGACCTGCTTTTAACGGCGATAGCTGGAGCTACATCAAAAATTCAGGCCGCCGCTCCAGCGAATCAGGCGCCATAAATTAGTATCAAAACCTCCATGCAGACAAATCTCCATACTGTTGAAATCGCCATCCCGCTCCCCCTTGAGCGCACCTTCTGTTACAGCGTTCCTGACAGACTCAAGGGACTGGCTGTAGCCGGGACAAGAGCACTGGTTCCATTCGGAAGAAGAACGGTTACCGGATATATTCTCGGTCCCGGCGATAACAGTTACAGCGGCGAACCCAAGGAGATAATCGAGCTCCTTGATTCTGAGCCGCTCTTTTCCGCGCAACATACGATTTTTTATCAATGGATTGCGTCCTATTATCTTCATCCCCTGGGTGAAGTCATAAAAACCGCCATACCTGCCGGACTCACCGTAATGGGGCGTAACAGCCTGGTTACTGTTGCTGACGGCTCAACCGCCTCCCAGGAAATTCTTTCGAAAAGCACCAGTTACCGCGAAGAGAAGCACTTTACCGCCACAGAAAAAGAGGCTCCCCTCTCTCTCAAGGGTAGGGCCGTGGAAGTTCTTAATTTAATTAAGACCGGCTCCGAGCTCTCTGCATCAGCCATAAAAGCCGCTTGCGGAGATTCACATCCCCAATTGAAAAGGCTGGAAGATTTGGGCTTGATAACCTCATTTAAAAAGGAGGTGTACAGGGATCCCTTCAGTGAACAGCCGGTCAGGATGGACAGCCCCCGAATCTTGAACTCTGAACAGAGTCGTGCGCTGGATGCCCTTAAGGAAGGGATAGACTCGCAAGAATTTGCGCCGTTTCTGCTGCATGGTGTCACGGGCAGCGGCAAGACAGAAGTATATCTTCAGTCAATAGCATACGCTCTGGAGCAGGGTAAGGCGGCTATGGTGCTGGTGCCGGAAATTGCCCTGACCCCACAGCTTGTTGAGCGTTTTCGGAGTCGCTTCACCTGTGGAATTGCAGTCCTTCACAGTGCGCTTTCAAATGGAGAAAGATATGATGAATGGCGCCGAATAAGGCGTGGCGAAGCAATCATTGTCATCGGCGCCAGATCGGCAATTTTCGCCCCCCTTGAAAACCTGGGAATCATAGTCGTAGATGAAGAGCACGAAACAACCTACAAACAGAGTGACGGACTCCGTTACAATGCCCGTGACCTGGCACTGGTTCTGGCAAAACAGCATAAGGGGGTCGTTCTCCTTGGCTCGGCAACCCCGCTGGCAACAACAGTCCATGCGGCCAGAGCCGGCAGGATGAGGGAGCTGATACTGGGCGCAAGGGTCAATGACCGGCCTATGCCGGCAACAACCCTTATCGATCAGAGGGGCAGAAAGAATGAAACTCTCTCGCCGGAACTGGTCGAAGCCCTCGGCAACAACCTCGCAAACGGAGGGCAGTCGCTCCTGTTTCTCAACCGCAGAGGCTTTGCCCCCTGGCTTGTCTGCCGGGATTGCGGATTTATTCTCCGCTGCCCGAACTGTAGTGTCACCCTTACCTATCATCAGCGTAAAAAACGCCATATCTGTCACTACTGTGACCACTCCATACCTGCGCCATCGCTCTGCCCGGAATGCGACGGGGGAGAAATCGGTCTTTTCGGCGTCGGCACTGAGCGGCTTGAAGAGGATGTCGCCACACTTTTCCCCGATGCAAGGATTGCGAGAATGGACCGGGACACGACTGCCGGCAAAGGGGGTCACTGCCCGCATTCTCAAAAAGCTCGAAAGCGGCGCGATTGATATCCTCATCGGCACACAGATGATTGCCAAGGGACATGATTTCCCGGGGGTTACTCTGGTCGGGGTCGTCTCGGCTGACACAACCCTGAACCTGCCTGACTTTCGTGGCAGCGAAAGAGGCTTCCAACTGGTCAGTCAGGTTTCGGGAAGAGCAGGCCGTGGCGATTCTCCCGGAAAAGTCCTGGTGCAGACGCTCAATCCCGAACATTTTGCCTTAAGGTCAGCAGTCGTCCACGATTATGAAGCTTTTTACCAGCAGGAGATCTGCCGAGCGTCAGGATGCCGGTTATCCACCCTTTTCCTATCTGGCTGCTATTCAGTTTTCCAGCAGTTCGGCAAATACAGTGGAAAAGGGCGCCGGTTCAGCGGCTGAACAGTTGCGCAAGTTAAGAGGCAAAAGCAACATGCGCCTGGAGATACTTGGACCGGCGGTTCCGCCAATGGGGATGATTCGGGGTCGCTATCGCTGGCAGATACTGCTTAAATCAACCCGCCGGGATCAGCTGCACCGGCTGTTAAAGCAGTTCCGGGCAGAGTTCTCTCTCCCGGCAACAGTCAGAATGATGATCGATATTGATCCGCTGGAACTGCTGTAAGGCAAGATTGAAGAAAATACTTGGCTAGCCATAATTAAAAAAAGCCCCGCCTCATGGTTAGAAGCGGGGCTTTTTGCATCCAGAAAATTTTTTACAATCGATAATTAGCAGTGTCGGCTTAAACCGACGGACTATTAATAAGCTACTGTCATGTGGCAGAATACCTCGTTTACTCAGCTACGGAGTAAACGACATAACCAGATAAATTAATTTACTGTCAGAGACGCGGTGCCGAGGTGAGATGGGTCAGGGTCTTTCCGCACTCTCGCCGTTATGGTGACGGTGCCTTCTGCGACGCCTTTTGCAAGCCCTTTATTTTTTTTGGGGACATTAACAACCGTCGCAATAGATTTGTCTGCTGAAGACCAGGTCAAATTAACCGATTTGGTCAGTTCCTGTTCGAAAGTACCAGTACCATCAGCGGCATTGTAAGTCGCAAATGCCCTCAACTGCAGTGTCTTCCCTTTGTTAACGCTCGGACTGAGCGGTTCAATTCTTAATTCCGGTCAAAGTACCACTCTTAATGGTTAGACCAGTCGTTCCGGTAACCGGCAGAATGAAGTATGAACCGGAAGCAAAAGTAGCACTGACAGTGGTCGCACCGGCTCTCAATGGCGTCAGCAGTCCCTTGGAACCTTCTGCATTACTGATAACCGCATTGACCTTATTTGAAGATCTCCAGATAACCTGGCCAGTTAAATCTTGGGTTGTGCCGTCACTGAAATTACCCTGTGCCGTGTATAGCTGGGTAGTCCCCAAGAAGATAGAGGCGTTTGTTGGCTGAATGGTAATTGATGTAAGCTTTGCAGAAGTTACAGTGAGTGCTGTATCGTCCTCTTTGACCCCAGCATAAATATCAGTAATCGAAGCTTTAATTGTTGTTATCCCAGTTCCAACGGATGTAGCGCCCCCTTTAGTAAACCCAGCATTACTAATGGCAGCAACGGCAATATTTGAGGAAGTCCAGTCAACCAAAGAGGTCAGATCAAATGTTGAGCTATCGCTATAAGTACCAATAGCGGTGAACTGTAATGCCGTATCCACGGCGATTTCAGGAGATACAGGCGTTATTGCAATGGTTTGCAGGGTTGCATCCGTTACTGTCAATGCTGAAGTTGCCGATACACTGCCGTAACTTGCCTTAATAATCGTGGATCCGGCAATAATCGTGGTTACCATGCCCTTAGGAGATGTATCATTTACAGTTGCAACTAAAATATTTGAAGACTCCCATGTCGCGTAGGCTGTCAGGTCCTGCTCGCTCCCATCACTCAAAAGCCCGACAGCGACAAACTGCTGCGTCAATCCTTTCGGGATACTCGCATTATCCGGTTCGATATAAATTGAATCGAGGCTGACTACCGTAAGATCGGTGCTGCCGGAAACGCTGCCTAGTGTAGCGGTGATCGTGGTTAAACCGGCCGCAACGGATGTGGCCGTACTGCCGCTTACCGTGGCGATACCTGTGTCCGATGAAGTCCAAGCGACTGCTGCAGTGATGTCTGCGATGGTATCGTCCGAGTAGGTGCCAATAGCCGTAAACTGCTGTGACAGTCCCCAAGGCGATGGACGGCAAGACAGGAGTGATGTCGATAGACTCGAGAACTCTCTCAGTCACGGTAAGCGTGCTGCTGCCTAATAAATTCTCAAAAACTGCCTTGATTGTCGTCTGTCCGGCTGAGTGGGATGTCGCCAATCCACTGGCGCTAACAGTTGCAACCGCCTCAGTCGATGAACTCCAGGCAACGACCGAGGTAAGGTCTTTTCTGGTGCCATCAGAATAGATGCCGGTTGCCGTCAATTGAACATTTTTACCAAGCGCAATGCTTGACTGAGCAGGTTCAACTTCCACAGATTTTAGTATTACCGTTGTGTCGAACCAGGCACTCCCTCCTCCACCACCTCCGCTGCAACCTGCAAGCATTATTGGAATAAGGAGCAACCCTATGAAAACAAATAATTTATTTATTTTTAAATTCATATCGTCACCTCTGGAGTTCATGCAACTTTGAGAAGATTGAGATTATATATAAACAGACAGACCCGCCACGCCATTACCTTGAAGCAACTTAAAAAAGATAACGAACTCCGAGGTAAATATTACTGCTGCTATAATCTATTTTCACGTCATCCTGCTCAAAATCTGAAGCCGCCCCGATGAAACGATAATAAAGATCTACACTTATATTTTTATTTGCTGCCACTGAACCACCTATTGAAGCTTGATAACCGAAAACCGTATCATCTATAGAGTCACTGCCGGAATCAAACTCACCGGTTATCATGCCCAAACCTGCTCCGATAAACATGGTAATCGGTGTATCGCTCTTATAATCCAGATAACCGTTTAGCATATAGGTTGTTAACTTAAGCGTTGTATCGGTTATATTGAAATTCAGGTTTGACGCCGATAGCTTGTCGAGGTCAGCTTCTTTATAACCGAATTCCCCTTCAAGTCGTGCTCCCCCGAAATCGTATCCGCCGCTCACCCCAACACCATAACCTGTATCGTAGCTGAGGCTACCAGTGCCTGCAGCAACTTTTACATCACTGTCATTGGTAAAGCTGACCGCTCCTGAAACGCCGACATACGGTCCCTGTGCAAAAACAACATAAGGTCCTGATGTTATTAGCAAAACTACCAAAAATAATGCAAGTCTCATAAATACCCCTTTTTATTGCATCAGAAAAAGTTGACCCCATCGCCTAATATTTATCACATAACAAATTGCAATCCAATAATTAAAATAACATTATTGGCACTAATCATCCGCAAGTGCAGGGTAAAGCCATTTTTTTTAGTTCTTTTGCCAGGTTGCCCAGACGTAGCACCAATCAGGACATTTAATTTAGCTTTGTTTTTTCGACCATACTTGCAATTAAAGTATTGTCAATTATTTTGTCTTTATAATAATACGTCATGAATTCTATCGGAGTTTTTTAATCTGAAAACGTTATGTGGGGCTAAATGTTCAAGTTTTGAGCAGTCATTGAGCAGATATTAACCCAGTACTTAATAACATCTATTGACGCGGTTAAATCTTCTCAATATACTTCTGAAAAATTATCACATACGCCCTTCGCTTTTTCATCTAACCATGCAGCATGACCAGAAAAGGGGGATCTAATCATGCAGAATGTCAACACTTTAGGGAAGAACGGGCACACACCGCTCATGGATGCTGCCAAAGAGGGTGATCTGGAAGCAGTCACCGATCTGCTGCGTCGTGGTGCGGAAGTTAACGCAAAAAGCAACAAAGGCAAAACAGCACTCCACTACGCAGCAGCTTATGGCCATGTTGAAGTTGTTAAACAGCTTATCTCCGATGGTGCAGAAATTGATGCCCGCGACCGCGACTGGCATACCCCGCTCATGCTTGCCGCCATATACGGTTGCAACCATACCGTTCAGGCGCTGATCGTCAACAGCGCTGATGTGAACGCAAAAACCCTTACCGGCAATACCCCCCTTGTTTATGCAGAAAACAACAGCCACCCTCTTGCCGCCGCGCTGCTGAAAAAAGCGCAACGCCCAAAAGAGGCTAAGGCCTAGGCAAAACAGTCGGGGCATCAGGAAAAATCCTGATGCCCCGTATCTCTTTATCCCCACAGAGGATTTCCTACTCTAAATTCTGAATCGTAGCTTTCCAGAGCTATTTACACTGATCTTCTCCCGCCTGAAAAGAGTAATTAGCACTCTTCTTTATTCCTGATAACTCTCTCCCTACAGCATTTTCCTGAGAAACTGGCCGGTATAGGACCTGGTGACCTTTGCCACCTGCTCCGGTGTGCCGCAAGCGACGATTTCACCACCACGGTCGCCACCTTCAGGGCCGAGATCGATGATCCAGTCGGCAGTCTTGATGACGTCGAGATTATGCTCGATAATGACAATAGTGTTGCCGCCTTCGACCAGCTTGTGGAGGACTTCGAGGAGTTTGGCAATGTCGTGGAAATGCAGGCCGGTAGTCGGTTCGTCGAGAATATAGATGGTCCGGCCGGTTGCCCGCTTGGAGAGCTCCTTTGCCAGCTTGACCCGCTGCGCTTCGCCGCCGGAGAGAGTGGTTGCCGCCTGGCCGAGGCGGATATAGCCAAGGCCGACATCTTCGACGGTCTTGAGCTTGTTCTTGATTCGCGGGATATTTTCCATGAACTGCAAAGCCTGGGATACGGTCATGTCGAGCACATCGGCAATGCTCTTCCCCTTGTAATGCACCTCAAGAGTTTCGCGGTTATAGCGGGCCCCCTTGCAGACCTCGCACTGCACATAGACATCGGGGAGAAAATGCATCTCGATCTTGATGATGCCGTCGCCGGAGCAGGCTTCGCAGCGCCCCCCCTTGACGTTGAAGGAGTAGCGCCCCGGCTTGTAGCCACGCAGTTTCGATTCGGGCAGCTGGGCAAAGATGTCGCGGATGTCGGCAAACACACCGGTATAGGTGGCCGGGTTCGAACGGGGGGTCCTGCCGATGGGCGACTGGTCGATGTTGATTACCTTGTCGAGCAGCTCCAGTCCGGTGATATCCTGGACCGCTCCGGCCTTCTCCCTGCTCCGGTAGAGCCGCTGGGAAAGCACCTTATGAAGCGTGTCGATGACCAGCGTCGATTTGCCGGAGCCGGAAACACCGGTGACGCAGGTGATGATGCCGAGCGGGATATCGACGGTGACATTCTTGAGATTGTTCTCTGCTGCGCCGATGATGCGGATCGCCTTATCTGAGCTGCGCCGCTCTTTCGGCAGGGGGATACAGAGATCGCCCGACAGATACCTGCCGGTCAGGGACGCCGGATTCTCCATGACCTGGCGCGGCGTCCCCTGGGCAACCACCTCGCCGCCATGGACGCCGGCGCCGGGCCCCATGTCGATGACGTGATCAGCCTCCAGGATGGTCTCCTCATCGTGCTCAACCACCAGCACAGTATTGCCGATGTCGCGCAGATGCATCAGGGTCATCAGCAGCCGGGCATTGTCGCGCTGATGCAGGCCGATGGAGGGTTCGTCAAGGATGTAGAGGACGCCGACGAGCGAGGAGCCGATCTGGGTCGCCAGCCTGATCCGCTGCCCTTCACCACCGGAGAGGGTCCCGGCGGTGCGGTCAAGCGAGAGATAGTCGAGGCCGACATTCACCAGAAAGCCGAGCCGCTCCCTGATCTCCTTGAGAATGCGCCGGGCAATCTCCGCCTCTTTTTCCGAGAGTTCAAGATCATTGAAAAAACCGAGGCAGTCACGGATTGGCAGCGCGGTGACCTCGCGGATATTTTTTCCTCCCACCCGGACAAAGAGCGATTCCTTTTTCAAGCGCGCCCCTTCACAGGTCGGACAGGGCATGACATTCATGTACTTTTCCAGATCCTCACGAACACTCTCCGACTCGCTCTCCAGATAGCGCCGCTCCAGATTGTTCAGCACCCCTTCAAACTCCTTCTGATAGGTGTGACGGCGACCGCCATCCTCTTCCCACCAGAACTCGACCTTCTCCCCTTTGGACCCGCGCAGGATCACATCCTGAACTTTGGCTGAGAGGTTCTTGAACGGGGTGCGGATGTCGAAATTGTAGGCTTTTGCCAGGGCGTCGAGAGTAAGGTGATACCAGCTGGAGAGCCGCTTCTCCCAAGGAGCTATCGCCCCCTCCCTGATGGAAAGATCCGGATTGGGAACGACCAGGTCGGTATCGAAGTACATCCGGGTGCCGAGACCGGTGCAGTCGGGACAGGCGCCGTATGGATTGTTGAAGGAGAACATCCGCGGTGTCATCTCCGGGTAGGAGATGGCGCAGTCGATGCAGGCAAGGGCTTCGGAGAAAAGGAGTTCGCTTTTCGCCGTCCTCGGGATCGAGGCCTGAGATCACCTTGGCAATCCCTTCGGCATGGTGCAGCGCCGTTTCAAAGGAGTCCGCCAGGCGCCGTTCGATGCCCGGCTTGGCAATGAGCCGGTCAACAACGATATCGATATCATGTTTTTTGTTCTTATCGAGGGGGATATCTTCCGCCAGTTCGTACTGAACGCCATCGATCACGACGCGGGTAAAGCCCTCTTTGCGCAGATTGAGCAGCTCCTTGCGATATTCCCCCTTTCGGCCGCGGATCATGGGCGAGAGCAGCTGGAACTTCGTCCCTTCCGGGAGCGCCATCACCTGATCAACCATCTGCGAAACGGTCTGGGCAGTGATCTGCTTGCCGCACTGGTAACAGTATGGCTTGCCGATCCGGGCAAAAAGGAGGCGAAGATAATCGTAGATCTCGGTGACCGTGCCGACGGTGGAGCGGGGATTTTTGCTGGTCGTCTTCTGCTCGATGGAGATGGCCGGGGACAGCCCTTCGATCGACTCCACATCCGGCTTGTCCATCTGCTCCAGGAACTGGCGGGCATAGGCGGAAAGCGACTCCACGTAGCGGCGCTGCCCCTCGGCATAGATGGTGTCGAAGGCCAGGGTCGACTTGCCGGAACCGGAAATACCGGTGATGACCACCAGCTGATCGCGGGGAATTTCCAGTCGATGCACTTGAGATTGTGCTCGCAGGCGCCTTTGATGATTATCTTATCGTGAGCCATGGATCAGACTCCAGCCAGCTCCCGCCCTGCGGCAAGGAATTTCTCAACATCCGCAAGCGAGCTTGCTTCGCTATAGAGACGCAGGACCGGTTCGGTTCCGGACGGCCTGATGAGCAGCCAGGAGCCGCCATTAAAAATAAACTTGAAGCCATCGGAAAAATTGGTTGTCTCTACTGCAGTTCCCGCAATCTCGGTGATGCCGCCACTTTTGAGCTTTTCAATGAGTCGCTCTTTGGCTCTCTGCTCTATCTGGAGGTCTATGCGCCGATAAAAAAAGTAACCGATCTCGTCCATTGTCTCATCAAGCAGCTCTTTCAAACTCTTGCCGGACATCGCCATCGCTTCCAGCAGCAGCAGACCCATCAGGATGCCGTCACGCTCCGGCATATGCCCCTTGACCCCCAGTCCGCCCGACTCTTCCCCACCCATGAGAATGTCATGCTCAAGCATCAGCTCACAGATATGCTTGAAACCGATCGGCGTTTCAAAGAGTTCCAGACCGTACTTTTCCGCCAGCAGATTTATCATCTGGGTAGTGGAAACCGTCTTGACCACGCCGCCGCGCAGTCCTTTGCGCTCGTAAAGATGCCGCAGCAGAACTGTATAGATCATATGGGAGGAGAAGAAATCGCCGTTTTCGTCAACAGCGCCGATCCGGTCAGCATCGCCGTCCAAAGCAAGACCAGCGCGATAAGCACCGTTCTTTACCGTTTCAGAAAGCTCCAGAAGGTGCTCCAAAATCGGCTCCGGAGCCTGGCCACCGAAGGCCGGGTTACAGTCACCATGAATTTCGAGCCCTTCAGGGAGCAGCACGGGAAAGGCACCGCTGCCTGCGCCGAACATCGGATCAACGACAAAAGGGATGGCGCTTTCTTTGATGAGATCGATATCCACATACTTTTTCAACTGGGCATAGTATTCCCGCGTTGGCATCAAAACGGCTGATCATGCCGCTTTGCAATGCTTCTGCAAAGGGGATAGAGAGTACCTCCCGGCAGCCCGAAATATTGCTGCCCACCTGTTTTTCTATCTTTATGGTGGTGGCTGGTCTCGCCGAACCGCCAAAACCCTCTTTCACCTTGAAACCGTTATACACCGGCGGATTATGGCTCGCCGTTATCATGATGCCAAGCCCAGCTGCCCTGGATTTTACCGCCCATGAAACTGCCGGTGTCGGCGTGTATGTTTCTGTAAGAAGGACTTTAATGCCGTTACCGACAGCTATCTCTGCGCATCGCTCCGCAAACTCCTGAGACAGGAATCTTCTATCATAACCGATCACCAGGCCTTTTGGGGCCAGTCCTTCATTAATCATATAGTCCATTGTCGCTTGAGCAACAATCGAAACGTTTTCAAAGGTGAATTCACGGGCAATAACCCCTCGCCAGCCATCTGTACCGAATTTTATAATCTGCAATTGACCCCTCCAAGCGTAATTTTAACTAGTTTCCATCCGGAAACTCCGGATGAGAAACAGTTAGTTTCCGATTTGGAAAGCGGGGATTTTTTGTTCTGGCAAGGAAATCGAGGTATTGCGCGGAGGCGTACGTCTGTACGCCGCACAAGCAAGACCGAAGATTGACGCCGCCAGAGCGAAAAAGCACCCTTTCCGGACGAAAACTAACGGAACTTTTGATTTTTACCGGAGCGCCAATCAAAGTCAATCTTTTCTTGCTTTCGACAAACTTGACCGAAAACGGATTTTAGCATAAACTTCGCAGGCAAATTTATCGGAGGTAATTACAATAATGATTAAACGACTACTCTTCACGCTGCTACTTGCTTTTTCCCTCGTCTCAACTGCCATCGCCGCTGAAAAGAATCCCATTGTTATCATAGAGACAAGTATGGGCAACGTAAAAGTCGAGCTTTTCGCAGACAAAGCGCCGCTTTCGGTCAAAAACTTTCTTGAGTACGCCAACAGCGGCTATTACAAGGATACGGTTTTCCACAGAGTTATTCCCGGCTTCATGGCTCAGGGTGGCGGCCTGACAGCCGCACTACAACCGAAGCCTGGTGACCGGCCGGCAATCAAGAACGAAGCGGGCAACGGGCTCAAAAATAACCGCGGCACTCTGGCAATGGCCCGGACTGGCGTGGTGGATTCAGCTACATCGCAATTCTTCATCAATGTTGCCAATAACGATTTTCTTAATCATCGGGATGAAACACAAAGTGGTTACGGCTATGCTGTTTTCGGCAAGGTAATTGACGGCATGGATGTGGTGGACAAAATGGTAGCAGCACCGCAGAAAAGACAGAATCCGGTTTTTCAAAATGTCCCGGAGACTCCAATCGTCATCAAATCTGTAAAGATTATAAAATAGGGAGCAGTTGATATATGTTAATAACATCCGATTTCAAGAAGGGGCTCATAGTGCAACTTGACGGCGCCCCTTGCATATTTGTAGATGTTCAGTTTCAGTCACCCTCCGCCCGCGGCGCCAACACCATGGTCAAGACCCGCTACAGGAATATGATCACCGGCCAGGTGCTTGACAGGACCTTCCGTTCCGGCGACAAGGTTGACGAGGCTGATTTTGAGCGGCATAAAGGCCAGTTTCTCTATGCTGACGGCGAAAAAGGGGTGTTCATGGATCTGGAAAACTATGAGCAGTTCGAAATGGAACCTGACAACTTTGCCCTGATTTCACCCTATCTTCTTGACGGACTGGAAGTGCAGCTCGGGCTTTTTGAAGGGAGAATGGTCAATGTAGACCTGCCGATGATCGTTGAACTGACGGTCACCGATACCCTTCCGGCCTTAAAGAACGCAACCGCAACAGCTGAAACAAAAGAGGCAACCCTTGAGACCGGCCTGAAGCTAAAGGTTCCGCCTTACCTTGAATCAGGGCAGAAGATAAAAGTCGACACCCGTGACGGACGATTTGTCTCCAGGGCATAAAATAAGACGAGCGGCAAAAATAGTTTGACATTCCATCAGCCAGAATAGTATAAGAACTATTCTTTCGCCCAGATAGCTCAGTCGGTAGAGCAGAGGATTGAAAATCCTCGTGTCGGCGGTTCGATTCCGTCTCTGGGCACCACTAAAATCAAGCCTTCGCAGCCTTTGCGAAGGCTTTCTTTTTGCCCAGTGTCGCAGATATTGTCGCAAGTGTATCGCATTAGCCCTCTAACCAGCAGACTTGGCTTACTTGTTTACTGCTAAGCTCAGGCTTACATTTGCATAACAGATTGAATTCAGCGTTATAGACCTGAAACGCCAGGGATCACTTTTTAGGTTCAGGGCAAACGCAAGAGTCAAAGTCTTCATTCAGGCACTCTTTACATACGCCACCAGCATCAACCAATGGCAACTGTTCCGGTTGAGTAGTAACTGGTTCATCAGCGTGTTTACCGCAATTTTTCTGATCATTTTCAGGCAGAGGTTTTTCCCCCATGGTAGAATCTCCTTTCATTTTCTATTACTGACTACCTTATGTCATAGCCTAACACTCATCCTTATGACCTTCAAGCGAATGGAGTATTTCTCTGCATGTAAGAAAACCCGGAATATACCTTGAAAAGGTATACAAAGAAGTTGAGCTATAGATACGCCCTCCGAATGATTGGAGTGCTTCTTATTTTCATAATGCTGATTATTCAATTATATGTCCATTAGACCAGGCACTCACCAAAGCAAAAAGGCCACCCTAACTAAGGTGGCCTGTCAAATATATTCTACCCTCATTTAACCCCCTTTGCTATTTTTTCACTGTAACCGTTTTATCTTTCGTTGCAGAAATAGTTCCTCTTATCATCCCAATAAACATAATAATTGCCGGGATGCACTGAATAACAACTACCAGGGCGCAGAAGCCGAGGAAGAGCAGAACAAGTGGGCCGCTTACGAAAACTTTGTTAGTTGTCCCTGATGAAGCAAGAGCTGCGGTACTGGTCAGGAGACTGAGGGCTGCGGTGCTGAATAGTGTTGATAAGGTTTTCATGACTGTTCTCCTTTTTTGTTTTATACCTGCTTATGTCAGACGATTCCGTATCTTGCTTAGTTTGTTGCTACTTTACTTCAGTTTTAACTTCCTTTTTTGCAGCGATTCCCTTTGCCATTCCTGTCATTAGCATGACAGCCGGTACTAACTGTCCGACTACTATCAAGGCAAAGAAACCAAGGAAGATCCAGACAAAAATACCACTGCCTTCTCCACTTGCTTCTGATGCCGCAAATGCCGTTGCCGGTGCGATGATTCCCATTATCGTAGCTAGTGCTTTCATGACATCCTCCTTTTATTTCACTCTCAGGAAATTATTTGCTTTTGCTAAGAGTAATGCACTGCTGATGCCAAAATGCATATTTAAATGAATTAATAATGTAACTAGCTGTAATAATGGATTTTATATTGAGGTAAGTGGTAATGACTTTTATATATGCCAGACGAGTAATACCATCTTCTGTATGAATAAATAATACTAATAAATCAGCAATATACGTTGTTAAGTGAATAATTACAATAAGTTACACACGGATAGGTGTGTATTAAACTCTTATACCTGTATCACCCAAAAGGCGACCATCTGGAGAAAATCAGTCAGACCGGCCTCGACTGGCCGGCTATGATAGCTATGCTCCTTTTGATTCTCAAACAATCTCAATTTCAAATATTGCCGATCAGTAATTTGTTGATAGAATGAAATTATTACAGTTGGCGACGAAACGAAGGGGCGCATGCATATATTCACCTTCAAAGCATTTGCCTTCGGCGGCGAGCTTGATTTAAACCGTTTGGCCTTAAAACTCGGCATTACCCGGAAATATCGCTGGGAAGAGCCGATGAAGCTCAATCCGGTGACTTTTGCGCTTTCTGCCGGCAACGATACCGAGCGGGTCTATCTGTATTATTTTGGCGGAGTTGTTTTTCTGAACTGTTCGGGCGACATGATCACCCGCTTCCTGGACAGTATTCCCCAGTACGCCGAGTCCCTGAAGGGGCAACCCCAGCTCCCCTATCGCGAGGAGTACCGGCTGGAGATTGATCCGGAGCGCAAGTCGGTTATTGCTAACGATTACACGGTAATGCCCAGTTTCAACCTGGCCTTCATGGACATCATCTGTTTCGTCATCGCCAAGTCAGTTGCTTTGGAGCGGATTGAAGAGAGGATTGATGTCGTCTTTGATGAAGTCGAAAGCCTGATCGGCAATCTTGGCAGGGGAAAACTTGAACTTCCGGACCGTGATATGGCAAGACTTGCTTCTTCAATCCTCAGTTTCAAATTCACTTCCATAGCTCACATCATGGTGCTGGACAAGCCGGACATTACCTGGGACAACCCTGAGGCCGACCGCCTCTATACCACCATGGCCGGCCTGTTCGAGCTTAACCAGCGCTACCTCGAAATCAAGCACAAATCCGAGACACTGCTGGATATGACCGGTGTTTTCACCAGCCTCTCCCACGCCCGCCGCTCTGCCCGCCTTGAATGGATCATCATCATCCTCATCGCCATCGAGATAGTCCTGTTCCTCCTGGAAATGTTTAAACCCCGCTAAGCAGTACCTCCGAAAATTAATCAAATTTTGAAGTGGCTCCTGTCATCAGGATCCTTAACTTGAAGCCTGCACTATTTATAGATTAACAAAAACCAGTCGCCACAATCACTCGAATTGAGCCTTGAACTCCGCCATGATCTGCTTGAGTGAAGCGATCTCTTCTTTAAGTAGAGCCACTTCAGATTCAAGTGCCGCTATCCTTTCTTCCTCCACTAAAATCCTGGCTCTAGCGGTTTCAGGTTGCAGCTGTTTTTCAGAATGCTGAATTACCGGTTCTCCGGAAAGCAGGTGCGCATAGCGCTGTTCCTTCTGACCCGGTTGGCGGGGCAGGAGAGTTACGAATTGAAGTTCGTACTTTTGCAGTTCAGCAAGCACCTCTTCTACTGCTGCAATATCGGCAAATGCTGACATCCTTTCGCATCTTGTGCGGAGTTCTCCAAGAGTCTGGGGCCCACGCAGAAGCAGTTCTGCCAGCACTGCCTGTTCGGGTGACGCCAGCTTTTCTCCAAGAGAATGACAGTATTTTGGCACTCTGCCACCCTCCCCCGAAAGCCTTGCAAAACCTTTCATCCTTAACTTGTCAAGCCCTCGCACAACCTCCTCATCTTCCAACTGCATGACCGGATCACGATTCGATTTCTGATTACAGGCATTTGTCAGAGAGTTAAGCGTCAGCGGATAGTACTCAGGGGTTGTCAACTCTTTCTCCATAAGCGTTCCGAGGATACGTGCCTCGATCTCGTTGATAGGCATTGTCATCTGCTGCTCCATGATTAATGTTGTTGTTATTGCTGAATTGATATATTCTTTGTAACTTCGTCGGGAGTCAACAGAATTCCGGTGAACGGCTGACGCCGAATAAAACAAGGAAGGTGATTCAAATGTCAAAAGCAAAAAAAGGTGATTCCGTTCTTTTCAATTATACCGGAACCCTTGAAGATGGAACAGTTTTCGATTCAACATTCGAGGACGATTGCTCAAGTGACGATTGCAGCAGTGAAGAGTGCAGTACGGATGAATGTGGAGATGACTGCGGCTGCGGCCATGAAGCAGGACCGATGAAGCTTGTAATCGGCTCTGAAGAATTTTTCCCGCAGATTGAAGAAGCACTTATCGGCATGAGCAAGGGAGAGAAGAAGAGTATTGTTATTCCGGCAGCAGAAGCTTTTGGCGAATTTGACGACACCAAGCTCTTTAGCGTCCCGATTGCAGAACTTCCTGAGGATTTCGAAGCTGAAGAGGGGGACGAACTGATCCTTTCCGGCGAAGATGATGAGGAACTCGGTGTGACTGTTGTCGAGAAGACTGCTGAAGAGATCACCTTTGACGCCAATCATCCGCTGGCAGGCAATGATCTGACCTTCGAACTGGAACTGGTAGAAATTCTCTAAGCTGTTTTTGCTATACTTCGATAGAGGCGGTCATTGTTGGCCGCCTCTTTTTTTATGTGTGACAAAGCAGAGTCATTTTTCATCGTTGTAGCGATCGATGAAGACAGTTTTGTCAATTCTGTCAAGACTTTTTGCCATAAGCCGCAAGCCGGACATGATCAGGATAAGTCCGAAAAACGCGAAGAGAGGTTCTCGTCCAACGAGAGCAAGTATGCCGATAGTCGTATAGCCAATCCCGAGCCTCCTACAGCGACTTTGTTTTTCCTCGCCTGCGCGGCTCGAGGTGAAACGGTAAATCTGGTAGCAGATTATAAGGAGCGGGATTAAGATCAGTAGTCTAAAATATGATGTCATGATAGCTCCTTTGGTATTTTTTGACCTGCAAAACAATTTTGGTTCTCATTATAGAATATTTGCTGAGAAATGTAAGCAAAACATGATCACTTTATAAATGTGTGGACAAAATAGAGAATAAATCAATATAGTTGAGCGCGTCACAAGATTTACAAATCGTCATCTGAAAAGGAGCAGCAAGGATGGGAATAAAGACTCTCTATCTGGACTGTCAGGCCGGTATTTCCGGCGACATGACGGTTGCCGCCCTGCTGGATTGCGGTGTCTCCCTGGAGTATCTTGAAGCCGAACTCACAAAACTTCCCCTGCCAGCTGATTCATACCGAATCGCTACCTCCACGACAAAACGTCACGGTATTTCCGCACTCAAATTCGATGTTGCAGTCAGTGACCAGCAGCCTCACCGGCACTACACTGATATTCTGGAATTGATCTCCGCAAGCAGCCTGTCTGAGAAAGTTAAGGCGTCTTCCTTCAAAATCTTCAAACGTCTTGCCGACGCTGAGGCCAAAGTTCATGGTGTGGCTGTCGAGGCGGTTCATTTCCATGAAGTCGGTGCAGTCGACTCAATAGTTGATATTGTCGGGTCCGCCATCTGTCTTGATTTTCTGAATATAGCGCGAATCAGCGTCTCCTCTCTGCCTCTATGCAGCGGCTTTATCAAGTGCGAGCACGGTCTGCTGCCGCTCCCCGCACCGGCGACAGCAGAGTTGCTGAAAGGTCTGCCGATTCACGGCAATATCGGTCCTGGCGAACGGGTAACTCCTACCGGCGCGGCAATAGTGGCAGCATTGGCAGACAGTTTTGGTGCTCCCCCTGAGATGAAGTTCGAGAAAGTTGGCGTTGGTGCGGGTAGCAATGATTTCCCTGACGTGCCCAATATCCTCCGTGCTTTCAGCGGCACATCAAGCTCAGAGTCAATGGGCGACAAGATGGTTGTCATCGAGGTGAATATAGATGATGCAACTCCGGAAGTTCTCGGTTATGCGCTGGAGCGTCTATTTGCGGAAGGGGCGGTTGATGCCTGGTTTACCCCGATTCAGATGAAGAAATGCCGTCCCGCAACGCTGCTTTCGATCATCTCGCCACCGGAAGATGTTGAAAAATATGTCCGGGTCGTCTTTCAGGAAACAACCGCCATCGGTCTGCGGAGTTACCCGGTTTCACGGCAGCTGCTCGACCGCAGGACAGAGGAACGTGAAACCTGTTTCGGCATGGTTCGTTTCAAAGTTACTGATTACGGAGAGAAACCGGAATTTGATGACTGTCGCCGTATCGCCCGTGAAAACGGCCTGGCGCTTCGTGATGTTCTGAAAACTCTTGCGCAAGGTGCAGCTGGCAAATGACTTTTTTTATAAAACTACTTGCCACCTGGGGAGGAAGCGGCTACTCCCCCTTTGCATCCGGCACTGTCGGCACCCTTGCAGCAATCCCTTTTTATCTCTGGCTTGCCAAACTCCCGCCGACACTCTATCTCCTTACGCTGATAGCGTTCTTCTTCCTTGCCTGCTGGGTTTCCGGAAAGGCAGAGGTCATCTTTCAGGAGAAGGATTCCGGCAAGATCGTTATTGACGAAGTCGTCGGTTATCTTGTCACCATGACAGCAATTCCTTGCAACTGGCGCTATATTGTTGCCGGTTTTTTTCTCTTTCGCCTTTTTGATGTTGTCAAGCCGCCGCCGGCAAACTGGTTCGATAGTAAACTGAAAAACGGCTACGGGGTTGTCCTTGATGATGTGGCCGCCGGGGGTTACGCCTGGATCTGCCTTTTTGCACTGTCGAGGTTTTTGTGAATCAACTCGATCAGAAAATAGCCCGACTTTTCCGTGATTCAGGAGCTACTCTCTCAGTCGCCGAATCTTGCAGCGGTGGCTTGATTTCTAAACGAATTACCGATCTGCCCGGTAGTTCAGGATATTTTAACCTGGGTGTGGTGACATATTCCAACAGCTCAAAAGAGCGTGTTTTGGGCGTACCGCACGAGTTGATTGAAATAAATGGCGCTGTCAGCAGTGAAGTTGCACTCGCAATGGCTGTAGGGGTCAGAACTCTCTCCGGCAGTGATGTCACCCTTGCCACAACCGGAATTGCCGGACCGGAAGGCGGAACTGCTGAAAAACCTGTTGGAACAGTTTTTATTGCCATAGCTTCGCGGGACGGCAGTGAAGTGTTCATGCACCATTTTGAAGGCAACAGAGAGACGGTGCGAGAGGCAACAGCAGAAGCAGCGCTCATACTCCTTTTAAACTGGTTTTCACCTGGTTCCGGAAGTTAAGGGAATAGCTTGAAAACCTTCATAAATCTGTGTTAAAACTCTGCAAATAACTGAAATACCATCGAGGAGACAATCTGATGCAGGAGAGAGAAAAAGCGATTGAACTGGCCGTAAGCCAGATAGAGAAACAGTTTGGCAAAGGGTCGATCATGCGTCTCGGCAATGATCAGCCGCTTCCCGATGTTCCTGCAATTCCGACCGGTGCTTTATCCCTCGATGTTGCCCTCGGTGTCGGCGGCGTTCCTCGCGGCAGGGTTATCGAGATTTTTGGTCCTGAATCATCCGGCAAGACAACTCTCGCACTTCATATCATTTCTGAAGCACAGAAACTTGGCGGCATCGCTGCTTTTGTCGATGCCGAACATGCTCTGGACATAGGCTATGCCCGAAAACTTGGCGTCAAAACCGATGATCTGCTTGTCTCTCAACCGGATACCGGTGAACAGGCCCTTGAAATTGCAGAAACTCTGGTACGAAGCGGCGCCATAGATATTCTGGTCATAGACTCTGTTGCAGCTCTTGTCCCGAAAGCGGAAATTGAGGGGGACATGGGAGATTCTCATATGGGGCTTCAGGCCCGCCTTATGTCCCAGGCGCTGCGCAAACTTACCGGGATTATCTCCAAATCCAACTGCTGCGTTATCTTCATCAACCAGATAAGAATGAAAATCGGCGTGATGTTCGGCAATCCGGAAACTACAACCGGAGGCAATGCCCTCAAATTCTACGCATCAGTCAGGATGGATATCAGGAAAATAGCTACATTAAAGCAGGGCAATGACGTAATCGGCTCCCGCACAAGGGTAAAAGTGGTCAAGAACAAGGTTGCGCCACCGTTCAAGGAGGTTGAATTCGATATTCTCTATGGCGAAGGGATCTCAAAAGAAGGTGATCTGCTTGATCTTGCAGTCGATAAGGGGATTGTAGACAAGAGCGGTGCATGGTACTCCTACGGCAAAGATAGAATCGGCCAGGGGCGCGATAATACCCGTATTTTTCTGAAGGAAAAACCTGAAATGTGCGCAGAAATACGGGAAAAACTGCTGGCACTACTTGGGCTTCCTGTTGCAGCAGCCGTCAAGGAGTAACTGATGGAACTGAACGAAATACTGACAATTGCCGTCAAAGGCCGGGCTTCTGACATTCATATCAAGACCGGCCTCCCTCCTGTCGTCAGGATTGATGGTAAACTGCGGCCTATCCCCAACAGCCACCGGCTTTCCAGTGATGTGGTTATGGCGATGGCACACTCCATGATGAATCAGCGCCAGAGGGAACTGTTCGACAGCAACTATGAAGTGGATCTATCGTACGGCGTACCCGGGGTTTGCCGCTTCAGAGTCAGTGCCTATCACCAGCGCGGCACCGTTGCCATTGTCCTTAGAGCTATTTCATTCAATATCCCGAGCCTCGAATCGCTCAATCTCCCGCCAATACTGAAAAAAATCGCCATGGAAGAGCGCGGGCTCATCCTTGTCACCGGAACCACCGGTAGCGGTAAATCCTCAACTCTCGCAGGGATGATCGATCACATTAACGAAAATCGTACCAGCAACATCCTGACCGTTGAAGATCCGGTTGAGTTCCTTCATCGCGACAAGAAAAGTATTATCAGTCAGCGTGAGGTCGGCTTTGATACGCTCTCTTTTTCCACTGCTTTAAAAGGTGCCCTGCGTCAGGACCCGGATGTTATTCTCGTTGGCGAGATGCGGGATCTGGAGACTATCGAAACTGCACTTACCGCTGCAGAAACCGGCCACCTGGTAATGTCAACCCTGCATACTCTTGATGCTGCGGAAACCATAAACCGGATAATCTCCGTCTTTCCTCCGTTTCATCAGCGCCAGGTTCGGATGCAGCTCTCCTCGGTCATAAAAGGTATAATCTCTCAGCGCCTTGTCCAGAAACTTGACGGGAAGGGACGAGTTCCGGCGGTTGAAGTCTTGATCGGTACAAGCCGGATTAAAGAGTGCATTGATGACAAGGAGAAGACCAAACAGATAACTGACGCAATCGCGCAGGGGTATACAGCCTACGGTATGCAGACATTTGACCAGTCGCTGATGCAACTATATACGAGCAAGCTGATAAGTTATGAGGAAGCGCTGCGGCAATCAACCAATCCGGATGATTTCGCGCTGAAGCTGTCCGGCATATCGTCGACATCGAACAGTTCCTGGGATCAGTTTACCGCTGAAACGTCAGAAGAAGAGCCGGCAGACGGAAACCCAGATCTTGAAAGGTTCTGAAAACCCCGGTGTTTCAGATATCTATCTGCGTGCACTGAATCTGCTTACCCGTCGTGACCATACTACCGCCGAGCTGAAGAGGAAACTCGCAGTGAGAGGGTTTGCGGCAGACTCCATAGCTGAGCTGCTTGCACAGCTTTGCGCAGAAGGATACCTCGACGACAAACGCTTTGCCGAGAGGTGGGCTGAGTCCGCCATGCGAAGTGGCCGGGGTTATGGGTTACGAATCCTGCAGGAGCTGCAGAAACGAGGTATTTCGCGCGAAATAGCTACAGAAGCGCTTGCCGCTGCTACAGCTGAATATCCTGAGCCTGACTCCCTCGCCGCAATAGTCTCCAAAAGATTTTCCGCTTTTGATCCTGCAGACGCACCCAGAAAAGAGAAACAGCGAGTTTACTCATATTTACAACGCCGTGGATTTTCAATTCATGCAATAACAAGTTTTTTTACAAATAGGGACAGAGGAGCTTGATAGATGACGGGCAGAGAACTTAGGGCGAAATTTCTCGGTTTTTTTGAGCGGAATGGACATACGATTGTTGCCAGTTCGGGACTCGTTCCTCATAACGATCCAACACTTCTGTTCACCAATGCCGGGATGAACCAGTTTAAGGACTGTTTTCTTGGTATGGAAAAACGTGAATACCTCCGCGCCGCAAGTTCGCAGAAATGCGTTCGTGCCGGCGGGAAGCACAATGATCTGGAGAATGTCGGCAGAACCGCCCGCCACCACACTTTTTTTGAAATGCTCGGCAACTTCTCATTTGGAGATTACTTCAAGAAGGAAGCGATAGCTTTTGCATGGACATTTCTGACCGAGGAGCTGGACTGGACAAGGAAAGACTCTACGTCACTGTCTATAACGATGACGATGAAGCTGCCGATATCTGGCATCTCCAGGAGGGGGTTCCCAGAGAGCGGATCTACCGTTTTGGCGAGAAGGACAATTTCTGGTCAATGGGTGATACCGGACCATGCGGGCCATGCAGCGAAATTTTCTGGGATAATGGCCCTGATACCGGCTGTGGTGAACCTGACTGTGCCGTCGGTTGCGACTGCGACCGTTACATGGAGATATGGAATAATGTCTTCATGCAGTTCAACCGCACCGCCGACGGAGTGTTGCACCCTCTGCCAAAACCTGCGGTCGATACCGGCATGGGACTTGAGAGGATCTGCACGGTCATGCAGGGGAAAACTTCAAATTATGATACAGACCTTCTTCAAGGAATAATTCAGTACATAGCTAAGCTGGCAGGGAAGAAATATGGCGACGACCAGAAGGATGATGTCTCCATGCGGGTCATCGCCGACCATTCACGAGCTGTTACCTTTCTGATCTGCGATGGGGTTCTCCCGTCGAATGAAGGACGGGGTTACGTACTGAGGCGGATTATGCGCCGGGCAGCCCGCCATGCAAAGATGCTCGGATTTGCCGAGCCGGTTCTGTTCAGAGCTGTAGATGCGGTAAATTCAATCATGGGAGAGGCTTTCCCTGAACTTATCGAGCGTGAGGCTTATGTTAAAAAGGTCATTCTGGCCGAAGAGGAGCGTTTTGCCGAGACCCTCGACAGAGGGCTGGCAATTCTGAATGAAGATATTGCCGGGCTGAAGAGTCGCAATGAAAGGCTGCTTCCTGGCGAGGCGGTGTTCCGTCTTTACGATACCTTTGGTTTTCCTGTTGACCTGACCGCAGACATCATGGCTGCCGAGGGGATGACCGTTGACGAACCGGGTTTCGAGCGCTGCATGGAACGCCAGCGTGCCCAGGCCAGAGAGCACTGGAAGGGGTCAGGAGAGGAGGGGGTGGCAGATGTATTCAAAAAACTCCATAATGAAGGGGTAAGGAGTGAATTTATCGGCTACGATCATAAATCGGGCTATTCGGTCGTCTCTGGACTTATTGCAAAAGGAGAATCGGTTAGGTGAAGCAACAGCAGGTGAGAGTGTTGATCTGATTGCTGCTGCGAGCCCGTTTTACGGCGCTTCAGGTGGACAGACCGGCGACAGGGGGAGTATCTCTACAGGTGTGGCTCACCTCAAGGTCGTTGAGACACTTCGTCCATTCAGTGATCTTATCGTCCATCGTGCTGTAGTTGAAATTGGCACCATCAAGGTTGGCGATGCGATAGACTTAAAAGTTGATCTTTCTTGGCGCAACGCAACAGCAAGGAATCATACCGCCACGCACCTGCTGCAGTCCGCACTTCGTCAGGTTCTTGGCGAACATGTAAAGCAGGCTGGCTCTCTGGTCGAACCGGAGCGACTTCGGTTTGACTTTACCCACTTTCTGGCTATGACGGCTGATGAGATCAAAAAAGTGGAAGAAATTGTCAATGGATTCATAATGATGAACAACACGGTAGATTCTCGTGAAATGGCAGTTGCAGAAGCGATGTCGAGCGGCGCCACTGCTCTTTTTGGTGAGAAGTATGGTGACAGTGTACGGGTGGTAAGGGTTGGCGAGGTTAGCATGGAACTTTGCGGCGGAACCCATGTCGCTGCTGCCGGAGATATAGGCTTCCTGAAGATCGTCAGCGAAAGTGGAATAGCCGCAGGTGTGCGGCGGATAGAGGCTGTTACCGGAACTGGAGCAGTCAGATTCATTCAAGAGATGGAAAATGATCAGAATAAACTTGCCGGACTTGTTAAAGCTGAAGGCGGAAGTATACTTGACAGGGTCGAACGGATTCTGGCTCGGCAGAAAGAGCTGCAACGGGAAGTCGAAACCCTTCAGGCGCAGTTGAATGCCGGTAAATCAGCTGACATGCTGGCAGATGTCAGAGAGATAAATGGTGTCAAGGCTTTGGCAGCTGAAGTGACTATAGATGATGTCAAGAAACTGCGTGAGCTTGCCGATTCCCTGAAGGATCGACTCGGCTCAGGAATTCTTGCTCTTGGTGCAAATATTGGCGGAAAGGCAACGCTTCTTGTAACTGTCAGCAGTGATCTTGCCCCACGCTTCAGTGCTGGCAATCTGATTCGCGAGATGGCGCCGATTATTGGCGGAAGTGGTGGCGGCAAACCTGAAATGGCTCAGGCAGGCGGGAGTATTCCGGAGAAACTGCCAGAGGCGTTGGAAAAGCTTTACGCCCTTATCACTTGATAGTGGCCGGTGGAAATGACAATGCATGAGTTGAAACACAAACCGGAATTTAAGCTTCACCAGGACGTTCAGATGAAGACTATTCTGATTGTTGATGATGAAGCGGTGATCCGCGACTTATGTGGTCGTGCTCTCAAGGGATACGATGTTGTTCAGGCCGGAAACGGTCAGGATGCACTGACTCTTTTTGATAAAGGAGATATTGATGTAGTCCTGACCGATGTAATGATGCCCGGTATGGACGGAATCGAGCTGCTCAAAAAAATTAAGCAGAAAGAGCCTACCGTTGTTGTAATTGTCATGACCGGTTTTGCAGAAAAAGATGTCATACTCAGTGCTCTGAAAGCTGATGCTGACGATTTTGTCTCTAAACCGCTCAATCTGCTCCAACTCAAGACAGCCATTGATAAGGCTCTGGTTAAAAAAGCTCTTAAAGAAGAGATCGCTTCTTTAAAATCTCTTGATCGCCTAAAATCAAATTTTCTCTCGACAATTTCCCATAAATTCAGAACACCGCTCACATCGATTTCACTCTTTCTCCAGAACCTGACTACCGGCGTGTTAGTAGTCGATGATCCAGAATTCAAGAAGAATACCAAGATGGTTTCGGATGAATCTGCCTATCTCGAACGACTCGTTACCGACCTTCTTGTCTTCAGCAGAATGATGGATACGAACGTAGCTTTGCATCCGGAGCCGCTGTACATTACGAGTGTTATTCACAACATTATGGACACATCACTGGAAATTGCCAGCAAGCCTTCAATAGAAACTATTTTCGATCTGGCTGAGGTTCCATTAATCACCGTTGATCGTAAAAAGATCGAGTTTTCCATCAAGCAGGTTATTGAAAATGCCTATAAGTTTTCAGAAAAAGATGGCAAAGTGAATATTGCTGTACACTCAGATGAAAAGGAGCTTTTTATTGAAGTTAGTGATGCCGGAGCAGGGATTCCCCATGACGAAATTCCGAGAATCTTCGAAAAGTTTTATCAGATTGATCCTCATAATACAGGGCAGGTAAGGGGGTTTGGTCTTGGACTCTATTACGCACGGGAATTCGTTCGCATGCACGGCGGCAGTATAACCGTCGATAGCGCTCTTGGCAAAGGAAGCAAATTCACTGTATGCCTTCCTTTTGCGCCAATGACAAACTGTTAAATTTGTCCGGCGCACCCTTTGCCGGCTTTAGGCTACAGATGCTTTTCTCTGGTTTAATTCCCCATGGTCTCTGAGAACCCCTTGAATATATCCCGCCCACTTTCCGAGATGGCACAACTCCACCCGGACAACCCTGCCATAATATTCCCGGAAAAAAGCCGTACCCTTACGTTCCGTGAACTTGACATCTGGAGCAGCAGGCTTGCCGCCGGCTTCGAGAACGCAGGCATCAGCAGAGGCGTCAGGACAGCGCTTCTTGTCCCCCCTTCTCCCGAACTTTTTGCCATCACCTTTGCACTTTTCAAGGCAGGGGCAATTCCGGTGTTTATCGACCCCGGAATTGGGGCCCGTAACATGAAGGGCTGCCTCGCCGATGCTGCACCCGCAGCCTTTATCGGCATCCCGAAGGCTCATATTGCCCGGCGTTTGCTCGGCTGGGGAAGAGCGACTCTCAAGATCTTCATTACCGTAAATGGTGGCAGAATTTGGGGTGGCATCCCACTAACAGAGATTGAAAATTCATTCTCCCATGCTGACTACATACCGGCGGATACCGATCGGGACGAAACGGCCGCAATCCTTTTCACCAGCGGCAGCACCGGTCCTCCGAAAGGGGTAGTCTATACTCACGGCAACTTCACAGCCCAGATCGAGGCGCTTAAAGATATTTACGCTATAAAACCGGGCGAAATTGATCTGCCGACCTTTCCGCTCTTTGCCCTCTTTGCCCCTGCTCTCGGCATGACCGCCCTCATACCGGAGATGGACTTTACCCGTCCAGGAATGGTTGATCCGCTGAAAATAATTGCCACCGCCCAAAAATACAGAGCAACGACCATGTTCGGCTCTCCTGCGCTCCTTAACCGTGTTGGCAGGTATGGCGAAGCTGAGGGGAGTACCCTGCCTGATATGAAACGGGTTATCTCCGCCGGCGCTCCAGTTCCGGCAGCGACCCTGGAGCGCTTTTCGCAGCTCCTGCCCGAAGATGCCGAGATATTCACCCCCTACGGCGCAACAGAAGCCCTGCCGGTCTGCTCCATCGGCAGTCGCGAAATTCTCTCTGAAACGGCAGCGGCAACTGGTGAAGGGCGCGGGATCTGTGTCGGCAGGCCGGTAAAAGGCCTTTCCCTGGCAATAATCAGTATTAGTGATGTCCCGGTTGATCAATGGGATGACTCGCAAGTGGTCAAAGACGGTGAGATCGGCGAGATTGTTGTCCGCGGTCGGCAGGTAACAACTGCCTATTTCAATCGCCCTGATGCAACACGGCTCGCAAAGATTACTGCTCCGGACGGCAGCTTCTGGCACCGGATGGGTGATCTCGGTTATCTTGATGAAAGCGGCAGGGTCTGGTTTTGCGGCAGAAAAAGTCATCGGCTGATAACGACGACAGGCACACTTTACACTATTCCGGTTGAAGGGGTTTTTAATACCCACCCGGAAGTTTTCCGGACAGCACTGGTCGGAACCGGTAAGCCGGGATGCCAACGGCCTGTCCTCTGTGTCGAGCTGGAAAAAGGGGTGAGCCGTTCATGGCGAGAGCTTATCCGCGCGGAACTGCTGGAGATCGGCGCCGGATTTCCCCATACGGCAGGAATAAAAGACATCCTTTTCCACCCGGCCTTTCCGGTTGATATCCGCCACAACGCCAAGATTTTCCGGGAAAAGCTGGCTGTCTGGGCGGAAGGGAAGCTGAAATGAAAGTTCTGGTGACCGGCGGCGGCGGATTTCTAGGTGGAGTGATCGTCAGAATGCTCAAAGAACGTGGCGACCAGGTCATCAGCTACTCGCGCAGCAGCTATCCGGCCCTTGCCGCTCTCGGCGTTCAGCAAATTTGCGGCGATATTACTGATAAAGCGGCACTAACCGACGCGGCACAGGGATGCGACATAATTTTCCATGTAGCTGCCAAAGCTGGAGTTTGGGGAGATTACGACGAGTATTATCTGGCGAATGTGAGCGGGACCGAAGCGGTGATTGCTGCCTGCCTGGCAAACGGCATATCCAGGCTCGTGGCTACCGGCTCTCCCAGTGTGGTGTTTGATGGCCGGGATATTGAGGGAGGGAATGAATCGCTCCCCTATCCGAATCATTATGAAGCCCATTATCCGCAGACGAAAATGCTCGCCGAACTTCTCGTTCTGAAAGCAAACTCACCCGGACTCGCCACGGTTTCGCTGCGCCCCCATCTCATCTGGGGGCCTGGGGATAACCATCTCTTGCCACGGATTATAGCAAAGGCCAGATCGGGAAGGTTGAAGCGAATAGGAAGCCGTCCCTGCCTTGTGGACACTGTCTACGTGGACAATGCAGCAAAGGCGCATCTGCTCGCGGCTGATCGGCTGCGACCGGGCGCACAGATTGCCGGAAAAGCCTACTTTATTACCAATGACCAACCGGTTCCCCTCTGGGAAATGGTTGACAAGTTTCTTGCTACTGCCGGACTGCCTCCGGTGAAAGGAGAGGTCTCTTCAGGAGTTGCCAGATTAATCGGCATAGGTTGTGAAAAAATATGGGCGGGGCTGCGATTGTCGGGGGAGCCCCCCATGACACGCTTCGTAGCCAATGAGCTGTCAACAGCTCACTGGTTTGACATCTCTGCTGCAAAACGCGATCTGGGTTACTCTCCTGAAGTATCTATTGAAGAGGGACTGAAGCGGCTGCGCGAATGGCTTCCCGCTTCTGGTTTACTTGCCGAGAAAAGGTGACAAAAGAAGATAGCAGGCATAAGCGACTATAGCTGATGCCGGTATGGTGAGTACCCAGGCAACAACGATCCTTTGTGCTACAGTCCAGTTTACGGCGGAAATTCTTTTCGAAAGCCCCACGCCAAGAATAGTTGAAGTGATTACATGGGTTGTGCTGACCGGCATACCAATAGCTGAAGCTCCGAGAATTACCCCGGCAGAGGCGGTCTCCACGCAGAAACCGTGAACAGGCTGTAGCTTTACGAAGTCATGTCCGACAGTTTTTATGATCCTCCACCCCCCGGCAGCAGTCCCAAACCCCATTGAGACGGCACAGGCGATTTTTACCCAGGTCGGCACATCAAATGTCGGAATCAAGCCGTAGCTTAACAAAGCCATGGTTATTACACCCATTGATTTCTGGGCATCGGCAGTGCCATGGGCAAACGCCATACAGGCGGCGGAAACTATCTGCAGCCGTTTAAACCCTTTATTGAGTCCGGAAGGAGCTTTATTGCGAAAAGTCCAATAGATGGCTACCATGAAGATAAACCCGATGAAAGTACCGATTATCGGAGAGATGAGCAAGGCCAGAATTATTTTTTGGAGTCCGCCCCAATGCAATGCTGCTGCCCCGGCATGAGCCATAACGGCACCCATAAGCCCGCCAATGATAGCATGAGATGATGATGACGGCATTCCGTAGTACCAGGTAATGATGTCCCAGATTATAGCGCCCAGAATCCCTGCAAGGACAACCATCTGGGTGACATGATCCTTATCAACAATGCCCTTGCCGATTGTGGTGGCAACTTTAGTCGAGACCATCGCTCCGGCGAAATTAAGTACCGCGGCCATTAAAATGGCTGACTTTACCGTAAGCGCCCTGGTGGAAACACAGGTGGCTATGGCATTGGCCGTATCGTGAAAACCGTTGATATAATCAAATGCCAGTGCCGCTAATATTACCAGCACCAGCATAATCAAAGTCGCATCAGGCATTTTTAACTACCACGCTTTCAAGAATATTAGCCGCATCCTCGCACTTGTCAGTCGCCTTTTCCAGAGTTTCGTAAATCTCTTTCCACTTTATCAGCTGAATCGGATCCTTCTCCTCATCGAACAGACGGCTGATAGCTTCCCGACAGACACGGTCCCCCTCGTTCTCCAGTGCGTTCACCTCAACACAGTATTCGGCTATCGGTTCCAGTTTCCCGCCCATAACATGGAGAGCTTTGTTGATCGCCTCAGCACCTTTAAGGATCAGAAAGGCCAGTTCCTTTGCCTCAGGAGTCGTGTTCTCGACATTATACATGACGAGTCGCTGTGCGCAGCCATCGATCAGATCGAGAATATCATCCAGAGCAGAAGCAAGCGAGTAGATGTCCTCCCTGTCGAACGGAGTGATGAAACTTTTGTTCAGTTTTTTTATTATGTCGTGAGTCTGGGTATCGCCACGATGCTCTATATCCTTGATTCTTTTCTGGCTCGCAGGCGGATCAGAGTAGTGATCGAGCATATCCTTGAGCTCTTTTGCCCCTTCTACGATGATTCCCCCCATCTCCTGGAACATCTTGAAGAATTTCTCTTCTTTCGGGATAAGTCCAAACATTATCTAAGACTCCTTTACAGGTTTTATTGTGAGAATCCAGCTGCGAATTGTGTGTAACAATTTGAGGAATATAGCAAGAATAACCCGACAGCGTAAGTAAATCTTTAGCAGTATATACTGCTGCCGCAAACAAAAGTAAATGAGTCAATTACGGAGACAGCCCAGTCTACTGCAAAGCAATAAATGAAAAAGAGCGGCTTCACAGCCGCTCCGATAATATACCTGATAAAAATAACTACTATTACTTGCGGACAGCTTTACCGGCTACCTGCATCCTTATAACAGCTCTCTCAAGCGCTGCCTCGTAAATCTTGAACTGCTTGTCCTCCGGAGTCAACTTTTTAAGCATATCCTCGGCTCTTCCAAGCGCAGCTTTTGCACGCTCAAGATCGATTTCATCAGCACGTTCGGCAGTCTGTACCAGGACAGTTGCCACATCGTCTTCAACTTCGAAATAGCCCCAGCTTACTGCCATATTATAATTTACGCCATCCTGCTTGTAGCAGAATTCACCGATATCAAGTGAAGCTAGAAACGGCGCATGACCAGGGAGAACACCGAATTCACCAAGTTTCCCGGTTGCCGTAATCTCGTCAACCTCTTCTGAAAGAACCTTTTTGTAAGGCGTAACAAGTTCAAGTTTCAGTTTTTCAGCCATATATGAACCTCTAGGCTCTGGGCTCTGGACTCCGGGCTCTGGGTTTAACACCTAGCGCCTTATGCCTGATGCCAATCGCCTGACTTAATTAAACTGCCAGTTTCTTAGCCTTCTCGATAACTTCTTCAATAGTACCGACCATGTAGAAAGCCTGCTCCGGAAGGTCGATCATACTTGCCGGCGACGATCTCCTGTGAAACCTTTGATGGTGTCCTTCAGCTCAACGTATACACCTGGGGTGCCGGTAAAGGCCTCTGCAACATGGAACGGCTGGGAAAGGAACCGCTGGATTTTTCTGGCACGGGAAACAACCAGTTTGTCATCTTCGGAAAGTTCATCCATACCGAGAATGGCGATAATGTCCTGGAGATCCTTGTATCGTCTGCAGAACGTACTGAACCGAACGGGCAACAGCATAGTGCTCTTCGCCGACAACCTGCGGATCAAGAATGCGAGAGGTTGAATCGAGCGGGTCAACTGCCGGATAGATGCCAAGCTCGGCAATCTGACGGGAAAGAACCGTTGTTGCATCAAGGTGGGCGAAAGCGGTTGCCGGAGCCGGGTCAGTCAAGGTCGTCAGCAGGTACGTAGATAGCCTGAACAGAGGTAATGGAACCTTTGTTAGTGGAGGTGATCCGCTCCTGCAGCTCGCCCATTTCGGTAGCCAGTGTCGGCTGGTAACCAACGGCTGAAGGAATACGGCCGAGAAGCGCGGAAACTTCGGAACCTGCCTGGGTAAAACGGAAGATGTTGTCGATAAAGAGGAGAACGTCCTGACCTTCTTCGTCACGGAAGTACTCAGCGACAGTCAGTGCGGAGAGAGCAACCCGGGCACGTGCTCCCGGTGGCTCGTTCATCTGACCATAAATAAGAGCGGCCTTGTCAATAACGCCGGAGTCTTTCATTTCCATGCCAAAGGTCGTTTCCTTCACGGGTACGCTCGCCAACGCCGGCGAAAACCGAGAAACCGCCATGCTGCTTGGCGATGTTATTGATCAGTTCCATGATGAGAACGGTCTTGCCGACGCCGGCGCCGCCGAACAGGCCGATTTTACCAC
Organism: uncultured delta proteobacterium; assembly: GCA_963810975.1. Lineage (GTDB taxonomy): Bacteria > Desulfobacterota > Desulfuromonadia > Geobacterales > DSM-12255 > VEOV01. Next base: position 71,741 of record CAWEPN010000007.1, on the reverse strand, counting down.
CACGGGCATAAGGGGCAAGCAGGTCAACGACCTTGATCCCGGTTGTAAATGACTCAACCTTGGTTGACTGCTCCTGGAAAGTAGGGGCAGGACGATGAATCGGCAGTACTCTTTCTCGTGACCGATAGGGCCCATCTCGTCAACCGGCTCACCGATAACGTTCATAATGCGGCCGAGGGTCTTGCGACCGACCGGCATGACGATCTGCTTGCCGGTATCCATAACCTGCTGACCGCGAACAAGACCATCTGTACCGTCCATTGCGATGGTACGGACTGCATTCTCGCCGAGATGCTGGGCAACTTCGAGAACCAGATTCATTCTCACGATCATCAATGGCAGGATTGGTGACCCTCAGGGCGTTGTAAATCGGGGGGCAGTTTCCCCGGCTCAAATTCGACGTCAATAACGGCGCCGATTACCTGTGTGATCTTTCCAATGTTCTGACTCATTATTGTCCCTTCCTCCTGTGATCCTGCGATCACTTATTAATTATGGATCTATGTCCTTATTAACCTTTTACCGACTCGGCCCCGGAGATAATCTCCATGAGTTCCTTGGTGATCGCAGCTTGACGGGCGCGGTTGTAGATAAGAGTCAGTTTGCCGATCATCTCTTTCGCATTTTTGGATGCGCTGTCCATGGCTGTCATACGGGCACCATGATCACCTGCAACCGTCTCCAGCAGGGTCTTGAAAATCTGCACCTCAATATGCTTCGGCAGCAGTTCTGCAAGCAGTTCAGCCTGGACTGGCTCGTAGATGTATTCACGCGGCTCTACAGCCTCATTATCAGAGGCAGTTGGTGTCACCGGGAGAAGCTGGGCAAATGTTATTTCCTGAGTCATAACGCTGCGGAACTCATTATAAACAACATGAACTTCATCGTATTCTTCAGCGATGTACCCTTCGACAATCTCTTGAGCAAGCAGTGCAGCAGTCTGATAGTTAAGTGTTGAGAGCAGATTTACATGATTTTTCCAGACAGGGTAACGTCTCTTCATAAAATCATTACCCTTTTTACCAAGGGCCATAATCTTAATTTCAGAAAAAGCATCTTTATGCTCTTTCATAAAACGGTCAGCAGCCTTGCAAAGATTGGCATTGAATCCACCGCAAAGACCGCGATCAGAAGTTATTACAATCAGAAGAGCTTTGTTGGAATCTTCACGCCGCTGTATCAGCGGACTACAGTCAGAAGGAACATTGCCTGAGAGCCGACCGAGAACTTCCGACAGTTTTTTTGCATAAGGGCGCGCTGCGACCACATTCTCCTGGGCACGGCGCAACTTTGCAGCCGAAACCATTTTCATGGCTTTGGTTATCTGCCCCGTATTTTTTACCGATGCAATACGCTTTTTGATGCTTTTTAAACTTGGCATAACGGAATTCCGTCCTTGGTTTAGACTGTGAACTCTTTCTTGAACTCGTTGAGAGCGGCAATGAATTTAGCCTTCAGTTCATCATCCATTGCTTTCTTGGTTTTGAGCTCACCAATCAGTTCGCTTTTCCGACTGTCAAAGAATGACATCAGTTCAGTTTCATAACGTCTCAGAACTGCCACCGGATACTCATCGAGGAAACCGCTGTTGGCAGCAAAAATAATCAGGATCTGCTTTTCATTGGAAAGCGGCTGGTACTGAGCCTGCTTGAGGATCTCAACAAGACGCTCGCCACGGGCAAGCTGCATCTGGGTTGCCTTGTCCAGATCTGAACCGAACTGGGCAAATGCGGCCATCTCACGATACTGGGCAAGGTCAAGGCGGAGGGTACCGGCAACCTGCTTCATCGACTTGGTCTGGGCGGAACCACCAACACGGGATACGGAGATACCGACGTTGATAGCCGGACGGACACCGGAGTAGAAAAGATCGGATTCAAGGAAGATCTGGCCGTCTGTAATTGAAATTACGTTGGTCGGAATGTACGCAGAAACGTCGCCAGCCTGGGTCTCGATGATCGGCAGGGCTGTCAGTGAACCGGCGCCGAATTCGTCGGAAACTTTGCAGGCACGCTCAAGAAGACGGCTATGGAGATAGAAAACGTCTCCTGGATACGCCTCACGTCCTGGCGGACGACGAAGCAGCAGGGAGAGCTGGCGATAGGCAACTGCCTGTTTGGAAAGGTCATCATAGATGATCAGTGCATGCTTGCCACTGTCGCGGAAGAACTCACCCATGGTTACACCGGTATAAGGAGCGATGAACTGGAGCGGTGCGGACTCGGAAGCAGTAGCAGCGACGACAATGGTGTAATCCATGGCGCCGTGCTCTGTCAGCTTGGAAACAACCTGAGCAACAGTGGAACGCTTCTGACCGATAGCAACGTAGATACAGACAACATCGCCACCCTTCTGGTTGATTATTGTGTCCATGGCAACAGCTGTTTTGCCGGTCTGGCGGTCGCCAATGATAAGCTCACGCTGACCGCGGCCGATCGGAACCATTGAGTCGATAGCTTTGAGACCAGTCTGCATAGGCTCGTGAACAGATTTTCTCTGAACGATGCCAGGGGCCTTGATTTCTACCTTGCTGAAGGTGTCGGTATCGATAGGGCCTTTCCCGTCGATCGGCTGGCCGATAGCGTCAACAACACGACCGATAAGTGCCCGGCCAACTGGAACCTCAACGATTCTGCCCGGTTCTCTTGACCGTGGAGCCTTCCTTGATGTTCTCGTTGTCTTCACCGAGAATAGCGGCACCGACGTTGTCTTCCTCCAGGTTCAACACCATTCCCAGCAGACCGCCCGGGAATTCAAGCAGTTCGCCTTGCCATTGCCTTGTCAAGTCCGTGAATACGGGCAATACCGTCACCAACAGAGATAATGGTACCTGTTTCGGCAACTTCCACATCTTTGCCGTAACCCTTGATCTGCTTCTTGATTATTTCGCTGATTTCTTCGGCTCTGATTTCCATAGGATCATCTCACCCCTTCTGTAATATATCTTCAATTCTGGTCAACTGTGTTTTAACGCTTCCATCGAGAACTTTATCGCCTATTTTGGTAATAACGCCACCAATCAGCGTCGGATCAATCTCTACTGTCATATTAACTTTCTTGCCGGTGTTTTTCTCAAGCGCTGCCTTAATCTCTGCGATCTGCGCATCACCCAGAGGAAGAGCAGATGTAATGACAGGGCGGACTACACCGGAGAGTTCGTCAGCAAGGATACTGTATGAGGATGCGATGGCCGGGAGACAGGTCATACGATTCCGCTCCTGAAGCAGGAGGAGGAAGTTACGAATAGTCCCGGATAGCGTAAGTTTGCCGGCAACATCTTTCAGGATTTCCAGCTTTGCTTCGATGCCATGAGCCGGGTTTGAAAGGAGCGAGACGAGCTCCGGGTTTGCTGCAAAAAGCTCTTCAACCCTGGCAAGTTCGCCATGAAATGATTCCACTGCCCCTTCTTCAGCTGCCAACTGAACAAGAGCCTTGGCGTAACGTCGTGCTATTGCGTTCGCGCTCAATGTAATTCCACCACCTTGGTAAGATATTCTCCAACCAGCCGATCCTGATCAGCTGACTTCATTGCGCTCTTCAGAGTCTGCTCTGCAAGCTGGACAGCAAGACGCGCAGCCTCTTCACGAAGTTCCGATCTTGCCCTGACGATCTCCTGATCAGCCATGGTTTTAGCTTGATCCTTTATTTTTTCAGCAGCGATTTTCGCTTCGGCAACAATCCTGGCTTTTTCTGCAAGGCCGTCTTCACGGATCGTTTTCTTCAAGGCTTCCGCCTCGTTGTTGGCCTGGGCAAGTTTGGCGTTGTATTCAACAAATTTCTTTTCAGCAGCGGCCTTCATCTCGTCAGCTTCACGGAGAGACTTGTCTATTCCTGCCTGACGGTCTGCCAGAGCCTTCTTCATGTCAGCTTTCTTGACAGCCCAGACCAGAATCAGAACAAGCGCGGCAAAGTCGATACAGCGCCACATGAAATCTTTCCACTGTGCAGCACCGCCGTGTCCGCCGCCATGTGCCCCACCTTCACCGCCAGAGGCAAATCCTGCTGAAACAAGAGTAACAAGCAGTATAAACTGAATACCGGCTACAGCAGCCGGCTTGCGCAAAAACTCAATACAGCGCTTCATATTACAAGCTCCTCCCGAGAACCTTTTCGCAGATATCAACTGAAAGTATCTTCGCCTGCTCTTGAAGGATAGTTCTGGCATCGGCAGCCTCTTTGGCAATTCTTGCCTTGATTGCCGCAATCGTCTCGGAAGCGTCCTTGCGTGCAGACTCAAGCATCGCGGCCTCTTCAACCTGCGCCTCTTTAATAAGCACAGCGCGCTCATCGGCAGCACCGCTCTTCATCTCTTTGAGACGAGCTTCGTACTCTGCCATTTTCACCTGAACATCCTGATCAACGCCTTCGGCACGGCTCTTTGCGTCAGCTATCTTCCCTTGACGCTCTGCAAGAACCTTCCTGATCGGCTTGTAAAGGAGAACATTCAGCACTGCAAGCAGAACTAAAAAATTGATCAGCTGGATCAGAAACGACAGATCTATATCAATCACGCGGCCACCTCTCGCTAGGCAAGTTGTATACTGCATACAAAAAACTCGGAATAAGCAAAATCCGAGCGTAAAGCAAATGATAGCTATCATAAGCGGTTTTTTGTGTCAAGTTTTTTTGCCCGCATTGGCGTGGCGTTTTTTTCGGGATGAGCAGAAAAGGTAGATGTTATATTGATTTATCTGTCGTAGGCGCTATGAATATCATCGCCACGATAGTAGCATACACATTACGTCAGACAAAAAAAGGGCTAACTATTTCTAGCTAACCCCTTGTTTTAATTGGTGCGCCTGGAGCGATTCGAACGCCCGACCTACGGATTCGTAGTCCGTTGCTCTATCCAGCTGAGCTACAAGCGCGTAATTACTTGTCATTATTCTATTTACGGTTGACTTTGAGCCGTGTTTACCCTTAAGTTACCGCAAACAGACGTAACAGATACCAGACTGATAAATTAATTGCAATACTTTTTTAAGGGCGCAGACGAGCAAAATGGGCTATATTTCTTTCAATATCCAGATCGAAAGGAAATCAATCGTTGTGGTGGGCGGCGGCAGAGTTGCGGAGAGAAAAGTCTGCAACATCGTCCCGGCGGGGGCATTGATTACTGTTATCTCTCCGACCTTGACCTTTGAACTACAAAAACTTCGTGACAGCAAAATTATCGTCCATCTATCAAGAGAATATCAGCCCGGTGACCTGGGCGACGCATTCATGGTGATAGCCGCAACAAACAGTAGTGAAATAAACTGCTCTGTAGCTGATGAAGCCAAAAAACTCGGCATCCTTGCGGAAATCACTGACAACCCGTCAGCAGGCAATGTTACATCTCCTGCAATTATAAGGCAGGGAGATTTATCTATTGCCATCTCGACGAACAATCTCGCGCCTACACTTTCAGCAGCCATAAAACGTGAACTCACCCCGCTTTTCGGCACTGAATACGCGAAAAGCCTCAGATTGCTTGGAATTATCCGTGAAAAGCTGTTGACGAATGGAGGTGGCAGTACGTACAATAGGCGGGTTTTAAGTGACCTGTCAGTAAGACTCCCGCCGCTCTTTGCATCTAATGCAACAGAGGAGATTGACAAACTACTTCAGAAACATCTTGGCCAAAGCGACATACTGTCAGCCTTTGCAGCGGTAATCGAGGACAATTAATGAACGCCTCTCTTTTTTATATTACTTTCGGAATCTATCTGGCAGCCACATCCTGCTACATGATCTATCTGGCAAAACCTTCAGACCGTCTGGGAAAACTGGCACGATGGCTTCTCAGGGGCGGATTCGCAGTTCATATACTGTTCACACTTACCCGATATCTGGAGGCGGGGCACACGCCTATCACCAACCTGCATGAATCTCTCTCTTTTTTCAGTATGGCCGTAGTGGGTGTATTCATCTTTATCGAGCAGCGCTTCAAAATACTGGTATTAGGTTCATTTGTTACCCCAGTGGCACTTCTGCTTATGCTGGTGTCATCAATTTTTCCTTCTGTACTTTCGCCGTTGAATCCTGCCCTCAAAAGCAAATGGCTTGTCGTCCATACCGTTGTGGCGTTCCTTGGCTATGCCAGTTTTGCCGTGGCTTTCGGGGCGGCAATCATCTATCTGATGCAGGAACGGTTCCTTAAAAAAAGAAAAATCAGCGGGCTGTTTCAACGCCTCCCTTCACTCGACACCCTTGACGAAATCAACTATCGCTGCCTGACTTTCGGTTTCCCGCTGCTGACCATAGCCATAATATCCGGTGCTATCTGGGCGGAAACAGCCTGGGGTACATACTGGAGTTGGGATCCGAAAGAGACCTGGTCGCTTATTACCTGGTTTGTTTATGCCGCGCTGCTTCACGGCCGGCTCACAACTGGCTGGCGTGGGAAAAAAGCGGCAATTCTCGCCATCTTCGGTTTTTTTGTGCTGCTGTTCACCTTCATTGGGGTGAATTTGCTGATGCCGGGACTTCACAGCTACAAATAGAGGCAGAGTTAACATGAACATTGTTGTTGTCGGACTTTCACATAAAACCGCCAATGTAGAAATACGGGAAAAACTGGCATTTTCTCCGACCAATATGGAGAAGCCTCTCGGCGCTCTTTTGGCGATTGATGGCATCACTGAAGGGGTTATTGTCTCCACCTGCAACCGTGTCGAGATCTACGTTACCACCCGTGACATCGCCGGTGGCATTGCCCGGGTGAAGCGCTTCCTCGCCGACTATCACAACTTTCCGCTTGATACTCTTGAACAGCATGTTTACGCGTTGCACGGCGAAGAGGCTATTCGCCATGTTTTCAGGGTTGCCTCCAGCCTGGACTCAATGGTCGTCGGCGAACCGCAGATTCTCGGCCAGATAAAAACCTCCTACGGCTATGCTGCCGAGTACCGCTCATCCGGCATCATTCTTAACCGCTTTCTCCACAAAGCTTTCTCTGTTGCCAAGCGCGTCCGGACAGAGACAAAAATAGCCTCTTCCGCCGTCTCGGTTGCCTTTGCTGCGGTTGAACTCGCTAAAAAAATCTTCAACGATCTGTCCGACAAGACCGTCATGCTGATCGGCGCGGGCGAGATGTGTGAACTGGCGGCAAAGCACTTTCTTAACAGCGGCGTCCGGGGTTTAATGGTCACCAACCGCACCTTTGAACGGGCAGAGAAGCTTGCCGACGAGTTTGACGGCAAAGCAGTACGCTTTGACGATCTTTTCGAACAGCTTCACAAAGCCGATATCATCCTCTCTTCTACCGGCGCGCCCTATACGATCATCGGCGCGGGCGACCTTGATGAAGTCATGCGTCGCCGCAGACAGAAGCCGATGTTCTTCATTGATATCGCTATTCCCAGGGATATTGACCCGGCAGTAAATACTGTCGAAAACGTGTACCTCTTCACGGTAGACGATCTTCAGGAGGTAGTTGCCTCTAATCTGCAACAGCGCAAGGAAGAGGCAGGCAAAGCCGAAAATATCGTGAATGATGAAATTGGCCAGTTCTTCAAATGGCTCTCATCCCTGGAAGTAACGCCAACCATTGTTGCCCTCCGGAACAAATTCGACGAGATTCGTAAAGCTGAACTCGAAAAAACTCTCGCCGGATGGAAAGATCTCCCGCCGGATGGTCAGAAAAGACTTGATGCACTTACCAATGCGATCATGAATAAACTGCTCCATCCACCGACAGCTCTCATCAAGCAGGCCGGACAAGGGGGACGGACAGATCTTTACGTTGATGCCGTCAGAGCTCTTTACGGGTTGGAAATCGGCAGGGGGCAGGACGAAGAACTGGAACTGGAAGAGTAGGGAGCGCGACTTTCGTAACCAAAGTCGGCAAAGCCCGACCCAACCAAGAAAAATCAAATGCAATAGAACGCGGATCAAATCTGATTGAGCGGATTAACACGGATATAACAAATAAATACTGGTTTAAAATCAGCTTATATCTGCTCAAGCGGCATCCGCGTTCTATTGCAGTTCAAGGTCGATCACTTTTTGAATTATAAGTGACTAAGAAATTAACCTATAAAAGGAGAAAATACATGGCATTGAAGCAACTGAGAATCGGTACCCGCGCCAGTCAGCTGGCACTCTGGCAGGCGAACTGGGTGAAAGCGGAACTTGAGAAAAAATACCCCGGCATGGAAGTAACTCTGACTAAAATCAAGACCATCGGGGATAAGATACTGGATGTGCCACTCGCCCAGGTCGGCGGCAAAGGGCTTTTTGTCAAAGAGATAGAAGAGGCGATGCTGCGCGGCGAGATTGACATTGCTGTTCACAGTATGAAGGATGTGCCGACAGATTTCCCCGAAGGTCTGGGGCTGCACTGCATTACCGAGCGTGAAGACCCGCGTGATGCGCTTATTTCCAACGGCGTGAAATTCGCCGACCTCCCCAAGGGAGCAAAAATAGGCACATCTGCCCTGCGCCGTCAGGCTCAGCTTCTCAAAGTCCGACCTGATCTGCAGATGGTTGTTATTCGCGGCAACGTTGAGACACGGATGAAAAAGCTCGAAACAGAAGGCCTTGACGCAGTCATTCTTGCCGCTGCAGGTCTGAATCGTCTCGGCTTTACCGACAAAATTACCGAACTGCTACCAGTAGACCTTTCTCTGCCGGCCATCGGTCAAGGGGCTCTCGGCATCGAGTGCGATCTGAGCAATGAAGCAGTTAAAGAGACTATTGCTTTTTTCAACCACGCCGACACCAGCTATGCGGTAAGAGCCGAGCGGGCCCTGCTGAAACGTTGCGAAGGTGGCTGTCAGGTGCCGATCGCCGCTTTTGGCGAAGTAACCGGCGACCAGATGAAGCTTACCGGTTTCATCGCCTCCGTTGACGGTTCCCGCACCCTCAAGGAGAGCATCATCGGTCCGGTTCATTCGTGCGAGCATCTCGGCTGCGAGCTTGCCGAGCGGCTCCTGCGCAACGGCGGCAAGGAGATTCTCGAAGAGGTTTATCAACGGGAAATTGGCAGCAAATAGCTGCATTTACTGCAACTGACGCCGCCCAATTCCGGCGGCGTTTTTTTATTGAGCGATTTATGAAAAACGGTTTCGTATATCTTGTTGGTGCCGGTCCGGGCGACCCTGGGTTGATAACAGTCAGGGGAAAGGAGTGCCTCTCTCTGGCAGATGTAGTTGTGTACGACTACCTTGCCTCTGAGCAGCTCCTGGAATTTGCCCATCCGGAAGCCGAACTGATATATGCCGGCAAGATCGGCGGACGCCATAACCACGAGCAGTGGCAGATAAATGATCTGCTGGTTGAAAAAGCGCTCAGTGGCAAAGTTGTGACACGGTTAAAGGGGGGAGATCCATTTATCTTCGGTCGCGGCGGTGAAGAGTGCGAAGCTCTTGTATCAGCAGGAATCCACTTCGAAATAGTTCCGGGAGTAACTGCCGGGATCGGTGCAGCCGCGTATGCCGGCATTCCGCTGACCCATCGCCACGTAACCACTTCAGTCGCCTTTGTGACGGGTCATGAAAATCCTGAGAAGGAGAGTAGCGAGATCGACTGGGAGCGGCTCTCTCTGGGAAGCGGCACGATCGTATTCTACATGGGGGTCAAGAACCTCCCGCACATCACCAGTTCGCTTATGGAGCATGGCAGATCACCTGAAACCCCCGTTGCACTTGTTCGCTGGGGGACGCGGCCGGAACAGCAGATTCTCACCGGGACACTTGCCGACATCTCGAAACTCGCCCGCAGGGCAGCCTTCAAGGCTCCTGCAATCACCATTGTCGGCGAAGTAGTCAAACTACGCGAAAAACTTCGCTGGTTTGATTCAAGACCACTTTTTGGCAAGGGAATACTGGTCACCCGCGCTGCAGACCAGGCCGGTGATTTCTCCAGGCTGCTCTCCTCGAAAGGGGCCTCCGTCTTTGAATGCCCGACTATAAAACTTGTTCAGCCCGAATCCTGGGGAGAACTTGATGCAGAGATAGACCGGCTATCTACTTTTGACTGGACGATTTTCACCTCTGCCAACGCCGTCAGTTTCTTCTTTGACAGGATCACCGCAAAAGGGCTCGACTGCCGCGCTTTCGGCAGCTGCCGGATTTGTGCTGTAGGACCGAAAACAGCCGCCCTGCTTGCAGCCAAAGGGATAAAGGCGGACATGGTTCCGGCTGACTACAAGGCTGAAGGGGTGGTTACAGAGTTCAGGTAAATTGACCTTCAAGGCAGAAAAGTTCTCTTCCCGCGAGCGGACAAAGCACGGGAGCTGATACCGCAAGCGCTGGGCGAAATGGGCGCCATAGTCGCCGCTCCCATTGCGTACCGCAACATCGTCCCGGACGCTCTGCCGCAAAACGTACTCCAGGCGCTCGAAGAGCAGAGGGTCCACTGCGTGACCTTTACATCCTCTTCAACAGTTGACAATTTCGCTGCCATGCTGGGTGAAAACCGGATGTTCCGCCTGCTACAGGGGGTTAAAATTGCGGCTATCGGCCCGGTTACGGCGGGCAGTTGCCGTGACCTTGGGCTTAAAGTTGATATGGAACCGGATAAGTACACTCTTGAAAATATGACAGAAGAGATTGTAAAGTTTTTCACTACATTGCCGTAAAGGAGCCAATCATGTTCTACCCGACGTTTCGCAGCCGCCGCATAAGAGGAAAAGAGGTCTTCAGAAGAATGGTTCGGGAAACCACTCTCTCTGCTAATGACCTGATTTACCCGATGTTTTCCGCCTTTGGCAAAGGGATCAGAAAAGAGATCTCCTCCATGCCGGGCATCTATCAACAGTCGATCGAAAACATCGTCGCCGATGCTCAGGAGGCATATGAACTGGGAGTTCCGGCAGTGATTCTCTTCGGCATCCCCGAAACAAAGGATGCTATCGGGTCGGACGCCTATGCAGAGCATGGCATCATCCAGGAGACCATTCGCGCCCTGAAAAAGAGTGTTCCCGGGCTCGCGGTCATTACTGACGTCTGCATGTGCGAGTACACCGATCACGGTCACTGCGGTATCATCAAAGATGGTGATGTTGATAATGACGCAACGCTGGAACTGCTGGCAAAAGAGGCGCTCTCTCATTGCCAGGCCGGTGCTGACATGGTGGCACCGTCAGACATGATGGATGGTCGAGTCGCTGCCATCCGGGAGGCCCTCGACGATAACGGCTTTGATAACATTCCGCTGATGAGCTATGCGGTCAAGTACGCTTCCGGTTACTACGGTCCGTTTCGTGAGGCCGCCGAGTCCACCCCGCAGTTCGGTGATCGCCGTTCCTACCAGATGGACCCCGCCAACCGCCTCGAAGGCCTGCGTGAAGCGAGAATGGATGTTGAAGAGGGTGCTGACATAATCATGGTCAAGCCTGGGCTCCCCTATCTCGATATAATCCGCGACCTGCGTAACGAGTTCGATCTGCCCATCGCCGTCTACAATGTTTCTGGAGAATACAGCATGATAAAAGCCGCTGCGCGAAACGGCTGGATTGATGAGGAGAGAGTTATCATGGAGACAATGATTTCCTTCAAACGCGCCGGTGCAGACATTATCCTCACCTACCACGCCAAAGAGGTTGCCGGAATGCTGAAGAGTGGCAACTACTGAAAACTCGATTTACAGTTGGAAGCTATCTTGGTTCAAGGCATGAAATGCTGAAATAGAGGCACCGGGCATGAAAGACTTGAAACGACAATGGCAATTGGGTAAACTCTTTACCAAAGCTGTCAAAGTTTGCGCAAAATACTGAATATATTTCTGAATTTTAAAAGGAGAGATAAAATGGCTAGTGAAAAGGTTCTTACTCTGGGAGACGACAATTTCGAAGCGGAAGTGATTCAGTCATCAGTCCCTGTTCTGGTGGATTTCTGGGCAACATGGTGTGCCCCCTGCAAGGCAATAGCACCGACGATAGATGCAATTGCTGCAGAATACGAAGGTAAGATTAAAGTAGGCAAGGTGAATGTCGACGAAAGTCAGGCAACCCCATCAAAATACGGGGTTCGCGGCATACCGACAGTAATCATTTTCAAAGATGGCAAAGTACTTGATCAGGTTGTCGGCGCGGTGCCGAAGAGCCAGCTTGAGGCGTTGATCAAGAAGGCGCTGTAGGGGCAAGCAGGAGTCAGGAGTCAGAATACAGACGTCAGAATGAAAGATTAAAATTAAAGGGAGCGGCCAGATTGGCCGCTCCCTTTTTGTTCAACAGTTATGAATCAGCAAATTACATCATGCCGCCCATGCCACCCATGCCGCCCATACCACCAGGCATACCGCCACCCATGCCGCCGCCGTCTTCTTTCGGCTTCTCGGCAATGAGTGCTTCGGTTGTCAGCATGAGGCCGGCAACAGAGGCTGCGTTCTGCAGTGCGCAACGGGTAACTTTGGTCGGATCGATGATGCCGGCGGCAATCATGTCAACATAAGTATCGTCAGCAGCATTGTAACCGATAAGCATCCTTGCCGCGCTTTACCTTGTCAACCACGATAGAGGCGTCGATGCCGGCGTTTTCGGCGATCTGACGGATCGGCGCTTCAAGTGACGCCTTGATGACATTGACGCCGAACTGCTGCTCGGCAACCAGTTTCAGTTTGTCGAGAGCTTTGAGGGCACGGATGTAGGCAACGCCGCCGCCAGGGACAACCCCTTCGTCAACTGCTGCACGGGTTGCATGGAGTGCATCTTCAACGCGGGCTTTCTTCTCTTTCATTTCTGTTTCGGTAGCTGCACCGACCTTGATAACAGCAACGCCGCCGACAAGCTTGGCAAGACGCTCCTGAAGTTTTTCACGGTCGTAATCGCTGGAGGTCTCTTCGATCTGGGCACGGATCATCTTGACGCGGCCGGCGATGTCAGCCTCTTTGCCGGAGCCGTCGATGAGGGTGGTGTTGTCCTTGTCAACAGTTATCCGCTTGGCCTGGCCAAGCATTTCGAATGTGGTGTTCTCGAGTTTGAAGCCGGTCTCTTCGGAGATTACGGTGCCGCCGGTCAGGACAGCGATGTCTTCGAGCATTGCCTTGCGGCGGTCACCGAAGCCGGGGGCCTTGACAGCGCAGATGTTGAGCACGCCGCGGAGCTTGTTGACAACCAGAGTTGCCAGAGCTTCGCCTTCGATATCTTCAGCGATGATGAGCAGCGGACGGCCGGATTTTGCAGTCTGCTCAAGAACCGGGAGCAGGTCCTTCATGTTGGAGATCTTCTTGTCGTGGATCAGGATGTTGGCATTTTCAAGAGAACACTCCATGCGCTCAGGATCGGTGACAAAGTAAGGGGAGAGGTAGCCGCGATCGAACTGCATCCCCTCGACGGTATCGAGAGTTGTTTCCATCGCTTTTGCTTCTTCAACAGTAATGACGCCTTCTTTGCCGACTTTTTCCATTGCCTGGGCAATGATGTCGCCGATGGTTTTGTCGTTGTTGGCTGAAATGGTGCCAACCTGGGCGATCTCTTTGTGATCCTTGATCGGCTTGGAGATAACTTTGCAGCTCTTCGACGAGACACTCGACAGCCTTGTCGATGCCGCGCTTGATCTCCATCGGGTTATGGCCGGCAGCAACCAGCTTGGAACCCTGACGGTAGATTGCCTGGGCAAGAACGGTTGCAGTTGTGGTGCCGTCACCGGCAACATCGGAAGTCTTGGAGGCAACTTCCTTGACCAGCTGTGCGCCCATGTTTTCGAACTTGTCTTCCAGTTCGATCTCTTTGGCAACAGTAACGCCGTCTTTGGTGATGAGCGGTGAGCCAAAGGATTTGTCGATAATTACGTTACGGCCTTTCGGTCCGAGAGTTACCTTTACTGCGTCCGCAAGGGTATTAACACCTTTCAGGATGGCATTACGCCCTTCCTGGTCAAATTTGATAAGCTTTGCTGCCATGATTATTCCTCCTTGATATTGGTTAGTCTTTTTGAATTGCGATCTTGCGCGGCACAGCAAAAGGCTTCATATGCAAGGCGCCTGAGAAGCGAGACGCGAGGCGTACCCCAAGGTACGTTGAGCGTTTCGCGACGAAGGCAACGCCGCAGATGAACCTTTGGCGAAGCCGCCCTTACTCCATGATGCCGAGGATGTCGTCTTCTCTCATAATCAGATATTCCTGGCCGTCAATCTTGATCTCTGTGCCGGCATACTTGCCGAAAAGAACCTTGTCACCCTTCTTCACGTCAACCGGAAGAATCTTGCCGTCTTCGGTTTTCTTGCCGTTGCCCACAGCAATTACTTCACCCTTCATGGGCTTTTCCTTGGCTGTTTCAGGAATGAAAATTCCGCCAGCGGTCATTGTCTCTTCTTCGAGCCTCTTTACGATGATTCGGTCCTGCAATGGTCTGAGATTCATGCTTTTCTTTCTCCTTTCTTTGTGTGAAATAAGCTGGTTAGAGGTAAAAATTAGCACTCAAGACTTCTGAGTGCTAACTGTTAGGCAATATAAACAGCCTTAACGGAAAAATCAAGGGGGGTCTGGATTTTTTTTGAGACCGGCTGGAAAATTGCTGGTCTTTAGTTACCTGCCAAGCTGGATTCGGTCTCCCTGCTGTGCCCCACGCCGCGCCATTTCGTCATCAATGGCATTCAGAGCCTCAAATTTGGCCGCCGACCATAAGGGGGCGACAAGATTCTTACCGCCGTCACCGGTCAGCCGATGGATGGAGATACGCGGATGAAGCAGTTCCAGAAAGTCGCAGACCAGCCCGACGTATTCATCCTTTTCCAGTAGCTTTATCTCTCCCCGTTCATACATATCAGCCAGCCGCGTGCCACTGTTCACATGCAGCAGATGAATCTTGACTCCGTCAACCCCCAGATCATTGAGGATTGCGGCTGTTGTCAGCATTTCCTCCCTGCTTTCGCCTGGAAGCCCCAGGATAACGTGGACGCAGAGGCGGATACCGAGCCTTTTCACTCGCCTTGCCGCGTCCATAAAGGTGGCACTATCATGCCCCCTTTTAATTTTCTCCAGTGTCCGGTCATGGGGTGACTGCAGCCCGAGCTCCAACCAGAAATATGTTTTCTGATGATACTCACCGAGCAGGGTAATAGTCTCGGCAGGGAGGCAATCCGGGCGGGTGCCGACGATAAGACCGACAACATCAGGGACCGCCAGCGCCTCATCGTAGAGCTTACGGAGCTGTTCAGGCGGGGCATAGGTATTTGAATATGGCTGAAAATAGGCGATGAATTTTTGTGCCTTGTACTTGCGGGTCATAATCTCTTTGCCATGTTCAATCTGCGCAGCAATACTTTCCCCTCGGGCAATACCGTACGAACCGGAGCCAGTGTCGCTACAGAAGATACAGCCGCCGACCCCGATGCTGCCATCTCGATTCGGGCAGGTGAAGCCGGCATCGACCGAGATCCGGTGCACCCGGCAGCCGAACTCTGCCTTGAGCTCTTCTGAAAAAGGATTGTAGCGCTTAGCATTCATAGGCGGGATGATATCTGATTCTAAAGAGAGGAGCAACAGATCTGCTGCAAGGTGTGTATATTGAGAACCAGTAAATACCTGGATTTAGCAGAATCATAATAATTCAGGATGGTCCATGTCGAATTATGGCATGTTGAAAATTTGGTTTGCCGTGATTATAACTGTTTGTTATTAGACATACTTCGCACTTGTAACTATACAGAAGTGATGTATTATTAAGCCGTTAACTATTTCACAGTCAACGGGAGGTGTTATGGAGAACAGCGCAATCAGTAGTGAAGAAAAAAGAGAGAGCCCGCGAGTGGAGAAACTATTCATGATCGCCTACCTCCCGCAGGAAGAGGACTCTTCTCGTACCCCTATCTCTCTTGGTCGCACCGTAGATATTAGTCCGTCCGGTGTGGGGATGGAAATCTACAAGGAGGTCGCTCTGGGAACGACGATGGAGATGGAGATAGATCTGGAGGGACTGCCGGTTTCGGCGCGGGGAAAAGTTGTCCGCGTTGACCCGCTTGACAACGGTAATTTCCTTATCGGCATAAGGTTTGATGCAGAGCAAGAGCTGCTGCTGACAAAAATCGCACTGGCTCAGATAGCATCTCTTCAGCAGCGAAGGGTCGAGTTGGAAAAAGTCCTGACTGAGTTGGTGCAGACCGGCTGGCCATGGAGTGAGGATGGTCAGCCCAACGAGCTGTTTCATACCGCTAAAGTTGGTTTTGCTCCGGCAATGCTCGCGGCAAAAAGGCTAATTAGTTCCCATCCGGAAACTCCGGATGAGGAACTCTTAGTTTCCGAATTGGAAAGCAGTGATTTTTCGTCCTGGCAAGGAAATCGAGGAATTGCGCGGAGGCGTACGACTGTACGCCGCACAAGTAAAGCTGAAGATTGACGCCGCCAGGGCGAAAAGCGCCCTTTCCGGACGGAAACTACTCAACCAGCCGCACGGGAGCCTGATCACCGAGAATCCGGGCTGATCGTCTCTGGACTTACAGGATCACCGGCAGCCGGTGCGACAGTCTGATCTCTCCCGGTGACACCAGCGCCTGATAGGCGATTGCCTCCACACCGCTGTTAACCGCAAGACGGAGAAGTCTGCCGTACTCCGGGTCGACACTGTCCGCAGGGGAGACAGACTCGGCATCACCCCGTTGGACGACAAAGAAGATCACCCCCCGCTTGCCGCCGGCCACTATCTCCATGAGATCCCGCAGATGCTTCTGCCCCCGCGTTGTTACAGCGTCGGGGAAAAGAGCCCGCCTGCCATCCACCAAAGTGACATTTTTCACCTCGACGAAGCAGTCCCCATTTTCTCCAGAGAGCATAAAGTCAAGCCGGCTGTGGGCGCCGTAAGGGACTTCACCCCGTATGCTGTCGTAGCCGGACAGTTCGGATACTGTGCCGTATTTCTACCCCTTCCCGGGCAAGTCTGTTCGTCAGGGAGGTATTGATGCCGACCCAGACACCATCTACCTGCACCAGTTCCCAGGTGTAAGGAAGTTTTCGGGATGGTTTGCTGCTTTCGGAAAGCAGGACATGACTGCCGGGGACAGCACACCCTGTCATGCTGCCTGAATTGGGGCAGTGGGCGGTGATTGTCCTGCCGTCAGCAAGTTCGATATCAGCCAGGAAGCGTTTGTATCTGCGGAGCAGACGACCGGGAAGGAGATCAGAAGAGAGCAGCATGGTTATATCTCCTGCCAATGGATTGTGTCGAAACAGCATAGCTGATTTACAGAAATAGACAAGCGGGGGAACTCCGGATTAAGGTCGCTTCAGTGGTTTTTCACGATTCGACAGGGAACCTCCGAGGCAAGCTTTCTTTTCTCCGCTTATCTGCTATCCTGAGAACAGTTCTTGAAAAGGCGAGTATGAGGGGGAAGACGGGTAATGATCTACGACTTTATCGTCATCGGTGCCGGGATTATCGGCATGTCAACAGCATGGCAGCTGCAGAAGTCGTTTCCGGGAAGTTCGGTGCTGGTGCTGGAGAAAGAGAGCGGCCCGGCCCTTCATCAGACCGGTCGAAATTCCGGGGTCATCCATGCCGGGGTCTATTATGCTCCGGGGAGCCTGAAGGCAGAATTCTGCCGGGAAGGGAATGTCGCCACCAAAGCATTCTGCGCCGAACATGGGATAAAATATGACGTGTGCGGCAAACTGCTGGTGGCGACCAACGAACTGGAACTGGAAAGAATGGCCGGTCTGGTCGGTCGTTGCGCTGAGAACCGGATTCCGGTCGAGGTGTTGTCAGCAGCAGCAGCTGAAAGACAGCGGAGCCAAACATTAGCGGAATTGGCGCCATGCTGGTTCCGTCTACCGGCATCGTCAACTATAGGGATATTACCCGCCGGATGGTTGAACTGGTGGTGGAGGGTGGTGGCGAAGTCAGCTTTAACAGCAACGTCGTGGCGATTGCTGAACAGTCTGACAGGATTAGCGTCTGGACCGGAAAAGGCCGCCGCGACGGGCGTTATCTGGTCGCCTGCGCCGGGCTGATGGCAGACCGGGTCGTTACTATGACGGGAATCAGTCCGGAATTCAAGATCATTCCGTTTCGGGGCGATTACTATCAGCTAAGCGCGCAGCATAACCGGATCGTTAATCATCTGATCTACCCGATTCCTGATCCTGAACTACCGTTTCTCGGGGTGCATCTTACCCGCATGATCGACGGCAGCGTTACTGTCGGGCCAAACGCAGTTCTGGCATTCAAACGCGAGGGGTACCATAAATTGGATTTCAGTTTGGCTGATACCTTCGAGATGCTGACCTATCCTGGACTCATCAGGGTTTTGTGCAACAATTTCAGAGTCAGCCTCCAGGAGTTGAAAAACAGTCTCTATAAGGAAGGTTATCTACAGCTGGTGAAAAAATACTGCCCAAGCCTGACGGTAGATGATCTGCACGACTATCCGGCAGGAATCCGGGCGCAGGCGGTCACTCGCGCCGGCGAACTGGTCCACGATTTCCTCTTTGTTTCTTCCGGCAGAGCCCTGATTGTCTGCAATGCGCCGTCACCGGCGGCAACCTCCGCTATTCCAATCGGCAGGCATATCGTGGAAATAATCGTCAAGAAGCTGGCAGCCAGCTGACAGAGCTCGGAAAAGCTGCGCAGTCAGTCGCACTAAAGTCTGCACACTCGCCAGGAGCCGAAAAACTGCGTGATGGTCACTGGCAACATTTTTATCCAAGTTCGGCAGTTAAAGATGTCCTTCGGCGCTCCAAATGCCCGAATTCTGTAATGCTAAGCTAATTTCACTGCAGCAGATAAACTTGCCCTTATCTGCTGCCGACGTTACATTTCGCTAAGCATTACGACGAATTACGGGCAAGTCGCTTCTTCAGAACATCTCCAACTGCCGTTTTCAGGGTTATTGTTTCAGGCAAAAAACTCGTCATCAATGATAGTCATAATTCCAGCCGGGGTGAAGGGGTAAACGGTTTTTTTCTCCACACCGTCTTTATCCTGCCAGAGCCATTCGATAATTTCGCTCTCCCCACGCTTCACACGCTGCAGCTTGTCCGGATCGAGCTTGATCAGGGCCTGCCACATCTGCTCCATGTCTAACAGCTCAAAACCTTCCAGCGGCCTTTCATGCCCTTGCCTGCTGATAAACCGTTCAATCAGGTCAAAATCAACGAAGGTCTGCCCGGTTTCCCAAGTTTTGATAAAGAACTGCTCCGCCTTGCGCCGCGCTGTGATCTGTTCGATTACTTCGCTCCTGGTCACGTTCATTGACTCCCCCTGGTCTATCTGGGTCGCGCAATTTAAAAAGCTGCACGTTAGAGCATTGTAACAGCTGATAACGATATGGCAAGGTCAGGTAAAATTTTGACTGGCCCGGTCCGCATATAAGGGCCGCCGTATTCGCAGCGTTGCGCAGACTGCTTTGACAAGAGCAGCGAAATCTTGCAGAATGCCTCAGCTAATACGCTTTAAGGAATCCGCCATCGAACAGCTGAAACCGCTTTATAAATATATCCGGGAATCAATAAGCTCATATCTGCTCGGAACGCTGCTCCTTGTCGGCACCAGCGGCTGCGCCCTGTTAATACCCTGGTTGCTGAAATTGGCAATAGAGGGCATTCAGGCTCCCGCAAAATCAACGCATACTCCAGCCTGGTTCGGCATGGCTATTATCGCTGCTGCCCTGATTCACGGCATTATACGGATATTCTCCCGCACAACCCTGCTGCACAACGCCCGGCGCATCGAGTATCGAATCCGCGAAGAGTTGTACTCTCACCTGCTCTCACTTGATCTCAATTATTTCAACAGGGAGCGGACAGGCGATCTGCTCTCCCGCTTTGCCAATGACCTGACCAATGTCAGGATGCTGCTCGGCTTCGGCATACTGAATGTTATCAACACCTTAATCATCTACACGGCCGCCCTGTTGCTGATGATAAAAATAAGCCCGCTGCTTACCCTTTGTGCCATTATCCCGTTTCCACTGATGATCTTTGCGGTTAAACGGATTAGTGCTTCCATGTTCCGCCGCTCCAAAGCAGCGCAGGAGCAGTTGGCAGCTCTCACCAGCACGGTTGAAGAGAATGTCTCCGCTGTGGCTGTGATAAAAGCCTACTGCCGCGAGCAGGATTCGGTGCGACGATTCGCCGAGGTCAGTGGCCGGTATATGGACAGTAATATGCGGATAGCAAGACTGCGGGGCTTGATGATTCCGGTCATGGCAGCGACCGGAGCCCTCGGGACGCTGATAGTTCTGCTGCTTGGCGGAGAGAAGGTTGTCAGTGGTGAACTTACCCTGGGTGATTTTGTCGCCTTCAGCGGGTATCTCACAATGCTAATCTGGCCGACTATTATTATGGGGTGGATTCTTAATCTGCTGCAGCGCGGCGCCGCCTCAATGTCGCGGCTCAACGAAGTGTTACGCGCCGAATCCCAGGTGCAAGAACCGGAAAACCCGCTGCATCCCGAATTGGTCAAAGGTGATATCGAACTCAGAACTTTAAGTTTCCTTTTCGGCAGCAAACAGCTGCTGACTGATATCTCGCTCTTCATTCCCGCCGGATCGCGCCTGGGGATAGTCGGACCTATCGGCGCCGGCAAATCGACCCTGGTAAAGCTTATTGCCAGACTGTATCCCGTTGACGCCAACACGATTTTCATCGATGGAAATGACATAAACCGTCTGCCGCTCGCAACTCTTCGCAATGCAATTGGTTATGTGCCACAGGAGAGCTTCCTTTTTTCCCGGTCGCTGGCGGCTAATATCGCTTTTGGACAGAACGGTTCGACAGATGAGGAGATCCGTAAGGCTGCGCAGATTGCCAGCCTTCATGGCGATGTGGAAAGATTCCCCGAAGGGTATGAAAGCATGGTAGGTGAGCGAGGGATAACCCTCTCCGGCGGGCAGAAGCAGAGAGCATCCATAGCGAGGGCGATTCTTAAAAACCCGGCAATACTGATTCTGGATGACCCTCTAGCCTCTGTTGATGCAGCTACCGAGGAGGAAATCCTCTCCGGTCTGGCCGAATATTATCAGGAAAGAACAGTTATTATAATTTCTCACCGTCTCTCTGCCCTACGTGATTGCGATACAATCATCTACCTGGAAGATGGCATTATTGCCGAAAAGGGTGGGCATCAGGAGTTGCTGGATCTCGGCGGACGCTATGCGGCCCTACATAAAGAACAGGAGTTGCGCGCTGAAATAGAGGTATTGTAAATGTCACTGGATAACTTTTTTTGATAAAATAGTGAACGAAGCCTATAAACTTTTTAAAGAGATGATCTGATCCAGGAGGCCGCTATCCGCAATTCAACAAAATTCTTTACCTTCACCGCCATAAGCCTCTTGCTTATACTGCTGTTAGCTGCCCATGCTGTATATACAGGGGGGGTGCGGCGACCCGTTGCAGATTCACTTGCCAGAAGGCTCAAGCTGACCGACCTCTGCCTCTTTACTGAAGCGCGCTACACCCGCCATCCTGCCATGGCTGACAATCACGCCGCTTTTCAGGAACACCCGGCGGCCTTTGACCATTTCCCTTCCGGATCAATTCTCATGCCGCAAAAAATGAACAGGAGCGGCAGATGAGCCATTTCATAAACCGGCAGCGCAACATCCTTGATTTTGCCATCTCATCCCTCTTGAGAAGAAAGCTGAAAAATATCTCCCTGCTTATGCTTTACACCCTGATTGTGGCCCTCGTTGCTTCACTGATCTTTTTTGTTCAGTCGCTCAAACGGGAAGCCGCCCTGCTGCTCAAGGATGCCCCTGACATTGTCGTCCAGCAGCTGATGGCAGGCAGGCACGACCTCATCAAGACCGACAATATTGAGCGTATCGCCGCCATCCGTGGGGTTACAGCGGTAGTACCGCGGCAATGGGGTTATTATTTTGACCCGGTTTTCGGAGCCAACTATACCGTCATGGTCGATCCTGCACTTGCCAACGAACCGGGGGTAGCCATCATAGGTCAGGGGATTGCCAGAAATCAGCGGATCAGCGAAGGGGACATTTTTACTCTGCGCGACCCGCAAAGCCTGCCCCTCCTCCTGACGGTAAACAAGGTTCTTCCCTATGAATCGGAGCTGCTCGCCTCTGACATGATTTTGATATCATCTCCTGATTTTACCGAACTTTTTGGAGCTCCTGCAGATGCTGCGACTGATCTTGCCGTGACGGTTGCCAACCCCCGTGAAATGATCACTATTGCCGGCAAGATCGCCGAACTGGTCCCGAACAGCCGGCCTATTCTGAAAAGCGAAATACTCAGAACCTACGACTCCATCTTCGACTGGCGCGGCGGAATGATGGTGACAATCCTCTTTATCTCGATTCTCTCCTTTGTCATCTTTGCCTGGGACAAGGCGGCCGGGCTCTCCGCCGAGGAGAAAAGAGAAACCGGCATCCTCAAGTCAATCGGCTGGGAAACTGCCGACATTCTGCTCCTGAAATTCTGGGAGGGTTCCGCGGTCTCTCTGTCTGCTTTTCTCCTGGGGATTGCGATTGCCTATATTCATGTCTTTTTCTTCTCGGCGCCGCTGTTTGCACCGGTGCTGAAAGGGTGGAGCGTGCTCTACCCCGCCTTCAGGCTCAAACCGCATATTGACCTCTATCAGCTCTCCACCCTCTTCTTCCTGACGGTCATGCCGTATACGGCCGCAACCATTCTCCCCTCCTGGCTTACGGCCACAACTGACGCAGACAGTGCGATGAGGTCATAGCATGATAGAGATGCTTGAAGTCTGTAAATCATTTAACAGCGGCAAACCGAATGAATTTGTGGCAGTCGACAGGGTAAATCTGGTCATAAAGCGGGGCGAGCTGACGATTCTGAAAGGGCCGAGCGGCTCGGGCAAAACTACCCTGCTGTCAATGGTCGGCTGCATGAACAGACCCAGTTCCGGAAGGATAAAGCTGCACGGTATCCGGACATCATTCATGCCCCAGAACTCAGAAACAGAGCAACTCGACATATCCAGCCTGCCGGAACGTTTCCTGACCGAGATCCGGCGGCGGAACTTCGGTTTCATTTTCCAGCAGTTCAACCTGGTCCGCGGCATAAGCGTCATTGAAAACATCACCCTCCCCGCCTTTCCGACCGGAGAAAACTACGCTGATTTCCGAAAAAGAGCTGTAGCATTGCTGGAGCAGTTCAGCATCTCGCGCCATGCGGAGTCAAAAGTAGAATGGCTCTCCGGCGGCGAGATGCAGCGGGTGGCCATCGCCCGGGCGCTGATCAACGACCCGGAGCTGATCATTGCCGATGAACCGACCGCCCACCTTGACAGCCGTCTCTCCCGGGAGTTCATGGAGCTGGTTGCCGGGTTCAGGAAAGAGGGGCGTACCGTGATTATTGCCAGTCATGATCCGATTGTATTTGATGACCTGCTGGCAGACCGGGTAATCGAGATGCGCGATGGCCGGATTGTCGATCAGGGGCATTCATGATACAGCATCCTGCGGTCATGTCGCTCCTCCTGTCGTCGGTCATGATTACCGCGATGAGCCTCTATGCCTCTTATTACGGACTAAGGATAATCCTCAGGTGGGATATGGGGAGCGGCAGCGAACTGCAGCTGTCACTGGAACGGCGGACGTACCTGATTTCAACCATCCTCGGCTATACACTTTTCTTTCAGATCCTGTCGTTCTTTCTTCTTATCTACACGGCCGATTCGATCCATAACCTTTTCACCGGGGCGATGTGCGCAGCCGGCAGCCTCGGCGCAAACGCTTATGGCTATCCTCTGCTGATCCTGAAACTGTCCAACGCGATCATGTGCGGACTCTGGCTGACCTTCAACTACTTGACAATAAAGGCTATGATTATCCGCTTATCAAATGGAAATACAGGCTGCTGCTGCTGCTGTCTGCGCTGCTGACCGTTGAGACGGTCCTGCAATTCAGCTATTTTGCCAACCTCAAGGCCGACCTGATAACTTCCTGCTGCGGGGCACTCTTCAGTCCTGAAAAGCGGGGGATTGCCGGAGAGATTGCTGCCCTGCCGGCAAAATCGGCCATGATTCTCTTTACAGTTTTTTTCGGCGCATACCTTGTCAGCGGGCTTTTCTCAGTGATAAAAGGGAGGGGATGGTACCTGTTTGCAGCCGGAGCGGCAGGGCAGTTCCTGGTCTCAATAACGGCGTTGATTTCTTTTATTTCGCTCTATTTCTATGAGCTGCCGACCCATCACTGCCCTTTCTGTATTCTGCAGAAAGAGTATGGCTGCATCGGTTATCTTCTGTATGGACTTCTAATCGGCGGGGTGATTTCTGGGGTAGCAGCAGGAGCTGCTGAAAAGTTCAGATCGATGGGTACTCTTGTGGGGATAATCCCGCGGTTCCAGCGAAGAGCGGCAGTTGCGAGCATGTTATTTAATACGGTCTTTACAATCATTGTCCTGATAAAGATTTTTACGACATCTTTCCGGCTTTAATCTCCATTTTTTTAAAATTTCCAGCAGCTCCCCACCAAATACCAGCAGGGACTTAACAGCCCAAGCAATAAGGCAGATTGGCGGAGTGACTGCAAACCCTGTCGAAGTATGGGCAGTTCTGTCTGCCGAGTGGTCTTGCTTCCGGCACCAGCTTCCTCTATACTCCCTCCATGAAACTTCTCCTGACTACCCTTCATTCCCGCTACATCCACTCATCGCTCGCTCTCCCCGCCATTGCGGCATCATGTGCCGATATCCCCGAGCTTGAGACGATCATCAGGGAACAGACGATCAATGAGCGTCCTGAAAAGCTGCTTGTGGAGCTGCTAGATGAACATGCGGACGTAATCGCCTTCTCCTGTTACATCTGGAATATCGAGCAGACTCTCAGGCTGACAGCTGAGTTAAAGCTTCTCCATCCGGAACTCTACATTATTCTCGGCGGACCGGAGGTTTCATACGGCAGCAATGCGCTTATGGCCGCAAACCCTCATATTGATGCAGTTGTTCATGGCGAGGGAGAAGTTACGATGCGCCGGCTCATGCTGCTTATGACGGAAGCTGCCGGGCATTCCCTGCCTGATGAGTTGCTGCAGGAAGTTGATGGCATCTCCTTCCGGAGCGGCGCTGAGATCTTCTCTGCGACGGCAAGCCTGACAATCAGAGAGCTTGACACTATCCCCTCCCCGTTTGCTGCCGGATTGGCAGACCTCTCCAAACCGCTTGTTTATATCGAGACTTCTCGAGGCTGCCCTTTCGCCTGTGCTTTCTGTCTCTCTTCAGTCGAGCAGGGGGTTCGTTCATTCTCTATGCCACGTATCGAGAACGACCTCTCCATTCTGATGGCGCAGGGTGCGGGAACAATCAAGCTGGTTGATCGCACCTTCAACTATGACCCTGTCAGAGCCGATAACATCTGGCGGTTCATCCTGAAAAATAATCAGCAGAGCCGCTTCCATTTTGAAATAGCTGCCGACCTGCTTACTGACGACAACATCTCTCTGTTGAAATCCGTCCCTTCTGATACCTTCAGATTCGAAATCGGCGTGCAGTCAACTTCCGCGGAAACCCTGTCAAAGGCAGGCAGAAAATCTGATCTGGAAAAGGTCCTGGCAAATGTCAAACGGTTGAAGGAAGGCACAGCGATAACTGTCCATCTTGATCTGGTTGCCGGTCTTCCCGGGGAGGATTTTGACGGCTTTATGAGCTCACTTGAAAAACTGCTGCTGTTACGACCGGACCATATTCAGGTGGAGATCCTCAAGATGCTCAAAGGGACAGCAATCCGTAGAACTGCCCGGGAGAGCGGCTACATTTTTTCGCCATACCCCCCTTACCGGATTCTGCAGAGCAGATGGCTCACCTTCGAAGATATCTGTAAAATTGAGGAGATCAGCGAAGCCGTCGAGGATATCTACAATAGTGGCCGCTACCGGGTTACACTGGATATGCTGGCAGAGCATGGTTCGCTGTTGCCGCTTTTTAGTGGGCGACGTCCTGACAAAAATGGACCGCGTCATCTTGTTCATGCATTCACAGCGCTTCTCGAGGTGGCGGAGGAGAGTTTCGCCATTCAGAGCGAAACAATCCGGGATACCCTTCGTTTCGACTTCTGCATGAGCGGGCATCCGGGAAAATATCTACCGGAATTTCTGCAACCGAACGTAGAAAAGCCCGGACTGCCGGCTTCACCAATTTCCAATAAGGAGGTTGCATCCCGTCTTTCTCTGCCGGGCAGCATCCAGTTCAGAACATTTACTACAAGTTTCAGCCGTGATTATACCAAGGCAGGGTGGCCGGAAACAGTGACTGTGATTACTTTCATCTATGGTAACTTTGCAGACGGGAAGAAAGTGCTTTTGCTGGCAAGTTGATTCTATCCTCTATGCGCTGCCAACGCAGTGTCAGCTCAGGATAATCCACTCGGTCTGTTTAAAAACAATCAAGGGGCCAGCTGTGCGGCTGGCCCCTTGATTGTTTTTACAGTTGAGCATGGAACCGTCAATCGCAGAAAGATGGTTCCGATGGTGCAGTCAGCCGGGTTACTTCATAACCTGCAGTTCACGACTCTCGCGGAACAGGTACTGGACCAGTTCGTACTCAAAGACGTAACCGCTGTCATGATAGCGGAAGGGCTGCTGGTGACGGTTGTCGATGACCTTCAGCACGGTCAGTGCGGTAAGAAGATCCTCGCCATTGCTTTCGGGGCTGAAGTACTGGGGAAGGTCGAGGGCGTTTTTAATCCCAGCGTGGACGGCACTGTCCACGACGAAGCCGCTGGCGCTGCGGGCGGTGCCGGGGCCCAGGACCGGTAATGACCAGGTACGGGCCTGCCCCTACACCCCAGACGCCAAGGGTCTGGCCGAAGTCCTCGTTCTGCCGTTTCAGGTCAAAATAGGTGGCTGGATCGAAGAGTCCGCCGATGCCAAGGATGGTGTTGGTCAGGAACCGGCTGAACGTGATGAGTGATTTCTCCCCTTTTGCCTGTAAGAGGCTGTTGTAGAAGGTTCGCACCTCGTTTATGTTGTTGTAGAAATTGGACACTCCGGTCTGTACTGGCACTGGCGTAATGTACTCGTAACCGTTGACCACCGGCAGGAATACAGTATTTATCGAAGTTGTAGTTAAACTTGTACATACTGCGGTTGAAACCTTCCCAAGGGTCATTAGGGAGAATCTGCTCGTCGTCGGCAAATTCCTTGACCGAGTGCATGGCAGGCACTTCAGCAGGAAGTTTGCTGGCGGTCGTGGCGCAACCGGCAAGGGTCAGCGCCATGCAGAGGATTATCATGACCGGGTAGACCCGGCGAACGCTGATAGTCATTATTTATTACCCCCTTCTTTATTGAAGATGCCCATAATCTTCTTCATCTGGGTTATGTTCTCAACGTATTCCAGATTCCCCAGGTGGCCGCCGACCGGGTAGATGGTGGTCTGCTCGCCGAACAACTGCTTGAGATAATCCCGGTCAGCATTGTCCAGGATGAAGTCGTTCTCGTTGGTTATGACGTAAAACTTGGGGTTGCTCTTCAGGTATCCTTCAATGTGTTTCAACCCCAATGACTGGATCAGCGCTTCCTTGGTCAGCCCCGGACGCTTCTTCTCGAAGTAGGGGTAGAAGTACTCGTTGAAGTAGTCGATGAAGCTGAGGTGATTGGCAACCCTCATGTATTCACGCAAGGAGTCTGTGGAGCCCAGAACCCGGTTCTTCGGCACCACATAGCCGCTATTGGTCATGACGTCGGAGGTGAAGATCATGCTGCCCGAGGCAACCCGGAAGGCAGTGCCGATCAGTCCCGAAGCCCTCATCCGCTGTCAGTTTGCCGGATTTGTAAACCCCATAGAGGAACTCACCGTTGAATTCAACGTAATTACCCTCTTTATAGATTTCGACGAACTTGGCCATCGTGCTGTTGAAAAAGGCGTTCAGCCTCCTGGGGCCGCCCGGAATCTTATCCAGCGTCGCCTCGATGCGCGAGACCGAGTCATACAGGTTGACCGCCGGGTTGATCATCAGGACTTTCTTGAAATTGAAGCTCTTTTTCTCTTCGTCCATCTTTGCCACAAAAGCAGCCTGGGTTGCGCCAAGGCTGTATCCCCCAACATAAAAATCGGAGACCTCGATATCACCCTTTACCTTGTTCCAGGCTGTCTCCATTGCCCAGTACAGATCGGCCGCATCCTCGGTCAGATCACCGGGAATGTGGCTATGGGAGGCGTTGATGATGAAGTTGGAGTGGGTCGGCGATGCCATGGTGATGACATGATAGCCGGCCTGGTAAAAGGACTTCATCAAGGTTGTCAGCTTTTCAGACTTGTGGTTGGAGCCGGTGCCGGCGATCAGGAAGATCAGCGGCGCCTTGTGATCCTGGTAGGCAAAAGTGCAGCGCAGGCCGTTGTCGTAGTAAAAGACATCCGACTTCTTCAGACCGGGGATCAGCTCGAGCACGAGCTCCTTGGAAGGGACCTCCGTGGGAAGTTCTGGCTTGAGCTGAGGCGGCGTTCCCAGAATCGTGGCCCCAATTGGTCCGGGGATCGGGTAGCCGTAGGGGGTGGCCTCCGCCAGACAGAGAGCCGGCAGCAGGACAAGGGCAATGATTAACAGCAGTTTCATCTGCTTCATACTGATTCCTCCTTTAGTAGTGTTGACTATATCTCAATGAAAAAAATTTCCTTCTGTGTAGTCAGTCAGGGTTGCACAAGCGGCAAACCGGCTGCAACCTGAATGTTCACCAGCAGGCCGAGACGGCGGTCAATCTGCATGAATCTGGCCGTTTTTTTGGCGGAAATCGCCTTGGTGAAGAGCGGCACGTACTTGAGCCGCAGTTTGGCAACATTTTCATCCAGATCAAGCGTTCTTTCGGTCAGGCTTTGTGCTTTCTGGTCAGTCAGGCTTTCGTAATTCTGGGCATACTCCTTGATCAGCTCCTGGAGAGTATCGTACATTTTGGTTGTCTCAAGCGTGTAGGCATCGTATACCGGCCAGAACTTGACTGCCTCTGCCTCGGTAAGCTGCATATTGGCAGCAACAAGCATCTTTTTGTCCGCTCGCAGATCCTGTCTGAGCAGTTTTATTTCCTGCTCAACAGCAGCCTCTTTCGTCGGTCCTTCAGCGAACAGGACACCGACATTCAACAACAGGGAACCAGCCAGTAGTGCTCCAACGACAACTTTTTTCATATCATCTCCTTTATTTTTTTTGCATAGATCTCTGAGCTGAACCTCGCATGGAGTAAAAGCTATATTTCATTAATTATCCGCATTAATTTATACCGGCATTAATTATCACAAGTACATGATTACTGTCATTAATTTTTTGCAGTTTTATCGCAAATATTTGCGCGTTTCAGTAAAGCTACTAAAGCTGTTCTCCGCTCGCAGGTTAATGCCGTCTTTCGCGAAGCCTGACGGCTCTTAACGAAGATTTTAACAGGGAGATCGGAGAAATCTTTTGAAGAAATGTTCTGGTATGCGGGACGATTTATCCTGGCGGGGAAGTGCTTGCTCACCCCCGTCCTTTCATTAAACAATGTCAGTCTTGGAAAGAAAACTCCTGCCCCTTGACGACAAAACCCTGGAACCCGTCCGCATGGGGTTGATAGCCGGGATTCGCCTGATAATGATAGAGCCAGATCTTTTCCCTGATCGCAGCCGGCAGCGTGCAAAGTTCGTCATAATGAGCATGAACACCGGTTTTATAGGGGCTCGTTTCACAGTCATGAAATATCAGCCCGGCGTTTGAGGTAACCTCCTGCAGCAGTTCCGGCTGAAAAATTGCGTCCGTAGAGATGAAGACCGGCCTGCCGCCAGATGCGCCGCTGTCAATTAACAGCCCATAACTGTGGTGATTGCAGTCGACGCCGACAATATGGAGCATCCTCACCAGGGAGAAGCGGATTCCTTCCCATTGAAACTGCCCGCCATCTGCCACAGCATGACAGGTAAAGTAATCCGCAAGGGTAGTGCACTTCGTTTGCAGGCATTCAAGCCCACCACGGAGCGAGTTGTTCCAGAGCTTTTCCAGAAGATGCTGTTCGCCAAACAGTTGCAGTTTCCTTGGCTCCTGGGCAAAATATGTGCTGAGTGCCAGCCATTCCATGCCGCCGATATGGTCTGCATGGAGGTGGGAGATATAGACCGCATCAAGATCCTGCGGCCTCATGCCGCACTCTGTCAGAGAAAAACGCGCATCACCGCCGCAATCGACCAGCAGCCGCTTCCCGCTGGATGCGGTAATAACCATGTTCGACTGATAAAGATCCTGTCCCGAGAACTGCGAGCCGACACCGATGAAGCGGATTTTCATGCTGACACCCCTTCATCTGCAATTCAATGATCCGTTCTTGTGCATAGCGGTAGCCGGCATCAATTATAGCGTCAATAGCATCGAACTCAAGCATGCCAAACCGGTCAAGGTTGGGAGAGAAAATGTAATCCGCCGATTTGCTGGTCTGATTTTTCATCCGCTCACTGCCGACCATGATGGTGCGCATCATGATATCCTGGATGCGCGGAAAGGTAATTTTCTCCTTGAAGGGGTTGAGGTGACTCCAGAGCACCTCCATGTCAGAAGGAGTTTTCTTGAACTGGTCGGAAATCAGCAGATCTTCCTCGGGGCTGACATTGACCATGATGACGATACCGCCGCAGATCTCCTTCATGATATCTGCCGGGACATTGTTGAAGAGTCCGCCATCAACCAGCAGGCAGTTGTCCTCGATCACCGGAGTCACAATGCCGGGGAGCGCTGCGCTTGCCCTGACTGGCTCTCCAGAGACTCCCTTTCCGGTGGACGTTCATCTCGGCGGCAGTCAGGTTGCTGGAGATGCAGAAAAAATTAAGCCACATGTCCTCGATGGTTACCTCTTTGTAGAGATCCTTCATAATCTTGTCCAGCCGTTTGCTCCGTATCATGGCGATGAAGGGGAGGGAAAACTCTGTTAAAGGGCTTATGGGTGATGAATTCTTTCTGGGCAGCTATCATGGCCTCGATAATCCATCCCCATGGCATACATGGAGGAGATCATGGAACCCATGCTGGTCCCGCCGATCATGTCAATCGGTATGCCCGCCTCATTGAGAGCCCGTATGACGCCGATGTGGGCAAAACCGCGCGCACCTCCACCTCCCAGCACCAGGCCGACGGCATTCCCGGTCAGTATTCGCGCCAGGCGCTTCATGTCAGCGTCATTGTCCCAGCGAACGTGATGATGACTCTCAACCTGCCGTTCCTGCAGCCATTGGCTGGTTCCGGTCGGGAGTCTGCTGCTGTCAGGATGGATGAGGACCAGGATGCGGTGAAATCTGTTGATCCCGCTGTCCGCAGCAAAGAGGGCTTGCTTCCAATTCTCCCGGCTTTGGATCGGCATCTGCCGTAGCAAGAATCATGCTGCGGTCCGCGTACTGCAGGCAGCGCGTCGTCCAAGGGGTATTTGCCGGGTCCGCTTCGTAGACGATGTTCGTAAAGCTGCTTTCCTGTTCATCCAGCCAAGCGTTCAGTCTGATGCTGTTAGGAGCGGTGCCGGACTCCTGGGCAATGCCGCTGATACCCCAGTGACGGTCCACGATTTCGCTGCTGAGATGCAGCGTTTTCCCGTGCAGGGCCAATGACTCCACCAGGCGCCGGGTGAAATCCGCCAGGGGGGCGTCATGGCTGCCGGGGACAACGGCCATGACTCAAGCTCTTTTCGCGCCGCTGCGCCACTGCGGACATATCCTGCATCCGTTTGACGATGAACTGGATGAAATACATCATGATGTTGGGATGGGCGGCGATGATCCGTTCGAAAGCCTGCCGGGAGATGCGCACCAGGTCACTGTCACGCATGGCATACACGGTTGCGGTCCGCTTGTCTCCGGTGAACATGGCCATTTCACCGACTATCTCGCCGCGCTTTATTTCAGCGACTTTCCGTTCAACGCCTGCCTTGTCGTTAACGCATACCTGCAGGCGGCCGCTGACCAGCAGATATAGCGCTGACTCCTGGTCACCCTGACGAAAGAGTGTCTGGCCGAAGGGGATATGGACCCATTCGACCGTCTCTTCAATGGATTTAAGCATTTCCGGATTGATTGGCCCGTACAGATGTGGCAGGATCTCGACCAACTGGCTGCGTCTGAGCCTTGTGCGGATAATATCGGCGAATCTCTGCACGATCTCCGGTGAGTTCTGAGCAAGACTGTCAAAGGCTTTTCTGGTCAGCTTTATGAGTCTTGAGTCTTCGAGGGCGGAGACAGTGGCGGAACGGGTGCCACCGATCAGGAGCTGGATCTCACCCAGGGTCTTGCCCGGGCCAAGAATCGAGAGAACATCGACAGAACCGTCTTTATGGGTAACGCTGGCTTGCAAGGAGCCGGAATGGACGATACAGAAAAAACCGCCGCTGTCCCCCTGTTGAAAGAGAGTTTCACCTGCCTGCAGCGAGAGCCATTCTCCCTCCGCAAGGAATTCCCGCAGCACAGCGTCGCTGAAACTCCCGAATAGTTCGTGTGTTTTCAACCAGTCCAGAAGATTATCTTGAGAAATAGTAGCGTGTCTTCATAGTGTCTGCTCCTTATATATTTCGAGCATCAGCTTTCGCCTATTTTTCAGTCAGTGCTTCAACCCCGGTCCAATCCGCGGGGATGCCGTTTACCATGTAGTTGGCGGCTCTTTTCAGGTAGATTCCGGCAGCCAGATCCGCCGGATTCTTCTCCTTCACCTGGCTGAACTGAACACTGGCTTCAGAGAATTTCTTGCCGTAGTAAAGCTCGATACCGTTTTCAAATAAAGGCTTAGTCTGCTCTTTTAGCCCGGCGATCTCTTCTGGATCCCCTTCGAACACTTCGTAAATGGTGACCGCATCCTCTTTGCCTTTGACGCGCACCTTGTCGATAAAGCGGTGTCGATAGCGGCCAGCATCTTCCATTGCTTGAAGGGTCTCATCGCTCAGGCTGATGTAAGAGCCGTACATCTTGTTCAAACCCTCGATACGCGCGGCAAGATTGACAGCATCGCCCACCACCGCCCCCTGGAGACGGTCCTCACTGCCGATGATCCCCAGCATGAGCTCGGCACGGTGGAGGCCGATGCCGATGCTCATGGGTGCAAACCCGTCCCGCTCGCGCTCCTTGTTATATTCGGCCACCGCCTTCTGCATGCCAACGGCGGCCTGCACCGCATCATCGGCTGTTCCCGGGAAAAGAGCCATCACTCCGTCGCCGTAAAACTGGTCGATGAAGCCGTTGCTGTTCTTGATCACCGGGGTAACCCGTCGCAGATAGGCATTGATGAAACTGAACGCCTCGGTCGGGGTCATCTTTTCCAGCGTGTTGGTCCAGTTCCTGATATCGGCAAACATGACCGTCATTTTCTGGCTCACCTGGTCATTGAGATGAATATCGAGAATACTCTCCTTGTGCAGCAGGGTGATGAACTCCTGGGGAACAAAACGCTCATAGACGGTATTGAGCGAGGCCAGCTCCGCAGTCCGCTCCTTAACCTTGATTTCCAGTTGCGCACTGTGCGCCTGGAGCAGGTCGCGGGCGGTCTTCAGTTCCAGATGATTCCTGACCCGGGACAGAACGATGGGGGGGCTGACCGGTTTGGTGATGTAATCCACAGCACCCAGGCCAAGCCCGCGCGTCTCATCGGCAACCTCGGCCTTGGCCGTCAGAAAGATCACCGGAATATCCCTGGTGCCGGCATCTTCCTTGAGGCGGCGGCAGACCTCATAACCGTCCATTCCCGGCATCATGATGTCAAGCAGGATCAAGTCCGGAGGGGAGTCAGAAGCGGCGATCTGCAGCGCTTTTTCACCGTTATTGGCGACCTTGACCTTGTAGAGGTCCTTCAGCAGGCCGCTCATCAGCGAGAGGTTGTCCGGGGTATCATCCACCACCAGGACTGTTGCCTGTTTTTGAGTAGTATCATTATCGAGTGAACTCATAGTGCACCTTCCTTAGTATCAATTATGGTAAATACCGTAAATCCTAACCCGATCAAAGGGATTTAAACACTGAGATCAGAGCAATTTCAGCAGATAAAATCTGAAAATTCGGATAAGTGTCAAACTAAAAAAGAATCTCATCTGAATTTACCGATTATATCCTGCGCAATTGTCTTGTAACTTGTGGTAATTTCTCATGTTGCTCAGTTGTGTCTCTGTGTTTGAACTGCCGTATTATGATCCGGAGGCAGCTTTTTCCAGTTCGGCAGCGGAATCAATATACCGGTCGGCAATTGCCTTGCACTCGGCGGCGATTTCCACAAAGGCATCAACAATATCCGGATCGAAGTGGCTCCCCTTCCCCTCGACAATGATGCCGAGCGCCTGTTCATGGGGCATACCCTCCTTGTAGACCCGGCGGCTGACCAGAGCATCATAGACATCGGCAATCGCCATGATCCTGGCAGAGACCGGAATATCATCTCCTGACAGTCCTTCCGGATAGCCGCTGCCATCCCATTTTTCCTGATGGGAATAGGCAATCTCCTTTGCAATTCTCAGAAAAGGGAGGTCCAGATCAAGGGACTGTTCTGCCGAGACAATTGCATCGAGGCCGAGCCTTGGATGACGTTTCATCAGCTCAAACTCTTCAGGTTCAAAACGTCCCGGCTTGAGCAGAATCCGGTCCTGTATCCCCACCTTGCCGATATCATGCAGCGGCGCAGACTTGAAGAGCAGATCGATGGTCTTGTCGTTGTCCAGCTCCGCCCTGAAGCGGGGAAGGTGGCGGAGCTTTTCTGCAATCAGCTTTACGTACCACTGGGTACGGCGGATATGGTTGCCGGTCTCGTTGTCGCGGGTCTCCGCCAGGGAGGCCATGGCATGGATGGTGACATCCTGCACCGCAGCCACCTCACGGGTACGCTGCCGCACTTCCTCTTCCAGGTGTTTGTTCTTGTCTTTCAGGAAATCACGGGCGCTCTTCAGGTCAAGATGGTTGCGCACCCGGGCCAGCACGATCGGCGGACTGATCGGTTTGGTGATGTAGTCCACTGCACCCAATTCCAACCCGAGTTTTTCATCCTCCACCTCGGCCTTGGCAGTCAGGAAGATCACCGGTATGTCCCGCGTCTTTTCATCAGCCTTCAGGCGGGTAATAACCTCGTAGCCATCCATCTCCGGCATCATGATGTCCAGCAGGATCAGATCCGGCGGCATGTCCGCAGCGGCGATCTTCAGCGCTTTTTCGCCGTTGTTGGCGATCTTGACCTTATAAAGGTCTTTCAGAAGGCTGCTTATAAGAGTGATGTTGTCCGGGGTATCATCCACAACAAGCACTGTTTCCTGCCGGGCAGACGCCTCCCTGGTCAGGACTGTGGAATCAGGATTATGTTCATTGTCGAGTGAACTCATGGCGTACCCTCTTGTAACGTCCTGTCTGACTAATATTTTCATACTTGGCATCGGTAAGGCTGACGCCAGCAATAACCACTTGGATTCAACTCTTTCAGTTCATCTGCCTAGCAGAGCTTAACGCCTTATGCAATGGCGCACTGGACACCTTGATTATCCCGCTGAGCGGGGTGCTCATCTCCAGTACCAGAAAGATCGCCCCGGCGATAGAGAGAGCACTGATGAATAAAACAACCCTGACAGTCCAATTTTTTGGAGCAATAAGTCCGTAACAGGTATAGAGAATCATGAGCCAGAGAAGCAATACCACCAGGAAGGCATTTGGCATTACGCGTTGCGACGATTCGACAATCAGCCAGCGGGAGAGAGCAAGATCACTGCTAAGCTGCAAAGCCTGCGCATTGCAACTGGCGTTGGGAGTCGCTGTGCGGCGACAGGTCACGCAACTTGGCCTGCATACTTTCCAGTACGCGTGGATCTTCGGCTGTCTTCAATGCCGAATCACCCGGGATATCTTCGTTCCAGAGAAGTTTGAGAGTATAGGCGATCTGCCCACGCAACTGTGTCCGGATCTCGCTTGTTTCCGGCCCATAGTTGGCCATGGTGCGGTCAAGGAGGATAATTTTGGCTCCATCCTGGGTTAGTTCATGGTTCATCGTATCCAGGGTATCCTTGGCCGAACTGACAAGCAAGCCGAGAACGAGAGCGGTCAGGGTGGCAATCAGCCCGGCGCTTAATTTGACGATCTCCTTGGTATCGGCAGACAGGTGGTCCTCCGGCAGCGACTTGCGGATGCTCAAACCAAGATGCGTACCACAATAAGTACAGGCAATGACAAAAATTGAGATATAAATCGGGTTCATAAGGTTCATAATCGAGCGCCTCCCTGCTTACATGGTTTGTGGCTGTCCCTGCTACGGCAGCCGCTGCACCGGCGGCGGCGTCCAGCTGCCGTCAAGAATCGAAGGTGGTGTCGTTCGGGGCGCATAGATCCGCATCACCAGAACAAATTTCCCCTTAGGCGCCGGCAGCCAGTTGGCTTCCTTGTCCTTGCCCGGCGAATCCGCCTGAAGATACATATCAATCGATCCGTCCGGATTGGTTATCAGCCTGTCGCGCTGGGCCAGGTCGTAGCGATTGAGCGCGTTTGGTACGAAGAAGAAGTCGCCATCGTATATGGTCAGCGACCAGAAAGCTTCAGCCGGCGGCAACTGGCCCTTTCTCGAAGCGGATGACGTACTTATGCTTGGCTCCGTCGTATTCGTCGCCTTTGGCATCCTTCAGTGACAGCGGGTAGACCGCGTCCTGGGGACGATTCCAGCCGGGGCCGAGGAGGTTAGCCATCCCCCTTGTCAGGTAATCAGTGCCGAAGTTACCGACCCCCTTGGTAAAGTAGAGCCAGCCGTTGGTGGTTTTCTGTCTCTTCAGGTGCAGCCCCATCTCTACCAGCCCGAGTTTCGGATCAAGCTTCTCCCACAACAGGGGCAACTTGCTTCGGTCAAAGTCTTTTCCGGGGACGATGCCGATCTCTGCCAGGCGCTCTACCATCGGAGCATCTTCCTGTTTCGGTGGATTCGTTTTCAAGAGCCTGGTGAGATAGCTGAAGTATTCATCGAGAGGGAGTTCGTTAACCTGTTTGCGCACCGCCGTCTTCATATCGAGCTTTGGCATCCACTATGCCAGGCGGCGGAGTGTAAGGTTTGTTATAGGCGCTGAGCGGCACTGACACGAATTTATCCTGCAGCGCATGCACCGCCTGGTAGTCTTCAGGAGTACCGTTGCAGTAAATACGGCCGAGGATCCAGACCATGCCGGTGGGAGCCTTCACCTGTGTAATTCCTGCCGGCAGCGTGCCAGTCCAGCCCGGGCCTGTTATGGCGTACATCTGGGCTTTACTGCCGGTTGTCTTCGTGCCGGCCACATAAAACACTTCGGAGAAACCGTCCAGCATCGGCATCATGTAGTAGCGATCGCCCATATCGGGAATGCTGAACACCCACGGCTCAGTGGAGACATCGAGCCAAACTTCCGTGTAGAGGGTGTCGGCGTTGGGCGCGGCGCAGCAATGGTTATCGACCGCAGGGTAGCTCCGCATCTTGATCAGCTGCCCCATCGGCGCATGCTCGCCATCCGGCAGGGCCACGTTGGTCTGCTGTCGACGGACCATATCGAAGGTAACCAGAGGGTACCCGTAGATGTAGGCATCGCGGACGATCTCATGCTTTGCACTGCAACCGGACAGTGTCAAGGCGACGGCTAATGAACACCATGGCGATGCGGAATACATTTCATCAATTTCATAGTGTCCTCTTCCTGGCTACGGCTTGAAGTTGCTGTAGGGACCGCCCGCGCGGTCGTAGGTGTTGCCGAAGTCGTCCTGCGTGATGTGGCGGTGCCGTCCTTGTCCGGGGTGAGGATCAGATCCTGCTCGAGCACCAGTGACCGGAACTTCCAGCCCGCCGGCAGCTTCAGGCGGCTGCCAAGGGTGCTGATCTCTTCGAAATTCTGATCCGGATGCGTGATCAGACTAAATGACTTCATGATCCACGGGTTGCCCTCGGGGTCGTCCAAGACGGATATCCGCGTACCCTTGTTGAAGCCGAACCTGGTGTGGCGCGTGACAGTGATGTTCTTGTAGGCGGCCTCACCCGGCTTCATGCTGATACCCTTCAGGTCCAGCCACTTCACCCAGCGCGCCTTCATGCCGCCGAAATCCAGCTCCTTGCCCATTTCGACCTCGATCCAGTCCAACGTCCACAAGCGTGGACCGTTCTTGAACGCGCCAAGCATACCGTACTGCTCCTTCAGCGACTTCACGTCGATCTTGTCCAGCAGCGCCGCGGGACAGGAATCCCCCGTGGTGTCGCTGCCATTCAGACCCCAGGTGTTATAGACGTTCGCCTCCAGATTCCTGGTGATCCCGTTGCCGCCGATAAGGAACATTTCGGTGTAACGGTGCCCGTACGTATTCTGGAAAGTGTTCAGTTTCGCGTTAGCGCCGTCGTTCGGCAGGGTGGCGCATCCTGCCAACAGCGTGCCAAAGACAACTAGCATCCCCAGAGTTTTCAGCGTTGACTTGAAGCCAGCCAACTTATTACCAAGCTTCATGTGTCTCTCCTTTATAATGTTGTTACAACAGTGGGTTAACTACCTAAAGTTTGAACCATTTATTTGATCCAGCCCTGCTCCTGGAAGCGCTGTTTTAGTATATCGGCTATTTCCTTGGCAGTTTGCTTTGCTCTCCCCTCGACCTTGCTGCTGCCGGTCTTTTCCCCATGCTCTTTAATGCCTACATTGACAATGAGTCCTACCGGGTTATGGGTGGCAACCATACCTACAAAACCCAGGACCGCCCCCGGAGACTTACTGCCGCCAGCGTCATCTGCACCACCACCGAGCTTACGCATTCCTTGAGCAGTCATCTGGAAACCTTCGATCGCCATTTTTAAATCGGATGCACCGGAGCCAAAACCAACGCCGACGCGCTTTTTGGCATCGCCTTCGTCGAATGAAATGATATAGCCCCTGAGGACTATGTCGTTGATCTGCGGGGTCGTTTCCTTCACTGCATGCTCAGCGGGCATGCCCATGGCACGGATTTGGGAAACCAGTTCTGTTTCGATCAGAGTGCCCAGTTCCCGACCTTTTGCTATTTGTTCAAGAGTCTGCGGTGTGCTGTGTTCGGTGTACTTTCCGGCAAGCGCGGAATCTGCTGGGAGATCAGCCGGAGTAGCAACAAAGTCGTAAATCCAGATCTGGGCTGGCTTAGCCAGTTTGTCTTTTGACATCTGCTGACGGTCGGTAATCTTGGTAGAGTCGCACAAAGCAGTTCCGAACATAGCGAATAGACAAAATACGATGCAAAGACATCTTTTCATGGAGTATCTCCTTTTCTGACTTGACGGCTTTCCGCCGACTGGTTTGGATCGTTGCTCCAATAGACCATAACTAATTTGTCTTCAGCTTACTAATATAAATAATTGTTTATCACTGCCGCCGGACAAACAGACGATGATACTGATCAACCGGCGTAAACAGCGAACTCCCCAGGAAACTGAGCGACTCGTACTGCCCGAGGAACAGCAGGCCGTCTGGCAGCAGCGCCTGGTGAAAGATCTTGATCAGCTGATCCTGCAGGTGACTCTTCATATAGATCAGCAGATTACGGCAACTGACCAGATCAAGTTCACCTGGTGGCGTCCCGCTCAGGACATCACGCTGTTCAAACCGCACGCAGGCCTTCAACTCGGGCGTCACCTCGAACTGCTGCCCCTTTTGGATGAAATAGCGGTCACGCAAGGCAGCATCCATTTCTGCAAAGGCGGTCCGGGGGTAGATGCCGGTCCGGGCCATAGCCAACGCTTCGGCGTTCAGATCGGTCGCTGTTATGACAAGCGGCTGCAGCTGTCGGCAGCTGCCCAGCAGTTCATTGAGAATAATGGCCAGGGTGTACGGCTCTTCCCCGGAGGCGCATCCCGGCACCCAGACCCGGACCGGCACCCCCTGCAGCTTGTCCACAATCCGTGCGGCCAGCGCCCGCTCCAGTGACAGGAACGAATCCCGGTCACGAAAGAAGGAGGACATGGAGACCAGGAACAGGTGCTGCAGGGCATGCAGTTCGTGGGGATCGCGGCGGATCAGGGCTTGGTAGGCCTCAGCCGATATCGCCCCCACGGCTGCCTTGCGTTTTTCCAGCCGCCGCAGCAGGGTATCTTCCTTATAGCTGGAAAAATCGATGCCCGTAGCTTCCAGCACCTGGCGCTGCAACTGTTCCAGTTCGCTGCGCTCGGCAGCAGTGATAGCGGCTTCGCCAGGATTAACTGCTGCGGGATGAACGACCTGCACCGGGGTAACGGCTGCCTTTGGAGCAACATAACCGGGAAACCTTACCGCCAGACGTTCACCCACATCTTCCACCGGCACAATCTGGTCTGCCAGGCCGGCGTCAATCACGGCAGCAGGCATACCGTCATACTTGGCCTCTGTTGGCAGCTGCGCCAGTATCAGGCCGCCGGCAGCCTTGATGGCGCGGCAGCCGGCAACTCCGTCCGATCCGGTGCCTGACAAGACGATGCCGATGGCGTTGCTGCCGCAGCTTTCGGCTATGGATTTGAATAGCGTATTGACGGACGGCGTCGAGATGTTTCCTGCCGCCGGTTCAGACAGCGTCAGCGTATCGGCGCGAACCATCCCGTCTTTGCCTGCCGGAATCATGTACACCGTATCAGCCTGCAGTCGCAGGGTTTTATCGGCAAGCACCACCGGCAGAGTGGACTCACGCTGGATCAACCGGGCAACCAGCTCACTGTGACCGTCATTGGCCATATGTTGCGCAATAATATAGGCAATCTGCCCGGTCGGGCGCAGCCGGGCAAACAGCGGCAGCATCGCCTCAAGACCACCGGCAGAGGCGCCGATGCCGGCGATATGCATCATGTCATTACCGTCTTCAGCTTCTCCAGCGCTTCATCAAAATCATAGTCATTGATGGCATCCGCCACCGGCTTCAAGGCACGGGCCTGGGGAGTCCCCTCGATTCTGTCCAGCAGTTCACCGAGCAGGTCCCCGGCGGCTGAATCATTGTCTGCCAAAAGTACCGTAAGTTGATCCAGCGCTGCCTGCAACTCCTCTGTGGGAATGGCCGGTGCTGTTTTGGTTGGCGCAGCTTCGCCTGCGCCAACCTGCTGCAGTCCGGCGACAACCGGCTGCAGCTCTGCCAGTACCGTTGCCAGCAAGGCATCAATATCAGCGGCATCTTTGCCGGCGCTGCAGGCATGCTCCAGCTCGCCGGCTGCAGCCTGCACCCCGCGGGCGCCGATATTGCCGGCAGTCCCTTTGAGGGTATGGGCGGCCCGTTCGGCCGCCTTGGGGTCACTCTCCTGCCGGGCAGCGGCAAACAGTTCGCTGAAGTTCCCCTGACTGTCGCGGAACTTGATCAGCATCCGGGTATAGAGTTTTTCATTGTTCATGGTGGTGGCCATGCCAGCGGTGACGTCGATGCCGGGCAGTAGTGGCAGCCCTCCGGTCGATTGCTTCCCGGCTTTTTCCTTGCTTTTAACTGCATCTGCGGCAGCCGCCGGTTTGACCCATCTGGCAATAGTGGCATACATCTCGGCAACATTGAGCGGTTTGGCGATATGGTCCCACATGCCCGCCTCGATCACCTTCTCGCGGTCACCGGACATGGCGTTGGCGGTCATGGCGATGATCGGCAGCTCCTTGAAAGCCGGGTTCTTGCGGATCTCCCGCGTGGCCGTGTAGCCGTCCATCACCGGCATCTGGCAGTCCATCAGCACGCCGTCGAAGGCGGCATCCTTCGCCAGGATATCCAGGGCCTCCTGGCCGTTGTTGGCGATCACCACCGTCATTCCGGCCTGCTCAAGCAGCTCGGTGGCCAGCTCCTGGTTCATCTCGTTGTCTTCCACCAGCAGCAGACGGGCGCCGCTGAGCTGAGCCATGACATCGACATGGTCGTCGGCCCGTTCGCTGGCCCGGGTCTCGACGACAATCCCCCTGCCCAGCACCTCGCCGATCGCTTCCAGCAGGGTCGACGGGTTGACCGGCTTGGTCAGCACGGTGCCCAGCTGCACGCCGCGCTGCTCGGCCGAGCCGAGCGCCTCTTCACGGCCGTAGGCGGTGACCATGATCACCGACGGAGTCCTGGTCAGCTGTTCGTCCAGCAGGTGCTGGACCGTCTCCACGCCGTCCATGACCGGCATCTTCCAGTCCATCAGCACCAGGTCGTAGGGGAGCTGTTTCTGCTCGGACTCGACGATCATGTTCAGCGCCTGCTGGCCGTCCTGGGCGGTGTCGACCTCCAGGCCGAAGCTGCCGGGCCATGGTGGAGAGGATCTCCCGGGCCGAGGCGTTGTCGTCCACCACCAGCACGCGCACCCCCAGCAGCTCTTCGGCCAGGAACATGCGGCGCGGCATCGGCTCTGTCTGCAGCCCGAAACGGGCGGTGAAGTGGAAGGTCGAGCCCTTGCCGGCCTCGCTCTCGACCCAGATCCGCCCCTGCATCTGCTCCACCAGGTTCTTCGATATGGCCAGCCCCAGGCCGGTGCCGCCGTATTTGCGGGTGGTGGAGGCGTCGGCCTGGCTGAAGGACTGGAACATCTTGCCGCACTGTTCCGGGGTCATGCCGATGCCGGAATCGCGCACCCAGAAGTGCAGCTCGACGCCGCTGTCATCCTCGGCCACCTTGTCAACGCCGACGACGATCTCGCCCTGTTCGGTGAACTTGACGGCGTTGTTGCCCAGGTTGATCAGCACCTGCCCCAGCCGCAGCGGGTCGCCGACCAGGGCGGTCGGCACGTCCGGCGCACAGTTGAACAGCAGCTCCAGCCCCTTGTCCTCGGCCTTCATCCCCACCAGGTTGGCCAGGTTGTCCATGACATCTTCCAGGTGGAAGTCGATCTTCTCCATCGTCATCTTGCCGGCCTCGATCTTGGAGAAATCGAGGATGTCGTTGATGATGCCCAGCAGGTTCTCGCCGGCGCGCTGCACCTTCTCGATGTAGTTGCTGCTGCTTCTTGTCCAGCTCGGTCTGCAGCGCCAGGTGGGACATGCCGATGATGGCGTTCATCGGCGTGCGGATCTCGTGGCTCATGTTGGCCAGGAAGTCGCTCTTGGCCCGGGTGGCCTCCTCGGCGATCTGCTTGGCTTCCCGCAGCTTGTCCTCCGCCAGCTTGGTCTCGGTTATGTCCTGGGTCACGCCATACATGTCGGTCGGCTTGCCATCAGCATCCCGGACCACATCCCCCAAGGCATGAATCCAGACCACGCGGCCATCGATCGGCCGCTTGTAGGCATAGATCGCATCGTAGCGGGGCACAGTCCCCTCAAGGGCTGCTGCATAGTTTTTGAACGTCGCTTCCGCAGCGTCCTTGTCGCCGGCTACAACATTGGCACCCCATTCGTTCATCAGGTGATAGCGCCAGTCAGGACGGGGCGGATCGCCAAAAATAGCCGCGGCGCGCTCCGACGAGTTGTAATACTCATCACCGGTATTGAGCGGGATGTGCCAGTAGCCGGCCTTGGTCAGGTCGAGCGCCTGATCGTTGAGGAAATTGGCGTGTTTGAGGGCGTCCTCAGCAGCCTTGCGCTCGGTTATGTCCCGGAAGGCGACGACGCTCCCCACCAGTGTCCCGTCCTTGTAGATCGGCGTCGAAGTGTATTCGGTCGGGAAGGAGCTGCCGTCCTTGCGCCAGAGCACTTCGTCGCTGACGGTGCGCACGACGCCGTCCTGCATGGTAAGACGCATGTGGCAGGTCTCGGCCGGATAGCGCTGCCGTCAGCATGGGTGTGGTGCACCAGCGTGTGCATGCTGTTGCCGATCATCTCGGCTTCGCTGAAACCGAGCAACTCTGCCCCGGAGTGGTTGAGGAAGGTTATGTTGCCGTCCAGGTCAAGCCCACAGAGACCTTCCTTGATGGAGGCAAGGATCAGGCGGCTCTGTTCTTCGGCAGCAGCCAGGCGCTCTGCCGCTTCCTTGCGGGCGGAGATGTCACGATAAACGGTGACACTGCCGACGATGACACCGTCTTTGAGAACCGGCGTTGTTGCATACTCCACCGGTATCGCGGTGCCGTCCTTGTGCCAGAGGACCTCACAATCCACGGCGCGGGTCTGCCCATCGACCGAGGCGAGATACATGGAACATTCCTCGCGCGGGAACTCGCGGCCGTCCGGATAGTGGTGGTGCACCAGCGGATGCATCTTCTGGCCGACGAACTCGTCTTCCCGGTAGCCGAGCATGGCCGGGGCAGCCGGATTGGCGAAGGTGATGTAACCCGTCATTGTCAAGGCCGACGATGCCGTCACC
The DNA here is from genome assembly GCA_963810975.1 of uncultured delta proteobacterium. Taxonomy (GTDB): domain Bacteria; phylum Desulfobacterota; class Desulfuromonadia; order Geobacterales; family DSM-12255; genus VEOV01. The sequence goes on along the minus strand of CAWEPN010000007.1, from coordinate 27,793 downwards.
GACAGCACCCAGGATCAGCCGGCTGCGCTCTTCCGCCATGGCCAGGCGGTCTTCCGCCTCCTTGCGGGCGGTGATGTCGCGTATCGAGGCGCAGACGCATTTGCCGCGGCCGCCGACGGCCGGCAGGCGGGACAGGCCGATCTCCAGCGGGAACTCGCTGCCATCCTTGCGCACGCCGCGCAGCTGGCGGTTGGCGGCAGCCATGTCGCCGGCATTTACATCCGTGATGTAGTTGTCGCGCAAGGCCACGTGGCGGCCGCGCACATCGGTTGGCACCAGCACCTCGATCGGGCTGCCGACGAGTTCGCCTGGCTGGTAGCCGAACATTGCTTCCACCTGCGGGTTGGTCAGGATGATGGTGCCATGCTCGTCGACCACCAGCATGCCGTCCGGCGCCGTTTCGACATGCTGCGGAACCAGGCCTCGGTGGCCTTGATCTCGTGCTGCTGGGCTTCCATCTCGACGGCCTGCTCTTCCAGCTTGGCCGCCTGTTTTTCCATGCTCTCGGCCTGGCGCCGGGTCTCTTCGAGCAGCTGCTGGGTCCGGTTGTTGCGCTCGATGATCTCCATGTTCATGGCCAGGACCGGCATCAAGCCCATCCAGCAGGGCCTGTTCATTGGCGCCGTAGGTTTCGAAGGTTGCCAGCTCGATGACAGCCAGCAGCTGTTCGTTGTGCAGCACCGGCAGCACGGCGATAGTATTTGGCACCGCTTCGCCCAGGCTGGAGCCGATCCGGATGTAGTCCGCCGGCGGCTTGGTGATGATGATCGGCGCCCGCTCCAGGGCGCACTGGCCGACCAACCCCTGGCCGACGGCAAAGTAGGTGTCCAGGTTCTTCCGCTCGCGAAAGGCATAGCCACCCAGCATGTGCAGCCGGCGCTGCTCTTCTTCGAAGAGATAGAAGACCGCATGGCCGACCTTGAGCAGGGGGGCCACACTGGCAAGAAATGTCTGGGACAGTTCGCTGAAGCTGGTGGCGGCCTGCAGTTCAGTTGAAACAGCGGCGATGTGGGTCTTGATCCAGCGCTGCGCCTCCATCTGCTGGGCTTCGGTCTGCAGCACCACCACGGCGCGGGCCAGATCACCCACCTCGTTGTTGTAGTCGCAGTGCGGCACCTCGTGAAGAAGCTTGCCGGAGGCGAGCTGGCTGAGCGCATCGCGCAGCCGGTCAAGCGGCCGGATTACCGAGCGGGATACCAGCAGCCAGAGCAGGACGCCGAGCAGCAGCCCGAAGGCCAGCATCCCCGCAGACAACATCTGGCTCCGTTTGGCCTCCGCAAGCGAACGCTCATAGCTTTTCTGGGCGCCTTCTTCCTTGATTGAGACAAGCTTCTCCATGTTTTCATTGGCATCAATGCCCGGAGTCTGGAACTCCATGGAGGCGACGAAGGCCATTGCCTCGGCGTTCTTGCCACCCCGCAGCAGCCCGATGGCTTTGTCCACTCCGCGCAGGTAGAGGGCATAGTTTTTTTCAAAAAGGGCAAGATCTTTTTTGTTTTCCTCGCGGATCATTGCGCTGCGCAGCAATGTGATCTCCATGCTGAGAGTCATCCGGGCCTCGGCCAGCTGGCTGAAAGCTCGCTCACGCTCGCCGCATCAGCGGTTATCAGGGCCTGGCGGATGGTGCGGCCGATGGTGGCATAGGCGATCTGGGCATCCTTGCCGCTGGCAACGCCCTGCAGGTCTTTATCGTGCATCACCTGCAGATCTTTCATAATAGCCCGCTGACTGACTATCCCTTCAAGGCCGATGGCTATGGTGCCCAGCAGCAGCAGGGCAAAGCCGATGGCAAGTTTACGGGAAAGGGAGCTTCGTTCCAGGGCTATGATCCATCTGTTCATGAGGGTGCTCCTTGTTGTTTTCCTTTACGTGCCGCATCGGCATCTTCGGCCAGACTCATGGCAGTCAACCTTTCCCGGTGCAGCAGCTCCGCCTGTTCCTGCAGTTTTGCCTGGGCCGCATCGGCACGGTAGCGAGCCAGCGACATGGTGCCGATCATCCGGGCAAAGCCGCTGAGGAAACCGAGAATAACCGGCATTCGTTTTTCGTCGACAACCGGCGCTGCGCTGACAGCCTGGAGGTAGTCGGCTTCGTCATAGCCGAAAAGTCTGGCCTGCTGCCTGAAGAAGTCGAGATCAGGCGGGCCGAGATGAAACTGGCCGATAAAGACGTTGGCCAGATGCTGGCCGTCGACGATGATCGGTGACGCTGCGTCAGTCATGCCGTTTTTGCAGGTGTACATGGTGAAGTCCTGGCCTGCCTGCAGCTGGAGCGCCAGCTCGGTATCGCTTTCGATGCAGAGCTGGCAGGATTCGGAGTTAGCCCGGTGGAAAGCGGTGCAGGCGCGCTGCCAGTTGGCGGAGACCAGGACCGTCCCTTCAAGATCGATAATCGCCGCGGCGATACCGACCGATTCACAAAAGGCGGTGAACAGCTTCTGCAGCTCAGTCAGATCGACGAGCTCCACGAGACTCGGCAGTGATTCTACGGCCTTGACGGTTGGCATTGTCTGCCCGGCTGCTTCGAACAGCGGGTAGAATTTGCTGTCCTCCCGGCGCATGTGCAGGGTAACCACGTCGTAGGCCAGGAACTGGAAGAAGGTGCCGACAGAGACATTGCCGGCATTGAAATCGTCTATCAGTTTGACAGCCTTATCAAGCAGATTCCGGTGAATACGGGAATGCTCCTCTGCCTGTGCATAGCCGATAGAGCGCTGGATAGCCTCTTCGTGGTCGAAATGAAACGTTACTTCCTTAACCAGAGTGCTGATGATCCGGTCGATCTCTACCTTGGGTCTGGCATTGACAATGGCATTGAGGAGATCGTTGGAAACGGCGAAGAGGGCACGGTGTTCACGATCAATATCGGCATTGCCGGATTCAAACCCGGGATGCCAGTGAAGTTTTATCAGCAGATTACCGGATGCGTCGAACGCCTCACCGACGGAGTTATCCGCCGCAGCGGCCATTTCTGCCGCTGCATAGCGTGGTGTGTCGGCCAGCCGCAGGCAGAGGTCATTGACTTCCCTCTTCAGTTCGAGGATGCGCGTTTCGCGCCCCTGGGCCAGCCGGTTGAATCGTTCCACGTCGGCCATCCGGCTCAATTCACGCTCAGCCGAGCGGATATCGCTGACATCCATGAAGGTCCCCACCAGCCCGCACGGCGTGCCGTCCGGTTTGCGGAAGCCGGCAACGGAATAGATCGTGTCGTGCAGCCTGCCGTCGCCAAAGGGGATCGTTATGTCGTGCTTCACGGTAGCGGCAGCAGCGATGACCGCCTCGTCCTCGACCTGATAATTCAGCCGGTCAGCTTCGGGCAGGTAGTCGAGATCCAGCACCCGCTTGCCGATCAGATCATCACGCCGTACCCCAAAGGTCTCCTCATAGGCATGGTTGACCCCCAGGAAGCGGGTATCAGCCCCTTTGTAGAACACCGGATAGGGAATGGTGTCCAGCAGTGCCTGCTGAAATGCCAGCTGCTCTTGCGTGCCGGCACTGCGGCCGATGATTTCAAGATTCATGGCCAACAGGCCGACCATCTCCGCAAACTGCTCCTGCTCGGCACCCTCCGGCTTGTGCAGCAGCGCCAGTTCAACGACGCCTAGTAGCCGGTCATGCAGCATGATCGGCGCCAGCAGCAGCGCGGCAGGCAAGGTCTCGCCGAGTCCGGAGCGGATGGTGGCAAAACCGGCCGACGAAGTGTCAATCAGCTGCGGCCGTTTTTCTGCAGCACACTGCCCAAGCAGCCCTTCACCCAGCGCCAGCTGTGCGGGAGGTTCATCGGCGCAGGCATAGCTGCCGGCCAGGACCATCAGCTCGGGCGTTGCCCGGTCAACAAGATATGCCACCCCCTGCAGGGCGCCGAACATCCGGTGGGCGGCATTGAAGTAGCAGCGTACCAGTTCGTCAACCTGCTGCGCCTGCTGCATCTGCAGTCCGGCTTCCGAAAGCGCCGTCTTGCGGGTGGCCGTCTTCTGCTGCCCGCTGCTGAAGGCGGCAAGCTGTTCCCCGGCCAGCTGCTGGGCGTGGTGGCTGCGGAGCAGGCGGATCAGGCCCCAGCCGAGCAGCAACACGACCATGCCCCCCGCCAGGCCGTAGAGCAGGCGTTCGGTCAAAGGCACGGTGCGGCTCAGGTCTTCCATCAGCACCAGAGACCAGTCCCCCATCGGATCGTTCCACTGCACTTTAGCGCTGGCCACGACATGGCGTCGTCCATCTATCTTCCGCACACCCGGGTCGACTGGCATGGGGAGCACCGGCGGGTCATTTTTTTCGAAAAGGTTGCCGAACTGCCTCAGTTCGCGGATGGCCTTCAATCGCTCCGGAGTCGGCGTTCCGGCCAAGTGGCCGATCCATTCCTTGCGGCTGCTGGCAAACACCACTCCCTGGGGCGACAGCAGCATGGCGATGTCGGCCTTGCCGTGTAACAGTTCATCCACCTTCTGCAGGCCGGTGCGGGCCACGACAGCTCCTACCGCCTCGCTGGCGGTGGTGTTCCCCAGGTATACCGGCACACTGAAATAGAGTGCCCGATCACCCCGGGCGAGGCTTACCGCTGCATAGACGTTATTCCTCCCATTCATCGCCATCTGGTAATAGGGGCGAAACTTCACGTTGAGGCCGGTGGAAGGCTTGCCGGCGTTATCCCAAGACAGGGTGATGACACCATCGCGGGGTACAAGAAAAACCCCTTGGGCATCGTAGGAGCGGCCGACGCTTTCAAAGGCTCCCAGCAGCTTTTGTGGCTGAGGGATCTGCCTGCCGATTGCCTCGCTCTTTATGTCAGCATCGATAAGACCCAGCATTGCCATAGATCCCATCAGGTTGCCGTTGAGGGTCTGGGACATGACCTCCAGGCTGCGGCGCTGGGCCTCTGTTTCCAGCAAGCTGCGACGTTCGGTAACCCGAGAATTGACTGCAACGTTGCTGGACAACCAGCCCACGGCCAGGGAGACCAGCAACAGGACCAGCCAACTCATCCCTGGCTGTGCTACGCAATACCTGGCGATACGGTTCATGCCTTGACCTCCACTGAAAAAACAATAGAACACGGATGACGCGGATTGAGCGGATTTACGCAGATTTTAAATCTTTTTTTGTTTTATTCGTCTCAATCCGCTTAATCAGATTTGATCCGCGTTCTATTGCTTTTGACGTCTCCTGTTGATTCCGGCTGCGTCATATCAACCCGTCTTTTCGCAAGGCCTCAAAAAAGAACTTGCCCAATTCCCTGCTGACTTTGGCTTCCCTGTCGGCATCGAAAGTTTTGAAGGTGGCACTCCAGACCACTTCCTCAGTTTTGGCATCATACAACATTGCCTGTAGTGTTGCCTTCAGGAAGCTGCCATAGGTTGTCAGCGGAGAAGCCCCGTAGACATAACCTGGTGCATCGCCTGACGGCTGCTGCTGGGAAACAGTGCCATCACCTTTTACCAGCACACGGGTTGTCAGGATGGCATCGCAGCCTGCGGCATGCACTGCCGCAACAACGCCGGCGCGATCAGTCTTGTCGAGATCCGGCAGGATCGTATGACTTGCCACGGCAGTGATCATCCGGCGGCGCAGTTCATCCACAACGATATTCTCGAACAGTTTACGCTTTGTTTCATCATTCCCTATACCGAGGATCATGATTTTCTGGTGCGCTTGGGCAGCAGGTTTATGCCAGGTTTCAACAACCTTCACGGAAGCGCAGCCTGTCAGCATGGTGGCAATCAAGCAGCAGAGTAAAAATCTCACAGTGGAATATCGCATTAACTTTCTCCTTTAAATCAGGCCATCTTTGGCCATTTCCTTGAATACCACTTCTGCCAGACCTCTGCTGAAGGTGATGATACCCTCGGGATCTACGGTGTTTGATGTCCCTGTCCAGACCAGTCGACCGGTAGCAGCATCGAAAAGATTTGTTTCAATTGCCATTTTTGTCGAAAGAATAACTTCCACCGGTTGATGTATAAAGGTCGCATAGGTGACATGGACTCCGTAACCATCGGCGAAACCATGCTCGGTCATAATAAAGCCTGTATTGACACTGGTGTCCTTTTTCAGGGCGATCAAGCGGGTGGTTATCGCCCCGTCAGCGCCGGTCTTTCGGACAGCGTCTTCCCCGGCTGCCCAGGTGAGTTTCTCGGTAACGCCGGTGATGGTGTAACTGGGGATAGCGGCTACACCCCGTTTCTGCAGTTCGGCTGCAATTACCTCTTCGAAGATCTGCCGCCTCTCCGGCTTATCAGTTATGCCGACAACCAGCAGCTTTTGATATTTCTTTGGCGGCAGAGTCGAGTCTTTCGCGGAATGTTGCAGTGAGACAGACGCACAACCTGTCAGAGCCAGGATGAGCAGGGGTAATAAGAGTAGCTGGAGCAGTTTTTTCATTGGATTCCTCATTCGATTTGGTAAAGGCGATTTTTACTGACATCAACGGGACGGATGAACCCGATCAGGCAGTAGTCGGGATATTAGCATCTTTTAGTATAATTTCAATAAGATATGAAGTGAGTAGCTAGGAGTCTGTCGGATTTAGGAAATCTAAGCGAAAATTCGGCTGGGCGAGGGCAGATTTTGTCGATTTTGAAGGTCAATAGTCCTCTATTGGCCAAGAAAGCGGCGAAATATGCACCGTTCAGTCGGATTTACAGCAGATTTATTCTAAGCCCGACAGACTCCTGGGTGGGCATAAAAAAAGCCGGTTCCCAAACGGGAAACCGGCCCTTAATTTAATCTGTCAGTCGGACTATTCTTCAGGCTTTATGCAGGCAGTGCCGCCCCGCTTTTGGCAGAGAATAAAGCGTACCTTTTTGGCCCAGTACTCCAAAGCACCGTCAGCGGTCCTCCAGGAATCCCAAGCCCCGGCAATGTTCATACCACCTACACGCTGGTCCACCGCCGCACCCAGCAGCTCGCCGGTGGCAGCATCAGTAATCTTGAGCTCTACAGTTATATCGCCAACTGCCGTCGGTTTGCCGGTAGCGCTATATTTTACCAGGTTAATGGCAAGACCGATCGGCAGGATAGTTGACGTTACGGATCTTACCTTTGAGGCGGAACTCGCCGCCAATATCGCCATCTGAATCCTCAATGTGCCGGGCTCAGGACTCTTCACGATCGTGTAATCGTTTTTCAACTGGTCGTTGAGGAGAACAAAGGCATTGTTGACCAGCTTCTGGTAGTTTTCAGCCTCATCGGCGTCCATATCGGCAGCCTTGCTCATGATGACCGGGTCGATCAGGATTTTGCTGTAGCTCTTGAAATCAGCTTTCGGATTTTCATAACGATATAGAGATTGTCCGTCTTTCCCTTTCTCCATTATCGCCGGATTAATCAGTAAAGAGTCCTTGAGCTCCATACTGCGTGCCTGGTGACTGGCGCCGCAGCCCCCCAACAGTAATGCAATACTTGCGGTCAGAATTGAAACGGTGAAAGTGTTGAACTTACGCATGATATTTCCCCCTTAATTGGTTGTGTCTTGCGACGGTGGTGTTAATTCAGTCGAATAAACGGATTGAATGCTACGGCCAATAATGAGTACACAAGCGCCATAATATAATTTCAAACAGCTTTTCATAGAAGTGTAGTTTAACAAGGATAGATGTCAACGTACTATTTTTGGAATGAATACGAAAAATGAGTTATCCTTCAAGCAAGTAAGTTATTAGCGACTCAACCCTGTTCTAGCGCTTTTGTTTCTCCATCAGCAGACCATAACCGGTAACGCGCCTCCACTCCTTTTGGCAGATAGATCACAATTGGCAATCGGCTGTTGTAGCGGATAAGGCAGGGTTCACCGCCAAGCGTTATGAAACGCTCCACTTTCGGCGCATCCGGATCGATAGCCATGAGCGTGCCCGCCAGCGGTCCAATTTCTCTGACCATGTAGCGGGGAAAACCCCACCCCGCAACTGTTTCCGTTTCGATCTGTCCGCCAAAAAAATATCTGTTCTGCGCATCAATCCGCACCGTCTTGCCGACCAGCAGCTCCACCTTGAAAGCAGATTCATCCATCTGCTGCGGGAGCTGCAGAACGTAGCGAACCATCCCTTCTTCAGCCGGTGGAAACGCCTGCATATTATCCGCTGCCGGCGCAATTGACACCGCAGACATAAACAGCAGAGCAGTATAAATCCATGTTTTCATTGTTTTTCCCTCCATAGTATCCATGAGTTATTTGAGCCGTTCGGCACGCTCAACTCAAAACTTCAGCCGGTCATATTCCTTCAGAAGCGAAAGAACAAAATTGGGGGTGACTGTTCCTGGACAACTGTTGATAACAGATAATAATAAAAATTGACTAAAAAAGCATATTATATAAATTACAATCACTGTTAGGGCTAAAAAGACATTTAACATCTACCCTGACGCAGACTTGTGAACGAGGTCCAGCGGCTGAAGGGGTATTCCAACTGGTAGGTGCAATCTGCAATATCGAAACCGGCAGGGTACGGTTCCCGGAGTAAGATTCGCACCGGGAAGCAGCAGAAACGAACCCTTATTAATCCAGAGGTTAACATGATTACATTATGTAAAAAACTCGCTCGCCTGCTCTGCCTGGCAGTGCTGTTGACGGTTCTACCCTGCGGACTTGCCATTGGAGCGGAACCGGCCAAAACCGTCAAGACGGTTGAGCCACCGGTTCCAGCCGCTGACACCTTGGAATCAGTTCAGCCAACCGCCGTCCCTGCTCCCCTGGTGGTGTTAAATCGGACGGTGACGGTCTTTCGTTTCCCCTATTTCGGAATAGCCACAGTTGATAGGGCATTGCGAGCCAAGCAGGATATCCTGCGGGTGCTGGAGAAAGGTGGCGAGGGGAAGGTCACTATTCAGCCCACTGCTCTGGGGCGGGTTATCCTGCTCGATGGCGAATTTGTCTTCTCTCTCTATCCGAAGGATGTGGATCAACTGGGTGGAGAGACCATTGACCAGGCGGCGGAAAAAGCAGTGAAGGAGTTGACCCTCGTCGCTGCGGAAACCAGAGAGGGCAGGAATCTTGCTGCCATGTCCCGAGCCGGTGGCAAGGCTCTTATGGCAACCGGCGTCCTGCTGCTGCTGATATGGGTGCTGCACCGTATGCGGGTATGGATCGCCGCACGCATATTGCCTCTGGTCCAGGAAAAAACGTCACAGCTGCGTATCGACGGTGAAGTTATTCTCAACGGTGAGCTTGTTCTGAAAGCAGTGACGTGGGTTTTTGCAATTTTCTACTGGCTGGTAACGCTGGTGCTGATCTACGAGTGGCTCGGTTACACTCTGGGGCTATTTCCTTTTACCCGTCCATGGGGTGAAAGTCTTCGGCAGTACCTGCTCATTATGGCGGGTAATATCGTCAGCAGTATGTTTACCGCAATCCCCAACCTGCTGATCGCGTTGATAATATTCCTGATTGCCAACGCTGTCGTCAACCTGCTCACCTCCTTTTTCGACCGGGTAAAAACCGGTCAGATCAAACTTTCCTGGCTTGATGAAGATACCGTGCGCCCCACCCGCCGCCTGGTCGCGGGGGCAGTCTGGGTGTTTGCCCTGGCCATGGCCTACCCCTATCTGCCCGGCGCTGAGACCCAGGCCTTCAAGGGACTTTCGGTGCTGATCGGCCTGATGATCTCCCTGGGAGCGTCCAGTCTTGTCGGCCAGGCTGCCAGCGGCTTGATCCTGATGTACACCCGCACCATGCGGGCAGGTGAATATGTCGGTATCAGCGACAAGGAAGGGACGGTCGTCGAACTCGGCCTCTTTACCACCCGGATCCGCACCGGTATGGGTGAAGAGCTGACCCTGCCCAACTCACTCATTCTCGGCACCGTCACCAAAAATTACTCGCGGGCGGTCCAGGGGAAAGGCTTCATTCTCGACGCCACCGTTACCATCGGCTATGACACCCCCTGGCGGCAGATTCATGCCATGCTGATCGAGGCTGCCCGGCGTACCTCGGGTGTGCTGGCCGATCCGGCGCCACGGGTATTCCAGACAGCACTCTCCGACTATTATCCCGAATACCGCCTGGTCTGTCAGGCCAGCCACAGCACAGCGCATTCCCGCGCCGAGGCATTGACCGCACTCCATGCCAATATCCAGGATGTCTTCAATGAATACGGGGTGCAGATCATGTCGCCCCATTACATGAACGACCCGGCTGAAGCAAAAATAGTTGCCAGAAAAGACTGGTATGCTGCTCCGGCAGCGCCGCCGGTTGAAAGGAAACAGTGATGCGCCAGGCATAGTGGCGAATACGGTTTGAGGTGATATAGTTGTTGCTGTAGATAAAAGAAGGGGGCAGACACTCTGAAAGGATCGTCCATGGCTTGTCAAATGCCGCTCATTGCCTGTCACGAGTGTGACCTGCTCCAGAGGGAGATTCTTCTCCCTCCGGGCAAGGTGGTTCGCTGCGGTCGCTGTGGCGCCGAGCTGTACCGTTCTGCCCATAAAAGTCTTGATAAGCCGCTTGCCTTTCTCCTGACTGCGACCGTGGTGTTGATTGTCGCCAATGCGTATCCCATTGTCGGCCTTGAAATTCAGGGGTCGAGTAACGAAACCACTCTCTTTGGCGCTTCTCATGCTCTCTGGGCTCAGGGTATGGAGGCGATTGGCGTTCTTGTCTTCCTGACGACCTTTCTGGTGCCTGCGGTCGAGCTGGCCATCATGGGGTATCTCCTTTTGTCGCTGCAGTCCGGTCGCAAGCCTGCCGGACTTACTGTCATGATGCGTGTTCTGCAGTACGTCAACCCCTGGGGGATGGTGGAGGTGTTCATTCTCGGGTTAATCGTTGCGCTGGTGAAACTCACACATTATGGCACCCTGATTCCCGGTCTCGCTCTTTGGGCATTCGGCATCCTCACCCTGCTGCTCGCCGCGACCGCATCTTCATTCGACGTTCGCGACGTCTGGGATCGGGCGTACAGACTGCCGGAACGGGAGGGGCGCGGATGAGCGATTCAGCGGTCACTGCTGCCAGTCGCGGGTATTTCTCCTGTCATACCTGCGGACTCCTCTCAAAGGGATCGGCATCAGACGGCACATTCCACTGTCCGCGCTGCTCCGCAGAGCTTCACTTTCGCAAGCCGGACAGTGTGGCGCGCTCCTGGGCACTGCTGATTGCGGCGTATATCATGTATATCCCCGCCAACCTGCTGCCGATGATGGAGACGAGTTCACTCTTCGGTTCACAGGATGACACCATCATGAGCGGTGTCATCTACCTCTGGCATTCCGGTTCATGGGATCTGGCCCTGATTGTATTCATCGCCAGCATCATGGTGCCGTTTATGAAACTGATCGCCATGACACTGCTGCTGATTACGGTACAGCGCCGCTCAGTCTGGCAGCCGCTGCAGCGGACCAAGCTGTACCGGATTGTCGAATTTGTCGGCCGCTGGTCCATGCTGGATATTTATGTCGTCACTATTCTTGCCGCCCTGGTGCAGATCGGCTCCCTGGCTACCATCAAAGCCGGGCCGGCAGCCCTGGCCTTTGGAGCGGTTGTCGTCCTCACCATGTTTTCCGCAATGCAGTTCGACCCCAGGCTGATATGGGATCCACTTCAGAAAGAGAGGCCCGAGCATGACTGATAAGTACGATAACCTTGAGAGCACCGATATACCGGAAGCGGTGGCCGAGCCGAAAAAGCGCCATTCAATTCAGCTGGTCTGGCTCATCCCGATCATTGCCGCGCTGGTCGGAGGAACCCTGGCGGTCAAGACCTACCTGCAGAAGGGGCCGACCATCACCATTGCCTTCAAGACCGGTGAGGGGCTGGAGGCAGGCAAAACCAAGATCAAATATCAAGGATGTCGAAGTCGGAGTGGTCAAAGAGATCATCATCGCCAAGGACCTTAAGCACGTGATCGCCACTGCCGAACTGAAAAAGGGGATCACGCCTTATCTGGTGGAAGACACCAGATTCTGGGTGGTCCGTCCCCAGATCTCCGGTGGCAACATCACCGGTCTCGGGACGCTGATGGGTGGTTCCTACATCGGCTTTGATATCGGTAAATCCAAGACAGCAACAGCTGGCTTTCATCGGACTGGAAAGGCCGCCGGCGGTTACCATGGATGTGCCGGGGAGCCGCTTTCAACTCCACAGTGAGGATCTCGGTTCGCTTGATATCGGTTCACCGCTCTATTTTCGCCGCATTCAGGTGGGGCAGATAATCTCCTATGAGCTTGACAAAGGTGGCTCGGGAGTTACCTTCACAGTGTTTGTTGCCGCGCCCTATGACCAGTATGTCAAGGTGAACACCCGCTTTTGGAATGCCAGCGGTGTCGATCTTGCCGTGGACGCCACCGGCCTGACACTGAACACGCAGTCGCTGGCCTCGATCCTCATCGGCGGCATCGCCTTCCAGACCCTCGATGAAGATGGTGCAGTCTCCCCCGACCAGCTCCCAATACCACCTTCACCCTCTTTAACAGCCGGGAAGACGCGATGAAGCATCGCGACACCATCAGCCAGAATTATGTCATGTCATTCAACGAGTCGGTGCGCGGCTTGACAGTCGGGGCGCCGGTCGATTTCCGCGGGTTTACCGTCGGGGAAGTTACCGACATAAAAATGGAGATTGATCACCGCACCAAGGAAGTCAACATGCTGGTCTATATTCGCAACTATCCGGAACGCTTCCGTTCAAAAACGCTCGGGACTTTGCCGGCATTGAAAAATAATGAATCGCTGATCAACCGGTTGGTCGAAGGCGGCATGCGGGCGCAGCTCAAGAGCGGCAATCTGCTGACCGGTCAACTCTATGTCGCCCTGGATTTCTTCCCCAATGCCCCCAAGGCGAAGGTGGACTGGGCATCCAATCCGCCCAAGTTTCCGACTACCCCAGGGAGCATGATGGAATTGCAGGCCGCGTTGGAAAAAGTTCTAAAAAGAGTTGATGAGCTGCCGCTTGCGGAAATTGCCGCTGAAATGCGCCAGGCGGTACAGAGTCTGGATACTTTGCTCAAGAGCGCCGACACAACGAGTAAACGGATAAATGCCGAGGTCTTGCCGGAGCTAAAGTCAGCACTGGAAGAGGCGCGTAAAACCCTGAGTGCGGCAAAGCAGACCCTGTCGGCTGAAGCGCCGCTGCAGAGCGATCTGCGGGACACCCTCCGTGAACTCTCCAAGGCAGCCCAATCCTTGCGGATCTTGACCGATTATCTCGAACGCAACCCGGAGGCGTTGATCCGCGGTAAAGAGGGAGACAAGCCATGATAACTTTCAGTACATTAAAGCAAATATCCATTCTCTGTCTGGCAGCAGCACTGCTGGCCAGTTGCAGCAGATCACCGCGAGTGGTTTATTACACTCTTAACGCCACAGCGGCACCTGAAGCAGCCACTCAGGCACTGGAGGCAGTCGTCATCGGCCAGGTTACGCTGCCGGAACTGCTGGACCGGCCGCAATTCGTTGTCACTGTTGATGCCAACCGGGTCGATATTCTCGAAATGCAGCGCTGGGCTGCACCGCTCAAGAGCGAAATCCCCAGGATCATAGCCGAGAATCTGGCTGTTCTGCTCAAGCCGACGCGAGTGGCTGTCTATCCGCAGAATTCTGGCTTTGATGCAACTTACCGAATTCAGATCGATATTCAGCGCCTGGAGATGACCGAAGGTAAAGGGGTCGCCCTGGATGCCCTTTGGTCGATCCGCCGTGCTGAAGGTGGCGTTTTGAAGAATGGTCGCTCCATGGTAAACGAGCCTGTCAAAAGTGCCGGATATGAGCCTTTGGTAGCGGCCCAGAGTCGCGCTCTGGCTGCAGTCAGTCGCGATCTTGCCCTAGCGCTGCGGAGTTTGGCAGCACCCGCCGAATAAACATTTACAAGGAGACTGATATGAACAGGAACAGATTGCCATTAAAGCGGTATGCAGCTGTTGTGAAGCAGTTCATGTTTTTGACGTTAATCGTTACCGCAATTGCTACGGTAACGCCGACAAACTCCCGGGCAGACGGAGAAGAGTCAATTGATGTTTCCTGCTACAAAAAGAAGTCCGAGGAGGGGCTCTATGTCGGCAATGTTTCCATCACCCGGCCAGAGACCGCAGCGGTAAACTGCAATGCAACCTATTACGACTGCAAGGACAAGTGCATCGGCTGTTTTACTGATCCGAAACTCGACCAGACGGTCTGCTATAACGCTGCCGGAGAAAAAGTTTCGCAATAAACAGGGGTTTTGTGATGCTTAACGCCTGTCAGTTCTCATTGCTGAGTGGCGTATTCTACAGGGCTCTTTGCAGGGTTGCTCTTGGTAATGTTTAACTCTTGTAAAAACAGACATCCGGAGGGTTTTATGACACACATCACTTTTGGGACTTCAGGCTGGCGGGGGATCCTTTGCGAGGATTTTATTTTTGAAAATGTAAAAATCGTAACGCAGGCTATTGCCGATCACCTGATTGCCGCCGGCGAGAAGGGTGGCGTGGTGATCGGTTACGATTCCCGTTTCATGGGTGACAGCTTTGCCAAAGAATCTGCAAGGGTTCTTGCCGCCGCCGGGTTGAAATGTTATCTCTGCAATCGCGATACGCCGACCCCGGTCCTCGCTTTTGAGATACTCAGGCGCAAAGCTGCCGGCGGGATCAACTTCACCGCCAGTCACAACCCGCCTGAATATAACGGGATAAAGTTCTCGCCGTCGTGGGGAGGGCCGGCACTGCCGGAAACTACTAAAGATATTGAGCGGCGCGCCAACGAGATGATGGGCGAGATCTGTTACCGGGAGATATCCCTTGAACAGGCGGCAAAACAGGGGCTCCTGGAGGAGATCGACCCTCAGGAAGTTTATCTGGCGGATCTGGAGAAGAAAATAGATTTTGACGCAATCAGGAAAATCGGGGCAATTGCGGTCAACCCTCTCTACGGAACCGCGCGCGGCTATCTTGATGCACCACTGCTTTCCCGGGGTATTGATATCCGTCTTATCAATCAGCAGCGCGACCCGTACTTCGGCGGCTTCCCGCCTGAACCGGCAGAAAAATATATTCCCGACTTCATCTCTCTGGTCAAGAGCGATCCGGCAATAAAACTCGGGATTGCCACTGATGGTGATGCCGACCGCTTTGGCATTGTCGATGGCGACGGAACCTACATTGAACCGAACTACATCATCGCCCTGCTGCTTGATTATCTGGTCAGGGTCAGAAAGATGAACGGCGGCGTGGCCCGCAGTGTGGCAACTTCCCATCTTGTCGACGCTGTCGCCAGGCATCACGGCATCGAGCTTTTCGAGACGCCGGTCGGTTTCAAGTATATCGGTGAACTTATCAGCCAGGACAAGATCATTATCGGCGGGGAAGAGAGCGCCGGTCTTTCCATCAAGGGGCATGTGCCGGAGAAGGATGGCATTCTCGCCTGCTTCCTGGTTGCCGAGATGGTCGCCCGCGAAGGCAAATCGGTCGGCCAGCTTCTGGAGGAGCTTTACGGGAGGGTCGGACGCTATATAACCAAGCGGGAGAATATTTCGCTGTCAGCGGAAATCGAAGATGCTTTCCCTGAGAGGGTTGCCAATCTGCCGAATGAGATTGCCGGAACAAAGGTGGAGCAGGTAATCAGGATTGACGGCACTAAACTGGTACTCACAGACGGCAGCTGGCTACTCTTCCGCAAATCGGGCACAGAGCCGGTTGTCAGGCTGTATGGCGAAGCCGCAACCACTGGCCGTCTGACCGAAGTCATGCAGGCAGGACGCGAGTTTATCCTTAAAGGGTAGCCGCACTTTCAAGGCTTCTTTGCTGTATGGGCAGCCATGGGAAAGGGGGTATCGGAGATGAAAACAGTTATTATATTGGCTGGCTTTCTGATCCTTTGCTGTGAAGCATCGGGATATGCGGCAGGAGATTATCGAGGCGATGAGCGCTGTCCTCCACCAAAGGACTGGAGCGGTTACTCAGAGCCCTATGAACCGCTTGATCATCCTGAAGAGTACCCGACTTTTCACAAAGCGGATTGGCCCGGCTGGGCCTGTTCCTACCAACGCGAGGATGGCGTCATCGTCCAGTACGGGGACTCACGAACCCCGCAAGAACAGTGGCTGGCAGTGTGGACCAATTCTGATTGCAAAGGGGAATAATTAAGCTACTGTAGCTTGAAAACGGGAAAGGGGGGTTGCAGCACAGCTGCAACCCCCCTTGAATTTTTTGGTCGGGGCGAAAAGATTCGAACTTTCGGCCTCCTGCTCCCGAAGCAGGCGCGCTACCAGGCTGCGCTACGCCCCGACGAATGTTTTTTCTAACGCTTACGAGAAGTTTTGTCAAGGGGAAAGACGGATACGGAGGGATGACTGGGGCAGCTTCAGGGGCCGACGGTGGGCGAAGGTGGCGTCCAATATGCAGGCAGGTCGGGGTGGAAATGCTTAAAAAGTCAGGGGGCCATGTCTGCTCCCAAAATGGACATTTTATTGCATGAGGTTTTTTCATTAATCGAGTGACGATGTCCGGCAGCCCTCTTTATTTCGCGCCGTAACTGATTCAGTGTACGGAGGTATCCATTGTTAAGAGACCAAATACTCCCAGATAAACGACCTCACCCCCGCTTCATGGTTCGCATAGCCATTTTCCATGGGCCGTACCAAAATCAGATTCTGGCTGATTACTCTGTAAACGTGAGCACTGGAGGAGTATTTATTGAATCAAGCCGGATTTTGCCGAAAGATACGGATCTTACCGTCAAATTCAAGCTGCCTAACTCCGATAACATCATAGTTGTCAAAGCTATTGTGGCATGGGTAAACGATCCATCCTCACTTAAAAAACCGTCGCTTCCCCCAGGGATGGGCTTACAATTCCTCGACCTTTCCTTAGACGATCTGCACGCCATCAGAGCATTTTTAATTGAAGGCAACTTTAAGCCAACATGGTAAATGACATTCTCTGTCGATCTAATTACGTCAGCATAAAAAAAGTCAAAAAATAGACAAATTTTGTCACTTTTACAGTAATCTGTTGCGTGCTTGTGCGAACAGGCAGAGATTATTGTCAAGAATGACTGGTACGGAGAAAATTTATGCAGCGCAAAGCAATAGCCCTTTTTTCAGGAGGCCTCGACTCTACCCTGTCAATCAGACTGATGCAGGTGCAGGGGATAAATGTTCATGCCATCCATTTTACCTCGCCTTTCTTTGGAGTTTCACCCGACTCGGACTGCGGAAAGTACGATGCACGTAGAGCCGCAGAGATGATAGACGTCCCTCTCACTGTTCTGAATCTTGGCGAAGAGTACCTGGAAATGCTGAGAAAACCTCGTCACGGTTATGGTAAGGCAATAAATCCCTGCATTGACTGCCACGCTTATTTTCTGAGAAAAGCAAAGGAGTTCATGCTGTCCACCGGGGCAGATTTTGTCATCACCGGCGAAGTGCTCGGACAGCGGCCAATGAGTCAGCGGCGTGATGCTCTTGCAATTGTGGAGCGGGATGGTGAACTTAACGGCCTGCTGCTCAGGCCTCTCTCGGCGAAACTGCTGCCGCCGACTATTCCGGAGTTGGAAGGGTGGGTAGACAGGGAGCTGCTCCCATCCATAAAAGGTCGCTCTCGAAAAATACAGATTCAGCTTGCCGCCGAGCTCGGCGTAAAAGAGTATCCGAATCCTGCCGGCGGCTGCCTGCTTACCGAAACTTCCTACGCTTCAAAAGTCAGGGATATTTTCGATCACTCTGAAAAGCTGAAAGCCCGCGACTTCCGGCTGCTGAGAATCGGGCGGCATTTTCGCCTTGATGCTGGGACACGGCTTGTAATAGGCAGGGATGACAGGGAAAATAGTCTGCTTTTTGCCAATATCAAGGAGGGTGAAACCGCTTTCAGATGGGATGAAGGGGGTGGGCCGCTCGGACTCATTATTGGTGATATATCGGCCGATAAACTTCAGACTGCTGCAAGAATATTGCTGCGCTATACAAGGTGTCAAAAAAACGATACGGCAAGACTGCTAATTGTCAGCGACGCAGACGAGCCGTCTTTTTCATGCAGCAATGATTTTTCAGCAGAAGATGTCGAGGGTTTCAGGATATAGCTGTTATTCTGGATTCGGCAGTTAAAGATGTCCTTCGGCGCTCCAAATGCCCGAATTCTGTACGCTAGCTCACTTCACTGCAGCAGCCAAAGGTCTGTGTACGTCCTACCCTGCGGGTTCAGACAATATCTGCTGCGGACGTTACATTTCGCCAAGCATTACGACGAATTACGGACAAGTCGCTTCTTCAGAACATCTCCAACTGCCGTTTAATGATTATTTCTGCATTGATCCTTCTGCAGCGGGGTTAGTAGACTCGCCATCTTTCGCTTGGGGCACAGTTTCTGTCTTGCCCTCCGTTTCTGTTTTCACCGGTGTCAATTCTGTCGTGGCGCTGCTGCTGTTCTGAAAGACTTCTCCCTTGTCGATACTCTCCTCAACCTTCTTCTGTAGTCCGTTTATATTGGGAACAGTTGCCACAGCTGACGCGTACTCTTCTTCGCTCAAAACTCTTTTTGATTTGAGCAGGTTGAGAATCATATCCGAGCGCCTGAGAACCTTCGCCATATTGCGGTAAGGGTTATAAGCCACCCTCGGGCCGGGAAGCATTGCCGCCAGAAATGCACATTCACGCGGCGTCATCTCAGCTGCCGGTTTGCCGAAGTAGTACTGGGATGCATGCCCTACTCCGTATACCATCGGGCCGAGCTCCACCACATTCAGATAAAGCTCGATGATCCGCCCTTTGGTTAACTCCTGCTCCATTCGGAGCGCCAGATAGAGCTCCTTGAACTTGCGGGTGATGGTCTTTTCTCTTGAAAGGTAGATGTTCTTGGCGGTCTGCTGGCTGATGGTGGATGCGCCCTCTGGCAAGGCTCTTCTTCTCAAGATCATGCTTGATAGCCTGCTTGATTGCTTTTACATCCACACCTTCATGCTTGTAGAAGTTGGCGTCTTCGGCAAGGATAACGGCCCACTTCATTTCGGCAGGGATTCGTGCCGATGGAGTCCAGTTCCTGTTCTTTGGCCCAAGCAGAAACGAATGGTATTTGCCATGCCAATCCTTGACCTGAATGATCATGCTTTTTTTAGCATTGTTCAAGGTGGATACAGGGGGGAGAAGAAAAATTGATACGGAAATATAGAGGGCGTAGACAAACAGCAGCAGAAATATGGCAATAAAAGCTTTTTTCATTAGTAGTTTTCGCCGCGAGCTTCCAAAGTTAACGCTGCACGGACTCCGTTACGACCGGTTCCCTTGACCAGATACATTGCTTCATCCGCCAGAGAAATCAACTCATTTGAATTAAGGGCATCATCCGGAAAAGAAGCAACACCAAAGCTGCCTGAAACATTGAGGCGATCACCGTTATCACTGTAAAAAGCCTTTTCGTTCAGATCTTTGTGGAGTTTTAATGCAAAGTTTAGCGCTCCCGGTCTGTCAGTCTGTGGCAGTATTATAACAAATTCATCGCCACCGTAGCGCGCCGCCTTATCGGTTTTCCGTATGCTTGCAGATACCACTGCGCCGACTTCTGCAAGGAGCCTGCTGCCGGTAAGGTGTCCATAGGTGTCGTTTACATTTTTAAAATAATCAAGATCTAAAAAAACGAGTGAAAGTGGCGACTGGTACCTTTTAGACCTTTCCATTTCGTACTCTATCTGCTCAAAAAAGTAACGTGAGTTGTAAAGTCCGGTCAGATCGTCTGTTATGACAAGCTGTTTTATCTTGTCAAGAGCTTTGGAATTGGAGATGGCAATACCTGCGAAATCAGCGATGGCCGTCAGTATCTGTTCGTCGTCATCGTCAAAGACGCCGCCTTCAAGACTGTTTATCAGCTGGATTACTCCAAAAACCTTGTCTTGGCTCTTTACTGGTACGCATACTATGGAGCGCGTGGTAAAGGAGTGCTGTTTGTCAAATTCCGCGGAAAAGCGTTCGTCGCAACGGACATCCGGAATGATGAGCGACTGACCATTAGCGGCGACCCAGCCAGCAACTCCCTGACCTGCCGGCAGCTTGACCCCCTTGAGACTATCGGCAACTTCCGACATGACCGATGCAAACTCCAATTCACCGGTAACATCGTCTCTGAGCAGGAGTGCCCACGCTTTTGGTTTCAGCAGGCGGCTGACCTGAAACATTATCTGCTGGAGAATCGCCTCAAGCTCGCAGGGAGACGCAAGCGCTCTGGCGATTTCCATGAGAGTTTCGATAGCCGCAACGTGGCGGATGCATTTGTCAATATTTTCCCCGCCACTCTGTAGTTCGAGTTGGTTTGTCATGACTTACCTGCTTCAACTCCCGCTGAGACAGAGAAATTCGCCATCAGAGCAGCAGTAAGGATTGCCGCCTTCATGCTTTCAGCACTCGCAATCCCTGTGCCGGCAATATTGTACGCAGTGCCATGATCAACCGAGGTTCTGATAATCGGCAGACCCAGAGTGACATTAACGCCATCATCAAAGTGAAGCAACTTCAGCGGAATAAGTCCCTGATCGTGGTACATACAGACCACGGCGTCATAATCGCCTCTGGCCGCAAAGTGAAAGAGTGTATCCGCAGAGTGGGGACCGGTTGCATTAACCCCTCTGCGCCGCGCTTCCTCAATTGCCGGCAGGATTATGCGACCCTCATGATCGCCGAACATTTCCCCCTCGCCGGCATGAGGATTCAGCGAAAGGACCGCTATTCTAGGGCTTTGGCAGAAAAAACGTTCAATGTCACGGTGAGTAATCATTATCGTTGAAAGAACTTTATCGTAGGTGACCAGATCAGGAACAGCGCTGATTGCTTCATGGATCGTTACCAAAGTGACCCGAAGCCGCTTTCCGGCAAGCATCATAACGAAATCTTCTGTCCCGGTCAATTCCGCAAGCAGTTCTGTATGCCCAGGATATTTATGCCCGGCCAGATTCATGGCCGCTTTGTTGATCGGCGCGGTAACCATAGCGGCAGCTTTTCCACTCATACAGAGAGCCGCAGCTACGGTAATGTATCTGAATACCGCATCGCCGGAGGCACGGGTAGGATGTCCGTAAACCATGTCAGAATCAGCAAGGGAAGTAATTTCTTTCAGGAAAATACTCCTTGCAGGGGCAGACTCAGGCAGTTCATCATTCTGAAGGATGATCAGCTCCAGATCAGCGCCCACTAAGGGTAATAGCCCGCTGCATAGCGCGCCTGTCGCCGAGTACAACCGGCAGCAGCAGGCATGAACGGCACTGTTCTGCAAAGCGCGGATGATTATTTCCGGGCCGATTCCGCATGGGTCGCCCATGGTGATGGCAATAAGTGGTTTTGACGTACGCATTCGCATCTCCCGGCGGGAAGTTTAGCCCATGTTACCGAGGAGTGCAAATATCATCTTGACAGCATGGGACTAATCTCTCCCAGGGACAGGGTGGATTTTTCACCCTCTGGTCTACGTTCAACTGGCTATTGACATTCTGAAGCACCACTGACTATAGTGTCACAGATAAATTATGCGCAAATTCATCCATTTAAAATTTGTTTCTTCAGTTCTTCTGCTCGTTATGCTGGGCGTTACCATCAATGGTGCCCACGAAAGCGCCCATGCCATGCAGAGTCCTGTCAAATCGGCAAGCTCGGCACTGGATGCTCCAGCTCCTGACGACACCCCCTGCACGCCATTTGAGCATCACCAGGATTATGACGGCTGTGACAGCTGCGTTAACTGTGCTTGCCATGCTTCTTTGACTATCCAGCCCTTACAGCTCAGCTATAACCCGATCGTTTCTGAGTTGCAGCCTTATGCCCCCTTCAGGTTTATACCGGAAGTCTACCTTAGCAAGTTTATCCCCCCTCAAATACAAGCCTGATAAAACATGACGGGAGCAGTTTGTCTCCAGCCAGGGACAAATCTGTCCACGTTTACCGTCATGGCACGTCCGTATTCCCCTGAAAATTGTCTTGCAAAATTGAATAAAGGAGGGTTTCCCCTTGGGAACAACTGTATTAGGAAGCAGAGCACGGCTCATCCTGCCCGGCATCCTCTGGCTTTTGGCATCTGCTCCGGTATTGGCAGATACAAAGCCGCTGGCATTGCCGCAGGTAGTCGATGTTTCATTACAAAATAATATCGGGCTCAGATCATTTCGTGAAGAAAAAGGCATCCGTGAAGCCGGCAAAGAGAAAGCGGGATTACTACCTAACCCGACCCTTGAACTGGAGGGTGGGACCGGCGCGCTCACCGGCAACAGCGATGAGCACAGTTATTCCCTTGGTCTATCTCAGGAGTTTATCCTGGCCGGAAAGAGGGAGAAGCGTATCGCCATTGCCGACCTGGAGCTGGCAATGTTCCGCTGGCAATTGGTAAACCAGGAAAGGATGCTGCGCGAAGAGGTCAAGACGGCATTCTATGACCTCCTTTTGGCTCAGGAGCGGCTTGCTTTGGCTGATCGTGCCATTACGCTCAATCGCCAGCTTCTTGAAGTCACCAGAGAGCGTCTGGAAGCAGGAGATATCCCGGAGCTGGAGATGAACCTGGTTAAAGTGGAACTGGCAAGGAGCGAAGCTGCCATGCTTGATCTGGAGATAACCCGGAATCAGAACCAGGTGAAACTCTCGACGCTCATGGGATTGCCCCTTGATGATTCCCCGGCGATTGTCGGGACGTTTGCAGATGAAGCCTCTCCGGCGAAGAATCTGGTCGAGCTGAAACAAATTTCACTCGTGCAGCGACCCGATCTCAAGGCCCTTGAGACCGAGAAAAACCAGGGGTGAAGAGGAACTAGGCTCTTGCCAGGGCAGAAGGGGTTCCCAATATAACGGCTGGCCTCACTTTCAAGAGTGACACGACGGTCACCGAGCTCAACGGATTTGAAGACAAAGACACTACTTACACTATGGGCTTGAAGCTATCGATGCCAATTCCGCTGTTCGACAGTAACCAGGCCGGAGTACAGGCAGCTGGCGCCCGTAGGAGCGTCATAGAAAGCCGCTATTCGGCAGCGGTCCAAATCGCTGAGCGGGAAGTTGCTACAGCCCATGCCGGCTTGCAGAATGCTGAAAAAATCCTTTCCTTGTACCGGACCAATATAATACCGCAATTTGAAGAAAATCTGAAACTGACCCAGGAAGCCTATCGTCTCGGTGAAATAGGCATACTGGCTGTTATTCAGGAACAGAAGAAATTTTTCGAGGTTAATGACGGCTACCTGACTGCGCTTCACAACCGCCAGACCGCGCTCATAAAACTTGAAACAGCAGTGGCAATCGATCTTGACGGAGGTGTGCAGTGAACAGGAAAATTATCATCATCGGATTAATTCTTAGCGTTGCCCTTGGCGGAGTTTTGCTTTATCGCTCCTCCCAGCTTACCGGCAGCGGCGGCGAACATGCCGGGCATAAGGACGAAAAGTCCGGCAGCCATGATGAGGAAAAGGGGCATAACGAAACGAAAGGCCATGAAGACCACGGCGGGCACGGCGAAGCAGGAAGCGTCAAGATGGCAGCCAACGTGCAGAAGCAGAACGGTGTGGTAACCGCCGAGGTGAAAAAACAGCGTCTCGGGGGGGTGATCAGTGTTACCGGCAAGGTTGAAGCCAATGCCGACCGGATCGCTCATGTCTCGCCGCGTATTTCCGGCAAGATCGTCAGCGTCAGCGCTTCCCTGGGTGACAGCGTGGCCGCCGGGCAGTCCCTGGCAACCCTGGACAGTGTCGAGCTGGGGGAAGCGCTCAGCCGCTATCATCAGTCAAAGACAAAGCTGGCACTGGCTCAGTCCAATATGGAACGGATCAAGACCCTGGTTGAGAAAAAGATAGCGGCGCGTAAGGATATATTCCTGGCTGAGACCGACTTCAAAACTGCCCAGACCGAACTGCACACCGACGAAGAGCGCCTTGCTCTCTACGGAGTTGCCATCCCGGACCTCAAGGGAGATAACCGCAAAAAGCCGCTCCTGCCGGTCCGCTCACCCATCGGCGGCATTATCACCGAAAAGCACGCTATTGTCGGCGAGCTTGCCGACCCCTCCAAAAGCCTCTACACGGTAGCCGACCTGGCCAACGTCTGGGTGCTGGTGGATATCAATGAGAAGGACCTTGCCAAGGTAGCCAGAGGGCAGGCGGCAACTGTTATTGTCGGCGCTTTTCCCGACCAGAAGCTGAAAGGCCGCATCACCTATATTGCTGACGTCGTTGATCAGTCCACCCGGACGGTCAAGGCACGCATCGAGGTGGCGAATCCTGGTCGGAAGTTGAAACCGGAGATGTTTGCCACGGTCGAGTTGGCGTTGCCTGCGGATAGCGCCCCAGTCGTGGCAGTGCCTGAAGATGCCCTTCAGGATCTGGATGGGAAAAAGGTGGTTTTCGTCGCGGAAAACGAAACTGAATTTGCGGCTCGGCAGGTTGAGGCGGGCCGGCCGGCCGGTGGAATGATCGAGGTTGTCTCCGGCCTGAATGAGGGAGAGCGTTTTGCTGTCAAGGGGGCGTTCATTCTCAAGTCGGAACTGAAAAAGGGTGAAGTTGTTGACGAACATGGCCACGGGAAATGACAAGGTGTATTAGGCTGAAGGCTGAAGGAAGTAGCCTAAAGATTTCGATTTACCTTCAGTCTTCAGCCTTCAGTCTATCAACCTGAGTTACGAAGTAACGGGAGACACTGACTCATGCTAGAAAAATTAGTAGCCTATACGTTACGGCAGAAGGGGATGGTCATATTCCTGGCGCTGCTGATAATTGCCTTCGGAACTTACTCATATCTGAAGCTGCCGATTGATGCCTTTCCGGATGTCACCAATATTCAGGTTGAAATTGTCAGCCACGCCGATGGTCTGTCGGCAATAGAGATTGAGCGGAATGTAACCTATCCGATCGAGATGGCCATGCGCGGCCTGCCCGATGTTGACCAGTTGCGTTCGGTGACGAAATTCGGCTTGTCGATTATTACGGTTGTCTTCAAGGACAGTGTGGATATCTATTTTGCCCGGCAGCTGGTGTTCGAGCGGCTGGCCGAGGCGCGGGAAAAGGTACCCAAGGGTGTTGAGGTCGCCATGGGGCCGATCGGCACAGCCATGGGCGAGATCTATCAATACACTCTCGAAGGGAAGATGCCGGAAGACCCGCAGCAGAAAATTGCCTATCTCACCAACCTGCGCACCGTGCAGGAGTGGATTGTCACTCCGCAGTTGAAAAGTGTTGCCGGTGTAAACGAGATAAACTCTTTCGGCGGCTATTTCAAACAGTACCAGGTGATCGTTTCGCCGGAAAAACTGGTGAAATATGCCATAACTGTTGATGATGTCTACTCTGCCATCGGCAGCAACAATGAAAACGTCGGCGGAAACATACTCGAACGGGGCACTGACCAGTATATTGTCCGCGGGGTCGGTTTGATCAAGGATATCAGCGACATTGAGACCATTGTCCTGAAATCCCAGGGTGGCACGCCGACCTATATTCGCGACGTGGCCCAGGTAAAGGTCGGCGAAGCAGTCCGGATGGGCGCCGCCATGAAGGACGGCAAGGATGAATGCGTCGGCGGCATCGTCATGATGCTGCGCGGCGAAAACAGCCGTGACGTGGTAGCCAGGGTTGCTGCCAAAGTCAGAGAGATGAATGAAAATAATGTCCTGCCCGAAGGGATCAAGCTTGTCCCTTATTATGACCGCAGCGACATTGTGAAGGCGAGCGTCAACACAGTCAACAAGGCGCTATTGGAAGGCGCCATCCTGGTGCTGATCGTTCTCTACCTGCTGCTGAACAGTTTCCGGGGGAGTTTTGTCGTCCTGATAGCCCTGCCGCTGTCGCTGCTGGCAACCTTCATCGTCATGAAACTTATGGGGATTACCGCCAATCTCATGTCCCTTGGCGGCCTGGCCATCTCCATCGGCATGATCATTGACACGACCATTATCCAGGTGGAAAACGTCCAGCGGCATCTGAGTGAAGATGAGGGTGAGCGCCACCCCAGAATACTGACCGTTCTCAAAGCGGTTATGGAGGTCAGAAAGCCGAGCATCTTTGGCGAGCTTATTATTGCCCTCACCTTTATCCCTATCCTCTCTCTGGAGGGGATCGAAGGGAAGATGTTCAGCCCGCTGGCCATAACGGTGGCGATTGCGCTGCTGGCCTCACTGTTTCTTTCCGTATTCGTTATCCCGGTGCTCTGCATCCTCTTTCTGCAACCCCATCCGGAAAAAGAGAGCTTCATCATGAAGCACGCCAGCAGGCTCTATCTCCCCATGCTCGAATATGCCATGAACAAAAAGCGCGTGGTGTTGACTGTTGCCGGCGTGCTGCTGGTTGCTTCGCTCTTTTTGGCAACAAGACTGGGAACGGAATTTATTCCGATCATGGATGAAGGTTCGTTCGATATGGATATTGCCATGCTTCCCGGTGTCTCCCTGGCTAAGGCAATGGAAGTGAATCAACTGGCGGCGGCAAAACTGAAGCAGTTCCCCGAACTGGATACCATCGTCGGCCGGACCGGGCAGACCGGGGTCGCCCTGGACACCAGAGGCTCGGACAAGACCGGCTATGTGGGGGTTTTCAAGCCGAAGAGCGAATGGAAGCGGGATATCTCCAAAGAAGAGCTGACCAATGAGATGCGTGAGTCCCTGGAGTCGGTGGCGGGGATAAATTTCGGCTTCAGCCAGCCGATCCAGTGCCGCATTGACGAACTGGTGGCCGGAACCCGTGCCCAGCTGATTGTCAAGCTGTTTGGCGAAGATATCAACGTGCTCAGTGAAAAATCGGCGGAAATAGCCAAGGTACTGTCAACTGTAAAGGGTGGAACCGATCTGGCTGCGGAAAAGATTACGGGACAGCCCTACCTGACCGTCAACATCGACCGGGCGAAAATTGCCCGCTATGGGCTGAATATCAGTGACGTGCAGAAAGTTATTGAAATTGCCGTGGCCGGTAAAGCGGCATCGCAGCTGTATGAAGAAAACCGCAGTTTCGATATCATCAGTGCGTCTGCCGGAAGAAAAAAGGAATTCCCTGGAAGCGATCAAGAATCTGCTGATCACCACGAAAACCGGAATCAATGTGCCGCTTGAACAGCTGGCCGAGGTGAAAATGATCGAAGGCCCGGCCCAGATCAGCCGCCAGGACGGGGTGAGAAGAATCGGCATCGAGATGAACATCACCGGCAGGGATATCGGCAGTTTCGTTGCAGAAGCCAAACAGAAGATCAAGGATAAGGTCAAGCTGCCATCCGGTTATTATCTTACCTGGGGCGGACAGTTCGAGAACCAGCAGCGGGCCATGAACAGACTGATGATCATCGGCCCGGTAGCCATCTGCCTGATTATGCTGCTCCTATATGTTACTTTCAGATCGATCCGCCTGGCGCTGCTGGTAATTTCCAATCTCCCCTTTGCCTTGATCGGCGGGGTATTTGCGCTCTTCATCTCCGGGCAATATCTGTCGGTGCCGGCGTCGGTCGGCTTCGTGGTTCTCTTTGGGGTTGCGGTACTGAACGGTCTGGTGCTGGTATCGCGTATTTCGCAGCTGCGCGAAGAGGGGTATGAACTTGTGGAGGCCATCAGGAAGGGGAGCCTTGACCGTTTGCGCCCGGTACTGATGACCGCTTCAATATCGATTTTCAGCCTGATACCGATGCTGCTGGCCGGCGGGGCGGGGTCCGAAATACAAAAACCGCTGGCAACGGTGGTTGTCGGCGGCTTGGTTACCTCAACCCTGCTGACACTGCTGATTATCCCCTCGGTGTACAGCTGGTTTGAAAAGAAACCCAGTTGAAGAAAACCTGTAATTTTGTTACCAAGGGCAAGAGGTGGGCTGAATGATATGAAATATACAAGAATCTGCCTTTACATGGTAGCAATCATAGCTACTCTATTCATGTCATCCGCCTGCAGCAAGACCCCACAGTTGCCGCCTTTGGCTG
>CAWEPN010000006.1:0-52588 GCA_963810975.1 uncultured delta proteobacterium | reverse complement strand
CATGGAACAGTTGGGAAACAGGCTGATTAAGGATGGGCTGATCAATCAGGCGCAGCTGGACCAGGCTTGTGAACGCCAACGGCAGTATGGCGGCCGCATCGGCGAGAATCTTGTTGCTCTGGGCTATCTGGCTCAGGCCGATCTTGAGCGCTTTTTCAAGATGAATCCGCAGCCGCCGCAGTCGATTGCGGAGACCGGTTTGGAGAGCCCAGCAGCTGACCGATCTTGTCCTGAAACATGTTCTCAGTATCGGCGAGTTCAGCCTGACTGATGTGGCGGAGCGGGTAAAAATCTCTCTTTCTGTAGCCGAGAAAGTTCTTGATCTGCTCCGGCGCGAGAAGTATGTGGAGGTTCTCGGTGGCGGCGGCTACGCGGCGGTAACCTATACTTATAAGATTTCGGAGACGGGTAAGCTTCGGGGAGGGGAGCTGATGAATGTCTGCCGTTATGTCGGGCCGGCACCGGTTACCCTTGAGGATTACCGGTCAACGGTGGCGGTTCAGACAATAAAAAGCGCCGTTATCTCCAGTGAGAGTGTTCGCAAGGCGTTTTCACATCTGATAATCAACGAGGAGACACTGAATCTTCTCGGCCCTGCCATCAGTTCCGGTCGGGCAATATTTCTTTACGGCCCGCCGGGAAACGGCAAAACGACCATTGCCGAGACAATCGGCCGGATCCTCCCGGACAGGATATTGATTCCCTATGCCATTACTGTCGGCGGCGAGATCATCAACGTCTTTGATCCGGTAACTCATGTGCCTGTCGGCGATGAGAGCGACTGTGATCCTCGTTGGGTGCTGGTACGCCGGCCGGTTATTATTGCTGGTGGGGAGATGGTGATGCGGATGCTGGATCTCGACTTTAATCCCGTCTCTAAATTTTATGAAGCTTCCCTGCAGATGAAGGCAAACAACGGTCTCTTTATCATCGATGACTTCGGCCGTCAGCAGATTGACCCGCAAAACCTTCTCAACCGCTGGATCGTGCCGCTCGACCGGGGGGTTGATTTCATGACCCTGCATACCGGGATGAAATTTCCCATCCCCTTTGACATGCTGGTGATCTTTTCAACCAACCTTGAGCCAAAACATCTGGTTGATGAGGCTTTTCTGCGGCGGATTCAGTACAAGATCAAGATCGATCATCCGAGTCTGGCTGAGTTTCGGGAGATTTTCAAAAAGGTGGCCGAAGCCAAGAGTGTGCCGTTCAATGACGAAGCTTTTGACTATCTGGTGACCCATTATTATCAGCGTCTCGGGGTAAATTTCAATGCCTGTCACCCGCGTGACCTGATTGAGCATATTCTGGTCAATGCCCGCTATTACCGGCATTCGCCCGAGATGACCAGGGAGAGTATTGATGCTGTCTGGCAGATCTATTTTGTCGATATTTAATTGTAACTACAGGAGACAGAACACAGTAGTCAGAATTCGTTGCAGTAGTCAGTAGTCATAATTCAGGAAAATCAGAATATCAAGCCTGTAAATACCGAATATTCGGTATTCACAGCACTAAACGAGTTATTCTGCCTCCTGAATTGACACATTGGTTTTCAGACTACTGAACAGTTACCGCTTCTCGGCATTAATCGAATCCTTCAATCCTTCCAGCATAGTCGGATATTTAAGCTTTATCCCCAGTTTCTCCAGCATCTTCCGGTTGCTGATACTCCGCGAGTCAGTCATGTAGCTGAACATGAGCGGTGACATGGCCTGCCGCGCTTCATCGAGCGAAACCTGCGGCAGGCGGGGAAGTTTCATCAGGTCGGTAATGGTGTTGAAATAGTCAGTCATCTTGCTGATCTCGCCATCGCAGACATTGAAGATGTCGCCATCTTCACCCTTTTCTAACGCTGCCAGGCAAACTTCCGCCAGATCATCGGCATGAATTCTATTAGTGTAGCCCGCCTCTTTTTCATTCAGCAGCGGCTCTTGTGAGAGTATCCGCTGCATTGGAATCCTCCCCGGACCGTAAATCCCGGCAACGCGCAGTATAACAACCGGCACCCCTTGTTCCGCCCCCCACTGCTTGAGTCTGCTCTCGGCATCGCAGCGTCTTTGTGCGGTGTGATTAGCGGGATTCACTGCTTTATCCTCGGTCACCAGCTCATTACCGCATTTTCCGTAGACGCTGGTCGTGCTGATATAAACAATCTTTGCCGGTTCGCAGCCCTGTTGGATATTTGCCAGAAAATTCATGATGCGCGTGTCAATAACGCCGCCACCGGGTGGAGGTGCGGTATAGAGAACGGCGGCATCTTTAAAATTCAGTCCAGCGAGAGACTCCGGATTATCGAGATCGCAATATTTTAACTCAATCGCTGCCATTTCACTGTCAGGGGCGATTTTATTACCCCTGGAAAGAGCATAAACTTTGATTTGTCTGGCTGCGGCGAGTTTTGCGACTCTGATGCCGATATCACCACAGCCGACGATGTAAAGAGTAGAGAAATTCATTAATGACTCCGAAAAATATATTTGCAGGAACTATACAATCATAATAAGCAATAGGGAACAGGATTGATGGCTTGACAAAAAATACGATATTAGGCTTATTCAGAGACAATGAATCTATTTTCTGAGAGAAAGATAATAACCGTTTCACAGCTGACCGCGCTTGTCAGGGAGCTGCTTGAGGAGAATTTCGAGCACCTTTGGGTCGAAGGGGAGGTGTCCAACCTGGCGCTCCCTTCATCCGGGCATGTTTACTTTACCCTCAAGGACGCTGGAGCAACCATACGGGTGGTCATGTTTCGAAATTCTGTCCGGGCAATGAAGTTCCGTCTCCACGACGGGATGAAAATTCTGCTGCGAGCCAGGATGACGGTTTATGATCAGCGCGGCGATTACCAGCTTGTGGCCGAATATGTCGAACCGCTCGGCCTCGGCGCCCTGCAGCTTGCTTTTCAGCAGATGCGCGACCGGCTTGCCAAAGAGGGCTTGTTTGCCGAAGGTCTCAAAAAACCGATTCCCTCTCTTCCTGCTAATGTCGGCATAGTGACCTCACCGACAGGCGCCGCAATTCATGACATTCTTAATGTTATCGGCAGGCGCCATGCGTCCCTGCAGATTTTGATAGCGCCGGTAAAAGTGCAAGGTGAGGGGGCTGCGGTTGAGATTGCCAATGCAATTGCCGATCTTAACCGTTATCCCGGCATTGATGTGATTATCGTCGCCAGGGGGGGCGGCTCCATCGAAGATCTCTGGGCTTTCAATGAGGAGATTGTCGCCCGAGCCATAGCTGCTTCAAAACTCCCGGTTATCTCTGCGGTCGGCCATGAAGTTGATGTGACTATCGCCGACCTTGTCGCCGACCTGCGCGCACCGACACCCTCCGCAGCAGCTGAACTGGTGGTAAATTCAAAGGCTCAGATGACGGCTGACTGTGAGGCGCTGGGCCGCAGGCTTTCCCAGGCAGTTAATAACAGACTCTCCGCTGCGGCATCGAATGTGGAAATCCTCAAGCTTTCTCTCAAGGATCCGGAAATTCTTATCGAGCGTTTCCTGCAGCGTCTTGATGATCTGCAGGGTCGTGCTGAATATGTAATGGAAGATCTCGTAAGCAAGGGGTTGCAGAGGGTTACCTCCGCTGAAAACTCGCTGAAACTCAATTCTCCTGATGTGACGATCAAAAAAATGCTTGCCGAGATTGAGAATTATCTGCTCCGTATTAAAGCCACGACGCTTGCAAAAGTCGAATTCTCACGCTCATCTCTCGCGGCATCCGCCGGCCGCCTTGAAGCTCTTTCGCCACTTGCCACTCTTCAGAGAGGTTATGCTGCGGTTTACAAACCTTCTTCCGGGGCGATAGTAAGAGGTGTTTTTCAGCTTGAGCAAGGAGAAAATATTTCTGTCAGATTCGCAGATGGCACTGCTGGCTGTGAAGTCAGGCAGATAAGCAAATTAAATCCCTTATAACCTTGACTCATATTTTTGAGAGAATTAGTATACAGAATTGATTCAGATCAGGATTGGAGATCATATGGCCGTTGAAAAATTTGAGTCCTCACTAAAAAAACTGGAAGATGCCGTAAACCGGCTTGAAGGCGGTGAACTTTCGCTTGACGACTCCCTCAAGGTTTTTGAAGAAGGGGTCAGGCACGCGTCTATCTGCTCTCGCAAGCTAAGTGAGGCACAGAAAAAAGTTGAGCTTCTCCTGAAGCGCAAAGATGGCAGCTTCTATACTGAAAAGTTTCAGACTGATGATCTCGGTTGAGAGGTGTTTATATCCATGGATTTAAACAAGTACATGAAAGAGCGGGGCGAACTTATTGACAACAGGCTGAAAATGGCCATGCCCTCTGAGAATGAGTTTCCGTTCTCCCTGCACAAATCAATGCGGTATTCTACTTTTGCGGGGGGAAAGAGACTCAGGCCAATACTTCTTCTTGCCGCCTGCGAAGCAGTAGGGGGTGAAATTTCAACAGCTCTTCCCGCCGCCTGCGCTATGGAAATGATTCACACCTACTCGCTTATTCACGATGATCTGCCGGCGATGGATAATGACGATTTCAGGCGTGGCATCAAGACTAATCACAAGGTTTTTGGGGACGCAGTAGCAATTCTTGCCGGCGATGCTCTGTTAACGCAGGCGTTTATCCTGCTGAGCTCTCCATTTTTCGCTGCCATGTTCCCCCTGAGCGTATTCTGAACGTCATCCACGAGATTGCATCCGCCGCAGGTTCGAGAGGCATGGTGGGTGGGCAGATAGTTGATATGGAGTCAGAGGGGAAGGCGGATCTTGATCTGCCGACAGTTCAGTTTATTCATATCCATAAAACAGGGGTATTGATAAAGTCATCAGTAAAGAGTGGCGCCATCCTTGGTGGCGCTGATGACAGGCAGCTGACATCCCTTACAAGATTTGGCGAGGCGATCGGTCTCGCCTTTCAGATTTCTGACGATATTCTCGATATTGAGGGGACTACCGCCGAACTTGGCAAGGACGCCGGCAGCGATCAGGTCAGAGGCAAGGCGACCTACCCGGCTATTATTGGCATTGAGGAGTCCCGTGTGCGTGCGGCCGAACTCCTTGAGATAGCTCTTGATGCAATTGCGGATTTTGATGAGAAGGCTGAACCGCTGCGGGCGATTGCCAGATACATCCTTGAACGAAAATCATAACTGATGAGCAGATTACTTGACTCCATAAATTCACCCTCCGATCTCGACGCACTATCTCCGCTTCAGCTCAAGTCGCTTGCTTTTGAAATACGCCAGCTGATGATCGCTACCTGTGCGGCAAACGGTGGTCATCTGGCTCCAGGACTTGGAGTTGTTGAGCTGACCATTGCCCTCCACCGGGTTTTCAACTCCCCTGCTGACCGCATCGTCTGGGATGTGGGACATCAGGCTTATGCCCACAAGATTATTACCGGCCGTCGCGACAATTTTCACACGCTGCGACAACTGGACGGTATCAGCGGTTTTCCAAAACGGTCAGAATCGCCTCACGATGTCTTCGATGTGGGCCACTCATCCACCTCTATTTCAGCTGCTCTCGGAATGGCGGTTGCGCGGGACCTGAAAGGTGCAACCAATAAGGTGATCGCCGTTATTGGCGACGGTTCAATGACTGGAGGGATAGCTTTCGAAGGTTTGAATCATGCCGGTCACCTGAACAAGGACCTTATTGTTGTGCTCAATGACAATGAGATGTCGATTGCTGAAAATGTTGGCGCTGTCTCCGACTTCCTCAGTAGAACCATGACCAACGAGTTCGTTCACAAGATAAAGAAGGATATGGAGAGTTTTCTTGAAGGGTTGGACGGCTTTGGCAGAAGCGCACTCAAAGCTGCCAAGCGTGCGGAAGAGACTCTGAAAGGTATTTTCACTCCCGGGATGCTTTTTGAAGCGTTCGGCTTCGAATATATCGGCCCTATAGACGGTCATGACATAAGCCGGCTGCAGGAGACATTTGAAAAAATCCGCTCTTTTGACGATGCAGTTCTTGTTCATGTCCTGACAAAAAAAGGGACCGGTTATGAACCTGCCGCGTTAAATCCCGCCCTGTTCCACGGGGTAGGTCCTTTTGATATTGAAAGCGGGAAGCCCCACAAATCCAAAGGCGCGCCGGCAAGTTATACGGCAGTATTTGGCGATACTCTCTGCAAGCTCGCCGCTGATGACGAGAGAATCATCGCCATAACCGCAGCCATGCCTGAAGGTACCGGACTTTCCCGGTTTTCAAGAGAATTCCCGGATCGTTTCTTTGATGTCGGCATTGCCGAGCAGCATGGAGTGACCTTTGCCGCCGGCTTGGCCGCAGATGGCTTAAAACCGGTCGTGGCGATATACTCAACATTCCTCCAGCGTGGCTTTGACCAGATAATCCACGATGTCTGCCTCCAGAATCTCCCGGTTGTCTTTGCAATAGACCGTGCCGGCGTTGTCGGCAATGACGGCCCGACGCATCATGGGGTTTTCGATATCTCATACCTGCGGCAGATTCCAGCTCTTGTGGTCATGGCTCCCAAGGATGAAAACGAACTCCAGCATCTGCTTTACAGCGCCTTACAGTACAATCTGCCGGCTGCTGTCCGCTACCCCCGCGGGAGCGGCTACGGGGTTGCGCTTGATCAGATCATGCAGTACATCCCGCTGGCAACAGCTGAGATTATCCGCCATGCCGACGCCGGCATTGCCATATTCGCTGTCGGCAATATGGTTTACAAGTCAATAGAGGCGGCAGAATTGCTGGCTCAGGCAGGGGTTGATGTTTCAGTCATAAATGTCAGATTTATCAAGCCTCTTGATAAAAAGACTCTGCTCTCGTTCTTGAATAGAGAAGCGATTTTCACTGTTGAAGATAATGCGCTTCAGGGAGGTTTCGGCACTGCTCTTCTTGAACTGCTTGAAGAGGAGGGCTTCACCGGCACGCCGGTAATCAGGTTAGGATATCCTGACAGTTTCATTGAGCAGGGCGAACAGTCGCAACTCCATGAACGTTACGGGCTGACCCCGGCCGGTATCGCCGCGTCGATAAAGAGTTATCTGGCATGAAAGCAGTGCGGTTCTCTCTTTCACTGCTGGCTCTTTCCCTGTTTTTATCTGCGCCACTCCATGCTAGCGAACCTTTTGCCTTGAATGAGTCTGCCATTGGACTTATGGAAAAAGGCGAGCATGACAAGGCTCTGGAACAGCTCCAGAAAGCCTACGGGATGAATCCGTATGATTCACTGTTAAAAAAGAATCTGGCGGAAGCGTACACTTTTGTCGGCCAGAAGCGGATGAATGAGAATAATTGTGAAGCCGCAGCCGACAGTTTTGACAAGGCACGGGAGCTTTTCCCCGACATCCCCAGATATTACACCCTGCGAGGAATAGCCCTCTACTACTGCAAATACCCTGATGCTGCCCAGAACGAACTGGAACGTGCCCGCGGGATTGGCGGCGACTCTGCTGATATCCTTTATTACCTGGCAAAGATTCAGTATGACGCGGGCAATCTTATGGCGGCATTGGAATTTCTGGAAAAAGCGGTGGTTCTCAAGCCTGATTTCAAAGCAGCGGCGGAAATGAGAGCGAAGATCAAGCGGGAAGCCGCCGTTGAACAGAGCATGGACAGAGATTACAGCTCCAAATTCGTTATATCCTATGATGCTGAGATGAAATCCCATCTTGCCGGTGATATCCTTTCCACGCTCGAAGATGCCTACAACGATGTTGGCAGAGATCTTTCCAATTTCCCGGCAGGACGGATTACCGTTATTATTTACACCAAGAAGGATTACAAAAGCGTAACAGCGGGTCCGGATTGGTCAGGCGGACTCTATGACGGCAAAATCCGCCTTCCTGTCGGTGGTGCGCAGGAGCTTTCCGCGCAACTAAAATCAGTTCTTTTTCACGAATATACCCATGTGGTTATTCAGGAGATTACTCAAGGGAACTGTCCAACCTGGCTCAATGAAGGGCTTGCCGAGCTTGAAGGGCGTAAAATATTCAATCAGCCACTATCCAGTACTCGCCAAGGCCGCAAAAAGCGGCAACTTGATTTCGTTTGCCAAGCTGGATGGAGGTTTTACCGGGTTGAACTCAAATGAGGCGGAGCTCTCCTATCAACAGAGCTACAGTCTTGTCAACTTCATGGTGGAATCATATGGCTGGCCGAAAGTATCTGAAATTCTCCTGAATCTGCGCGCCGGGATGAAAGCATCGGCAGCCGTTAAAAAAGCGATGGCCGATTTCGGTCTTGATTTTGACGGGATTATAGCAGAGTGGCACAGACAGATCAGCAGTGAGTTCGGCCGCAGAGGATCTGAATGAGCCGATGGAAGCAACGCTTTTCAAAAAACCTTGTGCCGATTGGCGAGCTTGCCGAAAAATTTGCACTTGATCTCACTGAAATTCAGTCGGTGGCTCAACGTTATCCTGCCAGAATCACCCGCCACTATTTTAATCTGATACAAGAAAAGAATGATCCGATCTGGCGTCAGGCTGTGCCTGATATCAGGGAGTTGCATGACGACTGCCAGCAGCCTGATCCGCTCAATGAACACGGCCTGAGCCCGGTTCCCGGTCTGATACACAGGTATCCGGACAGGGTTGTCTGGCTTGTTTCCAATGAATGTGCCGTCTACTGCCGTTTCTGCATGAGAAAAAGGAGGGTAGGGTGCAGCACCGGCGGCAAACTCGACGACTATTTCGGAGATGCCATCAGCTATATTGCGGCGCAGCCAGCAATACGCGATGTTATTCTCTCCGGCGGCGATCCGCTGCTTCTCGAAGATGAACAGCTTGAAGAGATTCTCTCATCATTACGGGCAATCCCCCATGTGGATATAATTCGTATCGGTACTCGCGTACCCGTTACTTTTCCGGAGCGGATCACTCGAAAGCTGGCAAGCATGCTGCAACGCTATCAACCGCTCTACATAAATACCCACTTCAATCATCCTCTGGAGATAAACAGCAGCAGTCAGCAAGCTTGCGCCATGCTGGTTGATGCCGGTATTCCGATGGGTAATCAGACGGTTCTCCTGAAAGGTGTTAACGATGACCCTGCTGTTATGCAGCAGTTAATGCGGGGGTTGCTGGCCATCAGGGTTAAGCCGTACTATCTCCATCAGATGGATCTTGTGAAAGGGACAGCGCACTTCAGGACTTCAGTGAAAACCGGGCTGCAGCTGATGGATTCCCTCCGCGGCCATCTGTCGGGACTGGCAGTTCCTTATTATGTGATTGATCTCCCTGAAGGGAAGGGGAAGGTGCCGCTTCTGCCTGGTCATGCAATTGGGGTGGATCGGACGTTGCAATTGAGAACGTACACCGGTGAGAAAGTCGTCTATCAGGATATTGAATAAACCTGGATTCGGCAGTTAAAGATGTCCTTCGGCGCTCTTAATGCCCGAATTCTGTAATGCTAAGCTCATTTCACTGCAGCAGATAGACTCACCCTGCGGGTTCAGGCAATATCTGCTGCCGACGTTACATTTCGCTAAGCATTACGACGAATTACGGGCAAGTCGCTTCTTCAGAACATCTCCAACTGTCGTTTTAAGGATAATAGTAGGTAATTGCGAGGTCATATGAAGAAAGTAAAAGAGTTTATCTCGGCAAACGATCTGTTTGCAAAGCATAACGGCATCGAACTCCTCGAAGCAGGGGCAGGGATGGCAACCGTAAAGATGAAGATTGAGCCATACCACTTCAATGCGGCAGGAACAGTGCATGGTGGCGCCATCTTCACACTTGCGGATTTCGCCTTTGCTGTTGCCTCCAATTCCCATGGCCGGATTGCCATGGGGATCAGCACAAGTGTTAATTTTGTCAAAGCAGCGATCAAGGGGACGCTCTACGCCTCGGCGGTGGAAAACTCAATCAACCAGAAACTTGCCTCCTACACCGTCACGGTGACTGATGATGAAGGAAGCACGATCGCAATTTTCCAGGGAATGGTTTATCGAAAGAAAGAGTCGTTTTTACAGGTCTAGGCGGCTGACTGCCGGTTTTAGGTTTGTTGGTTCTTTAGGCTTAAATAAACCAACAAAAACCATGGACACCAACGAATAAACATGGACTGTATGGGATAAAGAAACAAAAAAGCCCTGATTTCTCAAGGCTTTTTGTACTGCTTTGGACTGTGTTAAACTATGAATTGGTACCAGAGGCCGGGGTCGAACCGGCACGCCCTTGCGGACGCGAGATTTTGAGTCTCGTGTGTCTGCCATTCCACCACTCTGGCAAGTTGTATTCGGTGTAACGTTACCTCTCTATTCGGTATCAGCAACCCGGGCACTATAGTTTATTAGCTGTTACCGCGTCAAGTCTGAATCATCAAAACGGATGAACCAGCTGTTACTTCCTGATGCTGTAGAAAACGTCTTTGCCTCTGAAGATGGCAGTTGCGTCCAGTTCGTCTTCGATTCTGAGGAGCTGATTGTACTTGGCTACACGGTCAGTGCGGCAGAGAGAACCGGTCTTGATCTGTCCGGCATTCACTGCGACTGCCAGATCTGCGAGGGTGGTGTCTTCTGTTTCACCGGAGCGGTGGGAGATGACACATGTGTAGCCGGCTCGTTTTGCCATTTCGATGGCGTCGAGAGTCTCTGTCAGTGAGCCGATCTGGTTCAGTTTGATAAGGATGGAGTTGGCAATTCCCTTTTGAATACCCTCTTTGAGGATTCTGGGGTTTGTCACGAAAAGGTCATCGCCAACGATCTGAATCCGCTTGCCGAGACGGTCTGTCATCAGTTTCCAGCCGTCCCAGTCGTTTTCAGCCATACCATCTTCAATGGAAATTATCGGGTATTTGTTGACCAGGTTTTCATAGAAATCGACCAGCTGGGCGGAGGTCTTTTTCGAATCCTTCTCATTTTCCAGAGTATAAACACCGTCCTTGAAAAGCTCGGATGAAGCGACATCAAGTGCCAGAAGAACCTCTTCGCCCGGTTTGTAACCGGCAGCTTCAATGGCTTCCATAATGACTTCAAGCGCCTCTTCGTTCGATTTCAGATTCGGCGCAAAACCGCCCTCATCACCGACAGCAGTGTTGTACCCTTTGCCTTTCAGCACCCCTTTGAGTGCATGAAATATCTCTGCGCCCATGCGGAGAGCCTCGGCAAAAGAAGATGCGCCAACCGGCATTATCATGAACTCCTGAATATCCACATTGTTGTCGGCATGTGCGCCGCCATTGATGATATTCATCATGGGGAGGGGGAGTTCTTTGGCATTACAGCCGCCGATGTACTGATAAAGGGGGAGCCCGGCTTCTTCAGCTGCGGCCTTGGCAACGGCGAGGGAAACTCCGAGGATAGCGTTTGCGCCAAGTTTACTCTTGTACTCAGTGCCATCGAGATCGAGCATTTTCTGGTCAATGCCGATCTGGTCGGTAACTTCCATTCCGGCAATCTCTGCGGCAATGATTTCGTTGACGTTGTCAACTGCCTTGCGGACCCCTTTGCCGAGGTATCTGGATTTGTCACCATCGCGGAGTTCAAGTGCTTCCCGTTCACCGGTGGATGCTCCCGAAGGTACGGCTGCACGCCCCATAATCCCGGCCTCTGTAAA
This sequence comes from uncultured delta proteobacterium, assembly GCA_963810975.1. Lineage (GTDB taxonomy): Bacteria > Desulfobacterota > Desulfuromonadia > Geobacterales > DSM-12255 > VEOV01. The sequence continues at coordinate 41,075 of CAWEPN010000006.1, read as the reverse complement.
AACTTCAACTTCAAGCGTCGGGTTACCCCTTGAATCAAGAATCTCCCGTGCATAGACATCTGTGATCTGGCTCATGCTCCTCCCCCTTGAGTTGTTTTCTAAAGACGCTTGTGACTGTCGAGTTACAAGCAGATTGAACACTGCTTATATCACAGGGAGAAAAAAATGGAAGGAGATAATCCCTTTTCCTGCGCTATGCCGCAGTTAAGGAGATGTTGACATCATCCGGCTCATGGGTCTATATTTGTGTTTGATTTGCTCAATACACTCTTAACTACAAAGATTCTTAATGCCTTTATCGGGCCACGACAAAAATAACTCTATAGGCCATGTTTCTCTTTTATGGCGCAAGCTTCAAGAGACTCTCTCCAGAAGGTTTTCCTCCGGAGAGACCGAAAAGAAAGACCGTTTCATTCTTCTCCTCGCGACAACTATCATCCTTACAATTTTAATTTCTCCTCACCATCATGAACCATCCACATTATACAAGTCCGGACAGATCGCCGTCTCTGACGTCAGGGCTTCCCGTGATTATCTTGTCGAAGATCGCAGACTGACCCAGGAAAAGCAGTCTGAAGCGGCTTCAAAAACTCCGAATGTCTACAATTTAAACGAAAGTATTCCTAAAAGCAGCGTCGACAGGCTCAAAAAAAGTCTTTTACTCCTTTCATCAATCAAGGACCTTAAGGATGATTCTGACGGTAATAAGATCAGAATGTCAGTTTCAGGGTCTTTGGGTGTTGATCTAACTCCACAGGAGCTGAATGTCCTGCTAAGGAACGAGGTTGGCTCAGAGCTCTATGGTGAGATTGAGAGACATTTGAGCAGAATCTACAGTAAACCGGTTGTGGCTGATTTACGTCTATTCCTTTCCGATCAGTTAAGCGGCATCTCTGTATCCAAAGGAGACGAGGATACTCTCCAGAAAATGGCCCTTGTTGAAAAGCCGCTTGATATTGAACAGGCCAGGAAGCTCTTTTTGAATACAAGGCTGACCGCTGCTTCCACATTTACCCAGCAGAAGGTAATTAAATCCATTGTGGCGAGGATGCTTAAACCATCACTTGTTTTCAACAGGGACAAGACAGAAAACCTGCGAACGTTTGCGGCTCAGTCTGTCAAACCGGTGCTCCTTCAGGTAAAACGTGGTGAGATGATCGTTCGTGATGGTGACCGGGTATCCGCCGAGCAGGAGATGAAGCTTGCGGGTATGGCTTTGGAAACCACTTTCATGGGGCGTGTCAGTTCTGTGGCCGGCGTTTTCGGCATTGTTCTTGTGCTTCTCTATTTCCCGTTCAGATTCGCGTTAAAGAATATCAGGAAGTTTCGTCCATCGTACAAAGACATCTTGCTGCTTGCCATGCTTACGTCGGGCCATTTTCTCCTTTTAAAGGTGCTATTCTTAATAACACCGCCGCTTCTTGTAGCATTCCCTACTATTGATACTTCTGACTATTTATTCCTTTTCCCCTTTGCTGTAACAGCCATTATCATCAGAATAATTATCAATTCTGAAGTGGCTCTCGTCTTTTCTGCCATCTGTGCACCTCTGGCCGGACTTATGTACGGCAGTCTTCCGGTTGTCATCTACTCTCTGCTCGGCAGTATTATCGGTGCGCATGGTGTTCGTCACTGCGATAACAGAAGCATAGTTTTCACCGCCGGTCTCAAGGTCAGCGTTGTCAATATTGCCATGGCACTTTCATTTCAACTTCTTGGGCAGAAACTGCTCTCTTTGCAGACAGTTTACATCCTTGCATTCGCCTTTGCAGGCGGTATTATCGCTGCGCTGCTTGCATCAGGAGTCATTCCTCTTTTGGAAAGTCTTTTTCAGTACACGACAGATATCAAACTACTTGAATTGACAAGTCTGAGCTCACCGATATTACGTGAACTTATGGTTAAAGCTCCCGGCACCTATCATCATAGCGTGATAGTTGGCAATCTTGTGGAAGCAGCTGCTGAAGCAATTAATGCAAACCCCCTGCTGGCAAGGGTTGCCGCTTATTATCACGATATTGGCAAAATCAGCAAGGCGCAGTACTTTATCGAGAATCAGCGCGACGGTGAAAACCGTCACGACAAACTTTCTCCGAGCATGAGCGCTCTTATTTTGATAGCACATGTCAAAGAAGGTGGGGAACTTGCAAAACAACATGGACTCGGTCAACCCATTGCCGAGATCATAAGGCAGTCGCACGGCACGGCGCTGATCAAATATTTTTATCAGAAAGCAGTTGAGCAGGCTCTTCCCGGTCAGGTAACCGATGAGCATGAATTCAGATATCCCGGCCCGAAACCACAGACCAGAGAGGCCGGACTGGTTCTTCTTGCCGATGCGGTCGAGGCTGCCTCAAGAACACTTGTTGATTCTTCTCCCGCCAGAATTCAAGGGCTGGTGCAGAAGATCATCAACAATATCTTTATTGATGGTCAGCTTGATGAATGTGAGCTCACCCTTAAAAACCTTCATGAAATTGCCTGGAGTTTTAATCAGATCCTTGCCGGGATTCACCACCAACGTATTGATTATCCGCAACCAGCTTACAAGGAGAAGATTCCTGGAGGTAAAAAACGTAATGAAAATAGCGATAATGAACCGCCAGAGAACCCAGAAGGTAGCGACGAAGCTGGTAAGGTCGGCAGCTATGAAGATCTTAAGCGGCTTGGGATGTACTTCTAGCGAACTATCCATATCAATTGTCGGTGACAGAACCATAAGAATTCTGAACCGGGATTATCTGCAGAAAGATCGTCCTACAAATGTTATCTCATTTTCCATGCAGGAGGGTGAGTTCGGTTCATTGAACCCGGAGCTGCTGGGTGATGTGGTTATCTCTGCCGCTACAGCCGCCCGTGAGGCTGAAAATGCAGGAATCACCTTTCACGCAAGACTGGTTTTTTTGCTGCTTCACGGTATACTTCATCTCGTCGGCTACGATCATGAGCGCTCCGGAGAGGCTGAGGCAAGGCGAATGGAGGCAAAAGAGTCAGAAATTTATGAAGATCTGAGAGCTGACGGACTTATCTGATAGCGGAGATCTGACCATCTGATGAAACCCTCAAGATTCATTGACTCCCTTAACTGTGCCATTGACGGAGTGCTTCATGCAGCCCGTACCCAGAAACATGTCAGAAATCATCTTCTGGTTGCATTAGTTGTCCTGCTCTGTGCGCTTTTCTTGAAAGTTTCAACGACAGATTTCATTCTTCTGACAATATCGATTTCGTTTGTTCTTTTTGCCGAGCTTATAAACACTGCCGTAGAAGCTACTGTTGATTTGATTACAACAGAGTTTCATCCCCTGGCAAAAATTGCCAAAGATGTTGCGGCCGGAAGTGTGCTTCTCTCGGTTGTCGGCGCACTGATTACCGGCTATCTGGTTCTTTCCTCACACATATTCCCTTTTTACAAGGAGCTGCTTGCAATGATCGGGACTCCGGTGGAGATAGCGGCGTTTGTATCGCTCCTGGTTGTTATTATTACAGTAATCATGTTAAAAGCTTTTTCCGGACGCGGCAGGGCTTTTCACGGTGGCCTTATAAGCGGACATGCGGCGGTTGCTTTCTCAATCGCCACACTTGTCACCCTCTTCACCCAGGATCCGATAATTTCGCTCTTAACTCTCGTCCTTGCAGTTATGGTAAGCCATTCGCGGCTATTGATGCATATCCATACTCTTAAGGAGATTATTCTCGGTGCGGTTACAGGGCTTGTTATCAGTTTGGCTGTAACTCTTGTTTTCAAATGGTTTTCTTGACAGGTTTCCATATTCGGGGGTAGGCGTAAAAGTGGACAACGATTCATCGGGAAGAAAATACGGTATATTTGGCAGCTTAAAGAGGCTCTTTTCCGGGCGTAAACCTGTAACTGAGGAAGAGTTTCACGAGCTTATGGATGCAAGCGCGGAAGAGGGGCTTATCAACGAAGAAGAGAGCGAGATGATCCGTGCCATATTTGAGCTCGGAGAGACTGTTGTTCGCGAGATCATGGTTCCACGGACTGATATGGCCTCCATATCAGCGGATGTTACCATTGATGATCTGATTGCAACTATTATGGCTTGCGGCCACTCACGAATTCCTGTCTATGACGGGACGCTTGATAATGTCATCGGTATCCTGTACGCAAAAGATCTGCTTAAATATTGGGGAGATAACACTCCTGATCTTGATATCAGAGAAATTTGCCGGCAGCCGTTTTATATTCCCGAGACAAAAAACCTTGAAGAGCTTTTGCAGGAGTTCAAAAGGCGCAGGGTTCATATTGCCATTGTTATTGACGAATACGGCGGCACGTCCGGTCTGATAACCATTGAGGATCTTCTTGAACAGATTGTCGGTGATATTCAGGATGAGCATGACTCTGAGGAAGAGCTGATTCAGATGCAGTCAGACGGGTCTGCTGAAGTTGACGCAAGACTCCCCATAGAAGAGTTTGAACAGATTTTCGATATAGAGGTTGACCGGGAGAAATTTGATACTGTTGGCGGTTTAATCTTTTATCTGCTTGGCCGGGTTCCCAGGAAAGGCGATGAAGTTGTAAGCTCGGGAATTCGTCTTACCGTTCTTTCCGCCGGAGAACGTCGCATTGGCAAACTTCGCGCGGAAAGAGCAGTCCAAGCTGCCAAGGGTCCGGTATCGGCATAGTGGAGGTTTTTTCGTCTCAAATTACCCCTTTGCGCCCCTGGGTCTCCGCAGTTCTCTCAGGTCTGCTGCTGGCACTCTCATTTCCCAAACCCGGGTTTGCAATTCTCGCCTGGTTGGCTTTCCTGCCACTCCTTTATGCCGTCAGGGGAATGTCCCTGAAGAATTCCTTTAAAATCGGTTTCCTGAGCGGCTTTGTCGCCTATGTGTCAGTTTTCTACTGGCTCAATATCGTTATGACTAAATACGGTAATCTGCCACTACCGGTCAGTTTGGCGCTCACCATGCTGCTGGCTGCCTATTTAGCGCTTTATGTCGCTGCTGCAATCTGTCTGACACGTTTTGCTGAAGATCACTCGATTCCACCTCTTATCTCTTTTCCGATTTTGTGGGTCGCGCTTGAATATTTACGCGCCCATGCCTTCACCGGTTTTCCCTGGGCATCCCTGGGCTACACCCAGTACCGGACGCTACCGCTTATTCAGATAGCCGATATCACAGGTGTTTATGGAGTATCTTTCCTGATTGTTCTGCTGAATGTTTTCCTCTTCCAACTCTGGAGATGGGTGCGGGGAAAAGATGGCGCAACCTGTCCTTTTCTTGCCACAGGGGCAGCTGTTTCACTCCTGTTGTTGACGCTGCTTTATGGGTTTGTTTCTCTTAATCGGCATGATACCGGTAAAAATGTAAAAGTCGCTCTTGCCCAGGGAAATATCCCGCAGGATGTGAAGTGGAATCCTTCATATCTGGAGGAGACTGTAGCCATTTATGAAAGGCTTTCGCGTAAAACCGCTGGAACCGCTACGCAGCTTATTGTCTGGCCTGAGAGCTCGCTCCCGTTTTATTTTGAGAAGGAGTCAGAGTATTCCGGCAGGGTAGGCTCTCTGGCAAGGGAGCTTGATTCATATCTGATTGTCAGCAGTCCGGTCCTTGAGTATGAAGATGGTAAAGACAGACTGCTTAACAGCGCCTTTCTTATCTCTTCTGATGGCGCTACGGTGGGAAGATCTGACAAGACCCATCTTGTCCCTTTTGGCGAGTATGTGCCTTTGGCAAAGCTGTTCCCCTTTGTTGAAAAGATGGTTCATGGAATCGGAGATTTTTCACCAGGGAAGACTGCCACACCACTTTCCGCACCATTTGGAAAGATGGGACTCCTTGTCTGCTTTGAAAGCATATTCCCCGAGATATCCAGAGACTATGTGCGCGATGGGGCAGGGTTGCTTGTCAACATAACCAATGATGCATGGTTTGGGGACTCTTCGGCGCCGTACCAGCAGCTTTCCATGACTGTATTCCGGGCAGTTGAGAACCGGGTTCCCCTGGTGAGATCTGCCAATACGGGGATTACAGCCTTTATTGACAGCAGGGGACATGTGCAGGGTATGACGAGACTTTTTCAGGAAGCACTGCTAAGCGGAAATGTCCGGATGGGCACAGTGCGGTCTTTCTACACGATATATGGTGATATTTTTGCGTTACTATGCTGCGCTCTCTCCCTGGCTGTTATCCGGGTTGTCTATTGCCGCAGGAGAAAGCAGGTGCAGATTGACTTATTGAGCTCGCAACCTCAGGAAGCCTGAGGCGAATAATAAAAACTCCGCACAAGCTAGTCCTGCATTACTTCTGGACCCATCTTCCGTTCTGCAGTTGCATCCACCAGCCAGGTGCGGCTTCCTCGCGCTTCGCTTCAGCGTAGGTAGCAGCCGATTTCCCGAGTAACTGACCCATGTCGGCCGAGGCTTCAGTCTGTTTGTTAATCTTCAATATGGCTTTTGCCATGCCGGTAATGATTACCTTGCGACTGTTATTTTCTGCCTTGAGCATCGTTTCGTCCTGAGGAGTTATTCCGGTTTTGTCTCTTACTGTAATCAGCCCCTGATTGGTCAAACCAACCACACCAGTTGCAAGCAGTTCACGCACCCTCGAAAGGTTTTTGCTCATCACTTCGTACGCCTGGGTTACTTCCGGCATGCTAGCCAGTTCAACAGCTAATTCATCTGAATTGTTATCTGCGGCATGAGCGGTCGCAGCAAATGAGACATTAGGGAGCATCCTGATAATACGGCTGAGCGGCTTAACCTCAGGGACTTTTTCAACGCCGTTGTTCGGCAGGGTTTCCGGTAAAGTGGTGGCGTCATCACCACCTTTGAGCATCATTCCATCTACCGACTTAAACGCGTCCTTGACCGCTTTTTCAGGGAAGTAAACGTTGACGGTTATTATTGCGCACGAAGCAAGTAGTCCACACGCAGCGGCAAGTATCAATTTAAATCCTTTCATTAGCTAATCCCCCTCGATACGATTATTCTGATTCGGCAGTTAAAGATGTCCTTCGGCGCTCCAAATGCCCGAATTCTGTAATGCTAAGCTCATTTCACTGCAGCAGATAAACTCACTCTGCGAGTTCAGGCAATATCTGCTGCGGACGTTACATTTCGCTAAGCATTACGACGAATTACGGACAAGTCGCTTCTTCAGAACATCTCCAACTGCCGTTTTAAGGTTATTTGTGAGATTCACTATACCATATTCTCTCGTCATTCATCCCATTTGAATGCCGGAGCCGGGACTGTACTTTCTTTTCCCGGGATATTTTTACTGCGACTGACAGCCTGGCTGATCGAATCCAGCAAATGTTTCAGCGCGATCCTGTTCTGAGTCTCAGTGACAGTTACTTTCAGATCGCGGACGCCGAAGAAATTAGTATTCGATATGTCGAGGATGTCAAAGGTCAGATATCCGGACTCAATCGATGCCATTGCCTCGCCCTTGTCAAAAGGGCGGTCATTGCGGAAGAAAAATCCTTTCAGATTCTTTCCCGCCAGTTTCTGGAGAAATTCCCTGCTGACCAGCATTTTCTCTCCATCCCCTGGGCGCGTCCATAAATAGGTATAGCCGTTCAGACCTTCGATGCCGAGGCCTCGTCCTTCAATCATTGCAATGCCGTCCATGCGGCCGGTAACATAACCCTTGATACTTGGGAAAAGGGAGCAGAGTTGTTGCAGGCTCAAGTCACTGAGGAGCAGATCGCTGCCGTAGCTCAACTTGTCTGAGAAAGCCACATAGCCCTGACCAAGAATTTTTCCTGTCATTAGTGATGATTTTAGTGAAAGTGCCTCGATAATCCCGTCTGCTGCCTTGATTCGCAGGGCAGTGTCCTTGAATTCAAGCTGACCGAAAGAGATTTTACCGATTTTCAGCAGGGAACCATTTGTCGCAGCCTTTGCGAATAGTGCAAGCTGCCGATCATAAGATTCACGTTTCAATACTGCCGAATGTTCGGGAGCGGGATTAAGGCGCACCGGGAAGCCAAGGGAAAAAGGTATCTCCCCGCTAACATTTTCAACCTGCAACTTCCCGGATTCGGCTTTAATCCCGGCGTTATCAAGTTCAACATGGCCCTGGAGTCTGGTGCGGCCATTACCAAGTTCAATGACACCACCTACAGCAATATCTCCTGATACAGCAGCTTCCTGAAGAAATCGCGGCAAACCGTTAGCGAGTGGATCAACTATTCTTCCGAGCGGGGTGCGGTCGAGGCTGTATGATATCCTGCCATTCCTCTCAGGTGAAAACACCTTGTCAAGAGTACCCTTCAGCTGAACAGTAGCGCCTTCACCTATCCGGAAAAGAGCGTCTTCCAGTCTGACATTTCCTTGCGTAAGACTGGTATCGAACTTCAAGCCGCCATTGGCGAGCAGTTTCTTGCCGCCTGCCACTGAAAGGGCAATTTCTGTCCCTTTGCCCTGAACCTGGCAGGTGACGCCATCCTTGCCTGAATACCTGCCGCTGGTTGAAATTGTCAGTTTTCCGCCTGACACTGCAACAGCGCCATTCTTACTAATCAATTGTGCCATGGCCGTAAGATCAGTCTCCTTCAGAGAAATGTCGAAGTTAATCCCGGCAGCAACTGCGTTTGGCTTAAAGGTAAATGTGCCACCCAACGTCCCGCCAAGAACAGTTCCTGCAAGAACTGTCTTTCCGCCTGAGCGTGACAGTACGATATCCGCACGTGGCGCACCGATGTTTTTTTCGCGCCAGCGGAGATTTTCTGCAGCGATTGTTCCATCGCCGGCTAACCATCTTGCCTCCTCAGCCCCTGCATATTCCCCGCGCCAGGAAGCTGAGATTCCAGCCAGGTTAAGATCACCGCGGCTTAAAACTCCGCCGGTAAGCTTAACATCAAGCGGATAAACTTTATGCGGCTGCTTTGCGTCAATCTTGGGCAGGACGGCAATAAGCCGCGAAAAGTTGAGAGTTGAGTCCTTCACGTCCAGTGTGCCGTTGGATAGATTAAGGATGTTGTCAGCCGCACTGAAATCGAAACTACCCCCTGTAGTTACCCCCTTGAATGATGTTTTATCAAAGGATGCGTTCCCTGACGCAGAATAATGTCCGGACGCAGCTCTGAAATCAGTTTTAATGGTTGAACTGCCGAGGGAAAAGGCTTCCCCTTTGACACTCCCTTTCAGCGTGTCAAGGAAGAGGGCGGCAGAGCCGTTAAACTGTGAGGTGCCGGCGCCGCTCAGCTCCAGCGACATCGCTGCTGATCCTGCATCAAGCGAATTTTCCCCGTAAGAAACTGCTGTTAGCATACTTTTAGGTATCTTCAGAGAAAGTGAAAAGGGGATCTTCTTTTCAGGTCTGATTGCGAAGTTGCCGGTGAGCGGCAACCCTGATATTCTGGCGTGAAAACCGGAAAGATCTACTGCCTTCAGATTCATTCTGTTGCTAATAATCACTTTATAGGGGACGTTTATTCTCTCTATGAGGGGGCTATCTCTTGATTTTTTTTGCGTTAACTCCCCGACAACCTGAATCGAATCCTTAATAGTTGAAATTTTTACGTCGGTATTTATGCCGCTTATGAGAAGCTTTTCGTTGCGTGCAAGCAGCAGATCCCGCAGAGAGACCATCCCGTCGATGCCGGCAACTCCATGTTTCATGCTACCTGTTATCCTGATCTTTTCTGCGCTGATCGTTCCAGAGGCTTTACTGAAATACTTGTGCAACCCTGGCAGCAGCTCGGCTCCACGGTCGATGGCAAGGTGGTTTATTCCCATAACCAGGTCATATCTCATGCCGCTTTTCAAGCTGTTAACATTGCCTTTTATGCGCATATTGAGAGTTTCATCGAGTGTGAAAGACACATCTTCAATATTGAGCACGTCCCGCTGCATATCATAAGTTACGCTGCTTTGCAGGCTTCCGGAGAGAGGGGACTTCAGTTCCTCCAGCCGTTTTTGCCACTGCATCTCTCAACTTTGCCGCTACTGATGACCGTATAAAACCCTCATGCAAAGTTGTCTTCACCTGCAAGGAGCCGGTGCCGCCGGAAAAGGCAATATGCTTGCCCACTGCCGTCAGGCCAGCAAAGTTAAGGGACGGTGCATTAAGGGAAAACTCGGCATCAGGAGTAAGCCCGGCCCGAAAGCTTCCCGTGACGGTATAGCGGTTGCCCGCCTCATCGTCAAAGGAAAGATCTGCTTTGGAGTCAGCAGATCCTTTAGTGGCGACATTGCGGAGTTTCAGGGAAATTCCGCGGAGACCTTTGCCGTTGACCAGAATATCGCTATTGGTTAGCAGTAGATTATCAATAAACAGTTCTGTCCCGCCTTTGCCGCCGGAGAGCCGTTTTTTGATTTTCTCGAAATTCCAAACACCATCACTACTCTTCCTTATGTCAATTTTTGCTCCATTAACATCCAGGATGCGCAGATTGCGGCGCCCCTTTAACAATTCGCCCCAGCCAACTGCCAGCCTGATGGTGTCAATCGACACAAAGCGTTTATCTGAAAATCCTGGCGGATTGCCCAGAGTAACACCATTAAAAATCAGCGTATCGCCGTGCAAATGTATTTCAGAAATTGAAACCGGCAGGTCAAGCATACCGGTAAGGATAGCGGAGATTTTTACGGCAGCGTGCGTTGACGTAATATAGAAGGCAAAAAGTATGACAATCCCTGCCAGCAGAAGGGTGATGCCAGGCAGCAGGCGGTAAATGATAAAACGGACAAAAGAAACATTGTGCCCTTGCGTAGCAGATCCAGCCATCTCCACCCCCCACGAAAGACTTTATCCGTAAAAATCATTTTTACAACCGAACTTTTGCTGATGCTTAAAAAGTAACCGTTATCAAAAGACACAGGCAAGTATTTATGCCGCCGCCAAATTGACGCCATTCTATAATCGCTTGACACTACCCGCCTTTCTCAAGATAATCCGTAGGCTGATTAAGTTAACCGCTTCGTCCCGGAGGTTTTTCCCGTGAAAAAATATACAGTGCCGCTCTTGTTAAATCTGCTTTTGGTCACAACTGCCGCTGCGGATAGTGCTCCGCTGCAACTTTCTCTTAAGGAAGCTGTTAAACTTGCGCTGGAACGCAATTTAGATCTTAAAGCTGAACTCTACAATCCTGCTCAGGCGGAAGCTGAGATCAGAAAAAGCCGCTCCATTTATGAAACCCATCTCACTCTTGATTCTTCTTATCAGGACGCAACTCGTTACTCACCGAATCTGGGCAAATCTTACGATCAGAGCACGTTTACGATTACTCCGGGTGTTTACCAACTGCTGCCGACAGGAGGGACAGTTGGGCTTAATTATCAGAACACCAAGGAGACCAACAGCACGACTGGAACTACTGCATTGGGTACATTCTGGAACTCATCCCTTGGGCTTACCTTGAGCCAGCCACTTCTTAAAAATTTCGGACGGGATACGACCGAATTGAATATCAAGGTTTCGGAAGTTTCTAAAACAACTTCGCTAAGTCAGCTTAAAAGCCGTATTCTGACGACTGTTGCCCAGGTGAGGACCGAGTACTACAAGCTGGTCGGTTACAGAGAAGATCTTGAATCAAGGAAAATTTCCCTGGAGCTTGCACAGAAGGTGCTGTCAGAGACGGACGCCAGGGTAAAAGCCGGCGTCTTGCCGGCAATGGAGATACTGAATGCCCAGTTCGGCGTTGCCTCCAGAGAAAAGGAGCTTATCGACGCCGAAAAGGCTGTCAGTGATCAGGTTGATATCCTTTCGCAATTAATCTTGCTTGGAAAGGTGTCCGACATTGTCCCGAGTGACAAGGCTGACCGAGCAACAATAGTAATTAATGACGAAGATGCGATCAATAAAGCGATCTCTATCAGGCCGGAATTAGATGAACTCAAGGGGCAGTTGCAGAGTTACGAGCTCCAGGCAGCAGTTGCCAAAAGCCAGACGTTGCCCTCTTTGAACTTGGTCTCCTCAGTTGCCCTCACCGGTATCGACAAGGATTATGACCGGAATAATGAACGGCTTGGCTCATTTGATTATCCTGCCTGGACCGTTGGGTTACAGCTTGATTATCCGTTGGGGAATCAGGCGGCTGAGAGTGATTATGTAAAAAGTCGCTTGAAGGTCGAGCAGACAAAAGTGCAGCTTGAAAACCTGAAATCGTCAATTGAGAATGAGGTGAAGATTGCGATCAGGGGGGTGACCTCAAGTTACAAACAGCTTGATGTCGCCGACAGGGGCCGACTGTTTGCCGATGAGCGGGTCAAAGCCTATATGAAAAAAAGCGAAGTCGGTCTGGCAACGACCAAGGATCTTCTCGATGTGGAAAACGATCTGGTCGCTGCCCGAACCAATCAGATCAAAGCCGGGGCTCTTTACGCTATTTCGCTCAATCAGTACTGGAAAGCAACCGGTGAACTGCTCGAACGGGAAGGGATAACGATTGATTCATCCCGCGCTGATGAGTTGTACAAAACAATTAAATGAGGTTCTGTTCAGACTCAATGCAACTCTGATTTGCTTGAATCGTAATCAACTTTTGACATTTCATGTTCCTGGTAATTGACGATAGCCGAATGGACTGTTATTATGCCCAAAATTAACTGCAGTACATTTTAAGGAGGGTACAAGATGCCGGATATTAAGGGAACAAAGACAGAAAAGAACCTTATGGATGCATTTGCTGGAGAGTCTCAGGCACGCAACAAATACAGCTATTTTGCGTCAGTCGCCAAAAAGGAAGGGTATGAAAAAATAGCCGCCTTCTTTACCGAAACAGCTGACAACGAGAAGACACACGCCAAACTTCACTTTCGCGCGCTTGGGGGGCTCGGCACAACTATCGAAAATCTTCGGGCAGCAGCTGCCGGTGAAAACGAAGAGTGTACTGACATGTATCCGCGCATGGCAAGGGAGGCACGCGAAGAGGGATTTGCCGAAATAGCCTTCATGATGGAAGCAATAGGCAAGATTGAATCGGCTCATCGGGATCGCTACCGGAAGCTGCTAGAGGAGGTAGAGACCGGCAGTTTCTTCGCCAAAGAGGAAAAAGTCCTCTGGAGATGCAGAGAATGCGGTCATACCCATGAAGGCAAGGAAGCGCTCAAGCTGTGCCCTGTATGCAAGCATCCGCAAGCATTTTTCGAGCTGGTTGAAGATCATTATTAACTTTCTTTCGCAATCATTGTAAGCGCTTGATTTAAGCATTGCCCCTGCGGTTTTCAGCTGCCTCAGGGGCAATGCTCGATTAGCAGTTGCCATAGCCGACCTTTGCCAAACTCATTACCTCTTCACAACTAGTTGTAATACCTCGGAATTCTCAGTCAGGGCGTGGTCCGTCCGAAAGCAGTCATTTAGAATAAAATCTTGTCGAATCAAGCACTTATCTGGAACTTTACGATTGACATGCCTCGGCTTTATGTGTAAGTTCTAAAAACATGCTAATGCACTGTCTGTCAGTGCTCACTGTCGGGTTTTTCGGGGTGTTAAGATGGTCGTACGTGCCTGTCGCTGCGACCAGATCTAACAGCAGATTTCTCTCAGCAATGAAGGGATAATGCGTAATAACTTTTCACAAATAATTCTCGACTCAGTAAGTTCAATTTCTTTGCCGCCACTACCTCAGGTGCTGGTCAGGTTTCTTTCGCTCGTTGAAAACGAGCATACCCCCCTTGCGGATCTGGCAGCGCTCATTTCGCTGGATCCGGCGCTTACTGCGCAAATCCTTACCGTCGCATCATCGCCACTCTATCGCCATGAATCCCAATGCATCAGTCTTGAGAAATCCCTGGCTTTTCTCGACATGTCGCTTTTGCGGACAATGGCCAGTTGCATGGCCGTGCAGAATGTTCATACGCAATCAATTTATGATCGCAATCTTGATTACGCCGGTTTTTGGCGCCACTCGCTCGGTGTCGCCGCACTTGCAAAATCACTGGCAACGGCAGTCGCTTATCAGGATGTTGAAGAGGCTTATATTGCCGGTCTGTTGCATGACATCGGACAGTTGCTGCTTGTCGGGGGGGTGGGGGAATGCAGTGCCATTCTCAGTAGCTCATCCGGTAATGAAAGCGGGCTGGCCGGTTTAACGCAGAGTCTTAATGGCATCGATCACGCTGCGTTAGGAGCCAGACTGGTTGACAGCTGGAATTTCCCTTCTTTCATGGCGGACGCCGTGCTTTTCCATCAGTATCCGTCAGAACAGATCAGGTCGGCAGATCTGCTCTGCAGGATTGTCTGGGCGGCTAATTTACTCAGTTGTACCAGTGATGACACAGGTTTCGTTTCCTCCGCTAGCTTGGAAGTCTCAGCTATTCTCGGCATCGAACCGGCGTCAATAGACAAAGCTTGTGATTCTTCACGTCTCTGGGCTGCTGAACGTGCCGCCTTTCTTGGCGTGCAGTCAAGTTTGACGGAAACAGCCGCCACTTCCCACAAATTCATTTACCCATATGTGACACTCCCCAAACAAGATGCCAGAGATGCCAGTCATTTACAGCTGGATGCGTTGGTCAGAAACCAGGCGGTCATGCAGCCTCTTCAGCAGAGTCTTCTCACTCTTCCAAACGAGGAAGCACTTTATGCTACCCTTCGCGAAACAGCTCGTCTTCTGTTTGGCTTGCAACGGCCGGTCTTTCTGGTCTCTCTGCCCGACCGGCCGGTACTTGTCCCTGTCGCTTGCACCGGAGATACACCCTTGCTGAAAAGGTTCCAAATCCCTTTGGAAAATGCCACGAGCCTTCCTTCTCAGGCGTTACTGTCACAACGACCGGTTTCCACATTTAGCGGCGAAGGTGAAGCCGCCCGGTCCGATCATCGACATTCAGCTGGCTCGCCTGCTGGGTAGTCAAGGCCTGCTCTGTGTTCCCATGGGCACCGTTGCCCAACAAGGGGGCGTTATGGTTTTCGGCCTTACCAGGGAGCAGTATGCATGCAAACAGAGTCTGTTTGAGTGGATGACCAGTTTTGCCCGGTTCACAACAGAGATTTTGGGATCGTTCCGATTATTGCTGCAGCGCGACCAGAGAGTAACTGCAGGTATCACCCGCCAGTTCGAGCAAAAGGCTCGCAAGGTTATTCACGAAGCGGTCAACCCTTTAGGGATAATCAACAATTACCTGAATATTTTTGCCGATAAACTCGGTGATACTGCCGATGTTCAACGGGAACTGAGCATCCTTAAAGAGGAGATATCCCGTGTCGAACGTATCGTCCGCCGTCTGAACGACCAGTCTGAGCTACCTTTGCCGGTTGAAACCGTCAACGTTAACAGCCTGATCGAAGGGATGCTGGCTCTTTATGGAGAATCTCTGTTTGAATCACGCGGAATTGCCATAGACAGGCAGCTGACCCAGGGACTTTCCACAGTCAAGGCAGACCGTGACAGCCTCAAGCAGATACTCCTGAATATCTGGAAGAATAGTGCCGAAGCCATGCCAGATGGCGGCAGTTTTCATATTCTCACAACAGTTGCAGGACAAGAAGGCGCCAATGGCTGGCTGGAGATACGGTTAAGCGACTCGGGGCCAGGAATTCCAGCGGATGTCAAGGCGCAGCTCTTCCAGCCTCTGGCGCCGGATCGCCGCCCGGCAAATTCCGGAGTCGGTTTATCAATAGTTGCTTCGCTTGTGGAGCGACTCGGCGGGCAGATCGCCTGCGATAGCTCTCCTGGCGGAGGGACAACATTTATTATACGATTAATACAAGTGCAAAAGGAGATAGCATGATCAGTCTCGTGAAGGATAGGGCGGAGATTACGCCGCATCCCCCTGGTCTGCAACTGCTGATAGTGGACGATGAGCCATTAATGCGCTCAGGACTGCGCTATCATCTGGAAGATGAAGGACGATGTATTCTGGAGTGCGGGACAGGAGCAGAAGCAATTGCGCTGATAAAAGCGGATGAGATAGAGCTTGTCCTGCTCGACATAAATCTGCCGGATATCTCGGGACTGGAAATTCTTGAGTGGATCAGAGCCAACCGGAAATCAACCGCCGTGATACTGGTGAGTGGGGATGACAGTATTGAGTCTGCCATCAAGGCTTTGCGCCATGGCGCCGCCGAGTTCATAAGGAAGCCTTACTCTGTGGATGACATCCGCCACAAGGTAAGCTCGGTTATACACAGCCGGCAACTGGAGCGGAACAATGTCCTGATGACAGCGCGTCTTGAGCAGTCGGAGCGGTTGCACCGTTTTATGGTAGAGAGTTCGCCTGATATTATCTATACCTTGGACAGAACTGGCTGTTTCACCTACGTCAACGGTCGTGTTGAGTCCATTCTCGGCTATACCCGGGAAGAGTTGATTGGTAGCCCTTATTTTACAATTGTTCACGATGACGACCGGGATCGGGCAATCTACGCCTTCAACGAAAAGCGTACTGATCATCGGGCGACGACTAACCTGGAAATACGTCTGAAATGCAAGAAAGGGAGTGCGCATCGGATTTTCGAAGACAGGAAGGTTGTGACTATGCTGAGCTCGGTTGGAATGTATGAGAGCGCCCCCGAGTCGGCTGAAGGGATTGGGCATACGAGGCGTTACCTGGGCACCTACGGCGTAGCTCGCGACATAACGGAACGCAAGCTTGCGGAAGAGACAATCAACTTTCAGGCACTACACGACCACCTGACCCATTTGCCAAACCGGCGCCTTTTCAGAGACCGGCTCGAGCTGGCCATCGTCCAGGCAAAACGGAATGGTGGTGGGCTTGCGGTCATGTTTATCGATCTGGACCGCTTTAAATTGGTCAATGATACCCATGGTCACACCGAAGGTGATGAGCTTCTAAGGAATGTCGCACAGCGCCTGCGGGGTTGTATCAGGGCCGGCGATACTCTTGCCAGGCAGGGGGGGGACGAGTTCACTGCTTTGCTTACGGATTTGCGCGATGATGCCGATGCCACTGTTATTGCCGAAAAGATTATCGAAGATTTCAAGATCCCTTATAATGTCGTGGGAAATGAATTCCGCGCAACTGCCAGCTTAGGTATTGCCATCTACCCACGTGATGGCGAGACAGCTGAAACGCTTATTCGCAACGCCGACATTGCCATGTACAAGGTCAAAGCGAATGGCAAGAACGGGTTTCAGGTTTATTCGCCGGAGATCAGTGCCTGCTATCAGGACCGGCTCGTATTGGAAAATGAGCTGCGCCGGGCTTTGAGGAATGATGAATTTGAGCTGCACTTCCAACCACAGATTAATGTCAACAGCAGACGGATAGTTGGCATGGAGGCGTTGCTGCGCTGGCGTCACCCGGTTCACGGTCTTCTGAATCCTGGCGGATTCATAGAGTTGGCTGAAGAGACCGGCCTGATGGCCTCGATTACCGACTGGGTGTTGATTGAAGCCTGTACCCACATGGCAGCCTGGCGCGCTATGGGTTTTCTGGATCTTCGCTTAGCAGTCAATTTCTCCCCGAGCGAATTCGAGCGAAATGATGTCGTGGAAAGGATTTGTTCACAGATAGATCGCCACTGCATTCCCGGAGAGAATTTGGAGATTGAGATTACTGAAAACCTGTTGCTGAGCGAGACGGTTGGAGTTGTCGAAAAGATGCGTTCATTGCGCAGTCGTGGCGTACGGATTGCCATCGACGATTTCGGCACCCGCTATTCATCACTGAATTACCTGCGAAGTTTTCCCGTCAGCGCCATCAAAATAGATCAGTCTTTTGTCCGCGATCTGCCTGAAAGGCACGGCACATCACCAATTATCAGCGCAATAGTCGGCATTGCCCGCGGTTTCGGGCTGCAGCTTCTTGCCGAAGGGATTGAGTCCAGCGAACAGATGAATGTTCTGCGCGAACTTGGCTGTGAAGAGATGCAGGGCTACTTCTTCAGTCGGCCAGTTCCTGGTTGCGATGTTAAAGGGCTTCTGACCGGAACCTCCTGGTGTCCTGCCGAACTGTCGCAGCCTAAGGAGACTTTTAGCCAGATTGTAGAAGAGTTTGCGCTGGATGAGACGGGGTAGGCAGCGGTCCGGAGAATGTTTTATAATTTGTCGACGCCCACAAATGATCAGACTCTGCATGATTTTACATTTTTTACTTTAAAAATATGCAGTTGCGCCGACTTTCAGGTAATAAAAGCATAGCAAATATTCGGGGCTGTAGCTCAGTTGGGAGAGCGATGCGTTCGCAACGAATTACTCGTTGTCTTCCAGTGTAAATTAAAGCGTTTGAAACCAATGGGTTATGATAATTTTTTAAGCCCATTTTCGATTGATAAATCTTTGTATGGACTCTAGTATGGACTCACCTTTTCAGTAGGGTTGTTGTAGCCGAAATAATATGGGGATGTGGCTCAGCTGGGAGAGCATTGCCTTCGCAAGGCAGGGGTCGAGGGTTCGAATCCCTTCATCTCCACCAATTAAAACAGGCACTTACAAATAATATGTAAGTGCCTGTTTTTAAGTATGCCGTAGTATATTGCCCGGATAATTTTCGATTCTAGTTTCTTGAATTATATCTCCTTTTAATCCCAAATAGTTAAGTGGAACAAGAAACGGGATTCGAAGACCGCTAGAAAAATTATCACAATAACCGCCAGAAATAAACATCAATAAAACTAGATATTTGTCTTTCCTTTGGTTCGTCAATAGTCCAGATTAGTTCAAGGGAAAGCATCAAAATTCATCTAAAACAGCAACACCTTGGGAACAGGTTTCAGTTCGATTCCTTTATGGCTCCCCATATACGAGAGAGTGCCAGTGCATTAGCGTGGCGAGGCAGATAACGGCTCAGCATGTGCTTGAGGAATTATTCGATCTGATTTGTAGAGAAAGGCTTGCCTGACCATATACGATCAGATAATGGCCCTGTATGCCAAATTTGAACACCGGCAATCTAACTCAAAACTTGGTACATTAATCTGGACAGGTCATTTTTCTAAACATTAAGTCTGAAAGTCATCTATCTGCGTATGGCAGGGAGGCTTTAAATGCGTCCTTGCAATCTGCCTACCTCAGTTTAATCGTAAGCGCAGTCTGAAATTATTCTATTTCGTCCCTGTTGTTTTGCTTGATATAGAGAGATATCGGCTCGCCTCAGAATTGCAGTTGCATCCATTTCATCTGACCTTGCTTCAGTTGTGCCTATAGACACGGTGATTCTGGGTAATTCAAGACCAAGGTAATGAATACAGTGATTCATGATCTTCTGTCTGAGACTGTCAAGACGCGGCCAGGCATGCTCTAGCTGTGCGCCAGCGAGAATGATTGTAAACTCTTCGCCACCATAGCGGCAAACAATATCATCTCCTCGCAGGAAACCGAGCAACAGAGCTCCAATTTCTTTTAAGACAATGTCACCAGCTTCGTGGCCATATTTGTCGTTAAATCCCTTGAAGTGATCCAGATCAAGCATCGCAACGATCAAAGGTTCATTGTAGCGCTGCTGATGCTTCAGGCTCATGGGAAGAGTTTCTTCAAGATAGCGTCGGTTAAACAATCCGGTGAGTGGGTCGCGGATTGTCTCTTCCCGCAGGGCTTCACGCAATAAAAGATTGGACAAAGCTAGTGAGATCGTTTCACTCATGGTAATGGCAAGATTGTACATCTCATCAAACTGAGTTGTTACCGTGTCTGAGCTGATTATTTGCAACAGGCCAATGATCTGGCCTCCGGCCATAAGTGGCAGGCAGAAGTGGGGTTCATCCTTATCCCCCAGGAAAAGTTTACATCCCTTCGACTGAGAGGGTTCGCATACTTTGTGGGGTCTCTTTCCCTGTAAAGCCCAGCAGTCACTAAATGCGAATGTCAAATTCATCTCAAAATCATTGCCCCAGCTGGCTACTATATTAAAGACTTGTGGGTCGTTCAGGCAGATTGCAAGCATGCCACTGTATGGGGCAAAAAGCTTCTCAGCACTGTTAATTATTACGGCGTATACTTCTTCACGACTTTTGACAGACATTAATTTGTCGTTCATTTCATGCAGAAGAACCATCCTGTTATCATGACGTTTCAGTTCGGCGAAGGTATTGTTTAGATTGCTTTCTAACTGTTTACGCTCTGAGATATCCTCACAAGTGGAAACAATGGCAAGACATTCTCCGTTGGTATCCAGTACCACATCAGAGGTTATACGCACCGGGAAGACACTGCCGTCTTTGCGAATGTTAGTGCTCTCACGCACCCAGCTTTTCATAGCGATAAAATCTGCATTGGTGAGCTGCTTCTGGAGGTTGAGGGGGGCTAATTCCCGTACGTCCCGACCGATCAGCTCATCAATTTCATAACCATGCATGCTAGCATCAGCAAGATTGGTGTAAATGATTTTACGAGTTGAATCGGAGATTGTCACACCAAGTTGCATGATGTCGACCACCTTTTTTAAAGGGGATCATTGCCTTTTCTGCCTGATTACGCTCATTGTGGGCCCGATTCAGCTCCAGATTCAGCTTTTCAATCCGCTGGCTGGTTTCATCGAGTTTCTCAACGTGATTATTGAACGACCGCGAGATCTCAATGAGTTCAGCGGGATCCTTCATCCTCTGCATATACATCATCACTTTTTCACCGGTCTCAGTTTTTTTCATGAAACCGATACCATGGCAAATTTCTCGAAGATGTGTCGAACCAGGAAGTTGCCAGACAAGACAAGCAGAAGAATGAACATGAAGACAAGTAATTGGTAAGAATTCAGACTTTGCAGGGGCCCTTTATAAAAGGAATAGGCTCCGACTATTAACGGCAGTATGAACAAGAGATAAGATTTTATCCTCAACGGGTTATTCAAAGATTCACCTTCGATGCTTAACTTCCTGCGAAAATGTTTCTTCATAAACTCCTCAGTAATCGGAAAAAGGTCGGCAATAAACTAAATACAAAGTAAGCGAGGCGTCATCATTAAAACATTTAGTTTTATTAACATAATACAGATTTAGAAAAATTCGAAGTTTTTTCTATCTTTAAATATTTAAAACCCCGGTGGTAATACGGGTGCTTGAAAATACTTGGAATTAATTGAAGTCAATTTAATTAAATTAAACTACGTTTGCAATGAAATATTCCATCCACAGGGAAACGAGCACAGCGAGTAGGGGGAGCGCCGGTTCAACTTACTTCTGGAGGCTCAACAGCAAACCAGCCCCGCCCGCCTCACGATAGTCTTCGAACGTGCACACTGAAAGGCCGGACAGTAGCAAAGAGAACAGCTTTACTTGCAAGTCATGGCCAAGACATCGCTTCAAATTGCCCCCTTCATCTTCCGCAAAAATTCAGGTACTTTCTTCTTCGAGATTTTGCTCAATTGTTGCATCAAGCCAAATGGAACAGTATGAAATCCATAGTTGTTTCGAATGTCTTCAAGCATTCGGAGCCAGAGATGAGCTGTCATCTCCGCATCGGCGAGAGCCCTATGATGGACGCCATCCGTTTTCAGGTTCTTGTATCTGACCAGTGTTTCGAGTTTATGGTTGGGGGATTCGGGATATAATCTTCTGGCAGTTAACATGGAACAAGCAAATTTATTAAAGCGTTTATGGTTAATACGTTCAAGCTCTGCATCAAGGAATCCGGAGTCGAAGGATGCGTTATGAGCAACCAGATGGTGGTGGGAAAGGAACTCCCTCAGTTTAGGCATAACTTCCTTGATAGCTGGCGCAGTGGCTAACATTCTGTTCGTGATGCCAGTATATTCTTCGATAAAGCCGGATACTTTCATCCCTGGATTCATCAAACTCTGGAATTTGTCCCCAATCTGGCCGTCAGCAATAAGCACTGCGCCGACCTCAATTATTCTGTCCCCATATCCGGGAGAAAGCCCGGTTGTTTCAAAGTCTATTACAACGGTAATATTACTTTCCATAAGAGATCCTGTTGCATAATGCCGCTAATCAAAAAAGCTGTCACGGCTGTCTGGGAACTTTACCGACTGGAGCAATGTAAATGCTGAACTCTTCTTCCCCATCCACTTCCAGAAGTTGATCAACAAGAGTCTGGTTGTAAGCTGCTATGGCACAGGTGCCCGCGCTGATTGCCTCACATGATTCAAATTGAATATGGTATGCTGATTTTCTTTGCCTATCCTTGCTTAGCCTTCTGTAAAATACTCGCAATCTCAGCGACATTGTACGGTTTTTCCAGTGAGGCACAAAATCCGTAGTCAGAGAAATTGGCCATGACTGGATCTGCCGAATAGCCGCTGGAAACAATCAGTTGCGCAGCCGGATCAAAGGCAAGAATCTGCTTGGCTGCTTCAACCCCTCCAATTCCGCCCGGGATTGTAAGATCCATGATAACAAGAGAGAATGGCTCACCCCCCTCCCTGGCCGACCGGTACAAGGAGACAGCTGAAATTCCATTATCACAACAGACAACTTTATAACCCAGGCGTTTCAGAGTAATTTCGGCTAATTCTCTGACCATTTCATCGTCATCCATAACGAGGATTGAGTGGTCTTTTTGTGCAATTTCAAGTGCATGAACCGCCTTCTGTTCCTCATTTACGAGTTTACCGCAACTTGGGATAAGTATAGTAAAGGTCGTACCCTTGCCCGGTGTTGAACTGACAGAGATATGGCCTTCGTGTTTCTTGATGATGGCATATGTTGATGCCAACCCTAAACCGCTGCCACCCGTTTTGTTAGTGAAGTATGGGTCGAATATCTTCACTAGATTTTCAGCATCAATGCCACAGCCTTCGTCTGTAAAAGACATCTGCACATAATCACCGGCAGAAATGCCCAGGTTGTTACACTCGCTAATGGCAACATTATTGGCGGAAATAGTTAAATTACCCCCATTAGGCATCGCCTGAACCGCATTAATGATTATGTTGTCAAATGCCTGGCTAATCTGCCCTTCATCGGCATTGACAGCATGCAGGTCAGCCGGCAGATCTATGACAGCTCGAACAGCTGTCCCGCTTAAAACAAGGGAGACAACATCATTCAACCTCTCTGGAATAGAAAAAAACTTCTTTACTGGATCTCCACCTTTGGCAAATATCAACAACTGCTTGGCAAGCCCGGTTGCTCTTATGACAGCTTTTTCTGCCCTAAGCAGCGGCTCACGCGCATGCTGCGATTCGTCAAGATCCATTATGGCGTGGGAGATGTTCCCCATTATTGCTGTCAGGATGTTGTTGAAGTCATGAGCGATACCGCCGGCCAGGACACCAATTGACTCGATCCTTTGCGCCTGGTTTAGCTGTACCAGAAGATTTTGTTTCTCAATCTCCGATTCCTTCCTTTTTGATATGTCATGAACAATGGAACAGCAATATTCCATTCCATTGAATGTAAAAAAACTGCCATTTATTTCTACGGCGAATACACGTCCATGTTTGTCTTTATGAGTCGATTCAAAGCGAAGATTTCCGGCTTTTTTCAACTCCATCCAGTGAGCCGGCCAAGACTCCTGAGAATATACCTGATCGAAGTCCATGACACTTTTTGAAAGCAACTCCTGCTCGGTGTATGCGAGTAGTTTGCAGGCCGCCTCATTCGTATCCCAGATGCGTCCGTCTGAATGTATCCAGAAAACTGCGTCCGCTATGTTTTCAATGGTGAAATCTTTCAGCATCAGCTTTTCCAAGTGGCCCATCGCTTCTATTTCCTGGGCGGCGCGGGTTCCTATGATCTGGACAATGGTTTCAACAAGAGCCCGATTTTCAAGTGGCCGTTTACTGATGATGCCAATAAGACCCAAGCCGATGCCATGTGAGTCCCACAGCGGACAACCGGCGTAACCGGCGGCCTCCAAGTCAACTAAAAGCCTGTCATCTGGAAAAAGACTGATAACATCTTCAGGATAATAGCAGATCTCTTTTCCCAACACGTTGTTACAGGGTGAGCCTAGTAGATCATATTCGATATCATCGACTCTGGCTCCCATTGCATGCAGCCCCCGTGTCCGCAAGCGTTCACCGTTGGGCAGCAGTTTGCTGACAAAGGCGTACTCTACCCCTAGACTCTCGGCGAGATGTGCGGTTAGCGCCGAAAGGAATTCATCACCCTTATGCTTGAAACCAATTTCATTGATGAAGAATAGAGTTTCTTCGATTTTTTCCCGCTCTTCAACTTGTGCGGATAGTTTCGAGGTCTTTTGGCGAACCTGCACTCGCAGCAGGATAATAAAGGCTGCCCCAATGATGATTGTTAATGTCAGCCCTATCAATGCATTTTTGACCCATTCAGGTACAATACGAACCTGCCCGATGTTTCCATGAGACCATTTTTGGCGTGCCAGGTGATATGGCGAGTTCTTGTCTGCCCGCCACTCAGTCAGATATTTGTCGAAAGTTTCAAGCAGTTTATGATTTTCCCCTTTGGCCACGGCAAAATATATGTCAAAGGGGTTGAAAATAACTCCTGATGATTTGACACTGAATTCAGACTGTTTTGCCGCACCATAGGTGTTATTTACTACTCCGCCGTCAACTTCACGAGATGCAATGACTTTAAAAATCTCATCAAAGTTTCCGTATTCAAGGAGCTGGCAGGGAATCCCAAATTTCTCAACGAGATTGCGGAATTGTGCACCGTTAGTGTCTCCTTTCATGATCGCAATTTTTTTATCTTGAACCTGCCGAATATTATCTATGGATGATTTTTCGTGTACATACAGTTCACTCCAGACGGTATTTAAGGGAACCTTGCCAAAATCCATATATGCAGTTCGTTCCTGAGTCCAGGTAACGCTTGTAAGGATATCAACATCGCCACTCTTGATTCGTGCCAGTCCATCAGCCCAGTTGCCATAGATGTATTCAACCTTCCATCCTTCGCGTTTTGCTATTTCGGAGATGAAATCAACGTAAAAGCCTTGAATTGAATTGTCCTGTGCTTTGAATATGGCCGGATACAGATTAAAGGCGGCAATGCGAACAGTTTTTTTGGAAGGTGACTCAGCGAAAGAAGTGCATGTGCACATCAGTATTAATAGTGATGCAATAAGTATTTGATTAATACGTTGCATGTTGTTCTTCTCCACAGTTGCTTGTGAACTTCCACTTCATGAGGCAGCCTGAGACATAAATGCCCCTTTGGCCTTGGCAAATTCTATAACCTTGGTAAATTTCACCAAGCTGCTTTGTCCATTTTACCCGAGCGTCACTCACGGATGCATGATTCAGAGGATATAAATTTAACAGAACTGCTATAAAATAGCAGAAGTAGCTATAATATCAACAAAACAGAAATACGATGTTCCGCCGATGCTCATCAATATTGTAACAGCCGATTTCCGCCAGCAACTTTTCCTCAAAGGATAAATGCGCCTTGAGAAGATGATCAAGGCTGACTACGGCAGGCCTCAAAGTATCTATGCTTCCTCCCCCTTGCCAGTTTTCATACACAGACATTCCAATGTCAAACAATGCTTTGTGCTGGGCATCAATCTCAGGGTGGTCAACATTGCATGAGTATTGCTGATTCTGATCAGAAGACTACTCTCTCTCGCGTTGACAAAATTTGAAATCAGCGATTGATTCATGGGAATCTATTGGTAGAATTAATTCATCTGTTGTTTATAACGAATCTCTCTATGGAAGGTGGTGAGAACATGAACAAGGATCAGATTAAATGTCTCGTAGCAGGGCTTGGTATCGCCAGTCTGGTGGCAGGGGTCTCAATTGCAGCTCCGACCCACGCGGCCCAAAGCGGTTGAGGCGGCGGAGCGGGCGCCGGGAGCGCCCCTAAGGACAATGCCGAGGTGACTGAAAAGGCACCGGCAAAGGCCGAGAACGAAGATGCAAAGAAGGCAAAGAAGTCTGGAGATACCGTTAAGAAAGATGCTGACGAGGATCAGAAGAAAGATGCTGGCGAGGATCAGAAGGAAGGCGAGAAACCGAAAGAGATGCCCGGCAAGAGTGGCTGAGGCGGCTCATCCAAGTAGCGCGGTCGCGCTGCACAGCATCCGGAAGGCGAATTGACCATTCAGAAGATGTCCGGTATGATCATGTCATGAATCGGTTATCTGAAATGTATCCCCTCTGCCGGTCGCTGCTCGGTATCAAACTGTGGCAGCGAATAGCAGGGTCTCATGACAAGGAACCGGACAGCTTTCCGGATTTTCTGCAACATCAGGGCGGGCCTGGAATTCCCCCGTTTCTTTCCGGGCTTGCCCACATTGAATTATCCCGCCACAGGGCAGCTGCTGTTGTAGCACCAACCCCTGCAACAGACGCACTAATCCTGAATTGCACCCTGCAGGTCATATCTGTTGCCTGGAAAAATCTCGGTCAACTCTTTCAACGTGCCAAACAGCGTGACCTTGACCGGGTTTGCCCCGGCAATGAAATTATCCTGACCTGGCTCAGACCGTCAGACGGGACAATGGTGACTCAGGCAGCAGAACAGGCTGATCTGCTGGCTATCAAGCTGGTGGTCGAGGAAATAGATTCGTCAGATGCGGCCCGCGAGGCGGGTGTTGCCGTCGGTGTTATTGATGAAGCTATCCGGGGAGCGGTCTGGAAAGGGCTTATCGTTTCACCGCCATCCAAGTTGCGCCGCGAACAGGCTATCGCAGAGTCGGCCCCCCGTGATGAATTCGCGGCAGCCGAAGTGTTTACCTTGCAGTGGCACCTGACCCAGGAGTGCGACCTGCATTGCCGGCACTGCTATGACCGCAGCCGCCGCATGGCGTTCCCATACGAACGTGCGCTGACCCTGCTGGATGAACTGCATGCATTCTGCCGCAGGCGATTTGTGCGCGGACAGGTCTCACTGTCGGGCGGCAACCCTCTACTGTACCCGGACTTCATCGACCTTTATCGAGCCGCTGCAGAGCGCGGCTTCATGATTGCCATTCTGGGTAACGCCACTGATCCTGGTACGATTGAACAACTGATTGATATACGGATGCCGGTCTATTATCAGGTCAGTCTGGAGGGGTTGGAGCAGCAAAACGACGAGATTCGCGGGGCTGGAAACTACCGCCGGACGGTTGATTTTCTACGGATGCTGACGGAGATGGGCGTGCCGAATATGGTCATGCTGACCCTGACCCGCCACAATATGGAGCAGGTGCTTCCTTTGGCAAGAGAGCTGGAAGGGGTGACGGGTGGACTGACTTTCAATCGACTGGCGCTGTTTGGAGAAGGCGCTAGCCTGGAACTGCCGTCGCCAGAGGAGTACATGGCTTTTCTCGAATCATATGCAGCATCCCTGGACAGTCACCCGGTATTAAAGCTCAAGGACAGCCTGCTCAACACAATCTTCGAGAGGGACGGCTGTTGTCTGTTCGGCGGTTGTGCCGGTTATGGCTGCGGAGCCGCTTTCAATTTCGTTTCAATCCTCTCCGATGGTGAAGTCCACGCCTGTCGCAAGTTTCCCTCGCCCATCGGCAATATCCTTACCCAGAGTCTGGAGGAGGTGTATACCTCTGCTTCAGCTGGACGCTACCGGTCCGGCAGTTCGGCCTGCTCCGGCTGTTCCCTCAATGCGGTCTGTCGCGGCTGTCAGGCCATCACAGCCAGCTTCGGCCTTGATCCGTTCACCGAAAAAGATCCTTTCTGTTTTCATCACATGACTGTTGCTGATTATGTTGGATAGGAACCGGCTTTTTTGAGTGTTCAAGCTGTTCAAGCGGCATATGCCGGATGGGCAGGTAACCGTCCTACGCTGCATATCAAAAAGGGATAAATCTGTATGGCATTACCAGCAAGCATTTATCGGGTCAATATCCAGCTAGCGGATGTCGATCGTGGCGTTTACGAGGCGTTACAGGCAACTGTCGCCCGACATCCGTCTGAAACAGAAGAGCGCCTGGTAACAAGGTTGCTGGCGTATGCGCTCTTTTTTGAACCGGAACTTACTTTCACCAAAGGTCTCAGCGCTGGTGACGAGCCCGACCTCTGGGTTAAGAGTGCGGATGGCCGGGTCGTTTTATGGGTAGAGGCCGGACTCCCCGAGGCGGAGCGAGTCATTAAGGCCAGTCGCCACTCTCTGCATGTAGCCATTGTTGCCAGCGGCAGGTCACTTGCCAACTGGGAGCGGCAGCATCTGCCCAAGCTTGAGGATATTCCTAATATGACGGTTTTCAGGTTCAACCAGCCCTTCATCAATTGTCTGGTAGCGAAGCTGGATCGAGCTATTAACTGGGAGATCACTATTTCCGACAGCCGTCTTTACATAAATGTTGGCGATGAGACCTTTGAAGCGGCCCTTCAGGAGCAAGTCGAGCATAGCTGAGAGAAAGATGATAGCTTGTTGCCCCGGTAGAACCTGAGTCAGTATTCGATAGTAATGGCGTTGCCAGCTTATTTCTGCTAAAAAAGTGAAATTATTCAGAATACAGAATCCAGTAGTCAGAATTCAGTAGTTTGATAAGGTTTCAACATCAAAGTCAGCCTAAATCACTCTTCGCATGACTGGAATAACTAGAGAGTTTGCAATACCGGCGGTTTTTATTCTGACTTCTGTATTCTGACTCCTGACTACTGAATAGTTACATAAAAGTGAAACTGCTGCTGACCTGCAATTGGAGTTCATAATGCTTAAAGCTGTTGTATTTGATTTTGACGGCATCATAGTTGACAGTGAGCCTTTACATTACCGGGCCTTCCAAAAGGTTCTGGAACCACTGGGGGCAGGTTTTTCCTGGGCTGAATATACCGATAAATATATGGGTTTCGATGATCGCGATGCCTTCAGGGAAGTGTTCAGAGTTTCAGGCCTGGCACTTTCGGAACAGAAGCTCGCAGAGGTTATCGCTTTAAAAGCTTCACTTTTCCATGATGTAGCTTCCGAAGGGGTATCCTCTTATCCTGGTGTCATAGAGCTGATTAAAACAATTTCCGGCAGCATCCCACTGGCAATTTGCAGTGGTGCGCTTCACTCAGATATTCTGCCGGTTCTGGAGATGCTTTCGATTCAGGACTGTTTTGACTGTATTGTTGCCGCTGATGACGTTTCCGCCAGTAAACCCGACCCTGCCAGCTACATGCTTGCCATCAATAAACTTCAACTCTTGTTCCCTGACAATGCAATTACCCCTGCCAGTTCAGTTGCCATTGAGGATACCCCCGCCGGAATCAGTTCTGCGAAAGGGGCGGGTCTCTGGGTGCTCTCCGTCACAAACAGTTATCCGGCAGAAGAGCTTGCCCTTGCCGACATGATTGTCGAATCGCTTGCAGAGGTTACTCCAGCGGTTCTCAGTCAACTTGTTTCATGACCATCCTCCCGGTTGACGGCATAATCCCTCAAATTCTTGCTGCTCTTGAAACCGCTCCAACACTGATTATTCAGGCTCCTCCCGGTTCCGGGAAGAGTACCCGCATCCCTCTTTCGCTTCTAAAATCAAACTGGCTCGGTCGCAATAAAATAGTGATGCTTGAGCCAAGGCGTCTGGCAGCACTGAATCTGGCGGCATGGATATCTTCCGGCATAGGGGAGGCTGTTGGCAAAACAGTCGGTTATTCCATAAGATTTGACAGGAAAGTTTCCGCTGGAACGCGTCTTGAAATTGTTACAGAAGGTATTCTGGTCAGACGTCTTCAGAGCGATCCCTTCCTCGAATCAGTGGGCGCGGTGATCTTCGATGAGTTTCACGAGCGGAGCATCCATACCGATACATCGCTGGCGCTCTGTCTTTATCTCCAGCGAACTGTCCGGCCGGATCTCAGGATCCTGATTATGTCTGCGACTCTTGAAACCCGCTCCGTTGCAAAACTAATCCCTGAAGCAAGAATCATAACCTGCGAAGGTGTCCTTCATCCTGTCGAACTCAGATACCTTGGATCTCTGGATGAGGATCCTGCCAGGTCAGCCGCCAAAGCGGTTGCCATTGCATTAAAAGAGGGCTTGGGGGATATCCTGGTATTTCTGCCGGGAGCCGCTGAAATCAGGCGTTGTCAGGCAATTCTCCAACAAAGCCATTCATCCGGAGAGCCTCTTATTCTCCCTCTTTATGGTGATCTCTCTTTTGCCGCCCAGGAGAGAGCAATCAGTGTCTCGGATAAGAGGAAAGTAGTTCTTGCTACCAATATTGCGGAAACAAGTCTTACTATTGAAGGGGTGAGAGTAGTCATTGACTGCGGTTTGGCGAGGAGATCCAGATTTGACCCTTCACGAGCGCTTGACCGGCTTGTAACTGAAAGGATATCAACGGCATCTGCCACCCAGCGAGCCGGCAGGAGCGGCCGCACAGCTCCGGGCATCTGTTACCGTTTATGGAGCGAATATCAGCAGTCTGTCATGCTTTCGTTCGATGCACCTGAAATTCTTACCTCGGATTTAAGTGAACTGGCACTCAATATGGCTTTATGGGGGTTTCATGATCTTTCTGAACTTTCCTTTCCGGATCAACCTTCTGCGTCATCACTAGCTGAGGCAAGGCGACTTTTACGGCTTCTTGCGGCTCTGGACGATCAAGATCGGATAACCGAACGAGGCCGCCAGTTGGCAAAGTTCCCACTTCATCCCCGGCTTGCGGCGCTGCTTTTGACAGCCTCTGAAGAGGGTAATGGAGCTTTCGGGGCTGATATCGCCGCCATAATCTCAGAGCGTGATTTTTTGACAAGTTCTTCAGCAAGCAGTACTCAATCCTCAGATCTGCTTGACAGGGTCGAGGCTCTTATTCAGTGGAGGGCTGCTCCTGATCTGGTCAGGCAGAGAGGTGGCGTTGATACCACATCAGTTCGTACCGTTGACCGGCTTTCGCGGCAGCTGCAGAAGATTCTTTCGATCGGAGTTTCTCAATATACTCCTGAATATGATGCTGCAGCTCTGCTTGTAGCGACTGCTTTCCCCGACAGAATTGCCCTGCAGAGGGGGGCGGGTTCAAATAGCTACCTGCTTGCAAGCGGTAAAGGTGCACTGCTTGCGCCACAATCCGGGGTATGTAATAAAAAAACAATCGTAGCTATCAGGCTTGATGCCGGCACAGGACGAGACGGGAAAATATATTCCGCCTTAGCCATAGAGCAGGATCAGCTGACCAGGAAATTCCCCCATTTGATATCTTTGCGGCGCACGGCGGTCTGGGATTCTACATTGAAACGTGTGATTGCCAGAGAGGAACAGATGCTTGGCGCCATAACTCTGGAGAGCAGAGTGGTCAAGGCGGTCAGGGAAGATCTGATAAGCGCGGTATTGGAACATTTGAACAGTTCTGCTCTGTCTGAAATCCTTGTTAAAACTCCTGCTTCAGAGCAGTTTCAGGCGCGAGTGGCATTTATCCGCCAGCTGTTTTCAAAAGAAGATTGGCCTGACCTTGCTGATAGTGAAATAATCAAGGCTGCGGCAGAGTGGCTCCCCATAGTTATTGATTCTCAGGAAAAATTCAGCGGGATCGATATGCTGTCTATATACCGAACAACTCTTGGCCGAAAACAAGAGATTGAACTTGAGCGGCTTGCCCCGCTTACTGTTACGGTTCCTTCCGGGTCACGTGTAAGGATCGATTATACGGGAGAGGGTGGTCCGTCAATAGCGGTGAAACTGCAGGAACTGTTCGGCCTTGGGAGCACGCCCGCTATTGCCGATGGACGGTATCCCCTGCTAATTCACTTACTCTCTCCGGCAGGCAGACCTATCCAGGTCACACGAGATCTGCCCAGTTTCTGGGGATCCGGTTATCAGGCAGTAAAAAAAGAGCTCAAGGGCCGCTACCCGAAACATCCATGGCCGGATGATCCCTGGAGTGCGATTCCTACCAGGTCTCTGAAGAAACGTCCCGGTTAAATTGCTTGAGAACAAAAACAGATTGACACCAGTTGGCATGTTTGCTACAAAGGCAAATCAATTTTGGGGCTGTAGCTCAGTTGGGAGAGCGCTTGACTGGCAGTCAAGAGGTCGACAGTTCGATCCTGTTCAGCTCCACCAATAAAATCAAGCACTTGCAGAGATGTAAGTGCTTTTTTTTGCGAAATGGATCAGTTTTAAGGAAATTACTCTTTAGCTTCAGTAGAAGTCGGTTTAATTTGCTCCACTACCAGAACGTATTTTCTGGAAGTAACTGACAAAAAATGTCACTTTCTTTATCTGGATGGCATAAATCAGTAATCTATTCAGAGTACTGATCAGGCAATACGCTGAAATCACGGAGTTAATACGATGCTTTAGATATGGCATAAAACGTGCTTTGCTAATGAATATTCAATACGTCAACAACCTGCTCTTGAGAGCAAAAATCAAATGAAAGGAGAAAAATCCATGTTAAACAGAATCAGAAACAGAAAAGGCTTCACCCTGATCGAGCTGCTGATCGTTGTTGCGATCATCGGTATCCTGGCAGCAGTTGCCATTCCGCAGTTCGCCGCTTATCGTATGAGGGGCTACAACTCAGCCGCAACCAGTGACTTGAAGAACATGAAGACGGCAGCTGAAGCATACTTCGCCGACAACCAGAACTATCCAGCAGCTCTCTAACATGTTTGCTTAGTCTAACCAATAAATTTAAAACCTTATGGAGGTATAATATGAAAAAAACAACTATAATTGCTGCCGGGTTGCTGTTATTGGCAGGAAACGCTTTTGCTGCATCTACGATTACTACTTCACCGACTGCTCCTACAATCTGAAGGGATTCAATATTTCAAAGGGTGTTTCGGTAGGTTATGAGCCTGGTACAGCTCCTGCCGCTGTATATGCTGCTTCAACAAAACATCTGCAGGGTGACAAATGCTATGGCGGCACAAGCGCTAGTTCTTATATCTGGTTCAAAACCTGCACTGCAGGGACTGTACTTGGAACGATGTGATGGCACCTACTGTACCGGATCTCCTTCTGATTCGGCTGTATCAAATGGTTAGTCCGCAATGTAAAAAGTTTTTATCTTTTTTAAAAGGGTGCGCTTGCGCACCCTTTTTTTTATCTAAAATATGGGTTTAATTGCCGTATTCTTTCAGGGTTTTCATATAATTCGCCTTGTTTATTGATTTATCCACTGATACCTTTGCTTAAAGATCCTGTGTTTCACGGTCCTTGATGTATAGTACAGCAATTTTCGACATCTTGCTAGCACAGATAAATTTATGGAGCATGACATTGATTACCTTTCTCGCCCTTAATCTCAGATGGATCATTCGCGACCGGATTCTGCAGGCGCTGGCGGCAGTTTCCCTTTTTCTTGTCTTGCTGGTCCCTGCTGTCAGTGCCTTCTCCATGCGCCAGACCCAGGAGTTGGGCATTACTCTCTCTCTGTCGTTTGTCTCCTTCGCCCTGCTGGTCTTCGCGCTATCCCTTGGCAGCACTATCGTCTGGCGAGACATAGAGCGCCGCTATACCTATTCGGTGCTCTCCGTACCCCTTGACCGCGGCAGTTACATACTGGCCAAGTTCGCCGCTATAGCTGTTTTTCTTGTTACGGCAGCGCTGTTTATCGGGGTCTGTTCCTATCTCGCAATTTTCATCAGCTCCATGCAATATCCTTCTCAAGTCCCGGTGCAGTGGGGTATGATAGCGGTAGCAATAGCTATGGATACATTGAAATACATGCTGCTTGCCGCCATTGCAATTCTGGTAACGACTATTTCCACCTCCTTTTTTATGCCTTTTTTCACGAGCATAGCGATATTTTTGGCCGGGTCAGCTTCTCAGGAGGTTTACGAGTTTGTCACTTCTGACAATGCTGCCAAACTCAGTCTACCGACTCGATTCCTGGCGAAATGCGTCTATTACATTCTCCCCAATTTTAGCGCCTTCAATTTCAAGCTTCAGGCAATTTATCCTATTCCAATTGACTTAATCCAGATCAGTTACGTTATAATCTATTTCCTAGTCTATACCGCACTGACGCTTTCGGCAGCCGTCTTGATATTCTCCCGGAGAGAACTAACGTGAGATACGCCCGTATCTCTTTTCTTGTAGCTGCGTCAGCGTATCTGCTACTGATAATTCCCTTTACAGTCCATCTTAAGAACCGCCCGTTGCAGCTCAAAGTGGGCTATGTGCCGGAAGCTAAGGTTCTTAAGTTCATCTCGGCAGATCAGCGCTATCTGGTTGCCGACTGGGTGGTGCTGAAGGTGCTTTTTTATTTTGGCTCCCTTATTGAAAAGGCTGAAGGGGCAAATATAGTCGCTTCCAAGCCCGATTATCCAGGCATGTTCAAGATGCTCCAGACCGGGCTGAAACTTGAGCCCTACAATGCCGATGCCTATTACTTTGCCCAAGCCGCATTTACCTGGGAGGTAGGTCGTTATAAAGAAGTTAATAACCTGCTTGATTATGGCATGAAGTACCGGACCTGGGATGCCCAGCTCCCTTTCTTTGCCGGATTCAATGCTGCTTATTTCATGAAAGACTATAAGAAGGCAGCAGAGTACATGAAAAAGGCGGCGGAAATAGCCCAGGAACAGCAGTTTGCTACTTTGGCTGCCCGCTATTTTTACGAGGCTGGAGAGACTGAATTTGGCATTCTCTTTATAGATGTTATGAAGAGTAGCGCCAAGGATGCCAATGAGAAGAAGCTCTACGAATTCAGACGGAAGGCGCTTTTGGCGGTAAAAAGCATCGAGGATGCGATAAAGCTTTATAAGAGAAACTTCGGCAGATCGCCGGCAACTATTGCTGAGCTTGTTTCAGCAGGATTCCTGGCATCTGTTCCGCAAGATCCTTACGGCGGCAAATTTTTTCTTGATCAGGAAGGGAAGGTGCGCAGCAGCAGCAAACTTTCATTTCGAAGGCGCCAAGGCAGCGAATGAGAAGCAGTAAAGTTTAAATTCGAAAGGTTAATTTATGAGCAATCCCATTGAAATACTGTCACTCTCCAAGACATTCCGCGGCAAAAAGCGTTTGCAGGTGGAGGCGCTTCGTGAGCTGAATCTGACGATCAACCAGGGTGAGGTTTTCGGTTTTCTCGGGCCGAACGGCGCCGGCAAGAGTACGACCATCAAGATTCTTATGGGTCTTATCGCCGCCACTTCCGGGACAGCCAGACTTTTCGCCACCGATGTTTCTCAGGCGGTTGCAAGAAAGAACGTCGGCTATCTTCCTGAAAATCCCTCTTTCTATGATTTTCTGTCGGCACGGGAGTATCTGGCCTTTATAGGCAAAGCGTTTCGCCATGACCGAGGCTGCCATCAGGGAGCGTTCTGTTGCGGTGCTGGAACAGTTGCATTTGTCAGAGGCTGCTGACCGTCCGATCCGCTCCTACAGCAAGGGGATGGTGCAACGCCTTGGCATTGCCCAGACACTGCTCCACGATCCTGACCTGTATATCCTTGATGAACCGATGAGTGGCCTCGACCCAATCGGCCGCTCACTGGTTAAGGATATTATCCGCCAGCTGAAACGCCAAGGTAAGACGGTCTTTTTCAGTACGCATATCACCGCTGATGTGGAGGCGGTCTGTGACCGGGTCGGCGTTATTGCCAGGGGAAAGCTTGAGGCTCTGGACTCGGTAGAGAACATCCTTCGTAGCGGAGTAGAAGGGTATATTGTTCAGGTGACAGGGGGTGGTGACCTTGCTCTGCACGGCTTTACCTGTCTTGAAAGTCAGGGGGGGATGCAGGGAGTTTTTCGTTCCCAAGGATCGTTTAACGATTTTGTCGCCCTGGTTGCAGTCGATGGCGGTAAGATCGATCTGATCGAAACCAGGCGCAAAGATCTGGAAGAGTTCTTCCTCGATATCGTTTCACGGGAAAGATCATGCAACTGAAAGGGCGTTATCTTGTTTTGCTGCTGCTGGTTGTGGTGTTTGGCGTCTATTACCCTTCGCTCTTTATTCCTTTCAATAGTGTTGATGATACCAGGATGGTCAACAACCTTCTCAATGCTGACGGTATATCAGTCTGGCAACCTTTCCATTTCGGAGGAAGTGGCAATTATTATCGTCCGCTTCTCGCGTCAACTTTCATAATTGATAAATATGTGTGGGGTCTCAATGAAAGCTTCATGCATCTTGAGAATATTCTCCTTCATGCAATGAATGTCGTTCTGGTTTTTTTAATTGCCAGACGCATTGCCCTTGCAGAGAAACTAACGCTTATTGAGCCGCTTGCATTTTGCGCTGCCTTACTCTTTGCTTTGCATCCGATCAACACAGAAGCCGTGAACTGGATATCAGGCAGAACTGATCTCTTGGCCGGACTATTTGTCCTCTGTTCACTTTTATTCCTGCTCAGAGCATTATCCTGCTAATAGCCTCATAAATTGCTTTATTGCTGCCGCTGCCATGTTCGTTGGCTCGTTTGCGAAAGAGACGGCCATATTCTTTTTGCCGGCGGCAATTTTGATAATTTTGACGTATGACAAGAGTCAACTTCCGGCAATTTGACGCCATTCTGCAACACTTTCGTCATAGAGTAATCATTTATTCCTTCTATTTGAGTGCAGCAGGCGGATATCTTCTTGTCAGATCTCTTGCTCTCACGCAGGGTGATGGTGGAATCAGAACTGTGGTGAAAGGAGTTGTAACTGGTGATTACAGCGTAAGTGGTGATTCCAGAATTATATCCTTTATCAGGGTAGTTTTAAAGGCGTCCGGTTTTTATGCCAAAAAGCTCTTTAACCCGTTTCCGCTCAATTTCGGGATTGCGACTGTTCCTGATTACTACGCGATTGCCGGATTTATTGTTATTGTAATAATCTGTTACCTTGTCTGGAAAAGAGATCTGGTGTCCGTTCTTTTTGTTTCGGCCTTCATTGTCGGGTCCTCTTCTTTCCTGGTTGCGATCAGCAGGCTGGCGTGGACACCTATTGCAGAACGTTACATGTATATTCCCTGTACGGTCTTTTCAATCGCAGTAATCTTTAAACTATTCATCTGGTTCAATAATCGCGGATTTCAAAAAGCTTTCGTGGTTATAATGTGTCTTCCTGTTTTCCGGTTCTGCCTATGCCACAATGACGAGAAATTATGTCTGGCAGGACAACCTTACCCTGTTTGAGGATACGGTCAGAAAATCTCCCGAATTCCAGACCGCAAAAAATGATCTTGCGGCAGCCTTATTGGAAAAAGGCAGAAAAAGCGAAGCATTTACCGTCATCAGCTCAATGAAGCTGGCAGCTGCCAACGGTTCTTATAATGAGTTGGGTATCATCGATAAGGCAATTGTCTTGCAACATAATGGCAAGCTTTTAGAAGCACGGCAATTTCTGAAAGCTAGTTATGATGAAAACAGTAAACTTTACGTTCTGTTAACCAAGCAGTTGATTTCCATAAATGGAGCATGTCTTAACGATAAAAAGTATCTGGATATTTGGGATGAACTGATTACCGGGAAAATATCGAGTTGACAAAAAAACTGCAGATCCGTACCCATGACCCTTTTTATCACTATAAAATTGGCCAGCTTTATCTCAAGATTGATGATAGTAAGGAAGCTGCTCAACTATTTTCGACGCGCTTATGCAGAATCACCTGCTGATGCTTATTATAAGCAGGCGGCACTGAAGTTGGCGGAGAAGCTGTCCAGGTGAAACTAATCTCCTATATGAAAATTCTTCGTCCGGTGCAGTGGCTGAAGAACCTGATGCTCTTCTTCCCCCCGTTTCTAGGTGGCAACCTTTTACAGGAGGGGCTGTTTGCTGCCGGAATCCTTCCTGTCGCAACATTTTGCATTGCTTCCAGCGCAACATATATTTTAAATGATATTGCCGACAGAGATCACGACAGAGAACACCCGATAAAGAAATTCAGGCCGTTGCCATCCGGTGATGTTACGGTAAGTCACGCTCTGCTTTGGCCGTAGTTCTGCTCGTGGCGGCTATTCTCCTTGCCTTGTCCATATCATGGAAATTCCTGTTATTTCTGCTGGCATACTTGTTTATTGCAGGTGCTTACTCCTTTTCGCTCAAAAAATATCCGATAATCGACCTATTTTGCATCTCTTCCGGATTTCTCCTTCGGCTGCTTGCGGGGGGAGAGGCTTTCGGAGTTGTGGTTTCCGAATGGCTATTTCTCAGTGTCTTTCTGCTTGCCCTTTTCCTGAGCACAGGGAAGCGATTGAGTGAAAAAAATTCCCTTGGCGATCAGGCCGGCAGTCACCGCAAATCACTCTCGGGCTACCCTGACAGGTTTCTTGATGGGGTACTTTTCATGACGGGCTCGGCAGTCTTGGTCACATACACGATGTATGTCGTCAGCCGTCACAAGGCCATCCTGCTTTACACCGTCCCCCTTTGCTGTTTCGGTCTGCTGCGCTATATCTTCAGGGTCCAGTCGGGCAAGGGCGGAGATCCGACTGAATCGCTGACGCGTGATCTGCCCTTGCTGATTGTCGGACTGCTCTGGGTATTTATGGTGGGGTGGGGGATATACGGTCGATGAGCGATAAAGACACTGAAATAGTAATTAAACCTGGCATGGGAGCCCTGCACTATTGGCGGGATATATGGCGCTACCGGGAACTGTTTTTTTTCCTGGCTTGGCGCGATATCCTTGTTCGCTACAAGCAGACTGCCATCGGCATTGCCTGGAGTGTCCTGCGGCCATTGCTGACCATGATAGTTTTTACCGTGGTATTCGGCACGCTTGCCAAGCTCCCTTCCAATGGTGTTCCCTATCCGATCATGGTCTTTGCCGCCATGCTGCCGTGGCAGTTCTTTGCCAACTCATTGACCGAGAGCAGCAATTCGTTGATCGGTAACGCCAACCTGCTGACCAAAGTCTATTTCCCGCGTCTGATCGTGCCGGCCGGATCGGTCATTGTCGGTCTGGTGGATTTCTTTATTTCGCTGGTTATCCTCTTCGCGATCATGGCCTGGTATCAGCTTTATGCCGGATATCAAAATGCTGCTGCTCCCCTTCTTCCTTGGGTTGGCTTTTCTGGCGTCATTCGGCGCCGGACTTGTGGCTTTCGGCGCTCAATGTCAAATATCGGGATTTTCGTTATGTGGTGCCTTTTCTGGTCCAGTTCGGGCTGTACATCTCTCCGGTTGGCTTTTCCAGCTGCAATTGTTCCGGAGAAGTGGCGTATATTCTACTTTCTTAACCCGATGGTCGGGGTTATCGATGGCTTTCGCTGGGCCATTCTGGGTGATGCCTTTCCGGTTTATTGGCCAGGAATGATTCTGTCCGCTGCTTTGACACTACTGATGTTTATCGGTGGTCTGCTCTATTTCAGGAAGATGGAAAGATCTTTCGCGGATGTGATATAAGATAAACATGTCCACTGTCATCACCGTTGAAAACCTAGGCAAGAGATACACTCTGCACCACCAGCAGCGTGAACAGTACACTGCTTTGCGGGATGTTATGGCCGATGGTTTCAAGGGGTTCGGCAGGCGTTTTGCATCAGGTTTTCAACCAGTCCCCAGTCCCCAGTCCCCAGTCCCCGCTTCTCGAAGACTTCTGGGCGCTGAAAGATGTTTCCTTCGAAGTCAAGCAGGGCGACCGGATCGGCATCATCGGTCGCAACGGCGCCGGCAAATCCACTCTCCTCAAAATTCTTAGTCGCATTACCGAACCCACTACCGGCAGCGTCAGGATCAAGGGGAGGGTGGCGAGTCTTCTGGAAGTTGGGACCGGCTTTCATCCGGAACTGACCGGGCGGGAAAATATTTTTCTTAATGGTGCTATTCTGGGGATGGGGAGGGCGGAGATCAAGAAGAAGTTTGATGAGATTGTTGATTTCGCCGAGATCGAAAAGTTTCTTGATACACCGGTAAAACGCTATTCGTCGGGGATGTATGTTCGCTTGGCCTTTGCCGTGGCCGCACATCTGGAGCCGGAAATCCTGATTGTCGATGAGGTGCTGGCGGTGGGGGATGCGCAGTTTCAGAAGAAGTGTTTGGGGAAGATGGAAGAAGTCGGTAGGGAAGGTCGGACGGTGTTGTTTGTGAGTCATAATTCCTCCGTTTTGCGTCAGTTATGCAACAAGGGATTATTGTTATGTAATGGAATTGTGGCAATGTCTGGAACAATGGAAAAAGTTATGAACGAATATTTCGCAACTTCACTGGTAACAAGTAGCGATTTAATAGATAATTCACATTTTCAGGGCACATTAGCAAAGTATATTCATATTGAATCTATAATGATTAATCAAGAATATGGTAAGAATTATAACGTTTCTCCTTGTGATGAAATCCACATAAAGATAGTAGGTTCCTGTTCTTACAAAACTAAAATACGGATTTCATTTGTCATATATTCATCAGGGACAAGAATCTGCACTTTACATGATACATTTATGCCTGAGCCATTATGCGAAGGTAAATTTGTATCTGAAATAATCATACCCCCATATGTATTTAGACCTGGTATGTACCATGTTGCTGTAGGTGGTGATAATGGCGGTGCGACGTTTAACTGTACAGAATGGTTTGGGAATGAAATCGGTGCATTTTGCGTTTTAGATGAGTGGAATGAATTCAATGACCTTAGTAAGGTAGGCATACTTAACATATCTCACCAAGGGTGTAGGCGGTCAATACAATAGTTCTAAATCACTGATTACTTTGTCGCAATTGGAAATGGATTTACAATTATGAAAGTTAAATATTTAGATGCAGTCTTTTTTACTATTGTCACCAAAAGTTATTTAGCCGAAGCAAGGTCTCTTGGACAAAGCCTTTCTCTTTACCATCCTGAATCCTCATTTTATATATTCCTTGCTGATGAAGCGGATGGTTTCTTCGATCCGACTTGTGAGCAGTTTACAATAATCTCGCTTTCTAAATTACCGCATCAGGATTTAGTCAACAGGATGAAGTTTTATTATACTCCGTTCGAATTTTGTAATGCTTTAAGACCACTGGCACATGAGTACATTTTCAGGCAAACTGATTTTAATGTTTGGATTTATTTGGATTCTGATATTCTTGTCACCGCTTCGCTTGACCCCTTCATAGACGATATCAGAAAATTCCCAATTGTCCTTACACCTCACCGTATTGATCCTGTACCTTCAGACAGTGCGGATCCACACGATATGTTGCTGCTTCAGTATGGGATTTACAATAGCGGAATGCTTGGATTGCAAAGAAGTGAAACTACTGAACTTTTCTTGGATTGGTTCCGTGAGAGACTGTATAAGTATTGTTTCCAGTAACGATCGATTGACGCATGTGGACCAGAAGTGGCTTGACCTTGTTCCTGGTTTTTTCCATGGCACTTGTATAACTAAACATCGTGGGCTTAATGTCGCATATTGGAATCTCCACGAGCGGCCACTTACAACAGATACAGATGGAGTGATTATGGCGGGGCCTACAAAATCTACTCTGTTTTCATTACTGAGGATGAGTGGGAAATATTAAGCCTTCAAATTTAACACGCTACTGGTCATGGGCCCCTGGAATCTCATCTTCAGTGTGGC
>CAWEPN010000005.1:0-18168 GCA_963810975.1 uncultured delta proteobacterium | reverse complement strand
GCCATTGCTGTGAAAGATTTGCTGCTGTATGTGGGGCAGTCTGTTGCTTGAATAAATAGGTTGTCCCGTCATAGACCCGGATGACGCCATCATAAAGGTTAGCCGTCGTGACCAAAAACTCGACTTTGCCGTCATTATCCACGTCACCAATTTTAACCGATCGAACCCCATTAAAGTCCTGAATGCCAAGCGGTACCTGGTATTTCAAAGCATGATTCCGTGCATTAAAGATATGGATGATCCCTTCGGCATAGCCGCTGTTGCTGCTTTTTGACACCATGACGACCTCGTCAACCCCGTCACCGTCGATATCGTCAACTGCCACAGCGCTCAGCGGACCATCAACATGCATGCTCTGCCATTTGATCGCCCCCGTCCGGCCGGATCCGGCCATGTACAGGTGTCCGGCCCGGTTGACGACTCCTCCCGCTCCCCAGAGCAGGTCCAGCTTTCCGTCCCGATCCACGTCACCCAGGGCAATGCCGGAGACGCCATGTTCAGGGTTGTCTACGGACCACTTCTCTCCATGTGTCCGGGCATCGACGGCGTGAATTTTACCCCACTGGCTATCGCCGTAGATGATTTCCGGCACCCCATCACCGTCTGTATCTGCAACGAGCAGAGAACCGATATCCTGCTGGGTTGAAATTTCCCTTAGATCGGCGTCTGGCTATCGCATCGAAAACCGTGATTTTGTACCAGGCAGAGGCGCCGATGATCTCGTTCATGCCGTCGCCATCAAGGTCGCCTAGCCTGACCCGGGCGCCGAAGCCGTTGATATACTCCCATTCGACGCTGCGGGATACGCCGTCAATTACGTAGCCTTTGCCGCCTCGTAATTTGTAGTGACTATTTCCAGTGCCGGATCGCCATCCACGTTGCCGACGGCGATAAAGCTGCCGTCCCGGCTGCCACTGACCACTGCAGCGTGCCGCTAGCCGCCGCATAGACCGCGACCCCGATACCGTCACTGGTGACCAGTTCTTTGCTGCCGTTACCGTCAAGATCGGCGACAGCCAGGGCAGTCAGGCTGTTGCCCGCCTTGGTGGTTTTTAAAATCTGCCGCGTCGGCCCGTCGTAAATGGTAACGGTGCCGTCGGCCAGGCCGGCGATAATGTCGTCCCTGCCGTCAGCGTTTATATCGGCAAGGGCCATGCCGACGAGGGTGACAGCGTAGTTTTCGCTGCGCCAGATCTGTTCGTAGGTGCCATCTGCGCTTTTGCGGACAATGTACCAGCAGCAGTTGGTTCCAAAGCCGCCGGGAGTCGCGCTGGCAATGATTTCCTCAGTACCGTCACCGTCAAGGTCGGCGATAAACAGGCCGGCCTGGCCAATGCTGGTCCCGTACAGTCCGAATTGCCACTGCTCCTGCAGCAGGTCTGGAGTGCTGGGGGCAGCGATGGTTGCCGTCACGCTGACCGTGTCGCCAGGACTTGACGACTGGCCGTCGTAGACTGTCAGCTGCAGCAGATAGGTGCCGGTGCGGTCGGCGCTGAAGGAAGGTGCCGCAGTGTTGGCATTGGCCAGGGCCGGGCAGAAATTCTCCGGACAGGACTGAAATGACCAGGAGTAGGAGAGCGGGTCCCCGTTGGCGTCATGACTGGCGC
Organism: uncultured delta proteobacterium; assembly: GCA_963810975.1. Taxonomy (GTDB): domain Bacteria; phylum Desulfobacterota; class Desulfuromonadia; order Geobacterales; family DSM-12255; genus VEOV01. Next base: position 16,561 of record CAWEPN010000005.1, on the reverse strand, counting down.
TGCCGTCGAGAAGTACCGTGGTCCATTGGTTGACGCTCTGGTCGGGACCGGCCGCGGCGACCGGCGGCGGGTTGCTCGGCGGCGGCCGATTTGTCTCGCGCTGAATCTGCCAATCGGCTGTGCCGTCGCCGTTGGTGTCGGCGTCAATTCGCAGAGTATTACTGGAGAAGGTCGCAAACTGGCCCAGGTATTCTGCTGCCCTGAAAAAAGCAAAGAACCCTGTGAGGGCCAGCTGTTGCCGCTGAAAATGATCAGTGGTGCTGCAGTGGCAAGCTCCACATAGCCATGGACAGAGTCGTAGTAACGCCCGGAAATTGTCTCGGAGAAGTAGTCGTTGACGTAGGTGGTAATAATTTCATAATTTTTGAACGAGCAGGATCTGCTGTTGTTGGTTCGTGTTGAGCAGCACCATATTGATCGACAGGGTTTCGGTTGCTGCCGGGAAATTTGAACCCCCAGGAAAGCGTACCGGTCAGAGTTTGGCTGTAACTGCTGCTGCTCAGGGTCAGGGATTTGAAGGAAAGGGTAATGCGGCTGAAATCCTGATAATTCGCATCGAACGTCCCGAGAATATCGGCATCACCGGTGAAAACGTCTCCATTTGAGGTATAGGCATCGAAATTGATGGTGCCGAAAAAACTGTTGGTGGCGTCACTGATATCCAGAGTATAGGTCATGGTGCCGCCATTGTCCCCGGGCTGTTGATACGTTGCCACCCGCTGCAGGCGTTTGGCGGTACGGGATGCTGGCTTTGCCGTCCGCAGCAGGGCAGCCTTGCGCGGCAGTTCCAATTGTCTTGCTGCCTGTTTCAGCTCCTGGGCCAGTTGCCGGACAACATTTCTGTTGTTATTTGCTGCTGCCACACTCTTGGCGGTGGTCACGGTTCCGAGGTTTGAACCGATGCTGTCGCCGGCATAACCCCCGATGGCCAGGTCTTCAGCATTTGCCGGTGTCACTTTTGCCTGAGTGCTGACTCCGGCATATGACTTGGCCGGGTCAACCAGAGTACCGCTTTGACCGCTGCTGCCGCCACCACCACCGCATGCTCCAAGCAACAGTGCCAGCGTGAGAGCAATTAATCCATAGCCAACAGATTTCCAGTGGGTTGACATATCCCTCTCCTTAATAACTCTGCAACATCGGCAGCCAGCCGACAAAGATGTTGTCAGACTGCCAGAGCCAACGTTCAGCCGTTTATATTAACGTATATATCCAATGCTGAACATTAGCAACATGCTTTGATTTTCCGGTGCCTGAACGGGTCAGGGCGACCACCTTTTCATACCTGTAATGCAGGAGCATTCTTTTCTAAAAAAGTCATAATAAGTCGGCAATTTATCTTGACAGTCAGATTGGCCGCCATTATAGTTTTCCCACGAAGTGGAAAATAGTGGTAAATGGTGGCTACCAGTGGCAAAGTTTAGAGGGGTTTATCCCGCAACCATAGATGGCAAAGGGCGCACCAGCCTTCCGGCCAGGTTCAGGGAGATCCTTGTCGAGAGCTTTGACGATGATCGTTTCTTCCTTACCAACTCCTCTCCTGTAGATCTTGGCGGCGGCATTCACAGCTCCGGTCTCCTTATCTTCCCTTATAAGGAATTCTCGCTTTTCGAGGAGAAATTCCAGGACAGCAAGGGGCTTACGCCTGCCCAGAGAGAAAGTATCATCAATATCATAATAAATCCGGCGGTGGAACTCTCGGTGGATAAGCTCGGCAGGTTCCTGCTCCCTCCTACGCTGAGGAAAAGCGCTTCGCTGGAGCGGGATGTTCTCTTTGTTGCGGCAATGGACAAGATAAAGATCTGGAGCCAGAGCGAGTGGGCTAAGGTTCTCTCCCAAAATATCAGAAACTTCCCTTCCGGTAGTGAGGCTGCTGCGGAACTGGGGCTTTAATGGCGGACTTCAGGCATATTCCGGTTCTGCCGGCCGAAGTCATGGAGTTTCTGGCTCCGGTAGAGGGCGGAACCTATGTAGACGGCACCCTTGGCGGCGGGGGGCACTCAGCCCTCATCCTCAAGGCAGTTGGCAAGAGTGGCAGACTTTTCGGTTTTGACCGTGACTTATCCGCAATCAAGGCAGCATCGGAGTCCCTGGCATCTTTCGGAGCCAGCTTCACTCCGGTAAACAGTAATTTTTCTGACATGGAATCAGCTCTTGCCGAATATGGCGTCACAGGTCTTGACGGATTTCTTCTCGACCTGGGAGTTTCCTCTCATCAACTTGACACGGCAGAGCGTGGCTTCAGTTTTCAGCAGGATGCCTTTCTGGATATGCGGATGGATGTGGGAAGCGGCATTACCGTAGCGGAACTTCTGGCAGTCTCTTCACATGGAGAGCTGGCAAGAATAATCAGAGAGTACGGTGAAGAGCGCTGGGCGGGAAGAATTGCTTCATTTATCTGTAAAGCAAGAGAAGAAGCGCCGATAGAGACAACCTTCCAGTTGTCGGAGTTGATCAAAGGGGCGATCCCGCGGAAAGCCTGGGAGGAGCGTATCCACCCGGCAACAAGGACATTTCAGGGGTTGCGAATTGCGGTTAATGAAGAGCTTTTGAGCCTGGAGAAAGGACTTGAGGCAGGAGTCAGGCTTCTCAGGCCGGGCGGCCGGGGGGTGGTTATCTCCTTTCACTCCCTGGAAGACAGGATTGTCAAGCAGACGTTCCGGGGGATGGCAACCGGCTGCATCTGCCCGAAAGAGTTTCCTGTCTGTGTGTGCCAGCACAAACCACAGGTCAGAGTGCTTACCGGAAGACCGGTGATGGCCGGTAAAAAAGAGATTGAAGATAATCCGCGCTCGCGAAGTGCAAAACTCAGGGTTGTAGAGAAACTTTAGCCGACAGGAGGAGATTATGGCAAACATGCGTGCAACAATGGACAAAGTCGCTGATCCGAGACGACTTGAAGCTGTTGAGGGGGAGAAAAATGATCTCCTTATCTACATCATCGGGATTATTGTCATTGTTACTGCTGTATCTGTATTCCATGTCTGGTCAAGGGTCAGGGTGATGGATCTTAATCTGCAGATTGGTGATCTTCGCCGTGAACTTAAGGCGCAGGAGCAGGAGCAGGGGAGATTAAGGCTTGAAGTCGCCTCTTTGAAAATACCTGCACGGATTGAGACCCTGGCAAAAGGGGAACTCGGTATGTCGCTCCCGACTGAGCAACAGGTGGTCCAGGTAAGGTGAGGGATGATCGGGACAAATGGACGCGGTACAGAATCCGCTTTATCGGCGGGATATTCATCCTGCTCCTGTCCGTTTCCGTTGCCCGGGCTTTCTATCTGCAGATTTATGAGCAGGAGAAATTCGCCAATTTAGCCGAGAAGCAACATCTTAAAGTTGTCCAACTCACACCTTCCCGGGGAATAATCTACGACTCCACAAACTCCGTCCTTGCAGTCTCTATCGAGATGGACTCCTTATACGCCGAGCCCCGCAACATGGATAATATCGGTGCTGCCGCGGCGCAACTTGCGCCACTGCTTGGCACGACAAAAGAAGCGCTTGAGAAGAAAATGAAAGCGAGCAGGGGCTTTGCCTGGCTGGGACGCAGACTGACGCCTGAAGTAGCCGCAAAGATCAGAGAGCTGAAGATTGCCGGTCTCGGTTTTGTCAAGGAGTCGAAGCGCTTTTATCCGAATGCAGAAATAGGGAGTCACGTAATAGGCTTTACCGGAGTCGATCCGGAAGGGTTGGAGGGTGTTGAAAAACTTTTTAACAGTAATCTTCTCGGGAATACCGGCTATATAGTAACAGAGCGAGACGCTCTGGGAAGAGATATAGGCCCACACGGGGTGATGGCCAAGAACGCCTCTACGGGTCAGAACATTGTCCTTACAATTGACAAAAATATTCAGTATATAGCTGAAAAAGAGTTGGCCGCAGCTGTAGAAAAGAGCCGCGCAAAGGGGGGCATCGCTATTGTGATGGAGCCGGGCACAGGCAAAATTCTGGCCATGGCAAACTATCCGACATTCAATCCTAATTCTTTCGGCAAGTTCCCTTCTGCAGCACTGCGCAACAGGGCGATTACCGACAGTTTTGAGCCCGGCTCGACCATGAAGGTGTTTATTATTGCCGCTGCTCTGGAAGAGAAGGTTGTCAAGTCGGGTGATGCATTCAATTGTGAAAACGGCAGTTACAATATAGGTGGCCGGACAATCCACGATACGCACAAATACGGTCGACTGTCTGTCGGAGAGGTTCTCAAATACTCCAGTAATATCGGGGCCGCCAAGATAGGCACGCGCCTTGGTCCGGAGCGGCTTTACGGCTATCTGCGCGGTTTCGGTTTCGGCGCCAAAAGCAGCATTGATCTTCCCGGCGAAGTCGGTGGTTACCTCAGAAACAAAAGCAGCTGGTATGGCGTTGATCTGGCTACCATATCTTTCGGCCAGGGGGTTTCAATCAGCTCTCTCCAGTTAGCGTCAGCAATGTCGGCAATCGCCAACGGTGGCACGCTGATGCAGCCGTATATTGTTGACAGAATTGTTGATCCAGAAGGCAATCCGCTAAAACAGTTCGCCCCGGTAAGCAAACAGAGGATTATTTCAGCAGAAACCGCCAAAATCGTAGCGACCATGATGGAGGGGGTAGTTACAGAAGGTGGTACCGGTACTGCCGCTTCGGTTGACGGTTTCAAGGTTGCAGGAAAGACCGGCACGGCACAGAAGGCTGATCCTGTCACAAAGGGATATTCGCTGGATAAGCGGACAGCGTCTTTTGCCGGATTTGTGCCGGCAGACCAACCCAGGCTGGCGATAGTAATTGTTGTGGATGAACCAAAAACAAGCTCTTACGGCGGAGTTGTGGCCGCGCCGGCATTTAGTGCGATAGCACGACAGAGCCTCTGTTATCTGCGAGTCGCCGCAAATCAGCCGCTGAAAAAAAAGCAGGATGCCATCGAAGTAAAGAAGGAAGAGCCAAAGCTTGTCGCCGAAGCAGCCGAGGATCTGGAAGAGATTGCTTCTGACGGCCAGCAACAGGCAGGGCTTTTAATGGCGAATTTCCATGGTATGAGTATGCGGCAGGTGCTGCAGCAGATGGAGAAAAAAGGGCTGAATATCCGCCTGATCGGCAGTGGCAGGGTAGTTGAACAGAATCCTCCACCAGGGCGAAAAATAAACCCATCCGATCCTGTCTGGGTGAAGCTGGCGCCATCCGCGTGAAAAAATGAAAAGGTAAAAAATCATGAAACTTTCCGAGCTGCTGCAATCCATTGAATACAAAAAGATTAACGGCAGTTGCGATCCTGAAATCTCCGGAATTCACTACGACTCCCGCACGGTAAGGCCTGGCGGGCTCTTTTTTGCCCTGAAAGGGGCTTCGGTTGATGGTCACGCCTTTATTCCGGCAGCAATAGCAAACGGTGCTGTGGCCGTTGTTGTCGAGGAGGATGTGACAGCCCCTGGCGCGCAGGCAGTTGTTAAGGCAGCTGACTCAAGAGCCGCCATGGCCAAGGCTGCAGCCGTTTTTCATGGCGATGCAACGTTGACTGCGCCACTAATCGGCATAACCGGAACAAACGGAAAAACCACGACGACATATCTGATAGAAGGGATAATGAATGCGGCCGGATTGCCGGCGGCAGTGCTCGGCACAATCAGTTACCGTTTTGGCGAAATAGTGCTTGAATCCACTCATACCACTCCGGAATCAACTGATCTGCAGGCGGCATTGAAACAGCTTGCCGATGCGGGCGCAAAGTCTTTTGTCATGGAGGTCTCGTCGCACTCTCTGGAGCAGAAGCGGGTTGACGGCTGTCATTTTGATGTGGGGATTTTCAGTAATCTGACCCGCGATCATCTTGACTACCATGGCAGCATGGAGAGTTATCTCTCATCCAAATCGAGATTTTTTGCCGAACTGCTCCGGCCTGATGCACATAAACCGCTCCGTCTTGCAGCGATTAACATGGATGATCCAGCCGCTGCGACAGTCAGGGATGTGGCGGCCTGTCCCGTGATCACCTTCGGCACCGACAGTACAAACGATATTTACGGAGTCGGCATTAAGCTTGGCGTGACAGGGATAAGCGGAGAAATCCAGACTCCCAAGGGGCGTTTCCATTTTTCATCAAAACTGCTGGGACGCTTCAACTTTTCAAACATACTGGCTGCGGTCAGTGCCGGCATTGCTCTCGATCTCCCTCTGTCTGCCATAAAAACCGGCATAGAGGGGCATCTGCCGGTTCCCGGCAGAATGGAGCGGGTGGAAAATGAGCGTGGTGTCGTCTGTCTGGTGGATTATGCCCATACCGGCGATGCTCTTGAGAACGTTCTCTCTACAATTCAAGAGATAGCCGAAGGGCGGATTATAACGGTTTTCGGCTGCGGTGGTGATCGTGATAATGGCAAACGACCGATCATGGGGGGATAGCTGCGAAATGGTCTGACCTGGCAATTATCACCTCTGATAACCCAAGGACGGAAGAGCCGTTGAAGATAATCATGCAGGTAAAGGCGGGTGTTTCTCCTCTTGGAATACGTGAATACAGCCCGACTGAACTGGCAGATGGTTTTACTGAAAAGGGGTTCACTGTCTGTGAAAGCAGACGGGAGGCAATTCGTCTCGCCGTAAATCTTGCGGGAGCTGGAGATATAATCCTTATCGCCGGAAAGGGGCACGAAGATTACCAGATTATTGGTACGACAAAACATCATTTTGACGACCGGGAAGAGGCCGCAGCGGCGTTCAGGAGTTATTGATTAATGTTCACCGTTAAAGAGATAGCGGCGGCAACTGGCGGAAAAGTCAGCGGTTCCATGGAAGGAGAGGTTTCAGGGGTTTCTACGGATTCCCGCACCGCAACCCCGGGGCAGCTTTTTGTCCCTCTCAAGGGTGAGCGTTTTGATGGACATGATTATTTGGCGGAACTCTTTGACAAAGGTGTAAGCATTGCTGTCGTGGATGAAAAACGGGCGGCGGATTTGCCCCGCCATGCTGATGTTACCCTGATATCTGTCCCTGACACTCTGCGGGCATTGGGAGACCTTGCCCGCTCCTATCGAAGTCGTTTTTCAATGCCGACTGTCGGTATAACCGGCAGCAACGGCAAGACCACAACCAAAGAGATGCTGGCTGCGATACTGGCAGCTAATGGTGAAGGGCTCAAAACCTCCGGCAACCTCAACAATCTTATCGGCCTGCCGCAGATGGTCTTCCAGCTGAATGAAAGCCACAAATGGGCAGTATTTGAGATGGGGATGAGTGAGTTCGGCGAGATAGATCGCCTGGCAGAGATAGTTGCTCCACAGATCGGCATTATCACTAATGCATTCCCTGCCCACCTGGCGAGTATGGGGAGTGTTGCCGGTGTGGCAAGGGCAAAAGGAGAACTGTTTTTACGGCTGCTGCCCGGAGCTACCGCGATCTACAATGCAGATGATGCCCTGATCTCAGAATGCCCGAGCCCTGATGGAGTTATCCGCCGCGGGTTTGGTCTGCATGGCGCCGGGATAACGGCACTGAACATCACTTCGTGCGGTAATCAGGGACAGAACTTTACCCTGAAAATCGGTGATAAAACCGCTGATCTGCTGCTGCATGCTTTCGGGCTCCACAATATCTATAATGCACTGGCAGCTGCGGCCGCCGCAGATTCGCTCGGCCTGCCGCTGGAGTCGATCGTCAGTGGGCTGTCCACGTTCACTCCATATGACAAAAGATTCAAGCTGGATGATCTTGGCGCCATAGTCCTGATAGATGACAGTTATAACGCCAACCCGGCATCTACCGGAGCCGCGCTCCTTACGTTGCGAGGTTTGAAAGGTGAGAAACGCGCCATCGCAGTGCTGGGAGACATGCTTGAACTTGGCGAAGAGAGCCTCTCGGCGCACAGGGACGTCGGCCATCTGGCCGCAACCTGTGTGGATCGTCTCTACCTTTACGGAGCGATGAGGCAGACTGTCGCTGAAGCTGCTCTGGAGGCCGGTTTGCCGGAGAAAGAGCTGTTTATGGCTGATTCACATGACGAAATCCTGCAGGATATCGTCAAGGATCATCTGGACGGAGATTTCATACTGGTCAAGGGGTCAAGGGGGATGAGGATGGATTTGGTCTCTTCCAGCCTCCGCGAAATTTTCAGCAGCCCGGACTATGCCGGAGGGAGAAGCTGATGCTTTATCATCTTTTTTATCCACTTGCCGCCGATATCAGGCTTTTCAATGTTTTCAAATACCTGACCTTCAGAACCATTTACGCCATGATAACGGCTCTGCTGGTCGCTTTTATCATCGGCCCCTGGGTAATTCGCAAGCTTGAAAGTCTGCAGGCAAGGCAGGTCATCAGAACAGATGGCCCGGAATCTCATCTGAAAAAGCAGGGGACGCCAACCATGGGTGGTGTCCTGATATTGGCGTCAATAATTATTCCGACGCTGCTCTGGAGCGACCTGACAAACTGGTACGTCTGGCTGGCGCTGTTCATAATCATCGGCTACGGCATTATCGGTTTTGTGGATGATTACAAGAAAGTGGTGGAAAAAAATCCGAAGGGACTCACCCCGCGGCAGAAGATGTTCTGGCAGATTCTGCTTGCCGGCGGAGTGGCCACGACTCTTTACATGCTTCCCGGCTTTTCCGAAGAGCTCTATTTCCCCTTTTTCAAGAAACTCCACCCTGATCTCGGTTTTCTCTATATCCCGTTTGTAACTCTCGTTATTGTCGGGGCAAGCAATGCCGTCAACCTTACTGACGGCCTCGACGGACTTGCCATCGGTCCGGTCTCCATCAACGCGGCAACCTATATGATCTTTGCCTACATCGCCGGAAATTTCAAACTCGCCACCTACCTGCAGATGCCGTATGTCGCCGGAACCGGAGAGCTTGCCATACTCTGCGGCGCCATGGTCGGCGCCGGACTCGGGTTCCTCTGGTACAACTCCTATCCTGCAGAGGTATTCATGGGGGATGTCGGCTCACTGTCTCTCGGCGGCGGCCTCGGTACGCTGGCAGTCCTTACGAAGCAGGAGATACTGCTGGTGATTGTCGGCGGAGTCTTTGTTGTTGAGGCGCTTTCCGTAATCTTCCAGGTCGGGTCCTACAAGTACCGCGGCAAGCGGATCTTCCGGATGGCGCCGATTCATCACCACTTTGAACTGAAAGGTGTCGCCGAACCGAAAATCATCGTCCGCTTCTGGATAATCTCGATCATCCTGGCGCTGGTGGCGATATCCACGTTGAAATTGAGGTAGAAATTGAGTCTTGCCGGAAAAAAAATTCTGGTCATGGGTCTGGCGCGCACCGGGGTTGCCTGTTGCCGGTTTCTCGTAAAACAGGGGGCACGCGTCACTGCCACCGATATGCGTGATGAAGCTGCACTGGCTGATGTGATAACGGAGCTTGCCGGACTGGAGATCAGATTCGTTCTCGGGCGGCATGATGAGGCTGATTTCCTGGCTGCTGATCTGATAGTTGTCTCCCCCGGTGTTCCCATGGATCACCCGCTCCTGTTGTTGGCGCAAAAAGCCGGCAGGGAAATTGTCGGCGAGATCGAGCTGGCGAGCCGCTTTATAACCGCGCCTTTGGTAGCGATAACCGGTACGAACGGCAAGACAACCACCACGACTCTTTGCGGAGAAATTTTCAGGGCAAACGGCTTTGAAACCTATGTCGGCGGCAATATCGGTGAGCCGCTGATCGAGCTGGCAGAGTCGTGCAGTGATGTAGAGCGCGTTGTCGTTGAGATCAGCTCCTTCCAGATGGAGTGGATCAACTCCTTCCATCCGAAAGTCGGGGTTTTGCTCAATATCAGTGAGGACCATCTTGACCGTTACGGTTCATATCAGGACTACATCAATGCAAAACTCCGCATCTTCGAGAATCAGACTCCTGAAGATTTTGCCATTCTGAATATGGACGATCCTCTTGTCTGGCAATATGCACAATCACTGAAAGCCAGAATTGTCCCCTTCAGCCGGAAGTATGAGCTTGATGAAGGTCTGTTTTTGAATTCAGATGAGATAGTTTACCGCTACGAGGGGCTTGAGGCGCATTTCCCCATAGCTGACTTCCGTCTCAAGGGGGTGCACAATCTCGAAAACATTATGGCGGCGCTGGCTGCCTCACTGCTGCTTGGTTGCCGTCCCGAAGAGAGTTTTGACTGTGTGAAGCGCTTCGGAGCGCTGCATCATCGGATGGAGTTTGTGCGGACAGTTCAGCGGTGTCAGCTACTACGAAGACAGCAAGGCGACCAATGTCGGCAGTGTGGTCAAGGCACTGGAGAGTTTCGAGGAGATTACGCTGATAGCCGGAGGTAAAGATAAAGGGGGCTCATACGCTCCGCTGGCTCCGCTGGTGGAGGAGCGGGTACGGCATCTGCTCCTTATCGGCGAGGCTGCCGAGCGGATGGATCACGAGCTCGGGAGTCTGACGGATACACGCAGAGCGGCTTCAATGGAAGATGCAGTCAGGCTGGCGGCAGAGATCACCGCTCCGGGAGGAACGGTGCTGATGTCACCGGCTTGTTCGAGCTTCGATATGTTCCGCGACTATGAAGAAAGGGCACAGAAGTTTATTGCTGCTGTCATGGCACTGTAGTCATGTTGAAAAGACTGGAAGGATACGATCTGATAATTCTGACCATGGTGGTGGTTCTCACCTGTTTTGGAGTTGTGATGGTCTATTCCGCATCTTCCATTATGGCGGAGAAGCGTTTTCACGACAGTTTTTTCTTCCTGAAGAGGCAGGGGCTGTTTGCGCTTATCGGTTTCTGCTGTATGTATGCGGCCATGAAAACTGATTATCATTTCTGGAAAAAAGCCGCCGTCCCGGTTCTGGTGGTCTGCTTTATAGCGCTACTGCTTGTTTTTGTGCCGGGGTTGGGTGGTAGGGTCAAGGGCGCATCCCGCTGGATTCACTTCCCCGGGTTTAATTTCCAGCCGTCAGAACTGGCAAAACTTTCGCTGATCATCTTCATGGCCTATTCTCTCGACCGAAAGCAGGACCAGATCCGTGGAGTCAAGGGACTGGTTCCCTATATGCTGATATTGATGGCCATGATCGGGCTTTTGATGATACAGCCTGATATGGGCTCATCCATGACCCTGGCCGGAGTTGCCATGGTCATGCTGTTTGCCGCCGGGATGAGGCTCTCCCATGTCATTTCAATAATTCTCTTCTCGGCGCCGTTCGTCTATTATGCAATTCGGCACAAAGAGTACAGGTGGCGGAGAATAACCTCGTTTCTTGATCCCTGGGCAGATCCCAGCAATACCGGTTTTCAGATTATTCAGTCGTGGCTCGCGTTTGGTGTCGGCGGGATAACCGGTCAGGGACTTGGAGAGGGGAAGCAGAAGCTTTTTTATCTCCCCGAGGCGCATACCGACTTTATCCTTTCCGTTATTGGTGAAGAGCTTGGGTTTATCGGCACGGTCACGGTGGCGGCCATGTTTTTTCTTCTGGTTCATCGCAGTATCAGGGTTGCTGTCTATGCGGAGGACAACTTCGGCCGTTTCCTTGCCCTTGGTATAGCAGTTCTTATCGGTGCCCAGGCCTTCGTGAATATAGCGGTTGTCATGGGTCTTTTGCCGACAAAGGGGCTGGCGCTCCCTTTTATCAGTTACGGTGGCAGTTCGCTTATTTTGAGTCTTATTGCCATAGGGATACTTCTGAATATTTCAAGCAGGATGAGGGGCGTCCCATGAGGTTGATAATCGCCGGCGGGGGGACAGGAGGACATCTCTTCCCGGGTATTGCTGTTGCCGAGGAGTTTCTGGCCCGTGACCCTGCCAATGAAGTCCTTTTTGTCGGTACCGAGCGCGGCGTTGAAGCAAGACTGCTGCCAAAACTGGGGTACCGGCTCGAACTTATCGCCGCTGCGGGTATGCGCGGGAAAAGCCTGGTCGCGCAGATGAAAGGCCTGGCCGGGCTGATGTACGGTTATTCCCAATCGAGAAAGATTCTGAAGGATTTCAAGCCTGATCTGGTGCTCGGTGTCGGTGGCTATGCATCTGCTCCGGTTATCCTTGCCTCACGGGGTATGCTGATTCCACGTTTTGTCCATGAGCAGAATGCCATTCCCGGAATGACGAACAAGCTACTGTCGCGCATTGCCGAGCAGGCTTTTATCTCGCTGGAGGAGTCGCGCAAGTTCTTTCCCAAAGAGACAACCATTCTGACAGGTAATCCACTCAGGAAGCAGATCCTGGATGAAGTGGCAATCGAGGGTAACTTTGCGCAGAAGGACACCTTCCATCTACTGGTTTTCGGAGGGAGTCTCGGCGCGCACAGCATCAATATGACGCTGGCAGCGGCAGCGCCGTTATTGGCCAGGATGAACAGGGCATTGACCGTCACCCATCAGACCGGTGAAAAGGATTTTGCCGAAGTTTCCGCCGCCTATCTTGCTGCCGGCGTTAAAGCAACAGTGGTGCCGTTTATAGATAATATGGCTGCTGAATACCGCGCCGCAGATCTTATCATCTGCCGCGCCGGAGCAACCACAATTGCCGAGGTAACCGCCTGCGGCAAAGCGTGCATATTTATTCCGTTTCCGCACGCGGTTGACGATCATCAGCGGAAGAATGCTGAAGCCCTTCTTAAAACAGGCGCCGGCTTCATGGTTCTGGAAAGGGAATTGACAGCGGAGAGCCTTGTAACCCAGATAGCGGAGCTTCTTGACTCACCGGAGCTTTTGCAGGAAACAGCAGCAAAAGCCCGGGAAATGGGTCAAATTAGATGCGGCAAAAATCATAGTCGATCTGATGGTGAAGTCGCTTCAGCCAGATGCAAAGTCAGGGAGTAGAGCTACATGAACTACTGGCTGTTCAAAACAGAGCCGGGCTGTTTTTCTTTCACTGATTTGAAGAACAGGCCGGGGATGACGGAGCACTGGGACGGAGTGCGCAACTTCCAGGCGCGCAACTTTCTCCGTGATGCGGTGAAATTGGGCGATCTGGTGCTCTTTTATCACAGCAATATCCCCCAGCCGGCAATAGTCGGTATTGCGGAGGTGGTTCGGGAGGGGTATCCTGATTTCACGGCGCGTGATCAGGCGAGCGAGCATTTCGATCCGAAAGCGTCAGTGGACAACCCGATCTGGTACATGGTTGATGTCCGCTATCAGCAGGCTCTGCCAAGAGAGGTGACTCTGGAGGCGATCAAGGGGAATCCGCTGCTGGCGGCCATGCCCCTGGTAAATCGCAGTCGTCTTTCAATCCAGCCGGTGACAGCGGAGGAGTGGCGGATAATAACTACTATGGGCGGTCTAAGGCTGTCTTAACGCGAAAATCATCTGATCAGAGGGAAATTTATGTACGGAAAAATCGAAAAGATACATTTCGTCGGCATCGGCGGGATCGGCATGAGCGGGATTGCCGAGGTGCTTTTGAACCTTGGCTACAAGGTATCCGGTTCCGATCTTCGCGGTAGCGATATAACGGAGAGGCTTGGCAGTCTCGGGGCGGAGATCGGCATCGGCCATAGTGCGGAAAATCTGCAGAATGTCGATGTGGTGGTCATCTCCTCGGCTGTGCATGACGATAACCCGGAGGTTGTCGAGGCAAAGCGGCTTGCACATACCGGTCATCCCTCGCGCCGAGATGCTGGCCGAGCTGATGCGGATGAAGTACGGCATCGCCATCGCCGGCACCCATGGCAAGACCACGACCACTTCCATGGCAGCCTCGATTCTCGGTCATGCCGGCATCGACCCGACGATCGTCATCGGCGGCAAGCTGAACGCCATCGGCACCAACGCCCAGTTGGGGCAGGGGAAGTTTCTCGTTGCCGAGGCGGACGAGTCTGACGGGTCGTTTCTTGTGCTGTCACCGACGATTGCGGTTGTCACCAATATTGATGCTGATCATCTTGACCACTATTCCGGCATCGAAGAGATCAAGGAGACTTTTGTCGAGTTCATCAACAAGGTGCCGTTCTACGGTCTGGCGATACTCTGCCTCGATGATCCCAATATTCGTTCAATCCTTCCTCTGGTGAAGAAACGCTACATGACCTACGGCCTGTCATCCCAAGCAGATATCCGCGCCACTCATGTCAAGCATGACGGTTTCCGGACATCCTTTGTCGCTCACTTCAAGGGGTATCGACTCGGCGAGGTTTCATTCAATATGCCGGGGGCGCACAATGTTCTGAATGCCATGGCCTGCATCGCATTGGCACTGGAACTGGATGTGCCGTTCACCATCATTCAGGAGGGTTTTGCCAAGTTCGGCGGGGTGGGGAGACGCTTCACTGTCAAGGGTGAGCCGCAAGGGGTCATGGTTGTTGACGATTACGGCCACCATCCGGCCGAGATAAAGGCAACACTTGCCGCTGCAAGACAGGGCTGGCCCGAACGGCGGATAATCGCCGCCTTTCAGCCGCACCGCTACACGAGGACACATGAACTTTTCCAGGATTTCGTCACCGCTTTCTATGATGCTGATCTGCTGGTGCTCACCGATGTCTATGCAGCCGGTGAACAGCCGATTGAAGGGGCAACTGCCGAGCGGTTGGCAGAGGAGGCCCGGCGGCACGGGCAGAAGGATGTAACGCATATAGCCGACCGTGAGCTGATTCCGGAGCACCTGGCGGGGATAGTTAAAGCCGGCGACATTGTCATCACCCTTGGGGCAGGGAATATCTGGCAACAGGGTGAAGCGTTAGTCAGGATTCTGGAGGGGTGAACTGAAACTTTCTCATTTAGCTATACGCGGTACTCTCCTGCGGAACGAGCCTATGAGTCGTCACACCTCGCTGAAAGTGGGCGGATCGGCGGATTTGTATGCGATTCCTGAGGATATCGAAGATCTTCTGGACCTCATCACGCAACTTTCATCTGCCTCGCTGCCCTGGCTGGTTGTCGGGAGAGGCTATAATCTGCTGGTGAAAGATGGTGGAATTCGCGGTGCTGTGATTTCGCTGGAAAGATTCAAGAAGATTGAGGCCCGGGGGGAAGGGCGGATATTGGCCGAGGTCGGCGCCGAGAACCTTGATGTTGTCAGGTTCGGGCAGAAGCTGGGACTTGGCGGGATTGGTTTCCTCTCCGGCATTCCCGGCACGGTTGGCGGGGCAGTCAGAATGAATGCCGGTGCCTATGGTGAGGGAATTCTGGAGAAGGCTGTCTGTCTGACCTTGCTCAGAGATGGCGAAATCAGGGAGATATGTATCAATAATCTTGATTTCGGTTATCGACGACTTTCGCTTGAATCCGGGGATATTCTTCTTTCGGTTCTGTTGAAACTGGAAGAGCGCGATCCGGCGCTGACCGAAGAAGAGATCAGAAAAGATCTTGAGCTGCGCCGCACAAAGCATAATGTCGGCCTCCCGAGTGCGGGCTCTTTTTTCAAAAACCCGGCCGATCACGCTGCCTGGCGGCTTATTGATGCTGCCGGAATGCGCGGGGCAGTGGTTGGTGGCGCAGGGGTTTCAGAGCTGCACGGTAATTTTCTCGTCAATAAAGGTGGTGCGACTGCTGCGGATTTCTTGAAACTGGCTGCATCTGTTAAAGCGGCTGTATTGAAGACTTCCGGAATTCTGCTTGAAGAAGAGGTCAGGATTGTGGGGGAGGATCTATGAAGTCAAAAAAAATCGGAGTGCTGATGGGAGGTCTTTCCGCAGAGCGGGAAGTCTCCCTTAAAAGCGGTGCGGCTGTTCACAAAGCCTTGTTGGCAAGGGGCTACAATGCAGTTGCTATTGATGTGGGGCGTGATTTGGCCGGACGCCTGGCAGAAGAAATGATAGAAGTTGCTTTTATCAGTCTCCATGGCCGTTATGGTGAAGATGGCGCTGTCCAGGGACTTCTCGAACTGGCCGGGATTCCCTATACCGGTTCCGGTGTTCTTGCCAGTGCGCTCGCCATGGACAAGGTCTTTGCCAAAAAAATCTTTTCTGCCAGCGGCTTGACAATAACGCCATATGTTGTCTTTAGAAGGGGGGACACTCCGTCCTTATCTTCTCTGCCGTTTGCTCTGCCGGTTGTTGTCAAGCCATCCCGTGAAGGATCATCCGTCGGGGTCAGCATTGTAAAGTCCGCTGAAGATTTCCCCGGCGCAGTTGCCGCAGCTTTCAGCCATGACAGCGAAATTCTGGTGGAAAAATATATCAAGGGGCGTGAAATCCAGGTCGGTATCCTTGATGAAAAAGGGATCGGCGCCATAGAGATAGTACCGAAGAATGAATTCTACGATTTTGAGGCAAAATACACCGACGGCATGGCGACCCATATCATGCCGGCAGAGTTGCCTGAAGATCAGTATGAAGACCTGCTGACGCTTGGCGAGAGAGCTCACGCGGCTCTTGGCTGCTCGGGATACAGCCGGGTTGATTTCATCGTTACCGCAGAAAAAGATGCGTATCTGCTTGAGGTGAATACTCTTCCCGGAATGACGGCCTTGAGCCTTTTGCCGGAGATAGCACAACACGCCGGGGTGGGTTTTGAAGAGCTTGTCGAGCGGATTCTGCAATCCGCCGCCCTGAAAATATAGAAATTGGCAGAAAATGTTATTTTGTGAAAATTCCACTGTAAACAGAGACTGAGATATGCTATTAATTTTTGTTAAATTCGTCTGTAGAAAGAGTGCACTTTTCCCATGGCAAAGCCCTTCAGGATCCAATGCGTGAAC
>CAWEPN010000004.1:0-190979 GCA_963810975.1 uncultured delta proteobacterium | reverse complement strand
ACAAGCTGTCCTACTCCATATAGGAACTCTGTTCCAGGCAATATCAGGCCTTGTTCACTCAATTTTCGAGGATACCCAATATCTGCTGAGAAGAATAGATCAAATGGAGCCTGGTTTGACAATTGGGAATAAAAGTTTCCCGAGGAACCATAGGTAACCTTCACGATGATCTCGGGATGATCCTTGTGAAACTCTTGGATCATTTCTTCCATGGCAAACTTCAAGTCGGCGGCGGCAGCCACAAAAATCTCGGTTGGAGACCGAGTAGATACTTGTCGAGATGTTTCCAGCGGATCCGATCGAATCTGAATTTCCCAAATCGGAAATAGAAACACCAATCCTAGGATCAACGATTGGATGCAACTCTTCTGTTCATGCGAAACACATCCTTAATAGGAACTCTTGGGGACTCTCTCTTGTGTGGGTCACCGGATTACACCAAGATCCGTCCCGTTTGACTAGTATCGTAACCTCCAAGTGCTTCGAGCTCTCGCTTCAAGGACGAGCGGTTAAGCACATCCAGCATGATCCGAACTGCCTCCAGATCGAGATAGGCCTCGGGAAAAATCAGGTCATAACGCTCACTCAGGAGCGGGATAAACCCTAAGCCAAAGACCTGTGCGGCTGCCCGCACTGCGATACAACAGTCCGCCTCCCCGCTGTAAACATGCCAGGCAGCGGGGATATGTCCATAAGCAATTCGTTCATAGCCGTGCACCGTTTCGGCTGCGATGCCATGTTTTTGCAGAAATGAGTCCAACAGGAATCGGCTGCCTGCACCAGGCTCACGATTCACCCAAGTCAAGTCCTTTCGCGCTAGCTGTTCAACATTGCGAATCCGTTTCGGGTTGCCTCTTGCGACGACCAAGCCTTCCTCCCAGTTCGCGAACGTAACCACGCGATAACCTCCACGGGGAAACAGCTTCTTCACCGCTGGCAAGTTGGATTCTCCCGTGGCCTCATCACGAAGGTGAGTTCCTGCAACATGAATTCTCTTCTGCTTGAGCCATTGGAGAGCCTGGGAACTGGAACACCCCGCCACGATAAGTTGGAAATCGCTATAACGGTTCAGTTGGCGGGCCAGAACTGACATGCCCGGATCACATCCCGCTATGACTAGTCCTTTGGTGAGGCTGTCTTGAAGATTTAATGGCTGTACCATCGCCCTCCGCAAACGGTCCATGCTGAGCACGATACCGTCCGCCCCCGGCAACCCTATTGGAATTGGGGAGGACGGAATACCGACCATGTGTTTGTCAACACGACACAGACGAACAGGTTGGCGGGGCTGGAGACTCTCTCCAAGGCTTGAGACGAGCAGGTCGACTCGTTCGTAGGGCTGCAAGGCCCCAGGTTCTTCCTCAATTGAGAAGAGGTCTTCGACAGAAACATCTAATGCTTTGGCTAGCTTCAAGGCAACTACGGTATTGGGAATATAGCTCCCCGCTTCAATTGCGTAAATGGTCTGTCTCGTGACTCCCACCTGGGCGGCCAAAGCGACTACGGAGAGGACGCTCTTCTGACGAATTTTGGCCAGGTTATTTTTTGCCCGCATGGAAAAAGCTCCTCCCTATGAGAGTTATGCTATCATACTGTCTTTTTAAAATTACTAATTACTTTAAACTTCACATATCGGGATGGCGCCATTTATCAAGAACGGAAAGTAGGGGAGGCTTTTAGATGCTTCGAATTATCCGAGATGACCGCTTGGATACTGATCTGGACACCGTTTTTATCAACTTTTATTCCAGTGGCCAATGCCCAAGTGGGCCAGGCTGAATTGACAGGAGAAGTTCGTGATCCCTCTGCGGCGATTGTTTCGTCGGCTAAGGTGACCGTCACGGAGATGCAAACCAACCAGTCCTATATCGCGACCACAGACCAAGCCGGCGTATATGATTTTGGCTATCTTAAGCCGGGAGTGTATACCCTGACTGTTGAGGCTCAGAGGTTCAAACGTTTTGTGCGCGAGGGCATCCAGCTGGCGACGGGAGAAATGGTTCGGGTGGATGCAGAATTGGTGCTTGGAAGCGAAACCGAAATCGTCACCGTGACCGAAAACGCGTCTCTTCTTCGAACCGAGTCCGGCACGCTGGGCCAGGTCATCAGCAATCGCAAGATTGTCGACTCGCCCCTTAATGGCCGCAATTTCATCCCGTTAGTCGCCCTTGTTCCCGGTGTGGCCTTGCCTCCGGGATCCTCTTTCCCGCGGATCAACGGAGGCAGGCCACGCGTGAACGAGTATTTGTTTGATGGTATTTCGGTCCTGCAGCCTGAACCGGGGCAGGTGGCGTATTTCCCGATCATTGACGCCATCCAGGACTTCAAAGTCGTTACGAACAGCCCGCCGGCGGAGTTCGGGCGTTTTAATGGCGGAGTCATTAACCTGACGACCAAGTCTGGCACCAATGGTTTTCATGGTTCGCTTTTTGAGTTCTTCAGAAACGAAGGCTGAATGCGCGGAATCTTTTCGCCCCCCAAACGCCAACCAATCCAGACAAGCCGCGCTTTCGCCGCAATCAGTTTGGATTTGTGTTTGGCGGCCCAATCATTCAGGACAAGACTTTCTTCTTTTGGGACTATCAGGGAACGCGCCAGGACATTGGACGGGTGCGAATCTCCACCGTGCCAACGCTGCTCCAGCGCCAGGGAATCTTTACCGAAAAAATTACCGGCAGTGTCCCCAAGATCTATGACCCGGCGACCACGGCGCCAAAGCCCGGTGGTGGCTTCGTCCGCGATCCATTTTGCTAATAACACGATCCCCTAGCGCGGATTGACCCCGTGGCGCTGACCCTCCTCCAACGCTATCCACTGCCCAACAGTGGAGGCACCGCCAACAATTATCGCAGGATCGACAATGAAGGGGACAGCCAAGACCAGCTTGACTTTCGCGTCGATCATCGTTTTTCAGACCGCGACCAGATGTTTGGTCGCTTTTCTTATGCGAACGATGTCATTAACCCGGTCACGCCGTTACCGGATGGAAGCGGAAGTATCACGAGCGGCGCCATTGCTTGACAAAACACCGAGCTACTCCGTGGCTTCGAATTATCTGCATACTTTTAATGCTCGATTCCTCAATGAGCTCCGATTTGGTTACACGCGTCGATCCATTGATCGTAGAGCCCTCTTACTGAATACCGGCGGAGTTCTGAATGTTCTTATCGGCAGCGGGAAAGTTGTCGGCAACCAGTTGGTGCAGGACGAAAAACTGGCAATGATCACTTTTACCGGCAGTCCGGCGGTTGGCCGCGGCATAAAAGCCCTTGCCGGGCTGAAGCGGGTAACTCTGGAGTTGGGCTCCAATTCCCCGACCATTATCGATGAAGATGCAGACCTTGCCAAGGCTGTGCCTCGCTGTATCATGGGAAGTTTTGCCAATTCCGGCCAGGTCTGCATTTCTGTCCAGCGAATTTTTGTTCATAGAAACCGCTATAATGAATTCCTTTCTAAAATTGTTGCCGCAACCAGGCAACTGATTGTTGGTGACCCAATGGATCGAAGGTGCGATATTGGTCCGATGATCAGTGATGTCGAACTCCAGCGTGCTCTCGTCTGGCTGGACGAGGCCAAGTCCCTTGGCGCCACAGTGGAGACAGGCGGCAATCGGGTTGGGAACTGTCTTGAGCCGACGATCCTCAGCGGAGTGACGCCAGATATGCAGGTCATGTGTTCAGAGGTCTTTGCGCCGATTGTTTCGATAGTGCCGTTCGAAACCTTCGAACAGGCTCTTGACATGGCCGACGCATCGGTATACGGGCTTCAGGCCGGCATTTATACAAATGACATAAATAAGGCATTTCAGGCTGTCAAGAGGCTTGATGTCGGCGGAGTCATCATAAACGACGTCCCGACTTTCCGTGTTGACCATATGCCGTATGGTGGCAACAAGGAGAGCGGCCTCGGACGTGAAGGGATTCGTTATGCAATGGAAGAGATGACCAATATCAAATTTGTCTGTTTCAATCTTTAAACCAGAAAAAAATCAATGCCGGTTAAAAAAAGTATTGACTCTCCGTGAAGTTTGGGAATATTATGCCCATTGATTTGAAGCTGCCCTGTTTTTAAACAGCGGTTAATTAACAAAAGGAAAAAGGAATATACCAAATGAAAAAGATGATCACACTCGCACTCTGTCTCTCCCTGGGTCTCGCATTTGCAGCTGGCTGCAAGAAAAAAGAAGAAGCACCGGCTCCTGCACCGGCTCCTGCTGCTGCACCTGCACCAGTTCAGGGCCAGTCAACCTCCAAGCAGACCCCTGCAGAGCACCTGCTGCTCCGGCTGCACCTGCTGCACCTGCACACAAGTAATTCAGGTTTCCAGTTTTCTGGGATCAATGGCTCGCAGGCAACTGCGAGCCATTTTTTTACTCTAATAATTCGGGAGGATTTATGGAAAGAACATTCGCAATAATCAAGCCTGACGCAGTCGAGCGTAACCTTATCGGCAAGGTTCTTGAGAAAATAGAGACAGCCGGCTTCAGGATTGTAGGCATGAAGAAGGCGCAGCTCAGCCGTGCCCAGGCAGAAGGCTTTTACTATGTCCACAAGGAACGTCCGTTTTTCGGCGACCTCTGTTCCTTCATGTCCCGCAGTCCCGTCGTTCTTCTCTGCCTTGAGAAGAAGAACGCCATTGCTGACTGGCGAACCCTGATGGGAGCCACCAACCCGGCCAATGCCGACGCCGGCACTATCCGCGCCGAGTTTGCCAAGAATATCGAAGAGAACACGGTGCACGGCTCTGATGCGCCGGAAACCGCTGCTTTCGAAATTCCTTATTTTTTCAGTGGGCTTGAGCTGGTTTAATAACTTTTGTCATAAGCTGATAAAAAGCCCTCTCACATTTGTGGGAGGGCTTTTAAGTTTCATAGTAAAGTCTAACGAGGCATGTCACACCGGTCAGCGGGGGATTCCCCCTACTGACCGGTGTTGCTGTCTGTTGGGTGTTCGGCACTCTCTCCATTTGTCTGTTTTTTGTTAATTGCGTAGGTCTTACCCACGAATGTTATGGGACGTGGAGTTCGCCCAGGCCGGAGATCATCCCATTAAGCGTTGCGGACTTGCCCAACCGCGAATCTTTCTGTTTCGGAGAAGACCGGCCAGGGCCGAAATGTTCTAGCAGGAGGTCTCGTCATTGCCGGCATGGGTGAGTCGGTCCGAGTTATCGAACAACTGATTCTGAATTAACTCCTTCTTTGAGAATAATGACTTCGACTCGACGGTTGTTCTGCCGCCCGAGTTTGGTGTCGTTTGGTGCTATGGGATGCTGCTTGCCATAGCCTCTAGTGGTTATCCGTTCAGGAGCGATCCCTTTGTCTATCAGGGCTGCTTCAACTGAATCCCCGCGCTTTTTGGAGAGAGCTAGATTAAACTCATCACTGCCAATATTGTCGGTATGGCCTTCAATAAGGATGTTGCGCGTGGGATTTTCCTTCAGGTACTCAGCCAGTTTTACAATACTCTTTCTTGCCCGTGGGGAAAGTTTTGCCTTGCCGGTTTCGAACAGCAAGTCGCCCACAGTCAGAACAATACCCCGATCTGTCTGCTTCGCTTTCAGCATTTCAAGCTCTTTGACCATTTGTTCTGATTTGGCCTTGGCCTTTTGTGCTTCAAGGGCTTCTGCCTCGGTCATTTTGCGGGCTTCTTCAGCCGTCTTACGTGCCTGTTCCAATTCCTGAGTTAGTGATTCAGCCAGAAGCTTTGCCTGCTCGCTTTTGCCTGCCATATCACTTGCATCCTGGCGCGCCTTTTCCAGTTCACGCTCTCGATTGGCGAGTACGATCGATGAACTTTCCTTGCTGAGTTTTTCCACTTCTTTTTCAGCCACTTTTGTGTCGGCAATCGCAATTGCTGTCTGGATCTTCCGTTCGGCAATATAGGTAAGCTGGTCCATTTCCTTGTAATTATCAGCGCTTTCGGCTGCCTTCAATTGTTTCCCCGCATCCAGAAGTGCCACGGGTGCGTTTGAGGTTACCGATGGGTTTGCGTTTGCTTCGTTGTAGGCTGCCTGAACCTTCTGAAGCCTGTCGCGTGCCATCATCTCCTGCTGCGAAGGTCCGCAGCCGGCAAGCAGCATTAACAGCGGCACCATCAACAAAACCCCGTTTCTCATATATCGCAATGAATTGGTAATCATGATCCCTCCCTCCCCTCGATGGCATTACTTGCCGGGTGTGCGCTCTAGTTCATCCTTGAGCATCTTGATACTGTCTGTGAGATCGTCGGCCATTTTTCTTGTTTTTACACTGGCTGACTTTACGCGAGCATACTCTGCATCGGCCATTGCCTGATCTGCCAAGCCGTTTGCCACCTCGTATTCTTCTTGTTTCATGGCCGACTGTGCAGCAGCAAATTTATCCTCGGCGGCCTTAAGCTCAAGAGGCGCATAGGACATGGCTGTTCCTTCCCGTGCTTCATAGATGGCCTTCTCGACTACTGCCAACTTATCGGCAGTTGCAGTTGCTTTGCCAGTGGCGCAACCGGCTGCCAGAAGCATAGCTAACCCCAATAGCGGCATTATTGTATTTCGCACTACAATGAATCTCTTCATGGCTCCCTCCTTTCTTGCTGGCAATATTAATATTAGTAAATTATAACAAGCTCAAAGATTTGTGCAACCCACAGACGCGATATTTTTTAAGTGTGGTAGTGGCAAATTCAGCCTGTCAATTCAATCTGCCACCAGTAAGCAGCACCAGTTGGTGTCCAGCACCAGTCGGTGTTAAACCAACACATTTTATATTTTTCCGTCCGTACATAAAGTTTTTCACAGTATCTGTGGCAAGGAGGCAAGGTCAATAGTAGAGACGGGGCATAATTAGAGACTTAAGGACCGTTGCCTGCCTGGCGGGAAACAGGTACTATTTGCCAAGAGGTTCCGCCATGATTATATCAGCCAGCAGGCGCACCGACATACCGGCCTTTTATGCCGACTGGTTCATGAACCGGGTTCGGGCGGGCTACTTTTACCGGGTCAATCCGTTCAACAGTAGGCAGATTTCCGGCTTCAGCCTGAAACCTGAGCACGTGGACGCAATCTGCTTCTGGACCAGGAACCCGCGGCCACTCCTGCCGCACCTGGCTGAACTGGACGAGCGCGGCTTGAATTACTACTTCCAGTTCACCCTGAACGCCTACGACCGGACATTCGAGCCCAATCTGCCGCCACTGGATGAGCGGATCGAAACCATGATCGAGCTGGCAGGCCGTATCGGTCCGGAGCGGGTGGTATGGCGTTATGACCCAATCATCCTCTCCAATGTTACTTCGGCCGCCTGGCATCTTGACCAGGCGATCCGGATCGCCAGCCGGGTGAAAGACGCCACCCGGCGACTGGTGGTCAGCTTCTGCGACTTCTACGGTAAAGGGGAGGGGCGGCTGGGCAAGTCACTCCAGGGGACCGGCATCAGGCTGGCTGACATAACCGCTCCCGAGCAGAGGGCTGTACTTGAAGAGGTTGCCTGCGGTTTCGGCAAGATCGCTGTCAGCCATAGACTGGAGATATTCTCCTGCAGCGAGGCAGTGGATCTGGCGGCCTTCGGTATAGAGCACGGCGCCTGCATTGACCCGAACCTGATCCGGAAGCTTGGCGGTGTCGCTGCTTCCGGCAGAAAGGACAGCAACCAGCGGGCTGACTGCAACTGTGTCGAATCGGTTGACATGGGCGCCTACAACAGCTGCCGTTACCGCTGCGCCTACTGCTACGCCAATTTCAACGCAGGAATGATCGAGCGCAACTGCCGCAACCATTTCCCGGACAGCCCGGCGCTGCTGGGCCGCTATGGAGGGGAGGTGGAAATCCGGACATCCCTGATCGGAAAGAAGCACCTACAGCCATAATTGGCAACGGTAGTTGTCAATTAATCATCGGGTAGGAAGCGGAATTACTTCCGCCGACCTCCCACACAAGCGCCACGCGCCCTGCCGGGCGCACCACAAAAAGCCCACTGAATCGCTTCAATGGGCTCCCTTGATTTACTTATCAACTTGGCAATAACTAAAACATCGCGTTTTATGGCAAGTTCACTTCATATTTTTGCTGTTATCATTAATCGGCACCAGCATGTATGGCAATAAGGACTCCACCTGCTAAAGCCCACCATGCCCAACGGTAGTCGCCGAAATGAACATACCAGAAATTGTCCCAGGTATGGCCTTTTTTCGAGGTTGCTTCTTCAGGACAGCGCAAAGCCTGCTTATCGGCATCTGTTACATGTGCTAACTGAATATTCTGTTGTGGTTCAGGGTTATTTGTCGATATCTCGGTATTTTTTGTGGTTGGGATTTGCGTCAAATCAGGAATGGATTGTCCACCTAACACCAGTGAGGGAATTAATAAGATTAAAAGCAATGTTGAAACAAATTTCTTCATGAATAATGCCTCCGTAGATAATTCAGTCTGATATCGAGCTGGTTTATCAACTGACCTCTAAACATCTTTTTGCAATAGCAAGTCACTTTCATAACATTAATAGCAACAAATAGATACTGCAAATTATTGTAAAAAAGACCGCCAGTTAATCAGGCGGTCTTTATAAAGGCAATGCAACTAAAACCGGAATATAATTACGTTGGGGCAACAGCCTCAAAGTGCGTCATCTTCTTGAAATTTCTGAAGCGCTCTTCTATTTCACTGTACTGCAGGGTTCTGAGCCGGTCGAGGCTGAAGTCCTCCACATTGAACGAGGCCATGACACTGCCGTAGATGATCGCCTGACGGATACCGTCTTCGGAGAGATTGCCGGTATTCGCCAGATAACCCATGAAGCCGCCGGCAAAGGTGTCGCCGGCGCCGGTCGGATCAAAGACCTTTTCGAGCGGGTAGGCCGGTGCCGCAAAGATTGAGTCTTTGGTAAAGAGCAGCACCCCGTATTCGCCCCGCTTGATGATCAGATTTTTCGCACCCATCCCAAGGATTGCCCGGGCTGCCTTGACCAGATTGACTTCGCCGGTCAGCTGCCGCGCCTCTCCTTCGTTGATGATCAGGAAATCGACTTTTTCAATGACCTCTTTGAGAACCTCCGGCTTTGAAGAAATCCAGAAGTTCATGGTATCGCAGGCAATGACGCGGGGCTTTTTGACCTGGGCAAGCACTTCAAGCTGCAGCGCAGGATCGATATTGGCAAGAATGAGGTAATCGGCATCGGCATATTCGGCAGGAATCTGCGGTCTGAAAGTCTGGAAGACATTCAGCTGGGTATCAAGGGTCTGTGCTTCGTTCAGATCATAGCCGTACTTGCCTTTCCAGTGAAAAGTTTTGCCGCTTTCACGGACAAGGCCACGCAGATCAATGTTCCTGGACTGGAGAAAATCGATATGCGCCTGGGGGAAATCATCGCCGACGACGCCGACAAGATTCACGTCGGTAAAAAAGCTGGCAGACGTGGAAAAATAGGTGGCTGATCCGCCCAGGACGTTTTCGCCGACCCCGAAAGGGGTCTCAACCGAGTCAATTGCTACAGAACCGACAACAAGAATGCTCATGCGAGTGCTCCTTTTTAAAAAACAGGTTAATAGACGCAAGTCTGTCAGGTTAAATCATCCTTCAACCTTCAGCCTTCAACCTTGCTTTTCCTATACATTGAACCTGAAGTGCATGACATCGCCATCCTGAACGATGTACTCCTTCCCTTCAAGCCGCATCAGCCCTTTTTCCTTGGCGCCCGCTTCA
The DNA here is from genome assembly GCA_963810975.1 of uncultured delta proteobacterium. GTDB lineage: Bacteria > Desulfobacterota > Desulfuromonadia > Geobacterales > DSM-12255 > VEOV01. Next base: position 181,307 of record CAWEPN010000004.1, on the reverse strand, counting down.
CCTTTCGAGGCGATATAATCGTTATAGGCGATAACCTCTGCCCTGATGAAGCCTTTTTCAAAGTCACTATGGATGACCCCGGCTGCCTGGGGGGCTTTTGTCCCTTTGGTGATTGTCCAGGCGCGAACTTCCTTCACTCCGGCGGTAAAGTAGGTAATGAGACCGAGAAGCTCGTAGCCGCAGCGGATGAGCCGATCAAGCCCAGATTCGGCAAGCCCCATTCCGGCAAGAAATTCGGCTTTTTCCGCACCGTCAAGTTCGGCTATCTCCGCTTCTATACTGCCGCAGATGACAACCATCTTTGCCCCCTCTCTGGCCGCTATTTCGGCGACCTGGGAAACAAAAGGGTGCCTTCCTTCAAGGTCGTCTTCAGAGACGTTGGCGACATAGAGAACCGGTTTGTCGGTAAGAAGGCACATCTCCCGCAGTATTATCTGCTCTTCTTCCCCTTCCGCAAGACCCAGAGCCGGTTTTCCAGCGTCCAGGGCTTTTTTCACCCGGTGGCAGAAATCATTTTCTTCCTTTGCCTTTCTATCGCCGCTGCGAGCAAGCTTTTCGCTGCGCAAAATCCGCTTTTCAACGGTGTCAAGATCAGCCAGTCCCAGTTCAAGCTGAATAACCTCTATATCTCGTGGCAGGATTGACGCTGCCATCCACATGGACGACATTGTCGTCGTCAAAACAGCGCACAACATGGACGATTGCGTCAACAGCCCGGATATGGCCAAGAAACTTGTTCCCCAGACCTTCACCCTTGCTGGCCCCTTTTACCAAACCGGCAATGTCAACAAATTCTATGGTTGTCGGCAGGATCCGTTCCGGGATTACTATCTCGGCAAGCTTCTGCATTCTGGGGTCAGGAACCTGCACGATTCCGACATTGGGATCGATGGTGCAGAACGGGTAATTCGCCGATTCAGCACCGGCGGATGTAAGCGCATTGAAGATGGTTGATTTGCCGACGTTCGGCAGCCCTACTATGCCGCAGTTGAAGCCCATATGTTTTTCCTTTTTATTACGATCCTGCCTGGCAGTCTGCCCGGAGGCTGGTCAGATGAAAATCCTGTTATTGAACAGGCTCATTGTTTTTGGCAGTCCTTCCGCAATCATCATTTCCAGAGCATCGACAGCGCCGTCGACAAGCCGGGGGAGGGATATCATCTCATCCTTGCCGAAGTTCGTCAGCACATAATCAGCCATGTTGCCGTGAGCGGGTCTGCCGATGCCGATTCTGAGGCGACTGTATCCGCCACCGCCAAGCTCCTGGTGAAGCGAGCGAAGCCCGTTGTGGCCACCATGGCCACCATCGGCTTTAAATTTGATCTGGCCGAAAGGGATATCCAGTTCGTCATGGATTACGATCATGTCGGCAGGCTCAAGCTTGTGAAAACGGAGTGCTTCGGCTACAGAACGACCGGAGAGATTCATATACGTTTGCGGTTTAAGCAGCAGTAAGCGGTTGCCTTTGATAATCACCTTCACCATAAAGTCCGCCGAAGGTTTTTCTGGTGATCTGGATCCCTGCCAGATGGGCAAAGCGATCCAAAACTATAAAACCCGCATTGTGGCGGGTCCATAAATATTTGGGGCCGGGATTTCCCAGCCCCACTATAAGCTTTACGGCCATGAACTACTCCAGAAAGCAGATCTATCCTTCTACAGGAGCTTCTACCTCTACGGCCTTGCCGATAATGCTGACGATAGTTGACTCGCCACTGTCAAGAAGACGAACACCTTCCGGCAATTTTAGTGCCGAAGCATGGATGGAATGGCCAATGGTAAGGCCGGTCACATCGACGTCAATGTGAGCTGGAATCTGTCTCGGGAGACACTCGATTTCTACAGAATGCTTGAGAAACTCAAGCAGACCGCCATCCTTTACCCCTTTAGCGGTGCCAACCAGCTTGATACTGACTTCTACCCGCATTTTTTGTCCGAAAGTTACTTTATGCAGGTCGACATGTCGCGGGGTCCCTTTGAGTGGATTAAGCAACATGTTTTCAACGATAACAACAGAACCATTAACCGGATCAGCGCCGTTCAGGGTTATCAGAGTGTTCTTGCCACCATCGCCACTAACGACTTTAAGCAACTCACGCTGGTCAACACTGATAGCCGTTGAGGCAAAATCCTTACCAAAGACAACAGCCGGGACTCTACCGGCGGTACGCAGCTGACGACAGATTCCCTTGCCGGTTTTCTCTCTCAACTCAAAATCAAGCTCTTTCATACTCATAAGTTCCTCCACTTATCAAATAAATCTGTTTTGTGATTATACAAAAAGTGAGCTTACTGACTCATCCTCATGAATTCTACGGATCGCTTCAGCCAGAAGGTTGGAGACAGTAAGAACTTTTATCTTGCCCATATCCTTGCCGGTATCAGCAAGCGGAATAGTATCAGTAATCAATACCTCTTCAATGGCAGATGCGTTAATCCTGTCGATCGCCGGACCGGAAAGAACGCCATGCGTAGCGCAGGCGTAGATTCTGGTTGCACCGTGAAGTTTGAGTGCGCTGGCCGCCTGGGTCAATGTACCGGCGGTGTCAATCATGTCATCAAGGATAATGGCAACCTTGTCCTGGACATCACCAATAAGGTGCATTACTTCAGCAACATTCGGGCCGGTTCTTCTTTTGTCAATAACGGCAAGTGTACAGTCGAGCCTTTTTGCAAAAGCTCTGGCGCGCTCTGTACCACCGGCATCGGGTGAAACCATGACGATCTCTTCATTGCTGAATTTGCTTTTAAGGTGTTCAAGAATGACCGGTGCGGCATAAAGGTTATCAACCGGGATATTGAAAAAGCCCTGAATCTGACCGGCATGAAGATCAACAGTGACGACGCGGTCAGCGCCGGCAGTCGTAATAAGATCGGCAACAAGCTTTGAAGTGATGGGGGTTCGCGGGGCAGCTTTCCTGTCCTGGCGGGCATAGCCGTAATAAGGAATGACTGCGGTTATTGTTGCCGCGGAGGCTCTGCGGAGAGCGTCCATGATAATCAGCAACTCCATCAGATTATTGTTTGTCGGAGCACAGGTAGACTGGATGATGTAGATATCCCGGCCACGAACGTTCTCTTCGATCTCAACCATGATCTCGCCATCAGAAAAAGTCTTCACTTTTGCCTTACCAAGAGGGAGTGAGAGATTCTCGGAGATTTTGGCTGCCAGGGAAGGGTTAGAGTTGCCGCTGAAAATCCTGATTTTATTGTGCATGAACGTACCAACTTTTAAGGCGGCATGTAGCCGCCCTTTAATGTGTGTGGCTGGGGTGCCAGGATTTGAACCTGGGAATGCCGGAATCAAAATCCGGTGCCTTACCGCTTGGCGACACCCCAAAAAACGACAGACATCGCTGCCAGCCGAACTTTTCAGATTGTAGTCACTACTGCCTTGAACCACCTGCTATCAAAAGACAGGGCAGAGAGGGCACTTTTTGCAGCTGATTCACTTTCAAAAACAGCGAAAACAGTCGACCCGCTGCCTGACATAAGCGTCCCTGCAGCACCGGCAGACATCAGCTTCTGCTTAATCTCTCTTATGATCGGGTATCGGCCTATAGTCACGGATTCAAGATCATTCGCAAGAATGCTGCAAACATCGGCAGCCGATTTAAAGAGAAAAGGAAGTTTAGCCGCGACTTTTTCCCTTGTCAAGTTCAAATTTTGATAAACCCATGATGTTGAAACATGAATCGCCGGGTTTACCAGTAAAAGCCAGAGTTTTGGAATATACTCAAGAGGGAGTAGCTTTTCGCCAATGCCTTCGGCTACGGCAGGTTTTTTGAAGATAAAAAATGGAACATCAGCTCCGAGTTTTAAGCCGATGGAGATAAGCTCAGACTCGGTAAGACCTGTTTCGAGCAGATCATTCAGACCCATAAGGGTTGTTGCCGCATCAGAACTCCCCCCTCCCAGCCCTGCACCGACAGGTATTTTTTTATTCATTTTTATATTGATGCCGACATTGTTGCCGGAACAGTTCAGAATCGCTTCAGCAGCTCTCCAGACAATATTCCTTTTATCCTGCGGGATATAGGGGTGATTACAGGAAAGCGAAATACCCGGCTCTTGATGAACAGAGATCTCAATCTCGTCGCAGAGGTCGATCCGCTGCATAATCATGCGCAGGTCGTGATATCCGTCCGGTCGTCTCCTTAATACATCCAGCCTGAAATTAACCTTGGCCGGAGCATACAGCCGGACAAATCCTGTCACCTCCTGACAACCTTGCGCTTCATGCCGCCTGTCATTGATGCCATCTGCTGCTGTTTCTGCAGACTAGCGGTACTCTCAAGATGGAACTGATACCATGTCTCACCGTAGCGAATTCATCTTCATCTTTTTGCCATCATTCAATAAGAGTGAGGTTCATCCTGAGGTCATCATTGCCGGGAGCTTTTTCAGCCCTTTTGTCAAAACCTCTTTTGCCTTGGCAATGTCGCCTGCTTCGCAGTAGACAGTAGGCATAAAGCGCCCAGAGAAGCGATTCTTTCGGACTGCCAAGAACAGCCTTATCGAAAGTCTCTTTCATCTTCTCTTTTTTGTTCTTCTTCAGGTAGTAGACTCCCAGCATACCCATAGTCACCCAGTTTTTGAAAAAAGCTTTTTCAAGGTAGGGGAAAGCGGCATTGAAGTCCCGTTTGATGTAGTAGAGCATGCCGATTGATGCATTGACCTGCCCGCCGACATAGATCTGCCATTTTTCATACTGAAAGGCTGCCTGCATCTCCTTGATGGCGCGGTCAACCAGCTGAATCTGCATCTCCCTGCTCGTTACCCGCTGAGTCTGCAGATCTTTCATCGCCCCGGACATGATTGCTTCGATCTTTTTCATGATAATGCGGGAGATCAGGTAAAAGACTGCGGTCATTACCACGATTGCAGCGATCAGGGCAATCCACCAGGCGAGTTTCAGGGCAAAGGCGATAACTGCGTAGGTGGCAAATCCGAGAAGCAGGGAGATGATGATGTTATACATGCAATAAAGATCCTTTAGATAATCGGGATAAGAGACTAGCCGTTATCTTTGCTTGAGTATTTAGCTACTATTATTCGCTTGCCAGGTTTCAGCGCTACTTTTTCAGTCATGTTGTTCCATGCCGAGAGAATAGCTGTGGTGACCTTGAATTTTTTTGCAAGGGCGTAGAGTGTGTCACCTTTTTTTATCGTGTAGTAGCGGTTATCCCCGTCTGCGGCTACAACTGTCACTGCAGGTTCACTCTTGTGGGCTGGCTTGGTGTTGATTGCACTCTGAACCGGGACAAGCAGAGTTCTGCCGCGAAGCTTTGATTTGGCTTTAAGCTTATTGAGCTCGGCAATTCGCTCCGGTGTCGTGTCAAAGCGGACCGCAACAGACTTGAGGGTATCCTGTTTCTTGGCTCTGTAGCGTTTGTAGGCGATTCTTTCCGTGTAGCGCTGCTCTTCAGGAATCTTGGCAAGTTCAGCGGTAAAAAGTTCTTTTTTACCCTTAGGCAGTTTAAGCAGGTAGTTAGGATAGTCAGGAGGAGTACACCAGCGGCGCAGTTCGGGGTTCAGCTCTTTCAGTGTATTGATTGGGACATCAGTCAATCTGGCGATAAGATCCAGATCTGTTCTTGAAGTAATCTCCACTGTATCAAGATCCATTGCCGGGAGATACGCTATATCGGCAAAACCGTATTTTGCAGGCTCTTTGGCGATTATCGCCGCAGCAAGAAGTTTCGGCACATAGTCCTTTGTCTCTCGCTTAAGATAGGAGCCTTTTGAAATCTCCCAGAAATCTCTGGTGTCATACATATCAATAGCACGAAGGATCTTGTTTTCGCCGGCATTATAACCTGCGGCGGCAAGATACCAGTCGTTGTTGAACATGGCATAAAGCGCTTTCAGATAAAGAGCCGCTGCCACTGTTGACTTGATCGGGTCGCGCCTCTCATCTATCCAGTCGTTAATTTTCAGGTCATAGCGGCGGCCTGTCCCGGATATGAACTGCCATGGACCGACTGCATTTGCCACCGACACCGCGTGAGTGGTAAAGCCGCTCTCTATCATGGCAAGATAGACCAGATCTTCCGGCATCCCTTCTTTACGAAGGATCTCCCGCATCATAGGGATATAGCGCTCCGAGCGGGAGAGCCATTTTGCGAAAAAATCGTGCCCCCGGTACTGGAAAAAATTTATAAAATAGTTGACCTTGCTATTGAGGGTCAGGGGGATGTCAGATTCAGGGAGTGATTCGGTCAGAAGAGAAATATCGACATCGGCAGCCGGAGTATCGTCTGTCTCAATAAGTTCAGCTAGCGACGACTCCAGGGATCTTTCCAGAGAAATATCCGCAGTGGGGGCAGCTGTTTGTACTTTTGATGTTATGGAGAACTCTTTCAAAAGTGTGGATGACAAGGGAGCAGCTGAGAGAGAGCCGGGGAGCATCAGGAGGATCAAAAACAGTGAGAATATTGGCATAATTTGAGTCCTTATTCGGTTGTGGTGCTTGTCTTTGTCACACGCATCCGGTTACAGGAGGTTGGCACTATAGCAAAAGTATTCCGCTCGTGTCAATGAGATGGAAAATCCAAAAAATCCTGCTTTCTATAAAACCTGCGTGAAGAGAGTTGAAGCTTCGCCTGCTTGTGGTACTATTCCCGTCATGCTGAGACTAAAGGGGGACTGACTGATGCCGGACTGGAAACGCTACTGTGAATATCTCTTTCATTCTGAAAAACTCGGGCTTTCACTGGATATAAGCAGGATGAACTTTGATGAAGATTTTTTCGCGCGAATGGAACCGGCCATGCAGAAGGCTTTTACGGCAATGGCCGAACTTGAGAAAGGGGCTATTGCCAACCCGGACGAAGGGCGAATGGTTGGCCATTACTGGCTGAGAGCGCCGGAACTGGCGCCAAATCCTGAAATATCGACAGAGATTGAATTTACTGTTCGCGCCGTTAAAGAGTTTGCAGCAGATGTTCATGAAGGGATCTTTAGCGCTGCTGATGGCAGAGCGTTTTCACGAGCTGCTGATTATCGGCATCGGCGGGTCAGCCCTCGGCCCGCAGTTTGTTGCCGATGCGCTTTCCGGCCCTGGCGATGTGATGCGCCCCTGCTTTCTCGACAATACAGACCCTGACGGCATGGAGCGGGTTCTGCGAGAAATAGGAACCGGACTGGGGGAGACCCTTGTCATTGTCATTTCGAAGAGTGGCGGCACCAAAGAGACCCGTAATGCAATGCTGGAAACCATGGCTGCCTACCGCCGTCAGGGTCTTGATTTCGCAAAGCATGCGGTGGCAATAACGGGAAACCGCAGTGAGCTTGATACCCTTGCGCTTGAGCAGGGGTGGCTGGCGCGCTTCCCCATGTGGGACTGGGTTGGCGGGCGGACTTCTGTAACCTCCGCAGTTGGACTCCTTCCCGCAGCACTCCAGGGTATAGATATTGACGCTCTTCTTGAAGGGGCGCGGATGTGCGACGTACTCACAAGGATTCCGGAAACAGCGCGGAACCCGGCTGCGCTTCTCGCTCTCATGTGGTACTGCGGCTCAGGCGGCAATGGTAGTCGTGATATGGTTCTCCTCCCCTACAAGGACAGGCTGCTCCTCTTTTCGCGCTACCTGCAACAGCTGATCATGGAGTCGATCGGGAAAGAGAAGGATCTTGCCGGCAGGATCGTCAATCAGGGGCTTTCTGTCTACGGCAACAAAGGCTCAACGGATCAGCACGCCTACGTTCAACAGCTTCGGGAAGGGGTTAATAATTTCTTTGTCACCTTCATAGAGGTATTGAAGGAGAGAGATGGAGCGGCGTTGATGGTTGAGCCGGGGGTTACCAGCGGCGATTACCTGTCGGGTTTTCTACAAGGAACCAGAGAGGCGCTCAGCGAAGCAGGCCGTGAATCGATTACCATAACGGTTGAGACGATCGATGCTAAAATCATCGGTGCGCTTATCGCGCTGTATGAGCGGGCAGTCGGCCTGTACGCTTCGCTGGTGAATATTAACGCCTACCATCAGCCAGGGGTGGAAGCCGGCAAGAAGGCTGCCGGGCAAGTACTGTCTCTGCAGAAGACTGTTATCAGTCTGCTTGCTGCTTCTCCGGGAAGGGAGTTTACCGCAGATGCTGTTGCCGAAGCGCTTGGCAAGCCTGAGAAAACCGAACAGCTGTTCAGAATATTGCGGCATCTGGCGGCAAATTCCGGTCATGGCATCCACGCAAACGTCAGGAGTCCTCTCTGGGAGACCTTATTTCGTGCTGATTAGTTAATCCTGTTAAAATCGCATCAAAAATAGAGGTACTTTCATGACTTATTTTGGCTTTTCGGAAAGGTAATTGGCGAGTAAACCGGGCTGACTTTCAGTAAAATATTCTAAAGCTATCTTTAAAGCTTATAAAAGCGTACAGTACAAATTAGATTGACAACCGCTTCAAAATAAGTTTTGCGAGGAGAGCTGATGAATATCAAAAAAGGGGTCCTGGTAAACCATCCAGTAGGGGCTTCGTGGGGAGTCGGCAAGGTGATGAATGTCTCTTTACTGAAAGCGACGATTGAGTTCAGTGACGGCGTAACCAGAATGATCGCCTCATCGCACTACAACGTTCTCGAACCGGCCGAACCCGGCTCTTTCATTCCAGCTCCTGATATCGCCCCCGTTAAAAAAGCAAGGGCAGCAGTCAAACGGGTCAAAAAGGTGAAATCACCAGTCTTGGTGGAACAAGCCGGAATTTAGTCGCAGATCGGCGTGAGCGCACTGGCTGAAAACACCCCCAGGAGTCAGGTTCTGCGCAAGATCTTGACAGTTGTTCCTCAATATCACAGCAATTACAGACACTTCAGGAAACCATCTCCAGCCGTAACTCTTCCCTCTGAATCAATCCTGTTTGAAATCTGAGACCACCCGTATATCCAGCGGCTTGTCGGCGGCCAGATGCAGATCCCGCTGGGGGAAAGGGATACTGATCCCTGCTGCAGCGAGCCGCTCGCCGATCCGGTGGCGGATTTCGCTGAGCACCACATTATTGTTAATATCAACGGTCAGCTCCAGCCATAAATATGCGGTAAAGTTCAGTGAGCTATCGCCAAAACTGTCGAACACCATATATGGAGGTGGGTCGGTCAGCACTTCCGGCTGTGATTCCACCGCCAGAAGAATCACCCGTTCAACTACTTTTGTCGCCGAACCGTAAGCAACGCCGACTGGAATGGTATAACGGATCTTCGTGTCTGAAGAGGTCCAGTTGATAACGTTCTGCTGGAGGAAGGAGCTGTTGGGGACGTACATTTCGACGCCATCAAAGCGTTTTATGCTGGAACTGCGCATGCCGATGGAAGTAATGCGGCCACGGTGTCCGTCAACCTCAACCATATCCCCCATACGGATGGTTCTGTCAAACATCAGAATCAGACCGCTGATGAAATTACTGATCAGTGCCTGAGCGCCGAAACCGATACCGATGGCCAGCGCGCCACCGAAAAAGGTAAAGATTGCCAAGGGGATATTGACGAATACCAACGCGCTGACGAGCACAACGATAAACATGATGTAGGTCATCAGCCTGGTGTAAAGATGTGCTTCATTTGCACCCAGTTTGAGCCGGTGTGTTGCGACCAGGTTCAGTATCTTCTTCAGGTAGCGGATCACCAATATGCCGATGAACAGAATGAGAAACGCTATCACAACCTTGCCGATGGTGACGCTGCGCGGCCGGGAAATTTTACTCCCTTCGACTATAACTGTCTCTTCAGCCACATACAGTTCAGTACGCCAGAGCTTGCCGACCAGTTCAGTCAGTGAGCCAAATGCGTTCTTGAAGTAACCGGCCACTGTCTTCCGCTCGTTGCTGAGCTCTTCGTTGCGCCGCATCACGAGCTGTTCGTAATTTTTGAGTAACGGCAGACCGCTCTTCAGCTTTGCCTCCTGCTCTTGGTAGAGGCCGAGAAGAAAGCGGGCCTCCTCGTGCTCGCCAGTTCCTGGGGTGGTGGATTCCAGCGCTTCCTGCTGACTCTTGATAAGAACCTCGGCCACGCCGATTTTATTGGATATATAGTCCTGCCATTTGGCAACAAGGTCCAGCTCATTGCGACGCGGCTCCTGGCTGCTGTTTCCCTCGGCAATCAGATAACGGTCTTCCCAGATGACCTTTTCGCTCTTGAGTAACTGGGATACGCCGTTAAGTATCAAGGCCTCGATAGTGGCATTTTCAAAGACGACCCGCTGACGCCTCTGCTCGGCCAGAAGCTGTTTCAGCGGCACAGCAGGTCGATCGCCGGCCGCAAGAGCGGACTGCGCCTTGACAACTGCCGCATCCAGCGCATCGAGCTTTTTCCGGGCAGTCTTCTCGGTGTCCTTTGCCCGCTCAATTTTCACTCGTATTCTGCTCAACTGTTCGTCGATTGACTGCTGCTTCTGCTTTAGCTCTTCTGCCGAAAAACGATAGTTAGCCTTTGCCACGGAGAGCTGCTGTCCGATAAAATCAACGTCGGCTTGAGCCCCCTTAAGGCGTTCCCGTGTGGTTATGCGCCGCATTTCTGCGAAAAGTACCCCGGACTGATCGACCTCTTGCTGTAACCGTGCCAGCTGCAGCAACCAACGGCTGCGCAGTTCGCCCGGTTTGCCAGCGTTTTTTTCCAGCTCCTCTTCGGCCAGTCGCACCTGCTTGCTGCTGTTCTTGAGGTTGCGCGAATACTCGCCGAACTCCTCCTCGACAGTGACATTGATAACATCCAATGACTTGACTACCCTCTGCTTCGACTCAAGGGCAACATGAAGGCCATCGACCAGCGAGAGCGGATACGGGGGCTTCTCAGAAAAGCCCTTCCAGGACTTCATCTCATTAAGTTTGCCTTGAAGATCCTTGCGGTAGTCTTTATAGCGCGAGAGGGCCAGTATATGATCTTCCAGTGTCCCGACAAGCTTACCGGCAAACTTCACCCATTCGTCCAGTTCCGAGGGGGTGGCTGCATCCTGATACGTGTTGCGCAGTGTGGCAACAGCTTCAGGGGCAGTCTGGAGAACAAAATCGGCAATCCGTGCCTCAAGCCGTAGGCGGTTTGCATCTATCTCCTTGTCGCTCATTTCGGTGGCAGTTGTGTTTGCCGGTTTTGTCTCCACCGGTTTATCAGTCGCCATTGAGAGTGGATTGGCTGCCGCCGCCGGCAGAGGCTGCCACCCGTGGCAGAGAAGAAACGACAGGATAAGTGCTGCAATAGTCCGCATATGGTTTTCTCCGTAGGTTTGAACCATTAAAATATCATAAAAGCATTCTCATATCAACAGCAGCAGGCATGAGCGTAGCATTCTGTCGCAGGTATCGCTTTCGCTCAGTCGTTCTATCTGCTAAGCTGCACCCCACTGCATGAACCCAATCAAATCGCAAATTCAGAGGGCTTACCATGAGAATAAAGAATTACCCTGCAATGATTGCCATTGCATCACTACTGCTTGCCGGCTGCGCTGCGACCCGGGGGACTTCGCCCAAAGGGTTGGAGGTACCCATCGAAAAAGCCGCCTTGCAACTCTCGGCTGACAAATTAAACGGCGGCTACAAAATCGTCAGTACTGACGAACTTAAAAAGTGGCTGGACGCAGGGAAGAAAATGACCATCATCAGCGCACAGTCTCACAAAGAGGACAAAGTTTCAGGGATCATCCCCGGTGCACTAAGCGCGCCGATGCCTGAAAGCGAGCAGGAGATCACGCCGGAGGACAAAGTGCACCTGGAAAGCGCTGCCGGGAATAACAAGGAGAATATCCTGATCGTATACTGCGGCTATGTTGCCAGCCGAAAAAGCCACATTGGAGCAAAACTCCTTGTCAGTTACGGCTATAAAAACGTTTATCGCTATCCCGCAGGAGCTGCTGCCTGGGGCGAATCCGGGTATTCAATGAAATAATCGTCTGGATGAACTGGCGGAATTGAAATAATATTATTCTTCAGCTCAAAGTCGGCTTGATAGTTGCGGTCAGCACCTGTCCCCAGGGAGGCGCTGCCATGAAAGCCGAGATTATGTAGGTAACAAAAATAGTGCAGGCAAAAAGAAAAATCTTTTCAACGATGCGATAGGTCCCTTTGACCACAAGCCACCAGACCAGAAAAGCGCCAATCGGCACAGAGATATACTTGCTACCCCGAATATCTCCATGCTGGCTGCCCAACCGGCAAACTCGGCCACAGTGTTACCCAGATCAGCGACCAGGAGACTGATCTCAGGTAAAACTAATTTTAACCCCGAAGCGTTCTCTTATAAGGTCTGCCAGGTTTACCTCACGACCCCATACGGGCAACCATTTCCTGAACACAACCAGGGCCAATGTTATTGTATCAGCGTCCAAGAGAGATACAACTCCCCCACCATATACTCCCCCCATCTTTCACATCATATACCCACCCCCTCATGTACTGCCGAACAAAATCCGGAAAGGATCAACCGTGACCAATAACGACATATTGCGCCGCTTCCGCTATGCACTCGACATCAGTAACCCAAAGATGCTGGAGATTTTCCGGGTCGCAGGCCAGGAAATTGATCTGCCGGCACTACTGGCACTGCTTAAAAAAGAGGATGAAGATGGCTTTCTCGACTGCAGCAACAGCTTGCTGGAGTTTTTTTTCGACGGATTGATAACAGTCAAGCGGGGGAAGCAGGAGGGTGTAGCGCCGAAACCGGCAACAGCCGGAAAGGAGCGGATCAACAACCTTATCCTCCGCAAAATGCGTATCGCCCTGGAGATGAAGGATGAGGATATGCTTGCCGTCATGAATCTGGCTGGCGTCACGGTCACCAAGTCCGAGCTTGGGGCTCTCTTTCGCGGCAAAGAGCACAAAAACTACAAGGAGTGCGGCGATCAATTCCTCCGTAGTTTCCTCAACGGCTTGACAATCCGCTACAGAGGTCAATCTGTCGAAACCCTATGACAACAGAACCTGCTTACGATCATCGTGCACTACTGGAACTGGCTGACATGCGCATGCCTTTTGGCAAATATGCCGGACGGCGGCTGATAGATCTGCCGGAGCCATATGTAGTCTGGTTCGCACAACAGGGTTTTCCGCCAGGCAAGCTGGGAGAGATGCTGCGGGCAGTTTACGAAATTAAAGTCAACGGACTGGAATACCTGTTCGCGCCGCTCAGGGGCAGATCAGGCGGGGTCTGAAACTGAAAACGCCGTGAACCTTATCAAAAGTTCACGGCGTTTTCAGTTAAGCATTGCTCCCTGCGGCTACTTTACATTCAGCAGTTCAACCTCGAAGATAAGTGTCGCGTTTGGCGGCACATCCCTGCCTGCCCCACGGGCGCCATAGGCAAGTTCAGGCGGGCAGACAAGCTTTGCCTTACCGCCGGGCTTCATCAGCTGCACCCCTTCGGTCCAGCAGGGGATGACTCCGGAGAGCGGAAAACTGATCGACTGATTGCGCTTGTAGGAGCTGTCAAACTCCTTGCCGTTTGTCAGGGTACCGCGATAATTGACTTCAACGGTGCTGGATGCGTTCGGTGACTTCCCCTGCCCTTCTTTCAGGGATTGATAGACCATGCCGGAAGAGGTCTTTACCGCCCCCTTCTCCTTGGCCGCCTTGTCGATTGCATCGTTTGCTGCGGCAAGTACCGGAACTGCAAGTGTAGTAACAACTGCTGCAATGATAAACCGTTTCATCTTTGACTCCTTGCTGTTTTTATAAGTGTACCGGTCCTATTCTACCATCGACAATTTGCCGTCGTCAACCATCTCAGCAACAACAAAATATTTCATTGACAACAACGGAATGAACGTTCATTCTTCCAGCCTGGGAGATTGGCAATGTCAACGACGGATAAACGTGACGAAATAGTCCGGGCTGCGCTCGAACTTATAGCTGAGCATGGTTTTCACGGCGCCCCAATGGCGATGATAGCCAAACGCGCCGGGGTTGGCGCCGGAACCATTTACCGCTATTTCGAGAACAAGGATGTTCTTATCCGGGAGATTTATGCCTGCCTGGAAGGCCAGGTCTTGACGGCGATCAAGGAAAACTACCCGGAAGGGCTGCATGAGCAGTTTCTGCATATCTGCAAATACCTGATACGCTACTTTCTGGCGTCTCCCCGGGAATTTCGTTTTATTGAACAGTTTCACAATTCACCGTATGGGATTGACTGTCGACGGGAAAAGTTTCTGGGCCGGAAAAACAAGGACCTTATCACGGAACTCTTTGAAGAGGGCCAAGAGCAGCAGATCATCAAAGACCTGCCGCTGCCGATCCTTTCGGCCCTCACCTTCGGGCCGCTGGTTGATGTCTGCCGGGATCACATCCTCCAGTTCATCGAACTCGACGATTCCCTCATAGACCGGATTGTAGAAGCCAGCTGGGATGCAATCCGACAGCACTGATCTCGTCACCTGCATTTTTTAAAAACATATTGAAATATCAGAGCAACAATAATCAAGAGGTGTCTATGCAAACCGTAAACAGAGCAGCGCTGATGATCATGACAGGACTTTTATTAACCGGAATAATGGCCGGTTGTGGCAAGAAAAAGGCCGCCCCTCCTCAAGCCGGCCCCCCCGAAGTAGGGATAATCACGGTTAATCCCGAAAAAGTCGCCATTACGACAGAGCTGCCTGGGCGCACCTCTGCCTACCTGATTGCCGAAGTGCGGCCCCAGGTCGGCGGCATCATCCAGAAACGGCTGTTCACCGAAGGGAGCTGATGTCAAGGCCGGCCAGGTTCTCTACCAGATCGATCCGGCCACCTACCAGGCGGCCTACGCCAGCGCCAAGGCGGCCGAGGCCAGGGCCGAAGCCAACCTGATTCCGGCCCGGCTGAAAGAGGAGCGCTACCGGGATCTGGTGAAAATCAAAGCGGTCAGCCAGCAGGACTATGATGACGCCTATGCCGCGCTCAAGCAGGCTGAGGCCGATGTAGCCTCCACCAAGGCGGCAGTGGAGACCGCCCGGATCAATCTGGCCTACACCAAGGTCACCGCCCCGATCTCCGGCCGGATCGGCCGCTCGACCGTGACCGACGGCGCCCTGGTAACCGCCAACCAGCCGGCAGCGCTGGCCACCATCCAGCAGCTCGACTCCATGTATGTGGATGTCACCCAGTCCAGCGCCGAACTGCTGCGGCTGAAGCAGAACCTGGCCAAGCGGCCTGATGAAAAACGAGCGCAGCTCAGGCCCAGGTCAAGCTGCTGCTGGAAGACGGTCAGCGCCTACCCGTCTGCCGGGGGTTCTGAAATTTTCCGAGGTCACGGTTGATCAGAGCACCGGCTCCGTCACCCTGCGCGCAGTTTCCCCAACCCGAAACAGACCCTGCTGCCGGGCATGTTTGTCCGCGCCATTCTGGAAGAAGGGGTTAACGAACAGGCGATCCTGGTCCCGCAGCGGGGTGTCACCCGCAACCCGAACGGTGATGCCATGGTCATGGTGGTCGGAGCTGAGGAAAAGGTGGAGCCGCGGGCGATCAAGGTCGTCCGGACGGTTGGCGACAACTGGCTGGTCAGCGACGGGCTGAAAGCGGGCGACCGGGTCATCCTGGAAGGGATTCAGAAGGCAAGGCCGGGGACACAGGTCAAGGCCGTGCCTTTCGGCAGCTAAGCCGGCAGCGCCTGCCAGCCGGCACGCCACAACCGGCAGCAGCCAAAAAATAAAGGAGCCGCTCCATGCCTCGTTTTTTCATCAATCGCCCGATCTTTGCCTGGGTGATCGCCATCATGGTCATGCTGGCCGGCCTGCTGGCGATCAAGACAGCTGCCGGTCTCCCAGTATCCGCCGATCGCGCCGCCGCAGATCGCCATCAACGCCATCTATCCGGGCGCCTCGGCCCAGACCGTGCAGGATACGGTCACCCAGGTCATCGAGCAGAAGCTGAACGGCATCGACAACCTGATCTACATGTCCTCCACCAGCGACTCGGCCGGGGCCGTGTCCATCACCCTGACCTTCAAGGCCGGCACCGACCCGAACATCGCCCAGGTGCAGGTGCAGAACAAGCTGCAGCTGGCCGTGCCGCTCCTGCCCCAGATCGTGCAGCGGCAGGGGATTCAGGTGGTCAAGTCCACCAGGAACTTCCTGCTGATCGTCGGCCTCGTCTCGGAAGACGGCTCCATGGACCGCAACGCCCTGACCGACTACATGGTCTCCAACCTCCAGGATATCGTCAGCCGCCTGGAAGGGGTGGGCGAACTGCTGCTGTTCGGCACCCAGAACGCCATGCGGATCTGGCTGAATCCGGCCAAGCTGAACAACTACCACCTGACCACCAACGACGTGATTGCCGCGCTGCAGGCCCAGAACGCCCAGGTCTCGGCCGGCCAGTTCGGCGGCACTCCCCGCCGGCCAGGGGCAGCAGCTGAACGCCACCATCACCGCCCGCACCCTGCTCCAGACACCGGAGCAGTTCGACGCCATCATCCTGCGCACCAACAGCGACGGCTCCACGGTCAAGCTCAAGGATGTGGCCGAAAGCAAGATCGGCACCGAGAACTACGAGATCCAGTCGTTCTACAACGGCAAACCGTTGGGCGGCATGGCGATCCGGCTGGCAGCCGGCGCCAACGCCCTGGAAACCGGCAACCGGGTCAAGGCCAAGATGGCGGAGCTGGCGAAATACTTCCCGCCCGGCATGAAGGTGGTCTACCCCTACGACACCACCCCCTTCGTCAAGATCTCCATCGAAGAGGTGGTCCACACCCTGATCGAGGCGGTCTTCCTGGTCTTCATCATCATGTTCCTCTTCCTGCAGAACATCCGCGCCACCCTGATCCCCACCATCGCGGTGCCGGTGGTGCTGCTCGGCACCATGGGGGTGCTGGCGGCCTGCCGGCTTCTCCATCAACACCCTGACCATGTTCGCCCTGGTCATCGTCATCGGCCTGCTGGTGGACGACGCCATCGTGGTCGTGGAGAACGTCGAACGGATCATGTCCGAGGAGGGGCTGTCGCCCCATGACGCCACCATCAAATCCATGGGGCAGATCACCAGCGCCCTCTGGGGCATCGCCACCGTGCTGACGGCGGTCTTCCTCCCCATGGCCTTCTTCGGCGGCTCCACCGGCGTCATCTACCGCCAGTTCTCCATCACCATCATCTCCGCCATGATCCTCTCGGTGCTGGTGGCCATGATCCTGACCCCGGCGCTCTGCGCCACCCTGCTCAAGCCGGTCGAAAAGGGGCATCATGCCGGCGAATCCGGCTGGTTCTGCTGGTTCTTCCGCTGGTTCAACAAGCTGTTCGAACTGCTGCCGGGCGCAAGTATGAAGGGATCGTCGGCCGCTCCTTCGGCAAGCCGGTGCGCTATCTGGTGGTCTACGGCGCCATTGTTGCCGCCATGGCCTTCTTCTTCCTGCGTCTGCCCACCTCCTTCCTGCCGGATGAGGACCAGGGATTCATCATCTGCCAGGTCCAGCTGCCGGCCGGCGCCACCCAGGAGCGGACCATCCAGGTCATGCGCCAGCTGGAGCAGCATTTTCTGGAGAAGGAGACCAAAACCGTGGAAGGGGTCATCACCGTGGCCGGGTTCAGTTTTGCCGGTCGCGGCCAGAACATGGGGCTGGCCTTTGTCAGGCTCAAGCACTGGGATCTGCGCAAGACGCCGGACCTGAAGGCGCCGGCCATTGCCGGCCGGGCCATGGGGGCATTTTCGCAAGATTCAGGGACGGCCTGGCCTTTGCCTTTTCGCCGCCGGCGGTGCTGGAACTGGGGGTGGCCAACGGCTTTGACTTCCAGCTGCAGGATCGTGGCGGCCTGGGGCATGAGAAGCTGATGGAGGCGCGCAACCAGCTGCTGGGCATGGCCATGAAAAACCCGAAACTGATCGCGGTGCGCCCCAACGGCCAGGATGACTCGCCCCAGTTCAAGCTCGATATCGATGATGTGCGGGCCGGCGCCCTGGGGGTCTCGCTGGCGGACATCAACAGCGTCCTCTCCACCGCCTGGGGGAGCTCCTACGTCAACGACTTCATCCAGAACGGCCGGGTCAAGAAGGTCTATCTCCAGTCGGATGCCAAGTACCGGATGCTGCCGGAGGATATCAACAGCTGGTATGTCCGCAACAACAACGGCGAGATGGTGCCGTTCTCCGCCTTTGCCACCGCCCGCTGGCAGTACGGCTCGCCCCGTCTGGAGCGCTACAACGGCATTCCGTCCGTGGAGATCCTGGGGCAGGCAGCGCCGGGGATCAGCACCGGCGAAGCGATGGCCGAGATGGAAAAGATGGCGGCCCAGCTGCCGCCGGGCATCGGCTACGAATGGACCGGCCTCTCCTACGAGGAAAAGAATGCCGGCGCCCAGGCGCCGGCGCTCTATGCCATCTCGCTGCTGGTGGTGTTTCTCTCCGTGGCGGCCCTGTATGAGAGCTGGACCATCCCCTTTGTCAACCTGCTGATGCTGCCGCTGGGGCTGGTGGGGGCGGTGACGGCGGTCACGCTGCGGGTGCTCCCCAACGATGTCTATCTCCAGATCGGCCTGCTCACCACCATCGGCCTTTCCACCAAGAACGCCATCCTGATCATCCAGTTCATCAAGGAGCAGATGCATCAGGGGCATGAACTGGTCGAGGCCACCCTGACGGCGGTGAAGATCCGGCTCCGGCCGGTCATCATGACCTCGCTGGCCTTCTTCTTCGGCACCCTGCCGCTGGCGCTTACCAAAGGGGCCGGCGCCGCAGCCCAGAACGCCATCGGCACCGCCGTCACCGGCGGCCTGCTCTCGGCCACCTTCATTGACCTGATCTTTATCCCGTTTTTCTTTGTCCTGGTGTCGCGGCTGTTTGGCCGGAAAAAATACAAGCCGCACGACAGCAGAACCTGCTGTTGCCACTGTTGCGGAGGGACACTGATATGACATGAAACACGTGAACACGAGATCGACAGAGTCATGAAAAAACAGTACTGCAGTCCCTCGTGTCTCAGCTCTGTGGCATCGTTGCTCTGGCTCTTGCCGGCTGCTCGACCATGGCCCCGAAATACGACCAGCCCGCCGCGCCGGTTCCGACCGCCTGGCCAAGCGGCCCGGCCTACAAAGAGGCGACAGGCCAACCGGCCGAAAGCCGCTGGCCGACATCCCCTGGCAGGAGTTCTTTGTCGATCCGCAGCTGCAGAAGCTGATCGCCCTGGCGCTGGAGAACAACCGCGACCTGCGCGTTGCCGCCCTCAATATCGAGCGGTCCCGGGCCCAGTACCAGATCCAGCGCGCCGAGCTTCTTCCGAAGGTCGATGCCAATGCCGATGCCGACTTCCAGCGGATTGCCGAAAACTTTTCCGGCACGGGACTGCCGGAGAATATCCATCAGTACAGTCGTCGGCCTCGGCGTCAGCTCCTACGAACTGGACCTGTTCGGCCGGGTGCGGAGCCTCAAGGACCAGGCGCTGGAGCAGTATCTCGCCACCGAACAGGCCCGCCGCAGCGTGCAGATCAGCCTGGTTTCCCAGGTTGCCGCCACCTACCTGACCCTGGCCGCCGACCGGGAACGGCTGCAACTGGCCCGGGAGACCCTGGCGAGCCAGCAGGATTCCTACAAGCTGATCAACAGCCGCTTTGAGGCCGGCATCTCTTCCGCCCTCGATCTCAACCAGGCCCAGACCAGTGTCGATGCGGCGCGGGTGGACATCGCCCGCTACACGACCCTGGTGGCCCAGGACGAAAACGCCCTGAACCTGGTGGTCGGCTCGCCGGTTCCGGCTGACCTCCTGCCGCCATCTCTCACTGAAACTCTTACCGCCCTGAAGGATGTGGCTCCCGGGTCTGCCGTCCGACGTGCTGCTCCACCGCCCCGACATCCTCCAGGCCGAGAATCTGCTCAAAGGAGCCAACGCCAACATCGGCGCGGCACGGGCGGCCTTCTTCCCGCGCATCACCCTGGTCTCACATGTCGGTTTCGGCAGCGACGAGCTGGGCAGTCTCTTCGATTCCGGCGCCTTTGTCTGGAGATTTGCACCGCAGATTTCCCTGCCGATCTTCGACGCCGGCAGCAACCAGGCCAATCTGAAGGTGGCGGAGGTAGACCGGGACATTGCCGTGGCCCGCTACGAAAAGGCCATCCAGACCGCTTTCCGGGAAGTGGCCGACGCCCTGGCCCAGCGCGGCACCATCGACGAACAGCTGGCGGCGCAGCAGTCGCTTACCGATGCCACCGCCGAAAGCTACCGTCTTTCCCAGGCCCGCTACGACAAAGGGGTTGACAGCTACCTGAGCGTGCTGGACTCCCAGCGCTCACTGTATGGCGCCCAACAGGGGCTGATCACTGTCCGCCTGACCCGGCTGACCAATCAGGTGACGCTCTACAAGGTTCTGGGGGGGGGAGGTGACGCACCTCAGGTTATAGCAACAGAAACTACCGTAGTGAATAAGGGCGCTACAACCCCTTAAGCTTCCAAAGACCTGCAATCCCGAAAACCAGGAACATAACTCCGGCCGTCCGGTGTATCCAGCGCAAAGGGATATACCGGACAAGCTGTTTGCCGGCGAATATGCCAATCAGCGACACCAGCCATAATGCCAGGGTAGAAGCGACAAAAACCATACTCATCCCGGCCAGACTGTCAGAGTGCTGCGCCGCCTGACTGGCAGTCACCAGCTGGGTCTTGTCCCCCAGTTCCGCCATGAAAATCATTATAAACGCTGTGCGGAAGGCAGTAGCTGCCGTATGCGGAGGAGCATCGTCATCCTCCTGGGCAGAAGCATGCCGCAGGGTGCTGTAGCCGAAATAGAGAAACAGCAGCGCCGACACCAATGTCACCCAGAAGAGCGGCAGCAGCAGGAACAGCACCTTCCCCACCAGGACGGCAGCCAGATTGAGCACCACAAAGGCAGCGGCGATCCCGACAAAAATTCTCCGCCACGGATAGCGCAACGACAGCGCCATGGCGGTCAGCTGGGTTTTATCCCCCAGCTCCGCCAGAAAAATCAGGCCGAAGGTGCTTAAGAAAATTGCTTGTTCCATTCCTGCTCCACTTTATTATTCAGTTACTTCGCCATCTGCTTCAGAACCTGCTCCAGCTTGCGCAGCTCCTCACCGTAACCGGCCCAGTTCCCCTGTCGCTGCTGACTCATCGCCCGCTCATAGATGCTCATCGCCTCCCTGGCGAGCGAGCCTGCTGATGCTTTCGACATCCGGGGCGACTGCCGTGACCGCAGCGGCAACCGTTTTCCTGCCGCCGAAGAGCCGTTGCAGGGCCAGTTCCAGGTTTTCCTCCATGACGACTTCGTCACCGAAGGCGACAATTACCCGCTTCAGTTCCGGCAGCCCGGCCTTGTCAGCGGCAAGAAAGAGCGGCTGCACATAGAGGAGCGACTTTTCGATCGGAATGACCAGCAGGCTGCCGCGGATAACCTCCGAGCCGCGCTGGTTCCAGAGCGTCAGCTGCTGGGAGATGAAGGAGTCCTGGTTGATGCGGGCATCGATCTGTTTCGGCCCGTAGATCAGCCGGTCGCGGGGAAAGGTGTAGGCGCGGATCTTACCGTAATTCGTCGCCATCGCAACGGGCCGTCAGCCAGGCGGCAAGATTGTCCCGCTTTGAGGGGGTAAACGGCAGCAGCAGGATGTACTCCTCCAGCTTTTCACCCGGCAGCTTCATGATGGTGTAGTACGGCTCCATCGGCTTTTCGCCGAGCGCCGGAATCTGCCAGAGGTTCTCCTTGTTGTAAAAGACCTTCGGGTCGGTCATATGGTAGGCGGAAAACATGGCGGCCTGCAGCTGGAGGAACTGATGGGGATAGCGGACATGCTTGCGCAGATCTTCCGGCATGGCGGTCATCGGCTTGAAGAGCGTCGGGAAAATCCGGCTGTACACTTTCACCAGGACATCATCCGGGTCGCTGATGTAGAAGCTGACAGTGCCGTCATAGGCATCGATAACCGCCTTGACCGAGTTGCGCATATAATTGATCCCCCCCTTGAGCGGTTTTGAATAGGGGAGGCGACTCGAATAGGTATAGGCATCGATGATCCATTTCAGCTCCCCCTTGTCATCAACGACCATATAGGGGTCGCCGTCAAAGCGGAGGAACGGCGCAAGCGTCTTGACCCGCTGAACGATATTGCGGTTGAAGATAATCCGGCTTTCCGGGGTTATATCCGAGGAGAGCAGAATCTTTTCGGTTTTGAATCTGGCCGCAAAAAGCGCTTTTTTCAGGAGCGAATCGATCTTGACGCCCCCTTTGCCGGCGTAGGTCGTATTGATATTGCCGGTGGCGGTCGGATAGCTGAATTCGGGGATCTTCGTCTTGACGATGACATAATCATTGGAAAGCTCACCGTAATAGATTTCCGGCCTGGTCACCTTGATGTCGGCCAGACTGACTGCCGGAATATCCTTGACGAAGAACTCCGGCAGGCCCTCCTTGCTGATCCGGCTGACCGGGCCGAAGGTAATGCCGTTGCCGTGGGTAAAAATCAGCCGTTCGTTGATCCAGTTTTTGCTGGGAAGATCGGCGTAGGAGAGTTCCCGCGGGGAGAGCATGACCTGGGTGTACTGGCCGTTGACCCGGTAGCGGTCATTATCCACATCGAAAAACTTGTAGTAGGTTCTGATCTGCTGCAGCTGGCTGTAGGTCTTGAGCAGCGGCGCATGATCCCAGAGGCGGATGTTTTTGATGGTGGCGTCATTGTTGGCGATATCGGCAGCGGAGAGTTTGGTATCGACATCGAAGGGTACGGTTTCGATCTTTTCCAGATCGTAGCCGAAGCGGGTGAACTTGATGTTGCTCTCGATGTAGGGGGTCTCCAGAGCCAGTTCATTTGGGCGCTACCTTGAATTTCTGGAGCAAGCCCGGATAGACCCTGATGCCGATGAAATAAATTGCGACAAGAACCACCGGCGGCAGCAGCGCACATGCGCCAGGCGCCTTTCCATAAGCCTGCCGCCAGCATGATTCCGGCAAGCGGGGTCAAAAAAGTCAGCGCTCTGTAGGTCAGCAGACGGGAATTTACATCCACATAGCCGGCGCCGGAGAAGATTCCGTTGTTGGCAAACATCAGTCTGAAGCCGTCGAGATAAAACCCGGCAGCAACGACACAGCCAAAGAGGGCAACCAGAATCGCCAGGTGGCGGCGCACTTTTCCATCAATGGACACTCCCCGCTCGCTGAGGGCAATCCCCCCCCGGACAAAGTAGAGAGCTGCTCCGAGCAAAGCACTTGCTATCAGAGCAAAACTGGCAAACCCTTGCAATGCCTCCCAAAACGGCAGGCTGAAAAGATAAAAGCCGATATCCTTGCCAATGACCGGATCAACCGTGCCGACATCCACCCCGTTCGCAAAGAGCAGCGCATCTTCCCATTGAACTGCACCCCAACTCCCGGCAAACAGTGAAAGGACTACGGTGACCAGCATGGAGAGCGGCTTTACCAGACGAATCGCCTCCTCTCGCTGCATCCGTAAATTCAGCCCGCCGACGACAAAAATTCCGCTCATCGGAAAACGGACGCTGTTCGAATACAAAAGATTGCTCATGATAACGGCAAACAGAGTCACGCCAAAGAGCAGGCCCACTCCTGTCTTGGCGTACAGTGTTGTCGTAAAAACGGATGAGAACCCGGTCTCGGCAAAAAAGAGCCAATCCGTGTAGTAGTTGAGGAGGGAAAGGAGCGTTGGTAACAGGAGGAAGATAACGCCAAAAGCAATGACCAGCTTGTTTTTTCTTAACATGTATACCCCTTAGACCTTTTCATCAGGTCTTTGCAGATACTGCGAGTGAACCGTGAGGATCTCTCCCCGCCTGAATAACGGTCAGGAAAATCTAGGGATTATGCGCGACCGTCAGCCCGCGTCCACGACAAAGCTCACCAAGGTGCAAAAATGCCTTGAATAAAACCTCTGCCTTTTCCTCACTGGAAAGATTGACAACTAATGTACGCAGTTTCAGCTCCCGGTAACCATCCTGGGAAGTAAAATAATTATTAAAGCTCAAAACAATAAAGGGTGTGTAATCATTGCCGGTTTTTGATTCCTGGGGATCAAGGCTAGAAAAGTCGATTGTGCTGTACTTGATATTGTAAAGGTCGCCGACCGGATATGTGCCGGCCACGCTGTAGTCCAGACTGCATTTATCAAACTTTATCGTCCCATAACTTTCTTTGCGGTATTCAGACGGATTATCCACCATGGTAGTCTTGATGAGATTGACTGTTTCAGCATAGGACAGACCGCCGTCGCAATAGGCAATACTCTGCATTGCCAGCAGGACGATAGTGACGACGAGCAGGATTATGTTTTTAGTTTTCACGGAAATCCTTCTTCTCTCCAGTTTCACACCCGCCCCAATATCTTCAGCAGGTGCGGCACCATCTGTTTTTTACGGGACATGACATTTTTAAGCTCGTACAGATGCGGTTCGAGCTGCGGATACTCCATGACATGGGCGATGCGCGTGTGCCCCTCGACCAGAAACAGGGTCGTTTCGGTGGTGATATCGGTTACCATCAGCCCGGCAATAAAGAGTCTGTCCCGCTTTTTCAGTGCGGCAAGCTCGGCGAGCAGCTCCGCTTTCATGTCGTGGAATTCGGCAAAGCCGACCACCTCAACCTGACCGACACCGATTGATTTCCCCTCATGGCTGAACAGCTTGAAATCAGCTTCGACAATTCTTTCCGCTGAGCCGTAGTTGCGCAGCGAACTGCTGGCCGAAAAGATATCATTGCCGAAGTCAGCAGCGGCAAGAGCGGCACGCGGCTCAAGCCACTGCACTGTATCTCTGTCAATGTCAGTAGTCGTTGGGGACTTCAGAATTACCGTATCGGAAAGAATGCCGGCAAGCAGCAGAGCCGCCATGTCCCTGTCGGGCTCTACCCCCTGTTCCCGATAACAGCGGGCAACAAGGGTGCAGGTACTGCCAACCGGTAAAGTGGTGAAAGATATCGGCGTTATCGTATGACTATTGCCGAGCTTGTGATGATCAATGACTTCCAGGATCTCCACCGCTTCAGCTCCGGGCACTGCCTGCCCAAGCTCGTTGTGGTCAACCAGGATAAGCGAATACGGATTTCGAGCCATTAGTGATGATTTGGTTGCAACCCCGGCAAGAAAACCCTCTTCATCAACAGCAAATATTGCTGCCTCACCGGTTGCAAGCATTTTTTTACGGAGATTGCGAACCGATTCCCAGACACCGATTGTCGAAAATTTCGGGTCGGCCAGGAGACAGACCGGCGTCGATAACCTGGAGAGCCACGCGGCAGTTGCCGTGTCGTGTGGTGTCAGCAGCACAGAAACGCCTTTTTCTTTAGCCAGCAGAAGCAGATCATCATCGATAGAGTGATTACCGGTCACAACCAGCAGCCTGATGCCACGCTCTATGGAAGCCTGCTGAATCGTGCGGCGGTTGCCGGTCATAATCAGCAAATCCGCCGGATCATGGCCGGTGATCCTGTCAGAAAATGACTCCTCCCGCATGGCGCCGATAAAGAGCTTGAGTGTCACGGCCGAATCGTCTTCCCCGCCAGAGACAAAATTCCCTGACAGAGTTGCGGCAAGTGAAGGGAGCGTCGTGACAAATTCCCTCTGCCGGTCGCTGCCAGGGAGAAGATAACTCTCGGAAAGGCGCATGAGAGACAGTATCCCCTGCGGTCTTCTCGAATCATCAAGAACCGGCAGGACCCGCACGCCGCTTGACTGAAATTTTTCAAGCGCTTCGTAAGCGGAGTTATGCAGCGAAACCGTCACAGGGGAGCGATTGACAATATCGCGCACCTTGGGATTCACGTCCGCCAGGTAAAGCGGTTCGGCAATGCCAAGACGATCCAGGATGTAACGTGTCTGCGGGTTAGGCTCACCGGCCATTGCGGCCACGGCCCCCGGCATGCCGGTCTGCCGCTTCAACGCAGCGTATGCTATTGCCGAGGCGATAGAGTCGGTGTCCGGGTTCCGATGACCGATTACATAAACGGTTTTGTACATGATTTTTTCACTTCCTCTAACATAGGTTGAACAACTGAATTAAGTGGAATAAATGTAACACCATTGTTCGGGGTGCGCAAGAAACGCACAATGCCACAGACGGTGACGTCATTTCTCTGGTGAACCTTCCAGATGCGGTTCATGCAGTTTTACCGGTGTGCCGCGCCGAAGTCTGAGATTGAGCATCTCAACCATCACGGAGAAGGCCATAGCGAAATAGATATACCCCTTGGGAATGTGCATATCGAAACCATCACCTATCAGCGCCACCCCGATAAGAAGCAGAAAACTGAGTGCCAGCATTTTTATGGTCGGATGTTTCTCGACGAAGGCACTGATTTTCCCGGAGAAAAGCATCATGAAGGCTACGGCAATGACGACCGCGGCAACCATAATGGCAAGCTGACTGGCCATTCCCAGAGCGGTTATGATCGAATCGAGTGAGAAGACAATGTCCAGCAGGAGGATCTGCACTATAACAGCGCCAAAGGTTGCGCTGACGCGAGTGGAAGAGATGGTCTCATCACCTTCAAGCTTCTCATGAATCTCCATGGTGCTTTTCCAGAGCAGAAAGAGACCGCCAGAGATAAGGATCAGATCACGACCGGAAATCTCGGTGCCGGTGACGGTAAACAGCGGCGCGGTTAGCCCCATCAACCAGGTCAGTGAGAACAACAGCGCAATCCGGATGAACATCGCCAGGCCAAGGCCGACCAGCCTGGCTTTCTCCTGCTGCTGGACAGGAAGCTTGCTGGCCTGGATTGAGATAAAGATAATGTTGTCAATGCCAAGGACAATTTCCAATGCTGTCAGCGTTACCAGCGCCATCCACACCTGCGGATCAGTGAACCAATTCATTTTAAAAACCTCCTGCAATTGTTCGAGAAATAAAAAAGACCTTTACCCACGACATAGCTGCCTGGATAAAGGTCTTGCTGGCGATATACATATCGTTCCCGATCCGAGTCTTTCGACTGTGTTGACGGACACGGGATCAACCATTTCTCTGGCTGATAGCTACTCCCCTTTAAGGAATCGAAATATAATTTTATCAATTTTTATTGTCAAGTTAAAAAGCTGTTCAAAATATCTACTGCGATTATTCAAATAGCTAAAGTTTGAACACTGCATCTCTTTTTTCAAAGTATCAATCTGCTCAAAGAGTCTGGCAACTGACGCGTCCATAACCTTGGTAGCTTCAATGTTTACAGCCGACGATAACTGGATATTTTCAACTGAGCCGGCGATCATTTCGCTGCCACGACTCTGCTCATTACAGGCTCGCCTGATCTGTTCTATCATTCCGGTTATCGCCTCTGTGGAAGCCGCGATGAATTTACCGACTTTACTCTGTTCCTGCGCAGCATTTTTTACCTGCGCCGTAATTTCTTTCATTTTTTCGGCAGACGCAATAATCAGATCGCTCCCTTGCGCCTGCTCCATTGTCGCGCTGTCTATCTGCATGACCATTTGAGAAACCTGTTCAACAGCATCACGAATCTGCTGGCTCCCCTTTGTCTGCTCAAGTGTTGCCCGGGCTATCTCCTGCATCTGCAACGTTGCTTTTTGAACTCCCGCAAAGATTTTATTAAGTGCCACCCCTGACCTGTCAGCAAGGACTTCGCCGTTGTCTATGCTTTTTCCTGCGCTCTGAATTGCCACTACCGCCCGGGCAGTTTCATCCTGAACACCTTTGATAACTTTGGTTATCTCTCTAGTTGAGCTGCGCGTTCTATCTGCAAGCTGCTTGATCTCATCCGCGACAACTGCAAACCCTTTACCCTGCTCTCCCGCCTGGGCAGCGATAATTGCGGCGTTGAGGGCACGCTGAAGAGGTGCTGTTGACCCCATCCGCCTGCAATTGAGCCGAACTAACCACTTTACCATTGGCTCCGAGCAGATCCCCGGCAATAATATTCAGTTCTTCCGCAGCGCTGCTGACCTGACCAACCATCTGGTTAAGGTTTGTCACCATTGTATTAAGAACAACCGCCAGTGCACCAAGCTCATCATCTCTGACAATGTCCAGAATCTGTGAAAGGTCTCCATCGGCAACATGGCGGATAACTTCACTGATCCGGGCAATCGGCTTCAAGATGATTCCGTTTGCCGCAATCGTTATGCCGATGGAAAAAAGTAATATCGCGATAACTGTCCCCACAGCGACGGTAATGAATGAGTTTCGCAGACTCCTGGAGACTGAATCAGTTTTGTAGCCGATCTTTAGTGTTCCAATTACTGGAGCATCGTCTGTAATTTTCAGCTCCCGCTCAACAACATAAAGAGAAGCTGTTGTGGCTGGCACCGGTTTTTTGGTCACCAGCTCCGCGTGCTCATTATAGACGCCTGCAAAACTGACATCCGGATCTCGCAGTAATCCTTCAACCATCCGATCAAGAGCGACGAAGTTGTAGTTTAAGAGATCCCCTGCACAGGCTAAACTGGAGAGGTTTGTAACTGAAGCAGCTTTTAAATCGAGGGCTTTCTTGATCTCGGTAGAACTCTGATTTGCTATAAAAACACCAAGCCCGCCCATGATAGCAATGATAAGAAGAGTTGAGAGGAGCAGAAATCGCGCTCTGATGGAGTTAAAGGTAAATGATTTTGCTTTCATATGGAATGGCTCCGACAGCGGTAGGTCAACAGGTGTAAATTCAAATGCCGAACTTATGTTTATCAATTAAATATGCGCTAAGCTGACTATATTATTTGTATTTAAAACCTTGATTGGTGGCCATGGTAATACTTTTAACAGCCTTAATGCAACTGTTTCAGTTCTCTCCAGCTCCCTTTTCAAACTAAGGCAACAAGGACCAACAGGCTTCATTTTACTTCACCAGTCACGCCTCTTTGTGTTAATTTGTCGGCAATAAAAACATTAAAGGCCACAATAAATGCAGAGAATGATCGAAATAAACTCACCCTTTTTCCTCCGCTGTGAAAATCTTGACCGTCCGCCGCTCTGGCAGAGTATCTTCGAAAATGAAAATCCGATCGCCCTGGAAATCGGCTGTGGGATTGGCGACTTCATCGTAAAAACGGCAACGGACAGACCCGAGCAGAATTTTATCGCCATAGATTATTACAACAAGGGGTGTGACAGCACCTGCCGCCGGCTCGAACGGCATGGAGTTACCAATGTCCGTGTTCTCAGAGTCGAAGCAAGGGAGTTTATTGCTGATTATATAGCAGAAAATTCACTCTCAGCGCTTTACATCAACTGTCCCGACCCCTGGCCGAAAAAACGTCACCGCAAAAGACGTCTTGTTAACAGCGAATTCATGGCTTTCATGCGCGGCTATCTGGCTTTAGGGGCAGACTTCTTTTTTGCGACAGACTTTGAAGATTACGGCCTGGATGTTGCTGAATTCATGTCTCGTCAGGAAGGCTATATAAACGTCCTTGCGCCTGATCTTTCGAGATATGATCTTGAAGGGTATCATCGATCAAAATACATGGTAAAGTTCATGTCGGAAGGGAAGCAGATTCATTTTGTCCACTACCGCACAATCTGATTTCAGCTCACAGGAGAAACGCAATGAACAGCTCCGGCAAAAAGTATCAGGTAAACCTCTTCCGCCCTAAATCGATCGGCATGAGGGGCGAGGTTTTTGCCATTCTGACAGTGCTTGTTGTCTGGGGGGTGACAGCCTTCGGCTTTCAACTCTGGCTGGCGCTATCCGCCGACTCTTCCGGCAAAAGCCCTCTTGAGAACCTCACATTCTTCAATCTCCCCTTTCACTACTGGTTTACCGCCCAGATGCTCCCTTTGTGCTTCATTATCATCTGCGTGTTCTTCAACCTGTTCATCGATCACCTGTCAGCTCGCCAGTCCAGAAAAAGAGAGGAGTACCATGATTAATTCCGATCAGAAGATAATCCCGATGCTGATAGTCTTCGGGGTGTTGCTCCTTTTCGTCATTGCGGGCCTTCTCTACAAAGCCAGAGATGTTTCGGAGTATGGCCTTGCAGGTCGCTATACCGGCAGAATAGGCGGAGGAGCTGCCATTGCAAGTAACTGGATGAGCGCGGCAAGTTTTCTCGGGATAGCAGGCATCGTCTACCTGTACGGTTATTCTGCCCTGGCCTACGTCATCGGCTGGACAGGAGGATATGTCCTGTTGCTTGTCCTGCTTGCCGGCCAACTACGTCGCTTCGGAAAATATACCGCTCCTGATTTTATCGGCGAGCGCTATGAATCTTCAAGCGCAAGACTTCTCTCTGCAATTATTTCGATTATAATCGCAATTATTTACAGCATGGCACAGTTCAAAGGGATCGGGATGATCTTTGCCTGGCTGCTAGGGGTAGAGTACAGCAGAGGAGTAATAATAGGCGCCGTTATCCTCATGGCCTATATAGTCATGTCTGGAGCCATGGGTGTTGCAAAGAGCCAGAAATTGCAGTACTTCGTCTTGATAGTAACCTTCATTTTGCCGCTGATGCTGCTTGCCAACAAACTCGGCTATTTCTGGATTCTCCCCCAGTTCGGCTACGGTCAGGGGATGGCCGACCTCGCCACGGAATTCGGCGTGAATATCTCTTCCCCATTCAGCCATTTCGGGCTTTTTCAGTGGACAGCACTCTGCTTCACCCTGATGTTTGGCACTGCCGGACTTCCCCATGTGCTCTCCCGCTTCTACACTGTCTCTAACGTCCGTGATGCCCGCTGGAGTGTTGTCTGGGGGCTCTTCTTCATAGCGCTGATCTACTGGTCTGCTCCCGCATATGCGGTTTTCGGACGGCTCATAGAGGCACGGAACGGGATTTCCCTACCCCCCGAGATCGCCTATAAAATGGCTGACATCATAGTTCTTCGGACGGCCCTCTTCGGAGGACTCCCTTCATGGGTTGTCGGCATGCTTGCTGCTGGCGCGGTCAGCGCCGCCTTTTTTACTGTTGCCGGCCTTCTGATGACCGGAGCAGCATCAATCTCTTACGATATCTACTACCGGATTGTTAACCCTCAAGCCAGTGAATCGCAGCGAATGTTCATCGCCAAAGGGGCAACTCTGCTCCTTGCCTTTGTGGTTATGCTTGGTGCGCTTAAGCCGCCAGGGCTTATTGCCGAGATTGCCGCTGTTGCCTTTGCCCTGGCAGGCAACACCATCTTCCCTGCCTTTTTGCTGGGCATCTGGTGGAGCGAAACCAACAAAGCCGGGGTTATTACCGGCATGCTGACCGGCCTTTGCATAACCTTTTCGCAGCCGCTGCTAGGCAGTTCCGTCCCTTTCATAAACACCATCTTCCCGCTTACCGCCTCTGCACTCTGCGGAGCGCCGCTAGTCATACTGGTCATGATCGCCGTATCGCTCTTTACAAAGGCACCTTCTGAAAAGATACGGCGCTTTCTTGCAGAAGAGGTTCATGGGGAGATCCAGTGACCGAAAGCCGTTTGGGTGGGGTACTGCACCCCCAAAACACCAAGGGTTTTGTCGAAGAGTTTCGGAAAAGTCTTGCCGATAAAATGGCGCGAGTCGAGTCTGCCGAGGCTCTCATGCTGCTTAACGGAGTAAGAGAAGAGTTGCTTAAAGAACTCTCTGCCGGAAAAAGTATTTCTGCAGAGATAGAAAAACTGATTGAAAAGTTGGCGGTAATACACGTTGCCGATGAGTTGAAAGAGGCCAGGGAAAGTTTTCTGAAACTGGTCGCAGAACTTTACAATATGCGTTCATCTGTAGATTCAACCTTCTCTCTTGCGAAATCCTTTTATGACAGACTTATCGCGACCGCCTTTGACCATGCTTTGAAGCTGCTAAAAGCCGAAGGGAGGAAAACTGCTCCCCTGACATTCGCGCTGCTGGTTTCTGGTGAGTTGGGAAGAGGTGAATCCATCCTCGGAAGCAGCAGCCGCTTTTTCTTCATCTACCAGGAGCCGGATGAGGCCGATCGTGACTTTATCAATGAACTTGCCACGAATTTTATGGCTCTCCTTGCGGAATGTTTTCCGAACATCAGCAGAAGTCAGAATAAACCTGCTACCTACTGGTTCGGCTCTGATGCGGAGTGGACCAAAACAGCTGCTGAACTGCTTACAGCAGATGACTCTGGTAGCCGGAGCAAACCCTGGGGAAAGAGCTTGGCGCTTTTTATGGAAACGGCTTCAGACATGCGAGTTGTCTGCGGAGACCCTGACTTCAGTCAGAGCATTATTACAATATGCAGCGAACTGCTTGCCGATTGCGTGCAGAAAGAGCGCTTCCGGCGCTATGCCAGGGATATGGCAAGCATGCCAGTACCCATTGGGGTATTCGGCAGATTTAAAACAGTAAAAACCGGAAAAAATAAAGGTAAAATCGATCTGAAAGAGATGGCTATTGACCCTCTTACCGCAGCAATAAGGATTCTTTCACTCGTCTGTGGGAAGCACGAACCAGCTTCTACAGACCGGATAAAATCGATAGTTGCCACCGGCGACATGGAGGTCGCTCTGGCCAACAGGCTGCTTATCGCCTATCAGGACTTCATGCGAGAGAAAATACGACTTGAACTGACCAACGGCAGCGGGCTTGACGGGCTTTTCTTCAATCCTGAAGATCTCAATGAAGAAGCTCGAGAGCGTTTCAGAGGCGGATTCGATAGTGTGATCGCGCTCCAGAAAATTGTCCATCAACATCTGGCAGAGGTGAACCCGGGATGAAGATAAGCCTTTCAAGCGGGACGCTTTTCACATTCCCCTTAAGGAAAGTCTTTGAAATTGCCAGCAGTCTCGACTTTGATGGAATCGAGCTGATTATCAATCAGGAGTTCCAACGAGTTAACTCTTTTAAATTAATTAAAGAGCTTCAGGAAGCCGTACCGATCCTCTCCATACATGCCCCTTTCATGCCGCTTGACGGCTGGGGGACACAGATTGACTCCCTCAGGCATAGCGTCGAACTCGCCGAAAAATGCGGTATTCCGCTGGTCAATTTTCACCCCCCTTCATGGATGGGTTTTGAAATCGGTTTCTGGCGCTGGCTCTACAACATTGATGACTTTCAGAAGGAGATCGGCACAGAAAACGTGGTAGTGACGCTGGAGAACATGCCCTGGGTTGGCAGATTCAAAATGAACCCGCATATTCTCTCTGATACCCGTAAGTTCATTGATTTCATTCAGGGAAGAAATCTGTTTATGACGTTTGACTGTACCCACATGGGTTCAGGCAAGGCAAACTTTATCAACGACTTTTACCTCTGCTACAACAGCAGCAGAATCCGCAACATCCATTTTTCAGACTATGGCCACGGCAGAGAGCATCTGATCCCCGGCCATGGCATGCTCCCTCTCACCCGATTTCTCAACCACCTCCGCAACACCGACTACAACGACACTGTGACCCTCGAACTTTCTCCCCATGAATTCCCGAAAGACGAAGAGATAATCAAAGCAAGTCTTGGCGAAATACTGGGGTATCTGCGTAGAGAGACAAGGAAAGATGCTTGAATTTTCGACAATTACCGCTCAGCCTGAAAGACAAAGCGTTCATGAAGTATGAGCCTGATTTGTGGTAAGGATAAGATGCCGGAAGGCACAGGGAAGAGGAACTTCTATTGCCACCCTGGCTGCGCGGCCTGCTGCATAGCTCCCTCCATTTCTTCGGCAATTCCCGGCATGCCGGCCGGAAAACCTGCCGGGATGCGCTGCAGCCAGCTTACCGAGGAGAACCGCTGTCGTCTCTTTGGACTGGCTGGGCGACCAGCTGTCTGTGGCAGTCTTCAACCGTCTGAACAGATGTGCGGTGCAAATTCTGCGGAGGCGATGGACTTTCTGACAAAGCTGGAACGCGACACTTTGCCATGAAATTACTGCTGAAGGGCTCTCTCTACAGATTCCCGCACACGACAGACATAAAGGACAGATAATTTATGTACCAAAATTATTTCGGCTTCAGGGAACCCCCTTTTACCTTGACGCCTAATCCGGAATTTCTCTTCCTGAGCAGATGCCATCAGGAAGCGTATGCGCATCTGCTTTACGCAATAGAGTCGCGCGCCGGGTTCATTGAGCTCTCCGGGGAAGTTGGCACCGGCAAAACCACAATCGTCAGGACGCTTCTGTCTCAACTTGAAGCCGACATCTATAAAAGCGCGTTTATCTTCAATCCGACTCTTTCACCTCTGGGCCTGCTTCAGGAAATTAACCGTGAATTCGGGATCTTTTCGGCAAGCAGTGAAACTCGTGAACTTCATCAGGCTCTCAACGAATTTCTCCTAGAGGAAAACGGTTGCAATCGCACTGTTGTACTGGTTATCGATGAAGCACAGAATCTTTCGCGAGACGTTCTGGAGCAGGTTCGCCTTATCTCTAATCTTGAGACTGAAAAAGAAAAACTTATCCAGATAGTCCTTGTCGGTCAACCAGAGCTGAGAGATCTTCTTGCCCGAGAGGATCTCCGCCAGCTAAGACAACGGATCACAGTCAGGTATCATCTTGAAAGGATGGATGAAGGTGATATTCACTCCTACATACGCCACAGAATTCGGATAGCGGCAGAAGGCAAGGAGCCTGTTACATTCACCAAAGCCGCCGTGAAAAAGATTACCCGCTACTCTAAGGGTCTGCCACGACTTATAAACAGTCTCTGTGATCGGGCCATCCTCCTGGCATACACTAAGGATTCAAGGGAGATATCCGGGCAAATGGCTGATATCGCGATTGCAGATCTCTCCAAGGAAGTAAAGCGTTCTCCAGCCTTGCTAATCGGTATTTTTACAATTTTCATACTCCTCCTGTTATCTCTGTTTCTGCTTTCACCATTTGCATCCATAGAGAAAAAACAGGCCACGGCTTTTTCATCAACATCAACAGCGAAACTTCCTGAATTTCAGAGTGGCGTAAAGCTTCTCCAGGAGATGCTTAAGACGGCGGGGCACTATTCAGCCGCTCCCAGCGGGATTTTTGATCGATTCACAGAGGACGGGGTCAGAAGTTTCCAAACAAAAGAGGGTTTAACTGTGGACGGCAAACCGGGCGGACAGACTCTCATGAGGCTGTATCAGAGAAGTGGTGGCAAGTTTTCTGCACAATCCACAGCCACACCGAAAAAGGAAGAGGCAACAAAATGAGTCTTATTCTTGATGCCCTCAGGAAAATTGAGCTGGAACGCAAGGCAAAACGTCTCAGCGCTCAAGAAGTCAGAACAGACGTCCTTCAATATCGCGGCGTAGCACCGCCTGCTGCGCCCACCCCTGTTATTCCGATTTCAGTCGGATTACTGTTGATTTTTGCAGCAGTTGCCTGTTTTTTCTACTTTACAAAACCACAACCAGCGATAATTGACACAGCTATGTCGCAAAAAGTCTTGCAAGAGGAATCGACTCCAATCAACCCAGTACAACCGTTACAACCGGTTCCTGCCACTCAGCCGTTGCAGGAAACTGTTCCGGCAAAGGCACCCACCCCGGCGCCACCGTTAAAACAGTCAGCTGAAACGGTTACCGTGCAACAAAGTAGCGCTGTTGGAGGGATCACTGTTTCAGGTATTGCCTGGCAGGATGAACGCTCACTGCGGCGAGCGGTCATAAACGGCAACCTTGTTGGCGAAGGTGCTGAAATTGATGGCGCAAAACTCATAGAAATTAAGGAGACCCGCGTCATATTCAGGCGTGGTGGAAATATCTTTGAGGTAGTTCACTCGTCAGGATCAGGCAGACTTTAGCCTCTCACTACATATACGGAGCAGGATGCGTTGCGGACGATCCGGTCAGAGACGCTTCCCAACACTTTCCTCTTGATGAATCCCTTGCCGGTACTGCCGATAACAATCACATCTATATTTTCACTTTCGGCAAAGTCAAGAAGCACGTCAACCGGATCACCGTAAGCGACCTTGACATCAAGCGGAATCCCGGCATCTGCGGCACTTTTCTCCACAACGTAAAAAATTTTTCCACGCAACTCCCCCCACTGCTCTGTCTCTGTGATCGGCTGTGGCGGCACAAAGTCTGTGTAGGTAGACCGCGGCGCATTGGGTAAAACAAGCATGGCATATACCTTGCTTTTGAATGGTGTCTGATTACAGGCTGCAAGCCTTACCGCTTCTTCAGCTGCCTTGTCTGACATTGGAGAACCATCAATGGCAACCAAAATCTTCTTTCTTAACGAGAGCATTTTACCTCCAACCGTTGAGCTGTAATTCATTTAAGGATTTCGGAACTAAATTCCGAACGGTACAACAAAATAAAAATATACTTATTTTTACCTATTGACAATCATAAAACGTTATTCTATATTTAAAAAAATGGTGTTATTTGCGCATTCATTAGACCCTTGGTTTGATTTTAGCTGACAATTAGCGGAGGATCGATAGAAATGCAGTTCCAGTAAAACACTAGTTGAGGCAATCGGAGCTTTCAGGATTTAATGCCGCTAATACACTGGTTCTTGAAAAGATTTCTTCATACTAAATTGCTTGACTAATCTAAAAAAAATAAGTTATTCATCATAGTTCGAATAATAATTGAGGAATCCAAAATGGCCAGAAAAGAAAAATCAGAGTACATAATTCAGGCTGTCGACCACGCCCTTGACCTCTTGGAGCAGTTCCAGGGAGACATTGACGAACTTGGCGTTACTGAGCTTAGCAAAAGGCTGAAACTGCACAAGAATAACGTCTTCAGACTCCTTGCGACCCTTGAATCCCGCAACTACATAGAACAGAACAGGGTTACTGAGAACTACAGGCTAGGGCTTAAAACTCTCGAACTCGGGCAGACCTTCATCAAGCAGATGGGCCTATTGCGACAGTCAAGACCGGTACTTGAGACCCTCGTAAAAGAGTGCAACGAAACCACTTACGTTGCAATACTAAAAGATGCCCACATTGTCTACCTGGATGTGGTTGAAACTGATCTGACTGTCAGGGTGGTTCCGCGAGTAGGATCACGGCTCCCCGCCTACTGCACTGCTGCCGGGAAGATTCAGCTTGCATTCATGACAGATGAGGAACTTGATCACTACCTCCCCACAAAAGAGCTTAAACGCTATACAGCCAACACCATAACAGATCGTGATGAATTCAAGGCGCATCTGGCAAAGATAGCTGATCTGGGTTATGCAATTGATAATGAAGAGATGGATGACGGTGTCTGCTGCGTTGCCGCGCCAATCAGAGACTACACCCGCCGCATTATCGGCGCAGTCAGTATTTCCGGGCCATCAATGCGCTTTTCCAAGGAACGGATGGAAAAAGAGCTGATCCCTCTGGTAAGGAGAGCCGGTGAGGACATCTCCACAAAACTTGGTTTCCACAAGCAATAATTAGTCCGGACTTTATGTATGCTGCGTGGCAGT
Organism: uncultured delta proteobacterium; assembly: GCA_963810975.1. Lineage (GTDB taxonomy): Bacteria > Desulfobacterota > Desulfuromonadia > Geobacterales > DSM-12255 > VEOV01. Next base: position 144,182 of record CAWEPN010000004.1, on the reverse strand, counting down.
GAGTTAATCTCGCTGCCACGTTTTTTTATTTCAGGGCTTACATAGCCCCTCCGCCAGCAAGACCGCTGCCACCCTGTCCCTTAACTCCTGCAAATCACCGCTGTTGTCAATGACTATTCTGCCGTAACGCCTTTTTTCGTCCATGGCCATCTGTGCGGCAAGCCGTTTTTCTGCATCTTTACGGTTGAGAGAGTCCCTTCGCCTAATCCTTTCCAACTGGGTTTCGCGATCGACATATACGACCCAAACTTCATCCACCCGACCTGTAACCCCTGCCTCAATCAGGAGCGGAGCCATGTAAAAAGCAGCCGGAACCCCTTGACGACGCAACTCTTCCAGACTTTTTTCAGCCAGCTCTTTTATCAGCGGATGGAGTATCGCTTCAAGGATTCCCCGTGCTGCCGGCTCGGAAAAAATTTTTTCCGCAAGGACAGCCCTATCAAGCGAACCATCATCCTTCAACACCTCTGATCCAAAAGCTGCCACTATCTGACGAAGTCCTGGGGTTTCTGGCAGCACCGCATCCCTTGCAAGCTGATCAGCATCAATTACAGGCAGTCCATAACCTGTTATTATATCGGCAACCGTGCTCTTCCCTGAAGCTATCCCACCTGTCAGTCCAATAACTCGCATTTCAGACCTGTAATTTTCCATTGTCAAGAATCAGCACCCTGCTCCCGTCTTGCTTTATTCCTGCGAGCGTCGGGTTGTAAAGCACGTAATCCTCATGAAAGGGGGTGCTGACGACCCCTCCAAAACCGGTATTATCGCCAAAAGCAATATGCACCGTGCCAAGTATCTTTTCGGCCTCAAGAACGTTATCCGGCCTTGTCGCCCGGTCGTTGGTACCGATGCCAAGTTCGGCAATATTACGATTTTTGCTGCTTTCAGCAAATTTCTTCTCAAGCCAGTCACGATGAGGGTCATCACCGGCAACCGCCACGACTTCACCGCCACGTATCGTCAGCGTAAGGGGAGGATCTAGCTTACGCGTCGGCGCATAACCGATTACCATAACCCCTTCCGCCGTCCCTTCGAGCGGAGCAAGATACACCTCGCCGGCGGGCAGATTCCCGAAACTCCCTGGGCGGGTCAATAGCCCGTCATCCCCTTCCGCACGCCTCCCTTCGATACTAAAAGAAAGTCTTGTGCCATCAGGCGTTGAAAGTTCCATAAATACCGCACTATTCACCGTATCAGCCAAACGGGAAGTACGCGCCGCCAGCGCCTGCCAGTCTACGGCCATGGAAGTGAAAAACATATCGGTGTCAAAGTGCGGCAGACTGGCAAAGCGCGCCCCGGCCTCGTTGGCCAGCCATCTGAAACGGGTATGGCTGGTCGAATTATTGGACATGGCGATGACGACTCTGGCAACATCGGTGCTGTTTCGCAAGCACGATTTCCTTTGCAGCAGCAAGTTCAGAGCTGTCGGCGCTTTTGCTTAGAATCCGCTCAAAACAGCCGTTTGCAAGAAGAGCATCGACAATGGCGTTACCAAAGACAGCCCGCCAGAGTTCGACCGGCGGCTCAACTCCAGAGGCTCTGGTTGCAGGAAACGACACAAATCTGGCGGATCCGTAATGCTGCTGGGCATAAACTGCCAGCGCTTCTGCATTAGCGTGAAGTTTTTCTCGCCTCGCAAGATCGGCAGCTGAGGGGGTTTCATCATTGCGAATCGTATCACTAAAGACTACAACGCGCTCTCCGTAAACAAGCCCCATGTTTGTTTTAAGCAGCGAAGCAAAAGGCTCTTCAAACTCATGCATTGTCCACTCTCCCTCCATCATGAACTGGCTTACGTTAAGAGATATACCAAAGGCGACCCATTCTGACAATCAGCCATATTTCCAGACAGAATTTTTCCTTGATTTCGAGATGATACCTGTGATAAACCTGCATACTGTATACAATTGTTCATATTAGGTTTGCTCAATAATAGTAAATAGTTATGTAATTTTGACCTGCTTTGGCGGGGCAAGTTACATCGGAGGCTTAAGTGGCACAGGTGGTTTTTTCCAGCTGGGGTAGAACTGTTATCGATAACCGCAAGGGTGGTGAAGCACAGGAGGCAACTTTCCGCCTTCCGGTAGCTCATGATGGCGTCACTCCCATGGCGGCTTTTATGGGCTGGGACGGCGTAATACTTTTTGACGCAGCGGTTGATGTCCCGTCCATGGCGGCAGAGTATATGAAAAGGGTGCAGACTCTTTACTGCTGCGGCAAATGTACTCCCGGTAAAAAAGGGACCAAAGTGCTGTCGGATCTTCTTGCCGCAGTGCTTGACGGGACTGCCAAAGAGTCAGATCTTGATACTGTCGCAGACCTTGCCGAACTGCTGAAAAACTGTAAATGTACACTCTGCCAAAGCTCCACTGTCCCGGTGTTCGACGCTGTGCAGCACTTTAGAGGCGATTTCGTCGCCAGGATCAATGGCATTGAAACTTATAAAAAAGAACATCGCTTTATTCACAAGTACACCGCCCCCTGCCAGGACAAGTGCCCCGCACATATCGATATCCCAGGCTATATTGAAGCAATCAAGGATTACCGCTTTGACGAGTCTCTTGAAATAATCCGTGATAATATGCCGCTTCCGTCAGTATGCGGGCGAGTCTGCCCTCATCCCTGCGAATCCGCCTGCAGGAGAAAGAATGTTGACGAACCGATCAGCATTATGATTCTGAAGCGCTCGGCATCCGACTATGAATGGCAGCACAATCTGACTCCGCCAATGCAGCCAAAACCACGCAAGGACAAGAAGATAGCTGTTGTCGGCGCCGGCCCTGCCGGTCTTGCAGCCGCCTACTACCTGGCACTTGAAGGCTATCCCGTAACCATCTACGAAGCGCTCCCCGAAGGGTACGGCGGCGGCATGATAGCTGTCGGCATCCCGGCTTACCGTATGCCGCGGCACATTCTGCAGCGCGATATCGACATCATCGCTTCGATGGGTGTTGAAATTATCTACGACACCAGAATAGGCAAGGATATCTCGCTTGCCGAGTTAAAAGAGAAATTTACTGCCGTCCTTCTTGCCCCCGGCGCTCACCGCTCGAAACCGATGGGCGTTGAAGGTGAAGACGCCGGCTATAAAGGCTTCCTTAAAGGGGGCATCGATTTTCTCCGTGAAGCCTATATGGGCAAACCGACCGGCATGGGCAAAAAGGTCGTTGTTGTCGGCGGCGGCAACACTGCCATTGACTGCGTCAGGGTTGCACTGCGTGAAGGGGCCGAGCTTTCCTGCCTTGTTTACCGCCGTTCGCGCAAGGAGATGCCGGCTGACGTCTGGGAAGTTGACGGCGCTGACGATGAAGGAGTTAGTTTTGAATTCCAGGTTCTGCCGACAAAGGTTATCGCTGATGAAAGTGGTCAGATAACTGGTGTTGAGTGTGTCAGAATGGCGATGGGCGAGCCGGATGCATCCGGTCGTCGACGACCTGAACCTCTGGCAGGGAGCGAGTTTGTCATCGAATGTGACACCGTCATTCCGGCAATCGGCCAGGACCCGGATCTCTCTTTCATACCGCATGACTGTGGCATCGACATTACAAAATGGAATACCATAGTAACCCAGTATGTACCACTCAAAGGGGCTGACGGCAAGAACCTCAAGGACGGCATGGGGAATGAGCTTGCTCGCACCCTGATAACAGATCTTGACGGGGTTTTCGCCAGCGGTGATGCTGAAATCGGACCACTTACGGTTGTTGCCTGCGTAGGCAACGCTCATCGTGCTGCCAGAGTGATCCAACGCTGGGTTGAAGAGGGGAAAGCCTACATAACCGATGATGAACTGATGGAAGACATCCTCACCAATTTGCCGGTTTATGACAAAAACGAGCAGGTAGCGTGGCTTGATTCTGCTTCACGCGCTCATCAGGCCGAGATTCACGGCAAAGAGCGAGCCTCCCATGGCAACTACCAAGAAGTTGAACTCGGCTTCACCAACAAGCAGGCCGTGAAGGAAGCTGAACGTTGCCTGCGCTGTTACAGAATGGCAATGGCGGCGGTATAACAAAATACGGCTTCCGGGCTAGAGAAAGTATCAGTAGTGCCTAAAACCTTGATTACGCTGGAAAAAGAATCTAACCTAAAGCCTAGAGCCTAAAGCCTAGAGCCTGGTTTCAGGAGCTTCATACATGGTCAGTTTGACGATAGACGGTAAGAATACCACTGTTGAGCCAGGGACAACTATCCTTGAAGCTGCTCTGACAGTCGGGGTAAAGATCCCGACACTCTGCTGGTTACAGAAAGTTTCCCCGACCGGTGCCTGCCGGATTTGTGCGGTTGAGGTGGAAGGTGTTGACCGGCCAATGACCGCCTGTAACACCCCGGTCAAAGAGGGCATTATCGTAACAACCCAGTCTGAAAAGCTGACTGTTATCCGTAAAAAAATAATGGAGCTGATGCTGGTCAATCACCCGCTCGACTGCCCGATTTGCGATGCAGGGGGTGAGTGTGACCTTCAGGACAACTGTTACGGCCTTGAGGTCGCCCGCCAAGAATACTCTGCCGTACTTGAACGCCGTCCGATCCGCTATGACTGGAAACTGCTCGAAAGTGATCCTAACCGCTGCATACTCTGCGAGAAATGCGTTAAAGTAGACCATGAGATAGTAGGATGCAATGCGATAGCTGTTGTAGATAAGGGTGAAGCGACCATTATCGATACGGTTGACGGCAAGCCTCTCAATTGTGAATTCTGCGGCAACTGCATTGCCGTCTGTCCAACCGGCACGCTCATCAGTAAGCCTTTCAAATTCAAGGGGCGCCCCTGGACATTCGACGTAACGAAAAGTGTCTGCCCTTTCTGCAGTACCGGCTGCCAAATAGAGTACCATTCCAAAGATGGCCGCGTAGAGCGGGTAAACAGTGATGACAGCACCTTTAACGAAGGTAATCTCTGCGTTAACGGTCGTTTCGGTTATGCCTACCTGAACTCGCCGAACCGGCTCATGACCCCTACAGTTAATCAGGAGCCTGCGTCATGGGAAAGTGCCCTGACTTTTGCCGTTGAAAAGCTAAAAACATTCCCCGCAACAGCTATCGCCGGGATAGCCTCGCCTCGCCTGACCAACGAGGACAATTTCCTTTTTGCAAAACTTCTCAAAGAGATAATCGGCTCACCGAACCTGGATTCAGAAGCTGGGTTCGGCTTTTCCGCCGCACTTGGCATCCTCAGGGCTCAGCTTGGCATTGATGGCGCAAGTGCTACCATTGACCGGATAGATAGCGCCGATGCCGTGCTTGTCATCGGCTCAGATCTTAACAGTGAATCTACCGGGATCGAATACCGGGTTATAAAAGCCGCCACAAAAAATGATGCAAAACTGGTTGTCGCCAATACTCGCTCGGTCAAACTCAAGAAATTTGCCAATTCATTTCTGCAGTACAAACCAGGTGGCGAAGTTGCTCTCCTCGTTGCGCTGGCAAAGGCTCTTATTGAGTCCGGATGTAAATTTGAGGCTACAGGCTCTGACAACTTTGCCGCATCAATTTCGGCTCTGTCATTGACAGATCTTGCCGCCTCATGCGGGGTAAGTGAAAAAACTATTCGTGACGCTGCCGCTCTGCTTGCCACCAGCAAAAAACCGGCCGTCCTTTTCGGCGCTGACATAATCAGAAGCAGAACGCCTAAAGAGGCTGTGACTGCTGTGGCAAATCTTGCTCTTCTTCTCGGTGCCATTGGAAAAGAGTCCGGCGGGATTTTCCCGGTTGATGAGAAAAACAATACTCTCGGCATGATCGAAATGGGTGCGGTGCCAGATGAAGGCGGTCTTGACATTAACGGGATTGTTACAGAAATAGAGAATGGCAACATAAAAGCTCTCTATATTGCAGGCGCCAATCCGTTGGCAACTTTTCCCGACAACAGACGAATCAAAAGGGCTCTGGAAACAGTTGAACTGCTGATTGTTCAGGACATCCTTTCGTCAGAACTCACTAAGATGGCTCATGTCGTTCTTCCTGCATCCGCAGCTGCTGAGAAGAGCGGTACTTTTACCACTCCTGACGGCAGAGTACAATCTCTCCAGAAAGCTGTAAATCCACCGGCAGATGCACGTGAAGACATTGCAATCTTCTCGGATATCATTGCCCGGTATTCTGATGGAGCAAAGCAGCACACTGTAGATTCAGTTGGTGATGAAATCGCCAGAGTCAACCCGCTGTACGGCTCTACAGCAACAAGAGTTGCCCCATCTTCAGCTTCATTCACTGCAGCGGCCATACCTGAGATGACCGCCAGTGAGTTTACCCTGCTGGTAGGCGCATCGCTCTACCACAATGGTTCCACTACCCTTTCATCCGAAAACAACATCGCTGTTGCCCCGCCATCCTGTCTCGAGCTCGACCCTGCTGACGCTGCCAGACTCGGTCTTACTGAAGGGGCTTCTGTTGTCGTTAAATCGGCTGCTGCATCAATCAGTGGCACGGTAAGGATTTCAGAGTGCCTCCAACCAGGGTTGATTTTTGCGACCTATCATTCAGCCGAACTTAACGCAGCGTCTCTTCTTGCAGGTAACGCCAACACAATAGCCGTTTCCATAAACAAGGCCTGAAGCTAAGCTATAACTCATAACACAAGGACGCCCACCATATCCTGGTGGGCGTCCTTGTGTTATGAGCGGCTGATTTCATGTTTGCCGTTACAGAAAAATTTAAGGGCCTTCGCAAGTCACAAAAACAACACTACCTGTCAACGTCTATTCCCTCCCCTATAAGTCGGGCTGCCGCCAGTTGACGCTCCGGCTCCGCGAGAATATCCACCGCCACTAACTGCTCCCCGTCTACCAGAAGGGGAGCCCCCTTGGCGATTGAAGCTCCCCCCGGATGGAGCCGTCTGGAGCCTTGCCGGTCGGGGAATTTCCTGGAAACTCCTGGTGCGCTGCTGTCCAGTTTGCCTGGCACGCTGCTCCTTGCTGAAATCACGGGTTGAAGTCTTCACTCCGGATGACTTTCTCCCTGTAGAGTTAACCGCCTCCCAGTTCCCTTGCCGCGATGGCCTGTAAACTTTCCCTTCACGAGTGCCAAAGAGAGAGCCTCCGCTTCGTCCAGAGACGGTCTGTTTGCTCCTGCTGGCCACTCCTGATGATTTTACCCCCTTTGCTGCATCGCTTCTGAACACGTTTTGTACTGTTCCTCTCTGCCCTGCTGCTATGGAACCGTGACGTGAATTATATGCATTACCGTACACTCCAGATGATCGATATGGGGGTGAGCCTGCATACGAAGTGTAGCCGCGATGGTAGTAATTGCCAGTCGTATGGGCCCATCCACCCGGGCCCCACGCATGATTATGCCCATAATACGCACTCCGGTAATAATATGGTCCCCACCAGGGTGAAGGAGGATAATACCAGCCGCCACCCCATCCCCAACCGATACCGAACCCGAAACTGTACCCCCAACCCGCCCATGGGGTCCATGCTATACTAGCTCCTATGCCATAGGTGATCGGTGGGGCGTACCAGTATGTCCCCACCCAGGGGGCATAATAATAACCGGTTCCATAAACGATGACGTCATTACTAACCACCGTACCCAGGTAACCAGGAGTGTAGCCAACATAGACATATTGTGGCGTGTCTTTGTATACTTTGACATACGTCACATAATGGAGCGGAGAACTTGGAGGGATCGTGTAAATGGCGGGGTGTACGTAATCGGCAAGACTCCACGGGCCGTCAAGCGAAAATGCAATAAACCACACCCCGTTCTCAAGAGCGTACCATGTCTGGAAGTCCACTCTAATGACCGGAGTTGCGCAGTTGACAACATAATCCAAAGCTGTCCCTTCAATCGGTGCCAGTTGCGGCGCTCCATCGAATTCTATCGGGATGAACCGGGAATCGTTGCGGGGTATTTTCGCTATCTGCGGGATCTCGTTGGCAACCAACGCCTCTTTCGCCTGAGGTGTGCCGGGGACTGAAGCTTTAACGTTCTCTTTGGGACTTTCATCGGGGATTTTTGCAAAATCTGAAGGAAGATCTTTCGCAGCCACGAATTCCCAGGGACCTGAGGGGGAAGCTGCTCTGAACCATCGCCCTGAGACAAGAATATAAGTCTTATTGTCTTGCAGATGCCTGAAAATACTGCCAGTACTGTTTGTAACGTACAGCAGCTGCGTACCTGCAATAGAAGCAAAATTCGGCTCACCATCAGTGATGAACAGTTCCGTTGGCGCAGTTGCAATGTATACATCCGGTGATATTGCGGCAAGGGAAGGAAGCGATTTCGTCTTTTGATCCCGTTCCCCCTCAAGCAGATCGACATTCGCCATTTTACGAGCTGCATTGACTGCCCGCTTCAGCTGTGCGGAAGGTTTTGCGACGACTGTCCACAAACCGTCAAGTTTTTGCGACTCCATAAAACCGTCGTAGAGATGAAGATAGTACTTCCCGGTCGCATCACGAAGCAGAAAAACTCTCGTGTTGATTACTCGCCGGAGAGTCCCGTCCGAATCCTCCACTGGAGCATATTTCGGCTCACCATCAATATAGACGAGCACCGTAGGCTTTTGGGCAAAGATGATCTTCGGGACCGGGTTCTTAACATTGACAGAGCTTATGGTGCCAGTATCATCGGACACTGCCATTACCGCTTCCAGACTGTCAAGTCCGATTCTGCTCACCTTCTTTGCCATCGCCCGCTCTAATATTGGCAGAAATTCTGGAGCTTGCTCAGCAATTGAGGGGAAGTTGACGCTCTCAACCCGGAGGTCCTCAGTCTTAACCATGCGCTCAGACTTATCGACTAGCGTAAGTGCCGAGAAGTTGACGACACCGTAAAGCTCTTCCCGCTTCCCCCTCTTCACCGCCACAGCTGAGTGAGCCCGTAAGTTGAAACCGTCCCATGAATCTATTTGAGGTTCATGTATTGTTACGCGCGTCCCCTCACTGTTAAACGATCGTGGCCAGGCATCGTCATATTTCTGTTCACTTGCCGCCAGGGCGGCAATAGCTGACAACACTATGATTGCCATAACGGTGACAGCGTATTTAAGGGATGAACATAGCATCGCGTATCTCCTTTCTGACCCGGCATATCCCAGTCCAAAGAACTCTCGGGAAATATCAATTAAGCCCAATGTAGAACATCAATCAGAACTTGAATCTGACCCCTACAGCGACATTATGACTTTGGCACTTAAAGTTTTTCGACTGATACCAGTCCGAATTAAAGTTTGCCTTATCCGTCTCAAAATATCGATAGCCTACATCGATTGAACTGTAGCTATTTAGAGCAATATCCAGACCACCACCTACCTGATAAGCGGCCACGCTCTCGTCATCCTCGCTATAAAGAGTTCTGCGTACTCCAAAACTGTCAGTCCCGTAGGTATCACTTAAATAAATAGTGGCAACACCCACTCCTCCGCCGAAATAGGGAGTTACCGCCGTGGAGTTGTGAAAATCAACAAATCCGTTGACCATGGCAGCAAACACGCCTATATCACCATCGACTCCACCATAATTGAATCCAGTATCACGATCGGTGATCTTATCCATCTCATTCTGCCGGTACGACAACTCCCCTTCCAGCCGGATGGCTCCAAAATCGTAGCCAGCGGTTCCACCGACATATACCCCTGGATTCGACTCGATCCGGTCATGATATGTGTTCAGAGATCCAATATATTCGTTAGTAGTCACATCGATTTTATCAAGCATGCTCACTCCCAGAAACGCGGAAGCATACGCACCTGGGCGTGAACTGGCAGCAGTTGCCAGGGCGGGTAAAATCAGGAAGGAAAGTGTGGCAATTGTCAGTAGGGGTTTTTGCATGGCGACCTCCTTAGTTCACGATACGTTCAGTATATCATGTTTTCAGGAGCAAGATATTCAAGCTTTGAAAAAGTCGCTCATCGTGGTGAGGAGTTTCAGACGGCTTGGTCAGTTTTTAGTGCATTCATTGATCTATGCTCAGGCTTTGAGAACCTATGCTGTAGCTGGAATTGAATAAGGTTACAATATGTGTCCCCCGGCTCTGCCGGGGGATTACCAAGTGGGTTATTGCATGACTTGACAAAGCGACAATATGATTCAGAGACTCTTATACGAGGCTTTTAATGGCCAACCTTACCTGCAATAGATGCAGGGGTTATGGCAGCCAATGCAATTTTCAACATCTCCTGGCGACCAATCACCAATTCCATCGCTATGGCATCCGCTGCAGCTATTGATTATATAATCGTTGTACGCAGCTATTGTGGTCAGGCGTCATCTGTTTATCGTGAAGTATTAGGATGGCACGGAGTACAAGTATTGTTCCAGTTGCCGATTAAGGGACCGGCAGGATTAGCACCAGCATGGCACAATGCGCAATTGCTATTATGCTGGGTCATGAGGTTCTCATAATGGCATTCTTTGCAGTTCCTATAATATGTAGTCCAACGGAGGACGCATTATGCTCACTATTTGGTATTAATGAATACCATCACCTCACCAGATCCCCAGTGTCGTAACATTATGGCTTACAATGCTACTGCCCCAAATCGCATTCATGTTGCCGTGGCAACTAATGTTGCTGCAGGTTCCTCCGGTTGAGGCATATCTATAGGTAAAGGTGACCCCGGAACCAGCCCGGTGCTACATTGTAGGTACCATTGATATGCAGGGACTTATTGGCAATGGTGATGCCATCAGTTGTTGTGCCGGCATGGCATGTGCTGCAACCGAAATTATGACTGGCGTGGCTATTGGCTTTCGGAAATCCCGTTTGTATAGGCTGGCGGATTGCCGTGGCAGCCATTGCACCCCAACGTGGTTGAGCCCCATATGATGCTGCCGCCTGGCAGTTGTCCAGTTGCCACTGATGTACCGTTGCCGTGGCAGTACAGGGCGGAGCAGGTCCTGGTCCTTGCGGTGTAGGTGGCGGCAGATCCCAGCGATTATGCCGATCTTGTCGATGAAAACATCCTGGTAAGTGCCGGTGCCGTGCGAGTTCCCCTTGTGGCATTCGTTACAGTCAAAGCTGTAGTTTGCTCCCCTGTCTCCGGCATGCTTCACGTGGGGCGACGTTGTTTCATCTACTCCCGTATATCTGCCGGCCGCAGGTGGCGGCGGATTGCCGTGGCAGGTGTTGCAGCCAAGTGTGCTGCCCCAGGCCGCGCCGGTGCCGCCGTGGCAGCTGATGTTGCTGCAGGTGCCGCCGGTTGCGACATAGCTGTAAGTAAAGGTAACTCCGGTGCCCGGGGTCACATTGTAGACACCGTTCACATGCAGGGATTTGTTGGCGATGGTGATGCCATCAGCGGTCGTGCCGGCATGGCAGATGCCGCAGCCGAAATTGTGATTGGCATGGCTGTTGGCTTTCGGAGACCCGTTTACGTAAGCCGGTGGACCGCCGTGACAGCCATTGCAAGCCAATGTGGCCGCGCCCCAGGCAACGCTGCCGGCAGGCGGTTGTCCGGTTGCCACGGATGTACCGTTGCCGTGACAGTACAGGGCGGAACAGGTCCTGGTCCCTGTGGTGTAGGTGGCGGCAGATCCGGCGATTATGCCGCTCTTGTCGATGAATACATCCTGGAAAGTGCCGGTGCCGTGCGAGTTGCCCTTGTGGCATTCGTCACAGGCAAAGCTGTAGTTGGTCCCTGCTCCGGCATGCTTCATGTGGGGCGACGTTGTTTCATCTACACCCAGTATAACTGCCGGCTGCAGCCGGTGGCGGATTGCCGTGGCAGGTGTTGCAGCCCAAGGTGCTGCCCCAGATCGCGCCGGTGTCGCCGTGGCAGCTGATGTTGCTGCAGGTGCCGCCGGTTGCGACATAGCTGTAGGTAAAGGTGGCTCCGGCGCCTGCAGCTACATCGTAAACACCATTAACATGTTTGGATTTGTCTGGTGATGGTAGCGCCATCAGCGGTCGTGCCGACATGGCAGGTATTGCAGCCGAAACTGTGATTGGCATGGCTGTTGGCTTTCGGAGATCCATTCGCGTAGGCCGGTGGATTGCCGTGGCAGCCGTCACACCCTAATGTAGTTCCCCATACTGCGGTGCCGTTGCTATGGCAATTGATATTGCTGCAGGTACTTCCGGAAGATGCGTACGTGTAACTGAAGCTTCTGCCTGTTCCAGCCTCCAGATCATATGACCCATTCAGATGGGTTACATTTCCCGGAACAAGTTCACTGTTCGATATTGCGGTCGAATTATGGCAGTCATTACAGCCAAAATTTATAACTCAAATGCGCGGGATTACTTTTGGATGTGTTATTGTGACAACTTGTACAACTGCTTTCTGTTATGAATGAGGCTACGCTGTCAGCAGCTTCCTGGGTTATTTTGCCCTGGCTGACCAGATATGCTAGAGCCGTATCAATGTTTCCTGTGATGTTTCCGTTGAAGAGATAGTCGATGGAGTTGGAAGCCAGCTGTTTCGCATAGGCCAAGTTATGAGCATAGGCTCCTGGTTCTTTCAGGAGCAGGACATAGTTAAAAGCAGCTCCCATGGTGTTGGCCCCACTCTGACCGGAACCCCAATTGGTGTTGAAGAAGTAGGGGTACGTAGGAGTATAGATGAAACCTTTGTCGGCAAGCATGGCTTTCAAGGCATCCAGGGTATTAGCAAAGCCCGCCTGCTTGGTAGTGAGTTGCGTGACACCAAGGGAGTCTGCATGGCAACTGACACATACAGGGGCAGTAATCTTGCCGATAATGCCGTTGGTTGCACTGGATACGGCCTTGAACAGGTGTTTCTCGGAAGCGCTCATATGGCAGCCAACGCACGGCCCGGCAGTACCAGTCCCGTTACTGTTTCCTATACCAATGGCGCGGTGACTGTTGCTTGAATAGAAGGCATAGGTCTGATCGGGGAAATTATAGCCTCCCTTGCCGTGAAGCGTACCGCCGGCAGCCAAGTAGTGCGGAGCAACAAAGTTCAAGGCAGCGAAGTCAGCCGAACCGACCTTGCCAGTAATGCTCAGACCGTTGTTCGTTCCACTATGGCAGTCCATACAGATGTTGGAGGGACCGACATTGCGGTTTACGTAGCTGTCGTCAGCAAAGGGCTTGACCGGGATGACCGTCCGCACGATGCCGTTGGCGACGTCGCTGTGACAGCCGATGCAGGTGAGCACTTCCTTTAGTCTTGTCAGATGCTACTCCCCAGGCAATTGTAACTTTACCGGTGGAGTAGGCTATAAAGCCGGTAGTGGAGTGACACTGCACACAGCCGGTCATGGTTTTAAAATCATATTCAGTCCACGCGGGGTCATTGAAAGCGGCATGACCTGACTTTGCCCACTGATGACGGACAGTTGCGTTTAAAGAGTTACTGACATGACAGTTGGTACAGTCTGCCTTCGATGTTACATAGGAAGCCGGATATTTGCCGCTGGTGATATTGTTGTAATGGGCGGCTCCGGAAATCCCGGAAACAATGCCTGGGTTATGCAGGTTGTGGCAATTCGTACAGAGATCGGTGCCGGTATAGGCATCGTGAAACTCAAGTCCTGTCGGCGGCCAGGGGAGACCATAAGGATTGTCAGGAGTGTGACAGTTGACACATGCGGCGTTCACATTGTGTGCGTTGGTATGACAAAAGCTGCAGGAAGCAGAACCGGCCGGAACAACATGGCCGCTGGCCTCAAAATCGGTCACAATCGCAGGGCTATGGCATGTGCTGCAGAAATTGGCACCACTAGCAGTATAATCAAAGGTTTTAGGGTTTACGGACCACGAATTAATTGTGCCGGGGTGTCCGCCGGTATTGGTGCCTACATGGCAGTTGTAGCACATGACTACGTTGTTTTTATGCATCGAAGAGGACCAGTTGGCGTATATACCCACGCCGACGCCCTGAGTTTCATGGCAATTAGCGCACTGGGTTCTGCCCAACTGGGCTGCTGTCTCGGTGGTTGGCGTCGTGTCAGGTGTGGAGGGTGTGCCGGCAAAGGTGGCAGTAAAGGTAATGGGCCCGGGGATATTGAACACATTGACTTTCACTTTTTCCCCGACCTTGCCAAGCGAAGTCGGCAGGCCGGTCACGGCGTTGACAAACTGGAAATCGGTATTCAGTGTGCCGGCAGATGCGTTGATGGCGCTGACGGCATAGCCTGAATTAGGGGTAAAGGTGAATGTTTTTGCTGGGGACTGGGCGCCAATGTAAACAATTGGGTAAATGGATTTATTCACGCTTCCGTTCGGACCAGCCGAGGCCCTCAAGGCAAGCGACTGCCGTGCGAAGGTTGCAAAGACCCGTATGGTGCCGGTCCGCGGATAGGATAGACTTTGTGTTGTGGTCGGGTCGCTTAGGGTCTGGATGAAGCCATCAAGTTCGAGACTGGATATTTTCCAGCCGTCAGCAGGATCAACAATCACGGTCTCGGTACCGGTAGTTGTGTAGTTTCTCGTAACCGACCCGTCGAGACTAGTCTGAGCGACACCGTTCGATGAGCTGATGATGCCACCCTGTGACTTAACCCAGGTTTTCAGCGTCCAAGCATGCGCCGCTGCCGGGGAAATAGCACACAATAGAAGGAATAGAGCAAGTAATCTCTTATACATAGTCTCTCCCTACATTAAATTAAAAAAAATTATTTTCATTTATATACACACTTTATTTGTTGTCAAGTAGTAAAAACTAACTGTGGCGACCTCAGTAGTCTGGCGGATCAGGAGGGGCCTGCATTCTTCTATGCAGCAGACTGAAAAGCTACACGCATATGCATTAATGCAGGAAGTTTTGAGCCGTCCCTTAGACATGAGGGGCGGTCTTTCTGTATCCACATCTTATGTACAACAGCCGCAAAAAATATGAATAAAGGATGAATGAACAGCGGAAAAAGAAAAAGGGCTACAGACATATATCTGTAACCCCTTGATTCTTATGGTGAGCCGCGTTGGGATCGAACCAACGACCACCTGATTAAAAGTCAGGTGCTCTACCAACTGAGCTAGCGGCTCGCTTTGACGAGTTCATTTTTATAGCAAAGCTGACTTTCAACGTCAAGCATTTTTTATACTTTTATTATCATGCAAACGGATTTCTTAGTGAAATAGTCTCGGTTCTTCTTGGCCCGACTGATACCATAACAATTTCGCAGCCTGTCAGCTCTTCCAGACGCTTAACATACTTCTTTGCATTTTCAGGAAGTGCGTCAAAACTTGTTATCTGGCTGATATTAGTTTTCCACCCCGGCATCTCTTCATAAACAGGAACGCAGGCAGCGAAGACATCGAGAGTCGCCGGAATCTCATCAATAGGCTTGCCATTATAGAGATAGCCGGTACATATCTTTATGGTGTCAAATTCATCGAGTACATCAAGCTTGGTAATTGCCACCCCGGTAAGACCGTTAACCCTGACGGCATAACGGAGAACAACCGCATCAAACCAACCGCAGCGGCGTGGCCTGCCGGTTGTGGAACCAAATTCGTTGCCGGCCTGTCGCATCCTTTCACCGGTATCGTCAAGAAGCTCTGTCGGGAAGGGACCGCTTCCCACCCTGGTTACATAGGCCTTGGATATGCCTATGATCTCGTGGATATCACGCGGACTGACGCCAGTCCCGGTACAGGCACCTCCGGCACAGGTAGAGGACGAAGTCACAAATGGATAAGTGCCATGATCAACGTCAAGTAGTGTCCCCTGAGCTCCCTCAAAAAGGATGTTGCGACCAGCCTTTATCTCTTTGTGCAACATGAGGCTGGTATCGGCAACATGCTTGCGGAGAACATCCGCGTATCCGCAATACTCTGTAAAGATCTCTTCAAAGGTAAATGGCTTGTCACCAAGGAACTTCTCCAGGAGAAAGTTCTTCTCATCCAGTGCTTCACGCAGTTTACGCTCGAAAATAGCCTTATCCAGCAGATCGCAGAGCCTTATGCCACGACGCCCTATTTTGTCCTCGTAGGCAGGACCGATGCCACGGCCGGTTGTCCCTATCTTCTTGTCACCACTCTTCGCTTCACGGGCAAGGTCGACCCTTTTGTGGTAAGGCATTATAATATGCAGCCCTTCGCTAAGACAAAGAACAGAATCATCCTTCATACGCCCCTTTGCCTTCAGGTTTGTTATTTCGCGGATAAAAACCTCCGGGTCAAGAACAACACCATTACCGATGATACAGCGCTTCCCCTCATGAAGAATTCCTGATGGGATAAGGTGAAGCACTACTTTCTCATCGCCGACTACCAATGTGTGACCGGCATTGTTGCCACCCTGATAGCGGACGACATTGTCGGCATACTCCGTGTAAATATCGACGACCTTCCCTTTACCTTCGTCACCCCACTGGGCGCCAATTACTACGACATTTGCCATAGCGTTCTCCTTGTAAATATATGTATTTGTTTGATCTTTTCTATTAAAGTATCAGTGTCGCAGAAGTCAATAAATCATCGGTTTTAACAGTGCGGCGTATACCATCGGCAGTTCTTACCAACAGCAGTTCATCCTCGGCACAGCCAGCTTCCCCGATGACAACCGCATACTCTATTCCATTGAGCTTTGAATATTCAAGAGATTCTGCCAGATCCCTGCGAATAATATCCCTTGCAACCGGATACCCCTGTTTCCTTAATGCAGCAGCAAGAGCCAGCGCTGGTCTTTTGTCCTCAAGTAAATTGAATATAAGAAATGAATAGGTTTTATGGATATTCTTAGAGCATACACTCTCAAAAACCTGCAAAAGATTGAGAGCATTGAAAGCAAAACCGGTGGCCGGGCGTGGCTCACCGTATTTCCCCATCAACGAGTCATATCTGCCGCCGCCACAAACCGGTTCACCAAGCCCAGGAACAAACCCTTCAAAGGTAAGCCCGGTATGATATGAAAGCCCTCTGATCTCTCCGAGGTCAATCGTCAGTTCGTCCTTTATTCCGTGCATAGACAGTATATCAATTACTTGAGCAAGATTTTCCAGGGCGCGTTTGGAACAGTCATTTTTCACAATAGCGGCTGCTTTATCAAGCACCTCTATGCCACCAAACATTCGCGAAAGTGCTATTATCTGATTTTTAAGATCATCTGAAATATTGAGATGTTCCAGGGTGCTTTTGACGGAAGAAATGTCTTTTCGGGCAATAGCACCCCGGATTTCTGCTGAAGAAGCGGCTGTAAGGTCGGCAGAAGCCATAATGCCTCGGTAGAAATCAACCTGGCCAAGATCAATTTTGAAATTATCGAAACCTATTTCTCGCATGACTTCGACAGACATAGCGACCATCTCTGCATCAGCCTCAGGAGAGTCGAGACCGATAAGTTCGACTCCGGTCTGATAGATTTCTCTGCTCCGGCCTGATTGAGACTCTACATGGCGCAGCACCCGGCCATTATAGTAAATACGGTGCGGCAGAGGATATCCCTGTAACCGCATGGTCTCAATGCGGGCAATCTGCGGTGTAATATCGGGAGGGATCGCTAACAACCTGTGACTGAGTCTGTCCTCGAATCTGAAGGATTTCTCGCGTAAAGATTCATCCATGCCGACAGCAAGGAGTTCTTCGAACTCCAGCATCGGAGGAATTATTTTTCTGAAGCCCCAGAGCTCAAAGGTCCGGCTTATCTTATCTTCGATAAAGCCGATTATCTCAGCCTGATCTGGCAGAAAGTCAGTAACCCCTTTCGGGATGGAGTTTTCTCTTTTTATTAATGAATTAGTAGCCATCGTATGCTCGTTTTTGATTTGGAAAACCTGAAAATCCTAACAGTTGAAGGTATGTCTGTCAATCTTATAGCGGCGATAACAATACCCATACACAAAAAAACCCCTCTGAAATTAACAGAGGGGTTAATTTTGATTATATCCGAGGATGTTACATAAATACGGCCTTCTGGGCAAGCTCAAGGAACACTCCGGGCAGCACACCAGGGATAAGAACCCCGGCAACTGCTATTAGCAGGCAAAAGACAAATGCAGGAGTAAGCTTTACCCATTCAAATTCTTCAGTTGGCTCCTTGAAATACATGAAGACCATTACCCTGAGGTAGTAATAAACAGAGGCTGCACTGTTAAGAACACCAATAACTGCGAGCCAGATATAACCGGCCTGAATGGCACCTGAGAAAAGATAGAACTTTCCGATAAAACCAGCTGCTGGCGGAATCCCTGCAAGAGAGAAGAGGAAAATACACATTGCAATTCCGAGAAGCGGGTGTTTGTAACCAAATCCGGCGTAATCGGATACATTGTTATTCTCTTCACCTTTTTTGCCGACAAGGATGATGATTGCAAAAGCGCCTATGTTCATGAAAGCATAAGAAAGCATATAGAAAAGAATGCCGGCTGTACCGACTGCATTTCCAGCTGTGAAACCGACAAGGACATAACCGGCATGCGCTATTGAAGAGTACGCCAGCATCCGCTTGATATTCTGCTGGTACAGCGCAGTTATGTTACCAACAGTCATGGTAAGAACAGCAAGCCCCCAGACAAGCCACGTCCACTCAGGCTTAAGCGCAGGCAGCGCAACAAGGAATACACGCAAGAAATGCAGCAAAACCGGCTGCTTTCGGCCCTACTGACATAAAAGCTGTCATAGGTGTTGGCGCACCTTCGTATACATCTGGAGTCCACATATGAAACGGTGCAGCAGCGATCTTGAATGCAAAGCCTGTTGCCATCAGCAGCATACCGGCAAGAAGCATTATGTTTGATGACACAATACCGGTTCCGGCGATGAAAGAAGCAATTTTAGCAACCTTTGTTGTCCCTGTTGCTCCGTAAATAAGAGCCATACCGTAGAGCAGGAAGCCGGTTGAGAATGCGCCAAGGAGAAAATATTTTAAACCTGCTTCATTCGACTTTAAAGAACCACGATTGAAACCGGCAAGAATGTAAAGTGAAACAGAGAGTACTTCAAGACCGAGGAAAATAGTCATGAGGTCTGTTCCCGCTGCCATTAGCATCATACCGACAGTCGCAAAGAGAATTAGCGGATAAATCTCGCCTTGATTACACTCTTCACGCACCAGATACTTGTCGGTGATCAGAATACTCATTGCAGCGGATATCAGGAAATATACCCTTGAAGAAAATAGCGAAATTATCCTGAACAATCGTTCCGCTGAAGGCCTCTGTGGGTGATCCCCACCCTGAAACAAGTGAGAAGAAGGCTGACCACAATCCCAGCTATGCTGAGGTAGCCAAGATACGCCTTGCTCTCACCTTTGACGAAGACGTTTATCAACAGAACTGCCATCGCAAAGAGTGAAAGAATCACCTCAGGCGCTATCACAGCCATGTTTATCGCTGGAATAACAATTGTTTCCATCTATATCCTCCAGTATCTTTTTAGCGGATCTGTTCTAAACTGTTAAGGATGCCCGGCTGGCTTCCCAGAAGGGATTGCAGGATTACCTGCCGGCACCCCTGGATTAACCTCAGGCATAGTCGGATGCGCAGCCGGTACTTCCGGATTACTCTCGGGCATTCCCGAATGCCCCTCTTGCATCACCCCCTGAGGAGTCATCTGCATTGCCTGCGGAAGTGCAGCGGGCTGAATACGGCTTCGCTCAATCACTTTATCAAGAGCCGGAGCCATCTTATTGATAAACGGTGCCGGATAAAGTCCCATGAAGAAGATCAGGAATACAAGCGGCAGCATGATAGCAATCTCTCGACCGTTCAAGTCTTCAAGTTTCTGGTTCTTGGGATTATCAAGCTTGCCGAACATGACACGCTGGAACATCCAGAGCATGTAAACTGCAGAAAGGATTACACCGCTCGAAGCAACAATTGTGTACCAGCGCAGTTTGCTCTCGAATGCGCCGAGCAGGACAAGAAACTCTCCAACAAAGCCGTTGGTGCCGGGCAGACCGATTGAGGAAAAAGTAACAATCATAAAGATCGTTGCAAATATCGGCATCTGCTTTGAGAGACCGCCGAAATCGGTTATCAACCTTGTGTGGCGACGCTCATAAATGAAGCCGACGATAAGGAAGAGCGCTCCGGTGGAAACCCCGTGATTGAGCATCTGCAGCATTCCGCCCTGAAGCCCCATCTGGTTAAGTGAAAAAACGCCAAGCATAACAAAGCCAAGGTGAGCAACAGATGAATAGGCAACCAGTTTTTTCACGTCTTCCTGAACCATGGCAACCAGTGAGGCATAGATAATACCGATAACCGAAAGAGTTGCAATGAGCGGGGTGAATTTATCAACTGCATCGGGGAACAACGGCATGGCAAAACGGACATAACCGTAGGTACCCATTTTGAGAAGAACAGCTGCCAAGTATGACCGAACCGGCAGTTGGCGCTTCGGTATGGGCATCAGGCAACCATGTGTGGAGCGGGAACATCGGAACCTTGATGGCAAAGGCGAGGGCAAAGGCCAGAAACATCCAGGTTTGCGTTACCGGGTCAAGATTCATTCCGAAGAAATTGAGCAGACTGAAATCAGGGATTCCGGCGCTTAGCCCTTTGAAGTAGAGAACGATCATTGCAACAAGCATCAGCAGTGAGCCAACCATGGTATAAATGAAGAACTTGACCGCTGCGTAGATTCTATTCTTACCGCCCCAGATGCCGATGATGAAGTACATCGGGATCAGCATAACTTCCCAGAAAATGTAGAAGAGGAACAGGTCAATCGAAATGAAAGCTCCGAGCATGCCAACCTGAAGCAGAAGCAGGCAGACTCATGTACCCTTTAACCTTTTCATGGACAGCATTCCAAGTGGAGAGAACCGCAATCGGCATGATGAAGGTTGTGAGCATGACCAGCCAGAGACTGATACCGTCAATACCGACATGGTAATTCATCCTGAAAGGGCCGGCGCTGATCCAGGGCATATTCAGGACAAACTGGAAGTCAGCATTGGTTACAAAGCCAGTCACAAGGGGGATAGAGACCATAAATGTAACAACCGTAACCGCCAAGCGTGACCCCTCTCAACAGGCCATGACTGTCGCTTGGGAATAAATAACAGCAGCAGGACCCCTAGCAAGCGGGAGAAAGGTCGATCAGGCTCAGGATAACTTCGTTCATTGAATCTGCTCCTTTATATCTAAACAGTCATAAATCTGTTAACGGAAAATGTAAAGCGCAAGAATACCACAACACCGAGAGCCATTGCCATGGCATAGTTGTGGACATAGCCGGACTGTAAGCTCCTTAAGCCCCGCTGAAAACGCCATGACAACCTTGGCAATGCCGTTGACAATGCCATCTACTATAACAACGTCAAATCCTTTCCAGAGCAAGTTGCCAAACGCCTTGCACGGATTGACGAAAAGGAAATCGTAGATCTCATCCATGTACCATTTGTTGTACACCGCCCTGTGCAGAGCCGGGAAAGTCGACGGTGAATTTCTCTGGAAGCGGTTGTATTGGCCATATACATGGTGAAGGCGATGGCTGATGCCGATAACTGCAATGACTACCGAAAATCCCATAAGCCCCCATTCCAGAGCATGACTGTGATGTGCTCCGGTATGGGCATAGGTTGCACCATACTCGTTGGCAAGCTCAAAAACCGGCTCAAGCCAATGCTCGAAATAGTTCGGCAGCATCGCCCATCAGTTTCGGCATGCCAATGAATCCGCCGACGACTGCCAGGAAGCCGAGAACCATCAAGGGGAATGGTGATAACCAGCGGAGATTCGTGCAGATACTCTTTAACCTTCGGATTGATCCTGCACTCACCGAAGAAGGTCATGAATACAAGGCGGAACATGTAGAAGGCAGTGAAGCAGGCGGCAATACAGCCGACACCCCAGAGGACGATATTAACGTCGCCATGGTAGGGATTGGCAAATGCCTGCCAGAGGATTTCATCCTTAGAGAAAAATCCGGAGAAACCGGGAATACCGGCAATCGCAATTGTCGAAACAAGGAAAGTAATAAAGGTTATCGGCATGCTTTACTTCAGACCGCCCATGTTCCGCATATCCTGGGCATCATCATGCGAGATGTCCCTTATGCAGGGCATGGTGCATGGCATGGATTACCGAGCCGGAACCAAGGAACAGACAGGCTTTGAAGAATGCGTGGGTCATCAGGTGGAAGATACCGGCACCGAAAGCACCGACACCCATGGCGAGAAACATGAAGCCGAGCTGTGATACGGTCGAGTAGGCAAGAACTCTTTTGATATCGTTTTGGGCAGTGCCGATAGTGGCGGCAAAAATAGCGGTTGCAGCACCGACAACTGCAATAACCAGCATTGTCTCAGGAGCTTTAATGAAGACAAAACTCATTCTGCCGATCATGTAGACACCGGCGGTTACCATTGTAGCGGCATGGATGAGAGCAGAAACCGGGGTCGGGCCTTCCATGGCGTCAGGCAGCCAGGTATAAAGAGGAATCTGGGCAGACTTACCGGTAGCGCCGAGGAAAAAACAGAGCGTTGCAACTGTTACTACGCCACCGTAGGGGAGCAGATGAGACGCTGCCTTGATTTCAGTAAAATTGATTGTCCAGATATTATGATTGCTGCCGAACCACCAGTAGAGGATAAAGAGGCCGATAAGAAAACCGAAGTCACCGACCCTGTTCATGACGAATGCTTTTTTAGCAGCATCGCCAGCTGATTTTTTCTCAAAATAATAGCCGATAAGAAGGTAGGAACAGAGACCGACTCCTTCCCAGCCAATGAACATGACGAGCATGTTTGCGCCGAGAACGAGGAGAAGCATGGACATACAGAAGAGATTCAGGTAGGCAAAAAAGCGGTAAAAGCCCTCTTCACCATGCATATAACCGATTGAGTAAAGATGTATCAGTGAACCGACTCCGGTTACAACCATAATCATGACAGCTGATAGCGGGTCGACAAGGAAGGCCATGTCAGCCTTGAAGTTACCGGCATGAATCCATGGGAAGATCACCTTCTCAAAGACTCTCTGCTCAGCAGGCAGACCTACCAACTGAATGAGAATCCCACAGGACACTATGAACGACATGAATATTGCCAGCGTCCCTATACCGCCGATAATAGCCTCATTCTTGATCTTTTTGCCAAATAGACCGTTGATCAGGAACCCTATGAGAGGGAACAGTGGTATGAGCCATACATTGTCAAGCATTACGGACTCCTTCGAGTAATATGATTCTTTTTTGCACTGTCAGAACTACCACTTCATCATATTCATATCTTCCACATCAATCGATTCGCGATTTTTGTAGAAGGCAATCATCAAGGCAAGACCGACAGCCGCTTCAGCCGCTGCAACAGTCATTACGAACAATACAAATACCTGGCCGTCAAGATTGCCGAGAAACTTTGAAAAAGCAATGAAGGTCAGATTGACTGCGTTCAGCATCAGCTCGACGCACATGAATATGACTATTGCGTTTCTGCGCGTTAGAACACCGATCGTTCCAATTGCGAAGAGTAATGCGCTAAGAATGAGATAGCTGTTTAGAGAAACCATTTAATATAATCTCCTGGCTCTTAGATTTTTTTCTTGGAAAGGATTACGGCTCCGACCATTGCGGCCAGAAGCAGAATCGATGTAATTTCAAACGGCAGCAGGAAGTCAGTAAAGAGAGCTTTACCGATAAGCTCCGTATGGCCGACTTTTGAAATGAGTGCCGAGTCAACTGCCCCATTAACCCCTGCGACTGAACCTCGACTAACAGTAATCCAGGTCTGGATAAGCAGCAGCAGCCCTGTCATGGTTCCAAGGAAAAGAGCATGCTTTCCTCTTCTGGTTGACTCTGCTCTAACATTCAGCAGCATTATGACGAAGACAAACAGAACCATAATTGCACCGGCATAGACAATTATCTGTATTGCCGCCATGAAAGGTGCTTCGAGCATGACATACAGGGTAGCTAGACAGAAAAATGTCATTATGAGCGATAGCGCACTGTTGATCGGGTTTTTGTTGGTTATCACCAGAATACTGCAGACTACGGCTATTGCTGCGACAATCAGGAAAAACAGGGTTTCCATTGCTGCTCCTTTATCTCTTTTCTAGCAGTCGTTCTTTGGAAAAAACAAAATCTTCACGCTTGTAACTGGCAAGCTCGAAATTCTGTGTCATACCGATGGCATCAACCGGGCAGGCCTCAACGCAGAAGCCACAGAATATGCAGCGGAGCATGTCTATTTCGTATTTGGCGGCATATTTCTCATGGTTTGCATCCTCACCCGCCTCAACAATAATACATTTTGCCGGGCAGACAGTCGGACAGAGGTAGCAAGCAACACACTTTGCATTGTCATGTGAGACCTTGAGCGTGTGCAGTCCACGAAAATTCGGTGCAACATTCGGTCTTTCTTCAGGATACTGAAGCGTTACGGCTTTCTTGAAGAGATGGCTGAATGTTATTTGCAGACCTTTTATCAGGGGTACTATCATTTGCGTATCCTCTCCGGAGATTCAGTCGGGAAGTTGATTTTATGTTTACTTGAACAGCGTCATCCAGATTGCATTCCCCACAATAAGAAAAAGGGCAATCGGGAGGAAGCACTTCCAGCCGAGTTTCATCAACTGGTCATAACGGTAGCGTGGATAAGTAGCCCGGATCCACATGCAGACAAACATCAGTACATAAACTTTGGCAATGAAGTTTAGAACCGGCGGCAGAGGCCCGTGCCAACCACCGAGGAAAAGCGTTGTTGTAACAGCACAAACCGTTACCATATTGGCGTACTCAGCCATGAAGAACATGGCATATTTCATGCTGGAATACTCGGTGCAGAAACCAGAAACCAGCTCTGTTTCCGCTTCCGGAAGGTCGAAAGGTGTACGGTTTATCTCCGCCAGAGAGCAGATGAAGAAAATGATGCCAGCAACAAACAGAAATGGATTACGGAAAATGTACCAGCCGAAAAGTCCGCCCTGACCGGCAACTATTGCCTGCAGAGAAAGCGATTCGGACACCATGAAGACGCATACTATTGTCAATCCGGCGGCCAGTTCGTAGGAGATCATCTGGGCAGAAGCACGTAGTCCGCCAAGAAGTGAATATTTGCTGTTTGACGCCCAACCGGCAAGCACGATTCCGTAGACACCCAAAGAAGCCATCGCCAGAATGTAGAGCACACCAATATTGAGGTCAAACACTGTTCCGGCTGTGTCAGCAAAGGCAGCGATCTGCAGCGGGAACTTGTAGCCGGCTATTTCAATGGAATCGCCAAAAGGGATTACCGCAAAAGAGATAAAAGCCGGGACAAGCGCTACCAGAGGGGCAAGAACGAAAGCGAACTTGCTGGCCTGCGCCGGGATGATCTCTTCTTTGAAGAAAAGTTTAATCCCGTCTGCAATTGGTTGCAGAAGACCTTTCGGGCCGGTTCTGTTGGGTCCGATACGCACCTGCATGAAGCCGATAAGCTTGCGCTCCGCATAAGTAGCGTAGGCAACGGTCAGCAGAACGAATACAAACGCTACCAGAACCTTTAAAAGCATGGCTGCGCCGTAAATGTACCAGGGTTGACCACCAAATATTTCCATATTATCCTCTTCCCCTCTTCCAGAAAGTTAGATCTCAGACAAAGAAGCTTCTATTTACTGACTGTTACGTATGTTACCGGAGAACCTGTTGTAATGCTGTTTATTGAATTACTGTCAAAATGATACGGTGCGAATACGACACCCTCAGGCATACGCAATCCAACCTTGACAGGGAGAACAAGCTCGCCCGAAACAGATTTCACCTTGACTTTGGCCCCTTCAACAACACCAAGCCTTGCTGCGTCCTTACGGCCAAGCTCTATGTACTGCTCGGGACAGACCAGCAAAGGTCCTTCGCCAAAACGTGACATGGTGCCGCAGTGATACAGTGCGCTGCCGATAACAAGGGCAAACTTGCCATCTTCCTGAGCAGGCTCAACTGCTGCGACAGGAACAAGTTTTGGAGAGATGTTTACCGGATATACAGACCCGTCATCGCCGAGTTTCTCGAATGAAAGACCTTCATAGCCTGGTGTAGTCGTGGAAATCTCCTCAAGCAGTGCAGCAGCATCAGAAGATACTTTGCTTCCAGACACCGAATCCTATCAGCGCCGCAAAAATCTCCAGATCGCTTCTTGACTGGCCAACAGCCTTGATTGCCTTATTGATACGCTGAACAGCACGACCGGCACTGGTGAATGTGCCGCACTTCTCGGCAAATGACTTGACCGGGAGAACAACATCAGCCATTGCGGCAGTCTCTGTCAGGAACATGTCCTGCACAATAAGAAAAGGAACAGCATCAAGTGCTTTTGAAACTTTCTGCCTGTCCGGATAGGAGATAACAGGGTTTTCTCCGGCGACGTAAAGAATCTTTACCGAACCGCTTGTACAGCCGTTCAAAATTGCAGCTGCGTCCATACCGCCTGCTGTCGGATGGATGCCAAGATCAGCGGCGCCTTGGCTGTTGTTCTTCTCACCAAGGACAAGAAGACCACACCCTTCCTTACCATATTTGCCGGTCAGAATGGCAAGATTGGCAACGGCTTTGGCAAGCTCCGCATTGTGCCCAGGATAAGCAAGCCCGATCGGCATGAGGATAAGTGCTTTTTCAGCCTTTGCATAGTCACGGGCAAGCTCTGCTATTGCTTCAACAGATACTCCTGTGACTGCAGCAGCTTTTTCCAGGGTAACATCAGCAAGTAAGCCCTTAAGAGCGTCAAAGCCGTTTGCTGAAGCATCTGCAAGCCCTTCATCGACGAGAACTTTGGCGAGCGCGTTTACCAACATTATTTCGCTGCCAGGCTTATGTACAAGTGTCTTTGCATCAGGCAGCTTGGTCAGCTTGCCGCTCTTATCGGAAATAATACGAAGATCAACACCTTTGCGCTTGACACCAAGATTGATCTCAAAACCAATTACCGGATGTGTTTCATAAGCATCACTCTTGATAACAAGAAGCAGATTTGTTTTCTGGATGTCGGCAAAAACTGATGGTGATGCGGTTATGCCAAAACTCTCTTTCATCCCCTTGGTTAATGCTGAGTGGGCGTAGCCGGCTGAATGGTCGATACTGTCTGTGCCGAGAGTATTCTTGAAGAGTTTTCTAAAGAGAAGCAGCTCTTCATTTGTGAGTCTTGGCGTCACCAGAGCGGCAATTGCGGCAGCATCGCTTGATTTCTGCTCGGAAAGCTTGGCAGCAACCAGTTCAAGAGCCTCATCCCACGTAGCGGGAACAAGTTGATCGTTCTTACGAATCAGCGGCGTCTTCAGACGCTTTTCACTGTTTATGAACTGGTAGCCGAAACGGCCACGACCGCAGAGTTGACCGTTATGAAAGCCCTGATCTTCATTGTAAATTGTGGTCAGAACTTTATCGTCCTTGACTCCGAGCGTCAATTGGCAACCGGTACTGCAGTAAGAACAGACAGAGTTGACCTTCTTGAGTGCCCACCATCTTGCCTTGAACTTGAACGGCTTGGCAATAAGTGCACCGACCGGACATACAGAGATACATGAGCCGCAGTACTCGCAGTCAAGCTTGTCGTCAAAGGGGGTGCCGATTTTTGCCTCAATGCCACGGTTAATAAAAGAGTAGGCACCGAAAGAGACTATCTCGTCACAGATGCGAGCACATTTGCCGCAGTGTATGCAGCGGTTCTGATCGCGCTCTATCAGAGGATTTTCGTAGTCAATCTTCCAGCGAAACTTTTCATCAGTGAAAGAGTTCTTTTCGACCTTGTACTCATAAGTAAGATTCTGAAGGTCGCAGTCACCCGCTGCATCACAGACAGGGCAGTCAAGAGGGTGCTTGAGTAGGAGCAGTTCAAGAACCAGCTTTCTTGCTTTCATTATTTCGTCCGTTGACGTACGGACTATCATCCCCTCGGAAACAGGTGTTGTACAGGCAGGGATAAGGCGCCCTTTCATCTGCTCGATTTCCACCAGACACATGCGGCAACCGCCGAACGGATGAAGCTTCTTGTCATGGCAAAGAATTGGTATCCTGATGCCGGCAGCTTTAGCAGCATCATATATTGTAGCTTCTGGAGCTACAGAAACCTGTATGTCGTCTATAGTAACATTAACCATCTTGCCCTCTGTTCTCCCTCGGGATTTCTCAGGTAAAACCGTTACTCAATTGCCATGAAGCGGCAAGCATCATAGCAGGACTTACATTTCGTGCATTTTTCCTTGATCAACTCGGCTATCTGCCCTTTTTCCCACTTGATCGCATCAACCGGACAAGCCTTAAGACAGGCACCGCATTTGACGCACTTTTCCTGGCTGACTTCCCAAAGAAGCAGTTCTTTGCAGCAGTTGGAAGGGCAGCGTTTTTCATTAATATGTGCTTCATACTCATGGCGGAAATACTTGATTGTAGAAAGGATCGGATTAGGCGCTGTCTGCCCAAGTCCGCAGAGCGACGCCTTTTTAATAGTCGTTCCCATATCAAGAAGCTTGTCAATATCAGAGATTTCCCCGCGTCCTTCGGTGATTTTCTCAAGGATATCAAGCATCGCCTTCAAACCGATCCTGCAAGGGACACATTTTCCGCAGGATTCATCACGGGTAAAATTGAGGAAGAATCGGGCGACGTCGACCATGCAGGTGGTCTCGTCCATAACAACCAGACCACCGGAGCCCATCATGGCACCGGCTTTGATAAGCGAATCATAGTCAACCGGTGTATCAAGAATATCAGCAGGAATACAGCCGCCGGAAGGGCCGCCGGCCTGAACCGCCTTGAACTTCCTGTTATTGGCGATACCGCCGCAGACGCTGTAAATAACGTCACGGACCGTCATACCGGCAGGGACTTCCACCAGACCGGTATGTTTTACTTTACCGGTAACAGCGAATATCTTTGTGCCTTTGGTTGTGTCAGTTCCCAGAGATGCATACCACTCGGAACCTTTAAGGATGATGTGGCGAATATTAGCAAATGTTTCAACGTTGTTAATATTGGTTGGCTTGCCCCAAAGACCCTTGACAGCAGGGAATGGCGGTCGGGGACGCGGCATGCCGCGCTCACCTTCGATTGAAGCCATGAGTGCTGTCTCTTCACCGCAGACGAATGCTCCCGCCCCTTTCTTGATTCTTAGATCGAAGTCGAATCCTAGCCCCATGACGTTGTGGCCGAGATAACCCTTTTCATAGCAGACATCGATTGCCATCTGGAGACGATCAATAGCAAGAGGATATTCAGCTCGGACGTACACATAGCCGTATGTAGAGCCGATAGCGAAACCGGCGATCATCATTCCTTCGATAATACAGTAGGGATCCCCTTCAAGAATGGATCGATCCATGAAAGCGCCTGGATCACCTTCGTCGGCATTACAGATTAAGTATTTTAGCGTTCCGGGTGTAGCCGCACAGAAGGACCATTTCATCCCTGTCGGGAAACCACCGCCCCCACGCCCTCTAAGTCCCGATTTTTTAACTTCGTCGATAACCGAAGCAGGCGTCATCTGCTTAACGCACTTCTCGACCGCTTTAAATCCGTCTTCGGACAGATAGGCGTCAAGACTTTCCGGGTTGATCTGGCCGCAACCGGTCATAACAATACGCATCTGCTGATCAACGAACGTATTGTAATAGGGCTTGGCTTTGCGCTTCTCCAGTGTAGTTTTATTAACAATATGTTCGTCGACAATTTTTTCGACTTCTTCAGGGGTAACGAAGTCGTAGGTAACCCGACCCTGTTCTTCGGTGATAATGTCAACCAGAACATCATTGGCGCAAAGTCCGCGACAGCCAGTCTTTATGACGTCACAGCGCTTGCCGACAGTGGCATCAACACCCTTTTCGGCAATGACCCTGATAAACTCGGCCTCAACCTCTTTGGCACCCATGGAAACACCGCCGGTTCCCTGGCAGATCAGAATTTTTATTGCTGCATTTTCGCTCATGACTGAATTGTCCCTTACCGAAATAGTATCGAGCTGTTACTTTTTCATCGGTCTCTGGTTATAATCTGCAACGATTGCCTCAACTTTTTGCACTGTCATCGCACCGTATGTTGCATCGTTAACCATTGCCAGCGGCGCCATTCCACAGGCTCCCAGACAGGCAACCTTTTCAAATGTATAGCGCAAGTCAGCAGATGTTTCCGCATGGCCAATATGGAGCTTGTCAAAAAAGGTCTCCACAATCCTGGTAGCGCCCTGAACGTGACAGGCTGTACCAACGCAGACACGAATTATGAAGCGACCACGCGGCTTGAGATGAAACTGGGCATAAAATGTCAAAACTCCGAAGATCTGGCTCGGATAAACATTAAGCCGCTCGGCAACGAGATCTATCGTCGGTTTAGGAACATAGCCGTACTCGTCCTGAATCCCCTGAAGGACAGGCATGAGATTGCCGTGAAGAGTCAGATATTTATCAATAACAGCATTTGCGGCTGTCAAATCAATCGGCTCTTCTACCTTCTCTTCAGTTGCGCTGTTTTGGGCGGTTGCGTTACTCATGGACTTCCATCTCCTTTGCAGGGAGTTTAACGGTCGATTTCACCCAGAACGATGTCAAGGGTTCCAATTACTGCTACCAGGTCGGCGATCATGCCGCCTTTCGCCATCTTCTCTATTGCCGAGAGGTTAACAAATGAAGGAGGCCTTACCCTCATTCGGTAGGGCTTATTGCCGCCATCGCTTACAATATAATAGCCAAGTTCACCTTTGGGAGCTTCAACCCCCTGGTAGACTTCACCTTCAGGAACCGGAAAACCCTTCACTGGCAATCTTGAAATGATTAATAAGACCTTCGATTGAGTTGTAGACATTTTCTTTCGGCGGATAGCAGACCTGCGGTGCATCGGCCAGAACCGGGCCGGGTTTGAGTGCCTTAAGAGCCTGGCCGATAATATTCAATGCTTCACGCATCTCGATCAGACGAACCTTGTAACGGTCAAACGTATCGCAGTTTTCGCCAACCGGAATCTTGAAGCTGTACTTCTCGTAGCCGCTGTAGGGATTATCGCGACGGAGATCCCAATCAACGCCGGAACCGCGCAGTGCGGGACCGGTTATGCCTGCATCAATTGCATCCTCCGCAGAGATCACGCCATTGCCGACTGTCCGCTGCAGCCAGATGGTATTCTTGGTAAGAAGGCCTTCATAGGTATCGAGATATCCCGGAAAGGTATCAAGAATCTCCTGAACATCCTTTTCAAAGGCTGGATAAACATCAGCGGAAAGACCGCCGACACGGAAATAGTTGCTGGTCATTCGTGCGCCGGAGATCTTCTCATACAGCTCCATGACCTTCTCACGCTCACGGAAAGCATAGATGAAGACTGTCATCGCCCCGATGTCAAGGGCATGACAGGCAATCCAGACCAGGTGCGACTTGAGTCGTGTCAATTCAGTAAGAATTACACGGACAGTCTCTGCCCGCTCAGGGATCTCTATATCCAGAAGCTTTTCAACGGCCAGAACATAACCGAGATTGTTGCTCATCGGCGCAAGATAATCGAGACGGTCTGTAAGCGGGATCGTCTGATGGTAAGTGCGGTGCTCTGAGAGTTTCTCTACGCCACGATGGAGATAGCCGATATGGGGAGTAATCTTCTCGATTATCTCGCCGTCAAGTTCGATTACAAGACGCAAAACCCCGTGTGTTGACGGATGCTGCGGTCCCATGTTTACTGTCATTGTCTCTTTGTTTGCCATTGGTTAATCACCCCTGGAGAGTGTTGAAAACTGGTTAAGTGTAAATCAGGAAAGACGCCCTTTGTATGGTTCCCGGTCTGGCCCCTGCAATGGATAATCCTTACGGAGCGGATGACCTACCCAATCGTCCGTCATAAGAATCCTGCGAAGATCTGGATGGCCGTCGAACAGTATGCCGAACAGATCGAATACCTCCCGCTCAAGCCAGTCAGCCGTGGACCAGACTGTTGAAACCGTGTCAATTGAACAGGCGGCTTCAGCAACTTGAGCCTTGACGCGGAGTCTATCCTTGTTAGGGATGGAGTACATATTGTAGACAACAAGAAAACGCGGATCCTGGCCAAGATAATCCACAGCCGTGACATCAGTCAGCAGGTTGTAGGCAAGAGCTGTTTTGAGAAACGTGCAGATCTCGACAATGTTCTCTTTCTTGACCGTAACGGTAACCTCACCGCGAAACTCTTTAACCTCAACTATGTCAGCAGCGAACCGCTCTTTAAGCTTGATTACTGCGCGATTATTTTCAGCCATATCAGCCACACCTTTCCCTTTGGTCGTGATATCTTTTATGCCGCTTCAGGTATGTAACGCTCGCCAAGACCAATGGTCGCACCGAATGAATTGCGCTCCGACATTATCTTGTCCTGCAGCTTCATAAGCCCGAAAAGAAGCGCCTCGGGTCTCGGAGGACAGCCGGGAATATAGACATCTACCGGCAGCGCTTCATCGATCCCCTGTACAACACTGTATGTATCAAAAATTCCACCCGAACAGGCACATGCACCCATGGCAATTACCCATTTCGGCTCCGGCATCTGCTCATAGACGGTCTTGATGACCGGCAACATCTTCTTGGTAACTGTACCGGCTATGATGATGCAGTCAGATTGGCGGGGTGAGGCGCGAAATATTATGCCGAAACGGTCAAGGTCGTTGTGTGATGCACCGGTAGCCATCATCTCGATAGCACAGCAGGCAAGACCGAATGTCATCGGCCAGATGGATGACTTACGCGACCAGTTAACGAGACCGTCGAGAGAAGCAGTGATTATGTTGTCGCCAAGCGGATTATCTACTCCCATTCCAAGGCTCCTTTTTTCCATATGTAAATATAGCCGACGAAGAGGATCAGCATGAAAGCTCCCATCTCCAGAAGACCAAAAACCCCGAGACGCTTGAATAGAACCGCCCAGGGGTAAAGGAATACACATTCGATATCGAACAGTATAAAGAGCATCGCAATCAGGTAGAACTTGATTGAAAAGCGCTCCTGAGCACTTCCAACCGGTTCACAACCGCACTCATATGGCTGCAGCTTGACCGGGCTCAGTTTCTTCTGTCCGATAAGGGAGGAGAAAACAAGAGAACCAAGTCCGAAACAGACCGCAATGACCAAAAGTAAAATAATCGGGAGATATGCCCCTAACATCTGAACCTCCGCCTGCCCTGTGTAGTGTATTATACTTGAAATGCGTCTCTATATTTTCAGCCAGTTAGAGATTAATCGTCCTTCTGTATACTGTATACAACGCGGCGCAATTTAGGGCATTTAATCCCCTTTGTCAAGAAAAAATATCTTTAATTTAACACCTCGGAATCGATTCTTGACACTCCCGACGAAAACTGTGCTAACTCCTAGAAAACAATAACTTTATCGATGTAAGCCTACGAGGTGTCAAAATGGACTATTCAAAATCAAATCGGCTGTTTTCATTGGCAAAAAAGGTAATTCCAGGCGGTGTAAACAGCCCGGTAAGAGCTTTCAAGTCTGTCGGTGCAGACCCGCTTTTTATCTCAAGAGCATCCGGCTAGCAGAATATTCGATGTTGATGGAAACGAATTCATTGACTATGTCGGTTCATGGGGGCCGATGATCCTCGGACATTGCCATCCTGATGTTGTCGCTGCCGTCAAATCAGCCGTAGACAGCGGCGCCAGTTTTGGCGCCCCGACAGAAAAAGAGATCACCCTGGCGGAAATGGTTATTGAAGCTGTCCCTTCAATCGAGATGGTTCGCATGGTCAGCTCCGGCACAGAAGCGACCATGAGCGCAATCCGGCTTGCCCGCGGCTTCACAGGCCGCGACAAGATCCTCAAATTTTCCGGCTGCTACCACGGACACGCCGACGCCCTGCTGGTAAAAGCCGGCTCAGGAGCCGCAACATTCGGAGTGCCCGACTCTCCCGGAGTTCCTAATGATTTTGCCAAGCACACCCTGACTGCTAACTTTAACAGCATTGATTCAGTTAAAACTCTCGTCGCGGAAAACAAGGAGCAGATCGCCTGCATTATTGTCGAGCCGGTCGCCGGGAACATGGGCACTGTTCCTCCGCAACCCGGTTTCCTCGAAGGGCTGCGTCAACTCTGCACGGATGAGGGAATCGTCCTCATTTTCGATGAAGTCATGTCCGGTTTCCGCGTCGCTTACGGCGGAGCTCAGGAAGTCTATGGGGTAACCCCTGACATGACAACTCTTGGCAAGATTATCGGCGGAGGCCTTCCGGTGGGAGCATTCGGCGGCAAAAAAGAGATTATGGCGATGCTCTCTCCATCAGGCGGTGTTTATCAGGCCGGCACACTATCCGGCAACCCGCTGGCAATGAGCGCAGGGATCGCAACTCTGAATCTTCTTAAAAAGCCCGGTTTTTATCAGCAGCTTGAAGAGAAAAGCGCCTATTTGTCAGCAGGCATTGCTAAAGCTGCCAAAGACGCCGCTTATCCAATATTTTCCACCCGCGTCGGCAGCATGTTCTGCGCTTTCTTTACCAAGAACGAGGTAACCGATTGGGACAGCGCGGCAACAAGCGACACAAAAGCATTTGCCACCTTCTTTCGCGGCATGCTTGAAGAAGGAATTTACCTTGCACCTTCGCAGTATGAGACAGGCTTTGTCTCCATTGCTCACTCAACCGATGATCTCGACAAAACGATTGCTGCGGCAGGTAAGTGCTTCAAGTCATTGTAAGAGGCTTTTGCTGTCACGGAAATCAATATTGACAGTTACAAGCAGAGTGTGTTATGAAGTTCGGGTTTTGTTACTTACCGTTTATAAGTAACTAAAGGCCAATATGGCAAAAAATGAAGACAAAAGAGGTCTTCTGCTCACACTTGGGACCCTCTCGACCATCGGGTTATCGGTTGTCATAGCTATCGCAATCGGTGTTTACGTTGGCCTTCAACTTGATAAATGGCTTGGAACTGACCCCTGGTTTTTCTTCATATTCCTCTTTTTCGGGATAGTGGCCGGCTTCAGGAACATTTACATAATGGCCGGCAAAGAAATAAGGCGGGATGATAACAATCGGGAAAGCTGAAACAGACATTCTCGCCATTGTTACAAAATGGAGCTGGTTGCTACTGGTCATAATGACCGCTACCTGTTCGATTTTTGGCTCAACCAGTTTCGGACTCGGAGTAGCAGCAGGTGGAATTATTGCTCTTGGCAACAACTTCTGGCTCCGCTCGATCCTGGAACGGATATTGGTACAGCAGCGTGCAGATGCCCGATCATATGCCATAGTTCGTTACATCTTGCGGCTGACAATTTCAGGGATCATAATAGTTACCCTGATGAAGTTCGGGATAAACATCGCCGGACTGCTGGTCGGACTGTCAACTCTGGTAATTACGATAACAACAGTTTCAGTCTTTCTGTCTCTGTCAGATAAAGGAGAAAAATCATCATGATTCACCCCATACTCTTTCTTCAATTTTTTAGAGAACTCCTGGCGCCGTTGCACATCTCGACTGCCGGAGCAGATGCCATAGCATACACCTGGCTGATTATCATTCTGCTGGCGGCGCTCTCCTTTCTGGCTACCAAAGCTCTCAAAGCCGTTCCAGGCGGCCTCCAGAACTTCATGGAAGTAATCATCGGCGGCATCGAGAATATGGTTGTCGAAACAATGGGCGAGCATGGACGGCCTTTCTTCCCCCTGATTGCAACACTTGCAATCTTTATCCTCGTATCAAATCTTATCGGCCTTGTTCCCGGCTTCTTCCCGCCGACCGCAAACATCAACACCACTGCAGCCTGCGCTGTCGTTGTCTTTGTCGTCACTCATATTGTCGGGGTCAAAGAGCACGGCGTCAAATACATCAAGCACTTCCTGGGACCGATCCTCTGGCTGGCGCCGATGATGTTCTTTATCGAAGTTATCGGTCACATCAGCCGCGTCATCTCCCTGACTCTCCGTCTTTTCGGCAACATGAACGGCCACGAACTTGTTCTGATGATCTTTTTCGGACTTGCTCCGTTCCTGGTACCCCTGCCGATGATGATGATGGGCGTGCTGGTATCTTTCATCCAGGCATTCGTTTTCATGCTGCTGGCCATGATTTACATTCAGGGCTCGCTGGAGCATGCTCACTAAACCAAACAACTTTATTCCTATACAATTTAGGAAATATAAAACCAGCAGAAGGAGAATAAAATGGGCTTTTTTACAATGTGTGTACTGGCAGCAGGTATCGGCATGGCACTCGGAACACTCGGAACCGGCATCGGTCAGGGTCTCGCAGTAGCACGTGCAGTTGAAGGCGTTTCCCGTAATCCGGGCGCATCGGGCAAGATCCTCACCACCATGATGATCGGTCTCGCCATGATCGAGTCACTCGCAATCTACGCTCTGGTTGTCTGCCTCATCATCCTCTTTGCAAACCCCTACAAGGATATCGCACTGAAACTTGCTGAGACTGTTGCAACCGTAGCAAAGTAATCAGTTCCTTCAATGGAGCAAAAAAGGGGATGCCAAACCGGCATTCCCTTTTTTTTATATTTCCTCGCTCTCATGCTACAGATCCCCTCTTGCTATCACCCTGAATGAAGTTCTCCCTCTATGAATATGAGTTAAAGGCACGGTTTATGCTCAGCCTTCATTAAAGAGAAGGTAATTATGCAGTATCCCCCGGGGGTGAATCTATGGGAGACAATTCGATTAAACCCTTGATAATTGATGACACAACTTTGCGAGATGGCGAGCAGACTGCCGGGGTGGTGTTCAGCAGGGCGGAGAAAATCGCTATCGCCAGGATGCTGGACTCCATAGGCGTTCAGGAGATTGAGTGCGGCATACCGGCTATGGGCGATGATGAACGCGCCGGGATAAAGGCGCTGGTTGACCTTGGACTGAATGCCCGGCTCATTACCTGGAACCGGGCGCTGGTGCCTGAAATTGAGGCAAGTATCTCCTGTGGTGTGCAGGCAGTAGACATCTCCCTGTCGGTTTCAGACCAGATGATACTGCACAAACTTCGTAAAGACAGAGACGCGGTCAAGGAACAGCTGAAAGTCGCCCTCGGCTTTGCCAAGAGCAAAAATCTTTATGTATCGGTCGGTGGTGAAGATTCCAGTCGTGCGGACATCTCCTTTCTTGTTGAGTTGATGGAAATCACCCGTTCACTTGGTGGCGACCGCTTCAGATTCTGCGACACGCTTGGAATCATGGACCCTTTTGCCATGTATGACCGGATAGCTTTTCTTCGCAAGGCCGTGCCAGAGGTTGAGATAGAGGTTCACACTCATAATGATCTGGGTATGGCAACAGCCAATGCCATTGCCGGCATCAAAGCCGGGGCGCGATTTGTCAATACAACCATAAACGGCCTTGGTGAGCGCGCCGGTAATGCCGCGCTGGAAGAGGTAGTCATGGGTCTGAAGCACGCTTGCGGCATTGAAACCGGCATCGACAGCCACCGCTTTCGGGAAATGTCACTTTTCGTCGCCAAAGCCTCGCACCGACCGTTATCGGTATCCAAGCCTGTGGTTGGAGAACGGGTCTTTGCCCATGAATCTGGTCTGCACGCGGACGGTGTTATCAAGGATCCCCACAACTATGAGGGTTTTGACCCGGCAGAAGTGGGGTTGACCCGCAGCATCGTGGTCGGCAAACACTCCGGCACCGGCGGCCTGATCGAACGGTATCGCAGTATGGGAATCGCCATCGACCGCTCCCGGGCTGTGCCATTGCTCGAAAAGACTCGCGCCATGTCGTGCCGGCGCAAGCGGGATCTCTCCAACAGCGAACTGATGTCCCTCTATCTGCAAAAAGCAGCGCTGCCAAAGGCAGCGTGAGGATACTGATCCGCCGGAAAATCTGACGAACAATTCCTTAATCCGAAAATTGCAGTATACTTGGGCAAATCATCTCCAAAGGAGTGGCCGACCATGTTCACTAACGGCATCCGGGGCGGAAAACCACGTACCCCCTATCATGAGTTCTACTCTGATGACTTCACTCCCCGCGAACATTACCGCCTGCTCTGGGACCACATCAAGGCCACCGGCAACAATGCTCTGGAGGACAAGGCCCATGCATCTCAG
Source organism: uncultured delta proteobacterium (assembly GCA_963810975.1). GTDB lineage: Bacteria > Desulfobacterota > Desulfuromonadia > Geobacterales > DSM-12255 > VEOV01. The sequence continues at coordinate 106,398 of CAWEPN010000004.1, read as the reverse complement.
CTGGCTCTGCAGGCCGAAGGGGTCACTTTTACGGTCTATGGTGAAAGCGAAGAGGGCATTGAGCGCATCTGGCCCTTCGACCTGATTCCGCGCATCATCACCGCTGCCGAGTGGGTCAAGATCGAAACCGGACTCAAACAGCGGGTGCGGGCGTTGAACCTGTTTCTGGGCGATCTGTACGGCGAACAGCGCATCATCAGGGATGGGGTAATCCCGCCGGAACTTATCTACCAGGGGCGCGATTTTCGCCGCGAGATTGTCGGCATTGTGCCGCCGCGCGGCATCTATACCCATATCAGCGGCATTGATATTATCCGCGACGAAAAGGGAGAGTTCCTGATCCTGGAGGACAACCTGCGCACGCCGTCCGGGGTCTCCTACATGATCGAAAACCGGGTCATAGAGCGCCGTATCATGCCGGAGTTCTTTGAAAAATACAAAGTGCGCCGCGTCGCCCACTACCCGGCGCTGCTGCTTGAGGCGCTGCGTTCACTGTCACCGCGCGGCAAGGACACAGCCGAAATAGTGCTGCTGACTCCCGGTATCTACAATTCGGCTTATTTTGAGCATACCTTCCTGGCCAAGGAGATGGGGGTGGAGCTGGCCGAAGGGCGCGATATGGTGGTCGTCAACGATATTGTTTACCTCAAGACCACTACCGGCCTGCAACGGGTGGATGTAATCTACCGCCGCGTTGATGACGATTTTCTTGACCCGCTGGTGTTCCGCTCCGATTCGACTCTGGGCATAGCCGGGGTGATCAATGCCTGGCGAGCCGGAAATGTGGCCATTGTTAATGCTCCGGGCAGCGGCATCGCCGATGACAAGGCGGTTTACCCTTATGTGCCGGATATCATCCGCTACTATCTAAGCCAGGAGCCGATTCTTAACAATGTCCCTACCTATCAGATGACCAACGAAGCCGACCGTGAATACGTCTTCGAAAACATGGAACGGATGGTGATCAAGGCGGTCAGCGAATCGGGAGGCTACGGCATGTTGATGGGCCCCTCTTCCACACCCGCCCTGCGCAAAGAGTTTGTGGCTCTGGTGGAAGAAAACCCCCGCAACTACATTGCCCAGCCGGTTGTCTACCTGTCGCGCCACGTCTGCTATATGGATGGAGAACTGGAGGCGCGCCATCTTGACCTGCGCCCCTTTACCATCTATGGAGAGAATATTGAGGTCGTGCCGGGCGGCCTGACCAGAGTGGCGCTGCGCAAAGGTTCTCTTGTAGTTAATTCGTCGCAGGGTGGCGGAAGCAAAGACACCTGGGTGCTTGCGGAGTAAGACGTATTTGCTCTGCCCCTTCTCACGAAGGTACGTGGACAAATAGCCAGAACGAATAAAGGACACTTCTTATGCTAAGCCGCCTAGCTGATTCAATGTACTGGATGTCCCGTTATCTTGAGCGGGCCGGAGAAACCGCCCGCCTGATGGAGATCAACCTGCTTTATCTGGTGGAAGCGGAAGAAGATATGAGTGAGGAGGATAAGTGGCGGCCACTGCTGCAGATCACTTCCTCCGAGGAGCGCTACAACGAGCAGTACGGCGATGGCGGCATCAGTACGCCGCGGGTGCTGCAATTCATCAGCGCCGGCCGCACCAATACCAGTTCCATCAGGACCTGCCTGCGGCTTTTCCGTGAGAACGCGCGTGTTGCCCGCGATCGTATTTCCAAGGAGATGTGGGAGGCGGTCAACGAGATCTGGATGACATTTGACGACCGCCTGAAAGGGCAGCTGACGGCCGAGCGGGCCTGCTCCATATTCGTGGAGCTGCGCGGGCAGGTAGCTCGCTTCAATGGGTTGACATCATCCACCATGATGCGCGGTGAGGCCTATTCTTTCTACCAGCTGGGCGGAAGTTTCGAACGGGCCGATATGACCGCCCGCACCCTTGACGTCAAGTACCATATCATTCTGCCAGACCTCTCCATGGTCGGTTCGGCACTGGACTACTACCAGTGGGCGGCGCTGCTCAAATCCCTGTCCGGGTTCGAGGCCTTCCGCCGCAGCTATCACTCCGGTTTCATGCCGGCCGATGTGGCCGAGTTCGTGGTGCTGAACCGGGATTTCCCCCGTTCGATCGTCTTTTCCGTACGGCGGATGGGAGGCGCTCTACAGACAATCGGCCTGGAGGGCAAGGATGCAACCCGGACGGCATTCAGAACGCTCGCCGCTATGGTCGATGTGCCATCACAGCAGATTTTCGACGCTGGGCTGCATGAATATCTGCAAAGCCTGCTTGCCCGGTTGACAATCTTTCACAAGGCTCTGGTTGAAGAGTTTTTTCAATAAAGGGGAGCATGATGCGTTATCTGATAGAGCATGAAACTGTCCTTGAGTACCCCCAGGCGGTGCGCGAGCATCATATCGAGCTGCGGCTCGCCCCCCGCAACGACGCTCATCAACAGGTGCTTGCCTGTGCAATTGAAACAGAGCCGGCGGCAGAACTGGCCACCTACACAGATTATTTCGGCAACCGGGTTGATTACTTCTGTGTGATTCCGCCCCACAGCAGATTGGTGACACGCCTTAAAACCACGGTGGATACTTTAACGGGGAACCCATTTGATTATCCGGCAGTCTCTCCCGGCGAGGAGCAGGAGTGGCTGCGGCAGGCGATTCGCAATGCCCCGTCCATGAACGATTTCGTTCTGCATCGCAGCCGGGCCACCCCCTCCGTCCACAAACTTGCCGAAAAACTCACCTCTGTTCCGCCGCAGCAACCGGCAGAAATCCCCATCCTTGATGCGCTCATGCAGCTTATGGTCTGGGTGCCGACGGTCCTTGAATATCGCTCAGGGACAACTGAGGTGCATGGCTCTCTGGCTGTGGCGGTTCAGCAGGGGAACGGTGTCTGCCAGGATTTTGCCCATCTGTTCATTACCCTGGCCCGCTCCTGGGGTATCCCTGCCCGCTATGTAATGGGATATCTGGACCCCGGCATCAGTAAAGAGGGTGACAAGATGGCTACCCATGCCTGGGCTGAAGCTCTGGTGCCGGGTGCCGGTTGGGTCGGATTTGATGTGACCCATAACCTTTTGGCAAATGATCATTATGTAGCGGTTGCCGTCGGCAGAGACTCATACGATGCCGCGCCTCAGCGGGGGAGCTTCAAAGGGGATACCTCCGGGGAGCAGCCGGCGGTAACGGTAACGATGCAGGAACAGTAATAAAATCAGGATGAGAGATGAACGTTGAGAGACGTGAGATTTTTTCTCATCCCTCATCTCTCACATCATCTCTCATCTCTCATCATTCTTGAAAGGACAACGATGTCCGGAAAATCATCCATTAAATCAGAAACATTCTTCACTATCGAAATGCCCTATCGTAATCAGGTCAAACCGCGTCGGACTATTTTCACTGGTGGAAACGGCCCAAGAGTTGCCGTCGTTGCCGGGATTCATGGCGATGAACTGGAAGGGCTTTATGTCTGTCATCGTCTGGCGACCTGGCTTGAAGAGCTGCAGCGCACCGGTAATCACGGTCTGCTCGGCAGCATAGAGCTCTATCCGGCGGTCAATACGCTTGGACTGGATACCCTGACTCGCGGACTGCCGGTATTCGATACCGACCTCAATCGGGCCTTCCCCGGTTCCACCGGCGGGCCGCTCCCCAATCGTCTGGCCGCGGCGCTTATGACAGAACTATCAGGGGCCGCGCTGGTGGTCGATATTCACGCCAGCAACATCTATCTGCGCGAAATCCCCCAGGTGCGCATCAGCCAGGATTTTGACGATCTGCTGGTGCCGATTGCCCGGCACATGAACCTGGATCTGATCTGGCAGCACAGCGCTTCAACAGTGCTGGAAACCACCCTTGCCCACAGCCTCAACAGCAATGGCACCCCCTGCCTGGTAGTGGAGATGGGGGTAGGCATGCGCATTACCCCCGAATACTGTGAGCAACTGGTAATCGGCATTCTGGCTACCTGGAAGGAACTGGGCATACTGGCGGCGGATGTCGACGTTCCGGAAGCTCTGCATATTCCGCTGATCGCCGATGACAGCAACGTTCATTACCTCAATGCGCAGACATCCGGCATGTTCATCCCCGCTGCGGCCCACTGGACCGATGTCCACAAAGGAGAGCTCCTCGGAACAATCGTGTCTCCCTTTCAGGGGGGTGTGCTTTCAGAGGTACGCTCGCCGGTGGATGGCATCCTCTTTACCCTGCGGGAGTATCCGCTGGTGTACGAGGGGTCGCTGATGGCGCGGGTCATGGCGCGGACGGGAGACAGATCATGATGCGCAACCTCCTCTGTATGACCGCCCCGGTCAGGGATGGCTTTGAAATCCCCTGCCATGAGATCGGTCCGAAATCTGCCCACCCGGCCGTCGCCCTGGTGGCAGGGTTGCATGGCGACGAGATCAACGGCGTCTTTATCCTCTCCAGACTGGCTGACTTCCTCAATAGTGTGGAGGAAGGAAAATATCCTGAGCTGAAACTGGTCAAACGATTGCTGATAATCCCGGCGGTCAATGTGCTCGGGGTTAATCTGCGGACGCGAACCTGGCCTTTCGACAATTCGGACATCAACCGGATGTTTCCCGGCAGTACCATCGGTGAGACCACTCAGCGGATTGCCTATGCCGTACTGGAAGCCACCAAGCGGGCTGACTACCGCATCGATATCCACACTGCCAGCACAGATTTCGAAGAGATCCCGCAGGTGCGCCTTCATGGCCCCAGCGATGCCGAGCGGGCGACTGCCCGGCTGTTCGGTCTGACGGCGATTATGGAGCGCTCCCTTTCACCGGTTTTCACCACCACCATGATGGCTTCCTGGAAAATATGGCCCGGCGAGAGCTTTGTCCTGCGGGTAGGACAGGCCGGCACCGTCCAGCTTGATCATTGCCAGCGGGTATTCCGCTCACTGGTCTCTTTTCTTGGCAGGGTCGGTGTTCTGGAAGGCGTGCAGATTGCGGTGGAGGATGAGGAGATCTGCTGTTTCGACAAGGCAAGCGCTTTCCGTGTTTATGCCGAAAATGCGGGCACATTTGTCTCCGACCGGCAGGTGGGTCGCTGGGTGCGGGCCGGTCAGGAGCTGGGCTACATCTATGACAGCTTTGGCGGCAACATCATTGAAAAGGTTGTCTCGCCAGTAGCCGGTCTGCTGACCGGCATTCGCCGCCATCCGCTGCTGTTCGAAGGTGACCTGATTCTCAGAGTCAACAGGAAGGCTTAAACTACCATACTGCGGTTCAGGGAAAAAAATGCTGCATATCATCCAGAATGATCCGGAAGTACCCCCCGGCTCCATAGCTGACCATCTGACTGTCCCTTATCTCGTTCATCACCCCTACCGTGACGGCCTGCTCCCGCAGGTAAAGGATATTTCAGCGCTGCTTGTTCTTGGCGGCGCCATGGGGGCAAATGATGACCGCAAACACCCGTTTCTGAGCGGATCTGAAGCAGCTGATCCGACAGGTTGTGGCAGCTAGGTGTCCCGTATCTCGGGTGTCTGTCTCGGCGGCCAGCTGCTGGCAGCGGCTCTCGGGACGAAGGTGGTTTCAAACCGCTGGGAGGAGATCGGCAACTTCTCAGCGGAGCTGACGACTTCAGGAGAAAAGGATCTGTTGTTCGAAGGAATCCCCCACACGTTCAACGTCTTCCAGTGGCACCATGACAGCTTTGATGTCCCGCAAGGCGCCACGCTGCTTGCTTCTTCAGATGCCTGTCCCCATCAGGCATTTCGTGTCGGTGAATGCGCCTGGGGGATGCAGTTTCATCCCGAGGTGACGGAGGAGATCATCCGCTGCTGGTCCGCCTGGGATGCTGCTACAAGAGCAAAAACTGAGGATTTTGTGGCGGTATTCAAGGCTGAGGCGGAAAATTACCGTGCTACGGTCAGTCAATTAGTGCGAAACTTTCTGTCTGCAGCACAGCTGCTGCCAATCTCTGCCCGAACCATAAAAGATTCCCCGGCGTATTAACTGCTGCTTGTCGGGCAACCACATGCTCCACAGGTGCAGATCCTGCTTCCGCAGACCCGGCAGCCCGGGTTCTGCGGATCGCGGCCGTCAACCGTCTTGCCGCAGACAGCACACTCATAGCGATACCAGCTGAAGCCGCAGTTGCGGCAAGCAAGCATGCCCGGTTCGCCGTCTTTCGTCACTATATGGATCGAGCCGCAGATCAGGCAGAGTGAGGCCATCTCCGGACAATTCCTGATGCCGTCACGCTGTTTGCGGTAGTGGTCAAACAGTTCCCTGGCTTTTACCTTGTCAAGCAATTCCATGCTATCCCCCGTTTCGCAAACAGCTGCAACTTTACTGCCAAAAGATTCGTTCCGTTTTGCCTCTAAATTGTGCGACTGCTCAAGAATCTGCCTAACGCCATATGGGTCAAAATACAACTATCATGCTAATGCATAGATAACATGCTAATATTAAAGACATTTACATCATTACGCATGTCGGCACATTACGTGAACAGTTTTAATCAAGTAGTCCGTGTGGCCGTGAATAAGAAGCCTCATGGAAAATCAAAAGTTTCCGGTTCAGTCTGCGCCAGCGTCATCACCGGTCAGCTGACAATAGCAGCGGAGGATACTATGAATCACACCCACAAGAAAATTATTGCACTGTTAATCCTTGTCGCCCTGGCGACGCCGGCTTTTGCCGGTGATGTCAGTCTCTCCGTTGCCGCCAGCATGAAAGATGTCATTAACGAGCTTGCTGACAGCTTTGCCAAAAAGAACCCAGGCGTGAAATTCCTCAAGAACTACGGTGCATCAGGCGCACTTGCCAAGCAGATTGAGAATGGCGCTCCATCCGACGTATACATTTCGGCCAACGAAAAGTGGATGGAATATTTGAAAGAGAAGAAGTTGGTTGAAACATCCAGCATTTCCACATTTGCCTACAATACTCTGGTCTTTGCCGGTGCTCCGGGCAAAGCATCTTCAATGCAGGATCTGATCAAGCTGGCAAGGATTGCTATCGGCAGCCCCAAGAGTGTTCCTGCGGGAGAATATGCCGCTGAAGCGATCAAAAATGCCGGCATGGACAAACAACTTGAAAAGAAGCTGGTCATGACAAAGGATGTGCGTGAATGTCTGCTGTATGCTGAACTCGGCGAAGTTGACGGCGCCTTTGTGTACAAGACCGATGCTCTTCAGTCGAAGAAGGCAAAGATACTCTTCATGGTTCCTCAGGAAATCTATCCACGCGTAACGTACCCGATGGCATTGACTGTTGTGGGTGCGAAAAACAAGGAAGCCGCCGCATTTTATGCCTATTTGCATGGTGATGAAGCAAAGGCGGTTCTGACGAAGTACGGCTTTGCGACCAGATAGACACATACAGGGGACACATATGATCAACATTACAGCTGAACCGATTAATCCGGCAAAGGTATATGAGCTGCTCAATAAAAATAGTTCCGGTTCGGTGGTACTTCATTATGCAGTGGTTAAACCGATGGCAGACGCTGGCGGGACGACAAGCTACATCGATTATGCAGCCGACGCTGACAGTGAAGCTGAGCTGAGCGAGATTGCCGCCGATCTGGCCGCTGAATTCTCCATTGAGGATATCCTCTTGATCAGGCGTACCGGTCGCCTCGGCATTGGCGAAATCATCTCACTGGTTGCCGCCAGCGCACCCGGCAGTGAAGAGGCTTTTGAAGCATGCAAAAGGGGGATCGGCCGGTTGAAAAAAATGAAGACCATCGTCAAGCAGGAGGTCTGCTGTCAAGGCAGGTGAGCCATGCTATCTTTAGCCTCCACCGATTACGATGCCATCAGACTATCGGTGCAGGTTGCCGTTGCCGCGACCCTGCTGTCGCTGCCGTTCGGCTTTGCTGTCGCTTATCTGATCACCTTTGTCAAATTTCGCGGCAAAGTGGTGCTGGAGGTGCTCGTCAATCTGCCGCTGACCCTGCCGCCGGTGGTTGTGGGCTATTTTCTACTGCTGCTGCTCGGCAGGCAGGGTTGGCTCGGCTCACTCTTGAACGACGCGGGCATTCGCATTATTTTCACGCTTAAGGCTGCGGTCATCGCCTCGGCAGTGGTTGGTTTCCCCCTGCTGGTTCGTTCATTGCGCATCTGCATGGAAGCGATCGATCCCCAGTTGATTAATGCATCCCGCACCCTCGGGGCACGCTGGTACGACACCCTGCTGACAATTATCCTGCCGCTTTCATTTTCCGGACTGCTGGCCGGCTCCTCCCTGATGTTCGCCCGCAGCCTCGGCGAATTCGGCGCAACCATCATCGTCGCCGGCAATATCCCCGGCGTTACCCAGACTATACCGCTGGCCATTTACGAGTATGCCAGTTCGCCGAGCCAGCGAGAATATGGCCCTGTCACTCTGCCTGGTTGCGGTGGTCATTTCGGTAGTCGTGCTGTCGTTGCATGAAACCATGGCCAGGAAAATGGTCAGGAGGGACTGATATGCAGCTTGCCATGAAGACAGAGAAGCGGTTCGGCGCCTTTAACCTGACTTCTGATTTTTCAGTCAGCGGCGACCGGGTCGGCATCTTCGGTGTATCCGGGAGCGGCAAATCGACCCTGGTGGGCATGCTGGCAGGGCTGGTGGCGCCGGACAGCGGCGAGATAACTCTGGATGGGGAGTGCCTCTTCAGCCATGCCAACAAGATCAATCTGCCGCCGGAAGAGCGGCGCATTGCCATGGTCTTCCAGCAGCCCGGCCTGTTCCCTCACCTTAATGTCAAAAACAACCTGCTCTACGGCTACAAGCGCTGTCCCGCGAAGTTCCGCTCTATCGATTTTGACACCCTGGTCAACGTGTTGAAGCTGGAAGGACTCCTGGAGCGGGGCGTCTCCAATCTCTCCGGCGGCGAAAAGCAGCGCGTTGCCCTGGGGCGCGCCATCCTGGCCAATCCCCGCCTGCTGCTGATGGACGAGCCGCTTTCAGCTCTGGACGACACCCTTCGCTTTCAGATCATCCCCTATTTGAAGAGTGTCAGCGAACAGTTTGGCATCCCCTATCTGTTTATCTCCCATTCCATGCTGGAGATGCGGCTTATGACTGACACTGCGCTTGTCTTTGAAAAGGGGCGCATGATCGAGCAGACCAGTAGCGAGCAGCTGGCTCGCAATCGCATGGGACAAAGTCCGGTCGGTTACATCAATCTGCTGAAACTGGGACGGCCAGTCTCCATCCGCCGGGCTTTTTGCCTACCCTTGGGGAAATGCGCAGCTGCTGCTTTCCACCTCTGCGGATCGTGACGAGTCAATGGCGGAACTTTCTTCCAAGGACATCATTCTCTTTAAACAGCACCCGCAAGCCATCAGTGCCCGCAATTTGCTGCAATGCAGCGTGCGCAGTCTGTTCAGCTCAGGGACGGAAGATCGGTGTGGAGCTGGAGTGCGCCGGCAATACCCTGATTGCCGAGGTTGTCCAGGATGCCGTTGACGAACTGGGCATTACTCCTGGCAGTACGATTTTTGCCGCTATCAAGGCGTCAGCATTCCGGATGCTGCCCGCTTGATAAATCGACAGATTTGCTTGACCTGCATGTCTGATTAAGGTACGTACCACATAGCAACGGCGATGGAGTTCGCCATAACCGCTTATCAACAAGCTGATGACTCCTGCCCTTACAACCAAGGGCAGGAGTTTTTTCTTTTTCATGGTATAAATACAAGTCCGGGAAACGACCCCTTTATTACGAAAAATCACATTGAAACCACAAAAGTAAGGTGCCTGAATTGGACAATGAAAAAAAATATTTCGGTTTAAACAAAAATGTCTTCTTTACCGGAGTAGTCAGTTTCTTCATGGATATCAGCTCCGAAATGATCTATCCGCTGATCCCGCTCTTCCTCGCCAACGTGCTGGGAGTCAACAAGTCCATGATCGGCCTGATCGAGGGTATTGCCGAATCAACAGCCAGCCTCTTGAAAGTCTTCTCCGGCTGGTTATCCGACCGGATAGGGCGACGCAAGAACCTGATGCTTGCCGGTTACGCCATCTCTACCCTGAGTCGTCCAATTATCGCCTTGGCTGGTGCATGGCAGCAGGTTTTAGCGTCTCGTTTTGTTGACCGCCTGGGTAAAGGAATCCGCACCGCACCACGGGACGCCATCATTGCCGAGTCTACCGAAGCAACCCATCTTGCCCGTGCCTTCAGTTTTCATCGTTCCATGGATACCATGGGGGCGGTAGTTGGACCAGCTATCGCCCTGCTATTACTCCAGTTGCACAACAACAACTACAAAATGGTTTTCTGGTATTCCATGATTCCGGGCTGCATTGCCGTTCTGGTAATCATGGCATTCATCAAAGAGAAAAAACGGCCTGAACTTACCAAGGCAGAGCGCCCTAAACTCACCCTCAAAGACTTCGACTGGAAGATAAAGTTCTTCATCGTCATAGCTACCCTGTTCGCCTTGGGCAACTCCAGCGACGCCTTCCTGATTCTGCGGGCGGAACAGGTCGGTATCCCGACAGTCATGATTCCGGCGGTCTACCTGCTGTTCAATCTCATCTATTCGCTGTCATCTATTCCGGCAGGGATGGCTGCGGATAAATACGGCAAGAAGAGAATTATCCTGCTGGGGTTCATTCTATTTGCCTGCCTCTACTACGGTTTTGCGAATGCCGGGAGTGCTGCGGCTATCTGGGTTTTATTCAGTTTGTATGGCCTATTCATGGGTCTTACCGAGGGGATACAGAAAGCCTTTCTGGCGACCATCATTCCGCCGGACTTCAAGGCAACCGCCTTTGGTGTGTACGCTACTGCTGTTGGGCTTGCAACGCTGCCTGCCAGCCTGATCGGTGGACTGCTTTGGGACCGTGTATCACCGGCGGCAACTTTTTACTTCGGAGCGGGCACGGCGACATTATCAGCCGTCCTCTTCGTCGCCTTGATTGTGGCAATGAAGATCACTCGTGGCTCAGTAGAGTTTGATAATTAAAGGAAATCAGGGACATTTCCGGATTGACCCAAGGCGTGGGGTGGTGCGCCCCCAACAGGGAACCTGCAAGCAGATTCTGAATATGAATGAATTCATTATCGCCTCCTTGTCCTTTGCTCTCTTCTGCCATTCTGCTGTTGTTCAGTCTGATTAATTGTTTGGCAGCTGCCTGCTCTGCTGGCGCTTCCCCCCTCTTGCTTCCCTCCGAATTGACCTCATAACTGCACGCAAAAACCTATAACACTTCGTAATCACAGTATAAAAAAATTTTGGCACGGCATATGCTTTAATTAGATTCAAACAGCAAGCAATTTGATTGGTAACGGATATGTTTATCATTGGCAAAGGCGCCAACCATTTACAAGAAATGGGGCGCCTTTTTTCTTGCCCCGCAAAATCAACTGCGGTCCACGGATAAGTGGCCGCAAAAAGGAGAGTATCATGAGACAGATAGCTATTTACGGTAAAGGCGGCATCGGCAAATCAACCACAACCCAGAACACAGTAGCCGGTCTGGCCTACCTCGGCAAGAAAGTGATGATTGTCGGCTGCGATCCGAAAGCAGACTCAACCCGTCTGATTCTTCACGCCAAGGCACAGAATACCGTTATGGATCTGGTGCGCGAACTGGGAACTGTTGAGGATCTGGAGTTGGAAGATGTTATGAAGATCGGCTACGGCGATACCAAGTGCGTTGAGTCAGGCGGTCCGGAGCCGGGTGTCGGTTGTGCCGGCCGTGGTGTCATCACCGCCATCAACTTCCTCGAAGAGAACGGCGCTTACACCGATGACCTCGATTTCGTTTTCTACGACGTTCTCGGCGACGTTGTCTGCGGCGGGTTTGCCATGCCGATCCGCGAAGGCAAAGCTGAAGAGATCTATATCGTCTGTTCCGGCGAGATGATGGCCATGTACGCCGCCAACAATATCGCCAAAGGTATCCTCAAATACGCATCTTCCGGCAAGGTGCGCCTTGCCGGTCTGATCTGCAACGCCCGTAAGACCGACAAGGAGTTTGAACTGGTCAGCGCCCTGGCAGCAAAGCTCGGCACCCAGATGATCCACTTCGTCCCCCGCGACAATCAGGTGCAGCGGGCGGAGATGCGCCGCATGACCGTCATCGAATACTCCCCGGAGCATCCGCAGGCCCAGGAGTACCGCAACCTGGCGGAGAAGATTCTCAACAACAAGATGCTGGTGGTGCCGACCCCGCTGGAGATGGAAGAGCTGGAAGACCTGCTGATGGAGTTCGGCATCATGGAAGCTGAAGACGAGTCGTCGTCGGTGTGGTTGAGGCTGCAACAGCGGCATAAATACAAAAACTAATCTGCCACAGAGGCACAGAGACACGGAGTAAGGCCGAAGCATCGTTTTTGAACCTCAAGTCTTGATGTTTCTCTGAGTCTCATGTGTCTCCGTGGCAGGTTATTGCAAAGGAGTTATATATGTCACATCCAATAAAAACAATAGAAGGCATTACCAAAGAATCGACCGAGGAGTTGATCGCCAAAACTCTTGAGGTTTATCCCGAGAAGGCGAAGAAAAAACGCGCCCCCCACCTGGCGCCAATGATCAGGCCTCCGGTTGCGCTGCGGTCAAGTCCAACAAGAAGACCGTTCCCGGTGTCATGAGCGCCCGCGGCTGCGCCTATGCCGGCGCCAAAGGGGTTGTCTGGGGCCCGATCCGCGATATGGTCCATGTGTCCCATGGTCCGGTCGGCTGCGGCTGGTACTCCTGGGGAACCCGCCGCAACCTGATGACCGGCAAGCTCGGGGTTGATCAGTTCGCCATGCAGTTCACCTCCGATTTCCAGGAAAAGGATATCGTCTACGGCGGCGACAAGAAGCTGAAGCAGCTGCTGATCGAGGCGAAAGATCTGTTCCCGCTGGCCAAGGGGATCTCGGTCCTGTCCGAGTGTCCGGTCGGCCTCATCGGTGATGATATCAACTCCACCTCCCGCCAGTCGGCCAAAGAGCTGGACCTGCCGATCATCCCCTGCAACTGCGAAGGGTTCCGCGGCGTTTCCCAGTCGCTGGGTCACCACATCTCCAACGACACCATCCGCGACTACATCATCGGCACCCGTGAGTTCGCCGAACCGGAAAGCCCCTATGACATCTCCCTTATCGGCGACTACAACATCGGCGGCGACGTCTGGTCGGCCAAGGCGCTGCTGGAGGAGATCGGCCTCAATGTCAAATCGGTCTGGACCGGCGACGGCGAGCTGGAAAAAATTGCCGCGACCCATACCGTAAAGCTGAACCTGATCCACTGCTACCGCTCCATGAACTACATGTGCAAGGTGATGGAAGAGAAATTCGGCATCCCCTGGCTGGAGTTCAACTTCTTCGGCCCGACCAAGATCCGTGAGAGCCTGCGCGCCATCGGCGAGCGTTTCGACCAGAACATCCAGGACAAGGTAGAGCAGGCCATTGCCAAGTACGATCCGATCATGCAGGCGATTGTCGACGAGTACCGGCCCCGTCTGGAAGGGAAGAAAGTCATGCTGCTGGTCGGTGGTCTCCGCCCCCGCCACACCATCGGCGCCTATGAGGACCTGGGCATGGAGTGCGTCGGCTCCGGTTACGAATTTGCCCACACCGACGACTATGACCGCACTGCCTCGGAAATGCCCGATGCAACGGTTGTCTACGACGATCCGTCCGAGTACGAATTCGAAAAGTTTGCCCACGCCCTCAAGCCCGACCTGATCGGCTCCGGCATCAAGGAAAAGTATGTTTTCCAGAAGATGGGAATTCCGTTCCGGCAGATGCACAGCTGGGATTATTCAGGGCCGTACCATGGTTATCAGGGGTTCTCGGTGTTTGCCAGAGATATCGATATGGCGGTGAACAGCCCGACCTGGAAACTGGTCGAAAGTCACCGTTTTAGATAACGCCCGCTTAGCGGCACAGAGCGCTGAGGACTGCGGATAATCATTATGCGACGTGGCGTTAAGCCAAGATTCCGCCGAGATCCTTGACGTTTTCTCTGTGCCTCAAGTGTACGTCGGTGGTAACAAAATAGATCTACCGTCGTGGACAGATTGGTTCCGGCCGAAAGGAGAACTACTATGAGCGCAGAAGCCGCTGTCAAATATGTAACCGAAACTACCGAAGCTGAAAAAGAGCGGGTTGCCGCCTGGATCAACACCGAAGAGTACAAGGATCTGAATTTCAAGCGCGAGGCGCTGGTTATCGCCCCGCCCCATGCCTGTCAGCCGCTGGGGGCCGAGCTGGTTGCCCACGCTTTTGAAGGGCTCACTCCCCTTTGTCCATGGTTCCCAGGGGTGCGCCTCCTACTACCGCTCCACCCTTAACCGCCATTTCCGCGAGCCGGCGCCGGCGGTGTCCGACTCCATGACCGAGGACGGCGCGGTGTTCGGCGGCCAGAACAACCTCCACGAGGGGCTGGAAAACGCCATTGCCATCTACAAGCCGAAAATGGTCTCCATCTTTACCTCCTGCATGCCGGAGATCATCGGTGACGACCTGGTCGCCTTCCTCAAGAATGCCCGCAACAAGGGGATCATCCCGGAAGGTATGCCGGTGCCCTTTGCCAATACCCCCAGCTTCAACGGCTCCCATATCCACGGCTACGACGCCATGCTCAATGCCATCCTCCATACCCTGACCGAAGGGAAGAAGGTGGAAGGCCGCTGCACCGGCAAGATCAACCTGATCCCCGGCTTTGATGCCAACACCGGCAACTACCGTGAATACAAGCGGCTCTTCGCCGAGTTCGGCGTCCCCGTGACGATCCTCGGCGACATCTCCGATGTCTTCGACGCCCCCTGCGACGGCACCTACCACACCTATCCCGGCGGCACGAAGCTGGATGATGCCGCGGATTCCATCAACGGCAAGGCGACCCTCAGCCTCGGTCCCTATTCGGCCACCAAGACCTTTGCCTGGCTGAAGGACAACTACTCCGGCAAGCATGCCTCCATCCCGATGCCGCTCGGTATTGCCAAGACCGACGAGCTTATCAAGAAGATCTCCGAACTCTCCGGCAAGCCGGTGCCGGAATGCATCAAGAACGAGCGTGGCAGGGCGGTGGACGCCATGACCGATTCTCACCAGTACATGCACGGCAAGAAGTTTGCCCTCTACGGCGATCCCGACCAGCTGATCGGTTACGTCTCCTTCCTGCTGGAGATGGGCGCCATCCCGTACCATATCCTCTGCAGCAAGGGGAGCAAGAAGGTGGAGAAAGAGATTCAGGCGCTGCTCGACGCCTCCATGTACGGCAAAGGGTGCAAGATCTACATGGGCAAGGACCTCTGGCACATGCGCAGCCTCGTCATGACCGATCCGGTCGATGCCATGATCGGCGACACCCACGGCAAGTTTGCCTGCCGCGACGCCAATATCCCCCTGTTCCGCTTCGGCTTCCCGATCTTCGACCGGGTCAACAAGCACCGCTACCCGATCATCGGCTACCAGGGAGCGATCAACATGGTGACCGAGATCTGCAACAAGTTTATTGATATCAAGGATGAGACGTGTGAGGAGCGCTTCTTCGAAATGATGAGATAGGGGGTTGAGGGAGTCTGCCTTCATCTGACGCAAAAATCTCACTCGCAGCGGTTTGAAATAAAAAGCGGGACACTCCGGAAAGGGGTGCCCCGCTTTTTGTTTGCTTAGTGGCAGGCTCCGATACCAGCTCCATCAGGTGCCGTCCCGAAGTGGCCCGGTTCGGGTCCAGCCCTCAGGCGGCAAAGGTATTGCTGCTCAATCAACCCGCCGCAGAGATTGACTGTCACTGATACGGTGATATGTTAAGAATGGATGTAATTACTGCCCAAAGGAGCACGTTATGACAAAGGTGAAAGGTACGATCGGTATTCTTACCGGTGGCGGTGATGTTCCGGGGCTTAACCCGGCAATCCGCGCCGTGACGTTTCGCGCCCTGCGCGAAGGCTATCAGGTTCTGGGGATTCGCCGGGGCTGGGCAGGGTTGGTTGACTTGATTCCTGACAAGGATGCCGACAATAGTGAAAACATTCAGCTACTGACTCAGGAAGTCGTGAACCGGGCCGGACGGACTGGAGGCACTTTTCTCCACACCTCGCGCACCCGGCCAAGCCATCTGCCGAAAAGCAATGTCCCCGAACATTTGCGCGACAAGTACTCCGCAGAGATCAACGACATCACTCCCGATATCATCAAAAATCTTGAATTTCTCGGTATTGACTATCTGATTCCGATCGGCGGCGACGACACGCTCAGCTACGCCCAGCGACTGCATAAAGAGGGGATAAAGGTCGTTGCCATCCCCAAAACGATGGACAATGATGTTCCCGGCACCGACTACTGTATCGGTTTCAGCACCTGTGTTACCCGCACCATCGAACTTACCCACAAGCTGCGGACCACCGCCGGATCCCATGAACGGTTTCTGGTCATCGAGGTATTTGGCCGTTATGCCGGTTTCAGTGCCTTGTTGCCGACAATGGCTGGCGCCTCGGATCGTTGTGTGATTCCGGAACACCTTTTTGATGTCCGGCAGCTGACCGAATTGCTGGTCAGCGACCGCAACAACCATCCGAGCAAATACTCCGTCGTTCTTGTTTCCGAGGGCGCACGGATGGCGCATGAAGATGAGATGACTTTCGAGGGCGCTGAAATAGACCAGTTTGGCCATCGCAAACTCGGCGGCATCGGTGACAAGGTGGCTGCCCAGCTGAAAGAACTTTCTGCGGAATTCAACAAAGGGCGCAGAATCAATGTCGTCAACCAGCGCCTCAGCTATCTGGTCCGTTGCGGCGAGCCCGATGCTCTCGATTCCATTGTCCCCATGGCCTTCGGCAACCTTGCTCTCGATCTGGTCCTGGCCAAGACGTCGGGACGTCTCGTCAGTTTGCGCAACGGCTGCTATGATAACGTTCCCATCGATGTGGTCACCGGGCGCAAGAAGCTCATAGATGTCGAGAAATACTACAATACCGAGCGGTTGTGCCCCAAATACGAGACGGTTATGCGTCAGCCTCTGTTCATCATGACAAGTGATGTATAAGGAACTTACCGACAGGTGACTGCAGGATTTTTAGGCAATCACTGATTGGGAACATCAGTTAAACAAAGAGCGGGGCACCCAATCTATCTGAAGGGCGTTACTGTTCTCCACTGTTCTCGCTCTCCTGTGAGATGAGGCGCTGCCACCCTTCATCCGGCGTAAATCTGCTGCCATGCATTTCGGCCAGCTCTTTCAGACGGGCAAGCAGAGCGGACGCTCCCCGGGCCGAAATGTGCTGCATGGGACCGCCCCGGAAGGGTGCGAAGCCGGTGCCGAAAATGACCCCGGCATCCAACGCGTCGGAATTGATTGACTACCTGCTCCCGCCAGCAGGCCACCGCTTCGTTCAGCAGGCGCAGCATCATCCGGGATTCAATTTCTTCATGCACTCCGCCATCACCAGCGTTCTTACTGCCTGTGGCGCCAGTGTAATTATAAAATCCTTGTCCGCTTTTGCGCCCCAAGTGACCGGCGGCAACCATTCCACGGAGCTTTTCCGGCACCTCCACGGCAAAATGCCGCGAAAGAATCGTCGCTACCGAAAGGCAGATATCAAGGCCGACCGTGTCGGCCAGACGGATCGGCCCCATCGGCATGCCGAAATCCGTTGCCACCCTGTCAATGGCGGCGGGCGAGATACCCTTCATCGACCATGGTCACTGCCTCCAGCAGATACGGCAACAGGATTCGATTGACGAGAAATCCGGGAGAACTTGTTACCGGCAGGGGCAGCCGTTTGATGGCACGTACAAAGGCTGCTCCTCGCTTGACCATTTCCGGATCGGACTGCTCCGTTGAGACCACTTCCACCAGCTGCATCTTGTCCACCGGATTAAAGAAGTGCAGGCCGATCAGCCGCTTGGGCTGTTCAAGGGCACTGGCCAATTCCTGAAGTGGAATGCTCGACGTGTTAGTGGCTAGTATGGCACCCGGCCGCATCAACGGCTCCAGTTGTTGATACAGCGCTCGCTTTGCATCGGCATTTTCAAAGATGGCTTCAATCACCAGGTCGGCCCGGGCAGCACCATGACCGGCAGGATCGGGAACAAGCCGGTCCATGGCAGCCTCAACGGCGCGCCGCTCCTTCAGCTGACGGGCAAAGAGAGCCTGCCCCCGCATGACAACCTGGCCAAGCCGGCCTGTATCAAGGTCCTGAATGGTTACCTGCACTCCCTGGAGGGCGCACCAGATAGCAATATCGCCCCCCATGGTCCCACCGCCAACGACATGGACGCGTTCGACAAGGGACGCTTCCCGGCTCCCGGTCGCCTTCAGCTGTTCTTGCAGCAGAAAAACCCGCACCAGATTTCTGGCGGTGCTGCCGGTGATCAATCCAGCGACCGACGCCGCTTCGGCAGCATAGTTTGCCGCCTCATTGCCGGTAAACCCCTGCCAGAGGTCAATCAGCGCATAGGGCGCCGGGTAGTGCCGACGATCAGCCTTTTTTGCAACAGTCCGTCGCAGGTAATTCAGCTACCAGTTTCTTTGCAAGCGGAAGTCCGGCCAAACGCTCCTTCAGCGGCAGCTTGCGAGCGGGTAAAGGTTTTTCGACAATAGCCCGGGCCGCATTTTCCAGATGACGCTGCGGAATGGCATAGTTCACCAGACCTATTTTGACGGCGGCTTTTGCTGCCAGCGTTTTTCCGGTCAGCATCAGTTCCATCGCCGTCAGCGGGCCGACCAGGCGTGTCAGCCGCACGGTGCCGCCAAAACCGGGATGAATGCCAAGCTTAACCTCAGGCAGCCCCAAACGGGTTGCCGGATCATCGCTGGCAACACGGTAGCGGCAGGCCAAGGCCAGCTCCAGACCTCCACCCAGACAGAACCCGTTGATCAGGGCAATGGTCGGGAAACGCAACGCTTCAATCCGGCTGAGAATTTCCTGTCCACGACGGATCAATGTAAGAGCTGCGGATTCATCTGTTATGGCTGTAAACTCACGGATATCGGCGCCGGCAATAAAACCGCTCGATTTGCCGGAACGAATCACCACTGCCCGAGGTCTTCTAGTAGCCACCTCATCCAGCAGAAGATTCAACTCCTCCAGCACATCGTGAGAGAGACTATTGGCGTTACTTTCGGCCCGGTCGATGGTCAGCCAGCAGATCCCTGCCTCGTCTTGATCGATGTGCCAATGTCGGTAGATGGTGCTAGCCGCTGTCATGACGCCTCTCCTTCCCCGCGCTCAATCAGCATGGCGCCCCCCTGACCGCCGCCTATGCAGATAGCCGCCATGCCCCGCTGCGCCCCGGTGCGGGCCAGGACATTCAGCAGGTGCAGGACGATACGGGCGCCGCTGGTACCGACAGGATGGCCGAGTGCGACAGCCCCGCCGTCAATATTGAGCCGGTCGGGGGGGATAGCGCCGAACGGCCGGGAGAGGCCCAGCTCGTTGTTGCAGTACTCCGGGCTTTGCCAGGCCTCCAGGCAGGCGAGAACCTGAGTGGCAAAGGCCTCGTTGATCTCCCAGTAGTCTATCGCCTCGGCGCTCAAGCCCCGCCGGAGCAGAATCGGCGCCATTGCGTGAACCGGGCCAAGTCCCATCTGGCGAGGTTCAACTCCCGCCCATTCACAATCAACGACCCGCCCCAGCACCCGCAGTCCATGACGCTGCACCGCCTCGCCACTGGCAAGAATCAGCAGGGCGGCGCCGTCGGTCACCTGGGCGCTGTTACCGGCGGTCACCAGGCCGAAGGGACGGTCAAAGACCGGCTTGAGTTTTGCCAGACGGGCCATATCCGTATCCCGGCGGACACCATCATCCATGCTGTAGACCGTGCCGTCATTGCCGTAGAGAGGTTCGACTTCCGACATCCTCCCTTCATCCTGGGCTTTGGCGAGCCGCAGATGGCTCTCCATGGCATAGGCATCCATCCGTTCACGGCTGATGTTGAAGCGCTTGGCCAGGTTTTCAGCCGTCTGCCCCATGGAAAGGTTGACCACCGGGTCGATCAGTCCCTGGAGAAGACCGAACACCAGGTTGAAATGAGCCGGCCGCAATCGGGAAAGAATCTGCAGACGCTGGCCGAAAGTTCGGGCCTGACGCCACGCGCCGAGCAGCTCCACCGTCTGGGGCGGCAGCAGGACCGGAGCGTGGCTCATAGCCTCGGTGCCGCCGGCCAGGATCAGGTCGGCCCTGCCGGAGGCGATATTCATGGCCGCGCTGTCGATGGCCTGCATGCCTGAGCCGCAGTTGCGCTGCACGGTCCAGGCCGGAACATTCTTGCCGCAGCCGAGGCGAAGCGATACCACCCTGGCGATGTTGACCTCATCGGGGCCGGGGATAATGCAGCCCAGAATCACTTCATCGAGTTCTTCGGCGGCAAAAGGCTGGCGCACCAGCAGCGCCTTGCCGGCAGCCACCGCGAGATCGGCGGCCCGAAACGGACCCGGCTTTTCCCGTGCCTTGAGAAAAGGGGTGCGGAGCCCATCGACGATGTAAACCGGCCGGCCACCAGCGTATGCTCCATTACCTTTCATGACCGTCTCCTTTGCGCCAGTAGTCCCGGGGGAAATCGTCCACCCGGACAACCTCGCGACGTGCCTCCTGCGCACTGGACACGATGCCTGCTTCCTGTTCGGAAAGTATCCCGGCCGTAACCGCATCGGCAAGCATCTGCGTCTCCTCACCGGAGACGATCACCCCTTTTTTCACCGCTTCCCGGATCTTCTTTTCCAACGGCTCGGCGGCAATGACTTTCACCAGGGCGTCATCGATTCGGCCCACAGGATTAAGGTTGTCCAGAGGCAGGAATATTCCGGCGGTCAGGCTGTCGCGCACCGCAGACGGTTTCATCAGCAGCGAGGCAACCTGGTGTCCGAGCCGATCCTGCGGGCCGTCTATCCGGAGACCCAGTGGAAAGGTCAGCAGTTTGAGCATCCAGGCAACCGGTCGATTGGGGAAATTACGATAAAACCCGGCAAAGCCTTCGTGGATGGCTCTAAAGCTTTCGGCGCAGGCCCACTCCGCCAGCGGCAGTTCTTCGTCCGGACGGCCGTGGTCTTCGAACTGCTTAACAACTGCGGAGATCAGATAAAGGTTGGAAAGAATGTCGGCCATTCTGCCGGAGAGTTTCTCTTTACGTTTGAGACTGCCGCCAAGCACCAGCATGGCGGCATCCGCGGTCAGCACAAAGGCGGTGCTGAGGCGGGTTGCCATTTGCAACTGCCGGTGCAGCTTTCCACGGGGAACCGCCAGCAGCCGGCCACCGGTCAACCCGAGCCAGAGCGCGCGAGCGCCGGTGCTGATGGAAAATCCTGCATGGGCGAAGAAGTTCTGGTCAAACTGCCGCAATCCTTCGGCCTGGTCAGGGTTTACTACGGCTTTCATCTCCTTGAGAACATAGGGGTGACTGCGAATGGCGCCCTGGCCGAAGATGATCATGGTGCGGGTGAGGATGTTGGCCCCTTCCACCGTAATGCCGATCGGAATCGACTGGTAGGCCCGCCCAAGAAAATTGCGGGGACCAAGACAGATGCCGCTGCCTCCCTGCACGTCCATGGCATCGTTGAGTACCCGGCGCATCCGTTCGGTGAGGCTGTACTTGACGATGGCGGAGAGAACCGCCGGTTTCTCGCCACGATCCACTGCGGCACAGGTCATCGAGCGGGCGGCCTCCATCTGGTAGGTAAGACCGGCAATGCGTGCCAATGCCTCCTCAACCCCTTCCAGCTGGCCAATCGGCAGTCGGAATTGTCGCCGGATACGGGCATAGGCGCCGGTCGCACGGCAGGCCAGTTTACCGGCGCCGGTACTGAGCGCCGGCAACGAAATCGAGCGGCCGACCCCCAGGCTTTCCATGAGCATCCGCCACCCCTGCCCTGCCCGTTCCGCGCCGCCGATGATCCAGTCGAGGGGGATGAAGACATCCTTGCCCCAGTTGGGACCATTCTGGAACGGGATATCGAGCGGCATATGGCGGCTGCCGATGGTGATGCCCGGAGTTGTGGTCGGGATCAACGCCAGGGTGATGCCCAATTCTTTGCGATTGCCCAGGAGATGGTCCGGATCGGAGAGTTTGAAAGCCAGCCCGAGCAGGGTCGCCACCGGGCCAAGGGTAATGTAGCGTTTTTCCCAGTTCAGCCGGATACCGACGATCTCTTTCCCTTCAAAGATGCCCTTGCAGACGATACCAAGATCAGGTATGGAGGCAGCATCACTGCCGGCCTCGGGGCCGGTCAGGGCGAAACAGGGGATCTCTTCTCCACGCGCCAGACGGGGCAGATAATGATCTTTTTGCGCCTGGGTTCCGTAATGGAGCAGGAGTTCCGCCGGGCCGAGCGAGTTGGGAACCATGACCGTAACCGCGCCGGTAATACTGCGGCTCGATAGCTTCATGATTACCTGTGAGTGGGCCAGTGCTGAAAAACCGTGGCCACCATACTCGGGAGGAATAATCATGCCGAAAAAACGTTCCTCTTTCAAAAATTGCCAGACCTCCGGCGACAGATCCTTGTCATGTTCGACAATCTGCCAGTCATCGAGCATCTCGCACAACTTCTCCACCGGACCATCCAGAAAAGCCTGTTCCGCAGCTGTAAGAGCCGGCGGGGGAAGGTTCAGAAGTTTGCGCCAATCAGGTTTGCCGGTGAACAGCTCGCCGTCCCAGCCGACAGTTCCTGCCTCCAGAGCTTCCCGCTCAGTATCGGAGAGCGGCGGCAGCATCCGCTTGAACAGGGCGAAGAGAGGTACGGAGAGCAGAGAGCGCCGCAGGGGGGTGATACTGAGCAGCGTCGCTATGATGGCCAGAGCGGCAACCGCGTAAAAAGCGGTATCGGATGCAACCGGGCAGAAACGAAGCGCGACGGTGAAGACGATCAGCGTCGCGGCCCAGGTCCGGAGTCCGGCATTGAAATATGCCAGCCCCCAGAAGATTACCAGCAATGATAGTATGGTCATGGCATTCACCCTTTCACAATTCCTCATAACGTTATTTGCGGATAAGCTCTATGAATTCTGCTGCGGTAATTTATGCCACCAGCGCCCCGGTACAGCTGGAACCTTCCCCGGCGGTACAGCAGTAGCAGTGCTGGGCAAGCAGTATCTTTTTCCCGTTCATGTTTTCATCGTCCAGTTCCGCAATGGTAATTTCCGTTCCGTCATCCGCAGTAATCGGCATTTTCAACGCCTGGTTGAAATCGCAATTATAGATCTTCCCCTGCCAATCAACACTGATAAGAGTACGGCACATGATATTTCCCGCCGCCTCGGGGTTGAAGCGCCCGGCCAGCAGGCGCAGATAATCGGCATAATGTCCCTCTGCTTCGAGATGTTCACGAAAGCGGCCGATGGGGGCATTGGTGATGGTGAAAAGATGATTGAAGAAAATCCCGTGACGGGTGGCGAGTTCGCCCTTGTAAGCCGCTTCCAGTCCCTGCTGCGAGCCGGGGATAAAATCCCCTCCCGGGTTGTAGACCAGATTCAGCTCCAGTTCCCTGCCGTAGCCGAGAGAGTTCAGCTCTTTCAGCACCTGAATGCTCTTTTGATAGACGCCGCTGCCGCGCTGCCGGTCGACGTTCTCCTCCAGATAACAGGGGAGTGAACCGATGATGGTCAGTTCATGGCTCCGGCAAAACTCCGGCCAGCCAGTCCCATCCCTTTTCGGCCATGATCGCCAGATTGCTGCGCAGCAACCTTTGTTGCGCCAAGCCTTCAGTCTGCTCGATCAAATAACGGAAGTCCGGATTCATCTCCGGACAGCCGCCGGTTATATCGAGGGTCAGTCCCGGATGACGCACCAGAAATCGAGCAATCTGATCCATGACTTTTCTGCCCATGACTTCCGTGCCGCGGCTGGAAGCGTTCACATGACAGTGGGTGCAGTGCAGATTGCAGAGATTGCCCAGATTTATCTGCAGGGTATGCAAACTTTCAAAGGTTTCATACTCCGGATTTACCGCCTGCAGTCTTTGTTGAAAGGACGCTACCATAGTCAGTCTTTACCTCCAATTCTGTTTTTGAACTTGTTGTAAAGCACCGGCATCAAAGCAAACAGGCCGAGCAGCGCAAAGGAACCGAGTACCCGTGGCGAAGCGATGCCGGAGAGCGAATCGATGGTCGCCAGACTGGCGCCGGCATTGACGTAGACAAAACCGCCCGGGATGATGCCGAGCATGGTGCCGAAGAAGAACGTCCGCAGCGGCAGCCGGGTCAGACCCGCCGCCAGATTGATCAGGAAAAACGGGAACACCGGCACCAGCCGGAGAAAGAGCAGATAACTGAAGCCGCGCTCCTCCAGCTCCCGGTTCATCCCCTCCAGTTTACTGCCAAATTTATTGAGGACAACATCACGCAGCAGGTAGCGGGTCACCAGAAAAGCAAGGGTGGCGCCGATTGTGGCGGCGATGTTGGCGTAGACCGTACCCATGATCGAACCGAAAATCGCCCCGGCTGCCAGGGACAGGATTGCAGCGCCCGGCAGCGACAGAGCGGTCTGGACGATATAGATCGCCATGAAGCCGGCCACCATGATCAGCTTGTGGGCGGCGTAGTAATCAAGCAGCGTCTGCCGGTTGGCCTTGAGAGCGTCGAGAGTCAGGAACTCTTCAGGTCGAAGGAGAAGAAGAGCGCAACGAGGATGATCCCGGCAAGCGTCAGAACGATTTTTTTTGCATTCATGCCTTATTTCCCTTGGCTGCCACCCGAGCGGAAAACTTTTCCTTGTTAACGGTGAAGCGCTCGTGGGTCCCCGTGCCGATTACTTCAACTTCGTCCCATGCCTCAATCGCCCACAGGGTGCGCTTGCCGTCCACCTCAAGGCACTTTACACGGGCGGTCACCTTCATCCCGGGCGGGGTTGCAGCCTGATGAGTGACGTTGATCATCGTCCCAAGGGTGATTTCCCCCTCATCCAGATACGGCCGTAACGCCTCCATACAGGCCCACTCCATAAAACCGACCATAAATGCAGTGGCAAAGACCGGCGGCATATCGCGAAAAAGATCCGATTCCGGATAGACAAACGGAACGGTTTTTTCGTGTGAAACCGGAAAACTGAAAGTCTGCTCCAGTCCAGGTGTAAGAGTGTCTTTCATATGCGTAATCTCCTTTTGAAATTGATGTTACCCCCGCTGCCATTTCAACCAGCCGGCCAGCAGCCTCTTTACAAATGGCGTCAGCCGGGTCCGGTTATAGGCATCTCCCAGACGCTTGATAACCTCGGCCTGGGTCGGATAGGGATGGATGGTTTTGGCGATCGCCGAAATCCCGAGGCCGTTGGTTATCGCCAGCGAAAACTCGTTGATCATCTCCCCGGCGTGGCGGGCCACGATGGTGGCGCCAAGAATCTTGTCCGTCCCCTTGCGCAGGTGGACCCGGGCAAAGCCCTCCGCTTCACCGTCCAGAACAGCCCGGTCGATGTCGGCCAGCGGCACGGTCAGCGTGGTCACTTCAATCCCCTTTTCCGTGGCGTCACGCTCATACATCCCCACATGGGCAATCTCCGGATCGGTATAGGTGCACCAGGGGATCGTAAGGGCCGAACGTCTTCTGCCGCCCCATGAACAGGGCATTGGCGATCAGGATGCGCGCCAGGGCATCGGCGGTGTGGGTGAACTTGTATGGGAAACAGATGTCGCCGGCGGCATAGACATTGGGGTTTGAGGTCTGCAGGGTGTCACTGACCGTCACGCCGTTTTTGTTGTACATGAATTCCGCCCTTTTCCAGTTCGAGACCTTCGATGTTGGGGGCGCGTCCGACACCGACCAGGATCTCGTCGACAGCTATTTCGACGGTCTGCCCATCCCGCTCCAGGCTGCAGCATTTTGTCGCTGCCTCGCCTTGCTGCCCGGAGGATTTTCACGCCGAGTTGCAGTTCAATCCCTTCCCGAATAAAGGCGCCATGCAGAATCTCCGCCGCATCCCCATCTTCCCGGCCCAGGATATGGGAACCGAGCTCGATGAGTGTCACTCTGCTGCCAAAGCGGGCAAATGACTGGGCCAGTTCGCAGCCGATGGGACCTGCTGCCGATCACCGCCAGGCGCTGCGGCAGTTCGGTCAGGGAGAATACTGTTTCGTTGGTAAGATAGCCGGCCTCTTCCAGCCCCGGTATGGGTGGGGCGGCGGCACGGGCGCCGGTGCAGACGGCGGCTTTCTTGAAGCGCAGCGTCTTGCCCGCCACCTCGACCGTATCGGGACCGCTGAAACTCCCCTGACCAATAAACACGTCGATCCCCAGTTCATCGCGGAAACGGCGGGCAGAGTCGTGCTGGCTGATATCAGCCCGCAGGCGGCGCATCCGTTCCATGGCGGTGCCGAAATCGAAGCCGAGGCTGGAACCGTCCAGCACCCCGAATTCAGCAGAGGTGCGCGCATCATGGAGCGCCCGCGATGCCCGGATTACCCCCTTGGATGGCACACAGCCAACATTCAGGCAGTCGCCCCCCAGCAGATGCCGCTCGATCAGCGCCACTTTTGCCCCCAGATCCGGCGGCGCCGGCCGCCGATATCAAGCCGGCTGTACCAGCGCCGATAACCACCAGGTTGTAGCGTTCTGCGGGGACCGGGTTAACCCATTCCGGGGGGTGCACATTGGCGACCAGGGTTGTATTGTAAGTGTCACGGGGTAATACTTCTACGTTAGGTGTCATCTGGAACTCCTTCAAAACATTTTCAGCAACAAGAGCCGCCACTGCATGGGTCGCCACCTGCCTCCTTGACCGCAGCAGGTGCGCAGTCGAACGGGCCGAAGTGAATAGAGCAATTACCGCTTACTGCACATTGTATGCTTCCAGCAGAACCCTGATTTGGTCTCTACTGAAACTACTTTCGGCCTGACATTTTAGATAAATCAAGGTCACAACAACCCATGTATATCAATAACAATGGCCGAACAATCATCTTCAGGCGGATCTGATACTCCAAAATCCATGAGCGCGTTAAAAAGAAACCCCAGAAATTCCTGATAATCAACAGCTGCAGTTTTTATCAACAGTATTTTCAACCGTTCAAGACCAAACAATTCTCCGCGGAATTCGTGGCTTCAATGATGCCATCGGTGTAGATCAGCAATCGATCGCCCTTCTTGAAGCTGAACGTTTGCAACTCCATTTCCGGTGCCTCAAAGAAGCCGATAGGGGGCCCGGTAGAGTTGAGTTCCTCGACTACCCCATCCCTTAGCACCAATGCCGGCACATGGCCGGCGTTCACATAATGCATATTGAGTGTTTCCGGACTGATGATGCTGTAAAAGAGAGAAGACGAGAAATAGTGGTCGATGGTCTGCGAGCGGCGGGCAAAATCGATGAGAAAGCTGTTTACTTGCTGTACCAGATCAAGGGGTGCACAGCTTCCAAGTGCAGCCCGGTGAATAAACCCATAGATGAGCGACATGACAACAGACGCATGGAGACCGTGGCCGGTAACATCGCCAATGAACAGCGACTGGCAGTCGTCAGGCATGGTAATGAAATCAAAATAGTCGCCACCCAGCCCCGCTGCCATCTGATTCTTAACGCCGATGCAGCACCAGGTACAGACAGGCGAACTCTTGGGCAGAAGAAGTTGTTGAACCTTTTCTGCCAGGTCCATTTCAAGACCATCAATGGCGCCTTCAACATCTAAAAAACTCATGACTACCTCCTGCCCACGAAATCGTACCTTTAATACTAGAAATCAATCGATTGTTCCTGCACTGGCATCATAAGTTGCTATTCTTGACATCTGCTGTCCTCCTTGATTGTTTGATGAGATCTCCCTCTAGATTAAACTCGTAAATCCAGAGTAATTCGTAACGTTTCAAGACACTCTCTCATGGGGCGCTCGTCTTTTTTAAGACGTGACATCATGATTCCTCCTTCAATGGTAGCGATGATGTGTTTGGCCAAAGCATCGCTAGATATGTCGGTTCTGATCTGTCCGTTTTTCTGTGCTCCACTCACTGCAACCGCTATTCTACTGATCCATTCGTCAAAGACCTTATCGATTTCTCCGGCAAAATTCGGATCAGAATCACTCATCTCAAGGGCGGTGTTTCCAAAGATGCAGCCGCCAACGAATCCTGTGGCCAAATGCTTATCCAGGGCACAATGAAAAAATTTATCAATGCTTGCTCCAGGATTATTGCCACCAAGCGCTATGCCGAGGAATTCCATGAATTCAGCCGTGGCTTCATTTAGAACCTCTTTAGCGATATCTTCCTTACCGGAAAAATGAAAATAGAGACTTCCTTTTTGCATACCGGTAGCCTTAACCAAGTCACCTATCGTTGTTGCGTTGAAACCCTTGCTGTTGAAAAGTTCTCGTGCAGCTTCCAGTATCCTTTCACGAGTCATTTCGCCTTTGGTTTTCATATGCCTCCCCATCAAAAAACCGAACGTTTGGTTTATTGTTCCAGATATTGCAAGGATGTCAAACTGTTTTCCGCAAACTCTTTTGCTGGTTCTCCTGCCGCATTTTCTGCCCATGTCTGCCCAAAAGAGAGGCGGCGTGCCCAACAATTGCCTTCCCGTGTGCTGCTTCACCAAATATTTAATAATAAAATCAGCATATTACACGTTGGCATGACCACTGCAATCCAGTTCATTAAATTGGAAAGGGGGTAAAGAGTATGGCGAGACCTGATTACTACGATGCTCCGGAATGCGATATCGACCAGGCTAAAGGCGCCCCGAAGTTCTGCAAGAAATCGGAACCGGGAGAAGGGACGGAACGCTCCTGTGCCTATGATGGCGCCCGTGTCGTGCTGATGCCGATTACTGATGTCATTCATCTGGTGCACGGCCCCATTGCCTGCGCCGGCAACTCCTGGGACAACCGGGGGGCACGCTCTTCGCGATTCCCAGCTCTACCGGCGCGGCTTCACCACCGAGATGCTGCAGAATGACGTCATCTTCGGCGGCGAAAAGAAACTCTACAAGGCGATTCAGGAACTGGCCGACCGTTATCCCGAGGCAAAAGCCATTTTTGTCTATGCCACCTGCGTTACCGCCATGACCGGCGACGATGTGGAGGCGGTCTGCAAGGCTGCTGCTGAAAAAACAGCCATTCCGGTGATCCCGGTAAACACCCCCGGTTTCATCGGCGACAAGAATATCGGCAACCGTCTGGCCGGAGAGATTCTCTTCAAATATGTCATCGGCACGGCCGAACCCCTGGAACTGGGGGAGTACCCGATCAACCTCATCGGCGAGTACAACATTGCCGGTGATCTCTGGGGGATGCTGCCGCTTTTTGAACGTCTCGGCATCCAGGTACTCTCCTGCTTCAGCGGCGATGCAAAATTCGAGGAACTGCGCTACGCCCACCGGGCGAAGCTGAACGTGATCATCTGCTCCAAGTCGCTGACCAATCTCGCCAAGAAGATGCAGAAGACCTACGGCATGCCCTATATCGAAGAGTCGTTCTACGGCATGACCGATACGGCCAAGGCGCTGCGCGACATTGCCCGGGAGCTGGATAATACGGTCAACGGCCTGGAAAAGCGGACCATGACAGGACCGGGTCGAACGGCTTATTGAGGAGGAAGAGGCGAAGTGCCGCGAGCGGATTGCCCCTTACCGGGCGAGGCTGGCAGGGAAAACCTCCGTCCTTTTTACCGGCGGGGTCAAGACCTGGTCCATGGTCAACGCCCTCCGCGAACTGGGGGTGGAGATTCTGGCCGCCGGCACGCAGAACTCGACCCTGGAGGATTTCTACCGGATGAAGGCCTTGATGCACCAGGATGCCAAGATCATCGAGGATACCAGCACAGCCGGCCTGCTCTCGGTCATGTATGAAAAGCTGCCGGACCTGATCGTGGCCGGCGGCAAGACCAAATTTCTTGCCCTGAAAACCAAGACCCCGTTCATGGATATCAATCATGGCCGTTCCCACCCCTATGCCGGCTATGACGGCATGGTGACCTTTTCACGGCAGCTTGATCTGACCGTCAATAACCCGATCTGGCCGATTCTGAACGGTAAGGCGCCCTGGGAGAAGTCGCCGGAACAGTTAGTTGAAGACCTGGCATATGCTGCCGCCCATGGCGAAAGACTGGACGCGGAAGAGATGAAGGAGTCGCGGGTCAAGGTGCCGCATAAAAACGCTACCGTGAATCCGCAAAAGAACTCCCCTGCCCTGGGCGCCACGCTTGCCTATCTTGGCATAGACAAGATGCTCGGCCTGCTTCATGGGGCGCAAGGGTGCTCGACTTTCATCAGGCTGCAGCTGTCACGCCATTTCAAGGAGTCGATAGCCCTCAATTCGACCAGTATGAGTGAAGATACGGCTATCTTCGGTGGCTGGGAGAACCTGAAAAAGGGGCTGGGGCGGGTCATGGAGAAGTTCCATCCCGGGGTGGTCGGCATTATGACTTCGGGGCTTACCGAGACCATGGGTGACGATGTCCAGAGTGCCATCGTCCAGTTCCGTCAGGAGCACCCCGAACATGATGCAATTCCGGTGGTCTGGGCGTCAACTCCCGATTACTGCGGTTCGATGCAGGAGGGGTATGCCGCGACCGTCAAGGCAATCGTCGCGACGCTGCCGGAAGGAGGCAAGAAGCTCAAGAAACAGGTCAATATCCTGCCGGGCTGTCAACTGACCCCCGCCGAGGTGGAGGAACTGAAAGAGACCTGCGCGGCCTTCGGACTCGATCCGGTCGTGATTCCGGATATCTCCTGCGCCCTTGACGGCCATATCGATGATACCGTGTCGGCGCTCTCGGTCGGCGGGATCGGGGTGGAGCGGATCAAGTCGGCCGGAAGAAGCGTTGCCACCATCTATATCGGCGATTCGCTGGCCGATGCGGCCGGTCTGCTGCGCGAGAAGTTTGCCATTCCGGCCTACGGCTTTACCAGCATCAGCGGACTGGCAGAGTCCGACCTGCTCATGGAAACCCTGGCGAGCATTTCCGGCGAACCGGTACCGGAGAAGTTCCGCCGCTGGCGCAGCCGGCTCATGGATGCCATGGTTGACAGCCATTACCAGTTCGGGCTGAAGAAAGTGGCCATGGCGCTGGAAGCCGACCATTTGAAGGGTATGGCCCGTTTTCTCGCCTCCATGGGGTGTGAGATCCAGGTTGCCATTGCCGCTACCCGTACCAGGGGTCTGGACGGACTCCCCTGCGACAACGTCTTCGTCGGTGACCTGGAAGACCTGGAAGCGACGGCCGCCGGAGCAGATCTGCTGGTGGCCAACTCCAATGGCCGTCAGGCAGCCGGGAAGCTGAAGATAGGCGCCCATCTTCGCACCGGCCTGCCGGTATTCGACCGGCTTGGCGCTCATCAGAAGATGTGGGTCGGCTATCAGGGGACGCTGAATCTGGTCTTTGAAGTGGCTAATCTGTTTCAGGCCAATGCCAAAGAGGCACAGAAGCTGGCGCACAACTAAAAGCAGAGTGAGTTTCAGGTGTAGCCGGTAAAAGAGCGGTAAAACTTTTCTCTACCGGGATCTCTACCTTGAACTGACTCTAAAGGAGGCAGTATGAAAGTAGCATTTACCAGCAGCAGCGGCGAAATTATCGATCAGCATTTCGGGCAGTGCCAGAATTTCCATATCTGGGAGATAGGGCCTGATGAGGCAACCCAGGTGGCAACCATCAGCGGCATCTCAACCGAGGGTGACGAGGAGGACCGGATAACCGCCCGGGGCAATGCTCTGGCAGAGTGCGCCATAGTATACACCATGCAGATCGGCGGCCCGGCGGCGGCAAAGCTGGTATCACGCAAGATCCATCCGATGAAGACCAATGAAGAGGTGCCGGTGGCGGAGATAGTCGCCAAGCTGCAGGCTGTTCTCCAGGGTAATCCGCCGCCATGGCTGAGAAAGGCGCTTAACAAGGACTCAGCCGGGTCATTCCTGGAAGATTAAGAACGTAAAAAAATAATGAATTCTGAGCTGATGAGCTGTTTTCACAGCCCGGAGTTCGCACAACACACTGTCAAATGGAGGAGATTATCATGGCTTACATTACCGGACTGAGAAGAGACAAAACCGAATACACACCCCAATTCGTCGTCGCTATTGACGACGAGACCTGCATCGGCTGCGGCCGCTGCTACAAGGTATGCGTGCATGATGTGCTTGCTTTTGAAGAGCTGGATGAAGACGATTCAGCCAAGATGTTTATGAAGGTCGAAAACCCGGGCAACTGTATCGGCTGTCAGGCCTGCGGGAGAACCTGCTCGAAGAAGAGTTTCACCTTTGAGCCGGTAGTTCTGTAATGCGCTGAAAAGTGAAGGGTGAAAGGTGAAACATACTTCTTTCACCCTTCATATTGTACGTTTCAGAGGAGAGTGTCATGCTTATTGCGGTTACATCATCTGACGGAATTAATATCGATACCCACTTCGGCAAAGCAGAGCGGTTTCATCTGTTTGATGTCTGCGGCGATGAACTGCTGAAAGTGGGGGAAATATTCGCCGACCCTTACTGTAACTGGAACAGTACCTTGCAGGGCCTGAGCCCGGAGCAGTTCACTGAAACGGTCAAGGCCATGCAGGAATGTGCAGATGACCGGCCCTCCCATAGTATGATGCCGGAAAAACTGGCTTCTATTGCCAAGGCGTTGGGGGATTGTCGGGTAATTCTGACTGCCATGATCGGTGAATCGCCGGAGGCAGAATTGGAACGGCTGGGGATTGCGGTCTATTCGGTAAACGGTCCGATCAAGACCATCCTTCCAGAGGTGGCTAAACTGTTCTGAAATCTAAAGCAATACTCATTCACAAAGAGGTGATGATCCATGACAGGACAAGGTTTTAATCTCTGCAATCTCCCTCCCTGGGTCATCGCCTCACGTCATTTCAATGAAAATCCCCAGTCACTGGAGATTCAGGGGGTGAGGCTTGCCAACCGGAATTTCTTTGCCAGGCTGGACTCACTGGTAAATCCTGTCGAAAGAGCGGCTGTTTTTAACGATTACATGTCGGTGAAATATCAGCTCCACCACTGGCAAAGCCAGACTGATGCCGCCCGCCGGAGCCTCAAGAACAGCTATCTCCGTTTTCTGCGGGGCTGGATGATGGATGCCAACTCGGTGGAAGGGGCGGTGCTCAAAGGGTGGGTGGAGAGCCGCATCGGCATTCCACCGACGTTCCACAAGATCCGCATCCCCGGTATTCATGCCGAAGAGTACATGACCTATGCCATGGACCGCACCAAGGGGAGCGCCCGCACCAACGCCATAAATTCCCAGCTTGACCTGCTCTACGAATACTGCCAGTACGAACTGCGGCAGAGAGATTCAGCGGAAACCCGCCTTGTCCTGTACCGCGGGACAAATGATGCCAATGATTATGACCTGATTGAAAAGACCGGCAAGCGGGAGCAGATTGTCCGGCTGAACAATCTTGTCTCCTTTACCGACAGTGAAGAGCGGGCCTGGGAGTTCGGCGATACTGTCTGGGAGATACACGCACCCCTGGCGAAGATATTCTTCTTCGATGCCCTGCTGCCTAACAGCATCATGAAAGGTGAAGGGGAGTACCTGGTTATTGGCGGTGAGTACCGGGTGCGGCGGGTTATGTGTACGCTGTGAAACCTGAGCGTGTTTATGCCCTGCTTGCAATGATCTCTTATGATTTTGACCAACGGACATGAGGCTGACCCGCCGGTTTTTGGGTGGGTCGTGCCGATGGTTGGACTCTCTGTTCATCTCCTTTTGGCCAGAAACCTTCCGTTCAAAACAATAAAGTTGTAATTGTAACGCAATTGCTTTACAATTTTAAACATGATAGGAGGTCGTCGTTATGGCAAAGAATGCAACTATAAACATGCGGGTCGATGCATCCCTAAAAACTGACGTCGAGCGTATTCTTCATGTGCTTGGCATTTCCACTACCGAAGCAATTAACATGTTTTTGAATCGAGTTCGCCTTTCCAAGGGCATCCCGTTTCCTGTGCAGATGAGCGACGATGAGTTCCGAAGCTATCTTGCCGAATGCTCCAGTGAAGATGAGGCAATTAGCACTGAGGAAGCCAACCAGATAAAGCTGGCTCAAAACGAAATCAGAGAAAATAAGGTCGTCAGTTTTGATGAAATAAAACGGTCGCTTGGCCAATGATTCAGATTCTCTTTACTGCACAGGCTGAGAAGCAAATTGCGAAGTTGGATAAGAATGTAAGGCTTCGCATAATCGCTTCCTTGGAGCGTCTGCGTGAAGCGTATCCTGTTGGTGATATGCGCAAGATGCAGGGTTATGATGATTTGTGGCGGTTGCGCGTTGGTGATTACCGGGTTGTCATGCAGATTGATCTGGTCACTGCCAGCATTACTATTACGGTAATTCGCGTTGGACACCGCAAAGAAGTCTACCGGTAATTAATTTTCTCATGAAAATTCACGACTAGCCGATTTTTCAGCGAGTTGTGCCGATAGTTGGCCCGCTGATCGTGTCTCACCAACCTTCACCTCTTGTGTTATTCCAAGGAGCCCAACCCTCGTGAATCGTTCCTGGGCCTAGTCCCCAAGACAAAATACTTCGATCTTTGTACATCGTGGCTCGGGTAACAAAGAAATGGTTGTTATTGCATCATCTCCTGTTGTTTGACCCACAACTTTTGCCCCTTGAAAATGCCACCTTTTCGATTCTTCATCTCGTATTTTTATAGCTATTACGCCGGTAAAGCAGGACAGCTTTGGTATCGCCCCGAGATCAATGATGATGCCATTCGATTCCTCTCTAAAATCAGCAAGGAAATACGCTGCCGCCTGGCACCAGCAGGCGGCCAGGTCTTCCGCCAGCATAAAATCGAGCCCGGCAGCCTTTTCGGTCAGCATATCCGCCCAGGCGTCCACTATCTCATAGTTGTGCTCCGCATCGGGATGCAGGAGATTGGCCCAATGGAGGGCGAGGACAGGATTATCGTCGCCCAAGAGTGGCGGCGCAGCTGCCACGTCCCAGTTCACCGGGGAAAGTCCCCTCTCGACGAGTCCAACGCCGCACTCCCAGGCAATACGCGGGTGCTGGGGTTCGGCATGGAAGCGGGTCTTGCTGAAACGTGTCGTGACAAAATTGATGCCGAATGATTTGAGGATCGCCTGTATCGACTCCTGTCCGTTGCCGAAGCTGTGGTGGAGGGCAGGTGGAATGAATAACCGTGGATAGTCCCCAAGCCCGTTCTTTGACAAGAGAGTAGCATAGGCCTCGAGATGGTGGCGGACCAGGGCCCCAGGGCGCATGTGCCCGTTTGCATCATGGAATTCCGTGCGAAGCATCTGCCCGTCCTGCCAATACTCGTGACAGATACCGTGCAGGGCGATCTCAAGAAACTGCCGATGGTCTTCGAGATACTGCGCAGTTTCATCGAGCCAGGAGCCCTGGTTGATGCGGTTGTCCCAAGTCTTGCCCATCCAGGTGGCACCCGGCACATCTTTCAGGAAGTTGGTGCGATCCCACTCACCCAGCACCAAGCCTATGGCGACCCGCATGGAAAGCCGCTTGGCAAGCCTGGTCAAGGCACGATAGTCGTCCAGGCAATGACGGCGGCAAAAACCGTTGCGAAAGGGTTCATTCTGCGCCGACCCGTCGTATCCCTGCCACCAGCCGACATCCTCAATGACCAGGAAGATCGGTTGAGGCAGCGAAAAAACCGCGCCGCAAAGTGCCAGCCGCCTGCCGTTCACAGGCTGATCCAGCGCCTGAGCGCCGGTCCTTTTCTGAGGGAGTCTGAGAGGCTGACGCTCCTCCAGTTTTCCTGGGTGAGGCTCTCTCTTTCAGGTTGCCAGTGGCAGTCAGGCCGGGAATAGACATGCCAGATCAGAGGCTGCATCACCGCACCCCATTTAAGCTTGAAGCGGCAGGTAGGGGCATCCGGACTCGACCTGCCGAAATCGAACCGTTCGCAATACATCTGAACAGCAAAGTCAAGCATCGTGAAATAGAGCAGCATATTCGGGCAAGACGGTCTTTCCCGCCTAAGCGAGGAGGCCCAGGGGTTGAAGAGTGTTGCGCCATGCTGCAAAAGGATCGCTGCGGCAACCGGGACAGCGGCCCGAAATATCACGACTACATGCATGCTGCCGGGAAAATGGTCGGCCAGATGCTGAAAGAGGGCTGGGTCATGCACCGGAGAACCAAGATCACGCATATTTTCGGAAAATACCGCAAAGAAATCGGGCAACAGCTCACGCCCGCCTATTTCTGCCCGGCACCCCTCCCGCAGCGCTTTTCGTACCTGGTTCCGCACTTTGGGCGATAAATCAAGCCACAGTGCCCCGGGGGATGCAGGAAGCATCCGGGAAAGGCCGGTTTTAAATGCATGGGCCATATGATTTTGCCACTGTGCAATGCCAGCAGGAAAAGCGCCTTGCTCCGGATTTCCGGCTTGGCGAATCTCCAGATGGTAAGCACCCAACTCCTGGGCCATTTGCAAGGCGGCCGAAACCAGCTGGCCGGCGGCCTCGCCATTTTCGGCAACCATACCTGCTGCATCGGTGTATGGCAGAGAGATCAGTCGCTTTGCTGCATTAGGTGGAGAAAAAAGGATAAGCGGAAGTGCACCGATGATACTTCCGGCGTCGTTCTGGGCCGCCAGACGAAAAACCTGCAGATCGTAGGTGACAGCCAGGGCCTCTGCCCACCCATAGCGATGGGAAAAAAGGCTGCCGGGATTGTTGTCGATGTACTCATCCCAAACATCCTGCCGACAGTCGTTAACAATCGTGGTCATAGGCTCTTGTCATATTCAGCACCATAAGCTCATTATCTGCATTACCGATAGCTCTTGCGCCAAACATTGAAATTATCAATTTGCCGCCACGCTCGATGTTGATTATAGTACACAAACTAAAAAACAAGGACAAGCCTCGATGTACACTGCAACCGATCTCCGCATACCATTCCCACCTTATGACGATTATTTCAGCTGGCCCGCCGAAACGCTTTTGCAAAAAGGGAGTGGCGCGGTAAACGAAGATGTGCTGCTGTGCGATGGCAACCTTTTTGGCGTGTTTGACGGCGCTACCAGCCTGGCAAGTGACCATCTCCCCCCGGGTACCACAGGCGGGCTTCTCGCCGCCCGGATCGCCGCGAACGCTTTCCAGACCGGCGGCAGCGACCTCTGCCGTTCAGCCGATCTCGCCAATCGCCAGATCAATGCCGCTGCCCGTGTACACGGCATTGCAGACGGTGAACGGCACCTCTTCTGGTCGACCAGCGCAGCTGTGGTGTGCGTTGAAGAGGACCATGCCAATTACTGCCAGATCGGCGACAGCCTCATTCTGCTGGTTATGGAAGATGGACAGTATAGGCTTCTGACACCTGATACCGATCATGACCTCGAGACGCTCATGCAGTGGAAGCATCTGCCGTGGTCTTCCGGCCTTACCATTGGCACTGAGCTGGCCGAGCAGATTAAAAAGGTGCGGTTGCAGATGAACAGAGGTTACGGAGCGTTAAACGGCGAGTCAACTGCCCTCGATTTTATCAACTCTGGCCGTGTGGCGCTTGATGGCGTGGCAAGCATCCTGCTTTTCACCGATGGTCTCTTCCTGCCCAAAGAAAATCCGGAAGAGGAAAGCGACTGGTCGCTCTTCGTCTCCCGCTATCAACAAGGCGGCTTGCAAGAGATTTGCGACCAGATCCGGGCGTTGCAGCAGGACGACCCACTCTGCCGCGTTTACCCGCGCTTCAAGCTCCACGACGATATCGCCGCCATTGCCATTAAGGTCAAGCCCTGAGAGCCTGCCGATACGTTGACATCACCCGTGAAAAGACCCTCTCCCAGGTGTGGAATGCCGTGAGCTCGCTAGCTTCGGATGCGGTCGGCGCTGGGGTTTTCAGCGCCAGATCGACCATGTGCCGTACCGCCTCGGCAAGTTGTGCTTCGAGGCTCTGCCAATCCTCGGGAGACGGCCGATCCACCGTCTGCAGGGGTGGCAGGTTGACGAACTGGACCAGATCGTGCCGCACATTTCTCAGCAGTTCGTGGCTACCCGGCAACTTGGTGGTGATGATCCGGCAGCCCGAGGCCAGGGCTTCAAGCAGCACCAGGGGCAGGCCTTCGTAAAAAGATGGCAGGATAAAGATATGGGCGGTTCGCATCAAGGCGGCGAGCTGCAGCTGTGACAGATTGCCGTGGAACTTAACCGGGATAGCCAACTCTTCGGCAAGGGCCCGGCAGACTTCGGCCTCATGCCCGGCCCCCGAACCGGCGAGGTGCAGGTGCACCGGCAGCCCGGCCACCTGCCGACAGGCGCGCAATAACCAATCAACTCCTTTGGCAAAGCTCAATTTCCCGGCATACAGCAGGTGTATCGGCAAGGCTTCCTTCGGTCCCCAGTTGAATATCTCCTGATTGAAGCCAGCGCCGACGATATCGATCCGGTGACCGTCAATCTGATACATACTCTGTATCATCTGGCTCTGGTCCTTGCTGAGCGCGAGAATCCTCTCTATCTTCCGGCAATCCTCATAAACCTGCGGCCGCAGGTGCTCACATCGAATGAACTGCCGAAGATCGGTGGAGTGGCAGGAGGTCACCATGGGGATATCCGGCAGGATTCTGCGGGTGATGGCCGTCACCAGCCAGAGATGGTGGCTGTGAATGATGTCCGGCGAAAATTCCTTGGCAGCTTGCTGTATTTTTTCGGTAAAAACCTGTTGGTAGGCCAGGAGCTGTTCTTCGGTGAGCTTACCGAAAACCGAGCTCGGGTAAGGCATGACATCACTCATACCGGGTATGGGGAAGGTCAGATCAGGGCCATCAAAGAGCACCAAACGGCACCTGTCCCTGTCGATACAATTGAGGACCGGGATATCACCGGCGGGAACGCCGCACACCAGATAATTCTCATGCCCCTGCGCCGCACTCAGCCGCAGCATGTTCTGTACGAAAAAACCGCTGCCGGTGGCATCGGGACGCTGACTCAGTATGTGCAGAATCTTGAGGGGCAAGGGAAAGACCATCCAAAATAAATTTCATGCGGAAACCCCAGTTCGAGATGCACTGGATTCCCGGTCAGTGTAGTCTCTGTTCTGAGGTCGTTATAGTGCTTTGCGCATACGCTCAGGGGTCGCGTCTGTAAATTTTACTTTTGTAAATTGTACAGACGCGACCCCCAGGCCCCGCCCAGAGACTCAAGTACACTCTGGCTTAGGGACTTCGAGGGGGACGCCATAAGAACCAAAATAAGAGCTTGCCCGATCTTCATAATTCTCCTTCCTAGTGAATCTGGTCTGTTTTAGTTTAAAAATTCACTACTCTCCACTATCTCTTTATACCAACATCTTATTGAGCAGTTCACGCGCGCGCGTGAACTGCTCATCCACCCAAATGGAATATTTAGTTCGTGATCATGAGAAAAGTATCGACCGTTAGTCAGGCCCTGTCTTCTCCCGCCACCCCTTGTACCACACCCCAAAACATTAGAATACACAAAACTCCGGACGTCCGGAGTTTTGTTACCAGCTGATATCATTGAGTTCATATGCAATATTTTTGCAATTTTCAGCGCCAACATAAAAATGGGTGAGTAACAACATCACTCCCCCGATTCCACCCTGCGTGCCGCCTTTCTAACTACTCAGGTATTAAGGCTGAAGACTGAAGGTTTAAACCGCCTCGTATAAACACGCTCAACCCAAAGGGTGAAGTCAATTTCGTAAAGTTTTTAAGGTTTTATCCGCAGTTATCCGCTTTTATCTGTGGCCAACTGCCGTTTTTGGGATGAAGGGCGTCCCCTTGATCCTTGACTGAAATTTTTCTGTATGGAGTTCGCTTGACAGATGCCTGCAAGCTGATACGTTAATGACAGCAAATAAAACCAGGGAGGGATATTATTATGAGATTAGCCGCAGCATTTACCGGGATTGCCCTGCTTGCCGCAACTACGGCCTTTGCCGGCGCAGCCAAGACCTATCAGGTTACCGGGCCGGTACTTGAGGTAAAGGATGACATGGTTGTGGTCCAGAAAGGGAAAGAGAAGTGGGAGATCATCAGGGATAAGGATTCAAAAATAACCGGTGACCTCAAGGTCGGCAGCAAGGTAACGGTCATGTACACCATGAAGGCCGCGAGTATCGAAGTTAAAGCAGATAAAAAGAAATAGCGGTGGAACGTATAGGAGCGGAAGGGTCCGGTCTCAACAGCATACATTTCAGGATGTTGTATAAAATTCAGACCAGACCCTCCGTTTTTACCAAGAATCAAGATTCCATCCCAAGTAAATCTGGCTGCTATTGCAACACCGGACGGGAATTAACAGGCTGAACAGGACGATTATTTGGATGGTGCATTACATGAGAAAAAGCCTCCACTTGCTCTTTTGAGGCAGTGAGAGGTTTTTTAATTACCAGCCACCGTACACCTTCTGTGCAGGGGGGGGTTGTCAATGATCCGTTAAAACGGTAATAATCCTGCTTGGCAGGCAGCAATTGCGCCACGGCAAAAGGTGACGGCAGTGCAATTTTTTCACCTGGGTTTTTAGGCATAGAAGACCATATTTTTGCAAGGGCCTTGTTCTCGGCGCCTTCTTTGAACATAAGCGCAATCACCGCCAGATTCCCATCCTTATCCGCATGCACCAGATGCGCTTCCAAGGCATATGATTTGCCATTGATATTGTTCTCGCTGGGGGCATGGAAGTGAAATTGCTTGAGGTCGAATTTGATTCCATCAACTACAATACTGCTTCCCGCAGCATAATTTATTTGTACCGTGTGGCCGTTGTTCAGTATTTCGTTACCGCCTGCCTGATACGAGAATTTGATTGGTTTCAGTTCGGCCTCGATAAAGCCGGTCAAGTTTATCGGCGATTGATTCTTGCCACTACAGGCGCCGAATTCAGGCGTAAGTTTGGCCCAGTTTTCAGGCCCGGTCTCGCCGGAATAGCTCCAATGCTCTGCGCCTGAAGCAGATGCGACTCCGGAAGTGAACAGGGCTCCACCCAGCAGAACAGCAGTAATATACTTTGTAATCATAGAACCTCCTCTTTGTGGCGCCCACTATAAAAAAGATTTCAGACATGGGGGCATTCAAGTCTGAAACCTGATTGATCAGGATCACATGAGATAAATATGCAGGAAAAAATAAAAAACCGGGATTGTAAAGCTGACTTTTCAAATCATTGATATGCAGCAAAATAACAGAGTTGCCTCTTCTTTACCACCTTCTCATGTCTGCATAAATCCACTCAAAATTATCTGCAGGTTATTTGGATAAGTGAAAGCTGGGTGACCATACAATCGTTTTTTGCTTATCTTCCCAATTTAGCCAGACTATTTCTGACCACCTTCACATTTTAAAGGTTCATCAGATTTATTTTTATAGGCGCGAAGTAACAGCTCTTTGGTCTTATAGCATTGACCCTCTTGGCGGCCATTCGGATATTTTCCCGCCTTTATAGCTTCTTCATCGTCATGTTTTGCACGCAACCATACTGCTACGGTTTCGCAGTACCATTTGGCGAGTTCATCCTTCTCCAAATCTTCAATCTGTTCATATTTTATCGGCTCACAGGCAGCGAAAGCCATATTTACGGTCGTGGCCAGTAATAGCACTGTCACAATTATCAATTTCATAACCCCTCCTTTGACTCCTGCGCTAGCCCTTCTCCCGCTTTTCCATGAACATCGAGATCAGGTCGATCGGCACCGGGAAGATGGTGGTGGAGTTCTTTTCGGCGGCGATCTCGGTCAGGGTCTGCAGAAAACGGAGCTGAATCGCACCGGGCTCCACCGCCAGCACTTTGGCCGCCATGGCAAGCTTTTCCGATGCCTGCAGCTCCCCTTCGGCATGGATTATCTTGGCGCGCCGCTCCCGCTCGGCCTCCGCCTGCCTGGCGATGGCCCGCTGCATCTCCTGCGGCAGGTCGATGTTCTTCACCTCCACGTTGGAGACCTTCACCCCCCACGGGCCGGTATGCCGGTCGAGGATCTCCTGCAGCTCCCTGTTGATCTTTTCCCGGTTGACCAGAAGCTCGTCCAGTTCCACCTGGCCGAGGACGCTCCTCAGTGTCGTCTGGGAGAGCTGGCTGGTGGCGTAGAGGTAGTTCTCCACCTCGCAGATCGCCTTGTCCGCCGCCATCACCCGGAAGTAGATGACCGCCGAAACCTTGACCGTGACATTATCGCGGGTGATGACGTCCTGCGGCGGCACGTCGAAGGCCACGGTTCGCAGGGATACCCGCACCAGCCGGTCGATCCCCGGGATGATGAAGAAGAGCCCCGGGCCACGCAGGCCGGCCAGCCGCCCGAGGCGGAAGAGAACCCCCCGCTCGTACTCCGGCAGGATGCGGACTGCGGCGGCGGCGAACATGACGAGCAGAACCACGACAAACATCAGCGGGACATAATTGAAAATGTTGAACATGTCTTTCCTCCCTGAAATGCGACTCGACTCTGTGAAAAATCCATGTTTGATTCATAAAGCGGAAGTTGACCGGCTATCAGCCCTGCGTCGTTTTCCTGACCACGACGCGCATCCCTTCCACGGCAGTCACCTCCACCTTCTCCCCCTGCACGACCCGTTCGGACGCAGTGGCGTCCCAGTATTCGCCCCGGACGAATATTTTCCCCTCCGGTGCAATGTCCGTCTCGGCAACCCCCACTTCCCCCACCAGCCCCTCGTTACCGGTGACCGGTTTGCGCTGATGGGCCCTGTACGCCCTGGAGGCGGCAAAAACAAAGAAAAAGGCGGTCATCAGCACGGTCACCAGAATGACCTGCCATGACACCCGCAGGTAGGGGGCGGGCGACTCGAACAGAAGCAGTGAGCCGAGGATCATGGAGATCACTCCGCCGATGGTGAGAATCCCCTGGGAAACGACCTTGATCTCGGCGATGAAGAGGACTACGGCGAGAAGAATGAGGAGTACTCCGGCAAAGTTTACCGGCAGGGTCTGCATGGCGAAAAAAGCCAGGATCAGGGAGAT
Source organism: uncultured delta proteobacterium (assembly GCA_963810975.1). Classification (GTDB taxonomy): domain Bacteria; phylum Desulfobacterota; class Desulfuromonadia; order Geobacterales; family DSM-12255; genus VEOV01. The sequence continues at coordinate 63,689 of CAWEPN010000004.1, read as the reverse complement.
GCCGCCGATAACCCCCGGGACGATCACCCCTGGGTTGGAGAGCTCGAAGAACAGGCCGAGAAAACCGAGCATCATCAGCACATAGGCAACATTGGGGTCGCTGATGGCGTTGAGGATTCTTTCCCTGGTCCCCATTTCATGCAGAACGACCTTCGCCCCTGCCAGCCGCAGGACCGTTTCTCTGCCGTCCCGGAGAAAAGGCCGGCCATCCAGTTCCTTTAGCAGTTCCTGCCGGTTCGTGGCCACAAGGTCGATCACCTTCTCCGCCAGTGCCCGCTCCGCCGGCAGAGAGATGCTCTCGCGGACCATCTTCTTCGCCAGGTCGGCGTTGCGCCCCCGTTTGGTGGCGATTCCTTCCATGTAAGCTTCGGCGTCGTTCACCAGCTTTTCCTGCATCACCTTGTCCGGTTCTGCCCCAATACCCATGGTTACCGGATGGGCCGCACCGATATTTGTGCCGGGCGCCATGGCGCAGATGTCGGCCGCCAGGGCGATAACCGCGCCGGCCGAAGCGGCGCGGGCGCCGGACGGGGCAACGAAGACCGCAACCGGCACCGGGCTGGCAAGGATATCCTTGACTATGCCGCGCATGGAGCTGTCCAGACCGCCGGGGGTATCCATTTCGATCAGCAGCAGCCGGTCGCCGCGGCGGGCCGCTTCGGCCAGGTTTTTTTGGAGGAAACCGGCTACAACCGGATTGATCGGGCCGTTCACCTCGACGAGCGCGACGGCTGGCGGCCCCTCCGCAATGGCAGGGCAAGGCGTAATCAGGAGCAGTATGAGGAAAACAAGTCTCAGCATGGCACCACCGGCAGTATTCGTCCTTAAAACGGCAGTTGGAGGTGTTCTGAAGAAGCGACTTGCCCGTAATTCGTCGTAATGCTTAGCGAAATGTAACGTCCGCAGCAGATATTGTCTGAACCCGCAGGGTGAGGACGTACACAGTACCTTTGGCTGCTGCAGTGAAATGAGCTTAGCATTACAGAATTCGGGCATTTGGAGCGCCGAAGGACATCTTTAACTGCCGAATTTAAGTTTATATTACTTAATACTACCGGTTTATTCCGTTTCGTCAAAGGGGTTTTGCCGCTTTAGCAAGAAAAACATAGTGTCAAGCCGACACAATTAACTTTATCAAGAGAGCAGGTTTGACACCACCCCATTTTCTTGACCACAGAATATGCTTCATTCTCCATAAAGTCGTTCTTCTTGCCATTTAAATTTCAGCATGTTATTGTACAATATCTTGTCATTATGGAGGTTGATATGCAGGCAATTACATATAGCGAAGCACGCCATGACCTTAAGAATGTTATGGACGATGCTTGCAGTAACCATGAACCGATCCTGATCACGCGTCGAAAAGGTGAAAGCGTGGTTCTCGTAAGCTTGGAAGACTATGAGTCTATTATGGAGAGCGAATATTTGCTTTCCAGTCCTGCTAATGCTTCACGACTACTGCAATCACTTAAAGAGGCACGGTCTGGAAAGCGAACCCCCATGGATGCTCTTGGGTTATGAACGTTACTTTCACACCGACTGCTCTCGACGACCTGCGGTATTGGCTAAAGACTGATAAACGCCAGGCAGAACGGGTCTTAGCACTTCTTGAAGAAATTCGGCGAACCCCTTTTGAGGGCACAGGAAAACCGGAACCTCTCCGTTTTCAGCTTGCCGGTTGCTGGTCTCGCAGGATTGACCGGGAACATCGGCTTGTCTACCAAGTGGAAGAAACAGAGATTGTGGTTATCGCCTGTCGCTATCACTACTGAGTTCATTTAGTCCATATGAATCCGCTGGACTTAAACTGAAGTCCTTTCAAGTGTAAAATCTAATATAATCTATACTCACGAGCTGAACAAGGGAAGTCGCGGGGTGCGCAGTCCGCTGGATTTGGCAGCATGATAGAGCTGGCTTTTTCATTTGCTGTAGGTATTGCTACGGTACGGTGAGAGATTAATCAGTTTTGAGGCAAGGGACTTCAGTTCCGCCAGGTAGCGGCCATCAAGCTTTTTCAGCCAACGGCGCGGGATATCCTCCAGTCCGTAGTAGGCGCCGGCCAGCCCTCCGGCTATAGCGCCGGTGGTGTCGGCATCGCCGCCCCGGTTGACGGTTGTAACTATGCACTCCTCAAAGGAACGGCTGCGGAAGAAATAGTGGAATACTGTCTGAATGGTATCGACAACATAGCCTGTTGCCAGACCGGGATAGGGGTCATACCTGAAGGTGGGATATTCTGCGACAAGCCTCTCCGCCTCGCGGCGCAAGCGGCTTTTTTCGGCACCCAGCAGCGCCATCTGGGTCATCCGGCCGTAGGTTATGCAGGCGGCATCGGAGAGCGGGTGATTGTGGGTCAGGTGTCCCTGTTCCCGGGAATATTTTTCTAAAAGTTCATCATTGCCAATGGAATAAAGCGCAACCGGAGTCATCCGCATCAGGGCGCCGTTACCGGCATCCCACTGATTTGGCGGTGTCTCCAGCTCCCCTTTCAACATGAAGTTCCGGATACCGCGCCGACAGGTGTCACCTACGTCTATCGGCTTTGATTTGAGCCAGCCGGCAAACTCGCCGGCAATCGCGCGCAGATCCCAATCGCCGGAATTGACGATCCCCCGGGCAAGGCAGAGCGTCATTTCGGTGTCGTCGGTAACCTGGCCGGGTTTGAGCCGCAGCCAGCCGCCGCCTACCATTTCATCCAATCTGCCGTATTTTGCGGCAATCTCGCCAGGTGTCATGAACTCGACCGGTGCGCCAAGGGCATCCCCCACCGCAACACCGAGCAGAACAGCTTTGCTGCGGCTCAGCAGTTCATCGGCTGCAATCACGCTCTCCCCAGCTTTTCATTCGTACAACCGACCAGGAAGTCGAACACATCTTCCCGACTCTCGATGAAGCGCGGTAGTTCACGAATCATGATTTCTTCAGCTATCTGCAGGGTGTTCTGCTCATCGCTGCCGAGCTCATCCATAACTGCGCCGAGCATGGGGAGAACATCGTAGAGATCGTCACGATTGAACGGTGCCCTGTCGGGTTTGCCGCTGAATTTGGCGACATGCCGGGTTGTTGTCTCTTTCGGGTAGCGGTAGTAAAGATCTGAAGCTTTGACCATGATGCCCATGATAGTACCTCCCGTTTATCCTCAAACCAGCAGTTGGAAGGTGCCGGAATGAGAGCATCAGGGCTATTTTGTTGCAATTCTTAGCGAAATGGAGCGTCAACAGCCGATACTGTCTGAACCCAAAGGGTGAGTTTATCGGCTGTAGCGAAATGAGCTTGGAATTGCAGAAATAGCACGTCTGCTCGACTGTAGGCAGCTTTCAACTGCTGAATCCAGATTTAGTTGCAACCGCAGCCGCCGGAGTTGCAATAGCTGGCGCACCCTTTTGCTGTCTTCATGTCAATACCGTGCGATTTTGCGCAGGCCAGGGAGTCGGCGTCAATAAACCACGTTCCTTCTCTCTCCTCTCCTTTCAGGTCGCCGTTTTTCAGCAGCATCAGGATTTTCGTCTTTGTGGTGGCAAGCGCCTCGGCAGATTCTTCTACGGTCAACATTTTAACTGATTCCATATACCCCTCCTTCCTGGTGTTTCAACTTGTACTTCACTTAACGTGCCAGTAAGAAAAATCGCTAATCAAGGGGCTTAAGGGATTAGCGGTCTCGTTTTGATCTGGGAATCTGCTTAATGAGTAATCAGCTCTGCCGCAGCCCTCAACAAAAACAGTTTCAAAATTCTCCTGCCTGAATTCCAAGAAAACGGTAACTAGCTGTTTTTTTGCGGATTAGGGCTGTTGGCATAGTTTAGGCAAAGGTGAGTTGCAACGCGGCAAAATTAAAACAGAATTTACGTCGGGCAATGGAGCCCTGCAGGAGCATTCTCTGCAGGGCTCTTTTTACAGAGAAAGGGGGTACGTCATGGGAAGTGCATGTTCCGGAAGAAAAAACATTCAGGGCCATCCATGTTTTGGCGGTAATCATCACAAGAACGGCAGGATGCATCTTGCGGTTGCGCCGAAATGCAACATAAAGTGCGGCTACTGCAGCCGCCGTCACGACTGTGCCAATGAATCCCGCCCCGGGGTTACCAGCCGGATAATGACCCCTCTGGAGGCTATCGAGAAGGTTCGTGAAGTCATGGCGAGCGAGATGCTCGGTCAACTGATCAAGGTTATCGGCATTGCCGGGCCTGGCGATCCGCTGGCAAATGAAGAGACGTTCGAGACGTTCCGGCTTATCGGTGAAGAGTTCCCCCACCTGATCAAATGCATGAGCACCAACGGTCTGCTTCTACCTGAGCGGATCGATGATCTTGAGGCGCTGGATCTCCACAGTTTGACGGTTACGGTCAATGCGCTTGATCCGGCAGTCGGAGCGAAGATTTACAGCCACATCAATTATCACGGCAAGCGCTACAGCGGGGAAGAGGCAGCTTCAATCCTGATCGCCAACCAGCTGTCCGGATTGAAAAGCGCCGCTGCTTACGGCATGACCATCAAGGTGAATACCGTCCTTATTCCGGGGGTCAACGATGCCCAGATCCCGTTGATTGCCGAAAAAGTCAAGTCACTGGGGGCATTTGTCATGAATGTCATGCCGATTATCCCCCAGTCCGATTTTGCCGGCATTACTCCGCCAACAGCGAGGAGATTGCCGCTGTTCAGTCTGCCAACGAAAAGATTATCGGCCAGTTCAAACACTGCAAACAGTGCCGGGCTGATGCAATCGGCCTTATCGGCCAGGATATGCAGTTTGCCCGGGCAGCCTGCAGTGCCAGCTGAAATAACGCTGAAGCAGTTCGACCACGCGGACGAGGAGCTCTTTCTACAGCTGGCGGCCGCCGAGAACTGGATAACAGACCGTAACGAGTTTACTTTCCTGCGCCAGCACTACCCGCAAGGATGCCTTGCAGCAAAGGTCGACGGAGAAACGGCAGCGTTCATCACCGCCATTCGCTACACAAATTCCGCCTGGATCGGCAACCTGATTGTTGCGCCGCACCACCGCCGCAAGGGACTTGGCCGGGAACTGATGCAGGCCGTGCTGCGGCGGCTCGACGCCGACGGCTGCAGCACGGTCTGGCTCACTGCCTCCAGCGACGGTGCGGACCTCTATCGCCGCCTGGGCTTCACAGCCATTGACACCATCCGGCGGTGGCGCATGTGCGGCAGCTTGCAGGCGCCCCTCCCTGCAGCGGTGGATTTGCGATACGCTGCGGCCCTCGATTCCATAGGCTGGGGAGACCGGCGGACTGCCCTATTTTCCAGTAGCAACAGCGGTTCCGGCTGGCAGTTAATGGATGGCGGCTTCCTCAGCTGCCTGCAGCAGGAGGCAGGATTGCAGCTTGGCCCCTGGGGAGCGACCAGCGGCAGAGTAGCGGTCGAGCTGCTGGCAAAGACCCTGGGATGGTTAGCGGCAGCGGCGCCATCTTTCTCGATGTGCCGGAAAAAAACCCAAGCGCGGCCAGACTCCTGCAGACCAACGGCTTTACTGCCAACGGCAGCACGCTGCTGATGTACCGCGGCAAGCCTCCGGAGTATCGGCCGGATTTGGTGTTTGCCCTGGCAAGCATGGGGAGTTACGGCTAAGGGCCTGTCCGGAAAAGCCTGATGTTCTCTTCCAGCAAGCTTCCAACTGACTGGATTTGTTCATTCTTCTCTTGATCCGGGCAGTCTTTGAAGCAATTTTTGGGTCTCTCCTGTCTCACTCTCCTTTTAAATAAGTCAAAATATTTTATAAATTCGGTATTGGCTCGATTGATGCTTTTACTTGGGTATCAGTCGGTGGTGCTCTGCTCTGCACCACTCCTAAGGAGGCGAAATCAATGAAGAATGCGCTTATTTGCACCGCAACTGCCACTGAAGGTGAACGCCTTAAATTTATGCTGCATGAGCTTGGCTTTGCACAAATTTTAGAATCTACGGATAACGACCGCGCCTGTTCTCTCGCGGCAGATCATCTTCCAGATGTGGCGATCATTGATACTGCTGCTGCGGGTACAGAGTGGTTACAGTCAATCAAGCGTATCCGCTCAAAACAGCATATTCCTGTCATCATGGTAGGCTCTGCTTTCAGTGCCGAGTCGATTGAAATGGCTATAGCTGCCGGTGCAGGCGGTTTTCTGGCAAAACCGGTTCGCAAGGAAGAGCTCTGGCCGGCAATTGAGCTGGCTGCTGTCCATAATCATGAACTCGAAGAGCTCAAGGAGAAGGTGGCCGCTCTTGAAGGCGCTCTTGAAAACAGGAAGTCAGTAGAGAAGGCCAAGGGCTTGCTGATGCGCGAGCATGGGTTGAGCGAACCTGAAGCTTTCAGGCGGATGCAAAAGCTGGCCATGGATAAAAGGACAACACTGCTCAAGATTGCCGAGGCGATTATGCTGACTGAATGTGGTTCCGGGAGAAGATCTGTAGCTAAGTGATGCTTTTCTGCCTTCACTGATTAAATTTTGTGCAGGTTTATTAGGACAGGTTGGGGAGCAAGCATCCCTTTGAGTGATTAAAATCAGGTTAACAGTCGGTAAATACTGAGTTATCAACTGATGGCACGGCTTATGCTAAGTATTTAAACAAAATCTGAATTCACAGCGATACCTTAACTAACTGTTCAACACATGGTGAATGATCACCAAATCTACTACAAAGGGGTACAAGTATGAAAAAGTTTGTTGTGATGATTGGCGGCAGTAATGATGACAGCGGTTGCTACCGTTGCGGTGGCGGAAGTCAAGGTTTCCGGTGATGTTTATGTCAGTCCGGCAAGCAAGTATGTTTGGCGTGGGTTTGATCTTAGCAATAGCAGAGGGGTTGTTCAGGGTGGTGTGGATGTCAGTTACAAGGATTTTACCGTGAGCTACTGGAGCAATGAGCAGATGGTCAGCGGGCCTACTCTCAAAGCGGGTGAGGTTACCGAAACAGACATCACGCTTAACTATACATACAAGCCGGTTGAGCTGCTGTCGCTTAATGTCGGCAATATTTATTACAACCTTGACAGTGCAGCTTGACACCAACGAGCTGTATCTCAAGGCAACACTAAACACGCTCCTCTCCCCGACATTGGCTGTTTATTGCGATTGGCAGCAGGCGAAGGATTACCGGGCTCTTCTACACTCTTTCCGTCGGTCCACAGTCTGGAGTTGATGAAGAATCTCGGTCTGAATCTGGGAGCCCTGGCCAGTTATAACATGAAGAGCGATTATTTCTGTACGGTAAGTATAACAATTGGCACAACTATGAACTCACAGCCAGTGCGGATTATTCTGGTTACCCGATAACATTCAAAATTTCTCCCATATTACCTGTATTCCAACGCATTTAATTCCACAGCCAGAAATGAAGCCTGATCCTCCCCATGAGTAAAAGGATCAGAGCGTTGTCGGTCTGAAGGCAGCCTTCAACTTCTGATTCATGCAGCCAGCTAATGAATGATTGTGCAGATAAGCACTCAAGGAGGAATGTATGAAACTCATAGAGGCGATCATCAAGCCGTTCAAACTTGACGAGGTGAAAGAAGCACTCTCAGAGATAGGCATAGAAGGGATAACTGTCTGCGAAGTAAAGGGGTTTGGCCGGCAGAAGGGGCACACTGAACTGTATCGTGGCGCCGAATACGTGGTGGACTTCATTCCTAAGGTGAAGCTCGAGATCGCCGTGGCTGATGAACTTGTCGCAAAAGTCATCGAGACTATCGAAACGTCTGCCAAGACCGGCAGGATCGGTGACGGGAAGATATTCGTCCTTCAGCTCGAGACTGCAGTCAGGATCAGAACCGGTGAAAAGGGCGATGAAGCAATCTGAACTGGTCGAGGAAGTCTGTAAACTAATAAAAGTAATACGGAGGATACTATGAAATTCCGAGGATTGTTAATAAAAGCGCTGTTGCTCTCGACCCTGACACTTTTGCCTCTGCTGGCAACCGCTGAAGAGCCGAAGTCTCCGTCGGCAGCACCTGCCGCCGCAACCGAAACTGCAGCACCTGCCGCCGCAGCTGCCCCGGCTGCCATGGCTGCTCCTGCTGAAGCGGCTGAAGCAGCCAAACCCAAAAATGTCGATCCGGTTCTCAATACCGGCGATACCGCCTGGATGCTTATGTCCAGCGCACTGGTACTCTTCATGATTCCCGGGCTGGCCTTCTTTTACGGCGGCATGGTCCGGCAGAAGAACGTACTCTCTACCATGATGCACTCCTTTGTTGCCATGGGGATAGTCGGGGTTCAGTGGGCGGTCATCGGCTACTCGCTCTCCTTCGGACCTGACGCCTTCATGGGACTGATCGGCAATACCAGCAAAGCTATGCTGAACGGCCTGATAACGTTCGCCAGCGATGGAGCGCCGGTTTATACCCTTTTCCAGAACGTGACGACAGAGCCGGGAGCAATACCCGAATATGTTTTCGCCATGTACCAATGCATGTTTGCCATCATCACCGTAGCCCTTATTTCAGGTGCTCTTGCTGAAAGGATCAAATTTTCAGCCTATTGCCTGTTTGTGCTGCTCTGGACGACGCTTGTCTACGATCCGCTGGCACATTGGGTCTGGATGACAGATGGCTGGCTCTTCAAGAAGGGTGCGCTTGACTTTGCCGGTGGTACGGTAGTTCATCTCTCCTCTGGTATTTCCGCTCTGGCAGCTCTTCTATTTCTTGGCAAGCGTCATGGTTTCCCGACCGAAAGGATGGCCCCGCACAGCCTGCCGCTGACAATGCTTGGTGTTGGCATGCTCTGGTTCGGCTGGTACGGTTTTAATGCCGGTTCTGCCATCGTCGGAGTAAACTGCTCTGATGCTTCCGGTGGTCTTGCCGGTCTTGCCATGACCACTACTACTATCGCTCCTGCAGTGGCGGGCCTCACCTGGATGTTAGCAGAATGGCTCCACTCCGGTAAGCCCTCTGCTCTCGGTTTTGGTTCTGGTGTGGTGGCAGGTTTGGTAGTGATTACTCCGGCAGCTGGTTTTGTTCAGCCGGGAGCAGCTCTTATACTCGGTGTTGCTGCCGGTCTGGTCTGTTACGGCGGTGTGATGCTGAAGGCGAAGCTTAAATATGACGATTCGCTTGATGCTTTTGGCGTGCATGGTATAGGTGGTACTACCGGAGCTCTCCTGACGGGTGTTTTCGCCACAGTAGGGGCGAAGGGCCTGCTTGCCGGTGATGTCAAGCAGTTCATGACCCAGGTGATAGCTGTCGGTGCTGCAGGGGCTTATGCATTTATCGTTACGCTGGTTATTGCATTTGTTCTGCAGAAGACGATTGGCCTCAGGGTTGAAAAAGAGGATGAGATCATTGGTCTTGACCAGACCCAGCATTCGGAGAGTGGTTACAACTAGATAAAAGAACAATCCTGCATGACAAATGGCCGAGACCACACGTTTGTGGTCTCGGCCATTTCAGTTCATTCATTGCGTTGACTACTCCACTTTTATGGCAACAAATCTCGAACTCTCGCCATGTTTAACGAGAAGCCTCAGCAACTTTGTCCTTTTTGGCACTGGCAAGAGCTTTTTCATACTCTTCAGTCTTGGTGATCCTGACCCCGTTTATCTCCCGGACGATGTCTCCCCTCTGGATCCCGGCACTGGCGGCAAGACTGTCCGGCTTTACATCCGTGACTACCACGCCTGAGGTATCCTTGATCCGAAGGCTTGCAGCAAGCTCTTTCGTCAGATCTTTTACTGTTAAGCCCAGTTTATCCTGAGTTTCAGCTGATGGCTCTTCATCATCTTTCATCTTCTCAATGACAAGAGTGAGAGACTCTTCCTTTCCATCACGAATGATCTTCACCGCAACACTCTTCCCTGTAGCTGTTGCCGCTACAAGACGCGGCAGGTCAGTCATCTCTTTTATAGCCTTGCCGTCAAAGCTGATGATTATGTCGCCGGATTTCATGCCACCTTTCTCTGCAGGACTGTCAGGGGTCACTTCACTCACCAGCGCGCCCCCTTCAGCCGGAAGCCCGAAAGAGTCGGCAAGGTCTTTTGTCACCTGCTGAACCGAAACCCCCATCCATCCTCTGGTGACCTTCCCCTTGTCCTTCAATTGTGTAATGATTGACTTCGCCATATTTACCGGAATAGCAAAGCCTATCCCCTGGCCGCCATTGATTATAGCGGTATTTATCCCGACAACCTCGCCTTTGCCATTAAAGAGAGGTCCGCCTGAATTGCCCGGATTAATAGAGGCGTCAGTCTGGATGAAATCATCATAGGGACCGCTGCCGATAACCCTCCCTTTTGCGCTGACAATTCCGGCGGTAACGGTTTCCGACAAACCGAAAGGATTGCCGATTGCCATTACCCATTCACCGACCTCTATCGCGTCACTGTCGCCAAGAGCCGCAACGGATAGTTTTTCATCGGTAGTTACCTTTATCAGCGCAAGGTCAAGCTTGGCGTCACTCCCTTTCAACTCCCCCTTGAGCTCCTTGCCGTTGTCAAACTTCACCTTTATCTCATCTGCTCCATCGACTACATGGTTGTTCGTAAGGATATAGCCGTCATCGCTTATGACAAAGCCTGAACCGAGACTCTTCTGCGCCCTGCTCTGCGGAAGCTGCTCATCAAAAAACCTGTCGAAGAAATCCTGAAAGGGGTCACTGCCAAAGGGTGAATTACCGTAAGGCCTAAGCTGCTGACGCCGCTGTTGTTTCGCCTTTTTCTCGGTTCCGATATTAACAACGGTCGGTTTCAGTCTCTTGGCCATCTCTACAAAGTCCGGTGGCGAATATTTGGCACTCGCCGGAGAAACTGGACAGACCAAAGTCATAGAAAGTGCCGTAACAAAAAGATAGCTGGATATGCGCATTGATGACCTCCTGTGGTAATTATTTAAAAACTAATTACAAACCACCTTACTGTCAAGTCCTCTGCCCACAAAAATCTTCTCTAAAGGCCCGGTTGCCTCTTTTCAGAGCTTATCACCTTTCAGATCAGCGGAAAATAGCTTGCCAGCGCCGCGCGAGGCACAGAAGTCGCCACACATGGTGCAGGTCTCTTCATCTTCAGGGGTACGGCTCGCGCGAATAGCACAAGCATCATCAGGATAGAGTGCCAGATTAAACTGCTTTTCCCAGTTCAGATCGCGCCGGGCCTTGGACATCTGCTTATCCCGCTCACGCCCCTTTTCCGGATATTTGTTCATATCGCCAATATATGCCGCAATCTTGGCAGCCTTGACCCCCATACGCACGTCCTCCTCATTGGGAAGAGCAAGATGCTCCGCAGGAGTAATGTAACAGATCAGATCAGCACCGAAGCGGCTCGATTGGGCTGCACCTATGGCGGCAGTGATGTGGTCGAAGCCGGGGGCCACATCTGTAGTAATCGGGCCAAGCATATAATATGGCGCCCCGCCGCTCATCCGCTTTTGCAACTGAATATTCCCCTCAATCTCGTCCAGTGGAACGTGCCCAGGCCCTTCCACCAACATTTGGCAACCCATCTCTCGACCGATTTCGGCCAGCTCGCAGTTAAAAATCAACTCCTGAATCTGGGCTCGATCAGAGGAGTCGTGAATAGCACCCGCACGCAGACCATTGCCAAGCGACAACACTGTGTCGTATCGCTTAAGAATCGAGACCACCCGGTCGAATTTTTCGTAGAGCGGGTTTTCACGATTGTTGGCAATCATCCAGGCAACCATTGATACGCCCCCCTTGGAAACCAGCCCGCCATAGCGATACCCCTGCTTCCGAAGCCGTTCGATGGTGCAAAGGTTGATACCGCAGTGAACCGCCATAAAAGCCATGCCGTCGGCGCACTGTTTTTCGATCAGATCGAAGAGCATCTCCTCGTCAAGCTTGTTGGGATCGCCATATTTGCGGGCAGCCTCACAGAAAGCCTGGTAGAGCGGAACATTGCCGACCGGCAGTTCAACGGCGGCAAGCACCTCGCGCCTTACCCGATCAAGATCACCGCCTGCGGAAAGTTCCATCAGGGTATCAGCACCGGCTTCCTGAGCCGCCAGAGCCTTTTGCACCTCCGCACTGTAGTCAACAATATCCGAGGAGGTGCCGATAGAAGCGTTGACCTTGGTTGACAACCCTTTACCGATCCCTGCAATCCTTGAGGGTTTACGGTTATGATTCCAGGGTATGACTATTTTACCTTCGGCCACCATTTGGCGGATGTACTCCGCTTCAAGCTGCTCATTAAGAGCCACGGTATGCATCTGTGAAGTAATAATGCCTTGGCGGGCGAATTCGATCTGGGTTGACATGATTTTTAGCTCCCTATTGGTTGATGTCTAAAAAAGTTGATAATTTGCCCAACAAAAAACCCCTGTCCGGTGTCGGAAGGGGTCGAAATCGTGGTGTGTGGATACACTCCGGTCCCGGCCCCTCTTTCCACGGAGGTTCCAAAACAGCATCGGAATGGCAGGTTTCCTGGCTTGGGGATCAACCCGATTTCGCCCCTTCCCAGGTTTCCCCAGTGGTATTGTGCGAGATCAGTACACCCTTACAGTTGCGGGACAGCGAGGGTTTTTCACCCTCTTCCCTATTATCCGTACCCGCTAAAGGTACGGCACCATATCGATTGATCTTCAATTTTGAAAAGCTTTAACAGCCGCCAGTTTAGTAGTCAAATGAAAACAACTGCAAATTGGAGTTGCAGTTTCATCATGTTAGACCGAGCGACAAATTCAAAGATGATTTTATGACAAGAAACCCTAAGCAGCATGCTTAGGGTTTCTTGTTTACAACTATTGCCATTAAGTTAATTTATTCGCAGAGGTCAACCTTTACATCCCAGTTCTTGAGCTTCATGGTGCCGTTCTTCTCAAGATTGAGATGCATCTTGAAAGCGCGATCCCAAAGCTGCGGCTCATGACCCACCTTGCGACGGAGACACTCGTGCTCGGCAATGGCAAGGTATTCGTTCAGCTGATCCTTGTAGTCCGGATGGGCGCACTTCTCGATGATCCGGCGGGCGCGATCCTTCGGCGCCAGGCCGCGCAGGTCGGCAAGGCCCTGCTCGGTGATGACGCAGTCAAGGTCGTGCTCGGTGTGGTCGATGTGTGAGCAGTGCGGCACCACGCAGGAGATACCGGTCGGATCGGTCTTGCTCGGCCGGCTCGACGGGGTGTGCATCATCTTCAGGTAGCCGTTGCGGAGGAAGTCGCCGGAACCGCCGAGACCGTTGATCATGCGGGTACCGCCGACCAGGGTCGAGTTGGCGTGAGCGTAGATGTCGATCTCAACCGGGGTGTTCATGGCGATACACCCGAGACGACGGATCGGCTCAGGAGCATTGGAGATGGAGAGCGGACGGAGCACGATCTTGTCGAAATACTTCTCCATGTTGGCGAAGAATTTCGGGAAGCCCGGTTCTGCCGAGAGCGACAGCGAGCAGGAAGAAGCGCAGTCCAGTTTGCCCGAGTCAAACAGGTCAAGCATGGTGTCCTGGAGAACCTCGGTGTAGACAGACAGGTTGTAGAACGGACCCTTGGCCAGACCGCCGATAACGGCGTTGGCGATGGAACCGACGCCGGACTGGAGCGGCAGCAGGTTGTCCGGCAGACGGCCGGCTTTAACTTCCTGAGTAAAGAAGTCGATGACGTGGTTGGCAATCGCCTCGGAGGTGTCGTCCTGCTCGGCAAAGGCACGCCCCTGGTCACGCAGTTTGGACTCGACCACGGCGATGATTTTCTTCGGATCGCAGGGGATCGAGGTGGAACCGATACGGGAGTTAGCCTTGGTGATGTTGAACACCTGGCGGTTCGGCGGAGTAAGCGGAGTAAGAAGATCGTGAATCCCTTCGAAAGATGGCTGTCCGGTGTTTACCTCGATGATGATCTTGTCGCACTGCATCAGGATTTCGGGAATAACGCCGCAGGATGAGGTCGGAACCAGACTGCCGTCTTCGGTAATTGCGGATACTTCGATTATTGCCAGGTCAAGTTTGCCGGTTTCGTGAGTCCTTGGTGTAGAAACCATAGCCAAGGTCCTGGGCAAAGAGGGAAAGGTGCTTGTCGCCCATGCGGATGCGGCCTTCGTTGATGCCGGCGGCGATGTTCTTGCCGGTCTGGTAAGGCCAGCGGCGGTCGATCATGTCATTGACTGCCCAGCGGTCTTCAGTCTCTGCACCGACAGACGCGCCGATAAAGAGGTTGAACTTCCACTTGCCCTGGAGGTTGTTTTTTTCAACATGCTCAGCAACAGCAATAGGCACTACTTTCGGATAACCAGCCGGGGTAAACCCGGACCAGCCAAGATTCATGCCCGGCTTGAAGAATTGAACTGTCTCCTCTGCTGTCATAACCTTGCTCAACAGTGACTTGTGACGTACGCGGTCTTGCAAGGTACCGTAATTCTTTGTGTGTGGCATCTCCTACCTCCTGGGTTGATTTGGGGTTCACGGCAAAGCCATGAAATCCCTTTATAAACTTCTGATAACTGCTATCAATTCTGCACACTGAATACTGTATACATAAAATAGATGCGGATTTTACTTAAATGGTGCCGGTTTCGTCAAGCTAAAAATATTCTTATCTAACTACCTACATTGCTATTGAGCTTAACACGGCAACATGCTAATAAATGGCCATATTCTTGACAGTATTTTACGGAGGAGATGATGAGCGAGCGAGCTGATGTATGTTACACATTTGAAGGCGCTTTGGAGACGGCAATCACCATGGAGAACGAAGGTTTCAGAAACTATCTGGAAGCTATCCGTAAGGTAAAATCAAGATCGGCAAAAGCGATCCTCAAGGACGCTGCCCTGGATGAACTTTCCCACAAATACGAACTTGAAAAAGCCCTGATTGACGGCCATATCTCTGAAGGGACCCTCTACGAACCACTCCCGACCATGAAACTTGATTCGGTTATAGTTAAAAAGGAGTTGCGACCTGACTCCGATTCAAGAGAAGCACTTGCCTACTCAATTCATCTGGAGAATGAAGCCATCGTCTTTTACCAGAAAATGGCTCATGCTTGCGCCGGCGCTCCCATGGGAAAACTTATGGAGAGGCTGCTTGCGGACGAAACCCGCCATCTTCAGCAACTTGAGGACCTGTACGAACAGCATTTCATGACTGAGAACTGAGAAAGCAAATGAATCACCCCGCCGCAAGCGGCGGGGTATCTGAACAAGTATTTTGATGCTCACATCGCAGCAAGCCGAGGGGAATTGTACCCGCAGAGATTAGATGACAATAGCAGCAATTCTATTCAGGACAAAAATTCGGCTGCGCACAGCAAAGAGCAATATTCATGAGTAAATCAGTCACTAAACCAAGAGTTCTGGTAATGGACGACGATGAAGATGTCTGCTTCATTACCGAGTTCATGTTGCAGCGACTGGGATTCGAAGTTGTGCTGACCAGAAAGGGAACAGAAGCGATCGAACGCTACCGGGAGGCACTGGCCGAGGGGACACGCTTCCATGCGGTAATTCTTGACATCAATATACCGGGAAGCATGGGAGGCCGTGAAGTTGTCAAGCTGCTGCTAGCCATCGATCCACAGGTAAATGCCTTCATATCTTCAGGAAATCCGTTTGATCCGCTGATGGAGAACCCGACTGCCTTCGGTTTCACAGGCGCGATTCGCAAACCGTTTATTGCCGAGGATCTCAGCATACTGCTCCCTCCAGAGTAACCAGCCAGTCGACAGACTCAACCAAACGCAACAGCCTCAACTCCTTACTATTTACCAAAACAGTGCAAATCTCATTGGCCACTATATGTTTCTCAAAAAACCGGCTATAATGAAAAATAACGATGTTTTGTAATTGACTGGCAAGCTACTGCAATATCTTTTTGACATCTGCTTTCACACAGCCTGGAGAGTAAATTTATGCCAAGTGGTCCATATAAAAAAATCAAACTCAAGATATTAAGTACTGTTGGTCTGGTACTGCTGTTGCTGGCATTCTTCTTTTATTGGAGCTTTGCAAAAGAGTACCAGATAGTTGTCAGCAACGCTGAAAAGAGTTCGGCAAGCTACGCCAATGCCCTTAAGGAACATGGCGAGCGGGTCTTTACCGATGCTGACAATTCATTGAAAAACCTCCAGGACGACATAAATAAGAATGGCGGGCTGTCTTTCACCCAGAGTGCACGTTTTTACGAACTTCTTACTCAATATGCCCTGAGTGGACCCCAGTTCAGCTCGGTTTTTATTGTAGATGCCAGCGGCATGATTGTCGCCCATTCGAAGGAATTTCGCATGAAGCCTGTTAATGTGGCTGATCGCGACTATTTTCTGTTTCATCGTGATTCCCCGTCAGCAGGAATGTACATATCAAAGCCGTTTACCAGCAGGGTAAGCGGCACCTCCCGCTTCTGCCTCAGCCGCTCCGTGCGCAACGCTGACGGCAAGTTAATTGCGCTAGTAGCGGCAACCTTCGAGACAAAGTATTTTGAGAACTTTTACAAGTCCCTCAGTGTCGGCAATCAAGGCCGGATAATTCTCGCAACGACCGGCGGCGATATGCTCATCATGGAACCGCATCAGGACAAACCACCTTTGGTTGATCTTGCCGCCTCCAGCCTTTTTAAAACCATGATCCCGGCAGCACGCACCGGAACGCACCACTTTATCTCACCGGTCAGCGGCGACATGAGCATCGTCTCCTACCATGCCTTTGACAGCCTGCCGCTAGTCGCCATCGTTTCCATGAGCAAGGCAGATGTCACTGCCCACTGGTTGTCCTCCTGTTATGTGCAAGGGTCTGTTTTACTCCTGCTGATGGCGGTCATCTTTCTGCTCTCCCTGCTTTTTCTACGGCAGCTTAAACTCCTTGAAGATACCAACGACCTGCTTAATATGGAACAGTCAGACAACCGCACCAAGGTTGAATTACTTGATTCAGCTACCGATGCAGTACTTCTTCTCGATGTCACCGGCAGACTCTGCTACTTCAATGAAGCGCTTTGTCGTATTTCCGGGTACAGTCGCGAGGGTTGGAAAACCGGCTGATCCAGGAGATTGAGCCACCGGAATATGCCGCCAGGGTTGTGGAAAACATTCAAAAACTGATTGCCCGCGGTGGCGACGCCCAATTTGAGTCGGCCTATCTGCATCTGTCCGGCAGTATTGTACCTATCGAGGTTCATGCCAGACCTATCGAGATACAGGGTAAAACATTCATCCTGAGCGTCGTGCGCAACATCAGTGAACGCAAGCTGACCGAACAGAAGCTGGCAGTGACTGCCCAGGAATGGCAGGAGACCTTTGACTCCTCGGCCGATGCCATCTGGCTCCTTGACATGGAACGGATCATTATCCGCGCCAACAAGGCCACTCAGACAATTTTCGGTCTTTCGGCCCAGGAGGTTTGCGGCAGGAGCTGCTGCGACATCGCCCACAACAGTCCGGCACCCCACGCAAATTGTCCTTTTGACCAGATGGTTGCCAGCGGCAGGCGGGCTGTCATGGAGCTGCAGGTCGGCGCCAGCTGGTACGATGTTTCACTGGACCCTGTCTTTGACAAGGCCGGCAGGATCGTCAGGGCGGTGCATCTGATCAAGGATATTACCGAACTGAAGAAATCGGAGATGCGTGAACATGTCCGTTCGGAGATGCTGGAGCGGATCGCCCGGGGAGATTCGCTGCAAGAGCTGCTCGGTTTTATCGCCCTGTCGGTGGAGAAGGAGCGGTCGGGTGCGCTCTGTTCGATCCTGCTGATCAGTGAGGATGGCAAGCGGCTTCTCACTGGCGCGGCACCGAGTCTCCCGGCTGCCTACAATAGCGCCGTGAATCGTACGAAAATCGGCGAGGGGGTCGGTTCCTGCGGGACTGCGGCATTTCGTCGACAGCGGGTTATTGTCGAAGATATTGCCACGCACCCCTTCTGGAAAGGATTCACTCCGGCAGAGGAAGCCGGTCTGCGCTCCTGCTGGTCAGAGCCGATATTCTCTTCCTCCGGCAAGCTGCTCGGCACCTTTGCCATTTATCACCGGGAGCCTTTATCCCCAGGAGAGGATGAACTCCGCCTGATCGAACAGGCATCTGCCTTTGCCGGTATTGCCATCGAGCGCCATCGGGCCGAAACAGAACGGAATGCCCTGGAAGAGCAGCTGCACCAGTCGCAAAAAATGGAAGCCATCGGCCATCTGGCAGGAGGGATGGCCCATGATTTTAACAACCTGTTGACGCCGATCATGGTCTGTGCCGACATGCTGAAAAAAATAACTCCCACCGATGACGAGAAAACGCACAGCATGCTGGATGCTATCAGCAGGTCGTCGCTCAGGGCGCGCGACCTGACCAACCAGCTGCTCGGCTTTGGACGAAAACAGATAATGCAGACCAGTCCCCTTGATCTTAATGAAATCGTCAACTCGTTTTTCCCGGTGATCCGCCGTCCCCTGCGCGAAAACATCGATATACAGCTGCAACTCTCCCCGCAGCCCCAGGTGATAATGGCTGACCGTTCAAAAGTTGAGCAGATTATCCTCAATCTGGCCATCAATGCTCAGGACGCCATTGCCAACAATGGCACGATAGTCATCGAGACCGGGCAGGTCCTGATAGATGACGAGTACGCCCACAGCCATCCGGAAATAACCGCCGGAATGAATGTCCTGCTGTCGTGCAGGGATAGTGGCTGCGGTATGACCGATTCAGTTCTGCAGCATATATTCGAGCCATTCTTCACCACCAAGCCGGTCGGCCACGGAACAGGTCTTGGCCTGGCCAATGTCTACGGCATAGTCAAACAGCATAACGGTTATATCGAAGTGCAGAGCACGGTTGGCAAGGGGACCTGTTTTAAAATCTACTTTCCGGCATCGGCCAGCCCTTTACCACCTGCCGGGCAGGAAAAGGAAGCTGCCGTTGCGGATCAGGGCGGCAACGCTACTATCTTGCTGGTGGAAGACAACGAGATGGTCCGGGAGATGGTCGGTGAACTTCTGACCGGACTCGGCTACCGGGTCTACCTGGAAGACGATCCTATGAAGGCACTGGAGCGGGCGCAGCAGATCGGCAGGATCGATCTGCTTATCACCGACGTGGTAATGCCCGGGATGAACGGCCGGCAACTCTTCGAGCGACTGTCAGCCGAGCTCGCTGATATCGGCAAAGTTCTCTACATGTCCGGCTACACCAACGACGTCTTTATCAAGGACGGACGGTTGCAGGAGGGAATAAGTTTTATTCAAAAACCGTTCACTGTCGATGCCTTCATGGAGAAGATCACCGCACTGCTGGAAGAATAATCCTTAAAACGGCAGTTGGAGATGTTCTGAAGAAGCGACTTGCCCGTAATTAGTCGTAATGTTCGCCAAGTGGTTTTATCCGAAACTTCTTGCCTTTATACCTCCCGCAGAAGGTGCATGAATTCTGCGAGCAGCCGATGGAAATCTGAAAAATCAGACTTCTGGCTTCGCTGGGAGGGCGAAACAGCGGTTCGACATACCCGGGCATCTGCCCTGTCACTTGCCACTCCAGGAGTTATGTCTGATTTTTTCGCGCTGCAGACTCTCAATCGGCACCGGCGTCTTGCTCTCAGCAGGATAGCCTATGCCGATGATGGCTTCGACCATGATCTGCTCAGGCATCCCCAACAAATCCCTCACAAAAGATTCCGAGTCTATGCCGCTCCTGTGCTTGCGCTTGCGCATCTGCGCCCAGCAGCTACCCAGCCCCAGCGAGAGGGCTGTCAGCTGAATGATAATTGCCGCTATCGAGCAGTCTTCGACACAGACATCTGACTTCGTAGTGTCGGCGCAGACGACAATCCCAAGCGGCGCATTTTTTAAAAATGCAGCGCCGTGCAGCTTTGCATCTGAAAGCTGCAGCATGATTTCAGGATCATCCACCAGAATAAATTCCCAAGGATTTATGCCGCGTGACGAAGGGGCTCGTAAAGCCGCTTCAGTTATTGTAGCAATAAGTTCAGGAGCAACTTTTTCCTGCTTAAAGCTCCTTATACTCCGCCTTTTTCGCAACAGTTCAATCATAGCCCGATACTCCCTGATAATGAAATAGACTCCGCCAAACTTTACAAATAATCCTAGATTCGGCAGTTAAAGATGTCCTTCGGCGCTCTAAATGCCCGAATTCTGTAATGCTAAGCTCATTTCACTGCAGCAGCCAAAGGTACTGTGTACGTCCTTACCCTGCGGGTTCAGGCAATATCTGCTGCGGACGTTACATTTCGCTAAGCATTACGACGAATTACGGGCAAGTCGCTTCTTCAGAACACCTCCAACTGCCATTTTAAGGATAATTACTGCCAGGATCTCCGGCTTTTATTTCTAGCAGATTTGGTGTCCCATTTCCAACTTATCTCCTTGAAGGCGCGGCAATATTTACGCTGTACAGCACCACAGTCGGCGTAGTAGACTGGCGGATATGATTCTCTCCTCATTTGTCGCTTCGGATCAGTCCGGCCTACGCCTTGATGATGCCGCAAAAACCATCTTCCCCCAACTCTCTAAAACCCAGATTCGCCGGATCATAGACCTCGGCGGCTGTGCAGTCAACCAGACCATGGTGCGGGTTGCTTCCCGGGAAGTCCGGCGGGGGGATGAAATCATTATCGGCGTGATGGAAGCGGAGCGCTTTGTTGATGTCAGGCTCGTCAAAGAAGAACTCCTTTACGAAGACAGCAACTACCTGGCTCTTAATAAGGCTTCCGGAATTAATAGCCAGCGAACACCTTACCAGCTTAAAGGCACAGCTGAATATGCAGTTGCAATGTATCTCAAAGAGCAAGGGAGCAGCGAGCCGGCACGGGTCATTCATCGCCTTGATCGCGGCACATCCGGCGTCATGTTCTTTCCGAAAAACAAATCGGCTGCCACCTATATTTCTTCAGAGCTTAAAGACAGTCGTGTTGAAAAAGTATACTGGGCGATTGTAGCCGATCTGCCCGAAGAGACCCGCTGGACTGTTGATGCGCCCATCGGCAAGCTGAACAAGTTCCGCTACGGGGTAACCCTACCCGGCAAGCCCTCTGTCACAAATTTCCGTGTCATCTCCACCGCCGGCAAATATGCCCTGATAGAGGCAAGACCTGTCACCGGCCGCACTCATCAGATTCGTGTCCACCTGACTCACTGCGGACTCCCCATAGTCGGCGACGCACCTTATGGCGGCGCTCCGGCTGAACGGATGCTGCTCCACTGCCGCAGCATGAGTTTTCGAGGAAGCAGGGGTGAGACAATCCGGGCTGAAGCGCCGCTCGATGGGCTATTCAACGACTTTGCCCTTCGAACCCGTCTTTTACTTCAGGAGCAGGATCTATAATGCCGCTACTCAAAAACCGCCATTACACAAAAATCAAAAATGCCGTTGGCAGGGCGATTGCCGACTTTTCGCTGATTC
This sequence comes from uncultured delta proteobacterium, assembly GCA_963810975.1. Taxonomy (GTDB): domain Bacteria; phylum Desulfobacterota; class Desulfuromonadia; order Geobacterales; family DSM-12255; genus VEOV01. Next base: position 42,423 of record CAWEPN010000004.1, on the reverse strand, counting down.
AGGACGGGGACCGGATTGCTGTCGGCGTGTCAGGCGGCAAAGACTCTTACTCTCTGCTTCATATTCTTGACGAACTTCGGCGACGAGCCCCCATCAATTATGAACTTGTCGCCATAACAATCGACTCCGGTTATCCCGGATTTCGTTCCGACGTAATTGTAAAACATCTGGAAGAAAACAACTTCCACTATCATCTTGAAAAATCCAACCACTTCGACATCATAAAAGAGAAGCGCCGCCCCGACTCTTCCTACTGCTCCATCTGCGCCCGGCTGAAGCGCGGCTCGCTTTATACCCTGGCAAAGCAGTTCGGCTGCAACAAACTCGCTCTCGGACACCACCTCGACGACTTTATTGAAACGCTGCTTCTCAATCAGTTTTTTGTCGGCTCCCTCAAGGCAATGGCGCCGTCAATGCTGGCGGACAACGGTGAGACAACCGTCATCAGGCCGCTGGTCTATGTTGAGGAGAAGGAGATAATTCAATTCTGTCGAGAGAACAGTTTCCCCGTTGTCTGCTGCTGCTGTCCGGTCTGCGGTACGGCTGACATGCAGCGCAAGAAGATGAAACAGCTCCTGACCGATCTGCAGCAATCAATCCCCCATGTCAAACGGAGCCTCTTGAGAGCGCTGGCCAATGTCCAGCCGCGCCATCTGCTTGATCTGCGGCTACAGGCTTTTTCCGCAGCTTCGCCAGTTTCACCGGCGCTCTCTGGCGGGACTCCTCCCGGAAACGGCGCCAGCTCCTGAGATCGTCTCCTGCTGCCAGCCAACCGCAATAAATGGTAACTCCTGCCCCGAAAAATGATATAAGTTCCATAACCCCTCCGTAATCCTGTTACAGAGAGGCTATCACAGGCCTACGACATAATACGTCGCAAAGTCATAACAGCGGAAAAGGAATTCTCTTCTATGGGCAATCGCTACATGCAGCCGCTCAGAATAACGATTCAGTGGCTCTACCTCTTTTTCATCGTCTATCTCGGCTTCCGTTTCTATCAATTTGTCGCCCATTTCAGAAGCGGCGGCAGCTCACCGCCAGTCCCGAGAGCTGAGGGCGTTGAGGCTTTTCTGCCGATCGCCGCACTCCTCGGCGTCAAGGAGTGGTTTTTAACCGGCAGCATTAACCCGATCCATCCCGCCTCCGTGGTCATTCTAGTCTCGATTGTGGCTGTTTCGCTGCTGCTGCGGCGCTCGTTCTGCTCGTGGATCTGCCCGATAGGAACCATCGAAGAGCTCCTCTGGAAGCGGGGCTTCGCACTTTTCAAGCGAAACATCCGCACGCCGCACTGGCTCGATATGATCCTGCGCAGCCAGAAATACCTGCTCCTGGCGTTTTTCATCTACTTCATCTTCATCAAGATGCCTTTGAACAGGTCAGCGCCTTTATCAACTCGGACTACAACAAGATCGCCGATGTCCGGATGCTCGACTTTTTTCTGAACCTTTCCGGCTGGCCGCTGCTCTTTATTCTCGTCACGTTGCTCCTGTCACTGCCGCTCAGAAACCCGTTCTGCCGTTTCCTCTGCCCGTACGGCGCACTGCTGGGACTCGTGGCGGTCTTTTCACCGGCGAAAGTCACAAGAGATCATGGAACCTGCGTCTCCTGTGGCGTCTGCAGCCAGTTCTGCCCGACATACATCCCGGTCATGTCGAAAGAACGGGTTCATTCGCCCGAGTGCATCGGCTGTTGGCGCTGCATCAGCTACTGCCGGGCCGAAGGGGCACTGGCAATGAAACTGCCGGGCAGAAAAATCGCCATACCGGGGATAATATTTGCGCTGCTGGTGCTGCTGATCTTCTGCGGCGGAACAGTTATGGGGAGAATTTCCGGTCACTGGAAATCAGCTGTAACTTCGCAAGAATATGGTAGACTCATAAAATAACTTTCATTTAAGGAGGGACTTTATGAGCGTAATGAAAGAATTCAGGGAGTTCGCCGTAAAAGGCAACGTGGTTGACATGGCAGTCGGCATCATTATCGGGGCGGCGTTCGGTAAAATTATTTCGTCATTTGTCGGCGACGTGATCATGCCGCCGATTGGCGTTCTGGTGGGGGGAGTCGATTTTTCCAACTTGTCATTTATTCTCAGGGAGGCAATTGACAAAAACCCGGCCGTAGTAATCAGCTACGGAAAGTTTATCCAGACAGTCGTTGATTTTACTATTGTTGCCTTTGCCATTTTCATGGCGGTCAAGGCGATCAATTCTCTTAAGAAGCAGGAAGCTGCTGCCCCGGCGGCACCGGCAGCCCCGTCAAATCAAGAAGTATTGCTGACGGAAATACGGGATCTGCTCAAGGATAAAAAGTGACCGGGATACGGCAGCTGTAACTTTGCTTCTTACAATATACCTATAAACAGCAGTTCAAATAACACAGAGCAACGGAGCAACTGAGAAATCAGTTGGTTACATCAGCAACAGTCTTTCACCAAAAAGGTGAGTCTTAAAACGGTTTTTTCGAGAAAAGTCTATCTTTTGTTTTTACTCTGTTGCTCAGTTGCTCCGTGTTTCAAATGCTTCTTATAGGATAAAGTGCCCCACAGCTTACTGCGGGGCATTTCATTTTCTACTCATATCGAAGCGCATCAATGGGATTGAGCGATGGCCGCCTTACGGGCCGGATAGAAACCGAAGAAAATTCCGACAAAAGCCGAAAAAACAAATGCAAGGGTGATCGACTCAATAGAAATCAGTGTCGGCCAGGAGAGAAGGTTCGAAACTACCATCGCCCCTCCGCTCCCCAGCAGTATGCCGGTAATTCCGCCTATCATCGTCAGCAGCACAGCTTCTGTCAGAAACTGCAGCAGAATATCGTTTTTTCTGGCGCCGATAGCCATTCTGATACCGATCTCCCTGGTTCTTTCCGTAACTGAAACCAGCATGATGTTCATAATGCCGATCCCGCCGACAATCAGCGAAATCGACGCAACTGCACCAAGCAGCAGTGACATTGCCTTTGACGACTGCTCTGCAACCGCAAGAATTTCTGAGAGATTGCGGGTCGAATAGTCCGGCTCCTTGCTGTTGGTAATTCTGTGGCGCTGATTCAAAAGCGCCTTTATCTCCTCTTCTGCCGCATCGAGAAGATTTTCTGCGCGCGCTTTTACCAGGATAGCGCCAACTGTCCCGGGGGTAGAGCTTCTGACAAGATTCCTCTGGGCGGTCCTGATCGGAACGAAAACGACATCATCCTGATCCGTCCCTTGTGGCGACTGCCCTTTTTTTTCCAGAACACCGATGACGGTAAACGGAATCTTCTTGATCCTGATAATTTTATCAACCGGGTCGGAAGAACCGAAGAGATTCTCCGCCACGGTCTGGCCGATTACGCAGACTTTGAGCGCGCCGTCAACATCCTGCTGCTCAATGCCGCGACCGCTGGCCACCCCCCACTCACGGATCACAAACAGCTCCGGCGTCGTCCCCATGGTGATGGTGGTCCAGTTCATATTACCGTAAACAACCAGTGCCGAGCCTCTGGTCGTCGGCGCGGCATACTCCACGGACGGACACTCGTTCATAATCGCCCTGGCATCATCACTGACGAGCGACTGTGCTCCGCCGCTGCCTGTGCGCAAACCGCCGCTGGTAGTCGATCCGGGCAGCACCAGTATGATATTGCTGCCGATACTGGCAATCTGCTGCGAAATCACATAACTGGCGCCTGATCCGACCGCCATCATCGCGATGACTGCCGCAATACCTATGATAATGCCGAGCATGGTCAGGAATGAGCGCATCTTGTTGGTGCGCAGCGCCCGGAGGGCTATTTTGAGTGTCTGGATAAAGTCCATGGGTCAGACCTTGAGACTTGTCAGACCAGTCTGACTATCCGAAATGATGAGTCCGTCGCGAAAGGTTATCCGCCGGCCGGCATAAGCAGCTACATCGGTTTCGTGGGTAACCATGATGATGGTGATCCCCTGACGGTTGAGCGAGGTAAACAGGTTCATGATCTCCTCGCTGGTGGTGCTGTCAAGATTGCCGGTCGGCTCGTCAGCAAGAATGACTGCCGGTGAGTTCACCAGAGCACGGGCGATTGCCACCCGCTGCTGCTGGCCGCCGGAAAGCTGGCTGGGATGGTTCATCTCCTTGTCTGCAAGGCCTACCTTTTCAAGGGCCTGCCGAGCCATACGGCGGCGCTCGGCAGATTTCAGGCCGGCATAAATCAGCGGCAGTTCAACATTCTCAACAGCCGGCGTCCGGGCCAGCAGATTGAACCCCTGGAAGACGAAACCGAGCTTACTGTTTCTGATCTCGGCAAGCTGATCCGAATTCATCCCGCCGACATCAATACCGTCAAGCAGATACTTCCCGGAAGTCGGCCGGTCAAGACAGCCAAGCAGGTTCATGCAGGTAGATTTACCGCTCCCTGAAGCCCCCATGATCGCCACAAACTCTCCCGGATCGACCGAGAACGAAATCCCTTTAAGGGCCTCGAACTGCTGATCGCCCATGATAAAGACCCGGCGGATATCGGTGAGGGTGATGACGCTGCTCATCTTCTAGAACGGTCTCCCCATCGGACTTGAGCTGCTCTTTTTATTGGCAATACCGCCAGTCTGCTCAACAATTACTTCGTCCCCTTCTTTGAGATCCCCTTCGACCAGTTCGATGCTGCCACTGCTGGCAATGCCGGTCTTTATGGAGAGCGCCACTGGCTTACCCTCTTTCAGAGTGTAAACTGTCTGGCCGCCATCTTTCTTATCGCCCGGCTTTTTACCCCCTTCACGACCACCTTTCCCCATTGAGGCAACAGTTGCTTCCTGCTTACCCTTTAGCTGCAGCAGGTTTCTCTTCGCCACCTTTCGGTTTGAAGCGGAGCGCAGCCGGCGGAATCTTGACAACATCATCCTTTTTGGCAACAACGATGGAGACATTAGCCGTCATGCCCGGCTTAAGCTTCATTTCGCTATTATCCACATTGACAACCACCACATAGGTGACGACGTTCTGGGTAACAATCGGAGCACTCCTGATCTGCACCACCTTGCCGGCAAATTTCTGCTCCGGATATGCATCAACAGAAAAAGTAGCCTGCTGACCAAGCTTTATACGGCTGATATCCGCCTCATCAACACTAACCTCAATCTGCATTTTGGTGAGGTCCTGGGCAATGGTGAAAAGGGTCGGTGTCTGGAATGAAGCGGCGACGGTCTGGCCGACGTCAACCGCCCTGGAGATGACAATCCCGTCAACCGGAGAGCGGATGATGGAGTAGCGCAGGTTCGTCCTTGCCTGCATAAGCGCCCCGCGGGTCTGGGCAACACTCCCTTCGGCAGCTTTGACGGAAGCCTTTGCCGCCTGCCAGGCTGTTTCTGAGATGTCGAAATCCCCCTGGGAAATTATCCCGTCAGCAAGAAGTTTTCTGTTGCGCTGCAGAGTCCGCTCGGCATCAGCCAGACTAACCTTGGCCTTTAGAAGATTTGCCTCGGCAACGAGAAAGTTCCCTTGCGACTGCTCAACGGAGGCGTTGAAAAGCGAAGGATCGATCTCGGCAATCGTCTCCCCCTTTTTGACCCGCGAGTTGTAGTCGACATACAGTTTCTGGATGGTCCCGGAAACCTGGGTACCTACCTGAATAGTGGTAACTGCGGAGAGATTGCCGGTTGCCGAGACCGTGGAAACGATTGTCCCCTTCTCCAGCCTGGCAGTTTTATAAGTAATCTCCGGTTTCCTGCTCTTGACAAAGTAAAATCCGGCACCGACAGCAATAAGTGCAATAACCGCAATAATGATATATTTTTTCATGGATGCCTCAATTAATGATAATTTCGGAACTCAGCATATCATTGAGATAATCAGTGTACCACCTTTTTTTCTCAGGACCGTGGATAAAATTATCCATTGAGGCGCTCAGATTTAGGTCGAATTTTGTCGATCCGATTGAGGAAAACCGCAGGCGTAGCGGAAGCTACGGTGAGGATTTGACGACTGAGGAGCGGGAAAAGGCGGCCTGAAGATGAGCGCCGCAAATAAAAAAGCCCCCTGTCATCCGCTGACCAGGGGGCGTGTCTCATACGCCCACCGTTTTATCCGGTGGGCCTGCTAGGGCAACCCTCCTTGCAGCGGGTTACCGGGCGTAGCATATAAATTGTTGTCCACATTTTCGTTTGATCTCCTTTCCGGGATTTAACTCCGTTCGTGAAGTTCCTCGAGGTAACTTAAATATAATCCTCGCGCTCAAGGTTGTCAACCGGCTGGATCAATATTTTCTTTTCCACCAAAGATTTTAAGCAGGACACCCTTGCGCACAGCAAGCGCAGCTTCCGGGCAGAGTTCTCTGCAACAGAAGCAGCGAATGCAGCGGCTGTAGTCAAATTCCAGCTTCTTTCCGACAATTTTTATTATTCCTGGAGGACAGCCTCTGACGCAGACGCCGCAAAGAATACACCTGCTTTTTATCTGCACCGGCCTGGTTGTCAGATGGTTTCTCAGGCGGTTTTTGATAAAGCGGGGAAGACCGAATTCTACATCGGAGACAGGTGGAAGCTTGAAGGGTCGCACATGCAGACTACTCAAATCAAGACCAACAACTTCTATCGTGCTTCTATCGGAACCCTGAAGCCCCAGTTTCTCTGCCTGTCGCTCAACAAACAGCAACTTCTTCGGAATTCCGGCAATCTCGGCAGCAATGATGTCTATAGCAACCGGATTAGTCCCGGCAAGGAGCAGGCCGACATGACAAGGATCGCCACTCGCCGGGGCCGTCTCCCTCCATAGCGGTTATCGCATCGACAATCGTCAGATCGGGCGGGCGGAGTTGATAGATTTCCAGCAGAACCCGGGCAAAGAGTTCACGGTCAAAACCGGCCTGAAGATGCCAGGCCGGCTTGGCAGCCCCGACAAGTATGCCGAAAAGATTTTTGACCCCGCAGGTCAGGGTCATCATCTCATGGGTCTTCAGCTTGGGAAGGTTGATAACCCGGTCAGCCTGAAGATAAGCGGCAGCGACTTCGAACCGCCTGAACTTGCCAGTTGAAGCCACAGCACGAGTCTCTGAAAACTCGACCAGCTCCGCACCGGTCGCCTCAACAACCGCCAGCATACCGCTGCGTTTTGCAACGCTCCGCAGCGTGCCAAATCCGGGAGAATCGCCGACCAGCGCCACAGCCCCGGCACTCTGCACAAGTTCGATAACTGCGCGCAGCACGGCCGGATGAGTAGTCACCGCCGCTTCAGGTGGCTTGGCAGAGAGCATGTTCGGCTTTATCAGCACCCGCTCGCCCGGCTTGACAAACGTCTCAATCCCGCCCAGTGGCGCCAGCAGGTTCACCAAACCCGCTTTTACCGCTTCGCCGTCATATGATTCGACTTTTTCCAGGGCAACTTTAATCATGGCTGAAATATAACGACCTGGAAAAGCCTCTGTCAAAGAAATTGCGCAGAAGCCGGGACTCTGCTAAAAATAGGCTCAGCGGCAGGAGGAGTTGATGCAGCAGGAGATCGTCACATTTATCCAGTATCTGCAGTCGGAACGCAACGCCTCGGCCCACACTGTTGAAGCGTACAGCCGTGACCTGCAGCAGTTCGCTGCATTTCTCCGCCAACAGATAGACCCCTCCCTGACAATCCGGCAGATAAACCATCTCCATATCCGCCGTTACCTCGCCTCAGTCCATAAAGAGCTGACCAAAAGCAGTGTCGGCAGAAAACTGGCGGCGATCCGCTCGCTCTTCAGATTTCTCCTCCGGCGCGGAATAATCGAGAAAAATCCGGCTGAACTGGTCAGTACTCCGAAAAAAGAAAAAAAGCTCCCTTTCCACCTGAACATAGATGAAATTACCACTCTTGTGGAAGCCCCCAAACTGCCTGAAGAGCTGCCGGCGAGAGACAGGGCGATTCTCGAAACGCTCTACTCTTCCGGGCTGCGGGTATCTGAATTGACCGGACTTGATGTCAAAGGGGTCGATCTTCTGGCCGGGTCTGTGCGGGTTTTGGGAAAGGGGGGAAAAGAGCGGATAATTCCGCTCGGCAGCAAAGCCATCAAGTCCCTGGAAGAGTACCTTGAGATGAAGGGCAATCCGGGGATGAATGCGCCACTGTTTACCAACTCGCGGGGCGGCAGGCTTACCCGCCGCAGCGTCGCCCGGATTGTCGACAAATACATGCTCCATCTCCAGACCATGAAAAAAGCCTCACCCCATACGCTCCGCCACACCTTCGCCACCCATCTCCTCGAAGGCGGCGCAGACCTGCGTTCGATTCAGGAGATGCTGGGGCACGCCTCCCTTTCAACCACCCAGAAGTACACCCATGTCAGCATCGACCGGCTGCTGGAGGTCTATGACAAAGCGCATCCGAAAGCAAAGGGGTAAAGGAGCATGGAGCATCCGCCATCCGTGAGCCGGCCCGAGCAGCCCGTTTTAATATTGTGCGTTTGACACGGACACTTTAGCTGATAACATTAATTAACCCGCGTTCCTTACGTAGCTGCCTGTTGGCCTCACATTTCTTATGATTGGAGTCACATTGTGAAACAGGAACTGCAATCCACCCTGCTCAACCGCGCCCGTCTGAAAAATCTTCTTAAAAAAGCCTTTTTGCTGTTGCTGGCCGTCGTCCTTCTTTATGGCGGGGTGGCGCTGATTTACGCCACCAAGACCATCTATAAGATTCGCAAGAATTATGCGGTCATCCTCGAAACCCTTTCCGGGGAACGGATTGCGATCACCGACGTTGGCTGGCATCTGCGCTTGCCGATCTTCACCCGCCTGGAACTCGAAGTGCCGCTGATGAATCAGGAAATGCACCTCGGCAACAGCAGTGAACCACAGCGGATCATGTCGAAAGGGAATGTCGCTCTCTGGACCAGTGCCATGCTGACCTTCAGAATTCGGGATCTGAATCGCTGGGGGATTGAAAATCGTTCGCCACAAACACTGTTGCAGACCGAGTTCGACGGGATCGTCAAGGACGTGATGCAGGGTGAAGCAATCAACGCGCTGATCTCCGACCGGGTGCGCATTAAGGAGCAGATTTTCCGGACACTGAAGGATCAGCCGGTCAACGAGGGGGGATTGACCCTGGGGCAGAAGTACGGCATCGAAATTATCTCCTTCATCCTCCGCGATACCCGCTACGGCGAAAAACTGGCCGAAGCAAGTGAAGAGAAAAAACGCCGCGAGCTGATCGCCGAGGCTGATAATTACGCAGCCGATCAGGAAGCCAGCCAGACCAGAAAACTCTATGCCGCCTACACCGAATCGATCCGGGAGATGCGCCAGGCGCTCGGCATCAGCAGCAGCAACGAACCTTACCTGCTGGATTTTCTCAATCAGCAGAAGTGGGCGTCGGCTTATCAGAAGAACCAACAGGGGCAGAACACCTTTGTTCTCAACAATACCGCGTCGACGGTCCCGTTGACTCTCCCCTCCACCAGCACTCTTCAACCTCAGGTTCCGGTAAAACGCGATGTCCCAAGAAGAACTAGGACGCCGATCTACGTCAGCCTGTCGGAAACACGCATCCGCCAGATCGAGAATCTGGTCAATGGCTGGAGTAATGAAACGCGCCGTTTCGTCCTGCGCCGACTGCACCAGTACGAACCGAATCGCTCGGCGCCGCATCGTTTTCGCAACTGGTTGCAACGTATCTTCAAAGCGGATCAACGCGAATTCAAACTATTGCAGAATCCGGGTCTGCTCAACGACTGGCACCAGCGTTTTGAAGCTGCCGGCTCACAGGACGCCACTGCCGCCTGGAATCATATCCTCTCCAAGGAACTCGACTCCCAGGATCACCACTACCTGACCTTCCTGCTTGAAAAAGAAACCGTCGACACTTTTGTGCCCAGGTCGATTAAAGAGCTATTCGACCGGCTCTATCACGCCTTTATCCTCAAGGAATACAGTGATGATCCGTTGATTCCCCGTGCGCCCCTGGTTCTGGTGATCGGCAATTCAGGCAGCGGCAAGAGCGCCACGGTCAAGCAGGCAATCGAGGAGGCCTTCTTCTCCTCTGAAGTCAAACCGGTTGTCGATCTGGACGCCAAGCGGGAAGAGGTAATGGCCGATCAACCGATCTGGCGCAGCTTGATCGATGTAGATCCCTGAACTGGCAATCCGTATCGAGCGACGCCGCAAACGCACCAGACTCCGCTTTTACTCACGGCTGCCGCTCATCCGCTATCTTTTCCGCAACCGGATCAGCCAGGCCCTTTCCACTCTCGACGAAGAGGGGGTGTGGGTCGATCACGGCGTTATCACGCCGAACGACTATCAGACCGCCTGGGCAGGAGAACCGGGCAACTACCTGCTTAAAGCAATGGGCGACCCGCGCATGCCGACAATTCGTCACCTGGAAGAAGCGCATTCAGCATTCGGCCGCCCGGACGAACGCAGCTCAATCAAAGGTCAGCAGGCCACCCTGGTCGATGCCGCGAACATAATCCTTGATGAGATCGCCTATGGTCGGCGCGACTGTATCGTTATCGCCACCACTGATCAGCCGGAACAGTTCGATCCGGCGATCTACCGCCGTTTCGTGGAGCGGGGAATGATCATCGACGTCAACGAGATCTGGGATGACCCGGCCAATTTGCGAGAGGTGGTCTGCCTGGAACTACGCCGGAGCAACCACCCTAGGGATCCCCTGGCTGAGCGACCGCCGCACCTCTCGGAAGAAGAAATTGACCTCTCGGTACAAAAACTTTATCCGATCTTTCGTCAGCGCAGCCTGCGTATCACCCCGTCTTATGTCCGGAGACTCATCGACTCGCTGATTACCATCAAGGGGCATTTTCTCACCGAGTTCCTCGATGACCAGCTTTTGATCCGCGACGCACTCAAATCGGTGGCGCGCAATGTTCATGGTTCTCTCTACAACAAGGTAGTCGGCGAGCTCGACCGCAGCATCGATTGGAAGGAGTATATTGGCACCATCAAGAACGAATTCTCCGAGATGGCCAACAACGCCCTTTTCTACAATATCAACGAGGAAAAAGGAGTTGTCCTGGCTGGGCCACCCGGTTCGGGAAAGACCTTTTTGGTCCGCGCCTGGCTGGGGAATAATCATGATGTTCAGGATATTGCCGCCAATCTCTCGGATCTGACCGATGTCAACAGCCCCCTCGAAGGGATGATGGCGAACCTGGAACGGATTTACGATATCGCCAAGATGATCTCTCCGGCGATCGTATTTTTCGACGAAGGGGATGCCATAGCCCCGCGCCGTTCACCGCAGGGGGGGAGCCCTTATGACAAGATCACCAACAAGTTCCTTTCCATCATCGATGGCGAATCCCCGTTGAATCGAGTCTTTACCGTGCTGACCACCAACCGGCTGGACATCATCGACCCGGCGCTGATCCGCTCGAAACGGCTTAAAGTACTGAATGTCACCGGCCATCTGCGCGACGAGGACCGCTCACGGATCATCAGCCAGGCGCTGGCCGGGATCCCGCTTGCCAACGAACTGACGATTGAGGAGATCACCCGCCAGAGCAATACCATCTGCGAAACACCGGCGGACTACACCGCCTATGCCGAGAAGATCCGCTCCCTGCGTACCACCGAAATGGAAGTCATCCAGAAGCTGCTGAGCACCAGCGCTGCAGACAGCGAGGAGAAAACCCGTTTTGTCCGTTTCAATTACAAGATTCTGCTCGGTCTTCTTGAAGGGCTGAGCCCAAACAGCGCCCTGACCCAAAAGGCCCGGCAAGGGGAAGAGGGGATGCTCGAGCGGCTGGATGAAATATTCGCCTGTTTCTCCGGAATAAAAACCGATAAAGACTTTCCGGTCACCCGCTGGCACCTGCTTAACGCCCGCCAGCAGTTAGCTGCCAGCCCGCAGCGCAAGGGGAAACAGCAGCTCGATGAATTCCTGGAAACCGAATTATCCAGAGAACCGCAGGTCGGTTTTGTCGTCGGAGTCGGCGCCAACGATACCAGTGGCGTGCTGTTGCCGATCGCCTCGACGCTGGTCTACCGGATGTATCCGGAAAAGATTGTCGTAACCGGCGCGGTCTCGACCAGTTCCGCCCCCGGAGCGGAACTCGATCTGGCGGTACAGATGACTCACCAGAGTTCCCGTGAAGCGCTGACCCTGGTTGAGTGCTACCTGCAGTCACTCCTGCCGGATGTGAATATGTCGCGACTGCTGGGTGAATTCCTTGACGGTTATTCGATTCACCACCAGCTGCTCTCCGCCTCTTATAACGTCGGCGGCCCCTCAGCCGGTTTCGCCCTGGCGATCAACACCCTCTCGGTATTAATCAACCTGCCGGTGTTGAATGATTTCGGCATCACCGGCGCACCCTGGATCAAAGGGGCGAACAAAGGGGAGATCGGCGCATCAGTGATCATCGGCGGTCACCGCAAAAAGACCGAGAAAGTCCTGCAGTATCTGCAGCGCATGTATATGCCGGTGAAGAACTACTTCGACCTGGAACCGGAACTGCTTGACTCTTACCGGCAACTCGGCAAGGACGTGCTGCCGGTCTACAGCTTCTCTTCACTGGTCCCCGAGGTATTCTCCTTCGGCGAGAACCACCTGCAGCTTCTCCGGAGTTTTTGCAGGAACCGGCTCAATATCGAACTGGCCCCCATCTCCCTGACAGATTCACCCATAGCCAGAGAAGAGATCGACCAGCAAGCCGCCACACTGCGCAAGATGGCCGAAGAAAGCATCCGGCTGCGGCTGGAGGCGATACAAAACCATATGCGCAAGCAGGGCTCAAGCTACGCCAGCATGGATCAGATTTACGCCGCCATTGCCGACCCCGTTTGAAAGACCAGATGCGCAAGAACGAAAATAATGAATTCAACTCGTAAGTGCGTCAAGCTGATCTAAACATTATAACCAAAGCTACCAAGATCAGCCCGGAACAATGAATCAGTCTGTCTTCTTGCTGTCCGTAATCAACCTTACCTGCCGCTCATGGAACCAGTAGTAATAAGCCCAGTTCAGCATCACCACTGTCCGGTTACGAAAGCCGATCAGATAGTAGAGGTGAAGCAGCAGCCACGCCAGCCAGGCCGGGTAGCCGGTCAGATTCAGACCATGAGTGGTTGCCACTGCGGCGCTCCTGCCGATGGTAGCCATGCTCCCCTTGTCATTGTAGCGAAACGGTGCAACAGGCCGTTCCCACTCTCTGCCCAGAATGGTTTTTGCCGCATGAATTCCCATCTGCATCGCCACTGGCGCGACCATAGGGAGCAGTGCTCCGTCCTGTTCAAAAAGCGCCATGTCGCCGACTACAAAAACATCCTGACGATCTCTGACCGAAAGATCGGCCTCGACAGGAACTCTCCCCCCCGCCCCCTGCGGCAGGCCGAGGATCCCGGCAAGCGGGGCGGCACAGACACCTGCTGACCAGAAGAGAGTGTGCGCAGCAATGATCTCTCCGCCGTCAAGCTCAACTGTCTCGGCCGTCGCGCCGACAACTTTACGGCCGAACATCAGTTCAACCCCCATCTTGCGAAGCTTGTTTTCCGAATAACGGGAGAGTTTTTCCGGCATTGCCAACAGTATCCTGTCAGCAGCTTCTACGAGCAGAACGCGTGACTCGCGCGACTGCAGTTCGGGATAATCCTTGGATATGACAAAATGAATCAGCTCAACCAGTGCTCCGGAAAATTCAACGCCGGTCGGACCGCCCCCGACAATAACAAAGGTCATCAGCGCCCGGCGCCGCTCAGGGTCTTTTTCAGCGGCAGCCTTTTCACACGACCAGAGGATATGATTGCGGAGCTGTTCGGCATCGGCAAGTTTTTTCAGGTCAAACGCATGGCGGGCTATTGATTCGTTGCCGAAATAGTTGGTGACGCTGCCGCCGCCGACAATCAGGTAATCGTACGCGATGGTTCCGGCAGAAGTTTGCAGCTCCTTGGCATCAAGATCCGCGCCGGTCACCTCTGCCAGCAGAAAACGGGCCCCCGGCCAGCTTCGCGCCATGGCCCGGATCGGATAGGCGATAGACTCCTGTTCAAGGCCAGCAGTCGCCACCTGGTAGAGAAGCGGCTGAAAAAGATGATAATTATTGCGGTCAACAAGAATAAGTTCGACCCCCTGACCTGCAAGCTCCCGGGCTGCCCGGACACCGCCGAATCCCATACCGGCTATGACAACGCGTTTCATTGAATCTCCCTGGAAAACAGAAGTCAGAATACAGTATTCAGGAGAAAAGCACGCCTGAATCCTTCTGTCTCCTGTCTTCTGTCTTCTGTCTACTGACCATACCGGTACGCAGCCGCGCAACTCCCTTCGCTGGACACCATGCAGGCGCCGACAGGACTCTCGGGAGTGCAGATATTGCCGAAGAGTGCGCACTCGTTCGGCTGCATCTTCCCCTTAAGAATCTCGCCGCACGAACAGCCAGGATGTTCTTTTGTCGGTTCAACCTCAACCTGAATCATCTTTGCAGCATCAAAACGGCTGTACTCATCCCTGATCCGCAACCCGCTGCCTGGAATTACACCGATACCGCGCCACGAGACATCGCAAGGGTCGAACATCTTCGCAAGCATTGCCTGAGCCTTCAGGTTCCCTTCCGGCCGCACCACCCGGCTGTACTGGATTTCGACCCGGCTTTCACCGGCCAGCAGCTGCCCCGCCAGCATGAGGATCCCCTGGAGCATGTCAGCCGGCTCAAAGCCGGTAATTACGCACGGGGTATGAATTTTTCAGCCAGCGGTTTATAGGCATCCGCACCGATGATCGCGCTGACATGAGCCGGACAGATATAGCCATCGATGGCAATCTCCGGGTCGGCAGCCAGCACCTGCATTGGAATAGGGATAGTCTTGTTCGCCGCCAGGACAAAATAGTTGGCAAGCCCCTGCGCCTCGGCTGTCAGTATGCTGCCGGCAATCGTCGGTGCGGTTGTTTCAAACCCTACCCCGAGGAAGACCACTTTTTTTTCACGGTTCTTTGCCGCTATCGCTACAGCATCGAGAGGCGAATAGACAATCCGGATATCCGCCCCTTTTGCCCGCTCTTCGAGGAGTGATGCGCTCGAACCCGGCACTCGCATCATATCGCCAAAGGTAACGGTTATAACTTCAGGAAGCCGACAGATGGCTATTGCCCGATCCAGGTAATCATTGGGGGTGACACAGACCGGACAACCGGGACCGGAAATGAGCTTTATCTCGGGGGGGAGCAGGGAGCGCAGTCCGAAGCGGTAGATCGCCATGGTATGGGTGCCGCAAACCTCCATAAAGTTCATCGTGCGCAGCCGGAGACAAGCTCGAATCCGCCCAGCCCCTGCACAGCTCTTTCTGGCGGAATTCATCCTGGTAGTTCATAGTCACCTCGATGCAGTAGTTGAGATGCCTGTGAGAGCCTCGGCTGTTCGTGGCAATTCTTGGCGAAATGCAGCATACAGCAGATACTGTCTGAGCGAAGCGAGTTTATCTGCTGTAGCGGAATGAGCTTAGAATACCTGCAGCTCTACAGCTCTCAACTATGCATATCCTCTTCCGAAAACACTTCCCGCATCATTTTCAAGCGTTTCCCGCGCCTCCTCTTCATCCAGCTTCGAAATGGCAAACCCGGCATGAATGATGAGAAAATCGCCGATTTTGACCTCATCACCCAGCATCATCAGGCTGGCACTGCGACGAACACCATCGACTTCGGCGACAATATCGTCACCGTCAATACTGATAACCTGCATCGGCACCCCTACACACATTTCTGACTCCTCCCCGCTATTATTGCCTGCCCCAGCGCCAGTCCGCCGTCATTGGGGGGGACCAGTCGATGAGTATATACCTTGAAACCATCTTTTTCGAGAAGGATCACCAACTCCTCACTGAGGAGCCTGTTCTGGAAAACGCCGCCTGAAAGCGCTACCCTGTCGAGACCACTGTCAGAGCGTATTTCCCGGCAGACTGCGGCTGCGGCAAGCGCCAGAGTGTGGTGAAACGCGGCGGCAATATCGCAGCGCCTCCGTCCGGCCAGCTGATCTTCGACGACCCCTTTTAGCAACGGTAGCCAGTCGAGAATAATACCTCCCCCGCTTCTCATAATCCCAAATTGATAAGGATCAACACAGACCCCCTTTTCAGCCTCCCCTTCCAGCTCAATAGCCGCCTGCCCCTCATAACTTATGCTGTTCCTTAGCCCGAGAACTGCGGCGACGGCATCAAAGAGGCGGCCGCAACTGGAAGTCAAAGGGGAGTTTATCCCTTTTTGCAGGATCTGAATAAAGAGTTTCTGCTGATCCCGTGGCACATCCTGCAAAAACCGGAAGGGGAGGTCAAACAGCTCTGCCCCGTGCAACTGGTACAGCAGGGAAATCGCCATCCGGCAAGGTTCTCTGGCAGCCGCATCGCCGCCTGGCATGGCCATCTGCCGCAGATGTCCGACCCGTTTGAACTGACTGTACCCACCCGCTAGAAACTCGCCCCCCCATATCGTGCCATCAGTTCCGTAACCGGCGCCATCGAAAATAACGCCTATAACGTCCCCTTCAAGACGGTTCTCGGCCATACAGGAGGCCAGATGGGCATGGTGGTGCTGTACCGGAATTTTCTTGCCGGGCAGAGTTGCGGCAAATACAGTCGAATGATAGTCAGGGTGAAGGTCATGAGCGAAAAGTTGCGGCTTAATGCCGGTTATCTTTTCCAAGCTATCAATACTCTCTGCAAAAGCTGCCATTGTCGCCGCACTCTTTAAATCCCCCAGATGCCGGCTGAGAAATGCCTGATCAGCGCTTGCCAGACAAACAGCTGACTTCAGCTCGGCACCAAGGGCGAGGACAGATCCGCCTATCTCGGGAATCATTACCGGTCGGGGGACGTACCCTCTTGAGCGCCGCAGCATAAGGGGATGTGTCCGGAAGGTCCTGATAACAGAGTCGTCGGAAGGTGCATATATCTGCCGGTTATGACTCAGGTAAAAGTCGGCAATCCCGGAAAGTTGCCCCACGGCATCCGCATCTTTATAGATAATCGGCTCGTCAGACAGGTTTGCGCTGGTCATTACCAGTGCCGCAAAGTTGTCTCTCAACAGCAGATAATGAAGCGGAGCAGAAGGGAGCATAATACCGAAATAATCGTTGGCAGGCGCAACTTCTGCCGCGACCATATTCCCTGGCCGCTTCCGCAGAAGCATTATCGGCCGCTCCGGGCCAAGAAGGAAAAGCTCCTCAGTCCGGTTTATATGAGCAAGTTTCTTCGCTTTTTCAACAGAATCAGTCAGCAGCGCAAACGGTTTTTCATCCCGACGTTTCCTTCTGCGCAGCTTTTCTACCGCAGCAGCATTACAAGGATCAACCGCCAGATGATAACCGCCAATCCCTTTGACTGCGACTATAGCTCCGTCACGCAGCATCTTCACTGTTGTTGCCAATGGCTCTGCTGGCAATGGCTCACCGGCTGCATCAAAAAGGGTCAGTACGGGGCCACAGACCGGACAGGCAATCGGCTGGGCATGGAAACGACGATCATTCGGGTCGCGGTACTCCCGCGCGCAATCCGGACAGAGCGGAAAGTCAGCCATGGTGGTATTCGGTCTGTCGTAGGGAGTAGTGGTTATGATCGAATAGCGGGGACCGCAGTTGGTGCAGTTGATGAACGGATAGAGGTAACGACGGTCGGTTGGATCGAATAGCTCGCGCAAGCAGTCCGGACAGACGTCGCAATCAGGGGAAACGAGGGTGCTGCCACTGCCTGTGCTGCTTTCGATTATCCTGAAGTCGCTCTCTGGAGTTGCAGGAATCTCAGCTGTTGCTATAGATGCTACCAACGACAGGGGCGGAGCTTCAGATTCGAGAAGACGAAGAAACTCATGCAGGAGAGGCTCGTCCCCTTGAACCTCGATCAGCACCCCTTCAGAACCGTTCTGCGCCCACCCTGTCAACGCCATTTTCTGGGCAAGCCTGAAGACAAAGGGTCTGAAGCCGACCCCTTGGACGATACCGTTTATTTTGATGCGGAGACGTTTGATATAAACTCCAAACACAATTAAATCTGAAAAAGCTATTCAACACAGAGACAGTGAGACACAGAGGAAATCATTGAAAAAATAATCTTGTTGTCTTCAACGAAAAGTAACATTTGTTTAAATGACTTCAAGCGATACCATTTGAATCTGTTAATCTGTTTTCTCGGTGTCTCTGTGTGCTCTGTGTTTAAATAGATGCTTTTGACGAAAAAAGCCCTCAATATTCGAGGGCTTTCTTATGCAGAGTTCTTGTCCTTCAACTGTCAAGCCACATTAGAACCGAGCGTATGCACCTTCATCAGGTTTGTCGAGCCGAGACTCCCAAGCGGAACGCCCATGGTTATGACAACGAGATCCCCTTTTTTGCCGAAACCTGTCGCCAGCATTGTCGCATCGACAAGCGCAATCTGCTGATCCGAGTCGCTCATCGCTCCGACCGGAAGAGATCTTACCCCCCAGTAAAGCGCCAAACGGCGGCGGATGTCCTCGGAAGGGGCAAAAGCGATTATCGGCAGTTGCGGCCTGTTCTTGGATATCAGTGCGGCGGTGCCGCCCGACTGGGTAAAAACAACTACTGCCCTGGCATTCACCGCTGCCGCTGCATGGCAGGCAGCTTCGGCAACTGCAGTTGCAACGCTTCTCCCTTTTTTCTGCGAATCAGTTGAGAGTACGCTCCAGAGGCCGCTTCGCTCCACATCCAGAGCAATCTTCACCATTGTCCTGACAGCTTCGACAGGATAGCTTCCGGAGGCTGTTTCCCCTGAAAGCATGACAGCGTCAGTGCCGTCCAAGATCGCATTGGCAACATCGGATGTCTCCGCCCGGGTCGGACGTGGGTGCAGAATCATCGATTCCAGCATCTGTGTCGCCGTTATGACCGGCTTGCCGGCCTCATTACAGGCTCTGATGATATTTTTCTGAATAAGCGGCACTTTCTCCGCATTTATCTCGACTCCTAGATCCCCGCGCGCCACCATAATTGCATCAGAGACTTTAAGGATAGAGTTAAAATTCTTTATCGCCTCAGGTTTCTCTATCTTGGCGATTATCGGTATTGAGAGTCCTCGCCCGTGGATTATCCGCTTGATATCCTCCACATCCTCTGCCTTGCGTACAAACGAGAGCGCAATATAGTCAACGCCTTTATCCAGGCAGAACTCAAGGTCAATCCGGTCTTTTGGAGTCAGCGACGGGCTGGAGACATTTACTCCGGGGAGGTTGATCCCTTTGAGGTCTTTCAGCACCCCCCCCTCGATAACCGTGCAGTGCACAGTATTCCCTTCAATTGACTGAACTTTGAACTCTATCAGACCATCATCAAGCAGAATCCTTGAGCCAGGCTTGACATCCGTCGGCAGCGCCTTGTAGATCGTCGATATCAGACCGGGGCGACCCTTGACTTCATCAGTCGTTATGGAGATGCTGTCACCCTTGCGCAACGAAATGGCGCCGTTCTCCATCCGCCCTGTCCGTATCTTTGGCCCCTGAAGATCTGCCAGAATGCCGATCGCCTTTTTCTTACGCTCGGCAACATTTCTGATGATATCAATTACTTTCGCCTTGTCGTCATTGGCGCCGTGGGAGAAATTCAGCCGAAAAAGATCTACGCCGGCATCGACCAGTTTTGCGATCTGTTCTGGCCTGGAACTCGAAGGGCCAAGTGTGGCTACTATTTTTGTCTTTCTGACCTGTTTTTCCATGTATCTCCTCAGGAGGCTAGCAACAATTACTTGAACAAAATTGCGCTCAGATTTTGGTCAGATTTGGCTACAACGATTGAACAAAACCGCAGGCGTAGCAGGGCTACGTCTAGGATTTTGTGATTGAGTTGCAGTCAAAGATGGCCGGAAGATGAGATGCAAGATGTTCATGTTATTGTTGCTATACTCCTTAATGGTGAAAACTCCCTTTCAACTGTTTGTGCGCCGCATCCGGAGCATTGTGGCAGTCAAAGCAGGGGAGCTGCTCGACTTTCTGCGTCTCAGCCGGCGACGCCGGTTTCTGGATACTAGTCTGCAGACTTTCCGGCTGCTGGAATGACTGGCCGCCACGTTCATCATTCAGCGTTACCGGACGGTAGGCGACATTCCAGTTGGCGCTGATCGGCACAGTATGACAATCCGAACACCCGCCAGGAGCCGGTATCGTACGCCAGGCAGTTAACATTTTGCAGGCTGTCAGCGAAGAGAGCATAATTGCGATGAACAGAAGCTGCTTCATACATCACCTCAGGGAATTCTCTTTATCGTGAAAAATCATTTAACACTGAGGCACAGAGACACTGAGATAAGCAATCCAGAGGGTTAGACAAACTAATCACTTAACCTTTTTGGGTTATACCCCGATTCTAGAAAATCTCTGCGATTTTCTCTGTGACCTCTGTGTCTCTGTGTTTCAAGTGCTTTTTTTGGTTTATTTTAAAGAAATTTACTACACTTCAACCTATTCAACCTTCTTGATAAAAAGCGCACTGGCGCCTTTCTCGATTATACCCGCTTTCTTGACAACTTCCAGCATGAGCAGCTCTTTGGTTGCTTCATCATAGCGATAATCGGCAAGGTAATTCTGGCTCTGTTTTGTATGCCAGAGCTCATCAAGCGCCACGCCGTTCCAGGCAAAGGCGAAAACCGAGTTTTTGGAGTAGGCCCGGTTATTGCCAATCACAAAAAAGCCGTCATTTTTGGGGACGATGATTTCACCACTCTTCGTCACAGTAATCCGCTGCTCAAGGAAGATCTTTCGCCGCGCAGCGCCGGTAACATTCATGTTTGCCAAATCATCCCGGGTAAAGAAGCTTTCCGAACCGCCGTACTTGTCGCTGCTCTCCCAGAGGTTTTTGCCGGTTTCATCAAAAATCAGCAGATAGCCATCCTGCTTGAGCACCGCAAAAAGTCTCTTCCCTTCCTTGTTCAGGAAAACAGCGGTGTTGAAGATGTTGGCGTAGCGTGGCAGCTTGACAGGGTTGCTGATTCCAAACAGGTTGCCCTTTTTCTTCACCTCATAGAGGTCACCGAAGAAATCGCTATCCCGCGCCGTCTGTTGGGCAAATATCTTTGGCTCCTGACCTTGTACGGAGAGTGCCCGGAAAAAATAGGGGAGCTTTTCGCCAATTCTCTTCAGTGAAGTCCCCTCCGCTATCCAGACCTCGGAAACAAGCTCGTCGCCACTCATGACAGTGAGATAAATTTCCGGAACCCCATCACCGTCCAGATCAGCTATATCGATGCGAGCAGCTGCTGGTATACCGGCAGGGTAATCTCTGCCTGCAGCTTCAGCTCTTTCCCCTGGAGAAAGTACTGCACACTGTGAATCCCGGCGATAAAAACCTCCCGCTCGCCACTTGCCAGAGTTCGGCCAACGGCTATGCCTACCAGTTCTCCAGGCATTTTCTGGCTTATCCAGCCGGAAGCGGCCAGCTCAGCGACTGTTGCCACCCTGACAATATCTGACTGCGGCGGTGCTTTTACGACGGGGGAGACGTTTGAAACTATCAGCGAGCTGGCGGGAGCTACTGCGGGTGGCTGCGCTGTTCCAATTTTGCCGGAACTTTTTTCAATACCGCTGAGAAGGGTTTTCGCCACCTTGTTGACAGCCGACAGCACCTCTTCCTGGCTCTCCCCCTGCTCAAAGGCACGGACAAGAACGGCGCCGCTGCTGCTTTTTGCCGCCGCATCAATACTGAAAACTTTGCCGAAAGCAATATAGCTCCCTTTGATGCTGATATCTGCCCCTTCGGGGCTCTCGACGGCAATAACCGCATCGTTGCTGAGACGCGACATCAGCAGATTCTGGAGGGTACTCTTCAATTCGGCGCCATTGGCAGCGCCGGTTACGGCAAACGGGGCGACATACACCTTGAGCTGGCCGGCATGACTGGCAACAGCTGTCAGGAGAAAGAGGGCGCTCAGGAATAACCAACGGGTTGCTTTTTGCATAAGTACTCCACAATGAATTTACATAACGAATTAATCTGTAACAGACAGTTCTTAAACACAGAGGCAACAGAGTTCACAGAGAAAACACATTTTATATCGATAGAACTGTTATGACACAAATGGCATCCTCGTTCGCCTCTATGATGCTCTTTCTATCAAGATTTTCAGATTACTCTGTGTCCTCTGTGTCTCTGTGTTTCAAGTTTTTTATGTATGTGCATATTGCCACAACCAAGTCTGATACGCAACCACCACATAATAAAAAACGGGGGAAAGTCACCTTTCCCCCGTCTCGCTTCAGCTTTGTTCCTCATCTGCGAGGATTGTCATAAAACTTAGAATGTGTAGTTCAGCATCAGACCGGTAAGGTACGGATCTTTCGGATCATCTGTAGCTGTGACGGCCTGTGTGCAGCGCTACGGGCGGTTACAACTCTGTCGTCATAGTAGTCGCCAAGCATGAAGTAAGCACCCTGGAGGGTAGCAGTCAGGGTCGGATAGAGCTTGTAGTTGAGACTCAGGTTAACCTCTGTACCGAGGAAATCATCTTTTTCTTTATAGTACCGACAGTTTGCTTCTCAGCATTCCAGGCAGCGCCAACATTTACGTTAGCAGTGAACTTGTCGTTGACCTTGAAATCAGCGCCGAGGAAACCGGCCATGACGCCGTGATTGCCGTTGTTGAAGTTAGCAACTATCGCCTGGTCGGAATCCATAGCATAGACGTTTCTGAAGAGGAGCATCATCTGTGAGGAGTAGTAGTTGCCACCCTGAGCTGCAAATAGTTGCTGGCGCAGCAGCATTGGCATTTTCCTGAATTACCTGGAAGGCATTTGTTTCATCATTATCTTCACGGTCATCACCGGAGGTGTAGAGGAAAGCGCCGCTGAACGGTAGCCATGCCGAGATTGGCATTGGCAGCGATCTGGGCAGCCCAGGCACTCACATCTTTGGTTTGTCCAGTTAGTGAGCAGCACGAAATCGTAAAGCGCATCACCGGTCTGGTAAAGAACAAAGGCGTCGAGACCAACTATTCCCAGCTTGGTGGCGGCATTCAGACCAAACGTATGGTCATAGCATTCTCGTTCGGGCTCCAACAGTCGCAGACGGTGTAGTGCGCTTGTAGTATTATCATTATAGAACAGCATAGTAGGAGGCGCCGAGGGTGGTGTCCTTGTTGAGGGCGAATTTGCCGTCAAGCACGTAGAGGTCGACATTTTTCTTGCCGACAGTGCTATTCGCCACCTTGATCATAGGTGCGGAAGAATGCGCCGCGTGGCGGTCAGGGCATCGAGCTTGGCAGTGGCAACTGCGCCGGCAAGATCATTGTTGTAGATGATCCCTTTGTAGGCATCGCCCCAGGGCTGCAGACCGACTTTCATCTGTACCGGAGTCGAAGGGAATCTTGAAGTCAAGATAGACGTTCTTGGTTTCGAGGTTGACTGAGTCGCCGCCAGCACCGGCGCCTTGGCCTCTGTGCCGTTTGTATAGGCAGTGTCACCCCAGGAGGAGTCGATTTCAAAGAAGGTTACCAGGCTGAAGATCGTCGCTCGCCTTGGCAATGTACTGGATCCGGGCTCTCTGCTCGAAGATAGTGAAGTCCGATCGTCTTTCGAATATAATGCTGTTTGTGTTACGGGTAATGCTACTGGCTGGTGTG
The DNA here is from genome assembly GCA_963810975.1 of uncultured delta proteobacterium. Lineage (GTDB taxonomy): Bacteria > Desulfobacterota > Desulfuromonadia > Geobacterales > DSM-12255 > VEOV01. The sequence continues at coordinate 18,936 of CAWEPN010000004.1, read as the reverse complement.
GTACAGCTGCTGGATGCGCCACACTTGAAACCGGCAAGTCCTGCCTCCTGAAAATTCGTCACATTGGCGCGGAGACGATACATGCCGTGGAACTCGTTCTCGAAAGCGAGTGCCGGGACTGCTGCAGCAACTGCCATAGCTGCTGCGCTTAAAATTACTAGCTTCTTCTTCATTGTGCTTCCTCCTGTATGGTTGATGATAATAACTGGATTCTAGTTTCTGATTACCACTGTCTAGACTACTCTCCAATCACTCCTTTTAAATAGATTTTAACTCCTGACCTGTTGTCAAAAAAAATAAAGCTCTGAAGGCTGCTCAAATATTAAGCAACCCACCCAGAGCTTTTATAATTCTACCAGCTATGTCAGTTGTCTGTAGCTTTAACATTGACACCCTTTAAGAAGTTTCGGTTAAATAACATAAACATAGATTCTTTGTCAAGACACTAATTCTAAAACAGGTAGATCAAAACGTATGAGCCCTTCCACAGTACGGACAAAAGGAGCTTCTCCTAAAATGTTAACGACATATTACGAATTAAAAAACTTATGTCAAGATTTTTTTCAAACAACGTTACAAATTTAATGACACGTCTGACAGAGTTCGGTGAGCACCCCCTGGCTGCTCTTCGGGTGAACGAAAGCGATGAGTGTTCCGTGGGCACCACTGCGAGGTTTTTCATCAATCATTCTCGCTCCATCGGCAAGCATTTTAGCAATAGCAGCCTCAAGATCAGCAACCTCGTAGGCAATATGATGGATCCCCTGGCCGTTTTTCTCCAGGAACTTAGCCACCGGACTGTCCGGCGAAGTCGGCTCAAGCAGTTCGATCTTCGCTTCACCGACACCAAGCATGGCAACCTTCACCTTCTGCTCGGAGACCTCTTCGCTGCCAAGAAACTCCATGCCAAGCTGGTCACGATAGAAAGGGAGAGTAGCGTCGATTGATTGCACTGCTATGCCAATATGGTTAATTTTATGTGTCATTTTAAAGTCCTTTCTGAAACACAGAGCAACTGAGACACAGAGAAAATCAGTAAACAATACTTACTGATGCCGTCTTTTAAGAGCCGGTGATAGAAGTTGATAAGCAAATCCTGTTTTCAAGCTCTCGTCAACTCTTAGATATGTCAAAAGTCTGGCCTCATGAACCGGCAATATTTTTTCTACGCATTTCAACTCAACGATAACTCGCTTGTCTCCACCAAGAGATCAAGACTGATAACCAGTCTCTAAGTTTATCTCCTTGTAGCTCGACAGGCAAGATCTTTTTGCGCTCAACCTGGTAATACCCGCTTCGTATCAAGTTCATAACAAGACACTCTTCATATGCAGATTCAAGCAAACCCGGCCCAAGTGTGCGATGAACCTCAATCGCGCAACCAATGATGATTCGGTTAATTCAGAATCAAAATAGATTTTCTCTGTGGCTCCGTGTGCTCTGTGTTTCAAACATGCCTTTAAAGCACTACCGTCTCGGTATGTTTACCGAATACCCCTCTGAACACATCGGCTATCTCGCCAAGAGTCGCATAGGTCTTCACTGCTGCCAGGATATGCGGCATGAGGTTTTCGCTCCCTTTGGCTGCTTCGGCCAGTTTCGACAGAGACGCCTTGACCGCTGCTTCGTCACGCCCGCTCTTCATTGCGGCAAGACTCTTTTTCTGGGATATCTCGACCTCGGCCTTGACCTTTAACAGCCCGGTTGGTGGCGGCTCTTTGACGGTGAACTTGTTGACACCGACGATGATCAGTTCATCCTTCTCGATCGCCCGTTGATAGGCGTAGGCAGAGTCCTGAATCTCCTTCTGCTGGAAGCCGCGGGAGATCGCTTCCACTGCGCCGCCGAGTTTGTCGATTTTTTCTATATACTCCAAGGCAGCCTTCTCTATCTGGTCGGTCAATGATTCCACCAGGAAGGAACCGGCCAGAGGATCGATGGAATCGGCAGCACCGGACTCATAAGCTATGACCTGCTGGGTACGGAGGGCGATCCGGACGGATTCTTCTGTCGGCAAAGCCAGTGCTTCGTCACGGGAATTGGTGTGCAGTGACTGGGTACCGCCAAGAACTGCGGCCAGCGCCTGCATGGTTACCCGCATGATGTTGTTGTCCGGCTGCTGGGCAGTGAGGGTACAACCGGCTGTCTGGGTATGGAAGCGGAGCATAAGCGATTTTGGATCTTTGGCGTTGAAACGATCCTTCATAATTCTTGCCCACATCCGCCGGGCAGCGCGGAATTTGGCAACTTCTTCAAAGAGGTTATTATGGGCGTTGAAGAAAAACGCCAGCCGCGGCGCAAATTCATCCACATCAAGACCGGCCTTGATGGCGGCATCGACATAAGCGATGCCGTCGGCAAGGGTAAAGGCTACTTCCTGAACGGCGCTGGAGCCGGCCTCGCGGATATGGTAGCCGGAGATGGAGATAGTATTCCACTTGGGAACATGATCCTTGCAGTAAGCAAAGATGTCGGTGATTATCCGCATCGACTCTTTCGGCGGATAGATGTAGGTCCCTCTTGCCATGTACTCTTTGAGGATGTCGTTCTGGATGGTGCCGGAAATCTTGTCGGCCGCAGTTCCCTGCTTTTCGGCCACGGCAATGTACATGCAGAGCAGGATGGCTGCGGTGGAGTTGATCGTCATGGAGGTGGAGACCGTGTCCAGCGGAATACCGTCGAAGAGGATTTCCATGTCAGCAAGGGAGTCGATCGCTACGCCGACTTTGCCGACCTCCCCCTGGCTCATGCCGTGGTCAGAGTCATAACCCATCTGGGTCGGCAGGTCGAAAGCAACTGAAAGGCCGGTCTGGCCGGCAGAGAGCAGATATTTGTAACGCTCGTTGGACTCCTTGGCGGTGCCGAATCCGGCGTACTGCCGCATGGTCCAGAAGCGGCCGCGATACATGGTCGGCTGAACACCACGGGTGTAGGGATATTCACCCGGAAAGCCGAGTTCGTTCTCATAATCGGGATACTCGAAATCAGGAGTGAAACAGCGCTCCATTGCAATATTGGAAGAGGTCAGGAATTCAGACCTGCGCTCAGGAGAACGAGCGATGTTCTTCGCCACGGTTTTCTCGTTCCAGAGTTTCTTTTTGTCGGCTATGCTCATTTAATGCTCCTTCAGTTACAATAAGTAAAAACAAAGAATATTACAGGAGACAAGAGTCACGGAGAATAACTGAAATGCAAGACTATCAAAGAAATTCTGTCTTATTCTCTGTGTTCTCTGTCTCTGTTTCATTTCTTAAAGAATCGCCTTTACCAGAGCCAGAACCTCGGCATTGATCTCGTCCTGCGGCCGGTCGGCAGAGGCATCTACTCTTTTTCCGTTCCAGCGCGGCAGCTCTTTCAGGTAGAAAGCCCTCTTGTTCTGATAGTAATCAAGCCCGCCTTCGTGATGAATCTGCAAAACATCTTCGATACGTTCGCAAGCCTCTTCAGCGGGCACGTCAAAGAAAATGGTGAGATCAGGGAAGACTTCATCACCGAAAAGAAAGCCTCTGGAGATCTTGTCAAGATGACGAAGAACATCCAGATTGTTGGAGGTTCCAATTTCCCAGGCGTTTGCCAGGGAGGATATGCTCGACTGCTTGCAGAGAACAATCTTGTCTTCTTCTAGCGCCGGCCGGACAACTTTCTGAAATATCTCCGAGCGAACTGCCCCTTCAAAAAAGAAGTCAGCCCGGGAATCCTCACCGAACGGCCAATTGATAACAGTTGCTATGCCAAGTTCCTTAACCCGCCCGGAATCAGGATTAGAGCACTCAACAACATTATAGCCAAGATCTGTAAGCGCTTTATGAAGGGCCACTATGCCGGCCTTTACCTGCGGACCGGAGCCATTTATCCCCTCGGTTACGATAAATTTTCCTTTTCTCACGATAACCTCCTGTACGGTAATAAAATCTTTGATTTAACACAGAGCAACTGAGACACAGAGAAAAACAGAAAATCATTTAGGTTTAACCCAAAAAAAGCTTTTAAAGATCTTGGATTTCTCAGTGTCTCTGTGCCTCTGTGTTTCAAAAGCTTTAGTTTATTCACAAACGATTAACCCCGCTTATTAGAGCAGGGTCAGTCGATACAACATCAGTCAATAACGGCTGGAGCCCTGAATATTATAGAACTGCTTTGAGATATTCAGTTGTTTTCTCCCGCTTCTCCGTTTCCATCTCTTTCGGATCGACTTCAACGAATTTCTCATCAGGGGTAACCTTGAAAAGTGTCTGTCCTTTCTGGACGATGGAGCCGTCAGCCCCCTGCATGACAATCTTGTCGACAGTGCCGGAGAAAGTCGCCCGGACAGTATTGAACATCTTCATAACTTCGATGATGTAGAGTGCCTGCCCTTTTTCAAAGTGCATCCCCTCGGTCACGAACGCCGGCAAGCCCGGCCCTTCCTGACCATAGTACATACCGCCACAGATCGACACGATCTCGTCCGCTTTTGTTGTAGGCGGTGGAACCAGCACTTTCTTCATCCTCGTCTGCAGCTCCGTGTCGTGGAGATATTCGGGGATGGTCACCTCAAGATCTTCTTCTATCTTGAAGTCCCAGAACTTGAGGTTGCAAGCCAGAACGTAGAGCATCCCGAGGAGTTCGAGCCCTGCTTCAAAACCGACATGAGCAGACTGGATCCCGGCCCATTCATCCGCACTGAATCCGCCCTGGGGCTTTTCCTTGACCAGCACGGCAGAGAGTTTGTCAAATTCGTGCATACCAAGCTTGAACTTCTCCGAAAGTGTCGCGTAAAAGCGCAGTCCTTTCTGGAGCAGATCGTTGTCATGCCCCCAGATCACCTCAGCAGCCGGCGCTTTAGGGTCAAAGGACATATTCAGATATTCATAAGTGTCGGCAAGAAGCACAAACGGATTGTCATGCAGAACGATCTTACCGGATTTAACCTCAAAGTTGTTTCTGTTCAGAGAAAGCCAGCCGGAAAGGAGATGCGGGTCGTCCAGCAGCTTGTCCATCGCGCGGGTAACCAGCGTCCCCTTGCGATCGAGTATTGCCGACATCTCCTTGGCTACTTTCGGATCATCCGGAAACTGCTCTGCCATCTTCTTGGCATAGGCCTTCTTCATCTGAAAGAAAGCATAGACGGTATCTATTTTAGATGCCTCCTCTTTCAGAAGCCCCATCAGTGTCAGGTAAGGGACGACAAAACGGGTTGTCGGTTTTGCCATGACATTCTGGCCAATAAACCAATTGACCAGACCGTAGTGGAATTCGAGGTTGGTTGCCAGATCGACACCGCGCAGAATGGTCTTGCCGAGCACTTTTGAAAGATGCTGGTAGCTATCCAGGCGGTCTTCACCCTTTGTCAGCAGGAGGGCTATATTGGAGTCATAGGCACCGGCCACCTTGTAGCGCATGAACATGCCGGTATCGGGATTGACCATGCAGATTCCCTGATCGTCACGAATCTCACCTTCGATCGGCTTGGACCAGAAACGGATCATGCCACCGGCGTGGGGGGAAAGGGAAGCATCCGTCGCATTGAGACGAGCTTCTGCGGATGCGCTAAAGCGGGGGATTCTCTCCGGCTTCGGCAGGCGTTTCTTGTGACGGGCAAGGAGAGCCATCGCCTCAACCAGTGACTCGACGATGAAGAAATCGTTCTTGTTCTTCGGATTGGTAAACTTGAGGGAGTAACAGAGTTCGGAAACACGGTGCTCGACCTGAATCCGGGTGTTCACCTCCATAAAGAAGTAGCGGTCACGGTCAACGATACACTCGAACGTTGAAGCAGAATCCAGGCCTACGGCAGCCCCGAACTTGGTGGAGTCCTCCTCCATCCTTTTCAGAACCTTGAGATCGCTCTCAAGCGCCTTTACTTCAGCCTTTTTCCCTGCCTTTCTAGCCTTTTCGATGGCAAGGGTAAGACCTTCCTGCGTCACAGAGATTTCCAGCAGTTTCTGCTCGTGCATCTGCAGAGAGCAGTCACGACCGCCAAGCGATACGCACCATTCGCCGTTACCAAGGAGCTGAATCTCATTATGACGGGTCTGCTCGATGTTCAGTTCGACAAGAACGTTCTTGTTGTCGCCAACACCGTTCGCCTTCACCTCGTTAAGGATCTCGCGTACCAGGGTCGGGGTTTCTGCAGCAGCATCTTTGATCTGCTTTTCAGTCGCATTTTTGAGGGGGAGCAGCGATGCGCCGAGGATCCTCTGCCCTTTGCCGCCGCCGCCGCCGATCGCTTTCAGGCGAATGCGACTTTGCGGATACTCCTTGAACATGGCAATAACTTCTACCTCTACCTGGGCAGAGAGTTCTTCGATAGTGTAAAGATCAACCCCTTTTTCATAGGAGGCATAGAGAATCTTGTCTGCCAGATCCTCAAGTGAAAGTTTTTTATCATCAAGGATTTTGGCGTCGACAGCAATTCCGTGAGTTTTTGCCAGTGCAAGCAGCTTCTCGCGACTGCCGCACTTCGATACCATTGTTCTGGCGGTGACATTGTTGATACCAGGGGTAACGCTGACACCTACCTGAAGGGCGGTACGCTTGGCTTCATCCTTCTTGCCGGCATCAGCCTGGGTGCGTGAATTCGGTCCGATGAACTTTAGCCCGGCCTTCTCGATCGAAGCAACAAACTCTTCATCCTCAGCCATGAAGCCGTAACCGGCAAAAATGGAGTCATAGCCGTTATCGTGAGCTATCTGGGTGATCTGGTTGATCCGCTCGACCCGCTCTTCCTTACTGGCGCCAGAATAATCGGGCACACGGTGGACTCGGGTCGAATCAGTCAGCTTACGCAGTTCCGGAGCAAGTGCATTGGCATACACAATGGAATCCTTTTCAGAGAGAAGGATGCCGTAATGGGTCATCCCCATCTCTTCAAAAACGTCCATCGCCTCTTTTCTGATCGGGCCGCGGCAGACAATCAGCGGTTTGAGATCTTCACTGGCAAAGGAGCGAACCCACTCGGAGTCGGACTTCCCCAGCCTGCGGTCACGGTGAATCAGTGGATTATTCATGTAGAGGTCGTTCATTGGTCTCTATCTCCAAAGATAATAATATTTATCTAGAATTACAGTAGCACACGGAGAACAGGAGAACAGTCAGAAAAAGCAGTGCTTTATACTTCAACTCGCTTGTCTACTTGACTTCTGTGCTCCGTGTTTGTAGTCTTCTAATGGAACTCCCTCTGCACTCCACCCATCGGGCACGCCTTGTAGTGGCGGAGCAGGAAGCTCATATTTTCACCAAGAACCTTGCGCAGGTCTGTCGGCATGACAATCGAAGAGATTGACCCGAGAGCAAGGCCCTCTTTCGGATTCATGAGCTCTTTTTCGTAACGCAGATTAAGTGCTCCTTCCTGAACCTTGAGCCATTCAGCCGACTCTCTCTCAGCATCCTTTCTGGCGGCAGCACCGTCCATACCGGCAGCGGTTCGCTCAGCCGCGCCTTTCTTAACCATATCAGCTGCAGTAGCACGCATCTTGCGAACTTCATCCTTGTAGACAAACTCTTTGCCTGCCGGGCCCATAACAGCAAGCCGGGTTGTCGGCAAAGCAAGGACAAGGTCTGCGCCGGTCGGATAGTTATTGTAGGAAGCGTATGCGCCACCGTAAGCATTACGGAGGATCAAGAGAATTCGAGGAGTACGGACATCAACGATGGAATCAAGCATCGAGCGACCGGCCTGAACAATGCCGCGGGCTTCCTGCTCACGTCCCGGGAGGAAGCCGGTGGTGTCCTCCATAAAGATGATCGGAATGTTGTAAATGTTGCAGAAGCGGACAAAACGGGCAATCTTGACTGCGGAGTCGCAGTCTATCTGCCCCGAAGAAACGGCAGAGTTATTGGCAACAAAGCCGACTACATTGCCAGCCAGACGGCCAAAGGCAGTAACAACCTCTTTGGCGCGCTCCGGTTGCAGCTCAAAGTAATCGCCGTGGTCGCAGATCTGCTGAATGATGATGGAGACGTCGAAAGGGGTATTGAAACCTGTCGGCGAGTTGAATGCTTTCTTAAGGAGAGTGTTGATCTCCCAGGTTTTTCTGTCGAGCGGATCACTGGTCTCCTGAAACGGAGCAGCGACACTGTTGTTGTCGGGCAGGTAGGAGAGCAGGCGGACTGCTGTGCGCAGCGCGGCCACCTCGTCGGTAACGGTAAGGTCGGCAACGCCGGATTTACCGTGGACCTTCGGGCCACCAAGCTCTTCCGGAGTAACATCCTCGCCGAGAACAGATTTTACAACGCCCGGACCGGTGAGGCCGAAAAAGGTGTCGTTAGGCTGAATGACAAAGCTTCCCTGACGGGGGAGATAACTGCCGCCGCCGGCATTGAAGCCGAACATGCACATAATTGACGGGACGACGCCGCTCATCTTGCGCAAGGCGGTAAATGCCTCGGCATAACCGTCAAGACCACCGACCCCGGCAGGCACAAAAGCACCGGCCGAATCGTTCATGCCGATGACCGGGATACCCTTTGCGGCAGCCAGATTAAAGAGCTTGGCAAGTTTGCTGCCGTTGGTTGCATCAATTGAACCGGCGCGGACCGTGAAGTCGTGCCCGTAAACAGCTACATCACGACCACCGATATTGAGAATCGCAGTGACAAGAGAGGCACCGTCAAGATTTTTCCCCCAGTTCTGGTAAAGAACATTGGGAGATTCCCCGGAAAGAACTGACAACCGTTCCCAGACGGTCATACGCTTCTTGAAGTGCTGCTTTTCGATCTGTTCGATTTTCACCGACTTGATCGGGCGCTGGATCAGGTCATAGCCTTCCTTCATCGCCTCTTCATAGCCGCCTGTTATCCGGGATATCTCCCCCGGAATTGTGAACTCGACCTTCTCGGGTGGATCAAACGGATTTTTCAGTAGTGGTCTGATAGCTGCTTTGGACATCTTTTCACCCTTCCATTCGTTGGATTTGGTACTATCTGATTGGTGTCACTGACTACCGGTATCCATCCGGATACTCCGGATGAGAAACTGGCAGTTTCCGGATCGGAAAGCGGGGATTTTTTGTCCTGGCAAGGAAATCAAGGAATTGCGCGGAGGCGTACTACTGTACGCCGCACAAGCAAGACCGCAGATTGACACCGCCAGGGCGAAAAAGCACCCTTTCCGGACGGAAACTACCGGGTAACTACAGCAAGAACACTGACCTCTTCGCCATCCCTTGAAAGGAGGCGATGACGCAGAGATGAATCGAAATAGACACAGTCTTCCGCTCCAAGCTGTATCCGCTCATCCTCAAGCAACAGCTCTGCATTCCCCTTCATCACAAAAAGAAACTCTTCGCCATCGTGACTATAGGTATTCTCTTCGGCGACTCTTTCAGTCACTGAAAGAAGGAAAGGCTCCATCTTCTTGTTCTGTTTCCGGAAAGAGAGGGACTCATACGAGTACCCCTGACTCGTCCCGGCGCGGGAGATGACACGGGGGATGAGCTTCCGCTCCGCTTTACGGACAACCTCGTAGCGGCACTCCTCTTCATCCTCGTTAAAGAAAATACCAATCTTTACATCAAAAAATTTGGCGATTTTCGAAAGGGTCGCAATCGGAGGGGAAACATTATTATTTTCGATCTGGGAGATGAGCGCCGGAGAGAAGCCCGTCTCTCTGGCAACAGCCTGAAGAGTCAGTTTTTTCGCAAGACGAAGCTTCTTTATTTTTGCGCCGATATTGTATTCTGACATAGATAAATTGACCACCGTATACATTAAGAATAAAACCAGTTTTTATTGCGGCTAAAAATACTGATTTAGGGTGAAGCTGTCAATGATTATTTGTGGGGAGTTACGATCGAGGAAATTTAGCGGTACTTCAGGTGGGAAAGAATCTTTAAACTGCGGAAGGAATGCGAAAGTGACCCGAAAACTTCTCGGGTCACTCATCTATATAATCAGCACATCTATATAATCAGCGCTTGTTACGAATCTTTCTCGCAAGCACTTCCAGCGTATGAATGACCTTGATGGCACTACCCGCCTGCTTCAACCCATCGGAGAGCTGCATCATACAGCCGGGACAGCCTGTGGCGACAGCTTCTGCGCCGGTTTTGATGATAGCGGCGCTCTTGCCGGCATTTATCTTCATGGATGATTCATAGTGATACACATTGAAGGTGCCGCCAAGACCGCAGCATTTGTCAGCCCCCTCCATCTCCGTGAGTTCCACTCCCGGAGTCCCCCGGAGAAGTTCACGCGGCTGACTGATTATTCCTCGCGTCTTGAGGTGGCATGGATCATGGTAGGTTATCTTCACGTCACGTCCGCCGCCGGTCTCCTCAGGATTCAACCCCAGCTTGTGGAGCAACTGGGAGGCATCAACAGTTTTTTCGGCGATTGCTTTCAATCGGGCCGCCAGTTCGGGGTGACGTTTGCCGATCAGATTCGGGTAGAACTTGTGGAGCGCCCCGCCGCAGGTGGCGCAGGCGCTCATGATGTAATCCGCTTCGTAGCGTTCCAATTCGATCAGGTTCTTCTCCGCAAGGCCGCGAACGGTATCCAGATCACCGCCGGACATTCCGGGCAGACCGCAGCACTGCTGCCCCTTCGGGATGATAACCGTACAGCCGAGATGCCGGAAAAGCGCCAGAGCAGCTTCACCAATCTGCGGATAGCAGAAATTGGTCATGCAGCCGACAAAGAAAACAATGCGCGGTTTGCCCGGTTCGCCCTGGATTACTTCCGGATGACGCTCCAGAAAAGGCTTCTTTGCCAGGGGGGGTATATTGCGCTTGTTACCGAGGAAGGGCAGCGGAAAGCGGAGCCGAAGTCCGGATGTTTCCGGCACTTTTTTAAAGAAGAGCGGGCCGAGAATTCTGCCGGCCGCATGCGCCGAACTTCATCAGGGTACGATTCTGAATGACCTGACCGACTGCGGCATGAAATGTCGTCAGTCCACGTTTTTTGGCAAGCGCTTCGCGGGCAACCATGACGATCTCGTCAGTCGGCACGCTGTTGGGGCATTTGTCGACGCAGTTACCGCAGAGCAGGCATTTTGACATGGCCGAGTAGGTAGCATCATCAAGTTCGATATCACCTTTGAGCAGATGCTGGCAAAGCGCCAACTTGCCTCGGGCAACAGCCGGTTCCTTGCCGAAGGCGGCAAAGGCAGGACAGTTAGCCCTACAGGCACCGCACTTGACGCATTTTTTCAGTTCCTGTTCAACTCTTTTTAAACATCGGAATTATTCATATATAATCCAAAAACCTTTATGAAACACAGAGACACAGAGAGCACAGAGGAATCAAAAGATTACAGCGCTTAAGCCAAAACCTAAAGATCTAGGTGTTTCTCAGTTGCCTGTTCTCTGTGTCTCTGTGAAGCTGTTTGACTATGCTTCTGATCTGGAAACATTTTCCCCGGATTCAGTATATTATTCGGATCAAGCGCGCTGCTTGATCGCCTGCATTGCCGCTACCTGCGCCGGTTTCAGCTCCAGGTGAATATAAGGCTGCTTCGCCAAACCAACGCCATGCTCGCCTGACATGGTGCCATTCAGATCAAGCGCCGCCTGAAAAACTTCGGCAATAGCTTCATGAGCCTTTGCCTCCATGCCGGGAACGTTCTTGTCGATCATCACATTTACATGGATATTGCCGTCGCCGGCATGGCCGAAGTTGACAATCGGAATATCGTACTTCTGCTGTATTTTTTCTATGACCCGGATAATCTCCGGCACCTTGGAACGTGGCACCACGACATCTTCGTTGAACTTGTCAGGGTTCACATCCCGCAGAGAGGGAGAGACAAGCCGCCTCACTTTCCAGAGGGCTTCCGACTCGGCCGCATCTTTGGCAATTTTGCACTCTACCAGCCCGAGCGGGGCGATGATCTCCTGGATTCTGGCCGCCTGCTTCTCAATCAGATCATAATCGCCGTCCACTTCGATTATAAGGACGGCACGGCCACTTTCCGGAATTCCGAGATTAAAGCGATTATTGACACACTTCAGGGTGGCATAATCCATAAATTCCAGGGTTGTCGGAATGATCTTGTTGCCGATAATTGATGAAACCGCTTTAGCCGCTCCATCAATCGAATCGAATATCGTCAGCATGGTCTTCTTTGCTTCCGGCAGCGGCAGCAGTTTGAAGATGATCTTGGTGATTACACCGAGAGTCCCCTCGGAACCGCAGAGAAGACGGGTCATGTCGTAACCGACCACCCCCTTGTAGGTCTCGCCGCCGGTACGGATGATCTCTCCGGTAGGAAGCACAATCTCCAACCCCATGACGAAATCCCTGGTTACGCCATATTTGACGCAGCGCGGTCCGCCGGCATTCTCGGCCACATTGCCGCCAAGCGTGGAAAACTTGAGCGAAGCAGGATCCGGCGGATAAAAAAGCCCCAGCTTTTCAACCGCAAGCTGGAACTGCTCGGTAACAACACCCGGTTCCACTTCGGCAATAAGGTTCTCGGTATCGATCCGCAAAATCCTGTCAAGCCGTGTTACCACAAGGACGACGCCGCCACCTTTTGCCAGGGCCCCACCGGTAAAGCCGCTCCCGGCGCCACGCGGAAACACCGGGAATTTTTCTGCGTTGGCCAGCTTCAGGACAGCAGCAATCTCTTCCGGCGAACCGGGATGAACAACCGCGTCAGGCAGGAACTCCATCTGGGTGGCATCATAGCCGTAGCAGATAAGATCCTGGAGGTCGGTCGCCACGTTGTCAGTTCCGACTATCTTTTTCAGTTCATCGATGATTCTTTTTTCGATCATTTTTATTCAAACCTCTTTTCGAACACAGAGCAACGAGCAACGGAGAAACCCTCAAAATAGGGAACAAAACTCGATTACTCAAAAAAATACTCAAATTTTATCTCTGTTGCTCAGTTGCTCTGAATTGTTTCAATTAAATCTTGACCGGCAGCACCGTTCCGCCTTCCGGAATAACGTACGCCGTAAAATCGTCCGGCAGCATTTCCTTTGCCATCTGCAGCGCCTCATCAAGCGTCGCTGCCGGGATCATCCGCATTGTCCGGACCTCTTCCGGTGGCAACGTGGAAACCAGAATGATACGGAAGCGAAGCGCCTTCTGCAACAGGGAATATGCCGTCTGACCGTTGATTTCGTAATGGCTGCGCAGCCTGCTCTCAAACGAAGGAAGATCCCTGAAACGAAACCAGTTGAAAAATGTTGCATTGCCGTAGCCGTCCCGGCACTCGGCAAGGAGTATCATAACTCCGCCATCTTTCAACGCTTGACTGCCATACTCCATCGACTTGTGCGCCTGGATCAGGTTTATATCCTTCGGAAAACCGCCGCAGGAGACAACTGCCAAATCAGCCTTCTCTTTCAATGGATAGGCAAAGTTTTCAGCATAATAGCGACAGCCTGCTTCATGTGCATCCTGCCAGTGTCCTGCAAAGGCTGCGATTATCTGTTTGTCCGGCGACAGCACTGTGTTGAGAATAAAATCAGGCTTTACCATAGCGCAGGCCTCGACCATTGCGCTGTGCACCGGATTGTTGTCAAGATTGCCGGTAACGGCAAAACTGTTCTTGCCGTTTCCTTCGCCGGGGTTGAGAACATTGAAGTGGCTTGCCATGCAGGCAGCGCGACTGGAGACCCCCGGGAGGATGCTTTTACGCCCGCCACTAAACCCGGCAAAGTAGTGAAAGCCGATTGTTCCGGTCAGAATGAGATGATCTGCCTCGGCAACAGTCCGGTTGATGCGAGACTTCAATACCACAGGTCGTGACGCCAACGGTCACCAATTTGCCCGGATCGTCACAGTCGTGATCAATAACTTTTACTCTGCCATAGAGAGAGCCGATTATGCGGCGATGTTCCGTTTCTGTCTGTTGGCGATGAATCCCGAGAGCGATAACAATTGTGATGGCGCTGTCGACAACGCCAACTTCATTAAGCCGCTCCACCAGCATTGGCATAAAGATCTCACTGCCGCTGTAACGGGTGATATCTGAAGCAACAATGACGACATCTTCAGAAGGTTTTATGTTTGAGATCTGCTGCTGACAGTTATCAAGAGCAATATTGATCTGCTCTTCCGGCGAAGATTGATCCGCAGCGGACGCAGCCTTTATCAACCCGAGCAGATTCACTGGTGGAAGGTTACAGATAAAAGATTTTTCGCCATATTTGAGGAGCATAGTGTAATCCGCGTAAAAAACAGGGGGAGCAGAAAGCTCCCCCGGATCGGTCATACAACGTCAGCCAAACTGTGTACGTCTATGCTTCCGCCTTCCAAAGGCCGTGGAGATTGCAGTACTCCCGGGCAACCACCTTGTCAGACTTGACGCAGAAGGTAGCTTCAGGAGCTTCACCCGGTTTGAGCATCTTTCTTGAAATCTTGTCACCGTCAATCACTTCGATCCACTGGATGTAGTGGGCCTCTTCCATCGGGTGCGGCACACTGCCGACCTTGACTGTAGCATTGCCATCACCTTTCTCAATAACCGGTACATGCTTTTCTTTGGAAGCATCAACGGTATTCTCTCCCAACAGTTGCATCGGCGCACCGCAACAGGCCAGAGGACCGCCGCCCGAGATGAACAGCTCAACAATGTTACCGCAGATGTCGCATTTGTAGACTTCAAGAACCTTTGCCATTTTCGTTCCTCCTTGGTAGGTCAAAATTTGTTGTGAAATTCGATGACCTTCTGTGCAAAATCTTTCCCGAACTTAAAACAGGTCTCTTCATCTATTATAGATGGCTTATAAAGTATCTGTAATCCTGGTTCCACTGCATCAAGCCCCATCCGCTTGAAATCCTCGTAAATCTCCTTGACTGCGCCGCCCCCCCAACCGTAGCTGCCAAACGCCCCGACCAGACGGTTTTTCGGGCGCAGTCCGCGCAGATGGGTCAGAAACTCGGCCACAGACGGATAAGTGATATTATTGAGCGTCGGTGAACCGATCAACGCCCCTCGTGCCTTCCAGAACTCCTTGATGGCAACACTCGTCGGTGTTGCGCGCAGCTTGATAATCTTGACACCGACGCCTTCGTCCCTTATCCCTTCGCTTATCGGCACTATCATTTTTTCCGTACTCTGCCACATGGTGTCATAAACGATGACAACAGACAGATCTGCTTTGCCGTTGGCCATGTCCAGGTACATTCTGAATACTTTGCCGGGATCTTTTCTCCAGATGACCCCGTGGTCAGGGGCAACGATATCTACCTCAAGCCCACTGTTCTCGATTTCGGCAATCTTCATCTTAATCATCTGACCAAACGGCATCAGAATGTTTGCATAATATTCTATGACTGCATCTTCAAGATCAGCATCGGAATACTCAGCCACAAACTCGTCGTCAAAGCGTCCGGAAGAGGCTATATGCTGACCGAAAGCATCCTGCGTAAAGAGGATCTTGTCTTCATGCAGGTAAGTGACCATGGAGTCCGGCCAGTGGAGCATCGGCGTCTCTATGAATCTGAAGGTTTTTTTCCCCGTACAGAGAGTATCGCCGCTCTTGACGGTTTTTACTTTCCACTGATCAAGATCGAAAAACCTCTCCAGTCCGCGCCGCCCCTTTTCGGTTATGTAGATGGTTGCATCAGGGGCATAGGCCATTATCCGGTCAAGGCTCGTTACATGGTCGTTTTCAATATGATTTATGATAACGTTTTTTATTCTGGCAGGATCAACAATGCCCATAATATTCTTGATGGTTATTTCGGCAAAATCGTACTTTACCGTATCAATCAAGGTAATTTCATCATCAAGAACAAGATAATTGTTATATGAAGTGCCGCGTGGAGTTTCATAGCCGTGAAAATCTCTTACCGCCCAGTCTAACGCCCCTACCCAATAAACATCTTTCTTTAGTTCAACAGCCTTCATTTTAAGTAGTCCTTTTCAGTAGATACAATTTTTCAGCAATGTTAGTCTGTTATCTCTTCAAACTGATCACTTCCCACGCCGCAGACAGGACATGTTTCGGGTGGTTCGTCACCTTCATGAATATAGTCACAGACAACACATCTCCATTTTTTCATAGTGCACCCCTTTTCAGTTGAATTTGTACGAACGGCCAACGCCGTCTTTACTTCTGCAATCCTGGCAAAGCCCTACTGCAACCACTGAGCAGTCGAAAACCTCAAAACCTTTCAGATCCGCCTTACTCAGGTCAATATCAGGAAGAACCGAACCAGCTATATCAATAACCTTTTCACACATAACACAGGAAGCATGGTGATGCCTGGAAGTATCGGCGTCAAAGCGTGCCTTGGCTTCAGGGTTACTGATCTTCTGTGCCAGTCCGAGCTGCACGAATGTCTCCAGAACCCGGTAGACCGTAGTCCTTGAAACACCGGCGATTTTGTCCTGAACCGCCGCAAAAATCTGATCAGCAGTCGGATGATCATTGCGTGATGAGAGGTTCTCAAGAATAGCCCGCCGTTGATTAGTCAAAGAGAGACCGTTATTCCGGCATCGCTCCTCCATAAGTTTCAGTTTTAAGGATACGAACTGATTGCTATTGATCAGAATGTGCTCTTTCATAATTGCCACCTTATTGCATTTATTAGCAGCTATGTCAATCCGATTAAACTGCTACAGATTGACTATTTGGCTCATTAAAGGCCGAATATTTGTAAATAACCTGTTAGTGAAAAAAACTCAAGGCCCTATTCCACCACTGGAAAATTGCATTATAGCAGAGAATTAATTTGATACAAGATTTTGATTTCTTTAATTCTGCTGACTGTCTCAAAATATCCAATAAATAATGAGGGCAATTTCCAATTGATGGTTGACACGAGAAGGTAAATCCATTAAAAATTACGGATTAATGTTGGTTATTTTTGAATATAGCATCCATTTTTCAGTTCGTTTTCACGAGATTACAACTAAGCAAGCGGGAGGAAACAGTCAATGCAACTGCAGATACTAGCACCAATCTTGGGGGTTGTGGGGTTGGTAATCGCTTTCGTGATCTACAACTACATAAAGTCCCAACCTGCCGGCAACGAGAAAATGGTCGAGATTTCCGAGGAAATCCATAAGGGCGCAATGGCCTTCCTCAAGCGGGAGTACAAGGTTCTTGCCATTTTCATGGTGGTTGTATTCGGCTTGATGCTGCTTGCCCCTTCGCTTGGCTGGCGCACTGGTGTTGCCTTTCTGGGCGGCGCCCTCTGTTCGATCTTTGCCGGTTTTTTCGGCATGCAGGCCGCCACCAAGGCCAATGTGAGAACCTCTGAAGCTGCCCGCAGCAAAGGCATTGCCGCAGCGCTGATGGTTTCCTACAGCGGCGGGTCGGTCATGGGACTGGCAGTTGCCAGCCTCGGTCTGATCGGTGTCGGCATTGCCTTTATCGTCTGGGGTGACCCGCAGACCTCTCAATACATCAACGGCTTTGCCATGGGCGCATCCTCAATTGCACTCTTTGCCCGCGTTGGCGGCGGCATTTTCACCAAGGCAGCCGACGTCGGCTCCGACCTGGTCGGCAAGATCGAAGCCGGCATCCCCGAGGATGACCCGCGCAATCCCGGCGTCATTGCCGACAACGTCGGCGACAACGTCGGCGACATCGCCGGCATGGGCGCGGACATTTTTGAATCCTATGTCGGTGCGATTATCGCCACCATTGCCATTGCCGCCACGGCCAGCGTCAGCACCCTGGCAACACTGGGCGGCACCCAGGCCAGCCTGATGTTCCTGCCGATCCTTCTTGGCGGTTGTCGGCCTGCTCGCTTCTCTGGTCGGTATTCTTTCCATGAACATCCTGAAAAACGGCGATCCGGCAGCCGCCCTGCGCAACTCGACCTTTATCGGCGCCGGCCTGTTTCTGATCGGCGCCTGGTTCGCCGTCTCCGCCTTCGGCATCAGCACCGGTGTCTTCTGGTCGGTCCTGCTCGGCTGCGGTTGCCGGCATCGTCATCGGCCTGATCACCGAGTACTACACCTCTTCCACCCCGGTTAACCGTGTCGCCGAATCGTGCCGCACCGGCGCGGCAACCAATATCATCAACGGTCTTGCCGTCGGCATGGAGAGTGTCGTTGCCCCGGTCGTCATGATCTGCCTCGCCATTTATGTTGCCAATGCAACCGCCGGTCTCTACGGTGTCGCCCTGGCTGCAGTCGGCATGCTGGCAACCGTTGGTGTCACCATGACGGTCGACGCCTACGGCCCGATCGCCGACAATGCCGGCGGTATCTCGGAGATGGCTGGCCTCGGCCCTGAAGTGACGCAAAATTACTGACAGCCTTGACGCCCTCGGCAACACCACCGCTGCCATGGGCAAGGGTTTTGCCATCGGCTCCGCCGCCCTGACCGCCCTGGCGCTCTACGCCGCTTATGCCGCCAGCGCCAATGTAACTTCCATCGACCTGACCAATCCGCAGGTTGTTATCGGCACTTTTATCGGCGGTTTTGTGCCGTTCCTGATCGCCGCCATGACCATGACCTCAGTCGGCAAAGCTGCCGGCAAGATGGTCGACGAGATCCGTCGCCAGTTCCGCGAAATCCCTGGCCTACTGGAAGGAAAACCGGGCGTCAAACCGGATTCCCAGACCTGTGTTGACATCTCCACCAAGGCATCACTCCAGGAGATGATTGCCCCGGCAGTCATCGCCATTCTTGTTCCTCCTGTCATCGGCTTCACTCTCGGCAAGGAAGCTCTTGGCGGCACCCTGGCCGGCGCCACAGTTACCGGCGTGCTGATGGCACTCTTTATGGCCAATGCCGGCGGAGTCTGGGACAACGCCAAGAAGTTCATCGAAAAAGGCGAATTGGCCGGCGAGAAAAAGGGTGGCGAGGCCCACAAGGCCGCTGTTGTCGGCGACACAATTGGCGACCCGTTCAAGGATACCTCCGGGCCAGCTATGAACATCCTCATCAAGCTGATGAGTATCGTTTCGCTGATTATTGCTCCGCTGCTTAGGTAAGCATGCAGTAACAGAATCTTTTTAACAAAAAAGGTGGGCAGAGGGAAATTTCCTCTGCCCACCTTTTTTCGTATCATGTGACTGTCTTTATGGATAAAGCCAGC
>CAWEPN010000003.1:0-189412 GCA_963810975.1 uncultured delta proteobacterium | reverse complement strand
TGCCTTAAACAGAATGCTTTCAAAACGCTCATAGCCAAACTCTTCTCCGGCGGAATTGACACACTCAATAATCCCGTCGGTATAAAGAAAGAGGACATCGCCCTGACTGAAGCCGGCAGTCTGCTCCTTGTAGACAAAATCCTTTTCAAAACCGAGCGGATAACCGGCATCCTCTTCAATTCTGTCGAGTTGCCGTGTTCTTGCTCTGAAAAGATACGGGAAGTTATGGCCGGCATTTGAAAAAGTGACCGCCTTTCTTTCGAAATCAATGACCGCAACAAGGCAGGTCATCAAAAGGCTCTGTTTCGCAGTTGCCAGAATGGCATTGTTCATCCCTGAAAGCAGTGCCGCCGGGGTTGTGACCCCTTGAGAAATAAGAGTGTGCAGACTGGCCTTGGCCGCTGTTGTTACCATGCCCGCCTGCACTCCATGACCACTGACGTCCGCAACCACCAACCCAAGACGATTCCCTTCGAGCGGAAAGTAGTCGTAGAAATCTCCGCCGATCTCGGAGGAAGTTATCAGATCGGCGCTGATAGTAATGGTGCTGTCGCTGTATTCCGAGTGGGGCAGAAGATCTTTCTGGATAATGCTGGCCTTGGCAACCTCCTCATTGATTCGTGAACTGAGCACCTTCAGTGTGTCGAAGAGAATGGCTTGACAGTCTGATACTTTCATCATCAAGTCTGAAACAGAGACAATGCCAAGACAGCGATTATCTTTTGTCACAGGAAACGAGTCGATTGACAACTCCGGATCGACCTCAAGAAGTTTTGCCAGAGTCGCGTTTATGTCAATTTCAGGCGCAACGTTGAACTGACTTTCAGGCAGCAACTGACTGATCGGTTTTCTGCTGTAGAGATCGACGGCAAATGGCCGCCCCAAATGCTCAATGAAAAGCACTTTCCTGTTGATCACTCCCAGAAAGCGATCCTGCTCTGTCACCGGAATGGCAAGCAGCGATGGCTCTTTCTGGAATATCTCCATGACATCCCTGACAAGTGTCCCCGAGTCTATCTCCTGCGCAGATCGCATGATCTCTGCTATTGCGGGAATGATATGGGTAATATCTTCCATGCTGGCAGCTCCTCTTTCGCTAGTTTCAAACTGTACAGCAACTGTTACCGGCAAGTGTCTAATTTAAGTAGATTAATTCGCCTCGGAAGGTATCAGCATCATGCTACACTTTCGTCTCATTAAAGAAAAAACTGTGTGACAATAGATTGCGGTAGTGAGTAATCCGCTGTTTGCATAGGCTGTAACAAGAAATTTTCCTGACTGTGTCGATGCTGTTGCAATGGGATGTCAGGATATACACTAAGGAGATTTATACACATGCATAGGGAACTGTTGTCCGAACGTGGAAAAATTGCAGGAATGAAGCTTGTTTTTCTGGTGATACTGTCGCTATGTGTTTTTCCACTCGATATGCTGGCAGCTGCAGAGATCAAGGTCGGTGGCGAGGCTGTTGCCTGTAAAGGCATGTTCGAGGTTATTAAAGAGCAGGTGCAGGATGAAACCGGCATTTCGCTGTCAGTGAAACCGACGTCGTCCGAGCAGGCTCTGCTGGATCTTGACATGGGTGACATAGACATCGCCACTACAGATGTCCCGTTGGGCACGCTTACTACGAATCTTCAGGAAAGAGGATATCTGGTTATGGCGGAGAATTTTCAGGCCCAGGGGATTGGCACAAACATAATTCTGGTATATCTCAACAAAGAGAACAGTGTCACGGCTCTCTCCCAGAAACAGTTGCACGATATTTTTACCGGCAACATTACCAACTGGAATCAGGTGGGTGGTGATAACAGGAAAATCGTTGTTGTCTGGGGTGCTGAAACACCAGAGATGAATCAGCTGTTTTCCCGTTACATCATCGGTAACGACCCGCTTGTCAAAAAAACAGTCAAGGCAAGCGATCAACACGATATAATCGAAAAGATCATCAGAACTCAGGGAGCGATAGGAATTGCCTCCCATGTTTACCAAAGTGCCCGGACGCGTAATCCGAAGACGCCCTTTGTTTCAGCTAAAGTAATTGCCATTACCAAAGGGGCTCCCAGCGAAGAAGAACAGAAACTGCTGGAACTGGTGAAGTCATACGATTTCTATTAGTTTGGCCGTCAGGCGTAGATTTGATTATGAAGTTCTATGGAAGAGAACTTTAACTGGCCACCGGCGCTTTTTAAACTTTTGACTCTTTATGATTAATGCCCTGTAAACGCTCCAGTGCTGCACAGGCCTTATTGATGGTTTTCCCGCCGCAAGTGGTCAGGCTGCTCAGCTCAGCGGCAAGCCCCGACTGTTTTATGGTGATCTTCAGGGAAACCGCTGACCCTTTGGAAAGGTAACAGGGAGACGAAAGCTTAAGCATATGCCCGACTGTCTCTCCAAGGCCGGGTTCATGATCAATAATCACGATCTCATCGGCTGATTTGGCACTTCTGATGATAGCTGTAATAGATTCAAAGTCTGATCCGAGAGCAAGCTCGGGAAGTATCTGGATTGCACCATTGAAGTGTATTGTTTCGGAAAGAATTTCTGCAGTCTGTACGGCTCGGATTTTAGGACTTGTAAAGATAATCTCCGGTTCGATGTCCATTTTTTTCAGGGAGGCTGCAACTTTACGGAATTTTTTCCGACCACGGCAGGTAAGATATCGCTGTTCATCCGGCAGTTCGGTTGAACGTTCTATTGCTTGAGCGTGTCTGATAAAATGCACTTTCAATAGTTGGCTCCCATGATTTATTTAGATTCGTTGCAGCCAAAATCTTTGCGAAAGTGTCAACAATGAGGGTGAGATTCACTCTTATCATCAACCTGATCGTTGGCCTGCAGATTAGTACTATGCGCACTGGCTCTTTCAGACAGGAGCCTGGCTATGCCATCAAGTACCTGTTGTTGCTCTTCAGGCGGCAGAGATTTGATTTTAAGAACGGTTTCTTCGTTCAATAGTGACATGATTCCTTCCTTTACGGTTTGTCCGGCGCATACGACGCTTCTTGCCGAATCTGCCCTTTTTTGATCTCCCCTGGCCACGGGGAACAACATTATGAAAATAAACTACCCAACAGAGAAAAACTAAAATTATAAGGATAGCCGCAAGTATAACCACAATGAAAACACCCCTTGATACGCGATGTTAGCATGGTTGTAACAGTGCCGATGTTAAATGTTGGTTACAAGTTTGCTACAGTTTTTCATCAAGATTGAATATCCAGGCGAGGATGTTTACTTGTTGTCGATGCGGCAGGCTGAAGTGTTACAACCTTGTGCCAATTGATTGTTGCCGGCTTCTTGGGGTTGTCGGGAAGAGATTGATTGGGTATGCTCCGGGCACAAACAGAGTAACAGCCCCACACTTGCCAATATTCTTGCAATTACCAATAAAGGGCATAATCAGTATGGCTACACGTAAAAAAAGAGAAGTTTCCGCAATAAAAAATTCTGCCACCGCAGTCCTGCCTGGTGGTCTTCATGCCCCTGAATTCTACCTTAACCGGGAGTTGAGCTGGCTGGAATTCAACCGCCGGGTACTCCACGAGGCAGCGGACGATAGAACCCCGCTACTGGAACGGGTCAAGTTCCTCGCCATTGTCAGCAGCAATTTCGACGAATTTTTCATGAAGCGTGTCGGTGGCCTCAAGCAGCAACTTGGCGCCGGCCTTCAGTACCTGACAGTAGACGGACGCACCCCCGAACAACAAATTCAGCAATGCCATGCACTAATACGCAGCCTTGAACACGACACGCAGAAAATTCTGGCCGATATTCTTGTGCTGCTGCATGAGTCCGGAATTGACATTATTTCCTATGAGTCCCTCACCACCCAGGAAAAGAAGCGCTTGCGCGAAGAATTCTTTTCCACCATCTATCCACTGGTCACACCTCAGGTAATCGATCCGGCCCATCCGTTTCCATTCATCTCGAATTTGTCTTTCAACCTCCTCGTTACGCTCCGTTACCCCCGCCGCCGGCAGCAGTTGCTGGCCCGGGTCAAGGTTCCAATTGGAACCGGTATTCCCCGGCTGTTACGAGTAGGCCCGGGTGACAGATTCCTCCTGCTTGAGGAGGTCATGTGTCACAATCTCGATATGCTTTTCCCTGAAATGGAAGTAATCGCCTGTGAACTCTTCCGGGTTACCCGCAACGCCAACACCGAGCGGGATGAAGAGCAGGCCGATGATCTGCTCGCCATGATCGAGTCGGAGCTGCAGGATCGCCGTTTTGCGCCCATCGTCAGGCTAGAGATCGCTGCCGGTATGAATCCGCTCCGCCGGGGAATGCTTGCCGCGGAACTGGAACTGGACGAAGCGGCCGATGTATTCGAGGTGACGGGAATGCTGGCGATGCGGGATCTGTTCGAGATTGCTTCCCTTAAATATCCCGAACTTCATGATCCGCCGCACTATCCTGCCGAACATCCGCTATTTATGACCCAGCGGAACATCTTCCACGTAATCCGCGATCATGGCAGCATCCTGCTGCAGCACCCCTACGAGTCGTTCGCCACTACGGTAGAGCGGTTTCTTGCCGAAGCAAGCGAAGACCCCAAAGTACGGGCGATCAAAATGACCCTCTATCGGACAGCCCCGGACAGCCGGATAATCGACTGCCTGGTAAAGGCAGCCAATAACGGCAAACAGGTGGCGGTAGTAGTGGAGCTCAAAGCACGCTTTGACGAAGCTGCCAATATCCGACTGGCCGAGCGGATGGAAGAGGCGGGGGTCCATGTGACATATGGAGTCGTCGGACTTAAAACCCACTGCAAGGTCATTCTGGTGGTTCGACAGGATTACAGCGGCCTGCGGCGTTACGTTCACTTCGGCACCGGCAACTATCACCCCGGTACCGCCAGGATTTACGCCGATGTGGGGATGATGACTTGCGATGATACCTTTGGTCTGGATGCCACTGAACTGTTCAACTACCTTACCACCGGGTTTACCCCGAAACGGAATTACCAGAAACTGCTCCCGGCGCCCAACTTGCTGAAGAAAGCTCTCCTTGCTAAAATAGGCCGGGAGATCGCTGCTCACTCCGCGAGTAACCCGGGATTGATCCAGTTCAAAATGAATGCCCTGGAAGACGTCGAAATTGCCGAAGCCCTGTATCGGGCTTCCCAGGCCGGTGTCCGGGTCGATCTCATCATCCGCGATTCCTGCCGCTTGCGACCCGGTGTACCGGGTCTGTCTGAGAATATCCGGGTTATCAGTATTGTCGGCCGTTTTCTTGAACACGCCCGCCTCTACTATTTCCGCAATGGCGGCGAGGAAGAGTATTACATCGCCTCGGCCGACGCCATGAAACGCAACCTTGAGTACCGGGTTGAGGTGCTTGTGCCGCTGGAATCGCCTGAGGCGCGCAAAGAGCTCCGGACAATGCTTGATCTTCAATTCAATGACCGGCGGAGCGCATGGGATATGCAACCGGATGGCAGCTATCAACAGAGGAATCCGGCTGATGGGGATAATCCTTGGAACAGCCAGGAGATTCTCATAGATTATGCTGCAAGACGGCAAAGAGATGGTGTCCGCCAAAAAAAGAAAAAAATCAGAGACGATGCCGACCGGCCACAATCCTGATTTCGTCTCAATCTACTGGAGCTCTGTCCAGCTTAGACGGATTTGCAGCAGATTTATTCTAAGTCCGACAGCCTCCTAGTTTCGCAAGAAATCCAGCAACAGCATGACATTCAGGCCGGTGACTATTGCCGCAATAGACCAGAGAAGGGTTGCGCCAAAGGGGGTGTTGGCATGACTCCCCATGACTTTTTTTGATGAAGTGAGATAGATCTGCAGAAAGATTGTCCAGGGGAGTTGGATGCTGAGGAGTACCTGCGAATAGATGAGCCCCTTGAAGGTGTCCTCTATCAGAAAGATCGCCGCGGCACCGGTCACCAGGGTGAGAAGGATGCCTCTTTTCGTATGGATGTCACTGCTGTTGAACGGTTCGCCGAAAATACCGGCAAAGATACTGCCACCGGCCATGCCGGCGGTTATCGACGAGGCGATCCCTGCCATCAGCAGCGCCAGAGCAAAGACGATGGCGGCGGTGCTGCCGAGCAGCGGATGAAGCATCTGCTCCGCCTGGGAAAGTTCGGTTACGGTTATGCGGTTAAAGTAAAAGGTTGCCGCAGCCATCAGGATCATGGCGCTGTTGATTGCCCAACCGACCCCCATGGAGATGAGCGTGTCGAGAAATTCGAACTTGAGTTGATAATTGATCACCGCTTCATCTTCACGATTCCACTGGCGACTCTGAATAATCTCGGAGTGAAGGAAGAGATTGTGCGGCATGACAACGGCGCCAAGGACGCTCATGATAATCGGCAGCGAGCCGGGCGGAATGGCGGGGACAACCCAACCGGAAGCAGCAGCCCCCCAGTCGGTCGGCACCAGCCAGAGTTCGTAAATGAAAGAGAGGCCGATGAGGGAGACAAAGCCAATTATGAATCGCTCCAATTTCCGATAGGCAGTGCCGAAAAGAAGCCAGAGGATCAGCCCGAGAACCAGCACGGTACCGACCCTCAGGGGGATATGGAACAGCATGTTAAGGGCGATGGCGCCGCCAAGGAGTTCTGCCGTGGCGGTGGCGCAGGCGGCAACGCAGGCCGAGCCGAGAACCGGCCTCGATATCCAGGCCGGCAGGTAGCGGGTGGCCGCTTCGGAGATACACTCGCCGGTGACGATGCCGAGGTGTGCGGAATTGTGCTGCAGGAGGATCAGCATGATTGTGGAAAGGGAGACCATCCAGAGGAGCTTGTAGCCATAGATAGAGCCGGCGGCGACGTTTGCCGCCCAGTTGCCTGGATCGATAAAGCCGACGGTCACCAGCAGACCGGGACCGATATATTTCCGGATATCCGAAATAACCGCCCGTGTATGTTCATTCCAGCTGAAAAGACCGGATAAATTCATGATGCCTGGCCCCTGTCAATTTTAGACCTTGAGAATCTTCATCCTGTCCACTTTTATCTCGCCAAGCCCCCGTCGGTGCGCTTCAACGGTAACAGCAATATCCTCGGGTTTCAAGCCGAACAGAGTGGTCGCGTACGCGTCGGCAGCAACAATATCGGTTGAGGCAATCACTTTGTTCAGCTTTTTGACATCTTTGAGATCGCCACCCTGCGGGCCGTGGGCAGTCAGGATGCGGGTCGCGTCGATAACGACGAGGTGAGTCTTGAAAACAGCGTTGATATCGGCAAGGGCAACATCGATATGCTTGTGAATTGAGCCGCGATTGCCACCCATGATCCCCATGACGTTCTTCATGCCGATGGTCAGCTTTGACAACCCGTGGTGCTTCAGTACCGGCACATTAATGTAGACATCGGCTGAGAGAGCCTCGCCGTACAGTTCCCATTCCTTCAGCGCTTTGCCGTTGAGAACCACTTTTTTGTAGCGTTCCTCTTCGAGGTACTTGACCTCTACACCTTTTAGCCCATTCAGAGCATCTTCAATACCGCTGTTTTTGTAGCAGCGCCGTTCATCATTGCAGGTACGGTCAAAGACCTTCACCTTTTTAGCCCCTGCCCGCAAACACTCCTCGACAACCGCCCTGACGACAAGCGGGTTGGTATTGGCGGCAAGTTCCGGAGTCCGGTCCCACCCCATGTTCGGTTTCACAACAACAGTGCTGCCCGGCTTGACAAATCGTTTCATTCCGCCAAGGGCATTGATGGCATTTCTGGTTATCTGCCCGGGATCACCCCCCTCGGCAACTGCCACGGTTGAGCCGGTCGCGGCAAAAAGGTTGCGGAGCGGCAGGCTCCAGAATAGTGAGGATATGCCAAGCAGCTTGATAAAACGTCTTCTCTCCATTTTTACACCTCCCGACAACTGTTTTCCGGAGCTTTATTGGTAGCACTTCAATCTCAGCCCGTATCCTTCAGCGGTGTTCGATCTTTCACCGCAAATACTTCAATTGCTGATTTCCCTTCGAGAGGGCAGACTTTCTCACAGATACCGCAACCGTTGCAGAGCTCCTCAACAACGTACGGAGCTTTCACCTGCCGCCGGGTTCCGTCGAATCCGGTCATGGTCACCATTTCCGAGCGGATCGCCTTCTGCGGGATCGGACAGTGTTCCTCACAGACGATACAGTCGATCCGGCGGGCAAACGGGATGCAGTGGTTTTTATCAAAGACCGCCTTGCCGATGACCTGCCGCTTTTTTTCGACAACCGGCAGATCAGGAATAGCTCCAGTCGGGCAGACCTGGCCGCAGAGAGTGCAGTTGTATTCGCAGTAGCCGAGCCGCGGGATCAGCAGCGGTGTGTAGAGCCCTTCGATGCCGGCCTGGGAGAAAGCCGGATAAAGGGCGCTCCGCAGGCAGACCTTCATACATTCGCCGCAGCGAACGCATTTTTTGAGAAACTCAGCTTCACTCCTTACCCCGGGTGGGCCGGAGCAGGCGCGACTCTTTTTCCGGGTCGCGAAAGCGGAACAGCCGTGCCCCCAAAAAACCGGAAAACAGCCCGCCGAGAAAGACCCGCCGCTCCATGAACGGCGCTGTCTCCCTCTGCAAACCAAAGGAGAAACGAACCTTGCCGGTCGGACAGGCATGAACACAGCTCATGCAGGAGAAGCATTCCTCTTTCTGCATCAGCTCCCGGTCGAAAGCGGAAGGGCAGGCAGTTGCGCACTTCCTGCAGGGTGAGCAGGGGGCGGCAGGAATCCTGACAAGCGGCGAGAAGCGGGCGGCAATCCCCAGCAGAGTTCCAAGCGGGCAGAGATGACGGCACCAGACCCGCTCACCGGAGCGTTCGAGAATTATGATGATCCCCAGCAGGACGGCGGAGGTAAAGGCCAGCGGATAGAGGGCTTCACGGAAAGGGAGGAGGTAGCCTGCAACCAGTTTGTAGCCAGGAGCAATAAAATCACGGTTATCGCCGAGCAGATCATACAGCCCCCGCCAAACGCCACGGACCGAATCACCGAGGAGCGGGTGGACAAAGAAAGTGACCCCACGCAGCAGGATGGCAATCGGGTCGAGCAGTCCGGCAAAATTAAGGTTGAAGAGGCTGGCGGAGAGCAACGGCAGAAGCAGCCAGTATTTCAGGCTTGGTTTGAAGAGAAGCGGTGCAGCTGATTTACGTATCCGTTTCGTCACCAGATCGAGGATCGTCCCGAGCGGACAGATCCAGCCACAGAAAAATCTACCCAGAAACAGGGAGAAAATGAAAACCAGCACCCCCGGCAGCAGCAGCGGTTCCCAAGCTTTTGTCGCCAGAATCGTACTGAGGGCAGTCAACGGGTTGGCGCGAAAAAACCCGTTGACTGCGGCAACGATCCGATCGCTCCCCCGGTACTCCGTCATCAGGAAGAGGATTATGAAGAGCGCCAGGAAAATGAGCTGGGAAATTCGAGCAGGTGTCGGCTTATTCATGGTAGCTTTGCGCTAATTATTGCCGCTCTCCTGCGCCTTCAATTTTTCCGTAGGGCTGATTTCCAGCTGCACGCGACGGTTCAGCGTGCGATTTGCCTCGGTATCGTTCGGCACTGCCGGTCGGCTTGAGCCATAGCCAATGGCTGTCATTCTGCTCATTGGGACTCCGCTGGCAGCCAGAAAATCACGGACATGGTCGGCCCGCCGTTGGCTAAGCGGTTGGTTGACGGCATCAGAACCGCTGGAATCAGTATGCCCCTGAATAATAATGTTTGTTTCCGAACTCTTCAGTGTCACGGCCGCTTTACTCAGGGAATCTTTAGCGGCCGGTTTCAGGGCATCCTTGCCGATGTCAAACAGAATGCCGGACGGCAGAGCAACATAGACCTTGTCGCCATCGCGGACAACTTCGGCTTCCGGCATGCTCTTCTTCAGCGCCGCTGCCTGTCGATCCATATAGTTGCCGACACCGCCGCCGACGACAGCGCCAGTGAGACCACCAATTGCCGCATTACGTCCCCGATGGGATTTGCCGCCGACCAGCGCCCCGACCCCCGCGCCCAGAGCTGCCCCGCCCAGGGCACCGATAGTTGTATTTTTGTATTCATAGCTGCCGTCCGGGTTTGTAGCGCAACCACTGACCAACAGGGCTGCTGATGCTGCCCCGATGATTACTTTTCCTAAAATTTTCATGTGCATGATTTTCTCCTCCTTGGGATGTTAAAAGTCTCACGAACAGATCGTCACTCAATTGGACACTGCCTGTTTAATTTTTCTGTACAAAGATTACCTCCTGATGTGGCGACAGTCAAAGTGTAAATTTGACCAGTTCCCCGGAAGATATGGTACGCTTTAATCGATACCACGTTTCGTTAACTGTAGAAGTCTTATTAACAGCATGTATTTGTTCCCGAATAGTAGCTGTTATTATATTGGCACAGGTTGAAATATGATCCGGATGCTTGCGAAACATTGGCGAATTAATGCCTGCGTGGCTCATGCCCGCTTTATGTTTCTCGGCAGCCCTGCTGCTGTCAAGCGGCTGCTCAGCGCTGCTGTTCCACCCCGAACGCCAGTATGCTCCCAATCCGGTGGCAGAGCGTTTCTCCCCGCAGGACGTCTATTTCCCTAGCGGTGACGGCGAGACCCTCCACGGCTGGTTCTTCAAAGCTAAAAACCCAAAAGCAACGGTTTGGTTTTTCACGGCAATGCCAGCAATATCAGTACCCACGTCAACAGCGTCCTCTGGTTGGTCCAGGCAGGCTTCAACCTTTTTGCCATGGACTATCGTGGCTTCGGCCGTTCAAGCGGTAAACCGGACCTGGCAGGCGTACACCGCGACGGACTGGCTGCGTTCGAACATCTCCTTGCCCTACCGGGAGTCGGCACGACACGAATCGCCATCCTGGGACAAAGCCTTGGCGGCTCCATAGCGACCTATGTTGCCGCAACAGCTCCCGAACGGGAACGGGTGAGCCTGCTGCTGCTAGACAGCAGCTTCTTCAGTTACCAACAGATCGCCCGGGAGAAGCTGGCTAATGTCTTCATCACCTGGCCTTTCCAGTATCCTCTATCCTGGCTGTTCAATAACGATTATAGCTCCGGTCTCTGGATAGAAAAGGTAGCTGCACCGGTAGTTATAATCCATGATCGATATGACACCATCGTCCCGTTTCACCACGGCGAACAGTTGTATGCCGTAGCCAGCGAGCCGAAGGAGATGCTGACGACCAGCGGCCTCGGGCATATCGGCTCTTTCGCCGATGCTGCTCTTCGTAAAAAGGTTGCCGGATTGATCGCCGGATCCCCTGCCGGACAAGTAACGTCACGCACAATAAAGTTTTTTATATCAGATTTTTGGTTGACAAATAGTCAGAGTACAGTACGATTCAGACAGTTAGAAACACATTCAGCTATTAAGGAGGAATAATTATGAAGAAAATATTGTTAACAGCCGTCCTGACCCTGCTCTGTGCCAGTGCCGCCTATGCTGACCACAACACAGGCTGTGGACTTGGTTCCCTTCTCTGGGCGGGCAAAGCCGACTCCACTGTTTCGCAGTCCTTACAGGCTACTACGAACGGCACCTTCGGCAACCAGACTTTCGGCATCACCACCGGCACTCTTGGATGCAACACACCGGCCAAATTTGTCAAAAGCGAGGAGTTGAACCGCTTCGTAAAATCCAATATTGATAATCTTGCCACAGATATCGCCCGCGGTCATGGCGAGAACCTCGACGCTTTTGCCGAACTCCTCCAGGTGCCGGTCGAGAAGCGCGCCGAGTTCGCCGCCAAGCTGCAAAGCAACTTCGCAAAAGTCTTCACCTCCGACCAGGTCGTCCTGGCTGAGGTTATCGACAATACCATAACCGTAACCAATTAATGCTGCAACACAGCAGTCGCTTTACCACGGTATACGGAGCCCTGTGCTCCGTATACCTTTTTTGTGGCCTGACCGGTACGGGACTGCCAACCGCCCTGGCAGTTGCAGCTGATTACCGGCAGGAGCTCCTGGAACAGGCCGGCAGCCGGGGACTGAGCAGATCACGAGAGTGGGACGTGCTGCTTCACTACCGCAGCAAGGGGGACAAGCGGGAGAGCATCATTGACGACCGCCGTTTCTTTCTGGCCCCTGATGGCAAAACCGCCCCGGCAGCGGAGCTGGCCGCCACCATCAACGGCTTCTTTGCTCCGGCCGCAGCAGGGGACGAGCACCCGCGCTGCCGTTTCCCGGCAAGATTTGAATGGCTGCAGAGCGAACTGGATATCGCAGCAGGCCGCCTCCCCGAGCCGGTCTGCGCCAAACTGGGCGAATCACTCAAGGCAGTTGATCCGCGTACAGCCGTGCTGGTCTTCCCGGCAGCCCACAACAACGGCCCGGCCTCAATGTTCGGCCATACCCTGCTCCGCATCGGCAGTTCCTACCAGAACGAACTCCTCTCCTACGCGGTCAACTATGCAGCCCACTCGACCGACACCAACGGGATTCTCTTCGCTTTCAAGGGTCTGTTCGGCTTTTATCCCGGCTACTTCTCAATCCTCCCCTACTATGACAAGGTCAAGGAGTACAACGACCTTGAACACCGGGACGTCTGGGAATACGGCCTGAAACTGACACCTTCCGAAGTGCAACGAATGGTACTGCATATCTGGGAACTGCAGGGGATGGCCTCCGACTACTACTTCTTTGACGAGAACTGCTCCTTCATGCTGCTCTCCCTGCTGGAGGTTGCCAGACCTGAACTGCAGCTCTCCAATGAATACTGGGACCGCTGGAGTTTCTGGGTCATCCCGGCCGACACCATCGGCACTGTCCGCCGGGCCGGCTTGATCGACAAAGTGCGCTACCGCCCTTCCCAGGCGACCCGCATCAACTACCAGGCCAGTCAACTGCCGGTTGCCGCACAGGAGAATGCTTTTGCTATCACCATGCAGCGACTCTCTGCAGCTGATGAAGCCGCATCCGTCGCACCACTGGAAGAGAAGCGTCAGGTCCTGGATCTTGCTGGCGAGTTCCTCCAGTACCGTTATTCCCGCCAGGAGATACCCCAGAAGGATTTTCAGAGACAGTTTCTGCCCATACTTACGGCACGGAGCGGTCTCGGCACGGGCGACAAAAACACCGGCACTGTGCCGGTGCCGCCGCAACCGGAGGCGGGACATCTTCCCGGAAAGATCTCTGTCGGCGCCGGCATGCGCCGTGACCGTCCCTATCTGGAGTTGGCCTGGCAGGCAGCCTATCACGACCTGCTCGACCCCGATGCCGGCTACACCAAAGGGGCACAGATCGACTTTTTCGCCCTCAGCGGCCGCTATTACACGGAAGAGCAGAGTTTCAAGCTGCAGAGCTTCCACCCTGTTGACATTATCTCTCTTGCCCCGCGGGACCTTTTCTTTCAGCCGTATTCATGGAAGGTCAACGGCGGTCTCGATCGCAAGACTTTTGCCGACGGCAGCGACCGGCTCTTCCTGCGCCTCAATACCGGCGGCGGCATGGCGTGGAACATTCCTCTCATGGATAGCGGCATAGGTTATGTCATGGCTGAAGCTGATATCAATCTCTCAGATCGTTTCGCGCAGAAGGCCGCACTCGGCGGTGGCGCATCTGTCGGCGCACTTGCCAATCTCAGCGAAAACTGGAAAGCCCACCTCTTTGCTTCGGGCCTTTTCTACTGCATCGAAGACCATCAGCAGTTCCGTCTGGCTCTCGATCAGCATTTCAACCTTGCCAGTAACTCCGGCCTGGTGCTGCATACTCTCTGGGAGCGATCTTTCGATCATAGCCGGGCAGAAGCCGGACTGAGCTGGGTAAAGTACTTTTGAGTCTTGAAAGTTACATTTTAGGTTATTGTGAAAATCCGGCTGCAGCAAGACATTCAGGCTGGTGACAATTGCTGCAATAGACCAAAGAGGGGCTGCGCCTAGGATGGCCTCAGCCCGGTTCAGACAAACTCCCCCATGACCAGGTTTGCCAGGAGCAGCCCTTTTGAAGTAAGTCGCAACAGCGAGCCTTCCATCGAAAGCAGTCCTCTTTCGCAAAGCCTGCCGACGATCTTCGGGAAAGCCGCTTCCAGTTCCAGTCCAAACTGAAGGGTGAACTCTCCTGTATCAACCCCTTCCAGCAGACGCAGGCCAAGAAACATGAATTCTGCCATCGCCTCCCTGCTGCTCAGCGACACTGCAACCTCCGGCAGCTCTCCACTGCTGACTGCCGCCGCATATTCTCCAAGGGCAGACGGATTCTCCCATCTGGCAGCCATAGGCCGGCCTGTTGAGAAAAGAATGGGCGCCAGCGCCGAAACCAAGATAATTGCCGCGCCGCCAGTAAACCTGATTATGCCGGGAGCGATATCCCGGACGGGCAAAGTTGGAGATTTCGTAATGCTCATAACCCGCCCTGCAAAGAGATTCTGCGGTTTGTTCAAACATGGCGACAGCCTGCTCTTCGTCAGGAAGATTGAGCTCCCCCATCTCTGCTTTTTTCGCGAAAGGTGTTCCCGCCTCGACTGAAAGCCCGTAGACTGAGATATGTTCCGGCTTCAGGGCAACAGCTTCCCGGAGAGTCTCCTGCCAGGCGTCCGGAGTCTGCCGGGGTATTCCATGCATCAGGTCGATACCTATATTGCTGAAACCGGCAGTTCGAGCCGCCTTGAAAGCTGCCCTTGCATCATCAGCCGAATGTATCCGCCCGAGCAGCGCCAGTTGGCAGTCGTCCAGAGACTGCATCCCGATTGAAAGCCTGTTCACCCCGGCAGCCAGATACCCCTTCAGTGATTCGAGGGTTACTGTTCCAGGGTTTGCTTCCAGAGTTATTTCAGCATCCTTGTCAACAGTGAACTGTGTTCGGGCTGCTTCCATGAGACGGCTAATCTGCCCAGGGGTGAGAATTGATGGCGTACCGCCACCAAAATATATATGTAGGTGCTGTTATCGCTTCAAGGCCCTTTGCGCTGAGGAATAACTCTTCAAGCAGTAATTCGACATAGCTGTCAGGAGAGATTTCCGGGTGAGCAAACGAGGTAAAATCGCAGTAACTGCATTTGCTGAGGCAAAAGGGGATATGGAAATAGATGGATGCTTGCATCCTTATCGCAGAGCGATTACAAGCAGGATCAATGCTGCAATAAACAAAGCTCCGGCGATGACTTGCCAGCTGAGCAACCGGGCTTCAAGGGCGGCACAACGCTTTGCAAGCAGAACACTCTTTTCCTCCTGCTCGCGATTCAAGCCCTTCTGCTCAAGGAGCAGCTTCTGAAGATCAGCTACCCTGGCTTGAAGTTCCACTTCGACCGCAGATTCGCAAGGGGTGGCGCCGGTCTGTGGAGAGCGCGCTCTGGCTTTTTGATAAAGTTCGGGAGCGCGTTCCATAGCGACAGTTGCTATCGTGCGCCAAGGCAGACTTTTTAGCGCTTTCACCAGAATTGCGGCCATGCTCATAGACAAATCTCCATTTTTGTATTTGGCAAACTCTTGAAAAAAAAGTGATTTTACGATATAAGTTAAGCTCTTTTGGGTTAGTCAGGAGGATTTGAATGTCCCGCTCAATAATTGCCTCGTCGGTGCAGTTTAACATTACTCTCGGAGAAATCGAACCTAATCTTCAAAAGGTTCGGTTTGCCCTCGCTGAGCTGGCTGCAAAAGGGGTTCAGTTGGCCGTTCTCCCTGAAATGTGGGCAACCGGTTTTGCCTATAAGGATCTTAATCAGCTTGCAGCCAGGACAGATAAAATAGTTGAAGAGATTGCCGCTCTTTCAGCCGAATATTCAATGGTGATCGTCGGCTCGCTCCCTGAACCCCATGAAAACAAGGTCTACAATACCGCATACGTTCTCGATAACGGTGAGCTGAAAGGTAAGTATCGCAAGATCCACCTCTTTTCCCTGATGCAGGAGGATCGCTCCTTTGATGCCGGCAACTCATGGCTGCTGGTCGATACCTCTGTCGGCAAAATCGGGGTTTTTATCTGCTATGACCTCAGGTTTCCGGAATTGGCCCGCAGGCTGGCAGTCGAAGGGGCCGAAATTCTGGTGGTGCCAGGGGAATGGCCCAAACCGCGCCAGGAACATTGGCGAACGCTGCTGCGGGCAAGGGCGATAGAGAATCAACTCTTTATTGTTGCGGCCAACTGCTGCGGTGTTGTCGGCAAACTGGACTTTTTCGGCATGAGCATGATCATTGATCCGAAAGGGGAACTCCTTGCAGAGGCCGGCTACGAGGCAGAGAACATCACCGCGGTTATTGATTTTGCGGAGATGAATGCCTGGCGGCAGCAGATACCCTGTTTCATGGACAGAAAGCCTGAATGCTATTAAGTTTCCGTCCGGAAAGGGTGCTTTTTCGCCCTGGCGGCGTCAATCTTCGAAATTGCTTGTGCTACGTACAGTCGTACGCCTCCTCGCAATTCCTCGATTTCCTTGCCAGAACGAAAAATCCCCGCTTTCCAATCCGGAAACTGCCAGTTTCTCATCCGGGGTTTCCGCTGGAAACTATAAAAAAGTTGACTTGCCTGCTATAGAAGAATATTTAAATCAACTGATCTGAAACTGATTTGTCGGAGGTGTCACCTTGTTTCTTTTTGCCGGTACAGGTATTGTCGTAAAGTTCGTTCTTTGTGTACTTATCTACTTCTCTGTAGTCTCTTGGGCGATAATTTTCTATAAGCTCATCCAGGTGCAGAAGGCTAACAAGGAGTCAGAGCGTTTTCTTGCCTTTTTCTGGCAGACAAAGCGTTTTGATGCCGTCAGCGTCCAGATTGACCGCTTTGCCAACTCCCCACTCTCGATTCTTTTTACTGAAGCTTATAACGAGCTTAAAAAGCTGGGTGAGCATGTAGAAGAGAAAAACGATCCGAACGTCATCAGCACCGAACTTGGCGGGGTTGACAATATTGCCCGGGCACTGCGCCGGGCAACGACCTCGGAGATAACCCGGCTGGAAAAGTATCTGACTTTCCTGGCAACAACCGGCTCTACGGCACCTTTTATCGGCCTCTTCGGAACAGTCTGGGGGATAATGACCGCTTTCAAGGGGATTGGTGAAACAGGCTCAGCCTCGCTTGCTGTTGTCGCGCCTGGAATAGCTGAAGCCTTGATTGCAACTGCCATCGGCCTGGTTGCCGCCATTCCGGCAGTTATGGGCTATAATCACTTTCAGAACAAAATCAAAATTCTTATCGCCGAGATGGACAATTTTTCTACGGAGCTCCTGAACATCGTCCAGCGCTCATTTTCGAAAAAATAGGCAGGATATTATGGAAATTAATTCCAGAGGAAGCGATCGCCCGGTAATGTCCCAGATTAACGTCACCCCTTTTGTCGACGTAATGCTGGTTCTGCTGGTAATCTTCATGATAACTGCACCGATGATGCAGCAGGGGATGCAGGTAAATCTCCCGAAAACAGAATCAAAGGCGATGGACGTCAAGGAAGAACCGATTATTGTGACGGTCGATAAAAGCGGTCGTGCCTTTCTCGATAAGGCGGAGGTTCCACAGGGTCAGTTGAAAACGAAACTGACGGCTCTTTTTGCGACAAAAACAAAAAAAGAGGTCTTCCTCAAAGCTGATCGTGATGTCCCTTACGGAGATGTGATTCGCACCATGGCCGAAATTAAGGGTGCCGGTGTTGAGCGCCTGGGGATGCTTACGGAGCCAGCAGGGACAAAATGATTCAAACTGTTCTGCGGCACGACAGGACAGCCAGATGGACATTCACCCTGTCTCTGACGCTTCATCTGCTAACAATCGTCGCCCTAAGTAACAACTATTTTTCCAGATACAGACTACAAGAAGCGACACCTTACTACGTAGACCTCGTCTCCCTGCCAACCTCTGACCCTGCTCCGGCAGGCGGGGGGGCCGCTGCTCCGTCTGCACCGCTTCCTGCTGCCCCGGCAAACACTCCTGCAGCACCGCATAAGCCAGTTATGGCACTCCCCGTAAAACAGTCGCACCCCTCTCCCTCAAAAGCACCACCTGCACCGGATCAAAATCGGAGGGAGCAGGAAGCACGTGAGTTCAGTGAAAAGATGAGTCGTCTTGAGCGCAACGCAGATGCACGTCACCAGTCGGATGCGCTTACAGCCATTCAGAAAAAGCTTGCTGACAAAAAGGGGGCCGGGAGCGCGCCAACCAATGGGATCAACGTCGGTTCGGATTATGGCGCATATATCCAGTCACGGCTCAAAGACGCCTTAAGCACAACCATCGCTTTTCAAAGCAAGCAGCCGGAAGCAGCCGTACATATTTTTATCGACAGAACCGGCAAGCTCTCAAAGTATGTCATGGTACGCCCTTCAACCGATAAACTTTTCAACAACTCGGTCATTCGTGCCATAGAAAGAGCAAAGGAAGATTTCCCTCCTGTCCCCTCTGGCAAGGGATTCGATAAACTGTATGTTTTCAGCCCGCAAGAGGTGCAGAAATGAAACACTTTAGCAGCTTGATACTTTTTTTTACTGTTCTTGTCCTCCTGCCGGCAACCATCTTCTCTCAAGACGATTTTTTGCGGGTGACTGCTCAAGGAAATCGTCAACTCCGCCTGATTATCCTGCCGCCAGTCCCTTCTTCCGGGGAACAGAATCAGAAAATAGCCTCTGAAATTGCGGATATCTTCAAACTCGATCTCGGGATAACCGGACTGTTCACCATGGTTGATCAGCCCGAAGCTGACCTTCAGCTCAAAACCGTCTACACTGTTACCGCTCAAACGGTAACTTTCGAGTATCGACTCGCAGAACTCCCCTCCGGCAGAGAGATCATCGCCAAACGCTACAGTTCGCCACTGACAGACATTCGCAAGAACGCTCATACCTTTTCCGACGAAGTCCTGTCAGCTTTAACCGGAACTATGGGCCCTTTCACCGGTAAAATCGCCTATATTTCTGCCGCCACTGGCAACAAAGAGATCTGGCTGATGGACTGGGACGGAAAAAACCGGCGCAAGCTTACCAATAATGGCTCCATCAATCTTAACCCCGAATTTTCTCCGTCCGGTAAAGAGATCATCTTTACCTCCTATAAAAACGGTAATCCCGACCTTTACCGGCGGGAGCTTTTTACCGGGAGTGAAGCCCGGACATCCTCCACCTCTGGCATAAATATAACCGGAGCGTTCTCTCCGGAAGGGAATCGTATCGCCCTTGCCAAGAGTAAAGACGGCAACTCCGAAATATATCTGATAACCAAAGAAGGGAAGCAGTTGGCGCGCTTGACAAAAACCCCCGCCATAGATCTCTCGCCAACATGGTCTCCGGATGGCAAATTGATCGCCTTCGTTTCAGACCGGCTCGGAAAACCGCAGATATTCATTATGCGTATTGACGGCAGCGAAGTCAGAAGACTGACTACCAGCGGGGCATACAATGTGGCGCCGCGCTGGTCGCCTAAAGGGGACAAAATAGCATATAGCCGCCAGTACGGAAGCGGATTCCAGATTCATACCATAAACCCCGACGGCAGTGACGACACACAGATTACTTTTGAAGGCAATAATGAGCATCCGCGCTGGTCTCCGGATGGACGTTTCATCGTCTTTGGCAGCAAACGTTCTGGCTCTGAATCGATATATGTGATGCGCGCTGATGGGTCCGGGCAGATAAAAGTTTCCAGCAGCAAAGCAAAAGATTCGCACCCGACCTGGTCTGCACGCTGGTAAATTCATAAAAATAAAACGACACCACAACTTGTAAATGGAACAAAGTCATGTATAATTTTTCCTTAAGGGCGGTATATAACTATTTCATAAAAGGAGATTGTGATGCGTAATAATTTATTCAGGGCTCTGTTACTACTATCTATCGGGCTGTTTTTGATCAGCGGTTGTGCAAAAGACCAGGTCAAACCAGATGCAGGCATCTCAGCAGACAAGAGTGCAACTTCTGCAACCATGCAGGATCAGGCAGCAATTGACAAGGCTGCTGCGGACAAAGCGGCGGCAGACAGAGCGGCGGCAGACAGAGCGGCAGCTGAAAAAGCGGCCGCGGATAAGGCCGCCGCAGACAGAGCGGCGGCAGATAGGTTGGCGGCTGAGCAGGCGGCTCTTGAAGCGGCAAAGTCACAGCTGAAAACGATCTACTTTGACTATGACTCTTATATCCTGCGCCAGACAGAGAGAGACATCCTTTACAGCAACGCGGAATATATGCTCAAGAAATACAAGGGTCAGGTAAAGCTCGAAGGTCACTGTGACGAGCGCGGTTCTGACGAATACAACCTGGCTCTTGGAGAGAATCGCGCCAAGACGGCAATGAATTATCTGATTACGCTCGGGGTTCCGGCGGAACGGCTCTCAGTTATAAGTTACGGCAAAGAGAAACCTGTGGATGCCGGCCATACAGAAGAAGCCTGGGCTAAAAACAGGAGAGTTGAATTCACTATTGTAAAATAGTCACTTTTCCTTGTTACAAAAAAGGAGCCTCAAAGGCTCCTTTTGATTGTAATCTTACTAACAGGACGGTTAACGATGAACAGAAAATTTCTGCTTTTACCACTTTTTTTATCCATTGCGGCGTGTGCAACAAAAGCTGATTTAAATAGTGCCTTGCAGGATATTGATGAGATGAAGACTCGCCTGATCCAGACGGAAAAAATCGTCTCAGGGGTGAAGGTTGAAGCGAAGGAGATTGCTGAAAACAGTTCCCAGACAGCTCTTAAAAACCTTGATAACGTGCGGAAGGGATCCGCTGATATGCAGGCAAATCTGGACTCAATAAGGATTGATGTTCAGGTTTTGGCCGGCAAGGTTGATGATTTGGGGCTCGTGGCAAAAAAGCCTTTTGACGACATCGCACTCTTGAAGGAGGATACCTCTAAATCATTTGGATCTCTGGATGAGCGGCTAAAAAAGCTTGAAGCAGAGATGGGAAAACTGGCGGCTCTTGCCAAATCTCTTGAGCAGCCCCCCACAGCGGAAAATGTCTACAAACAGGCTTTTGATGTCTTTAAAGGGGGCGATAACGCCAAGGCCAGAGAGATGTTCAATAAATTCACCGAACAGTTCCCTGACAGTACACTATCGGCTAATGCAAGGTACTGGGTCGGCGAAACCTACTATATGGAGAAGAATTACGAGCAGGCGGTTCTGGAATTCCAGAGAGTGATAAAAGAGTATCCCGGCAAAGGAAAAGTTCCGGCCGCCATGCTTAAGCAGGGACTTGCCTTCAAAGAGCTTGGTGACAAAAAAAGCGCCAGGTTTATTGTCAAGAAACTTATTGAAAATTTCCCGAACGCTGAAGAAATACCGGCAGCCAAAGAGTTATTGCAAAAGCTTAAATAAGAAACGGCGGGGAAACCCGCCGTTTCTTATTTAAGCTGAAAAAAAAAGACTTACGATTTGCTAGTACTTGCCGGCTCTTTAACCTCTGTCTTTTCAGTCTCAGTTTTCACCTCATCTTCTTTCAAAGCAGCTTCCTGAGCAAGTCGCTCTTTCTCATCACCTGCCTTGGCTTCGTCCACTACCCCCTGCCTGAAATCTTCCGTCGCTCTTTTGAACTCGGCAAGGCCCTTGCCGAGAGATTTGGCAAGATCCGGGAGTTTTTGCGGACCTATGACTATCAGAGCTATTACCAGGATTACAATCATCTCGGGCATTCCGATCCCAAACATAGCGTCTCCTAAAGCTGTCTTCTGCTGAATTGAACAAGTTCAACAGAAGAATAATAGTATTGGATTTCTTAGTCAACGCCAAAGAGTGAATTTTACAGAGCATGTTTCCAATTTATGATATTTTATGCTAGGCTTTGCCCATGAAAAAATCCCTCCCCAAGCTTCTTTACGCTGACTCAAAAGGTAACATATTTGATCATCCAACTTTGACAATGGCTGGCATGAGCGCTTCTGAAGCGGTCTTACCTCAAGAGATCGAGCTTATTCCGCTGCCGTCAGACAGTCGACTCTTTACAATTCCGGAAACCCCTCCGATTGCCTGGGATGGACGCCAGAAAAAATTCGTGACAGTCAGTACTGTTCGTGAGGGTCGCCGGGAAAAACCGGTGCAGGCGGTTTCTGCGTTCATGGCCCCTGGGTGGATGCGGACGCTGCTGCCCGCCTGCGACTATAGCAAAAAGCGCGTGCAGCTGCCGCTCTGGGCATACACTGCTGTCGGTTGGGATGAGGAGTCTGAGCAGTTTGTTGTTGCAGCGACCAGAGTTGATAGTAATGAGAACTGGCAGCCGCGAAACTATGACGACCGGCTGCTCGATCCACTGGTGAGGCAAATGCTGCGGCAGTTTCCTGCAAACAGGCTGCTGGAACAGCTTTCCCGCTGCGCTATAGACTATCACTGCTTTGCCGCCAAGAATCTATTCTACCGCCGCTGGGAAGCTCCGATTCCGACCTCCCCTGTCTGCAACTCCCGTTGCCTTGGCTGCATAAGTCTGCAGCCGTCAGACTGTTGTCCGTCAAATCACGACAGGATCAGTTTTGTGCCAACACCTGAGGAGATAGTGGAGCTTATGCTTCCTCATCTTACGGAAGCCCCGGAGCCGATTGTCTCCTATGGACAGGGGTGTGAAGGTGATCCGATAATGCAGGCAGAAACTGTTGCAGAGGCGACCAGGCGACTCAAACAATCTGCCGGTGGCCGTGGCACAGTGAATTTCAACTCAAATGGCTCCTTACCTGACAAAATCAGTATGCTTTGCGATGCCGGAATGGATTCGATGCGTTTCTCCATGAACTCGGTTCAGGAGGAATTCTACAACCGTTATTATCGTCCGCTGAACTACCGCTTTGCGGATGTAATCGAATCGGTGAAGATTGCCAAAGAGCGCGGCCTCTTTACCATGATTAACTATCTCGTGTCTCCCGGCGTGACAGATTCACCTGCCGAGACGGAATCGCTTATGAAGTTCCTTGGTGATACCGGAGTTGATATGCTGCAGATGCGAAATCTTTCCATCGACCCGGACTACTACAACCGGGAGATGGGGGTGCACAGCCGCGGCAACGGGATGTACGGGCTTCTGGAGAGAATCAAGAAAGAGTATCCGAAAGTTCAGTTTGGATATTTCAACAGGACTAAAGAAAATTTCTTCCCGGAAGGGTTTGAAAAAGGCTGGCCGATTAAAGACCCAGAAGCTGAAGGAAGGAGGTAGATAAGATCTGCCGTGGACTGATTAAGGGACAGTCCTGAGGGTTACTATTGCTGAGAGGCTTTAAATCCCGTCGCCAGATAGCCATCCACCATTACTTCCAGGTGCCCATCGTTTGGGCAGAAAATCAAACCATGGATCGGCACGTCAGCCGGGATAAGCGGATTGATGCGAATCCTTCCCACTACATCAACCACGTTTTCTGCCGGGCAGGCAAAGGCGCCGAGCCACTGCGCAAGATCCGGAACGTTGGTTTCAATTTCCTGGCGGGAAATCCCACGGGCGATCATGTCATTTTTCAGTTTTTCCGGCTCAACACTTGCTATACCGCAATCCTCATGACCGATAACAAATATTTCTTCAACCCCCAACATGAAAATAGCGACAACCAGACTGCGGATCACACCGCCACGAGGATCAATCAAAGTGTTGCCGGCGTTCTTGATTACCTTGGCTTCCCCTCGCTTTATCCCCATTGCCGGTTCCAGAAAATCAACCAGTCGGGTGTCCATACAGGTAAAAATAGCCAGCTGCTTTTTTGGATTCTTCGCCAGAGGTGGAAATGCCCCTGGATGGACAAATTCCCGATTAGCCGTAATAATAGTGTCGAGCAGGCTCATGATTGTCTCCTCACATTAGATTATCAAAGTCTGCCTTATTGCGCCGTTTGCAGCTAAGGAGCTGTAAATGAGTAACATGGTCAAAATTGCGCTCGGATTTAGGTCATATTTTGCTGAACTGATTGAGGCAAACCGCAGACGTAGCATAGGCTACGTCGAGGATTTGAGGATTGAAGTTCGGCTAAAGATGGCCTGAAGATGAGATGCAAGATACCCATGTTATTTGTTTACAGTTCCTATGCGTGAGGAAGCACGTTTTCCCTGACCCAGGCAGTTATCTCTTCCGTCGAGGTGCCTGGGGTGAATATCTCACAGATGCCGGCGGCCTTCAATCCCGGGATATCTTCTTCCGGAATAACGCCGCCTCCAAAGACCATGATGTCATCAGCCGATTTATCACGGAGCAATTGGCAAACCCGTGGCAGCAGGGTGTTGTGAGCTCCGGAAAGAATTGACAAGCCCATACAGTCAACATCCTCCTGAATAGCAGCAGCCACGAGCTGTTCCGGTGTCTGGTGCAGCCCGGTATAGATAACCTCGAAGCCGGCATCACGAAAGGCGCGGGCGATGATCTTGGCTCCCCGGTCGTGGCCATCCAGTCCTGGCTTACCGACAAGTATGCGTAAATTTCTTGCTGCCATTATTGCAACCTCCATGATCGTGACGGATAAAAAACCGGGAACAGACTCAGCTGCGTTTAATTGATGCCAAGACTAAAGGCTGAAGAGTAATTGTACCCTCCAGCCTTAACCCTGCCTTTAAGTATTCTGGGCATCGACCACGGCAATGGCAGCCATGTTGACAATGTCGGACACGTCATCGCCTCGCTGAAGTACATGCACCGGTTTGTTCATACCCATGAGGATCGGACCGATGGCTTCGGCCTCGCCGAGATGATGGAGCAGTTTATAGCAGATGTTGCCTGAGTTAAGATCCGGAAAGATCAGGATGTTGGCCGCTTCTTTCAGATTGGCAAAGGGGAAACTATTCTGCAGAATTTCCGAAACAACCGCTGTGTCGGACTGCATCTCGCCGTCCACCGGTCAGCTCCGGAGCACGCTGCTTGACAATCTCTGTGGCCTTTTTCACTTTCCGGGTGAGAGGATGATTGACAGAACCGAAGTTTGAGAAAGAGAGCATGGCAACTGAAGGCTCAATTTCCAGCATCTTCGCTTTTTCCGCCGCCAGGATCGCGGTCTCGGCCAGCTCTTCGGCGGTCGGATCTATACAGACGGTGGTATCGGCAAGGAAGTAGATCCCTTTCTTGAAAACCATCATGTAAAGGCCGTGGACGCTGGAGAGTCCATCCTTCTTGCCGATTACTTCGAGGGCCGGGCGAATGGTCTCGGGATAGTGAGTGTCAATACCCGCAAGCAGAGTATCCGCATCACCCTGACGCACCATCATGCAGCCGAAGTGGATACGGGATTTGCGGGTGATGAGCCGCCGCGCTTCAGAGAGAGTGAGCCCTTTGCGCTGCCGCAGACGGCACAGTTCCTGGGCGTACTCTTCGGACTTCTCGTCGGTTGCCGGATCAACGATGCTGATCCCGTTCAAGTCCAAGCCGAGATCGGCAATAACAGCCCTGATCTTCGCTTCGTTGCCAATAAGGATGGGGATAGCGATCTCTTCTTCGATAAGGGTCTGGGCGGCGCGGAGAATCTTTTCGTTATCGCCTTCAGGGAAAACGATCCTCTTGGGCTCGCTCTTGGCCATATTGATGATCTGACGCATGACCTCTTTGGATTTTCCCTGGGTCGCTTCCAGATGCTCGATGTATCTGGCCATGTCTTCGATCGGCTGGCGGGCGACGCCGGTCTCCATGGCTGCCTTGGCAATAGCCGGAGCAACATGGAGAAGGACCCGCGGATCGAACGGTTTGGGAATAATATAGTCGCGCCCGAAAGCAAACTTGACATTGCCATAGGCCTTACAGACCGAGTCAGGCACCTCTTCCCGGGCGAGATTCGCCAGGGCGTGGACAGCAGCCAGTTTCATCTCTTCGTTGATGCAGCTGGCGCGGCAATCCAGGGCTCCCCGGAAAATAAAGGGGAAGCCGAGCACGTTGTTGACCTGATTGGGGTAGTCGGAGCGACCGGTGGCGATCATGACATCGTCACGCACCGCATGAGCATCTT
This sequence comes from uncultured delta proteobacterium, assembly GCA_963810975.1. GTDB lineage: Bacteria > Desulfobacterota > Desulfuromonadia > Geobacterales > DSM-12255 > VEOV01. The sequence continues at coordinate 163,670 of CAWEPN010000003.1, read as the reverse complement.
CCGGGGTGATTTCCGGATCAGGGTTTGCCATGGCAAAGATGACCGGATTCGGGGCCATGCTGGCAACCATCTCTTTAGTGAAGGCCCCTTTGGCCGAGAGCCCGAAGAGGACGTCGGCACCCGTCAGCAGCCTCCTCCAGAGTGCGGAAATGTGTGTCGGCAGCAAAGAGCTCCTTGTAGGGGTTCATCCCCTCGACTCGTCCCTTTGTAAATGACCCCCTTGGTGTCGCACATGATCATGTTGTTCGGCTGCACTCCAAGAGCAATGGCCAGCTTGGCGCAGGAGTTGGCCGAAGCGCCGGCGCCGTTGACGACGATGCGGATGTCTTCGATCTTCTTGCCTACCAGCTTCAGAGCGTTGATCAGTGCTGCCGAAGAGATAATGGCGGTACCGTGCTGATCATCATGAAAGACCGGAATCTTCATGGTCTTCTTGAGAGTCTCCTCGATGTAGAAACATTCCGGCGCCTTGATGTCCTCAAGGTTAATACCGCCGAAAGTCGGCTCCAGCAGCTGGCAGGCCTTGATAATCTCATCAGGATCTTCCGTGTCCAGTTCGATATCAAAGACATCGATGTCGGCAAAACGCTTGAAAAGAATCCCCTTTCCTTCCATGACCGGCTTACCGGCCAAAGCTCCGAGGTTACCGAGTCCGAGAACGGCAGTGCCGTTAGAAACTACCGCCACCAGATTCCCCTTGGCAGTGTACTTGTAGGCATCTTCCGGATTCTGCTGAATAGCCAGGCATGGTTCAGCCACACCCGGCGAGTAGGCCAGGGACAAATCGGCCGCAGTCTGGCATGGCTTGGTGGAAATCACCTCAATCTTCCCTTTGCGCCCCATTGAATGATATTCAAGGGCGTTCAATTTCTTGTTCATATTCTGGCTCTCCTGTTTTATTATTTTTGTAGGGGCGGTGCTTGCTCCGCCCAATCTGGTCACGTCATACTGAGGGCGCGGCAAGCAGCGCCCCTGCACATCAAGGTTTATACACCTTCAACAACGCCTGGGCCATCTCCGCCGGGGAGGCTGCCACGCTGATGCCGCACTCTCTGAGTATCGCCACCTTTTCCGTGGCTGTCCCCTTGCCGCCGGAGATGATGGCGCCGGCATGACCCATTCTCTTGCCGGGGGGGGCGGTGAGTCCGGCGATGTAGGCGGCTACCGGTTTGGTCATATGCTCTTTGACGAATCTGGCCCCTTCTTCTTCGGAGGTGCCGCCTATCTCGCCGATCATGATGACTGCTTCGGTGTCGGGATCGGCTTCGAAGAGTCTGAGGACGTCGAGGTGGTTGGTGCCGTTGACGGGGTCGCCGCCGATGCCGACGCAGGTGGACTGGCCAAGGCCGAGGCAGGTGAGCTGCCAGACGGCTTCGTAGGTTAGGGTGCCGCTTCGGGAGACGACGCCGACTTTGCCGGGTTTGTGGATGTAGCCGGGCATGATGCCGATCTTGCATTCGCCGGGGGTGATGACGCCGGGGCAGTTGGGACCGACGAGTCTGGTTTTCTTGCCTTTCATGTACTGTTTGACTTTGACCATGTCGAGGACGGGGATCCCTTCGGTGATGCAGCAGACGAGGTCAAGGCCGGCGTCGACGGCTTCCATGATGGAGTCGGCGGCGAAGGGGGGCGGTACGTAGATGACGCTGGCGGTGGCGCCGGTCTGCCGGACGGCGTCGGTGACGGTGTCAAAGACGGGGAAGCCGTCTATTTCTGTGCCGCCTTTGCCGGGGGTGACGCCGCCGACCATGAGGGTGCCGTAGTCTCTGGCGCCTTGGGCATGAAAGAGGCCGGTGGCGCCGGTTATCCCCTGGGTGATTACTCTGGTGTTTTTGTTGATGAGGATGCTCATTTCTTGCCCCCTTTGACGGCTTTGACGATTTTCTGGGCGGCGTCGGCCATGCCGTCGGCGGCGACGATGTTGAGGCCGCTTTCGGCAAGTATTTCTTTTCCCCTTGCTACGTTGGTCCCTTCGAGCCTGACGACGAGGGGTACCTGGAGGGAGACCTGTTTGGCGGCTTCGACTACGCCGGTGGCGATGATGTCGCATTTCATGATGCCGCCGAAGATGTTGACGAGGATCCCTTTGACGTTTTTGTCACTGAGGATGAGTTTGAAGGCTTCGGTGACTCTTTCTATTGTTGCTCCGCCCCCGACGTCGAGGAAGTTGGCGGGGTCGCCGCCGTAGTGTTTGATGATGTCCATGGTGGCCATGGCGAGGCCGGCGCCGTTGACGAGGCAGCCGATGTTGCCATTCAGGGAGATGTAGGAGAGGTCGTGCTGGGAGGCTTCGATTTCGTTGGGGTCTTCTTCGTCGTAGTCACGCATGTCGCTGAGTCTGGGGTGACGGAAGACGGCGTTGTCGTCAAAGCCAAACTTTGCGTCGAGGCAGATGAGGTTTTCTTCGCCGGTGATGACGAGGGGGTTGATTTCGAGCATGGAGCAGTCGCAGGCGATGAAGGTTTTGTAGAGCCCTTGGAGGACGGCGACGGTTTTGCCGACGAGTTTGCCGCCGAGGCCGAGACTGAAGGCGATCTTGCGGCACTGGAAGGGGGTGAGGCCGACTAAGGGGTCGACGGTTTCGGTGAAGATCTTTTCGGGGGTTTTGGCGGCGACTTCTTCGATGTCCATGCCCCCTTCGGTGGAGGCCATGATGGTGACTTTGGAGCTGCCGCGGTCGACGACGAGGCTGACGTAGAGTTCACGAGCGATGTTGCAGCCGTTCTCGACGAGGACGCGGGTGACGAGTTTCCCTTCGGGGCCGGTCTGGTGGGTCCGCAGGGTCATGCCGAGCATTTCCCGGGTGATGAGGCGGACTTCTTCGGAGGTGCGGGCGAGCTTGACGCCGCCGCCTTTGCCGCGGCCGCCGGCGTGGATCTGGGCTTTGACTACCCAGGGTCCTTCGCCGAGCCGTTTGGCCCACTCCCGGGCGCCGGCGCTGTTGTAGCAGACGTGCCCGTCGGGAACCGGGACGCCGAAGTCTCGCAATATCGCTTTTGCCTGGTATTCATGGATGTTCATGGGGTCTCCTGGGGTTGTTTATTTCTGCAGCGCTGCTTAAAAACGTTTAGAACCAGTTTATTTACCTCATTACTACCGCTAAAACCTTGATTTCGTCGTTGCCTTTTGCAAGAAGGCGGTGTTTCAGGTTTGCATCAAAATATACACTGTCTCCTTCATTCAAAAGGATGCGCTGCCCATCGAGCAGTAGTTCAGCTGTGCCTTGCAACACAAAGAGGAACTCTTCGCCGTTATGGCCGTAAGTGTCAGTGTTTGTAACCTTTTCGTTGAGGGTGAGGAGAAACGGATCCATCTTTTTATTCTGTTTGAGAACAGACAAGGATTCATAGAAATATCCATGCACACTGCCATCCCGGGAAACTACCTTGGGGATCACGGTTCTCTGGCTACTTCTGAGTACCTCAAAGGGAAGATCTTCTTCCGATTCTGAAAAAAAATGGCCGATCCTGACATCAAAAAAAGTGGCAATTTTTGAAAGCGTCGCTATGGGCGGGGAAATTTTATTGTTTTCGACCTGAGAAATAAGCGCGGTTGAAAACCCGGTTTCATTGGCAACATCCTGCAGAGTCAGTTTTCGGGCACTGCGTAGCGCCTTTATCTTGGCGCCGATGTTGTATTCCGACATGCTTATCTCCATCCAATCGTTACTTGCTGACAATAGACCTGGCATTGTCAGCAAGTAGATAAAACTGTCATCGCAGTAGTTATAACATAATTGTATTTAGTAATGGTAAAATAATTCATTTTGGATAAATGTCAAATATAATTTTATTGGCAGAGAAGTTTGGCAAAATTGACGTAAGCAAATGACCCTATAAAGGTTATTTGATATAAGGTGTAAAGGTGCGAATGGTGGGCAAAAAAGTGTTTGACTGCAAACGACCACGACCACCCAATGTGTGCAGAGCCGCTAATATCAAGAGAATAATCACTAAAGTTGTGTTAGTGTTCCTGCGCCCTATTCGATAGCATAAATGTTTTAACCGGGGAAATAATGCACTCGCACGGGATATATGCAGATGAAATAGTCGGCAAAGCCTATGACCGCAAGCTGCTATTGCGGTTTGTCGCCTATTTGCGCCCTTACATCTGGATTGTCGTTGCTGTTCTCTGCATTCTGCCGTTGACAACCGCCGCAAAGCTGGCTCAACCCTGGCTGATAAAGCTCGCCATAGACAACCATATCGTCAAGGGTGATCTTTCCGGCCTCCCGGCAATAGCGCTCTATTTTCTTCTGCTTATCCTTGCCGAATCGATCCTTTCTTTCTTTGAAGTCTGGCTTCTCCAGTTCCTGGGCCAGCGGGTCATGCAGGATATGCGTATTGAGCTCTTCTCTCACGTCCAACGCCTTTCTACCTCATTTTTTGACCGGACGCCCACCGGTAGTCTGGTAACACGCCTTACCAGCGATGTCGAGGTTCTGGGGGAGATGTTCGCGGCCGGAATCATTACCGTTGTCGGCGATGTCATGCTCCTTGCCGGGATCGTCGGGGTCATGCTCTGGATGAATCTTCACCTCTCTTTAGTCACCTTTGCCGTTCTGCCGCTACTTTTCTGGACTGCTTTCCGCTTCAGGCGAAAAATGCGCAACGCCTTCCGCCAGGTAAGGTCGCGACTGGCAGATCTGAATATTTTCCTGAGCGAAAGCATCAGCGGGATTGCCCTTATCCAGCTTTTCAATCGACAGAAGCTCGAACATGAGGAGTTTTCCAGGTTGAACGCCGCGTACCGTGACGCCAACATGCCGGTCATTACCTGGGACGCCTCTCTCTATGCTTCTGTGGAGGCGCTTTCATCAGTTGCTGTCGGACTGCTTGTCTGGTATGGCTCCGGCGAGATTCTGAGTGGAGTTCTTACCTTCGGCGCGCTGGTTGCCTTTATTCAGTATATAGAGAAGTTCTTTGCGCCGATCCGTGATCTCTCCGCGAAATATTCTGTCATGCAGGGGGCAATGGCAGCGCTGGAAAGGCTTTTCAACCTGCTTGACTGTCAGGAGATACTGCCGGAAACGGCTACCGGCGCCTCTCGTCATGATGGAGAGAGCAGGCGGAGACCTGATGAAGTTGAGTCTGCTTTTATCCGTTTCCATGACGTATGGTTCGCCTACAAGGGAGAGGACTTTGTTCTGAAAAAATTCCACCTCGACCTGCAACGGGGGGAGAAAGTCGCTCTTGTCGGCGAGACAGGTGGCGGCAAAACAACTGTAACCCGCCTGCTGTCGCGTCTTTATGATGTCAATCGGGGCAGCATAGAACTCGATGGCAGCGATCTGCGCCAGATCCCTCTACAGAGCTTGCGCCAGAGGATCGGCATTGTTCTTCAGGATCCCTACCTCTTTTCAGGGAGTATTGCCGAAAATATCTGTCTCGGTGATGCCAGGGCGCGGAGTCGTGTTCAACTGGCAGCCAGGATTGTCGGTGCGGATCGCTTCATTGAAAAGCTGCCTGGTGGCTTTGACGAAACTGTTCGTGAAAGGGGCAACAACTTTTCAGCAGGAGAGCGGCAGCTGATCTCTTTTGCCCGGGCAGTTGCTTTTGACCCTGAGATACTGGTTCTCGATGAAGCCACCGCCAGTGTTGATTCTGAGGCGGAGAGCCTTATTCAGGAAGGGCTGTGCAGGCTGATGGCTGGAAGAACAACCCTGGTAGTGGCTCACCGGCTTTCGACAATCCGCGATGCCGATCGGATCGTTGTTATCCATAGGGGCGAAAAGGTTGAAGAAGGGAGCCACGATGAATTGATGGCAGCCATGGGAGTATACTACCGGCTTTATCAACTCCAGTTCCGGGAATGAATTCTCAGGAATAGTTTGCTTTAACACTTTAAGGTCACTATAGTTACCAGTTGAATAAAGTGACTAATCGGTGCGTAAATAGCAATAAACAGCGATGATAGAAAGGCAATAAAGAAATATGAAGCGAAGGGTAAAACTGGCTAGAACGCTCAAAATTTCGCCGCATCTCTGGCAACGGCGATTCGTTTTCTGGAGCGGGGCCGTAATGGTGGGGTGTGTTGCCTCTCTCTTTTCTCTAGGCAGCGAATATGCCAACCTTTACTTTCACACGTTACTGAGAGTTTCACCCTACCTCCCGCTGGCCATTACCCCCCTGGGAATGGCAACGGTCGTCTATCTGACCCGGAGATTCGTCCCGGGCGCAGCGGGAAGCGGCATCCCGCAAAGCATTGCCGCCATCTCTCTCGAATCCCATGAAGAGCGAAGCAAGATGCTTTCAGTACGCATCGCCATTGGAAAAGTATTTCTGACCCTCTTGTCGTTGCTGGCTGGAGCCTCGGTAGGCAGAGAGGGCCCGACCGTCCAGGTTGGCGCTTCCATAATGTTTTCGCTGTCCCGTTTTGCACGTTTTTCGAGGATTGAATTGGAACAGGGGCTAATTCTTGCCGGCGGGGCCTCCGGCGTGGCAGCAGCTTTTAATACCCCTCTGGCTGGAATTGTCTTCGCCATTGAAGAGATGAGCAGGTCTTTCGAAGAGCGGACCAGCGGCACCATGATCACCGCCGTGGTCATCTCCGGTGTGGTTTCCCTCTATTTTCTCGGCAACTATACCTATTTCGGCCACAGCTCCATGTCCATTCCGCTGAATGCCAGCTGGCTATCGGTTGCTGTCTGCGGCTGCATCGGCGGATTGTTGGGGGGGGCATTCAGCCGTACGCTGCTGTACGTCTCCACCAATGGCTTACCGGGCATGGTCGGAAAACTGATGCGGACCAGACCGTTGCTGTTTGCCGGGCTCTGCGGTCTTCTACTGGCAGGGATCGGCCTCGCCTCGGGCAACCTCACTTACGGTACCGGCTATCAGGAAGCCAGAGGAATCATCGAGAATACCGGTGAGGCTTCACATGGCTACGGCATCCTCAAATTTCTGGCGACGTTGGTTTCCTATCTAAGCGGTATTCCCGGCGGTATATTTGCCCCGTCGTTGGCCATCGGCGCTGGTTTTGGACATAACCTTGCCGGTCTGATTCCCTATGCGACTACCGGCGGTGTTGTCATGCTTACCATGGTGGCATATTTCTCGGGGGTTGTTCAGGCGCCAATAACGGCTTTCGTCATCGTTATGGAGATGACCGACAATCACACCCTCATCCTGCCGCTCATGGCTGCGTCATTCATCGCTTCCGCGGTTTCAAAAAAAATATGCCCCAAACCTCTCTATAAGACTATGGCGGAAGCGTTCCTCAACAAGCCGAAAGCAGCTTGACAGAGTTACCCGCACATTAGAAATCCACACTGCAGCGAAACCAAGGACAGACAGTGCCAGCCAGCCAGCCCATGAAAAAATCGCTCCCCTGGATTGCCGCCATAACAGGCGGAATCCTGATATTTCTGGGCTATGCCGGCTTTGACCAGTTCTACCTCGAATGGATCTGTCTAATACCGGTTCTCTGGGCAATCCGGGGTCAACGCCCCGGCCGGGCCTTTTTGTATCGGCTGGCTCGCCGGCATCGTCATGAACATAGGCGGTTTCTACTGGGCCATGGAGATGTTCCAAAGGTTTGCCGGGATGGCCTGGCCGCTCGCTTTAGGCGGTCTTCTCTTGCTGGCTGCGGCCAATGGCGTCCTGGTCGCTGCCTGGGCCTGGGGCACGCGGTTGATTACCAGCAAGACAGGCTGGCACATAGCATGGGTTTCCCCGGTGGTCTGGACGGCGTTGGAGAAGTTCTGGCCGGAAATATTCCCCTACTACCTGGGAGCCAGCCAGTACAAACTTTCCCTCGTGACCCAGGTCGCCGATCTGACCGGCATTCTGGGGGTCACCTTCATTGTGGTTTATATTAACTCCACTCTCTATGGGGCGTTAGAAGAGTGGTTCGAGACCAGACAGATCGCCGTCCGCCAACTGCTTATCCTTACAGTGGTTATGGCAACGGTAATTGTTTACGGTCAGGTTCGCATCCGTGCCGTGGACCGTCAGACCGAAGCTGCCGAAAAGCTGACCATCGGGCTGATTCAGACTAACCGCGGCGCTGGCGACAATCGCCAGGATCCGAACAGCCTGCTTCGCGAGCACCAGGAGATGTCCCGGACAGTTGCCGCCAGCCAACCCCTTGACCTGATCGTCTGGCCCGAAGGCATAGTTCGCGTCAGGATGACCTCCCGTGAAGGGAGTCTGAGCCCTGATACGCTCGGCAATACGCGCATTCCCACCCTCTTTGGCGCAGTTCTGAAACTCGGAGAGAACGGTGCTGCCCGCACCCATGTCTCCGCCCTGCTCGCAGATGGCAGCGGAAAGATTCTCGGCAGCTACGACAAGATGGTTCTGGTTCCTTTCGGTGAGTTCATCCCTTTTGGGGAGACTTTTCCAGCGCTCTATTCGCTGATGCCATTTACCGACAGATTCCAGCCCGGACAGAGCCGTGAGCCACTCTCGCTCGGAAAGCACCTGCTGTCGGTGAACATCTGCTACGAAGATATTTTCCCAGAGCAGATTCGCTCCCTGATGCGGGTTGACAACGGCCTGCGCGCTCCTGATGTCATGATCAATCTGACCAACGACTCCTGGTACGGCAAATCGACCGAACCGATAGAGCATCTTGCTCTGGCCAGTTTCCGCTCGATTGAGCAGCGCCGCTCGCTGGTGCGCTCCACTAATACCGGAATTTCCGCCTTCGTGGACCCGGTCGGGCGCATTGGCACTCACAGCGGCATCTGGACGAAGGAGACGCTGGTTGACCTTGTCCCGATGCTGCAGGGCCGCACAGTCTATGCGCTTTTGGGAGACTGGATCGGCTGGCTCTGCGCCGTGCTCTCTCTTGCCGGCGTCGGCCGGGCGCTTTTCTTTACAAAATAGCGAGAGAGCAAATTTAAGGTCAGGAGCGCACAGGAAAGGCTCCGGACAGAAGGCTGACCAATGACAGACTCTCTCCGTACTGAAAACTCTCTGACTGAAGCCCGGCTACAGAAACTGCTGCTCCGCTTCGCACTTGCGGCTCAGGCACATCACGCTGCGATGGAGGCCCTTGATGAAGAGCGGGCTGAGGCCCAGGCAAGAATACTTGCCGGGCTGCATGAAACGTTAGTAAACTCAGGAGAACAGGGGCTTGGGAAACTGCGGGAACTGGTCGATAGTTGTGATCCGGTCATAGCTGGTATGGCAGCGGTTTATACGATTCGTCTTGACAGCGAACATTGTTTGGCGACACTCTGCCGGGTAGCAAAGGAGTCAGGACTGCTCGGCTTTCGCGCCAGGATAGCCGTTGAGCGGTGGGAATCCGGCGAATGGCATGGTTGACAGGTTTCCATTCAGCAAAATCAAGGCACTGCAAATCAGGAACTGACATGGTGAAGTTTAATTGAAAAGAGAACGGCACAGCAACGGCCAGACCACCAGACAAAACTCAGCCGGCACCGATCAGGTATGCCGTGGGTTGATAACGGCCCACCACGGTGTCGAAGTCGAAGTCGTCTTTACAGCCGGTAAACGCCGCATGGTGCGGGTCAAGCGGAACTCCGGACACGTCGTCGGCGATGATGTGGAGGTCACGGGTGAGCTGTTGCAACGTTTGCCCCGCCGGACAGAGCTGCAGCGGCGCGATGCCAGGGGCGGCGTTCACCTGCTGGCAGCAAATCTCGATGTTCTCGGGATCGTCGTGGCACTCAATTCGCTGGCCGGGTTTATCGACCGGGCAATTGTTGCGGCCAGGGTAGCGAATTTGCAACCGTTCATTGTGGTCAACAAGTGTGATCTTGAGGAGACTACTCCACTGCTTGCCGACCTGAACAGGGTATATGCCGGCTCGGTACCTGTTTTTGCAATCAGCGCCAAAAGCCGGACCGGCCTGGCGCCTTTGCAGGCGTTTCTGAAAGAAGGACACCGAGTGGTCTTTGTCGGCACCAGCGGAGTTGGTAAAAGCTCATTGCTGAACGCCATCTGCCCGACAATAGATCTCAAGGTGGGAGATATTAACGTTCATAGTGGAATGGGACGGCACACCACCACCGTCTCTACGCTGCATCTTCTGCCCGAAGGCGGCGAACTGGTAGACACCCCGGGTTTCAGGGATTTTGGCCTGGTGGACATTCTGGCAGAAGAGCTCTCCAGCCACTTTCCCGGTTTTGAAGAACACGGCGGGATGAGCTGCCGCTTTCGCAACTGTCGGCACCGCAGCGAACCGGGTTGTGCTGTCATCAAACTGGTGAAACTTGGGCAGATTTCAGCAGAACGTTACACTACCTACCTTGAACTGTTGGCAGAGGTTGAAGCGGATCAGAGCGAAACTCGCAGTAAAGGCTGGAAAAACTGACGGTCAGCATGAATACTATCGATTTACTGGAGAATACCCTATGAAAATATCCTTAAACTCTCTACGATTCCTGCTAAGCAGACGAACTGCAGAGATAGAACGCAGCGTCAAAGGGACCGGCTACCTGGCCAAGACCGTCATCGGGGTCGGCACTTTTCTCCTCGATAACGAAGGGGACTTTGATCTGCTGACTGCCAAGCAGAAAGCCACTTTTGAAAAGTTCATCCTGCCGCTGCTGGACTCCCGCTCAGAGAGTCCCGGCAAGCGGCCATAACATCAGGTTAATGACATCGCCCCAAACAAGACAAATCATGCTGATTTAATATGATCCCGATACACCATGATTCGTGGCATCAAGTAAGTCAGTGACCACTTACCGGCGGTTTCCGCCGAGGATGGATCCAAGCACACCGCGAATAATCGCCCGGCCAACCTGGCTCCCCACCGAACGCGCCGCACTTTTGGCGAGCGCCTCCACAACCCCTTCGCGCCGTCTTCCACCTGTTCCGATTGCACCCCCAAACATGTCGCCAAGCACCCCTCCAAAAACTCCGCCCGCTGCCGGAGAATCTGCGGCTGCCTTCTCCTGCGCAGCCTCGTTAGACTGGATAGTGGCCTGCTCTGCGCGAGCTTTCAGCAGCTCGTAGGCAGACTCCCGGTCAACAGTTTTCTCATACACGCCCGTAACCAGAGAAGACTCAATTAATTGCCGCCGCTGTTCGTCACTGATCGGGCCGATCCTGCCATGAGGCGGCATGATATAAGCACGCTCGACAACGCCTGGCTGGCCGTGCTCGTCCAGACAGGAGACCAGAGCTTCGCCCACACCTAACTCGGTTATGGCCTTTTCCTCATCCAGCGCAACGTTGTCGCGCATGGTCTCGGCGGCAGCCTTGACCGCCTTCTGGTCGCGCGGGGAAAAAGCGCGCAGGGCATGCTGGATCCGGTTGCCAAGCTGAGACAGTACCTTGTCAGGAACGTCCACTGGATTCTGGGTTATGAAAAAGACTCCGACCCCTTTGGAGCGGATCAAACGCACCGTCTGTTCAATCTTTTCCAACAGTGCGTTAGGTGCATCGGTGAAAAGCAGATGGGCTTCGTCGAAGAAAAAGACCAGCTTCGGCTTGTCCAGATCACCTGCTTCCGGCAGATTCTCGAACAGCTCCGAGAGGAGCCAGAGGAGCAGTGTGGAATATATTCTGGGAGAGCCCATTAGTTTGTCGGCGGAAAGGATGTTGATAATACCGAACCCCTTGTCGGTCTGCATCAGATCGTCGATGTTCAGCATCGGCTCACCGAAAATCTTGTCCCCCCCCTGGCTTTCCAGAGCGAGCAATCCGCGCTGTATTGCGCCGACACTAGCGGCGGAAATATTGCCATATTCAGTGGTAAATGTTTTGGCATTGTCGCCTACAAATTGCAGCATGGTCCGCAGGTCTTTCAGGTCGAGGAGCAGCAGACCGTTGTCATCAGCCACCTTGAACACCAGATTGAGTACACCGCTCTGCGTTTCGTTCAACTCCAGCATTCGCGCAAGCAACAAAGGACCCATGTCGGAAATAGTGGCACGGACCGGATGTCCAGTCACTCCGAACGGATCCCAAAGCGTCACCGGATATCCCTGAAAGTGATGATCGTCTATTCCGAGCATTTTGAGCCGTTCCGCAACCTTTGAGTTGCCGCCGCCTGGTTGAGAAATGCCGGTCAGGTCGCCTTTCACATCGGACAGGAAGCAGGGAACCCCAATGGCAGAAAACTGTTCGACTATTGTCTGTAAAGTAACAGTTTTGCCGGTTCCGGTAGCGCCGGTGATCAATCCGTGGCGGTTAGCCATGGCTGGCAGAATGAATAAATCGCTTTGATCTTTGCGGGCAATAAGCAGTGGTGAGGCCATTATGCACCTTCCTTTATGTATCGGTATTGGGGCTGAGCAGCAGAGCTGCTGTTCGTGAGCGGACTCAAAAGGTCAGATAAGCAGATGCTCGATGAGTTTTTTATGAATTTTCATTAGTTTCATTACCAATTCATTTTGCCCTTTGGGAAGAGTATCAGCTGTTGCCTGATGATGCAAGATACGTCAATTCACATGTCGCGAGTTGATAATACCAGTATGCTTTGGGGGGAAATACTTCAAAAAGTTAAAGCCCGCAAAAGCGGGCTTTAACTGTAGGACTTATAAGGGGATCGCAAATTCTCTCAACAACTTGGATGACAGCCTCCGGTTTCAGCCGGAGGCTTTTTTAGAAATTCTCTCTGCAACAGTTACTTTTTGGCCTGATCCTCAAAACTGAGAGCAGCTAACTTCTGATAGTACTCGAAGCGGCTTGCAGTCCAGGCAGTGGCCTTCTTCATCAGAACTGCAGCAGCTTCGGGGTTGCTCTTCTGGAGCACCTTGTAGCGGTTCTCACCATAGGCGTAATCCTCGAATGAAGTGGTCGGGGACTTGCTGTCCAGCTGCAGCGGGTTCTTCCCTTCAGCTGCCAAAGCCGGATTGTAGCGGTACAGCGGCCAGTAGCCGCAGGAGACAGCCTTCTTGTTCTCGTCCACACCCTTGGTCATGTTGATGCCGTGGGCGATACAGTGCGAGTAGGCAATGATGAGCGACGGTCCGTCATAAGCCTCGGCTTCGATGAATGCCTTGACCACCTGGCCCGGATTGGCCAGGGACACGTTGGCCACATAGACGTTGCCGTAGGCCATGGCCATCATCCCCAGGTCCTTCTTGGCCATTGCCTTGCCGCCGGCAGCGAACTGGGCAACAGCGCCGGTCGGTGTGGCTTTGGATGCCTGGCCGCCGGTGTTGGAGTAGACTTCGGTGTCGAGGACCAGCAGGTTGACGTTCTTGCCGGAGGCGATGACATGGTCAAGACCGCCGTAGCCGATGTCGTAAGCCCAGCCGTCGCCACCGACGCACCAGACCGATTTCTTGACCAGGTAATCGGCCAGCGGCAGCAGTTGGACGGCGGCTCTTTCCTTGCACCCCTTGAGAGCTTTCTTCAGTGTTGCCACCCGTTCACGCTGCTTCTCGATGCCGGTCTGGTCAGACTGGTCAGCGCTGAGGATCTCCTTCATCAACGGCAGAACCGGTTTGCAGGATTTGCAGCTGCAGCTGGCAAGCTCTGCTACCAGTTCACGGGCCGATTCGGTGAACTTGTCTACGGCCAGACGCATGCCGAAACCGAACTCGGCGTTGTCCTCGAAGAGCGAGTTGGACCAGGCCGGTCCGCGGCCGTCGGCACGTTTTGCCCACGGGGTGGTCGGCAGGTTGCCGCCGTAGATGGAGGTACAGCCGGTGGCATTGGCGATCATGGCGCGGTCGCCGAACAGCTGGGACAGCAGTTTCAGATAGGGGGTCTCGCCGCAGCCGGCACAGGCGCCGGAAAATTCGAAAGTCGGCCGCACCAGCTGGCTGCCGCGCAGAGTATCAAGCTTGAGCTTGGTCGCATCCATATCGGGCAGAGACAGGAAGAATTCAAAGTTAGCAGCTTCATCAGCCCGCAGCGGCGGCTGGAACTGCATGTTGATCGCCTTGTGGTTCGGATCTTCCTTGCTCTTCGCCGGACAGTTGTGGACGCAGGCACCGCAACCGGTGCAATCTTCAGGGGCAACCTGGAGGGTGTATTTCATCCCTTTGAACTCAGGCAGTTTGCATTCGGTTGACTTGAAGGTTTTTGGTGCACCTTTCAGCAGTTTGGCGTCATAGGCCTTCATCCGGATGGTGGCGTGCGGGCAGACAAAGGAGCAGATACCGCACTGGATGCAGAGCTCTTCATCCCAGACCGGAATGTCGACGGCGATGTTGCGCTTCTCGTACTGCGAAGTTGCCGTCGGGAAGGTGCCGTCGGCCGGCATAAGCGGATACCGGCAGGTCGTCGCCGAAGCCGGCAATGATCCGGCCGGTGACTTCCTGGACGAATTTAGGGGCGGTCTTGGCGACAGCCGGCGGCATTTTGAGCTTGCTGGTGGCCTTGGCCGGCACCTTGACTTCGTAGATGTTCTTGAGCGCTTCGTCAACGGCGGCGTTGTTCATGGCAACAACTTTGTCGCCCGATTTGCCGTAGCTCTTCTTGATGGCATCCTTGATCTCTTTCAAGGCAGTGGCCAGCGGGATGATGTTGGAGATCTTGAAGAAGGCGGTCTGCATGATGACGTTGATGCGGGCGCCCAGGCCAAGCTCTTCACCCAGCTTGATGGCGTTGATCACGTAGAACTTCAGCTTCTTGTCGATGATCTGCTGCTGCACTTCCCTGGGCATCTTGTCCCAGACCTCATTCTGCTCGAAGGGGGAGCAGAGCAGGAAGGTGCCGCCCGGCTTGGCCTTGGAGACCATGTCGTACTTCTCCAGGAAGGAGAAGTTGTGGCAGGCGATGAAGTCGGCGTGGTCGATCAGGTAGGGGGCGTTGATGGCCTTTTTGCCGAAGCGCAGGTGCGAGATGGTGATGGTGCCGGCTTTTTTGGAGTCATAGACGAAGTAGGCCTGGGCGAAGTTCTTGGTGGTCTTCGCCGATGATCTTGATGGTGTTCTTGTTGGCGCCGACGGTGCCGTCGGAACCGAGGCCGAAGAACATGGCCTCGTAGGTGCCGTCCATGGCGTTGCGGAAGTCCGGATTGTAGTCGAGGCTGCAATTGGTGACGTCTTCTTTGATGCCGACGACGAAGTGGTTTTTCGGCTTGGCTTTTTTGAGGTTGTCCAGAACGGATTTGGCCATGGCCGGAGTGAATTCCTTGGAGCCGAGGCCGTAACGGCCGCCGACGATTACCGGATAGCCCTTGAAGCTGAATTTGCCGTCCGACCATCGCTTCGCCGATGGCGGTGCGCACATCAAGGTAGAGCGGCTCGCCCAGGGAACCGGGCTCTTTGGTGCGGTCGAGAACGGCGATGCTTCTTGACGGTTTTGGGCAGCGCCTTGATGAAGGCGTCCAGCGGGAAGGGACGATAGAGGTGGACCTTGACGACGCCGACCTTTTCTCCCTTTTTGACGAGGCTGTTAACGGTTTCCTGAACGGTGTCGGCGGCGGAGCCCATGACGACAACGACCCGCTCGGCATCTTTGGCCCCGACATAATCGACCAGTTTGTATTTGCGGCCGGTGAGCTTGCCGAATTTGTCCATCTCTTCCTGGACGATTTTGATACAGGGCGCATAAAACTGGTTGACGGTTTCGCGCCCCTGGAAGTAGACGTCAGGGTTCTGGGCGGTGCCGCGCATAACGGGACGATCCGGAGAGAGGCCGCGCAAGCGGTGCGCATTGACCAGGTCGTCGCTGATCATGGCGCGCATATCGTCGAAGGTAAGTTCTTCTACTTTCTGAACTTCGTGCGAGGTACGGAAACCGTCGAAGAAGTGCAGAAAGGGGACTCGCGAACGCAGGGTTGCCGACTGGGCGATCAGGGCAAAGTCCATGACTTCCTGAACATTGTTGGAGCAGAACATCGCCCAACCGGTCGAACGGCAGGACATGACATCGGAATGATCACCGAAGATATTCAAAGCGGCAGCCGAGATTGCCCGGGCGGAAACATGAAATACCGTAGAAGTCAGCTCGCCGGCGATTTTGTACATGTTGGGGATCATCAGCAACAGACCCTGGCTGGCAGTAAAGGTTGTGGTCAGGGCACCTGATTGCAGGGCACCGTGGACAGTACCGGAAGCGCCTCCTTCGGACTGCAGTTCGGATACAAGCGGGATTGTTCCCCAGATATTCTTTTCGCCTGCGGCACTCTTGGCATCAGAAATCTCGCCCATAACGGATGAAGGGGTAATAGGGTAGATGGCGATAACCTCATTCGTAGCGTGCGCTACGTGGGCGGCGGCGGTGTTGCCGTCGATTGTTACCATTTTCTTGCTCATACAGCCTCCTCTTTCATTTATGCTACCAGAATTATACTTCTATATTTCGCTGCGGCCATGAAGGGCACGCTGCATTGTTGCAGCATCTATGTACTCCAGATCGCTCCCGATAGGTATGCCGTGCGCAAGCCTGGTGACCTTGAGCCCGAGTTTTCTTATAAGTCCTGTCAGATAGATGGCGGTTGCTTCTCCCTCAACTGAAAAGTTGGTGGCGATGACAATTTCTTTGATCCGCTCTTCCTTAAGCCGCTCCAGCAGTTCGGAGACTTTAAGATCTGCTGGCGTCACTCCTGACAATGGCGAAAGAACTCCGTGAAGCACATGATACCTGCCCCGGAATGCCCCACTTCGCTCTATTGCCAGCACATCCTGCGGCTGCTCCACAACGCAGATGATTGACTCATCCCGGTTACTTCTACAGAGAGCACAAGGATCATCTTCTGTAATACAAAAACAGGTTGAACAGAATCGCACTCTTTCACTGACGTCTTTCAGAGCGTCAGCAAGGGCAATAATGTTCGCCTTGGAACGGAGAAGATGAAACCCCAGCCTACAGGCGCTTTTTTCTCCTATTCCCGGAAGCTTCTTCAGCTCACCTACAAGCCTTGTCAAAGAGTGCGAATTATGTAGCATATTTTCCAGTAAACATAAAACAATTTTTGAATTATATTTAAACTATAACTTTTTATTATTATTAAATTTAGTCTAACTACAAGGAATTTAATAATAATTTAAGAGAGTGCCGCTTGCAAAAACAGCCGGCCAAACAGATGTTCAGCCGACCATTTTAATAAAAATAAAATGCTGTGCTCAGCTGCAGATCAGAAGAGCCCGGGGATACTGATCCCACCGGTTACCTTGCTCATCTCCTCAGCCATTTCGGCCTGAACCTTTGCAAGCGCCTCGTTCACCGCAGCCACTACCAGATCCTGAAGCATCTCGACATCTTCAGGATCAACAACTTCTTTCTTTATATCCAATGAAATCAGCTGATTTTTGCCGGAAACTGTTGCGGTAATAACCCCCCCGCCTGCCGTAGCAGTGGCGATACGATTTGATGCCTCTTCCTGAAGCTTTGCCATTCTCTGCTGCATCATCTGCGCCTGTTTCATGATGCCGGCCAATCCTTTTGACATTACGCGTCTCCTCGCTTTCTTTTAGTCGTGCTGAATTTTTACCATATCATAACACTGTTCTAATTCATTAACTTTTATAGGCTACAACTTCTCCACCGAAAACTTCCAGAGCTGCCTGCACCAAAGGATGACTATCCGCAGCATCTTTAACTTCCTTCTCTTTCACTGCCCGGTCAAGAGTTTTTTTTTCAGATATTGACATGGGCGTATCAGCATTACCCGCGGCAAGCGGAATTATCTTGATGTCCACCGGTTGTCCGTAGTAACTGGCGGAAAGTTCAACAAGCTGTTGGCGATAATCAGCTTCCTGAAGCAGGCTGAGCTCCAGAGTCCCCCGAGAGAACCCTATCTGTAGGGCATCGCCGCTAACCTGTATCGGGCTCCCCTTTTCCAGCTTTGTGGCAAGCATCGGTTTTTTAGATTTAACGAAGGCAACAAATCCCTGCCAGTCACGAACCCCTGAAGAGACCGCCTGTGATTGAGCCTCTTTTGACGGAGCAGCAGTTAACCGTGGAGTCGTTGTGACTGGCGCAGTCTTTGACTCGGCGGTATATTTCGGTGGAGTAGGCTCAGCCGCAAGAACAGTTCGGAGCGGTGATGTTTCGAGAGCTTTCAGCCTTTCCATGAGCTCATTTACCGGCAGAGTCGGCGACAGTGTAGCCATCTTGATCATCGCCATCTCCAGCAGAAGCCGGCCAAATGTCGAGTGTGCCATATCGGCATCAGTTTTCAGTAAAATCGCAATACAGCGCTGAATGGTCTGCAAATCGGTTTTCGCTGCAAGCGCTCTCCCCTCCTCAAGTTCTCTGGCGGAGATATCAAGCAGATCAGAAACGGCAGGTACGGTTTTTATGAGAAGCAGCGTTCTTATAATATCGATCAACTCATGACAGAAGTGCCGCATATTACAGCCAGAATCATCAACATTTTTGACGATCCCGACAAGTGCCGCAGTGTCGCGGTCAAATACATAATTGATGGCAGATAAAAGCATTGCCCTGTCAACTACCCCCAAAATAGCCGTTACATCCGCATCAGCAACATTGTCTCCGCAGGAGGCCAGCACCTGATCAAGAGCTGAAAGTGCGTCTCTCATGCTGCCGTCACCCTTACGGGCAATCATGGTCAACGCGGCATCACTCATGGAGACCTTCTCCTGATCGAGAATGAAGCGGAGACGGGCGAATATCATCGTCATGGAGATACGCTTGAAGTCAAAGCGCTGACATCTTGACAGGATAGTTATGGGAACTTTATGAGGTTCTGTGGTAGCAAAGATAAACTTTATATGGGGAGGAGGCTCTTCCAGAGTCTTAAGCAGCGCATTGAAAGCGCTGTTAGAAAGCATATGCACTTCATCGATTATGAAAATCTTGTAGCGGCTGTTTGAAGGGAGATATTTTACATTATCCCGGAGTTCGCGAATTTCATCGACCCCGTTGTTGGATGCCCCGTCAATCTCCATGACGTCAACACTGTTACCGTCAGTTATCTCGATACAAGCGGGACAGACGTTGCAAGGCTCGGTTGTCGGCCCCTTATCACAGTTCAGTGTCTTGGCAAGAATTCTGGCAGAGCTTGTCTTGCCAACCCCCCTGGCGCCGGTGAAAATAAATGCGTGCGCAACGCGACCAGATTCAATGGCATTTTTCAGGGTAAGGGTGACATGCTCCTGACCGGTAAGGTCATGAAAGGTCTGTGGGCGCCATTTACGAGCAAGAACAAGATACGACACGCTGGCTCCTTTATTTTCGTGCCGGAGGATTTTACAGGAGGCCTGGATGATTTACGGGCAGAGATGATAGCTGGGCTCCCCTGCGGCACACGTTTCAGTTACTGCCGCTGCTTCCTTCCGGACCTGACGGGATTCATAACCTGCCGTTGCGCAGGACCCAGCTATCAGCTCTGCCCGCAAAAAATAAAATTAATAACTGGCAAGAGTGCCAAAAAAATGAGAACCGCACCTGCTGACACAAGAAAACCGATGGTCGCAGAAAATGGCAAAAACAATAAAATCACCATAGAATCTTATGGCACTTAATAGACTTACCTGTTTACCATAAGGATGACTTGTTGGGCAAGCATAAATGCCGCAAAAAACTGAAGGCTTACTCCCGCAATAGTGCCTCAATTAAAGATAATTACCAAATTAATTCAAAAATTGATAGAGTATCATCAAGATAAAATCAGGTAAGATATTTACGCGCAGCTGTAAAAGTTGTTCATCGCAGTCATTACTTGAGTGGGGGATGATATCATGAAAATAGCTATCAAGGATTTTCTTGTCCAGGAAAGTAAAAAAGTTAAATTGGATAAGTGGCCAACGCTTATCAAGCCTGTTTACAAATCGACAAATGAATACCAGAAGCTACTTGCAGAGAAGGTAGACGAGCTGAGTTCACTGCAGCGTCTTCATTATGCCTCAAACCAGTATTCAGTGCTGCTGATTTTTCAGGCGATGGACGCAGCCGGCAAGGACGGCGCCATCCGCCACGTCATGTCAGGCATAAACCCGCAAGGATGCCAGGTGTTCAGCTTTAAGCATCCGAGCGCAACGGAACTTGAGCACGATTTTTTGTGGCGCACCACGCAGTGTTTACCTGAACGCGGGCGGATCGGAATCTTTAACCGGTCTTATTACGAGGAGGTTTTGATCGTCCGTGTTCATCCTGAAATTCTCCAGGGTCAGGGGCTGCCGGACAGTCTTCTCGATGAAAAATCTATCTGGAAGGATAGATATCGTTCCATCGTCGACATGGAGAACCATCTCCATCGCAATGGAACTCGGGTTATAAAATTCTTCCTCCATCTTTCAGAGGATGAACAGCGCAAGCGCTTCCTTGATCGCATTGACGATCCCGAAAAAAACTGGAAATTCAGCCTTGCCGATATAGAGGAAAGAAAATTCTGGAAAGAGTACATGCTGGCGTATGAAGCTTGCCTGAGTGCGACGAGCACCAAAAATGCCCCTTGGTATATTGTTCCCGCCGACGACAAGAAAAATACCCGGCTGATAATTTCCGAGATTATTCTCGAAACTTTCAAGTCGCTGGAAATGCATTATCCCGAAACATCGGCTGAGCGGCAGGAGGAATTGGAATCGATTCGCAAGCAACTCTGAGGGTGTTGTCTTTTTCTCAAAATGCCTTCAAAATTGCGGCTTACCTCTTTGGAGAGTTATCCTTTGACTTTCCCTCTCCCCTTCCGTTAACCTCAAGCTATGCACGAAACCCTCGCGGCTTACGGCCTGCCGGCTCTATTTATTCTTAGCTTCCTTGCGGCTACACTGCTCCCGCTCGGATCTGAATGGCTTCTGGTGGCGCTGTTAATTCAGGAACACGATCCGTTGCTGTCGGTTATGGTTGCAACAACTGGCAACTATATTGGCGCCTGTACAAGTTATGCCATTGGAATATATGGCGGAGATTTTCTGATAAAAAAGCTTCTGCGTATCGGCGACCCTGAACGCGTTAAAGCTGAACGCTTTTTTGACAGGTTCGGAAGCTGGGCGCTGTTATTCTCATGGCTGCCTGTTATAGGTGATCCTCTCTGCCTGGCCGGGGGGGTGCTTAAAATCCCGTTTATAAAATTTTCAATCCTTGTTGCATCCGGCAAGGCTCTCAGATACTCTGCTGTTGCATGGCTGACCCTCAAGGGGTTCAACGCGTGACATCCTGAAGATTACAAGGCGGCTATTCCCATTATGATCAGCAGATCCCTTAAGCAACTTTCAAACGGCCTCCGTGTCGTATCGATTCATATGCCGCACCTTCACTCCGCTGAACTGGCTCTTTACATCAAAGTCGGAGGCAGAAACGATCCGCCAGGCAAGGGTGGACTGGCGCACTTTCTCGAACATATGCTTTTCAGGGGTACCCGTGACTATCCAACATCGACAGAAATCGAGACGGCTTTTGAGGCTATCGGCGGCGCTGTAAACGCCTCTACCGATGAAGAATGCACCTGTTACTTCTCTCGCATTCATCCTGACCATATTCCGACGGCGGTTGAGATTCTCTCCTCCATGATTCTTCGCCCGCTTCTGACTGATATTGAAATTGAAAAGAAGATCATCGCCGAAGAGGCTCTCGATGATCTGAGTGAAAATGGAGAGGATATAAACGCGCACAACCTGGCGAGTCGACTTCTCTGGCCTGAGCATCAACTTGGTGAGCCGACAATAGGCACGTTGGAGAGTATCGCCTCATTCAGCGTCGAAGATCTGACAGGGCATCTTGCTTCGTACTATCTGCCGCAGAATGCAGTTCTTGTTGCTGCCGGAAACTTCAGCCATGAGACCCTTTTTGATGCGGCCTCTGCTCATTTTGAAACCTGGAGCGGTGAGCGATCGCCACAAATACTCCCGCCGACAGAAAACCAGTCCTCCCCGCAGAGCATCTTTGTATCTGATTCCGATAGTCAGGCGCATCTGCAGGTTTCATTCAGAAGTGTGGCACGTAACGATTCCCGGATAATGGCACTTCGGCTGCTTCGCCGGATTCTCTGCGGCAGCGGTAGCGCCAGACTCCACCTGAATCTGAGAGAGCGCCTCGGCATTGTCTATTCAGTTGATGCGAATATTGCCGCTTATGAAGAGACCGGCTACTTCTCTATCGAGCTGTCAACTGCCACTGAAAATCTTCAGACAGCTGTTGCGGAGGTTCTTGCTGAACTCAGCCGAATAGCAACGACAGGAGTAACCTCCGATGAACTGGATCGGGTAAGGAAGGTCTACGCCTATGAACTGGATTTCAGCCGGGATTCATGCTTTGAAATGCAGATACGCTACGGATGGGGTGAACTGATGGACATTGTTCGTGAAATCGAGGACGACTTTCAGCAGGCAGCATCGCTCACAGTTGAAGACCTGAAAAGCGTGGCAATCGAGCTGTTCAGGCCGGCGAACCTTAATCTGGTTGTTGTCGGCGCCTGGGGGGCGAAAGAGAAAAATTCTGTTCTGGAAGAGATGGATAAATACTCTGCGGGGTGGAATGCGTCACTAAACAGATCAAAACAGAGCCCCTTGACGAGGCTCTGTTTGACTTCAAACAGACTTCTCAGCAACAGCTGCTCTATTCGCCTTCCTTCAGAATATAACCTACCCCACGAACAGTATGAATCAGCTTGACCGGGGCTTCGCGGTCAATCTTCTTGCGCAGGTAGTTTACATATACATCGATAATGTTGGTAAAGCTGTCAAAGGTATAGTCCCAGACATGATCGGCAATCATGGTTCTCGTAAGCACCTGGTTCGGATTGCGCATGAAGTATTCGAGCAGTCCGTACTCTTTGGCGGTCAGATCTATCTCCTTCTCACTTCGCCATACCTTGTGTGCTACCGGGTCAATTCTGAGATCGGCAAAGCATAGTTCGGCTCCACGATCCATCTCGCTACGGCGGATCAGAGCCTTGACTCTGGCAAGCAGCTCGGCAAAGGCGAACGGCTTGGTCAGATAGTCGTCTGAACCGGTTTCAAGACCGACAACAATATCCTCAACCGTATCTTTTGCTGTCAACATCAGCACCGGAGTTGACATCTTTCTATCCCGGATTTCCTTGAGAAAACTCATACCATCACGTTTTGGCAGCATCCAGTCAAGGACGATGAGATCAAAACGACGCTCAAGGGCAATTTTGAGTCCCTCTTCGCCATCGGCGGCTGTTTCTACTTCATAACCTTCCTCTTCCAGTCCACGCTTGATAAAGCTGGAAACCTTCTTTTCATCTTCTACGACCAGAATTTTCATTTTTGTCCCCTTTGTGTTTTTGTTTTTTTCGATACGACCAACATTTTAAGCAAGACCTACCCCTGTAAGCTTTTTAATTATTTCACTGGCAGATTCTTCGACGGATTTGTGCGTAACGTCAATGGTAAGCCATTTAGGGTTACGCCTGTAGAGCTGTTTGCAGCATATAAGTTCATCGAGTATCTCGTCATAGCTCGCATATTTACTGCGCGGACTCTGCTGTAGATGCATAAGTCTTGCGGAGCGAAGCTCTACAAGACGTTTGGCATCAATGAGCAGTCCTACAACCCGGTTCTGATCAATATCAAACAACTCCTTTGGCGGATCAATTCCCTTTACAAGCGGGATATTGGCAACCTTGAAGCCTTTGTGCGCCAGATACATGGAGAGTGGCGTTTTTGAAGTTCTGGATGCGCCTATGAGAACTATATCGGCTTTGTAGAGATAGCGCAGCTCCTGCCCGTCATCCTGCTTTACGGTAAAGTTTACCGCTTCGACTCTTTTATGATATTCGGCATTGATCTCATACAACAAGCCAGGTTCCTGCTTTGGCTCCAGTCCGAGGATGTCGGAAAATTTGTAGAGGATCGGGCTCAGCAGGTCTATGACTTCAAGCGCCCGCTGCTCTGCTTCATACTGGAGAAACTGGGCAAGCTCCCTGTTTACCAAGGTGCAAAGTATAAGGCCCGGTCTCGCAGAGGCGGCCTCGACAGCTTTGAGCATATCTGCCTGCGAGCGTAACTGGTTAAAACGATGAAGCTTTACGTCAGCATCCCGAAATTGTGACAGCACTGCTCGCATGACTCTGTCCACGGTTTCGCCGGTAGCATCTGAAAAGAGGTAAAGATTCTGAATGACAATTTCTCCCTGACAGCTAATGCAACGATTTTAATAATAACAGCCTATAATTAAGATTCAACTATTTTTATTCAAGTTCATGAAATATTTTTACGATCTCTTCCCTGACAGGGGGTGAATATGCAAGTTCGATTACTGTCAAAGCCAGGGCTGTAGCCCCTTCAATCGCTGCCATCTCCCCTTTGGGGGAGACTGTGGCGGCTGCAAATCCGTTTGTGTGGATATTGATGCCATCACCGATCGGCACATGAGGATGAATGGTCGGCACTACCTGTGACAGATTGCCGATATCGGACGACCCCTTGTTCCTGTCCGGCCGCGCGTCTGCTTCCTCGAGGCCGAGCAGAGCCAGCTTTTCGGAGTAGATCCGGTAAAAGGCAGGGATAATCTTCAACGGGGCAATGACTCTCGGATCGCTTTCAATTTCGAGGCGGCAGCCGGAGGCAGTGGCGCCACCCTCGGCACAGGCTATGAGTCTTGCCTTGACCTGTTCAAGTTCATGAAGGTCATCCGCACGCACGTAAAAATAGCAGGAGGCCCTGGCAGGGATTATATTCGGAGCTACCCCACCCTCGGTGATGATGCCGTGAATCCGCACATCCTGCCTTGTCTGCTGCCGTAAGGCATTGACCGAGTTGAACGTCTGAATAACCGCATCAAGCGCATTTATGCCGTCTTCAGGGTAGGCAGCTGCATGAGCAGGCCTGCCATGGAAGGTAAATCTGATTTTTGCAAGCCCGAGGAACTGTTTGATTACCTGTCTGCGGGAAGAGGGGTGCACCATCATGGCGAAATCCACCCCGGCAAAGCAGCCTGCCTTTATCAGCTCTATTTTACCGATACCAAGCTCTTCAGCAGGTGTTGCGTAGATAAGAATTGTGGCGGCTTCAGGCGGAAGAACTCTCCTGAGAATCAGTGCCGCTCCGGTGGAAGCGGCGGCGATTATATTATGACCGCAGGCGTGGCCAAGCCCGGGGAGAGCATCCATCTCTGCAATCAGGGCTATTTTCAGCGCCCCTGTGCCGATCTTCCCCACAAAAGCGGTCTCCATTCCGGCAAGGTTTCTCGTGATTTCAAAACCGTTGCCTTCAAGGATGCCGGCGAGTAGCGCTGAACTAGCGACTTCCTGAAGAGAGATCTCAGGCTGTTCATAAAGGGAATGGACTATCCTGATTATTTCGGTTGAGAGGTCTGCGGCCGCAGATTTTACCTGCTCCAGACCGGGCTGGTCGCTCATGAGATTTCCTACATGGTTTGTTTAATGAACGCTACAATTTTGCGACACCTTCTGTCAAGGTTTTTATTGCGGTATTCCGGCTGGTTTGCTAGTTTGGCTGAACTGTTTAAAGTACAGTTTCATGAGAGGAGTGACAATGACTGCTATTAAATGGGTTGAGATAACCTGCGCCGTGCCTGAGGCTATGGCAGAAACATTTGCTGATTTTCTGCTGGAGCTTACCGGCAATGGAGTCAGTATCGAGAATAGAATAGTCGACACGTTCAACATAGATGACCTGATCAATGAGCCGGTCAAGAGTGTAAAGTGCTATCTCCCTGAAAATGGAGAGGTCAGGAGCGCCATGGCCAAAATAGAAGAGTATCTGTTGGCGGAAGGGGGAGCCTACCCCGAATTTCAATTCTCCCTGCCGACTGTTTCCCTGCTGAAGGAAGAGGATTGGGCCAATTCATGGAAAGCTAATTTCAAGCCGACCCGTATCGGTGAGCGGCTGGTGATAAAGCCTTCGTGGGAATCATTCGAAGCAGCGGCAGACGACATACTTCTTGAGCTTGATCCCGGCATGGCTTTCGGCACAGGAACTCACGCAACGACCAGGTTGTGCCTGGAACTGCTCGAAAAACTCATTTACGAAGAGGCTGCTTTTCAGAAAAACAGAACTGTGCTTGATGTCGGCTGCGGCTCCGGTGTTCTCGGGATTGCCGCTGCACTCTTCGGTGCAGAAAAAGTCGTTTCGATAGATATCGACCCGATAGCTATTACCGTTACCTCTGCAAATGCCGCGATAAATGCTGTCGAGCATATTGTTGCTGCTTCCGAAACCCCCCTTGCTGAAGTGGGTGACGATTATGCGATTGTGCTGGCAAACATCCTGGCTGAAGAGCTGGTAAAAATGGGGCGCCTGTTGGCTGACAGGGTCGCGGCAGAGGGCTTTCTGATTCTCTCCGGGATTCTCACCGAGCGTGAAGCGTTTGTTCTGGCAGGTTTCGGGCAACTACCACTACAGCTCCATTCTGTCACCAGACAGGAGGAATGGTGCTGCATCGTCTTTCGGAAGAGCTGCTGAATGAGACGTTTTTTCGTCCAGCCGGAGCTGTTACGTTGCAGCTGCGCTACCATCAGCGGTGAACTTTTCCGTCATATTTCGACGGTGCTCAGGCTCAAGCCGGGGGCAGCGATCATTCTGGCTGATGGCTGCGGACATGAAGCTGTTGCCGTGATAAAAGATATCGGTAAGGAGGGGGCCGCTGTTGAACTGCAGCCTTTTTACGCTGTTTCAACGGATGAAAGGACACTTCCCGTTACCCTCTGTCAGGGATTGCCAAAAGGGGAGAAGATGGATCTTATTCTGCAAAAGGCGACAGAACTGGGCGTCAGCCGGATTGTCCCCTTTAATGCCGAGCGCTCTGTGGCCAGACTGGAAGGCGACAGGCTTGAAAAAAGAGTTGGCCGCTGGGGGAAAATTGTGCAGGAGTCGGCGCGGCAGTCGGTGCGCAGCAGAGTACCTTCAGTCGGTTTTTATGAGGATTTGCGGGAGCTTCTGCGAGTAGAGGAGGGGAGTCTCAAGTTACTGCTCTGGGAGGGCGAAAAAGAGCAGGGGCTCCGTGAAACGATCAAAAATATTGAAAAGCCGGAGTCTGTCTCAATAATCATCGGGCCGGAAGGGGGGCTGACGTCGGAAGAGGCTGCTAAAGCTGAGAGGGCCGGTTATATCCCGGTAACTCTGGGGAGCAGAATTCTCAGGACAGAGACCGCCGGACTGGCGGTTGTGGCTATTCTACAGTATGTCTGGGGAGATCTGGGCTAAAATCGGATAAAACCGCTATTTAATCAGAAGCTTGAAAAGTTCATCAGTGAAGAGTGCCGAGTGCCACCCTTTAAGTCCTTTAAGGTCAGCCGGGCCGGCAGGAATTGATTCAGAAAGGCTCTCAAGCAGCGCATTATTTACCATGATCCCCGGATCTATGCCGAGATCGGCAGCCTTTTCAGTCCGCCACTCTTTCAGCCGTTTCAGCCTTTCATCCTGCTGGGGGGTTCGCTCAGACCTTTTTCTGGCTTCAAAAACCGGCAGCGCCTCTTTGGGCAGATTTCTCCCGGCCCTGACTGCTTGCAGCACTGCTTTGCCGTACCGTTCCACCAGTTTCGGTGAAAATCCGCTTATACCGTTGAAATCGGCCACCGAAGAGGGGTTTCTTTCAGCTATCTCCCGCACGGCATCAGCGCCCAAAATCTTGAACGGCGGCAGGTCTTTCTTCTGCGCCTCTTCATCACGAAACCTCAGCACCCCTTCCAGAACGCCGTACGTCTCCCTTCTCATCTTGGCAATCCCCTTGAAACGGGCTGACAGCGGTTCATCGCTCCGCTCGGCGCTTCTGACCCGGCTAAGGAGTTCGCACTCTTCCAGTACCCACGAGAGCCTGCCCTTGGCAGTCAGTTCAGCGGTAAGTTCCTTGTAGAGCGGCAGCAAAAGGCTGGTGTCCTTGGCGGCATAATCGAGCATTTCAGGCGAAAGCGGTCTTTTGCTCCAATCTGCCTGCTGGTATTTCTTGTCAAGATCGACCGAAAAGCGTTTTTTGAGGACCGCCGCAAGGCCGACTGCCGGCTCGCCGATGAACTGGCAGGCAATCATCGTGTCAAAGAGGTTGCTTATCTCGATGCCAAAACCGCGATGCAGCATCCTGACATCATAGTCAGCTCCATGAAAAACTTTCACAATCGTCGGGTCGGAAAAAACCGGAACAAGCGAGGATAAATCAGGGCAAGCAAGAGGGTCTACAATGTAGTTCTTCTCTTCAGTGGAGATCTGCAGGAGGCAGACCTGCTCCCGATAGTGATGCATGGAGTCGGCTTCGAGGTCGAAGGCTACGATTTTTTGGGTTTTTAAAAGAGTTGCGGTACGCTGAAGCTGTTCTGCCGTGGTAATCATTTCAATCAAGGTCATTTTATAACTTTCTTTTTTCAGTATTCCCGTACAATTTTGTAGGTTGTTGTCCGTTGTGCCGCTCTGAATCCAGCGCCGTGAATCAGATCGATCATTTCGCTGCGATCCATCCTGAAACTGCAGCCGGCGGCGGCAACGACATTCTCTTCAAGCATCGTCCCGCCCAGATCATTTGCACCGAAGAAAAGAGCAACTTGAGCCATCTTTGCTCCCTGGGTCACCCATGATGCCTGAACATTGGGTATATTGTCCAGTATAATGCGGGACAGGGCCAACACTTTGAGATATTCCACCCCCGTTGCCGTTGTTCCGCCCAGTTCGGTATTCCCCGGCTGGTATGTCCAGGGGATGAAGGCTGTGAATGAGCCGCCGGCTGCCTGCAGCTCCCGGACCCGGAAAATATGTTCGACAATCTCTTCAAGGCTCTCCCTGCTGCCGAACATCATGGTTGCGGTTGTCGGCATCCCGGCAGCTGCAGCGGCCCGCATCACTCCGGCCCAGCCTGCCCAGCCGATCTTCTTCGGCGATATCTCCTGGCGGACCCTGTCGACAAGGATCTCCGCTCCGCCGCCGGGTATGGAGTCGAGCCCCGCTCTTTTCAGCCTTTCTACGGCTTCCTTTATCGTAAGCTTTGATAATGCGGCGATCTGGGTGATCTCGGCCGGAGAGAGTGAATGGTTCTGCACCTGTGGGAAACGCTGCCTGATCTCCCGGAAAAGTTTCTCGAACCAGTCAATGCCCAGGTCCGGATGAAGTCCCCCCTGCATCAGCAGCTGCGTTCCGCCAACGTCAACAAGCTCCTGAATCTTGGCAAAAATATCCTCTTCCGCCAGCAGATAGGCGTCAACAGCACCATAGTCGCGGTAGAACGCGCAGAATTTGCACTTGGACTCGCAGATGTTGGTATAGTTGACATTTCTGTCGACCACAAAGGTAACCAGGTTGTCTGAATGGAGCCGCTTTCTGATTCGATCCGCTGCCCTGCCGAGCTGGAGCAGGTCAGCGTCCCGAAGAAGCAACAGCGCATCAGTTCTGTCAAGAGACTCACCGGCTTCCATTTTTCTGACGACATTTTCAAGACGGCTCATCATCTCAGTACGTCCTCAGCTCGTTGTAAAGGGTGTCCCGCTCAACCGGAACCCTGCCTGCCAGGCGAATCATGGTGACAATCGACTCTTTTGTCATAGCCTGGGGCGTTGATGCTCCGGCGTCGTGACCGATCTTCTCCTCCACAACTGTTCCGTCCAGGTCGTTGACACCGAAACAGAGAGATGTCTGGGCGATCTTTTCCCCCAGCATGACCCAGTAGGCCTTGATGTTAGCGAAATTATCGAGATAGAGCCGTGAGACAGCCAGGGTCTTGAGGTCATCGACACCGCTGCTCAAGGGGTTTTTCAGATGGCCGAGGGGGTTGTTCTCTTTCTGGAAGGAGAGCGGAATAAATACCTGAAAACCGCCGGTTTCGTCCTGCAGTTCCCTGAGTCGCCGCATATGATCGACCCGGTCCGCATACGTCTCGACATGGCCGTAGAGCATGGTTGCATTGGATTTAAGGCCGGCCGCATGCACCTCCCGCATCACTGCGAGCCACTCTTCGCCTGAGATCTTCTCCGGGCAGAGCTGGGCACGGACCGCATTGCCAAGTATTTCCGCTCCGCCGCCAGGGAGTGAGCCGAGACCGGCGTTCTTCAGTTTTTCAAGAGTTGCGGCGATAGAAAGACCGGAGATTCGGGTAAGATACTCGATCTCTACGGCGGTGAAGGCCTTTATATGGAGGTCCGCTGAAGCGTCGCGGATCGTAGCAAGCATTTCCAGATAGAACTCGAACGGCAGGTCCGGATGCAGGCCGCCGACAATATGGATCTCCGTTGCTCCTTGTGCCGCCGCTTCAATGGCGCGGTTGCGGATCTCGTCCATATCGTAGCAGTACGCTCCTGCCTCTTCGGCCGTCTTCGAGAACGCGCAGAACTTGCAACGGTTGATGCAGATATTGGTGTGGTTGATGTGACGGTTGACATTGAAGAAGACCCGTCGGCCGTTCCTCCGCTCGTTAGCAAGGGCAGCCAGTTCGCCAACAGCGATCAGGTCGGGATATTCAAAGAGAAAGAGTGCGTCAGCATCGGTGAGACGCTCACTGGCGGCTACTTTTAAGGCAATTTGTTCAATGTGCATAAGTCATCCCGAGAGAGTTGGTTAATGTATTTTATGCACCTTTAAAAGTCTAGTTAAAATAATAAACTGAGCTGTATAATGGCTATTATCAGATAACAAGGTGCTGAATAGCTACCTTCAAACAAACAATTTCATGGGATAAGATGATTGACCAAAAAACTTCCATTGTGTTGATAACCGGTATGACCTGTGTCAACTGCGCCTTGCGGATCGAGACTAATCTGCGCGATCTCCACGGGATTAAAGATGCCACGGTCGATTTTGCCAGTGAAAAACTGACTGTCAACTTTGACCCGTCCAATCTCTCTGAAAAAGATATCGTCGCGCAGATAAAACGGATCGGTTACAACGTTGCTACCGGCAAATTAGACTTGCCTGTTACCGGTCTCCACGACGATACCGATGCACTTTCGCTGGAAAAAATCCTGGCCAAACAGTCCGGAGTCCTCTCCGCAGAGGTCGCTTACGGAACCGACCGCGCTCTGCTGGAGTATATCCCTGGCATGACATCTGTTGCCGAACTTGCCGGAATTATTCGTACCGCCGGTTTTGATATTATTCAAGCTGGCGAAACCGAAGCGGCTGAGGATGTTGAGGCGCAAGTCCGGGCAGCCGAACTCGAACGACACAAGCTTCTGCTGATAATCGGCCTCGTCTTCACGCTACCGCTTATGATCTACAGTATGGCGCTGGACTTCAGCTTTGGCGGATTCCAGTACGATCAGTATGTAATGCTTTTTGCCGCAACCGTTGTTCAGTTTGTTGTCGGCTGGCAGTTTTACGTAGGCGCCTTCAAAAGCCTGCGTTTCGGCAGTGCAAATATGGATGTTCTTATCGTCTTGGGCTCTTCGGCCGCCTATTTTCCCAGTCTTTTCGTCACGGTCGGCATTATAAACAGCCCGCATGTTTACTATGAAACAGGGGCAGCCATCATTACCCTCATCAAACTCGGCAAGTACCTCGAAGCACGCGCCAAAGGCAAAACTTCGGCCGCACTCAAAGCGTTAATGGGACTGCGCGCCAAGACGGCCTGTGTGGTGCGAAATAGCGTCGAGATAGTGATATCTGTCGAGCAGGTCGTTGTCGGCGACATTGTAGTCGTCCGCCCAGGCGAGAAAGTGCCAGTCGACGGCATCATCAGTGAAGGACGTTCTACATTAGATGAGTCGATGTTAACTGGCGAATCGATGCCTGTCAGCAAAGGCCCTGGCGATGAAGTTATCGGCGCCACCATCAATTGTGAGGGGCTGATCAGATTCGAAGCTACCAAAGTCGGCAAAAACAGTGCGTTGGCGCAGATTGCAAAGCTGGTGCAGGAGGCTCAGGCGAGTAAAGCCCCCATACAAAAACTGACCGACCAGATAGGGAAATATTTCGTTCCTATCATCATTGTTATTGCCATCTTGACCTTCTCTGGCTGGCTGTTCGTCGCCCATATCGCCTGGAGCGGGGCGATGATGAATGCAATTGCAGTTCTGGTTATTGCCTGTCCCTGCGCCATCGGCCTGGCAACGCCAACGGCAATTATTGTCGGCACTTCCAAGGGGGCGGAAAGCGGAATCCTTTTTAAAAACAGTGAAATCCTGGAGCGTGCCGGCCGAGTCACAATCATTGTCTTTGATAAAACCGGCACCATTACCCGTGGTGAGCCGATAGTGACCGATATCGTTGCGGTGAACAGTGCCTCTGTTGACGAAGTCCTTCGCCTGGCTGCCAGCGCAGAGCGCGGCTCGGAGCACCCTCTGGGGCGCACAATTGTCAAGGCCGGACTGGACAAAGGGCTGACGCTTGGCAATCCTGAACAGTTCCGCGCTTTCGGCGGCTTTGGCATTCGGGCTGTAGTGGAAGGTTGCGCCGTTGTTATCGGTAATCAAAGGATGATGCATAATGACGGGATTGACACAGAGGAACTGCAGACGGATATAGCACGGCTGCAGTCCGAAGGTAAGACCGCCATGATTGTTGCGGTCAGCAGGGTTGATGGCACTGAGCCTGCCAGACCGATCGGCATAATAGCGGTTGCTGACACTGTTAAAACCGGCGCAGCAGAGGCTATTGCCGGATTACGACAGCTTGGCCTCGATATTGTCATGCTCACTGGCGACAACCAGTGCACTGCTGATGCAGTTGCCCGGCAGGTCGGCATAAACCGGGTCATAGCAGAAGTCCTGCCCGGGGACAAGGCAGAGGCAATAAAACAGTTACAGAACGCCGGAATTTCTGGCAAGAGTGCTCATTCGACTGTCGCGATGGTGGGTGACGGCATCAACGATGCTCCCGCACTGGCGCAGGCCGATGTCGGTATCGCCATTGGTACCGGCACCGATATCGCTATGGCCGCTGCCGGGATTACTCTCATTAGTGGGGATTTGTCAGGGGTAGGGCGCGCCATTTCGTTATCACGGGCTACTTCAAAAACCATAGTGCAGAATCTGGTCTGGGCCTTTTTCTATAATGTTGCCCTGATACCGGTGGCAGCCTATGGGCTGCTCATGCCAATGCTGGCGGCAGGCGCAATGGCGTTCAGCTCTATTTTTGTTATTACCAACAGCCTCCGGTTGCGTGCGTACAAAGTAATGCCATTTGATAAAAAATAGTTTTTCAGGCCCTTATCATCACAAGCATCATCTTGAACTTCTCCACCGCTTTCAGGGAGTGGGGGATATTCGCCGGCATAATGATAAACTCGCCGCTGGCGACTCGCTGACTTTTGCCGTCAATCGTGACCTCCGCAACGCCGTCAATAATCTGCACAAAAGCGTCAAACGGCGCGGTATGCTCACTCAGCCCCTGTCCGGCATCAAAGGAGAAGAGTGTTATTGTACCGATTTTCCGGTCGATCAGGGTCCGGCTGACAACAGAACCGCTTGCGTATGCGACGAGACCGTTCATCTCCACTGCTTTACCGATAAGACTTTCTGCTGTATCACTCATGGTCGGCTTCCTTTTCCAGTTAAAATTTTAGTTTTCTGCAGGTTTATACTCCAGTTCCCGGCTTTTTTGCATATACGAACGCCCTTCGAAAACGCCCCCTTCAGCAACAGAAAGTCTCGAAGTGTAGATGTCGCCACATACTTCACCACGAGGCTGAATTTCAACACTTTCTACTGAGTGGACATTGCCGGTAATTCTGCCGGCAGCCAGCATTGTCTTTGAAGTGATGTCCCCCAGAAGGTAGGCCCCTTCGCCGATGATCACCGCCTCTGCGACCAGATTCCCTTCAAAGCGGCCGTCAATACGAACCGTCCCCTTGGAGGTCATCTCGCCTTTGATAACCGTATCGCTGCCGATAATAACTTCCAGCTTTGGATGTTTTTTGCTACTGAACATTAATTCATCTCCTCTTGATCGCCGTCAGCTCTTGCTTTCCAGAAATGGCGCCGGATTTACACTCTGCCCATTCCGCCAGACTTCATAATGGAGATGAGGCCCGGTTGAAATCCCGGTAGAACCGGAAAGGGCGATCATATCGCCACGCTTTACCGCTTGTCCCGCTTTGACGGTGGTTTTAGAGGCGTGGGCATATACGGTGGTAAGTCCATGTCCATGTTCGATAACGACGATATTGCCGTTGCCGCCGCTTCTGGCAGCGAAGCTGACGACCCCGTCAGCAGTTGCATGCAGAGGGGTACCTGTGGGCATCGTTATGTCTATGCCGGTATGCATTTTACGCCCCCCGAACTGTGGGTGCTCGCGCATACCGAAACCGGAGCTGATCCTTCCGGCGGCAGGCCAACCGCTCGGACTCGAAACA
Organism: uncultured delta proteobacterium; assembly: GCA_963810975.1. Taxonomy (GTDB): domain Bacteria; phylum Desulfobacterota; class Desulfuromonadia; order Geobacterales; family DSM-12255; genus VEOV01. The sequence goes on along the minus strand of CAWEPN010000003.1, from coordinate 129,690 downwards.
AAGACACTCTGCTCTCTGGCAAGATATTTTTTTATCTCTTCAACCGCGTTCATTGAAGCGGTTATCTCTTTTTTCAAAGCATCCACATCGATTGAACCGTCTTCATTGCTGCTGTCCACGTTTTTGAGAACCTCCTTACGGGAACCGAGCGAAAAGAGTTTTCTGAACTGGGATTCGGACTGCTTGAGCGAAGCCATAGTAGACTCCATCTCATTGAAGTTTTCTGACATCCGGGTGTATTCACCCTTCATCCGGTAGTAATCGAATGCCTGAATAGTCAGCGAAACCGAAAAAATCGCCCCGACGCAAGCCAATACGCAGAAGAACGCAGCAGCGACAACCGGAATTTTGACGCTACGAGAGCTGAAGCGGGAGTGGGGAATCAGCATTATTGTTATGGGGGTATGAATTTTTTTAAGCAGGAGGCGGAGCTTGTACATATTCCTTACCTCTTTTTGCGCAAAATCGAAGAGAAGGTTAAGTGTAAAGGGGACGCAGATAATAAACGGGTATACTTACAATTTCAACTTAAATCAGTAAAATGACAACTTTTCCCTTGTCCGTTTCACCCCTTAAGTTATACTCTGCGACCCTATGAAATGGCTTCTCTGCCTGTCAATCGGACTGTATCTCTTTGGTGGTTTTCGCCGTACGCTTTTCTTTGCCGGGTTGGCTGGTGAGCTTACGTACATGGCTCTGCGGGGGGCTGAGCTCGGCCGGCTCCCCCTGATCGGCCCTCATGATACGCTTGCTTTTTTCTCGACGAGCTGCGCGCTCATGGCACTCCCGTTTCTGCTCCACAAAACTCTCCGCGATTCTGATCGCTTTCGCATGGGTGCTGCCCTCCTCGCCGCTCTCACTGGTCTCATGGCGCTTCCTTTTCCGGCTTTCAATATGCCCATGCCGCCGATTCTCAACACCCTCTGGTTTGAGCTGCATGTTGCGCTGGCCTTCTTCGCCTATGCACTTTTCGGGATCGGGGCGATACTGGGGATCATGTTCCTTCTGAGAGAGGACCGATATGTTCTGGATGCCCAGAACACGGCAGCCATGGTCGGCTTCTCCTTCTTCTCAGCCTCCATGACGTCAGGCGGCATCTGGGGTTACTATGCCTGGGGAACTTACTGGCTCTGGACCCCAAAAGAGTTCTGGACATCAATTCTCTGGCTCTACTACGGCACTTATCTGCACTTAAGACTCAAAGGAGCCAGGTGGGAACGGGCCATTGCCTGGGGTGGGATCGTCGGTTTCGGGATAACCATGTTTACCTATCTGGGAGTCAGCCTGCTCATGAAGAGTTCGCACAGCTTTTAACTCTGAACAGTTCTCCCAACGCTATTCATCACTTCAGAGAGACTGAGCCGATCAGCTATTAATCTCCGCAGGCATAATCCGGATTGAAACCACAGGTAAAATCTGCGATTATTCTGTAGCCATTCATAACAGGCATATCAGAAAGAGGTTTTCCCATGTCCAACAATATCGACACTCCGACGGCGGCAGCCAATTTTATCCGTAATATTGTCGCGACGATCTTGCAAAGCGGTAAGCACCAGACAATAGTCACCCGCTTCCCGCCTGAACCGAACGGCTACCTCCATATCGGTCATGCCAAGTCGATCTGTCTCAATTTCGGTGTTGGCACGGGATTTCGGCGGCCGCTGCCATCTCCGTTTTGACGATACCAACCCTGCCAAAGAGGAGATCGAGTATACCGAGTCGATCAAGGAGTCTGTCCGCTGGCTCGGCTTTGACTGGGGCGAGCACCAGTATTATGCCTCCGACTACTTTCAGCAGCTCTACGACTGGGCGGAGTATCTCATCCAGCAGGGCAAAGCCTATGTGGATGACCTTACTGCCGATGAGATCCGCACCTATCGCGGCACATTGACCGAACCGGGGAAAGAGAGCCCCTTCAGGGGACGCTCTGCCGAGGAGAATCTGGATCTTTTCCGGCGGATGCGGGCCGGTGAATTTCCCGGACGGCAGTAAGGTGCTGCGGGCAAAAATCGATATGGCCTCGCCCAACATCAACCTGCGCGATCCGGTCATGTACCGCATCCTGCGTGCCGTTCACCCCCATACCGGCGATGCCTGGTGCATCTACCCGATGTATGATTATGCCCATGGCCAGTCAGATGCCATCGAAGGGGTGACCCACTCCATCTGCACTCTGGAATTTGAGGACCACAAGCCGCTCTATGAATGGTTCATCAATAATCTGCCGGTTCCGGCAACCCCGAAGCAGTACGAATTCGCCCGCCTCAACCTGACTTATACGGTTATGAGCAAGCGCAAGCTGCTGCAGCTTGTCCAGGACGGCGATGTTTCCGGCTGGGACGACCCCCGCATGCCGACTCTGGTGGGACTGCGGCGGCGGGGCTATACTCCCGGATCGATCCGTACCTTCTGCGAGCGGATCGGCGTAGGCCGGAGCGATTCACTGGATCGATATGAGCACTCTGGAAGATTGCGTCAGAGAAGATCTGAACAGCGGCGCCCGCGGGCCATGGCGGTTTTGCAGCCGTTGCGGCTGGTTATTGACAATTATCCCGCCGGCGAAGAGCGAAGAGCTCCACTTCGCCAACCATCCGCAAAAACCGGAGCTGGGGAGCCGCAGTGTCCGCTTTCAGCGGGAGCTGTTCATCGAGGCGGATGATTTTCAGGAAGTGCCGGAAAAGGGCTTCAAAAGGCTCACTCCCGGCGGGCGAGGTCAGGCTGCGCAATACCTATATCATCCGCTGCGACGCAGTGGACAAGGATGCCAGCGGCAAGGTCACGACACTGCACTGCTGTTATGACCCGGAGACCAAAAGCGGCATGCCGGGGAGTGAGCGCAAGGTCAAGGGAGTTATTCACTGGGTGTCGGCACCCCATGCGGTGACGGTACCTGTCCGGCTCTATGACCGGCTGCTTTCGGTCGCCAGCCCGGCCGGCGACGACTGGAAAAGCGGCCTCAATCCGGACTCCGTCAGGGTGCTGGCAGATTGCAAACTGGAACCGTCACTGGCAGGAGCCCGGCCGGAAGAGCGTTTCCAGTTCGAGCGGCAGGGGTATTTTACCGCTGATCTGAAGGAATCGCAGCCCGGCCGCCCGGTTTTCAACCGGACGGTAACACTGCGCGACTCCTGGGGGAAAAGGTAGTTGCAAGCTGGTCCCCCCGGCGCAGTTCGTGCCCTTTTAATGAAAACTGCAGCGCGAAACTAAAATTAACCTTTTCATGAACAGGAGACAAAATGACCACGAAATCACTGCTGTTTACCGGCTGCTTCCTGGCAATCATTGCAGTTCTGGTTCATGCAAGCAGTGCGGCAGCCGCAGATAAGAAATACACCCGCTCCATGGAGAGCTATAACGTACCGGATGTTACCCTGGTCAACCAGGACGGGAAGAAGGTCCCTTTCAAAAGCTATGTTGAAACAGATCAGCCCGTAGTTCTTAACTTCATCTATGCGACCTGCACGACTATCTGCCCCGTACTTTCGGCCAGCTTCCTCAATCTGCAAAACAGACTGGGCCCCGATGCCCCAAAAGCCCGCCTCATTTCCATCACCATCGACCCGGAACATGACACGCCAAAAATTATGAAAGAATACCTGAAAAGGTACCGTGCCAAGCCGGGGTGGGATTTTTTGACCGGCAGCCGGGCGGATATTGATCGGGTCATGTGGGCGTTCAACGCCTATATTCCCGACAAGATGTCCCACTATCAACTGACGCTGATCCGATCTCCCCGGAACGGCAAGTGGATCCGGATCAAGGAACTTATCAGCGGCCAGGAGCTGCTGGATGAATTCAGCCTGGCAGGGAAAAAATGAACGATTACAGAGAAATAAACAGGATAACCGTGGTGAGGGTGATGCTGGCCTGTCTCTGCTGCATAACACTTTTCGGCTGGAACATCTCCGCGTTGGCAGGAGAACAGCCGGCAGAAGTCGGCGGTCTTTCCCGGGGAGAGACCCTGCGGCTGGGGGAAAGAATCTATCGGGATGGCGTCCTCCCATCGGGGGAACCGGTCAAGGCAGTCGTGCAGAGGGATATTCCCGTCGAAGGGACGATGTTTTCCTGTGCCAACTGCCATATGCGAGGAGGGCTTGGATCGTACGAGGGGAATGTCATCACTTACCCTACGAATGGAAAGCTGTTGTATCAACCCTACCATGGCGGCGTCGAACATTCTGAGGCTGACTGGCTGAATACCCCCCCGCAGTTCCGGGTGCCTCCACGCCGGCCAGCTTATACGGATGAAACCTTGGCTGCCGTAATCCAGGGGGGTGTGGACCCGACGGGGAGGCAACTGAATTACATCATGCCGAATTACCTGCTTGAAGACCGGGACATGGCTATCCTTATTGCCTATCTTAAAGCGCTCTCCTCTGAGCCCTCTCCCGGAGTGACTGCCACAACCCTCCGTTTTGCTACGGTAATTACCGAAGAGGTAAACCCGGAAGACCGAGCAGCGATGCTGGTCCCACTGGAGAGTTATATCCGCGACCGGAACAATCAGGTGAGTGCCAAGAAAGCGCGGGCCAGGTACAGGTGGGGGGTGGAGGAGATGAACCTGGCAGCCCGCAGACTGGTTCTGGACCGCTGGGAGCTGAAAGGCCCACCGGAAAGTTGGCGCAAACAGTTGGAGGAATATTATAGAAAAGAACCGGTATTTGCCCTCCTGGGGGGGATAACCAACGGAGAATGGCGACCGGTCCACGAATTCAGCGAAGATCACCGGATCCCATGCATATTCCCGATTACCGATTTCCCCGTTATTTCCGAAACAGACTGGTACACCCTCTATTTCTCCAAAGGGCTTTATCAGGAAGGGGAAGCCGCGGCACGCTTTCTCCAGAGAAAAGGGGAACTTCCTCCGGATAGAACTGTTGTTCAGGTATTCCATGACACACTTGAGGGGCGGGCTCTCGCAGCTGGGTTCCAGGAAACCTGGGAAAGCCTGGGAATGCGGCCTCCTGTGAATAAACTGCTCCCATCTAATGAAGCCGCGACACGAGAATTGCTGCAGCAACTGGCAGAGCAGGACAAGCCTGGAGCACTTCTTCTATGGACTGGCCCCGAGGTCTTCCCTGCACTTGAAGCTATTGCCGTTGATCCGAATCGCCCCGGAATAGTTTGCCTCTCAGCGAGCCTTCTGAAACAGAATCTTGAAAACATGCCGGACAAGGCGCGCGACTTTACCTACATAACCTATCCCTACCGGCTGCCCCAGGACGAGCGCCCCTTCGCGGCCCCGGCAAAGGCGTGGCTGGCGAGCAGGAAAGTTCCCCTTGGCGACCGCCGGATATCGACCAGGATGTTTACACTAGAGAGTCTCCTGACCCAGTGGTTCATGCATTTGAGGAGAAATTTCTACCGGGACAATTTTCTCGATGTTATCAGCATGTTTCCTGATCAGCTCTATCCCGACTACGAGCGGCTCAGCTTCGGACCGGGCCAGCGTTACGCCTCCAAGGGGTGTTATATCGTCCAGTTGGGCAAGGGTCCGAATCCCGAACTGATCCGGAAAAGCGACTGGGTGATTCACTGACCAGCTTTTCTTTGTTGAAATTCTTTGTTGTAAGGATCAAGACCGGGAAGACCGGTGTTTAACCGGACCGTTAGCTGAGGGGATTCGCAGGAAGGGAATAAGCAGCTATTTCAGCTCTTTGATTGTCTGCGGTGTTATGTCGTTGAAGCGGAGGATTTTCTTCCCCTTGTGGTCCTGCATGAAAGACACGGCTTCTTTCTGCGAGGCAAACGGAACCAGTTCCGCCCCCATTGGACCATAGACATCACTGCCGATCACAAAGAATGCTCCTTTGGCATCGATCGACTTCAGGGAGTAATACTCCTTGACTGAAAGGCCGCTTATGTCGCTCTGCTGTTTGCCGGGGGTGTAGCGTCCGGGATTGAAATAGTGGGTGAACATATCTTTTGGCCCGTCAAAGTAAAAAGTCATGCCATCCCTTGTCTTTGTCGCTGCTGTCCAGTCGGGATACTTGGCGACAAACATCCCGCAGACCGGGCATTTGTCCTTTGTGGAAGGGGCGACAGCGCTCTTTGACGCTGCAAAAGACGGAGGGCAGCTGAGAAAAGTAATAAATAAAGCTACCGAGATTACATTTTTCATAATAACCTTTTCCAAAATTGAACCGCAAAGAACGCCAGGAACGCAAAGGTAAAACAATAAACGCTTTAAATCTGACTCGATACAAACAGTCTGCTTTTTGAATCCCTTGCGACCTTTGTTTGCGTTCTTTGCGGTTAATGTTTTCCTGACTCAATTACATTTTATGGCCACTGTGACCTTTGGGCTTGTCCTGTTCTGCCAGCTCCTTTTCAGTCGCCTGCAGCACGTCATCAAAGGTGGCCAGCTTGCCGCCATTCCCCTTAATGAACTTTTCCGCCCCGCTTTTTTCAGCAAAGGCCCATTTGGCAACCGGCGTCATGACCCCTTTCTTTTGCCGCCAATCACCCAGATTGCAGTTTTTGCATCAATGAGCTTTTTCGTGTCATAGTCGCCCACCTGAAACGACTTGACCTCTCTCCCCTTGTTGGCCTTCATGTCAACGACGACGCAGTTTATGCTGCAGGTACCGGTGCTGCCGTCTTTGTAGGTAACTACCATCCGGCTATGGGCGAATTGTGTCCGGTTCATGCCGCACTGTTTGCAGTCTGCAGGGGCTTCGATGCTGTTTTCCGCGGCCAGACATGCAGTACCCATCGTTAAAACCATAAAAACAGTCAGCCATAATCTCTTCATAGTCATAAATCTCCTTTAGCTATTTATTAACTTTCATCATCGGCTTGCCACAGCCGCAGTTACCGGCCTTCTGACTGACAAAACCGCAGTTGCACCCTTTTCCGCAGCCACACTCATACTTTCCTTCCTGTGGAGCGGAAAACTCCTTGTCGCCGATTTTATAAAAGACCGTATTTTTTTCCACTTTAGTGACCGTTGCCGCCACCAACTTCTGACCGCAGCTGCAATCCCCCTCTTTTTTTGCCAGAGTACCGCATTTGCAAGACTCTCCGCAGGCACAAACGTAGATCGAATCACCCGCCTTGGCAGAAAATATCCCATTTTCGGCAAAAGCCAAAGCTGCGGAAAACACGAAAACAGCAGACAGTACAATCAGAATTAGTTTTTTCATCACTTGGTCCCTCCTGAAAATTAAATTTACTTTTAAGTCTACAAGGCAAAACGGCTATGTCCATCAATCTCCGGTTTTTATATTGACAGAAATGTTGAGACTGTTGAATGAGCCGTACGTCATGTCCAGATCACCGCCAGTCCCCTTTTTAGCTATTTTTATTTTTACATCAACCAGTCCACCGAGAATGCCGGGATTTTCAACATCATAAGGACCTTTGATGATCCTTATCTGGTCAACTTCAGCGAAGTCGGCATGAAAAGCGGGTGGGGCCATTATTGAGGGGCAAGCGCCATGGAGTCTGACCCCATCAATAAGTATTAAGTCAATTATTTAAGCACATCAAATCAACTCTATCTTGACTTATCCCATCAATTCCATTACTTTTTACAGTCCGATTCAAATCTTGCAGATCTACTGAAACCGCCGAAACTTAAGTCATAGAAAAGGTTGCAATATGAAATCTAATGCTTTACCGCAAAAACAGGGGCTTTACGATCCCAGCTTTGAACACGATGCCTGCGGTGTCGGCTTTGTGGCCAATATCAAAGGGAAGAAATCTCATGAGATTGTCCAACAGGCATTGACGATTCTTACCAATCTGGATCATCGCGGCGCTGTCGGCTGTGAGCCCAATACCGGTGACGGCGCCGGCATTCTTATCCAGATGCCGGATGCTTTCCTCCGCAAGGTCTGCACGCCACTTGGGATAGACCTCCCAAAACAGGGCTACTACGGTGTCGCCATGGTGTTCACGTCCCCCAATGTTCCTGACCACAACAGCGCCCGTCATATCATCGAGCGCATTGTGGCTGAAGAGGGGCTGAAGATTATCGGCTGGCGCAATGTACCGACCGATAACTCATTGCTTGGAGATACCGCCAAAGGAAGCGAACCTCGGGTAAAGCAGCTATTCATCGAGCGGAGCCCTGCCTGTCAGGACGAGGAGTCGTTCAACCGCAAGCTCTACGTAGTGAACCAGCGGGCGATCCATGAAATTCGTGATGCCAACGTCAACGATTACTGGTATATCGCCAGCTTCTCATCCAGAACCATCATCTACAAAGGGATGCTGATGCCGATGCAGGTAGATCAGTATTACCCTGATCTGCGTGACCCGGACATGGTCTCTGCCATTGCCCTGGTGCATTCACGCTTCTCCACCAACACCTTCCCCAGTTGGGACCGGGCCCATCCGTACCACCTGATGGCCCATAACGGCGAGATCAATACCCTGCGCGGCAATGTCAACTGGATGCATGCCCGTCAGTCGCTGTTTGCCAGCGAGCTGTTCGGCGACGATATCAAGAAGCTGCTGCCGATCATCAATACCAACGGCTCCGATTCATCCATGTTTGACAACTGCCTGGAGCTGCTGGTGATGTCCGGCCGGTCGCTCCCCCATGCGGTGATGATGATGGTGCCGGAACCGTGGGAAAATCACGAAGGGATGAGCAGGGAAAAGCGCGCCTTCTACGAGTATCACTCCTGCCTGATGGAGCCGTGGGACGGCCCGGCAGCGATTGCCTTTACCGATGGTCGCAGCATCGGCGCGGTTCTGGACAGAAACGGCCTGCGTCCCTGCCGCTACTACATCACCAGTGACGACCTGGTCATCATGGCCTCCGAAGCGGGCGTGCTGCCGATTGCTCCGGAAAAGGTGCTGCAGAAGGGACGCCTCCAACCGGGGCAGATGTTCCTGGTGGATACCGAGCAGGGGCGGATCATCCCTGATGAGGAGATCAAGACCGAACTTGCTTCCGCGAATCCATATGTAGATTGGCTGAACGATTATCACCTTATGCTGGAAGATCTGCCGGATGCCGCCATCACGCAAAAACCGGATCATGAGTCTGTGCTCAAGCGGCAGCAGGCTTTTGGCTACACCTTTGAGGATCAGCGAACTATCCTCGGCCCCATGGCCACCGATGGCGTTCAGCCGCTCGGCTCCATGGGAACCGATACGCCGCTGGCGGTTCTTTCCGACCAGCCGCAGCTGCTATACAACTATTTCAAACAGCTCTTCGCCCAGGTTACCAATCCTCCCATCGACCCGATCCGGGAGGAGATCGTCACCTCTACCCTGGTCCGCATCGGTTTTCGAGCCCAACCTGCTCAAACCGACTGCCGCCAGCGCCCGGGTAATCATGCTGGAGCAGCCGATTCTCAGCAATGAAGATTTTGAAAAACTGCGCAACCTCGACCAGCCCGGTTTCAAGACCACCACCCTGACGCTGCTCTTCAAGGCGGCTGATGGCGCCGAAGGAATGGAAAAGGCTCTGGAAAGTCTCTTCAATGCGGCAGTCCGGCACATCGAGAGCGGCACAACCATTCTGCTCCTTTCCGACCGGGGCGTTAACTGAAGAGTTTGCCGCCATTCCTGCACTGCTGGCTGTTGCCGGCCTGCATCATCACCTGATTCGCACCGCCACCCGCACCCGGGCCTCCCTGATTCTGGAGTCCGGCGAGCCGCGCGAAGTTCACCACTTTGCGCTGCTTTTGGGCTACGGCGTTACACGCCATCAACCCCTACCTTGCTTTCGAAACCATGGATGACATGATCCAGCAGGGGATGCTTCCCGGCATCGATCATAAAAAGGCCGTCAAAAACTTCCTCAAAGCATCGATCAAGGGGGTTGTCAAGACCATGGCCAAGATGGGCATCTCCACCGTGCAGAGCTATCGCGGCGCCCAGATCTTCGAGGCGGTCGGTCTGCACCATTCAGTTATCGATAAATATTTCACCTGGACGCCGTCCCGCATCGAAGGCACCGACCTGGCAGGCATCGCCGCAGAACTGCTGGTTCGGCACAGCAAAGCCTACCCGAAACGGGTGGCGAGCGAACTGACCCTTGATCCGGGAGGGCAGTACCAGTGGCGCAAGGATGGCGAGGAACACCTTTTCAATCCGCTCACTATCCAGTCGCTGCAGAAGGCCACCCGCACCAACGACTATCAGGAGTTCAAGACCTTCTCCCGGCTTATCGACGAGCAGAGCAGCCATCACTACACGCTGCGCGGCCTGCTCGACTTCAGGGAAGAGTATGCTGTCGATCCCGCTCGACGAGGTCGAGCCGGTCGAAGCGATCATGAAACGCTTCAAGACTGGCGCCATGTCCTACGGCTCCATCAGCCAGGAGGCCCATGAGGCGCTGGCCATCGCCATGAACCGCATCGGCGGCCGCTCCAATACCGGCGAAGGCGGCGAAGACCCCGAGCGGTTCACCTGGACCAACGAACAGGGCGATTCCAAGAACAGCGCCATCAAGCAGGTCGCTTCCGGTCGTTTCGGCGTCACCAGCGACTACCTGACCAATGCCGACGAAATTCAGATCAAGATGGCTCAGGGGGCCAAACCGGGCGAGGGGGGGGAACTCCCCGGCCACAAGGTTTACCCCTGGGTTGCCAAGACGCGCCATACCACCCCTGGCGTCGGTCTGGTATCGCCGCCGCCGCACCACGACATCTACTCCATCGAAGACCTGGCTGAACTGATTCACGATCTGAAGAACGCCAACCGCCGTGCCCGCATCAGCGTCAAGCTGGTCTCGGAAGTCGGGGTCGGCACTATCGCCGCCGGTGTTGCCAAGGCTCATGCCGATGTAATACTGATCAGCGGTTATGACGGCGGAACCGGCGCTTCGCCCCTCTCCAGCATCAAGCATGCCGGCCTCCCCTGGGAGCTTGGCCTGGCGGAAACCCACCAGACGCTGCTGTTGAACAACCTGCGCAGCCGGATCATCCTTGAGGTTGACGGTCAGCTCAAAACCGGTCGCGACGTCGTTATCGCTGCGCTGCTTGGTGCTGAGGAGTTCGGTTTCGCCACTGCTCCGCTGGTTACCCTGGGCTGCATCATGATGCGTGTCTGCCACAGCAATACCTGTCCGACCGGCGTTGCCACCCAGGACCCGATCCTGCGGGCAAAGTTTGCCGGCAAACCGGAGTATGTGGTCAACTTCATGCGGTTCGTAGCCGAGGAAGTGCGGGAAATCATGGCGCGACTCGGTTTCAAGACCTTCAATGAGATGGTCGGCCGGGCTAACGTCCTTGAGCCGAAGATGGCCATTGCCCACTGGAAAGCCAAAGGGCTTGACTTCAGCAAAATCCTTTACCGGCCAAATGTCGGCCTCAATGTCGGTCGCTACTGCACTGAAGCGCAGGATCACGGTCTTGACAAATCAATCGATATAACAAAGCTGCTGGACATCTGCCGGCCGGCGATCGAGCAAGGCGAGAAAGTTTCCGCTGAACTGCCGATCACTAACGTAGACCGGGTCGTCGGCACCATTGTCGGCAACGAAATCACCCGCAGTCACGGCCCAGCAGGGCTTCCCGACGGAACGGTCAGTCTCCGCTTTAACGGCTCGGCAGGTCAGAGCTTTGGTGCATTTATCCCCAAAGGGATGACCCTGGAACTGTGCGGCGATGCCAACGATTATCTCGGCAAGGGGCTGAGCGGCGGGACTATCATCGTTTATCCTCCCGCCGAGTCGACCTTCAGGGCGGAAGAGAACATTATTGCCGGCAATGTTGCCCTTTATGGCGCTACCAGCGGCAACGCCTATATCAACGGTATTGCCGGCGAGCGCTTCGGTGTGCGCAACTCGGGGGTCAATGCGGTTGTCGAGGGGGTCGGTGATCATGGCTGCGAATATATGACCGGCGGCACGGTCGTCATTCTCGGCAGCACCGGGCGGAACTTCGCTGCCGGCATGAGCGGCGGCATTGCCTATGTCCTCGATTCAGGCGGTGAATTTACCGCCAACTGCAATACTCAGATGGTTGCTCTGGAACAGCTTGATGCTGACGATAAAGCCACCCTCAGAGCCATGCTGGAAAAGCATGTGGAATACACCAAAAGTCCCCGGGCCATGATTACCCTGGCTAACTGGAATGTCTATTCGAACAGTTTTATCAAAGTAATGCCGATGGATTATAAACGGGTGCTGCAGGCAGTGGAGCGGGCTAAAAAAGCCGGTCTCAGCGGCGATGATGCCATGAACGCTGCTTTTGAGGAAAATTCGCACGATGCAGCGCGCGTCGGCGGCGCTTGAGCAGTTGATGTACCTACTTACTTTATAAGATTCTTTACAGGAAACAACTATGGGAAAACCAACCGGATTTATGGAATACCCTCGGGAAATCCCGACAGATCGGGAACCGCTGGAACGTATTAACGACTGGAATGAGTTCCATCTCCATATGCCTGAGGACAAGCTCCGCACCCAGGCCGCCCGCTGCATGGACTGCGGCATTCCGTTCTGTCACACCGGCGTCCTGCTGAGCGGCATGGCCAGCGGCTGCCCGATTAACAACCTGATCCCGGAGTGGAACGACCTGATCTACCGCAATCACTGGCGGCAGGCGCTCGACCGACTGCACCGCACCAATAATTTCCCCGAGTTCACCGGCCGTGTCTGTCCGGCACCCTGCGAAGGCTCCTGCACCCTCGGCATCAATGATCCACCGGTCACTATCAAGAATATTGAAGTCAGCATCGTCGAGCGCGGCTGGCAGGAGGGGTGGATCGTCCCCACTCCGCCCCTGAACCGTACCGGTAAAAAAGTAGCAGTCGTCGGTGCCGGCCCTGCCGGACTCTCCGCGGCCGCCCAGTTGAACAAGGCCGGACACACCGTCACGGTCTTCGAACGTGCCGATCTCCCCGGCGGTCTCATGATGTACGGCATTCCCAATATGAAGCTGGACAAGCGTGATGTTGTCCTGCGCCGCATAAAACTGCTGGAGGCAGAAGGGATCACCTTCGTCTGCAATACTGAAGTTGGCAGCAAAGACTATCCGGCTGAAAAACTTGGCAAGGAATTCGACGCTGTGGTTCTTGCCACCGGCGCCACCGTCCCCCGCGACCTCCCCATTGAAGGTCGCTCCCTCAAGGGGATTCACTTTGCCATGGACTTCCTCACCGCCAACACCAAAGCAGTGCTGAATGCGGATGTTGATTTCATCTCTGCCAAGGGTAAGGATGTCGTCATTATCGGTGGCGGCGACACCGGCACCGACTGTGTCGGCACCTCCCTCCGCCACGGCTGCAATTCAGTCGTTCAGCTGGAGATCATGCCCCAGTCGCCTGACGAGCGGGCGGCTGACAACCCCTGGCCCGAATGGCCGAAGACCCACAAGATTGATTACGGCCAGGAGGAGGCTGCTGCAAAATTCGGTGCCGACCCGCGGGTCTACCTGACCACCGCGACGAAATTCGAAGGTGATGCCGAAGGGAATGTCTCAAAGATCCACACCGTGCAGGTTTCCTGGGAAAAGAATGACAAGGGGCAGTTCATTCCGACACCGGTGCCCGGCAGCGAGCAGGTTCGCCCGGCCAATCTGGTACTGCTGGCCATGGGTTTCCTCGGCCCGGAGCAGCCGCTGCTCGAGTCGCTCGGCCTTGACCGTGACCCTCGCAGCAACATCAAGGCCGATTACGAGCGCTACGCCACCAGCATCCCGGGAGTATTTGCCGCCGGTGACTGCCGCCGCGGCCAGAGCCTCGTGGTCTGGGCTTTCAACGAAGGACGTGGCGCAGCACGCGAGTGCGACCGCTACCTGATGGGCTCAACCGAACTCCCCTGAGCAATATTTTCAGACCGCCCGGAACATCTTTAATGCCCCAAACCACAGGGTTAGTCCCTGTGGTTTTTTATTCACCACACAAAAAGAGAACTCATTCATGATCAGTGCAAACAATGTAAGTCTGGCCTACGGCAAGCGGGTCATTTTCAAGGACGTCAACATCAAGTTCGCCCCGGGCAACTGCTACGGCCTCATCGGCGCCAACGGCGCCGGCAAATCAACCTTTCTCAAGATCCTTGCCGGTGAGCTGGAAGCGGATTCAGGGCAGTGTCTCTGTCGGCTCCCGGGAACGGATCGCGGTCCTGAAACAGGACCAGTTACGCCTTTGATGAGGATACCGTCTTCAACACCGTCATCATGGGCCATGACCGGCTCTACGAAGTAATGGCCGCCCGGGAGGCGATTTACGCCAAGGCCGATTTCTCCGAAGAGGATGGCGTCCGTTCGGCCGAACTGGAAGCTGAATTTGCCGAGATGAACGGCTACGAGGCTGAATCCGAGGCGGCGGTGCTCCTCAACGGTCTCGGCATCCCGGAAGAGCTCCGCCAGAAGCAGATGAAGGAGCTTGAGGGGGGTGACAAGGTGCGGGTGCTGCTGGCCCAGGCGCTGTTCGGCAACCCTGATGTGCTGCTGCTGGACGAACCGACCAACCACCTCGACCTGAAGTCCATCGCCTGGCTGGAGGATTTCCTCTTCCGCTTCACCAATACGGTCATCGTCGTCTCCCACGACCGCCACTTCCTCAACCAGGTCTGTACCCATGTGGCTGATATCGATTTCGGCCTGATCAAGGTCTATGTCGGCAACTACGATTTCTGGTACCAGGCCAGCCAGCTGAACCTGAAGCAGAAGCAGGACGAAAACCGCAAGGTTACCGACAAGGCCAATGAACTGAAGGAGTTTATCCAGCGCTTCAGCTCCAACGCCTCCAAGGCGCAAGCAGGCCACCTCCCGCAAGAAACTGCTGGAGAAGCTGACCATCGAGGAGATGCCGGTCTCGTCACGCAAATACCCGTATGTCGTCTTCAAGCCGGAGCGCGCCTGCGGCGATATCATTCTGGAAATCACGGGACCTTTCCAAGGAGATCGACGGGGTAATCCGTCTTCAAGAACCTGACCTTGACCGTCCGCAAAGGGGACAAGATCGCCTTTGTCGGCGGCAACAGCCTGGCCAAGACGACCCTCTTCCAGATCCTGGCCGGGGAACTGGAGCCGGACAGCGGCAGCTTCCGCTGGGGGGTAACCATCACCCCCGCCTATTTCCCCAAAGAGAACGCGTCCTATTTTACCAACGACCTGAACCTGATCGAATGGCTCGGCCAGTATTCGCCGCCTACCGAAGGCGAATCATTTGCCCGCGGTTTTCTCGGGCAGGATGCTTTTTTCCGGTGACGAGGCGACTAAGAAAACCTCGGTGCTCTCCGGTGGCGAGCGGGTCCGCTGCATGCTGTCCCGAATGATGCTTGCCGGCGCCAACGCCCTGATCCTGGACGAGCCGACCAACCACCTCGACCTGGAATCGATCACCGCCCTGAACAACGGCCTGATCGCCTTTAGCGAGGTTATCCTCTTTGCCTCCCACGACCACGAATTTGTTGCCACCGTCGCCAACCGGATCGTCGAATTCACCCCCGGCGGCATTATCGACCGGGATATGGGCTTTGAAGAGTACCTGGAAAGTCCCGAAGTTTCTGCGGAGCGGGATAGGCTCTGCCAGGGGCACCAGGAGTTGACACTGTAATATCCTGGCTGAATACGATTTTATCTGTTGCATTCATGGAAAGTGTCTGATATTTAGAAGAATCTTTTTTGGGGTGTCGCCAAGCGGTAAGGCAACGGACTCTGACTCCGTCATCCGAGGTTCGAATCCTCGCACCCCAGCCAAATCTTTTCAAAGGGTTAGCCACCATGGTTAACCCTTTTTTCTTAACTTGATGTAGATATTGATATAGGTAGCAGCATAAAAGTTTAAGTCCGTATGTTTTATTGTTCCTATGCTGTATCCAGCAATAGTCACATGGTGTAGTCAGATAGTTACTCTCCCCCATAAAATGAAGTATACATTTCGCAAATAAATCTATCAAAGAGCAATTTCATCGCACGTTAATTGCATATATTTAATAATAGTTCCTCATTTTTAAGGCGAGCCCTGAGTTGAAAATTAATGACACAGTGTGAACTCGTACAAGGATGCTTTTTTACAATGGACTTCTCAAATAAATACGTCATCACGCTAAGCAGTAATAAAGCGGACATATTGCAATCATAAGTTCTAAAAATGCGCCAGATTCAATGTATTCAAATCTTATGGTCTAGATAAAGTTCCTAAAGACCTTGACCCTTTTGATTTAGAACCAGCAGAAAAGATGATCCATCAAGAAGCATTGTAATCGCCTAATGACGATAATCACCTAGCTATTACACATTAAAGAGATACCAGAGGAGCGATCCCATGACTCAGGAATGTGAATTCGTTAATCAGTGCGGATTCTACACGAACTTCTCATCAAATATGCAAGTCATTAAGGAGTCATGGATTAAACTGTATTGTGAAAGCAGAGAGGTTTCTGAATTATGTGAGCGCAAGATAATAAGGCATAAAACCGGGAATCCACCTGTGGACAATATGACTCCAACGGGTAAGTTATTGTAGATAAGAGATATTACTAACATCTCCTGATCAGCAAGCCAGCCAAATGTCAACGGATAAGACCTCTCATCTCTTCCTCATCAGCGCGCCTATTTAATAGGTATGCTGAAAACACAAAGCCTTAACCATCCCTGTGCAACAAAATGCGTTACACAAAGACAATCAAGGCTTAGCCTGTTGCTTTATCCACAGTTTTTATTAATGGCGGAAGAGGTAGGATTCGAACCCACGTAACTTTCGTTAAACGGTTTTCAAGACCGCCGCCTTCAGCCACTCGGCCACTCTTCCGCAAATTGAACTAATTTTAAGCCTCTATCTTTTCAAGACCACCCATGTAAGCGCGAAGTGCCATCGGAATGATCACCGAACCATCTTCCTGTTGGCAATTCTCAAGAATTGCTACCACTGTTCTGCCAACCGCAAGTCCTGAACCGTTGATAGTATGAACAAATTCGGGTTTGGATTTCTCATCCTCACGGAATTTTATCCCGGCGCGCCTTGCTTGGAAATCCCCGAAATTGCTGCATGATGATATCTCTCTGTATGTGTTCTGGCCCGGAAGCCAGACTTCTATATCAAAAGTGCGACATGCTGAAAAACCGATATCACCAGTACAGAGTTCAACCACTCTGTAAGGGAGCTCAAGCAGCCTGAGCACCTCTTCAGCATTATCAAGGAGCAGTTCCAAATCCTTCATTGAGTCCGCAGGATTTGAAAACTTTACCAGCTCGACCTTATTGAACTGATGCTGGCGGATTAATCCACGGGTATCCTTACCGTACGAGCCGGCCTCTCTCCGAAAGCAGGGGGTATAGGCTACATAGGCAATCGGTAGTTGCGAGCCTTTAAGAATCTCACCACGGTGAATATTTGTAACAGGAACTTCTGCAGTTGGTATCAGGAAATAATCAACCCCTTCCATATGAAAGAGGTCGTCTTCAAACTTGGGGAGCTGACCGGTTGCGGTCATACTTTCCCTGTTTACCATAAAGGGGGGAAGCATTTCAATATAATTATGCCTGGTAGTGTGCAGATCGAGCATAAAATTAATGAGCGCCCTTTCCAGGCGTGCACCAGCACCCTTGTAAAGAGTAAAGCGCGCTCCGGTAATTTTGGCGCCTCTTTCAAAATCGAGGATATCAAGATTCTCGCCTACTTCCCAATGCGGCTTCGGCTGAAAAGATGGTTCTGGAATCCTGCCCCAGCGCCTGATCTCAATATTGTCATTCTCACTTGCTCCGACCGGTGTTTCAGCAGAAGGTAAATTCGGGACCGTAAGCATGAACAGCTCAAGTGACTCCTCCACCCCTTTGAGCTCGTCGTCCAAAACCTTTACCCGTTGAGAAACCTCACGCATCTCGACTATCTGACCCTGCACCTGGCTCTTGTCCTTTACCCGGCTTATCTCTTCGGAAACCCTGTTACGTAGGGCCTTAAGTGTCTCTGTTTCCTGAAGAAGGATCCTTCTTCTATCATCAAGCTCCCTGAAAGCGGAGAGAGAAACAGCTTCGCCACGGCTTTTAAGGCGGATTTCCGCTTCCTCCAGATTCTCGCGGATGAATCGTATGTCGAGCATTATCAAATCCTTTGCAAATTCTATGAGAAGGTCTTATCTTGTAGCACTTTGTAGCATTTGCAATAAACATAGTCAACCATCTGACAAAAGAATGGCGCTTTATGATACGGATTTTAACTCTCTTGCTGCTGCTATTTTTCCCTGCCGTCGTTTCGGCTGAACCGATTGTCATACAAGCGGTCGGCGACATAATGCTTGCCGGCAGTGGTGAGAAAATATACCAAAAAAATGGCTACGATTACCCTTTTGACGCGACTCGTAAGACTCTACAGCAAGGTGATATGGTAATCGGCAATCTTGAGTCGCCAATCACTTACTCCGGAGTTGAGTTCAGGGATAAGAAGTTTCGCTTCAAAACCGATCCGAAAGCTGCCTTGGCTCTCAGGAATGCCGGATTTACTCATCTCTCTCTAGCGAATAATCACATCCTCGATTATGGAGAAGATGGACTCAGGCAGACTCTCGCCGCTCTCGATACAAATTCGATCATATATTCCGGGGCAGGGATGAATCTGGCTTCGGCAAGAAAAGCTGGAGATAGTTGCTATTCATGGGGTGAGAGTCGCTTTTCTCTCCTATTCTCTGACACACCCTGATGAGTTCTTTGCCGGAGCGGGAACAGCCGGAACAGCGCCGGGATACTCCCGGCACTTTACTGCCGACATAAAGCAGGCAAAGAAAAATGCTGACTGCGTAATTGTATCATTCCATTGGGGGGAAGAAGGTCTTGAAAAACCGAAGCCGTATCAGATCACTACAGCACATAAGGCGATTGATGCTGGCGCGGATATAATTATCGGCCATCATCCTCACGTTTTACAGGGAGTTGAACGGTACAAAGACGGGGTAATTTTCTACAGCCTGGGGAATTTCGCCTTTGGCAGCAACAGCAGAAGTGCCGCTATAAGCATGATTGCCCGGATAACATTTGATGGCGGCGTTAAAGAGGTTGAAATTATCCCGCTTAACGTTCTTAACTCACAAGTCAGCTTTCAGCCGAGGATTCTCAAAGGTGCTGCAGCAAAAGCCGTCGCAAAAAAAATCGATCGACTCTCCAGCGGACTAAAAAGTTATCTCTCTGTAGTAGGAGGTCGCTATCTTGTATTCAGTCTAGCAGATGAAATTGCCCTGAAATAGCTCCTGCTTATTCCGCAAGGCCCGGAATCTCCATCTTCCCTTTCTGCAATCTCTTGTAGTAAAAATTCTGCCCGTAAAGCACAGCAGCAGGATTATGGCCGGTCACCCTGTCTTTGCAGATCAACGTTGTGACAGGAGCTTTGGAATATTTATTAAAGAGCATGTCATGGCCGACACAGAGCCCGACGATGATGTTCATGTCAGTCTGCGCTCTGTTGCAGAGCTCTGCCTGGGCAATCGGGTTGCAGGCAGGCTCGAAAGTGTTCGGTCGCACCTTGTCTTCTTCGGCAATTCCGAGGCTGTTCTTGTCTATACTCCCCGCCTTACAGCAAACCGTCTGCGGCTCCAGTCCCTGAGCGGTCAGGATTGCGGCCAGACTCTCGGTTTCTGCCAAGAGGCCGATACATGTGGCGATACCGATTTTCTGCCACCCCATCAGGCGTGCCAGGGCAATTGTATCCTCAACTCTTGTCCAACGAGCCATCACTGTCGTACTGCCTGGAGTTTTCAGGTAGCAAAGACCTTCAACTTTGGCAGCAACCAGTGCCAGCCGAGCATCCTCACTGTCACCGCTGTAGTGCGTGAAGGATTCCTCTATAATTTCAGCTCCGTGACCGGTCGGACAGTAACCAGGCCGGGGAGGAGCCGTGGCAGGATCACCGCTCCAGCAGTTTGTGGTCCCTTTACTCCCCCAAACGCTGCTGCAGGAACTGCATGAAAGTTTTTCGTCATTTATTGCCATTAACGCCTCCCGTTTTAAGTAATCAGTTGATTATGCCTATCTCCTGGATCAGCACATATGGGCTGATTATCAGGACAAGAAACTTCTTTTCAGGCTCACCGTCCCATCCTTCGATCTCTTCTACGGTCGGCTTGCCGATTTTTCCTGCGTTTATCAATGCGGCAATGCAGGCAGAATCATCCAGAGCAATCCGTTCACCAGTTTCTGCCAGATCCAGCGAAGCAGCTACGGTGACAAGGGCCCCCCTCTCCAGATGCGGCTTAAGCCACCGCCACTCAGCCTCATCAATATTGAGCGCAAGCTCCTCCCTCGTTTCCATTTCGTGACAACCTCCACTGCTCTCTTATTTACTCAGATACCCAGCCAACTCACCCCGCGAATGCACATCGTCATGGCAGTGACTGCAAAGGTTTTCCCAGTTGGAACCGTCCGGCGCATTATTGTTGTGATTGCCGTCGCGATGATGAACGGTGAGAAGATGAGCGTTTGACTGATCGAACTCACGGGCGCAACGGGCGCAAATAAGTCCGAACATGCGGAGGGATTTCTGCCGATAGTTGGCGTTATCATCAATCTCGGCCCGCATACCCCGAAGTTTTGCTTCTATCTCTGCCTCTGTCGGCAGTTTTACGCTAGCCGGTCGACGTGGTCTCATTTGGTCACCTAAATTTGTAGTTTTTCCGAGGCATCCTTGATACCCCCCTCGTTGCTGACATTCTCATAACCGAGCTGACTGTCAAAGTCAAAATGTTAAAATACTTTATTCTTCAAATTTCTCCTTATTGATTTTCAAGGTCTTTTCAAGAAACTCCGAGACCAGACGATAGGTAAGTCCCCACAATACGGGCTTATCATCATAAGGAAGATGAACACAGGGGCTCTCAAAGCGATCGCCGGCAAAGGTGAACTCATGCATGCCGCGACGGTCCGGATCTATCAGCTCTTCAATAGTCAACCAGAAAACATCTTTCACCTCTTCACTTATGGTGAATTCAATTTTTTCCCAGACGATCCCATAGACAAAGCAGGAAAGAAGTACCGGCAGATGTGCACCGTCATGATCCGAGAGTCTGCCGAGATACTCGGCCTTGCTCAGATCGACCCCTAGCTCCTCCATTGTCTCTCTTTCTGCAGCATGGCGGGTATCTACGTCGTCTTTTTCGACCTTCCCGCCGGGAAAACCGATGTTGCCTGACCAGGGATCGCCCGGATGGGTGGCACGTTCGATGAAAAGAATCCTGTAACTTGAGCCGATTCTTGACAGAATAAGTGCCACGGCAGCCTGTCTATATCCGGGGACGTTCCGGATTTCCGGTCCAAAGTGGCTCAGACAGTGCGAGATCCAGTCAAGTGGACTATTTTCAGCATTGTTCATAGTTGCAATCCAATCCTGTCTCCAGAGTCAGCAATAAACTACATCCTATGCCTCTAATGGGGGCCCCTGTCAAGGGCCTTGACATAAGTTCACTACAAGGTTAGCTTTAACAATATATTAGCGAGGGGATAATAATGGCGGTTGGCAAAACAAAACTGTTTCTCTGGACATTCACCACATTTGCATTAATTACAGCCCTTTTTGCCGGCTATCTCTGGATTGCGCTCAACTGGAGCTACTCCAAAGGTGAACGTGCCGGCTATGTGCAGAAATTCTCCCAGAAAGGGTGGCTGATAAAAACCTGGGAAGGAGAGCTTGCGCTTGTAGCTGTACCAGGATCCATGCCGGAAAAATTTTTCTTCACGGTCACGAAATGATGAAATGGCAAAAAGGATTAATTCATCAGTAGGCAGACGCGTGGCGCTAAGCTATGAGCAGCATAAAGGGCTGCCATCAAACTGGTTCGGGGATACAGAGTATTTCGTAAAAGAGATCAAAGTTATTGAATAGACATTGAGTTAACAGAGAATTCAGAATTCTGATTCTGCCGGTCAGCAGATCCTCGGCAGTTGCTCCCCGCTGAGCATTTCGACTCCCCTGACACCGCCGCCGGTCGTTTCGATGGCCACTTTTCCTGCCCCGTTGCCGGTTACAACCCCGATTTTAGCGGCATCTCTCCCTAGAGGATGAGCCTGCAAAAGCTCCAGTGCCTCCTCAACAGCGTGCGGGGCGACAAAGAGGAGCATTTTCCCCTCATTCGCCACATAAAGCGGATCGAGCCCAAGAATTGAACAGACCCCCTTCACTTCACCCTTAACCGGTAACGAATCTTCCTGCAGCATGAGATCGACAGAGGATTGAACCGCAATTTCCTTGAGGGTGGTTGCCACTCCGCCGCGAGTCGGATCACGCAAGACGTGCAGCCCCTTACCAAGAGCTGCAACAAGCTCAAGAACAAGCATATTGAGCGCTGCCGAGTCGCTCTGAATGGAGGTCTCCAGCTCCAACCCCTCCCGGCTCACCATAACAGCTATACCGTGGTCACCTATAGTTCCACTGACAATGATGCTATCGCCGACCTTGGCATTTCCGCCGTTAATCTCCAGATCATGCCCCACTATGCCGATGCCGGAAGTGTTGATGAAGATTTTATCGGCCTTGCCGCGTGGCACGACTTTGGTATCGCCGGTGACAATCTGCACGCCGGCGATATCAGCAGCCACACGCATGGATGCCAGAATCTTCCCTAGTGCTATCTTGCTGAAACCCTCTTCAAGTATCAGCCCGACACTCAGCCAGAGCG
This sequence comes from uncultured delta proteobacterium, assembly GCA_963810975.1. GTDB lineage: Bacteria > Desulfobacterota > Desulfuromonadia > Geobacterales > DSM-12255 > VEOV01. Next base: position 107,177 of record CAWEPN010000003.1, on the reverse strand, counting down.
GTTTAGCCCCCATCATGGCAAGATCGTTGACTGTGCCGTTTACAGCCAGATCTCCGATATTACCTCCAGGGAAGAAGATCGGATGAACAACATATGAATCCGTAGTATATGCAAGCTTGCCGCCATCAAACTGCAGCAGCGCCGCGTCATTCTGCTCGCTCTGTCCGATGCCCGACAGGGCAGGTATTATCAGTTCATCAAGCAGCTGATGCGAAAGCCTGCCGCCGCTGCCGTGGCCGAGGAGGATAAGATCACTATTCATGCAAGTTTCTCCCGTCTTCTGGCGAGCAGCACCAGATTGGCAAGAGTAAAGATAGCCCCGCCAGTCAGCGCCATAATAGCCCCCGGCTCCTTATGAACCTCAATAAGTGCGGCTTTCGCCGGAGGAGGGGCAATGTCTTTGATATAAATACCGTGCCCCAGATGAAAATATGGATGATTGGGGCTGATGACGGCTGATACGATTTTTCCGGTATTCCGGCACTCCAGAGTCGCCGAGTAGGCGGTAGCCATCCCCATTTTGCTGTAAGTAGCATCAAAGCCAGTGAAAACAATATCAGAACCGTCGGGAAACGTGATTGCGGAGCCGGGTTCGACCTGCATCACCCGCTTGAAACCGCCGTAGGCCGTCTGAAGATGGGCGATCATTATGAAAATAAAACCCAGATGCATCAGCTGCGGTACAATTCTGACGACAAAACTCCCCTTTTGCCACTTCATCCTGAGCGAATCGAGACTGCATAACAGCGTGTTCAGTGCCAGAACCGCAAGCAGGGCAATAGCTGCCCAAAGCCACCATGACTCACTGAGCGGCACTTCGATAAGCCAGTCAAACAGGGCTACTTCATTAATACTCGATCCTCTTCCCTGCAAAAATGAGCCGGCTGCCAGAAGGAGCATGACTCCGCAAAGAAGCCAGAGACCAAGAGTAAGTGAGGCGAGGCGGGTATAAATTCTTGCCAACATGACTGCTCCGGAATTGCTGCGATTAAAAGCTCAACTTACTAGAGAGACAAACCCGGCATAACACTGCAGTATAATCGATGCAGATGCGCCACCAATCAAGCTAAGATGACATCCTGTTGCCTGTAACATTGAACTTAAAAGTGTTCATTCATTATATGCAACAAGACCCGCCGATAATCTGGCGGGTCTTTCTTTTTGGCTATATTTAGTAGTGTGGCGGTGGTTCCTCTTCCATATCGTTGACCCGCGCGGAAAGCCCCATCTGCAGTTGCTCCTTTACCTGGCGAATCTCTGCGGCCAGAGCATTAATCTGCTGCTGCTGATGATACACCAGATCGTTCAGCTCTTCGATCCGGTGTGCCTGATGGGTCAGATGAATTTCAAGTTCAGTGACACGGTCGCTCATCAGCTATTTTTGCGACAAGCGGTGAACACATTCTACCATATACTTCGCATTCTCCGGCGGAACTGTCGGCAGGATTCCATGGCCAAGATTGAAGATATGCCCCGGTCTGCCGGCATTCTCGTCGAGAATGCGTTTTACTTCACGCTCGATAATATCCTTGGGTGCATAGAGAACTGTCGGATCAAGGTTCCCCTGAACCGCAAATTCCGGCCCGAGGATGTCCCGCGCCGTACCGAGATTGGTATGCCAGTCAAGGCCCATGACGTCGCCACCAGCTTTTTTGACAATGGGGAACATGGCATTGGCACCCTTGACGAAGTGAATGATCGGGACGTTATTACGATTCAAACCGTTAATCAGCTTGGTTGTATACGGCAGAACATATTTTTCGTAATCAGTCGGCGAAAGCACTCCACCCCAGGTATCGAAAATCTGAATTGCCTGGGCACCTGCCTTGATCTGGCCGTTAAGGTATTCCATGTCCATCATGGTGATCTTTTCCATGAGCGCAGCATAGATATCCGGGGCAGCGTACATCATCCGCTTGATCGTTGCCCAGTCTTTAGACCCTTTCCCTTCGACCATGTAACAGGCCAGAGTAAACGGAGCTCCACCAAAACCGATAAGGGGCACTTTTCCTGCCAGTTCACGGCGCAGAATCTTTATGGCATCCAGCACATAAGGGACATCCTGCTCCGGATCAGGAATACGAAGTGCTTCAACGTCAGCCATTGTCCTGATGGGATGCTCAAAAACCGGACCGGGAACAAAATCCAGCTTCATCCCCATCGGTTCAACCGGGGTCAAAATGTCGGAAAAAAGTATTGCCGCATCAACACCAAGATAATCAACCGGTTGAATGGTAACCTCTGCGGCCAGTTCCGGTGTTTTACAGAGCTCAAGAAAGGTGCACTTGGAGCGAACGCGCATATAATCAGGGAGATAGCGACCTGCCTGCCGCATAAGCCATACCGGTGTACGATCAACAGGCTTGCCCCAACAGGCATCAAGAAAACGTGTATTCATTTAAAGCTCCTCCTAAAGATTTATGATTTTTTTTGAGTTCTTATGGGGACATAATTACAGAACGGCTCTTCTTCCATGTAGTCACCATACACCGCGTCCGCCCTGGCTCTACAGCCGCCGCAGACATTTATGTACTCACACTCACCGCATTTGCCTTTATATGCCTTGAAGTTCCGCAGATCCTTGAATATCTGGGGAGTTCTCCCAAATCTCGCGAAAAGGTGTCGTCTTTACATTGCCGGCAGTCCTGTGGAAATACGAGCAGGGCTTGACATTGCCGAAGCAATCAATGAGACAGATTGTCTGAGCTGCTATGCACCCCTTGCCGCCGCCGGTAGAAAAGGTAAGCGAACGGCGCTCGAACTTGACCCCTTCCGCCTTTGCTTTCTGGGGGACGATCCGGTAGTAGTGGGGGGCACAGGTCGGCCGCATGAGTATGTCATCTTCGAGCTTCTCCTGCTGATAATGCCAGTCAAGGATATCCTCGTAATCTTCTTTTGTGATCAGCTCTTTCATGATCTCTTCGCCGCGACCGGTCGGGACAATCATGAACATGTACCAGGCTGTTGCCCCGAGAGACTTGGCAACTTTGAAGGTATTAGCTATATCGAACTGATTGCGCTTGGTAAAGGAGGAGTTGATCAGGAATTTCTGGCCATGCTTGCGAAAATGCTCGGCAGCGTTCACGACCCCCTGAAAAGCGCCTGGAGACTGCCTGAAATCGTCATGCACCTCGGCAGTGGAGCCATCGAGCGAAAGGGAAACCATCTTGATGTCCGCTTTTTTCATCTTCTCGCAGATTTCATCGTTTACCAGCGCGCCATTTGTCGCCATGCAGATCCGTAGACCCAAAGACGTGCCGTATTCGGCAAGTTCGAATATATCCGGCCTCAGCAGCGGCTCTCCACCGGAGAGCACAACTACCGGCTTTGAGAAGTCAGCTATCTCTTTGAGTAGTTTTTTACCCTCGTCGGTTGTAAAATCCCCTTCTGATGAAGTCAGATCTGAAGAACAACGGCAGTGGACACACTTGAGGTTACACTTTTGGGTAGTCTCCCACGCAATCCACTTCGGGATGAACTCTTCGCTCATAATTTCTCCCTGCAAACTTATTCAATCTTGTGATGATAATACGAAATAGCCCGTAAACTCAAGCGCAATCGAGGGGTTTTTGTCCAATCTGCCGGAATCGACAGAGATAAGGGGGTGTGTAATCTGCTCACGCGTTAAAATCTTACTCAATTATATCTGCTGACAGGGGAAACAGTGCCGTGAAAACGCTCCCCTTGCCTTCTTCACTTTCTGCCCAGATTAAACCTTTGTGGGCATCCATGACCTTGCGACAGAAAGCAAGCCCGAGTCCTGTCCCCCTTGATTTGCCTTCACGCCGATTCTGTGCCTGGATGAAACGATCAAAAATTACCACTAAAGCTTCCTTTGGGATCCCAACACCACTGTCCTTTACGGTAATCCTAAGGTAAGAACCGGATTGCCGGGTAAAGGCTGACGGATAAAGTCCAGCCGGAATATCCGCGCTAATCTTGAGAATATCATCAACTATATCCGCCGAGATAGCAATCTCACCTTTTTCACGAGTGAATTTAAGTGCATTTGAAAACAGATTTGCCATCATCCTTGTAAAAGTAGTTCTGTCAAGCCTACATTCGGGCAGATCCGGAGATATTTCAAATGAGAGTTTTATCTCCCCTTTCTCGGCTGCTGTTGAGAACTGTGCCAGCATTTTTTCCAGAAGGGGCTTAAGTTTTTCCTGACTAAACTTCATCACCATCCGGCCTGCATCAAATTTGTGGATATCAAGAAGTGAATTTATCATCTCAACCATCTCTGCACAGCTCTCTTCAGCAGACTCGATAAATTCTCGCTGATCTTTATTTATCGGGCCAAGTCGTCCTTCACGAACAAGATCCAGTGAGCCAACGATTGCGGTGATCGGGTTTTTAAGGTCATGTGAGAGCATACTGACAAAATCCTCGCGCTCTCTCTCCAGCGCTTTGAGACTTGAGATATCCCGGATGATTTCAACAGCCCCGATGAGATTTCCAGAGTTGTCAAAAAGTGGCGAAGCACTTGAAAGCACAGGAATTTTACCTAAGGGAGAAATAATGGAATAACTGACGTCTATTTCTGCCTCTCCAGTTGACAGGACTTTTTTGAGGGGTTGCTCGCCGCCTGGAGATAAGTCCTCCACTTCAAACAATACATCGATATCCTTGCCGATCAACTCTTCCCGGCTTTTGCCAAAAAAATATTCAGCCATGGTGTTAACCGAAATGATCCGGGCACTGTTATCAACGGCAACAAGGAGTTCAGCCATCCCACGGAGTATCGCTTCGGTCTTTTTCTGCTCTGCCTTCAGCTCGTCTTGCAGTCGTTGATTCTCCTGAAGCGTCCGATTATAGGCTATGGCTCTTTCAACCCTTTTGAGCATATCATCATTCGAAAACGGCTTTGCTATGTAGTCCAATGCACCATCTTTCATTGCAGCAACTGCAATATCCTCGCTTCCATGGGCTGTCATCATGATAACGGCCATGGAAGGCCAACTGTTCCTGGCCTGTTTTAAAACCTGCAAGCCATCCATTCTTGGCATTTTTATATCCAGAAGCAAGAGCTCAAATGACTCCCTTGCAAGCGCCTCCAGAGCTTCAACTCCATCCTTCACCCGGACAGTACTGTAACCGGCATCCTCAAGCTGTAGCTTTAAAATAAGGGCAATATCAGTTTCATCATCAGCTATAATAATCTTGTTCTTTACCATCATGCTCTCCATTTAGTGGCACCCTGAAAGCAAAAACATTGCCTTTGCCCATTCCCGGCTCATAAAAGATGCTCCCTCCTTGCCTTTCCAGTATCTCCCTGCAAATTGCCAATCCTAGCCCGCTGCCGGAGAATTCACCCTCTTCAGGACGCCCCATCTGCTGAAATTTGCTAAAAAGCGCTCCCCTCTTCTCTTCCGGAATTACATCGCCATCATCGGCAACGAAAATAGTTATAAATAATTTTTCAACCGTAGCACCCACATTTACGACAGAGTTTTGCGGAGAAAATTTGACTGCATTTGAAAGCAGATTCGAAAGTACCTGTATCAACCGCTCATAATCTCCATATACTTTCGGCAAATCCATCGGCACATCATTGACGATGGAGATGTTTCTCTCAAGCGCCGCGCCCTTATTCTCCTCAAGGGCATATAAAACAACTTCGCCTATTTGGACCGGTTTCAGAGTGAACGCTATCTGTCTGGCCTCGATTTTCGAGAGTTCAATCATGCCTGTAACAAGTCCAATAAGACGCTCTGTATTACGAAAACAGACGTTAAGCATTTCCCGCTCTACTCCGGTCAGCCATTTACCCTTCTTCAGGATAAACTGAAGGGAGCCTTTCATGGAAGTTAACGGAGTTTTAAGTTCATGGGAGACCTTCGCAATAAAGCCGCGCTTGAGTCCATCGACCTCTCCATCTGTTGTTACATCTCGCACTCCGAGCCAAAACGCCCTGCTTGATTCACTGTCCTCACTTAAACCTGTAACAGTAAACCTGAGTTGTCTGTGATTATGTTTGAGAAGTATCTCCGGTTTACCTTCAGCTAAATCATCTCCTCTTTTGCTCTTGATCAGCCCCTCCAACTCTCTCAACCCATGCTGCTCATAAAGCATTGAGAAAGGCTTCCCAACAATGCCTGACGCTTCCACGCCAAACATTTTTTCTGCGGCTTGATTAATATCAATAATTATCTGTTGATCATTCACAACTACAAGTCCATCAATCAGGCTTTTTATTATTGATTTATACGCAGCTGTTTCAGCTGCCAGCAAAGAATCTCTCTCTGTTTCCCTATTTTCGAGCTCTTCGTTAAGAGCTCTCAGTTGCGAATTATGACTTACGAGTAATGTGTCGCGTTCGCTTAATGAGCTCGTCATCCGGTTAAACGTCTCTGCAAGAGGCTTAAGCTCAAGGCTACCGCTCTCAGGAATTTTTACGGTGTAATCTCCTGACTCTACTGCTTTTATTCCCTCCGTAAATCTCCTGATTGGCACGGAAAAGTGCATGGTAATAAAATAGGCAAGGATAAAAATAAGAACGCTGCTGAGTGCTCCGCAGATCATAAGGTTTCGATAATTTTCATTCATAATACTGGCAAATCGTCCAGCGCCAAGAGCCACGGCAATTGAGCCGATAAATTCACCGGTGTGGTTATAAATGGGCTCCGCAATCATCTCATATTGGCTACCGTTCAAGGGCGCAGTCCCTTTAAACGAATACCCGTTTCTCAAAGACTGATAAATCCGGGCATCAAGATTCACCTTTAACCCGCCGACAGCTTTCATCGTACTGGCTATCAGCTCCCCTCTCTGGGTGACAAGCATCTCAACAGTCTTATCGAATACCTTCTGCTGTTGAAATGGAAGGTAGGGCTCCCTGTTGACCTCGTCGCCGGTGATAATGGCTCCGATTACATTCCCGGCAGTGTCGATAATTGGCACAAAAACGATCTGGACCATTACTTCGCTGTTCGGTGGAAGCGCCTGACATACCTCGTGACTTACCTCATGGCAATATTCATCCTGACGCACCAGTTCTGTGGTAGCAATCGGCTGTTTCCTTCTAAAAAAGGTCTGCAGAGGCTTAGTTTTTAAAAATAATTGTGGTTCTCTCTCCCCGTTGCTCCGGGCAAGCACATTATTATTTGAATCAATAATCGTTACTATCTCAAGAAAATCGAGAGATTTTGACCAGAGTTTTGCATAACTTTTCAGCTCTTCATAATCTGCCGAGAGGAAAAGCTTCTGCACAGAAAGGTTTGCGGCAGGAAGTTTTAATGCTTCTATAACCAGCTCCTGACGGGAATTGAGCTGATTTTTTGCAATTTTGAGGGAGTATTCGAGGTCTTTCGCAGTCTGATCTTCAATAAAGAGTTGCAATGTTTTGATAGAAATAACAAAGAGGAGGGCGTAAGAACACGCGAGTATTGCGGCAACGGCAAAAAAAAGTCTGCTTTTAATGGTAAGGCTACGCTTCATTTTTCACCGGTAAAGTTAGAAACCTTCGGCTTTAAGATCCCTCGACATAAGCTCAATAACAGCATCTCTGGCAGGCCTGTCATGGTAAAGAATTTCGTTAACCTTGAATGCTATCGGCATCTCTACTCCCAGCTTCCGGGCAAGCAGACAGGTAGATTCGGTTGTTTTGACCCCCTCTGCCACCATTCTCATCTCTGAAAGAATTTCTGTAAGAGTTTTCCCCTGACCAAGCTGAATACCGACGCTGCGGTTTCTTGAAAGATCACCGGTGCAGGTAAGCACCAGATCCCCCATCCCTGCCAGCCCGGCAAACGTCTCCGAACGTGCTCCGAGTGCCTGACCAAGCCGTGATATCTCTGCTAATCCGCGTGTAATAAGGGCTGCACGGGTATTTGAGCCAAATCCGAGTCCATCGGAAATCCCGGCGGCAATCGCTATAACATTTTTTACCGCCCCACTCAATTCAACACCAACCAGATCACTGTTGGTATAAACCCTGAAGAAAGAGCAGTTAAATACATCCTGTACACCTTTCGCGACCAGCGGATCCGATGCTGCCGCAACAACTGCGGTCGGCATCTCCATGGCAACTTCTCTGGCAAAGCTCGGACCGGAAAGTACGGCAAATCTTTTATAAAACGCCTCGGGCAGGATATCCTCATAAATCTGGGAAACCAGTTTGAGGCTATTAACCTCTATCCCTTTGGAAGCACTTACTATTAGCGAATCCGCTGAAAAGTGCGGCGCTGCATCTAAAAGTACCCTTCTAAGAACCTGTGAAGGAACCACAAAAAGCAGCAGATCCTTGTCTCTTACAGCCTCTTCAAGCGAGCCGGTAAAGTTAAGATTATCAGCGAGTTTGATCCCGGGGAGATAGAGACTGTTCTCCCGGCCTGTCCGCATCTCACTGACAAGATCTTTTTCATAAGCCCAGAGCGTAACCCTGTGTCGCTTTTTTGCCAGCATATCGGCCAGAGTTGTTCCCCAGCTTCCGGCACCTATCACACCTATTGATTTATTCATTAGTCATCCCAATCTTCGTGATAATCTCTGTAGTCATACCCCTCTTCCAGGGCCTCTCTGGCAACAATTATGCTCTCCATTGCAAAACGGCGCACAAACGGGTGCAGGTGACAGGGGAGAGAGAACTCTCTTATACTCTCTGCTGCGGCCAGGGCCGCTTTTACCAGATCACCGTCCACTCCGGTTCTGGCAAGATAATCAGCATTAAGGATAAGGCGTCTCGAAATCTCCGGAAGTCTTGGCTGAAATTCTTCCCTGCAAAGCCTCTCTATCAAACTCTCCAGAGCAGTTCCAAGCTCTTTCTTTGCAGAGATTTTCTCCAGGCGCAGCCACTCTTCAGCAACATCATATACAATACAACTCTCTACCGCCCATCCCGCAAAAAACTCGTCTTCGAAAAGCTGGCTTGAGAGCGCCAGAAGTGCCGGGTTTGCTTTCAAGGGGGGGGCGGTCAAAGGTGGAATATAGATAGCAGGCTTTATCTCGTCAGGGGCAAACATTCTACGCCGCAGCATAAATTCCGGCGGCAAAGGGTACCCTTGTTCGCGGTTTTTAAGAAGTGCGTCGCAAAGGAGCTCGATTGCAAACTCCGGCGCAACCGGCTCTATAATCTCCTGCTCTGCTCTCGCAGAACTCCTTTCGAGATACTTTTCAAGCTGTTCTGCGCTCTCTCCCCAGACATCCTCAATACCGTTTATATCATGTAACTGAAGATCTATTGAATCGATTGTGCCATCTTCACGCCACCTGGCGATCAGCAAACTCCTGAAACCATTACCATCTACTGGTCCGGCATACGCTGAATGAAACGGCTGCAGAGCCATAGAAGACGTTGTTGACTCTCCCTTTATGCCGATAAAGGAGAGTCTCTTAAGACTCTTTTCGATGAGGCCCAGCAAGGACGGTTCGCTATAAGAACGAAAGCGTTGCAGCACTGTTGCCGCAGAGTTAAATCTTACCCGCCCCAGCGCCGTTATCACATCCGCGACAACCTCCTCCCTATCGAACCAGAGAAGCAGTTCCAGAAACTCAACGGTTCGTTCATCAGGCAGACGCGCAAGTTCAAACAGAAATGAGGGTTTCAGCTCACTGTTCATGCAGGCGAACTCTTCAAGAAGAGACGCAAGACCATCTTCCCCTCTCTCCATAAGGCTGGTAAAAAGCTCTCCGGCAGACAAGGAAGTGGATGAGAGCAATGTTGAAAAAGGTGGCAGAGTTACATCGATCCCGCAGTCCTCAAGCGTGGCGAGTATGGCTGATTTTCCTTCAACTTCAAGATCTTGCCGTTTAAGGGCTATATGGATAATCTGGTCAAGCCAGTAGCTGTCATCGAGAAAGTCAAGGAGGTAGGTATATTTTGAGATAAGTGAGCCGCTTTTCTCACGCGAAATGTTCCTAAGGAGCGGCTGAACTGCAGAGCGCCCCGCCTTACGGATTAGAGAGCCTATCTCATCCATCTCCGCGTAGGTAATATTCTCCTTTTTAAGCTTTTCAAGAAGGTGGAGAATTCCCTGGCGCTCTTTAAAACTGGTATCTATTTTCCGGGGATTTTCCATGAGTTTCCAGTTACTCGTCGTTATCCTCTAGCAACAGATCTCCTGCCAGGATGACGTCTTCAAACTCTTCATCTGCCCCCTCTTCCGGTTCATCCTTTTCGGCCAGCTTTGCAACTGCAACTATTCGTTCATCCGTCTCGGTTACCATCAAACGAACACCTTGGGTATTCCTGCCGATAATGGAGAACCCGGCAACCGGAACACGCAAAATTTTACCCTGATCACTGATAAGCATCATGTCGTTTTCATCCGTCACCTGTTTGATATCCACAACACAGCCGTTTCTATCGGTTGTCTTTATGGTTATAACCCCTTTGCCGCCGCGACTCTGGGCACGATACTCGCCCAGCTCGGTACGCTTGCCGAAACCATTCTCCGTGACCGTGAAGATTGTCGAACCGGTCATGTCGTTGACAATCTCCATGCCGATAACATAGTCGTCATCCTCCAGGGTCATGCCGCGAACCCCGCGGGTAACACGCCCCTGAGGCCGTGCATCCTCTTCGCGGAAGCGAATTGACTTGCCGTTTTTTGACGCCAACAGGACATCCTGTTTGCCATCGGTAAGCGCCACCTCAATCAGCTTGTCACCTTCGTCAAGATTTACAGCCAGGATCCCCCCTACTCGCGGATGAGAGTACTCAAGCAATGGTGTCTTTTTAACGACGCCCTGACGGGTTGCCATCATTATATACTTGTCTTCCGTGAACTCGCGCACCGGCAAGATTGCCGTTACCTTCTCATCCGGTGATAGATTAAGGAGATTAACAATCGCTTTGCCACGGGTTGCGCGACCACCTTCCGGCAGCTCATATACCTTTAGCCAGAAAACTTTACCCGCATCTGTAAAGAAGAGGAGATAATCCTTGGTCGAAGCAATGAAGAGATGGACGACAAAGTCCTCATCCTTGGTCTTGATACCGGTTTTACCTTTACCGCCACGCCGCTGGGCACGGTAGAGGGAGACCGCACTCCGCTTTATGTAGCCCGTGTGGGTTATATTGACCACCATGTCTTCTTCGACAATGGTGTCTTCAAGGGTGATCTCTGCAGTCTTGGCAATGATCTCGGTACGCCTTGCATCGCCAAACTTCTCCTTCACTTCGAGAAGCTCTGTTTTTACAATGGCAAGAATCTCTGTCTCCGAACCGAGAATCTCCTTCAGACGACCGATGAGGCGCAGTATCTCCATAAACTCATCAACGATTTTTTCACGCTCAAGACCGGTAAGACGGTGCAGTCGCATCTCAAGAATAGCCTGCGCCTGAATATCGGAAAGCTGCGTTTTGTCGCCATAACCGGGAGGAGCACTGATATCAAACTTCTCGAGCCAGGCAGGGTCGGCGAATTTCCCGGCCATCAACCCCTCTTTTGCCTCTGCCGGTGTCTTGGATGCCCGGATCAGTTCGATGACTGCGTCGAGCCAGTCCAGTGCGATCTTGAGACCTTCAAGGATATGGGCGCGGGCTTCGGCTTTCTTCAGCTCGAAAACAATCCGCCGAGTCACTATCTCGCGGCGGTGGTCGATAAAATGGCGGATAACCTCTTTTAGGGTCAGTACTTTTGGGCGGTTGCTGACAATAGCCAGCATAATAATGCCGAAAGAGGACTGCATCGCCGTGTGCTTGTAGAGTTGATTCAGGAGCACCTGAGGGTTCTCATCCCTCTTCAGCTCAATAACTATCCTCATCCCGTCCCGGTCCGATTCGTCACGAAGATCCGAGATCCCTTCGATCTTCTTTTCACGAACAAGCTCAGCAATCTTTTCGATCAGTCTCGCCTTGTTTACCTGATAGGGGATCTCGGTAACTATGATTGATTCACGCTCACTCTTTTTCTGCTTTTCAACTCTTGCTCTGGCACGCATCTGGATGATGCCACGACCGGTATTGTAGGCAGAAATTATCCCGTCACAACCGTAAATGAAGCCGGCTGTCGGGAAGTCCGGGCCAGGAATGTGGGTCATCAACTCTTCCATGGTAATGGCCGGATTGTCGATTGTAGCAATCACTCCGTCAACCACTTCACCTAGATTATGCGGAGGAATATTGGTAGCCATGCCAACAGCAATGCCCGAAGAGCCGTTGACAAGCAGATTCGGTATCTTGGCAGGGAGAACCAGCGGTTCCTGGAGCGAGTCGTCGTAGTTGGCACCCATCTCAACGGTCTCTTTGTCAAGGTCCACCAGCATCTCGTGAGCCAGCTTGGACATCCTGATTTCGGTGTAACGCATCGCTGCGGGAGAGTCTCCGTCGACCGAACCGAAGTTACCCTGCCCATCCACCATCGGGTAACGCAGGGAAAACTCCTGCGCCATCCTGACTATGGTATCGTAGGCGGCTGTATCGCCATGGGGATGGTACTTACCGATTACATCGCCGACTACACGGGCTGATTTTTTGTATGGCTTATTGTAATCGTTCCCCATGTCGTACATGGCATAAAGGCAACGCCTGTGCACCGGCTTGAACCCGTCGCGTACGTCCGGCAGTGCCCGCCCTATGATGACCGACATGGCATAATCCATGTAGGATTTTTTCATCTCATCTTCAATATTTACCGATATCTTGTTTGTCTGGTTTAGCATTGATTCCTCTATGTAAGACTCTTAAATATAAGATTATTAAAGCAGAACGGAATAAGGCAGTCTTAAATGTCAAGATTTGATACGTTCAGCGCGTTCTTCTCAATAAAATCCCGCCGAGGTTCAACCTGATCACCCATAAGAACGGTAAACATCTCTTCTGCTTCAACAATGTCCTCAATCTTGACCTGGAGAAGAAGTCTGTTGTCCTGATGCATGGTCGTCTCCCAGAGCTGTTCCGGGTTCATCTCCCCCAGACCTTTGTAGCGCTGGATGTAGAGACCCTTTTTGGCTGTATCGAGGAAAAAACTGAGCAACTCTTCACAGCTGTCGGCTGAAAACAGATCTTTGCCTTCAGACGAAACAACTGCTGCATCGTTTCCAAGGCTCGCTCTCATTTTTTTGTGATTTTCAAAAAGCAGGGTGTATTCATACGAGGCAAGAACATCAAGCGCATGTTTATCAAGCTGAATTCGGAGATTTCCCAATTTGAGGGTGATTCTCGACTCGTTCATCTGATATTCGAAATCAGTGCTGATCCCTTTAATCTTCTCAAGAAACGGAACAATGTGCTGCAACTCTTCAAAAGTGCTCCGTGCGTTTACTGCGATAAGCATACGGAGCAGCTCTTCGTTAATCCCCTTGCGGACAACTTTGTCAAATATTGCCTTGTAATCCGTAACCTGCTTGAGAAGCGGTATGATCTGTTTGCCGCGAAGACTTCTCTCACCTCTGTCAAGGGTGAGGGTCATATTGTCAGTCCCCTCTTCCAGCAGATAAGCCTGCAACGCCGCTTCATTTTTCAGATACTGTTCCTTTTTACCCCGCTTTATCTTGTAAAGCGGCGGCTGGGCAATGTAGAGATGACCACGTTCCACAAGTGCGAGCATCTGCCTGAAGAAAAAGGTGAGCAGAAGGGTCAGGATGTGTGAACCGTCAACATCTGCATCTGTCATGACAATAATTCTGTGATAACGAAGCTTGGCTATATCAAAATCATCCTTGCCTATGCCGGTACCCAGAGCAGCTATCAGGGTACGAATCTCCTGGGATGATATCATCTTGTCGAAACGCGCTTTTTCCACGTTCAGAATTTTACCCTTTAGCGGGAGGATCGCCTGATATTTCCGATCACGCCCCTGCTTGGCGCTGCCGCCAGCGGAGTCACCCTCGACCAGAAACAGTTCGCAGAGAGCCGGATCCTTTTCCTGGCAGTCTGCCAGCTTACCGGGAAGAGTTCCTATTTCGAGAGCCCCTTTGCGTCTGGTAAGATCACGTGCTTTTCTGGCCGCTTCGCGCGCCCTGGCAGCATCTATTGATTTCTCCAGTACTTTTTTTGCAACCTGCGGGTTCTCCTCAAGATAGGTAGCCAGTTTCTCGTTCAAGAGAGTTTCTACGTACCCTTTCACTTCCGAGTTACCCAACTTGGTCTTGGTCTGCCCCTCAAACTGGGGCTGTGGAATTTTTACCGAAATGACAGCGGTCAGCCCTTCTCTCAGGTCTTCCCCTGAAATTGATACCTTTACATTTTTCAGGAGGTTGTTAGCAGTAGCGTAGCTGTTCATTGTTCTTGTCAGCGCAGCTTTGAAACCGATCAGGTGGGTTCCGCCTTCATGGGTGTTGATATTGTTCGCAAATGAGAAAAGTTTTTCATCGTAGGAATCGTTGTACTGCATCGCTATTTCGATCTCTACACCACTTCTTTCGCCTTTGACAAAAATCGGCTTTGGATGCACTGGTGTACGATTGCGATTCAGATACTCTACAAAGGAACCGATTCCCCCTTCATAGAAAAACTCATGTTCCTTTTCATAGCGCTCATCCTTAATGAATATCCTCACGCCCGCATTTAGGAAGGCAAGCTCTCTGAGCCTCTGTGAAAGGATATCGAAGGAAAATTCGGTGGTTTCGAATATTTCAGCATCAGGAAAAAAGGTGATCTTTGTTCCTCTTCTCTTGGTCTCACCGTCTAGCTTAAGAGGCTCTTCCGGCACTCCCCGAACGTAAGTCTGACGAAATATCTTGTTGTCGCGCCTGATCTCCAGTTCCAGTTTTTCGGAAAGCGCATTAACAACAGAAACACCAACCCCATGCAGTCCGCCTGAGACCTTATATGAATCGTTATCAAATTTCCCACCGGCATGAAGCACCGTGAGCACAACTTCTGCTGCCGATCTTCCTGATGGATGCATATCGGTCGGAATACCGCGACCGTTATCTACCACCGTCACTGAGCCGTCCATGTTTATAGTCACCTGAACATGGTCACAGTAGCCTGCAAGGGCCTCGTCTATGGAGTTGTCAACTATCTCGTAAACCAGATGGTGAAGTCCTGCAGACGCTGTCGATCCTATATACATAGCCGGTCTTTTGCGGACAGCCTCAAGCCCTTCAAGTATCTTTATCTGCTCTGCACCATACTCACTCTGTTGCTCTTCGCTCATTAATCTCCCCTTCTAAACAATGCGACCATTTTCAACAAGAAACGTCGAGCATTTCATACCCGTCGGAAGCGGTACTGAAGTCTGGTCAGTAGTTGTTATAAAAACCTGCATATTTCTGTTAACAAGAAAGTCCATCAGATGGTCGATTCTGTTACGGTCCAACTCTGCCGTCATATCATCAAGCAGAAGAATCGGAATTCTTTCAGATATACTGCCCAGATAATCAATTTCTGACATTTTAAGCGCCATTACAAAACTTTTCTGCTGTCCCTGTGAACCGTGTTCTCTTATAAGCCTGTTATTAAGGTAAAACTCAAGGTCATCTCTGTGAGGACCTACAAGCGTTGTACCCCGCTCTCTCTCAATACGGCTGGTGCGAGCTATAGCTTTGATCAATTCGTAACTAATCTCTTCCTCGCTGGAACCGCCGCCATAAGAGGGGTTATGATAGCACAGACTGACCTCTTCGTCACTACCTGAGATGTTTTTATAAAAGCTGCAAAAGGCTTCCGCCAGTTTTGAGCTGTAGATTGATCTCTCCATGGCAAGCCTTGCTCCGGTAATAATCAACTGATCTGTCCATGCTTCTATACCTGCATTATTCCGGAGTTTGAGTAGTTGATTTCTCTGTTTAAGTATCCTGTGATAATCATGATATAGCTTGAGGTAGCCTGGGTCACTACTGAAGATTGCCCTGTCAAGATAGCGTCTTCTCTGTTCTGGAGACCCGTTTATCATTGTTATTTCTTCAGGAGCAAAAGCAACAACAGAAAGTATTCTACAATATTCAACTACTCGTGGAGCTGATTTGCCGTCTATTTTAAGTGATCTTGTACTGTTTTCTAATGAAACTGACAATTCATGCTCAAGGTTGTTATCGATTAAAAGACATTCAAGGAAAGAGAGATTTTCATTCCATGTCAGCATCTCTTTCTGTTTTGCATTTCGGAACGATTTTAATGTTCCCAGAAAAAAAATTGACTCCAGGTAATTAGTTTTACCGTGTCCGTTTCTACCATGAAACAAGTTAAAACGACTGTCAAACTCAATGGTTGACCTTTCAATGTTTCTGAATTTATGTATGCTTAGTTTTTTTAGGAGCATATCCAGATAATACGAAAGGTCTCCCCTTATCAATATACCTCAGAGAGACCTTTTTGATTAATAATATCGAGTTTTATTAACTACAGACGCATTGGCATTACTACCGCCATAAGCTCATCAGAACCAGCTTTTTTAAGTATGGCCGGGGACATTTCGTCTCTTAAAAGAAGAACAACTTCTTCATCAGTAATGATATTAAGCACATCTATTAGATAACGTGCATTGAATCTTGTCACTATTTTTTCACCACTATAAGTTACTTCCAGTTCTTCACGGGCCTCGCCAAGCTCTGGATTACTAGATGATATTTCCATGGAATTATTCGTTATTTCGAATTTTATGCCTTTGAATTTTTCACTGGAAAGTATCGCCATTCTTTTCAGCGAATGAAGAAAAATTTCTCTTTTTATTTTTATTTCTCTATTGTTTCCCACGGGGACTACTCTTGTGTAATCAGGAAATTCACCATCTACCAGTCTCATTACTACCGTGGTATCGTCTGTTAGTACTGCTATACTGTTGTCAATAAAACCTAGCCTTATTCCGCTTTGTTCCTCATCACACAGTTTTTTCAGCTCCATTATCCCTTTCTTGGGGAAAATAACCCCTTTATCCTGTATTTCAAAATCGGCACCTTCTATTTTATGTTCTGAAACCGAAAGTCTATGGCCATCAGTGGCTACCATTATAAGAGTATTTCCATCTTCCTTTTTTGAGATTTTAAAGAGAATACCGTTGAGATTATATTTTGTTTCGTCATGGCATATTGCGTAGGATGTCTGCTCGATCATTCTTGCAAGTGTTCCGGAATCAAGAGTTATAAAACCAGTTTCGTTTATTTTAGGGAAAAAAGGAAATTCTTCTGGTGATAAGCCAACAATACTGAATTTAGCCTTACCGCAGACTATTTCTACCCAGTCATTACTCTTTGTGGAAAGTCTTATCTGTTCTTCCGGCAGTTCCCTTATTATTTCGTAAAGTTTTTTTGCAGAGAGTGTTATCCGTCCATCTTCTATTACTTTTGCTTTGTAACTGCTCCTCATTCCAACTTCCAAGTCAGTTGCAGTGAAAGTCAAAAAGTTTTCTGTAGCTTCAATGAGGACATTGGAAAGAATCGGCATTGTATTGCGTCTTTCAACAATACTCTGAATTTTCTGGAGTGCTTTTACAAAAATATCCTTCTCAATAGTGAATTCCATTCTTTCCCCCCGTCTCTTTTACTATTCTTTTTAATAAAAGTAGTAGCAGTAGTAATAGTTGTTGTTGAAAACATTCTTAACTGCATAAGTGGCTTAATATATTAAATATTTTATGTTTATAAAGTTGTCTTTGCTTATGTTGATAACTTTTATTATTAACAACAGACATTGTTTATAAACAGGCATTCAAGGTTATCAACACGTTTATTAATATCAACTCAACAGTTTACGTTTAATAACTTCATAACTATCTAAAATATCAGGTTTATCATCCATTACCGTCCTTATTTTCTTTACAGCATAAATAACCGTTGAGTGATCTTTACCACCAAATTTTTCGCCAATCTCCGGAAAAGAGGCTTTAGTGAGCTCTCTGGATAGATAAATAGCAATTTGCCTTGGAATTACGAAATTTTTGTACCTCTTTTCTGATTTAAGGTCAGCAACCTTGAGTTTAAAATGATCTGCAACATGTTTCTGAATGGATTCAATGCTAATTTCCCTGCTTTTATCAACGATAATATCTTTTAGAATGTCTTTAGCCATTGCAAGATTTATTTTGTTTTTTGTAAGACTTGCATATGCTCCTATACGTATCAGCATGCCTTCGATTTCGCGTACATTGCTCGCATTACTTGAGCCAATCAGAAGTGCTACATCATCCGGAAGGTCAATTTTGTTCAGTTCAGCCTTTTTTTTCAGAATTGCTACCTTGGTTTCAACATCAGGCGGCTGAATATCGGCAATAAGACCCCACTCAAATCTTGATCGTAACCTTTCTTCCAGTCCTGGAATATCTTTAGGAAACTTGTCGGAAGTTATGACTATCTGTTTATGTGATTCGTAAAGAGCATTGAACGTATGGAAGAATTCGACTTCAGTAGCCTCTCGTCCTGCCATAAACTGAATATCATCAATCAAGAGAAGATCAGTTTTTCTGAATTTGGAACGAAATTCCTCCATCTTCTTATGTCTGATGCAGTTTATCATTTCGTTCATGAAAGTTTCAGATGTGTAATAGCATATATTCGCATCCGGATTTTCACTTAAAATCTGATTTCCTATTGCTACCATTAAATGTGTTTTACCAAGACCGGTTCCACCATAGATGAAGAGTGGATTATATCTGCTTGCGGGTGTTTCTGCGACAGCTTGCGATGCGGCATAAGCAAATTCATTGCTTGTGCCGCAGACAAAGGTGTTAAATGTATATCTTGCATTTAATGACGTGGAAAATCCCGAAGTTTTTGGCTTCTCTTTATGACTTGCAACGCTGTTGGGAGGGTCTTCTGAAAACTGGTCTATGAAAGACTCGTCTGGAGTATCTGTAACATTTAGCTCAACATCTAGGCTATCGTTGGTGAGTCCGGCTACAACTTCTTTGATGAGAGAAATGTATCTGGTTTTAACTTCATTTTTGTGAAATTCATTTGGAACTTCAAGAATGAAAGATGAGCCGCTCGAATCGATGAATTTAATCGGTCTGATCCAGCTTTTAAATGTTTGCGGTGAGAGTACCCCCTCTATTTTTGCGAGAGCGTCTTCCCATATCTTTTTCATTAAATAGCACCACCGCGGTCAAGTGACCGATAAGTTATTAACATATTTACCAACACTTGTTGATAAGTAAATGTTCAAATTAAATGATAAAAAACAAGTAATTAGACTGTTGATACAGTTTCAGGAGGCATAAGAGGCTAACAGAGCGGTAACAGATTTGCAAGGGCATTTATTGAGGGGGTTTTTAAAAAAAACATTGACAATCCTGAGCAGTTATGATTAAAAATTCTATTTCGCATATGAAAAATATTATCTAGAAAGAGGTTATATATGAAAAGGACTTTTCAACCAAGCAATATCTCTCGTAAACGTACACACGGTTTTTTAGTTCGTATGGCAACAAAAAACGGTCGTCTTGTCATAAAACGTCGTAGAGCAAAAGGCAGAAAGCGGCTTTCTGTTTCTATTGCCTCAAAATAGTTTCTCTTTATCAATGCCCTCTTTTGATAAATCTGTACGCCTGAGAAAAAGAGCTGATTTCCTTTCCGTTGCTTCATGTGGCAGGAAACTGTATGCTCCTGATTTCATAATAGTTAAAGCGGATTCCGAGCTTGCCTGGTCTAGAATTGGCATCACAGTCAGCAGGAAAGTTGGAAATTCGGTTCACAGAAATCGAATCAAAAGGTTGATAAGAGAATTTTTCAGAAATAACAGAGCCCTTTTTCTGTCTGCCGACTACAACATTATTGCTCGAAGCGGTGCTGTTAATCTCGACTTTGATGCTGTATGTCAGGAGCTTGCCAATGGACTTTGCCGAATTGGCTAGCAGAACAGCCATTGATTTAGCGATTGCCGCAATTCGCTTCTATCAGAGATATCTGTCGCCATTCACTGGATCTTCCTGCAGATTTTATCCCACTTGTTCAGACTACTCAATTCAGGCACTTCAGAAGTACGGTTTCCCTCGTGGTTGCTTCAAAACAATCATTAGGCTGTTTAAGTGTCACCCATATCATCCGGGCGGTTACGACCCGGTAACTTGATATTCTGGAGTTTCTATGGAAAAAAGAGTTCTTATCGCCGTCGTTCTCTCAATAGCCGTGATGTACGGGTACTCAATCCTTTTCCCACCTCCAAAACAGTTACCACCTGAAAAAATCCAGAATTCAGCTGTGCCCCTGCAAGAGAAATCAACTCCTATTAATAATCTTCCGCTTCCCAAGGAGGTGTCTTCTTCTGTAGCCGTTAAAACCGTAACTGAAGCTAAAGATGTAACGGTGGAAAATGATGTTTTCAGAGCTGAATTCAGCACTATGGGTGGGGCCATCAAGAAGCTTACCCTTAAACATTACAAGGATAAAGTCGGTGCCGCAGGAAAAGATATTACACTGATTAATGAAAATAATCAGAACCTGTTCACGTTTTCTTCAGAGTATCCCGGCTTTGCCTCATCTCCTGTTCAGTATTCCGTGAACAGTTCAAACATCTCGTTGACTGGCTCTGAAAAAAAATCGCTTGATTTTTCTTTAGTAACGCCTGCCGGCATTCATCTCATAAAAAGATTTATTTTTAGCGGCTCCAGTTATGGCATTACACTTGACAATATTATTCAGAACAGATCCGCTTCTGCGCAGGATGGTTCACTGCTGATACTTTTGCGTAATCATTCGGTTAAGCCCACCGAAGAGGCTGGTCGCTATGAGGTTTTCGGGCCGACGATCCTCTCGGAAGCGGGGATAACTTTTGACTCAATTGCCGATGTCACTAAAGCAGAGAAAATATACTCCAAGTCGGTTAAATGGACCGGTTTCGGGGATAAATATTTTCTTGATGCCGTCATATCCAAGGATAACAGTATCAACTCTGTTTCAATGAAAGATATAAACGGAATTCTTGAGCAGCGGATTTCGTCCGCTAAAATATCGCTTAATCCTGGCACGGAGTCTGTCATTTCATATAACCTTTATGTAGGCCCCAAGGATCTCGGCCTACTGAAGGCACAAGGCGATGGGCTCGAAGGGGTTATTAATCTCGGTTGGTTTGCAATTATCGCAAAACCTCTTCTTCACACGATTAACCTTTTCTACGGGTATTTGCATAACTATGGTCTGGCGATAATTCTAATAACGGTAATACTGAAGATACTCTTCTTCCCGCTTACTAATAAGAGTTACAAGTCCATGAAAGCGATGCAAAAGCTTCAACCCAAGATGCAGGAGCTTAAAGAAAAGTTCAAGGATGATAAAGATGGTCTCAATCGCTCTGTTATGGAGCTTTACAAGACACACAAGGTAAACCCGCTCGGCGGCTGCTTGCCGATGATTGTTCAGATACCGGTTTTTTTCGGTCTTTATAAAGCCTTGATGTTCTCTGTTGAGCTTCGCCATGCCCCTTTTTATTTCTGGCTCCAAGATCTCTCTGCTAAGGACCCTTATTACATAACCCCGATTATTATGGGTGCGACAATGTTCATCCAGCAGAAGATGACCCCTACAAATATGGATCCGATGCAGGCCAAGATGATGCTCGCGCTGCCGGTGGTGTTTACGGCCATGTTTCTTAATTTTCCTTCTGGACTCGTTCTTTACTGGCTGGTTAACAATATCCTTACCATTGCCCAACAGATGTATATTAACAAGAGCTTTAAGGAGGCGTAAGCGTCCATGTATCTTTCCGATACCATTGCGGCAGTCAGTACCCCTGTCGGCGAAGGTGGTATAGCCGTTATACGGATCAGCGGACCGGATTCTCTGCAGATTCTTGATACTCTATTCAAGCGTAAGCGTAAAAATGACGGTGGCTTTCTGAGCCACCGTTTTTATTATGGCGAGATTATTTCTCCAGTTACCTCTGTAGCTTTAGATGAGGCGATGTGCGTGTTCATGCGGGCTCCACGAAGCTTCACCTGCGAGGATGTTGTTGAGATCCAGTGTCATGGCGGAACGCTTATAATAGAGCAGATTCTTGCGTTGGTGCTCTCATCTGGAGCCCGTCTGGCAGAGCCGGGTGAGTTCACACGGCGAGCTTTTTTAAACGGTAGAATTGATCTTCTCCAGGCAGAGTCTGTAATAGATGTCATCCGTGGTAAAACGGAAGCTGCAGTATCAGTCGCCAGACATCAATCAAATGGTTCTCTGTCGGCAGCTCTTCTTGAAATAAGAAGTCAGATCAGGCAGGCTCTTGCTTTCGTAGAAGCCTATATTGATTTTCCTGATGAAGATATCGGGGAAGAGGAGTCTTCCCAACTCTTCGACTTGCTGGCTGATGCGATCAAGCGTACCGATTCATTGATAGCTAGTTATGAAGAGGGAAAAGTCATCCGTGATGGCGTTTCCGTGCTTATCGCCGGAAAACCAAACGTTGGCAAGTCCAGCCTTTTAAATACACTGCTCAAGGAAAAAAGAGCTATTGTAACTTCTATCCCTGGTACTACCCGCGATCTGATAGAAGAGATTGTAAATATCAACGGGTTGCCAGTAAGCTTCTTGATACTGCCGGAATACGTCTAACTGAAGACCTTATTGAGCGGGAAGGTGTTAAGTTGGCACTGGAGAGGATTCCGGCCGCAGACCTGGTTCTTTATGTTCTCGACTCTTCAAGGCCGTTTGATAGTGATGATAAGTTGGTAGCAGACTCCATTAGCGGCAGCAAAGCACTCATCGTCTTCAATAAATCCGATCTTCCTGCTTTATTAGAACTTCCGGCCGAGCTTCTGTCTTTGCCGACAGTTTCTGTCTCTACTTCTAGCGGTGAAGGCATCGATGTGCTGAAAAGAGTCGTTTCTGAAGCTTTCCTTCACGGAAAGTGCATTGACGGCAGGGAGTTTACTTTGCTTACCAGGGCACGGCATCGAGATGCCCTCCAAGGCGTCTCCCTTATTCTGAGCTCCCTCAATGAAACCCCTGAAAAATTTGCTCATGGCGAGCTTGTTGCTCTGGACTTACGGGAAGCTCTCGATCTCTTGGGTCAGATTACAGGTGAATCAACCCCGGATGACATCCTTGATCTTATTTTCAGCCAGTTCTGTATTGGCAAGTAGCCGGCTTATGTTCCACGTGAAACAGTCTTTGTAATTATCTAAAACTATTGAGTTGTTAACTTGTTTGCATAGGTTTTAAGTGTTTGCTTGTGAAGCTGGAGAAAGCTGTGGTTGAGTACGATAAACAGTATGATGTCATAGTTGTCGGGGCTGGTCACGCTGGCTGCGAAGCTGCACTGGCAGCAGCCCGAATGGGGTGCAGTGCGCTCCTTCTGACAATTAATCTCGATGCCGTTGCCCTTATGTCGTGCAATCCGGCAATAGGTGGTCAGGCAAAAGGTCATATCGTACGGGAGATTGATGCCTTGGGCGGGGAAATGGGCAAAAACATTGACGCCACGGGAATTCAGTTCAGAATATTGAATATGCGGAAGGGGCCAGCAGTCCGGGCGTCAAGAGCCCAGGCAGATAAGCAGCTGTACCGGTTAAGGATGAAGAGGGTTCTGGAAACAGAAAAAAATCTTCATCTGAAGCAAGGGGAGGTTACCCGGCTTGCTGTTACTAATGGTGAACTGGCAGGGGTTGAGACGCGAGGCGGCGTGCTGTTTAGAGGGAAAACCGTCATCCTGACAACAGGAACCTTTATGCGTGGGTTGATACATATCGGACTTACGAATTACCCAGGTGGCCGTGCCGGAGATCTCCCCTCGATCGGTCTGTCTGATAATCTTCGCGAGCTCGGCTTTGAAATTGGCAGGCTTAAAACAGGGACGCCGGCACGGCTCGATGGCCGGTCAATTGATTTCAGCCGTTTGGAACCGCAGTATGGCGATGATCCCCCCATGAGGTTTTCGTTTTCGGAAACTATGATAGTTCAGCCACAAGTCCCCTGCTACATCGCCTATACAAACCCGAAGAGCCATGAAATCATAAGGTCGGGACTCGATCGCTCGCCACTGTATGCCGGCATAATTGAAGGAGTAGGCCCACGCTACTGTCCCTCAATTGAAGATAAAGTTGTCAGGTTCCCTGAGCGGGAGAGGCATCAGACTTTTCTTGAGCCCGAGGGTGCTGATACAGTTGAGTATTATCCGTCGGGACTTTCAACGTCGCTGCCGATTGACATACAGTGGGCATTTTATCGAAGTATTGAAGGGCTTGAGCGGGTTGAAATAATGCGCCCGGCATACGCTATCGAATACGATTATGCTGATCCGATACAGCTTCATGCCTCACTGGAAACCAAAAAAATTAAAAACCTGTATCATGCCGGACAGATCAATGGCACTTCGGGTTATGAAGAAGCGGCAGGGCAGGGGTTGATGGCGGGAATTAATGCGGCACTCAGTGTTCAGGGGAAAGAACCGCTTGTTCTTGGCAGAAGCCAGGCTTATATCGGTGTAATGATCGATGATCTCGTTACAATGGGTACAAAAGAGCCGTACAGGATGTTCACCTCCCGGGCTGAATACAGGCTGCTTCTGAGAGAAGATAATGCTGATCTTCGGTTGAGAAAGATCGGCCATTCTCTGGGGCTGGTATCAGCGGAGGATTTTGACCGGTTTATGATAAAGCTGGCAGCAATTGATGAGCAGCTCGAAATTATGAAATCATCGAAGCTGCTGCTTTCTGAAGGTTGTCCTGATTTTCTTAATGATTTCGGGCTTACAGGGTTACAGAATGCTGTCACCTACGAACATCTGCTGAAAAGACCTGATGTAAGTTATGCCGACCTTGCGAGGCTGGCTCCTTCTCTCGCTTCTGTTGCAACGGAGGTAAAAGAGCAGGTTGAGATTCAGGTTAAATACAAAGGGTATATTGATCGTCAGTTAGAGCAGGTGAGAAGAATGTCTCGTATGGAAAGCGCCCGTATCCCGACAGGTTTTGATTTCAAGGGTATTACCGGCATTACTGCAGAAGTGCGCGAGAAGCTGGCACGATTTCAACCCGGGACTCTGGGGCAGGCATCGAGAATCCCGGGGATTACTCCGGCGGCTATCGCAGTTCTCTCTATTGCATTAAAGGCAGAGACTGAATAGTGAAAACTTTGCAAAGTTACCTTGAAAGAGGTGCCGAAGAGCTAGGGATAGCCATTTCTTCCAGGCAGCTCGAAAGTTTTACGATATATGCAAATGAGTTGTGCAAGTGGAATCGTAAAATAAATCTTACCTCTATTACTCTTCCAGAAGAGATTGCCGTAAAGCACTTTTTGGATTCGATTACTATTTTAAAGCATGTAGATGTTAGCGGTAATCTTATGGATTTGGGTTCAGGGGGAGGTTTCCCCGGGATACCAATAAAAATACTGTCTCCGGAAATGAGAGTTGTTTCAGTTGATGCAGTGGAAAAAAAAATCAATTTTCAAAGGCATATTAGTCGTGCTCTCCATCTAAATGGATTCACCGCGCTGCATAGCAGAGTTGAAAACCTTACCCCGGAATATCAAAATTCTTTCAACTGCGTTGTTTCAAGAGCTTTTACTGATATTGCCGAATTTGTAAAATATGCGTTACCTCTTTTGGCGGAGCAAGGAATTATTATTGCGATGAAAGGAAAAGATGGGAGAAAAGAAGCGAACGCCGCAATTGAAAAACTGAATAGTCTGGGTGCGACTGTTTCATCGGTGCATGAATTTCAATTGCCAATACTGAAAGATCTCCGCTCGCTGGTTATGATCAGCAAAATAAAGCCGTAAAAGTTGATCGTGATTTAATGCGCCAATATTCGCCTTTATAGTCACTTGGTGCCGAGGGAATATGAAGCCAAGGGCCCTCCAGAGAAAACCGATTCTCGGTCAAATTCAAGGGCCGTTTTTTTTGCGACTCCATGGAAAATAAACACTGCTTGAAAGTGCGGAGAAAAGTGATAGCCTTAAAGAAAACAGCGGAGGGCAGGATATGAAAATAATAAAAACTTTGACGGTCATTATCTTAATGATAGTTCAGATTGCGGGATGCACGTCCTACAAAAGTCAGTACGTTTCATTCCGACCACCAGAAGCCTATGCAAACAAACAGGAGTCAGGTGGAGTAGCTGTCGGTGCAGAAGCTTACGCAGAGAAAGAGGCGGCAACAGAAGCGTTTGGTTTTGACATAAAGGAAACTGGACTTCTGCCAGTTCAGCTTGTCATGAATAACCTGGGTGGCAGTGCCATTCAGATCGTTACCGATCAAACTTTTCTTATTGATGCACAGGGACGATACTGGCAGGTGGTTCCGAATACGGTCGCGGTTGAAAGAGTTGAAAAATCTACACAATTGGCTGCACTTGGTAAGGGCGCAGGTACAGGTGCGATGTGGGGAGCTGCAGGCGGAGCAATTCTGGGTGCGGCATTAGGAATTGTTTCCGGAGATAATGTTGGCAATGCGATAGGCAAGGGTGCCGCTCTTGGAGCCGCCGGGGGAGCAATAATCGGAACAGGCAAAGAGGCTACTTCCACTGACAGACAGAGCGTTATAATAAATGATATCCGTAGCAAGGGGCTTGAAAGTAAGACAATCCCAAGGGATTACCTTGCCAATGGATTTCTTTTCTTTCCGGGTGAGGCTAAAAGTGCTAAAGCGCTTAAGCTACAGTTCAAGGATCTCCAAAGCGGAGAAGTTTACAACCTAACGCTATATCTGTAATCGAACGAGGACTTATGCCTGCTAAAAAAGCTGTGCTGTTGCTGCAGATGGGGGGGCCTGATTCCCTGGATGCGGTTGAACCGTTTCTCCTGAATCTGTTTTCGGACAGGGAGATAATCAAGATAGGCCCGGCATGGCTACAGCCGATTATCTCCAGGCTAATAGTCCGGAAACGAAAGGGGCATGTAGAAGATAATTACGCCATGATAGGCGGTAAATCTCCACTTCGTGAACTGACTGAAGAGCAGGCCAAAGCCTTGGAAAAAACGCTTGGATGCGATTATCGCTGTTTTGTCGCCATGCGGTACTGGCGTCCGTCAACAGTGGAAGCGCTGGCTGAAATCAGGAGAGCCGGAATCACGGAGATAACGGCTCTCTCACTCTACCCTCACTATTCCAGGGCGACAACAGGTTCCAGTATAAAAGAGCTTAAGCGGATACTAGCTGAATCCGGCTTGAATTTCAAAGTCAGATACATAGAAAGTTTTTATAATGATTCCGGCTACATAGATTCTATAGAAGAAAAAATAAAAGAGGGGTTGGCTCAGTTTCACCCGCTGGCAGATGTTGAATTGCTTTTCTCGGCACATTCGCTGCCGCAGTCATTTATTGATGAAGGTGATCCATATCTGGAACACGTCACTGAGAGCGTGCGACTGGTTATGGAGCGGTTCAATATTCCACATCATCTCTCTTTCCAATCCAGAGCCGGCCCGGTGAAATGGCTCGAACCATCGACGGATGATATGCTGAAAAAGCTCGCCGGAAGTGGTGTCAAGAATTTGCTGGTTATCCCGCTCTCATTTGTTTCCGATCATATTGAAACACTGCATGAAATAGATATTGAATACTCAAAAAAAGCCTGGGAGCTTGGCATTGCCAAATTTGCAAGAATGCCCTCGCTGAACAGCTCGCCAACTTTTATCGAGGCACTGGCAAAAATGGTCAGAACGGCAAATGCTGAATGAGACAAAAAAGTGTGTTCTCTGCGGAAAAGTTGTCGCGGAGGAGAAGAGTTCTCTTTTTGCTGCTGCCGGGGAATGGCTGAGCGAGGATGTCTGGAAAGACAGCGGAGAGCTGTGCGAGCTATGTCTTGAGAACAGAGGTAGACTTGCCATGATGTATCTGCACGACAGGAACAGGTGAATCAGTCCCTTGGCACAGCGAGCATCCGGTCCAAAGCGGTTTTTGCTTTAAGCCGCACGGTTTCTTCTACCGTTACAACCGGCATCATGCTCTTCAGTGCCTCAAAAATATCCTCAAGAGAAGTCAATTTCATATTCGGGCAGAAAAGAGCCGGTGAAGCAAGAATGAACTCTTTGTCAGGGTTTTCTGCCCTAAGTCTGTAAAGTATCCCTGCCTCTGTGCCGATAATAAAACTTTTAGCGGAACTTTTTCTACAGTAGTCGTACATCCCGGAAGTGGAGCAGGCATGGTCGGCAAGT
Organism: uncultured delta proteobacterium; assembly: GCA_963810975.1. Classification (GTDB taxonomy): domain Bacteria; phylum Desulfobacterota; class Desulfuromonadia; order Geobacterales; family DSM-12255; genus VEOV01. The sequence continues at coordinate 79,277 of CAWEPN010000003.1, read as the reverse complement.
GCAGTTACGGCTGGATTGCACTCTGGGTGGCAAATGAAAAGAGCCTCAGGGTGACTCTCTTTAAGCTGCTTCACTGCTTCTGGTTTAAGCCGTTCATGGGTCGGGCAGTAGCCGTCCCAAAGATGGAACTTTTTACTGCTGAACTGGGAAACATAAAGACCGAGATTTCTATCTGGGGTGAAAATGATCTCCTCATCAGGGAGTGAATTGACCACTTTGACGGCGTTGGCGGAAGTGCAGCAGATATCACTTTCAGCTTTTACCTCAGCAGATGAATTTACATAGGTGACAACAGGGATACCGGGTCGATCGCTCTTGAATTTACGCAAATCCTGGGCTGTTATCATATCGGCCATTGGACAACCGGCATCAAGACGCGGTAGCAGAACTGTTTTCTCAGGAGAGAGAATGGCAGCAGACTCGGCCATAAAATGAACTCCGCAAAAGACAATCACCTCAGCGGATGTTTTTGCCGCCTCCTGAGAAAGTCCCAGTGAATCGCCGGTAATGTCAGCTATCTCCTGGACTTCATCACGCATATAGTTATGCGCCAGAAGAACTGCATTGCGCTCCTTAAGTAGATCTCTAATGGACTGTTTAAGCTCAGTCTGCATGATTAACTCCTTCCATAGATTAAAGTGTGATAGTAGACAATGTTGTCTATGGTGTCAAACGGTTACATCAAAACTTACTGTATAAAACAAGGAGATTTAATACACTAACTCCTTGACAAAACAGCTCGGCAGTTATTACCTTAGCACTGTTGGCACTCAGTCTCGCGGAGTGCTAATTTTTTTGGTAGCGGAGTGTGTATGCAGGGAGCAATGAACATCAGAAGCAGGCAGATACTCGAAGCTATTATCGAGGATTATATCTGTACTGCCGAGCCGATCGGCAGCAGTGCGATCCGCAGCCGTCACGGGATGTCGCTTTCCACCGCCACAATACGCAATGTTATGGCCGATCTTGAAGATATGGGCTTCCTTGCTTCGCCACATACTTCCGCCGGGCGCATTCCTACTGACAAGGCTTATCGGTTTTATGTGGATTCACTCCTTGCGGTCAGATCAGTTGACCGGAGTGAAAGAGAAGAGATTCGTCGCCACTGCTCAGTCGATGGCAGAGATGTAGATGGCATTTTTCGCGAAATCAGTCAGATGCTTTCGTCGGTTTCCCACTATATGGGGATTGTTGCAGCGCCGAGATTCAATGCTAATTTCTTTCGGCAGATAGAGTTCATTCGTTTGGGAACTCGTAGAATTCTCGCCATTCTCATTTCACAGAGCGGCTCAGTGCAAAATCGAATTATTGAGCCAAAAGTGGATGTCTCTACTGAAGAGCTGCTGAAAATGGCCAACTATCTCAATTCTTTTTTGCAGGGATTGACCATTTCCGAGGTGAAAAAACGCATTCTGGAAGAAATGGAGAGCGAGAAGATCAGTTATGATAATCTGCTTGCCACGGCACTGAAGTTTTCACAGCAGGCGTTTGACGAAAATGGTTCCGAGCTGTTCATCGAGGGACAGGCCAATATTCTTGACCTGCCCGAATTTGCCGATGCCCAGAAAATGAAGGATATATTCCGGGCAATGGAGCAGAAAAGCCAGCTGCTTACGCTGCTTGACAGTTGCCTGAAAGCTCCTGGCGTGAATATTTTCATAGGGTCGGAGTCGCATCTCAATAACATGCCGGGGATGAGCCTTATCACTTCTACGTATGTTTCCGGAAAAAACACGCTTGGTGTTCTGGGCGTGATTGGCCCGACAAGAATGGGGTACGGCAAAGTGATTCCGATTGTTGATTATACGGCAAAAATGCTTACAAGGCTTTTGAATGTGGAGTGAACTTTTGACCATGATTGAGCGTTTAGAAATGAAAATAGTTATAGAGAGGTCATACCGGTGAAAAAAGAAAAACATGTTGTCAAGGAAGAGAACGCTGCTGCTCCGGAAGAGACTGTGGCACCTGACCCACTGGCTGAACTGCAGGCGCAGCTCGCAGTAAAGGAAGCAGAAGCGGCTGCCAACTGGGACAAATTCGTTCGTGAACGTGCCGATCTTGAGAATTATCGGAAACGAACCCAGCGGGAAAAGGAAGAGCTGATAAAATACGGCAATGAAACTCTCCTGATGGAGATTCTCCCGGCAGTGGACAATATGGAGCGTGCGCTGGATCATCTTGATCCGGAAAACAACGATCAGGTGGTCGTTGGCATACGCATGACCCTGGACATGCTTGTCTCGGCACTGAAGAAATTCGGGGTCACAGCAGTATCGGCGGAAAAAGGCGGCGAGTTTGATTCAGCGCATCATCAGGCAATGGGGCATGTCGAGTCTGATTTCCCTGCAAACAGTATTGCCGAGGTTTTTCAAAAGGGGTATCTGCTCAATGAGAGGCTGCTTCGTCCGGCAATGGTTCTGGTCTCAAAAGGGAACGAGTAGGTTTTTTTTAAACTACCCTTGAATTTTATTGCATCGATTACTAGCTTTCGTACAGAACACAAATTAACAGGAGGAATCAATGGGAAAAGTTATCGGAATAGACCTCGGAACCACGAATTCATGCGTAGCGATCATGGAGGGTGGTGAACCGGTTGTCATAGCAAATGCTGAAGGGAGCAGAACTACACCTTCCATGATCGCTATCACCGAGAGTGGTGAGCGTCTTGTCGGCCAGCAGGCAAAACGTCAGGCTGTCACAAACCCGGAAAACACCTTGTTTGCCATTAAGCGCCTTATCGGGCGGAAATTTGACACGGAAGCGGTAAAGAAAGACATCAAAATCTCTCCGTTCAAGATCGTCAAGGCTGATAATGGTGATGCCTGGGTAGTCGTGCGTGACAAGAAGTATTCGCCGCCCGAGATTTCGGCAATGGTGCTGCAGAAAATGAAGAAGACCGCCGAGGACTATCTTGGTGAAGAGGTTACTGATGCGGTTATTACGGTGCCGGCATATTTTGATGACTCGCAACGGCAGGCAACCAAGGATGCCGGTAAAATTGCCGGATTGAATGTCCTCAGGATCATCAACGAGCCGACTGCCGCCGCACTTGCCTACGGTCTTGACAAGAAACATGATGAAAAAATCGCCGTATTTGACCTTGGCGGCGGCACCTTTGATATCTCCATACTTGAGCTTGGCGATGGGGTGTTTGAAGTCAAATCAACCAACGGTGACACCTTTCTTGGTGGAGAAGATTTTGACCAGGTTGTCATTGACTGGATTGCTGATGAATTCAAGAAAGATCAGGGAATCGATCTGCGCAGTGACAAGATGGCTCTTCAGCGTCTGAAAGAGGCTGCGGAAAAAGCAAAATGCGAGCTTTCCACCTCCATGGAGACAGATATCAATCTGCCGTTTCATCACTGCAGATGCGACCGGCCCGAAACATCTGAACCTGAAGCTGTCCCGTGCCAAGCTGGAGTCACTCTGCGCAGAGCTGATTGCGAAACTCGAAGGCCCCTGCCGTGCAGCGATCAAGGACTCTGGCCTTACAATCGGCGAGATCAACGAAGTTATTCTTGTTGGTGGCATGACCCGGATGCCGGCAGTGCAGAAACGGGTACAGGATATTTTCGGCAAAGCTCCCAACCGCGGTGTTAATCCGGATGAGGTTGTTGCTATCGGCGCCAGCATACAGGGCGGAGTGCTTAAGGGTGATGTAAAAGACGTTCTCCTGCTTGACGTAACCCCTCTCTCACTTGGTATCGAGACCCTCGGCAGCGTTATGACCAAGCTGATCGAAAAGAACAGCACTATCCCTTGCCGCAAAGCGCAGGTATTTTCGACCGCAGCAGACAATCAACCTGCTGTCAGCATACATGTGCTTCAGGGTGAGCGGGAAATGGCTGCTGACAACAAGACGCTCGGAAACTTCGAGCTTACCGGCATTCCTTCCGCCCCAAGAGGCGTTCCACAGATAGAGGTAACATTTGACATTGACGCCAACGGTATCGTGCATGTTTCTGCCAAAGATCTTGGCACCGGCCAGGAGCAGTCGATCCGTATTACCGCTTCATCGGGGCTCTCAAAAGAAGAGATCGACAAAATGGTGCGGGATGCGGAAGCTCACTCATCTGAAGACAAGAAAAAGCGTGAACTGATCGAGGCAAAGAATCATGCGGACAGTACCGTTTATCAGACCGAAAAGTCGCTCAACGAGTTCGGTGACAAGATTGATGCGGCTGAAAAGCAGAAGATCGAGGAAAAACTTGCTGAACTGAAAAAACTGATGGAGGGGGATGATCCCGAAGCCATGAAGAAAGCTGGCGAAGATCTGATGCAGGCATCCCACAAGCTGGCTGAAGCTGTTTATGCCCAGGCACAGCACGCGGGAGCCGGTGCGGATGCAGAGCACAGCGGTGCCGGCAGTTCCGACGATAAGGGCAAATCGGCTGACAATGTGGTAGATGCGGATTTTGAAGAAGTAAAGGACGACAAGAAGTAATTCCACTAAATACTAGCGAAAATTTCTGAACCGCAAGGACGCAGGACCGCCAAGAGATACATCCTACTGGATACCTTTTTGCGCTCCTAGCGTCTTCGCGGTTTAGATGTTTTACGAAAGGGATGATATTTTGGCTGAAAAGCGAGATTATTATGAGGTGCTCGGAATACACCGCAATGCGGCAGAAACCGAGATCAAGAAAGCTTTCCGGAAGATGGCAGTGCAGCATCATCCGGACAAGAATCCCGGCGACAAGGCTGCTGAAGAGAAGTTCAAGGAGCTTTCCGAGGCTTATGAAGTTCTTGCCGATCCGCAGAAAAGAGCTCAGTACGATCAGTTCGGTCATGCCGGTCTTAGCGGTGCCGGTTTCTCCGGCGGCGGTTTCGGCGCTGGCTCTCCCTTCGGTGATATCTTTGGCGATATCTTCGGCGATATTTTCGGCGGTGGGGGCGGCGGCCGCCAGAGAAGCCGAGGCAGGAGAGGGGATGATCTTCAGTACAGCATGGGCATAAGCTTTGAAGAGTCTGCCTCCGGCACCGAGAAGCAGATAGAAGTCCCCTATGCCAAGCGCTGCACGACCTGCAGCGGCAGCGGAGCTAAACCCGGAACCGAAGCGAAAACATGTCCTACCTGCAAGGGTGCTGGGCAGGTTCGCTTCCAGCAGGGTTTTTTCAGCGTCAGCAAAACCTGCGGACAGTGCAATGGTGAGGGGAAAGTCGTTGAAAACCCCTGTCAGGACTGTCGCGGAACCGGCTCTGTCAGAGATAAAAAAACCCTTACGGTAAAAGTGCCAGCTGGTGTTGAGACCGGAGTTCGGCTCAAGCTGACCGGTGAAGGCGGGCAGGGGGCGAAAGGGGGCGGAAACGGCGACCTCTACGTCTATATCGAAGTCAGGGAACATCCGATTTTTAAGCGCGAGGGGAATGATGTCATCTGCGAGACACCCATCAGCTTCACCCAGGCGGCGCTTGGCTGCGAGATAGCCATCCCGACCCTCGAGGGGAAAGTCTCGATGAAGATCCCCGAAGGGACGCAGACCGGCAGGGTCTTCCGGCTGCGCGGCAAAGGGATTGTCTCTTTGCAGGGTTACGGAAAGGGTGATCAGCTGGTTGTCCTGAAAGTAGAAACTCCGTCGAATCTGAGCAGCAGGCAGCGGGAGCTGCTTGAAGAATTTGCCCACATCAGCGGTGAAGATGTAAATCCTCAGCACAAGAATTTTTTTGACAAAGTGAAAGAGATGTTCAGCTGAAGAGGTCAGAAATGTTTCTCAAGAAACAGACAATCTGCTTTTCCCTCGTTCTGGCTATGTTGACTGTTTTCCCCTGGTCAGCCTCTCTAGCTGCTGCCGGCGAGGGGCGTCAGGGAAAAGTCACGTTGCTGCAGGATCATAAGTTATTATGAGGCTGTGATCAAAGGGATCCGCAAAGCAAGGAAGGAGATTACCGGTTGTTTTTTTCTCTTTAAAGTCTCAGAGCATAAAGGCGATCAACCGATGGAAATTGTTAGAGAACTGATTGCCGCCCAAAAGCGCGGCGTCAGAATCTCTATAGAACTTGAACAGGCAACAAGCGGCAAGGGTACTGTTTATGAACAGAACCGCAAGGCAGCAACACTTTTAGCTGATGCCGGGATAAAAGTCCGCTTTGATGCTCCTAAAACAACCACTCATGTCAAGGCTCTGGTTATTGATGGCCGCTATGTCTATATCGGCAGTCATAACCTTACCCAGAGTGCCCTCAAATACAATAATGAACTCTCTGTTATGGTCGATTCGGCTGAACTGGCCGAAGAGGTAACCGCCTACCTTAATAGCCTCTAGTCTGTCCTTCCGGTAAAGTTGACGATCAGCGGGATTGCTTCCTCCTGCACATCTTCCAGAATGTAGTGCCCACCCTCTTTCCATGAGTGAACCTCTGCTTCCGGAAAACGCCTTCTCCACTCCTCCAGAAAATGCCTGTCAAAAACAAAATCCTTTTCACCCCAGATGATCAGCATCGGCAGATCCTTGAACTGCTCGAGCCCGGCGGCTGTGGAGCATATCAGGTCGTAGCCTTTATCGCCTCTGGCCAGCGGAATATCCTGGACGAAACGGAGGGTAGCGATCCGGTTCTGCCAGGAGTCATAGGGGAGGCAGTAGAGCTTTTTAAGTTCGGCAGAGAGGGGATTGATCTTGCAGCCGACTGAAGCTGCTCCGGCCGCAAAGGCATTAAACCCCCGCACCAGCAGCGTGCCGATCCAGGTGTCGCGGCAAATCCGCAGCGCCAAGGGGAACGGTTTGCTGTCTGGCAGGGGAAAGGCGGCAGTATTGAGTATCACCAGCCGGGCAACTTTTTCGGGATGGCGGACCGCCCAGGTCATGCCGATCATACCGCCCCAGTCGTGGACGACGAGCGTGACCTTCTCTTTCAGGTCAAGACTGTCAATAAGCCGCTCCAGGTCGGCGACGCGGCGGGAGAGCGTGTAGTCATAGCGGTCATCGCCCGGCTTGTCGGAAAATCCGCAGCCGATATGGTCAGGCACAATGCAGCGATGATTTTTGCTCAGCGCCTTGACGAGATTGCGGTAGTAAAAAGACCAGGAAGGGTTGCCGTGAACCATGATTACCGGCGAGCCGCACCCTTCGTCGAGGTAGTGGTATTTGAGCCCGTCAAGATCGAAGTACTTCCCGGTGAACGGATATTCGGCTTGAAGCGTCACCATTGAACCCCCAGCATCAGACAGTTTAAGTCCGCTGCCGATCCCGAGCAGGGCGACCCGTTCGCCGGTGAGAATCTCTTCGCGCTCCGCGGCGATTGCCAGAGTCAGCGGCAAAGAGACAGTCCCCATGTTACCGAGATACTCAAAGGTAGTGAAGTCCTTGTCAGCCGGGATTCCCAGAGTCTTCAGGATGGCGCTCTGATGGGCGGAGCCGACCTGATGGCAGACCACCCGGTCAACATCCCCTGCCTGCCAGCCCATTTCCGGAAGGAACGCCGCCCAGGTACGCCGCCCCAGCTCAACCCCGAAGTTCATGACATTGACCGCATCTGTGGCCATGTTCTGCACATATTTGCCGCTGCCGTCCGGGGTAACCCCCCAGAGACAGAGACCATGATGCTCAGGGGCGGCTTTGGTGATACCGCCGATCAATCTGTGGCTTCTCCCTGAAAATGAGCCGTCCGTCAGGAGGACAGCAACCGCGCCGGAGCCGCCGGTCAGGGTGGCGAGGGAGGAAGCGAACTGCTCCATGCTCTTTTCGGTCAGCATCCTGTCGATCATAAGATCGTTTATCTCGCGGGCGCTTTCACAGGAGACAACCAGTCCTGCGCGGATCTGGCCGAGCTCGATCCGGTTGGCAACCTCCAGGATGCCGTTCAGCACCCCCAGGCAGGCGTTGGAGATGTCGAAGATGGCCGCGTCGCCGCCGATGCCGAGCGTTGCGGCCACCCGGCAGGCGGTTGCCGGCTCGAACTGTTCACGGCAGACGCCGGTATAGATCAGAGCTCCGATATCTTCGGGAGTTAATCCGGCATTCTCCAGAGCTTTTCTGCCGGCTGAGGCGGCACCGCGCGAAAGCGGATAGCCCGGTTCCCACCAGCGCCGTTCGCGGATGCCGGTCAGCGCCTGCAGTTGGCCCGGCGCGAAGCGCAGCGCCTTGTAGAGAGGCTCAAGGCGGGTTTCCAGTTCTGATGAGGTGACGACAACCGGCGCCAGCTCGTAGCCGAGAGCGGTTATTTGGACTTTGGTGTACTTCATTTATTATCCTTTTAGATAAGTGCCGGCCGAAATCCTGACGGTAAAATCATTCATCTGATAGATCGTCTTGCCGTCAACTGAAAGGAAGCCGGCGGCGGTCAGACGTTCTGCTGCCTCATCAACAGCGGTGATCCAGGCAACGACAGTTACCAGCCTGTTAGCCGGCACGATCTGGCCGCGGTAGAGCCAGCGATGGGTCTCTTCGAGCGCAGCTGCTTCAAACAGATCTCCCTCCTGCCACCCCCAGCGTTCAACGGCAGCGAACTTCAGCAGCTGCATGAACGATTCGAGCCCGAGGGAGCCGGGTGTCACCGGGTCCTCAAAGAAGTGCGCCTTGAAGAACCATTCGTCCGGGTCTACGTCCTTTACCCCGCGGATGTAGCCAAGACCTGCAGGGCCACCGTCCGGGATGAAGCTTTCGATCCGGTCGATCATCCGCAGCTGCTTTTCCGGAAAAGGCGCTGTCAGTCGGGATAATCGAGGCTGCGGCTCCGCTCAGCCTCCACCGGCTGTCGGCAGGTACGGCTTGGCGTCGCGGATACCGACCTGGTTGGCGAGCGCCTCTTTGGAGAAGAAACCGAACATGGTATCGCCTTCATAGAGAACACCGCCGCTGTCGGCTACGCTGAAGTCATACTCCTGGATAATCATGCCGCCGCTGGTGGCGACTTTTTTCATGGTCGCGGTGCAGGTAAGCGTGCCGCTCTCCGGAGTCACGGCGCGGTGCTGGACAGCGGTGCCGCCAAGGTTGCGGAAGGAGATATCGGTCGGGCTGTGCAGGGCCGAGCCGACGTAGGCGGCGAGCCAGCCGCACGGCTGCAGGGCGGCTTCCAGCAGCACGGAGAACGGCATGCGCGGCTGACGCTCCGCCGCAAAGAACCAGGCATCAGCGGGAAGATCGTACTGGGCTTCCGCCATGGCGCCGGCAACCATCTGCCACGGCTCGCCACGGAGAGCAGTGACCCGGTCCATGAACTGGAACGGCGGTCCCGGCAGGCGGGCGATTTTTCTGCCGGAGTCGAAGATCCGGTACGGTTCGCCGAACCCCTCTGACGGCTTGCCGTTGCTGTAGGCAAGGATCTGTTCTTTCGTGTAGAGGGCGGGTTTGCGAACAGCTTTCCCCTCACCCCTGCCCTCTCCTGCGGTGCAGGGAGAGGGAGTTTTCTTTGCCACAATGAAAACAGCTGCTCTTTGGTCGTTCCGGTCAGCCGTGCCGACATGTTGGTAATTTCCACAATCGGCTTGCCGTCGGCATACATGAGCGCATCACAGACCACATACGGCTCCGGCCGGTAGCCGAGTTCGCGGATGGAGACTTCGTAGGTGACGACCTGCGTCGTTTCCAGTACCTGGCCGCGGCAGCGCAGACCGCTGGCAACACCCGGAACCGGCTCCCAGACAGCACTCTCCGTCTTCAGCCACCCACCCCATCCGCAGCAGGAAAATGCGCAGGGTATGCATGCAGCATTCGTACATGAGGGTGCCGGGCATGACCCGGTCATCGACAAAATGGCAGGTGATGAACCAGTCATCCGGATGGATATCCGCTTCGGCGCGGATAAAACCTTCGCCGTAGCGACCCCCCCTCGGGATGAGCTCCATGACCCGGTGGACAAGCTTCATCCTGCCGCCCGGTATGGTCAGCGGGCGATCAATTCCCAGTCCTGAAAATGCACCACCGAAACAGCCCGGCAGATCCCCGGCCCGGAGCCGGTCAAGTTGCGCGGCGTTATAGCCTTCAACAGTCATCGGCACAAGCTCCTGCCAGTCAGCAGGACGAATGCCGCTTGTCGGGCGTAAATCCACATTCGGACGGACTATCCCCTTGCCTGCCTCCAGTTCCGCAGCGTTGAAGAACCCGGCGCAACCGTCGCGCATGGAGAGCAGCGGCTCGCCATTGACCGTCGCCTCGAAGAAAAAGCGGAACAGCCAGGTATCTCCCTGGCGGAAGAACCGTTCAATATGAATATCGTAGCTGATGATTTCACCCGGTCCGGGGAGTCCGCGATGGAAGGTGACCACGGCGTCCAGGAGCCGGTAGACCGCCAGCCCTTTGGTGATGAAGTCGATGCCGAGGTAGCCGGAGAGAAAAAGGTCCGCCTGACCGGCCTCGACGGCAATACAGGTCGGGATGCGGCCTCCGTCGAGATACCAGGCGCCTGCATGGATATCGTGCTCGGTAACCACCCGGCCATGGGTCATGGATTTGGCTTCGCCCTCCAGGGCTACAATCCGGTCCACCAGCATGAGCGGTTCGTCGGGGAGGCGGACGCGGGTCGGAAAGCTGTCGGCCTCGGCGAAATCAGGGCCAAGCATCCGGGCAACCGAGCCGCGGGCAAATTCAAAACAGAGATCGCGGTCGAAGCGGCAAGTCCTTGCAGTGACACTCTCCGGGAGGGGGTCGCTGCCAAGAGCCTGCTGCAAGGCAAGCTGCAGTGAAAGCGCTTGTGCCATCGAGCGGGAGATGCTGTCGCTGAACTGGAGAAACGATTCATGCGCCTTCAGTTTAGCCTCCTGCACAGCCGCAAACTCACGGAGAAGCGGGTCAGCAGGGGGCGCGAAGGTTTCCGGAAGGCCAGGTAAAGGTAGCGGCTGCGAGAGAGTTTCAGGTTCAGGGCGCACGGCGGCAGGTTCGGGCAAAATTGCAAGCGGAACTGTTTCTGCTGGCGGCTGTGGCGGGGTGAACGCTTCTCCGCCAGGGATAATTGACACCGATCCGGCATGCTTTGTTGACTGAAATGCAGGCGGAGTTACGGCAAACAGGGGCTCAAGATTGATCTGAACACGCTCGGCCACAAGGTTTGCCAAGAGCCGGAGTATTGCTCCCTCTCCGTCCAGGCCTGGCGCGCAGGCAGAGCGGGCAAGATGCGGCTTACCGTCAAGGATCTGGCTTATCATCCGGCTGCAGGAGGCTCCCGGCCCCATTTCGAGGAATATGCGCACACCATCGTTGTAGGCCGAATTAATTACTGCCGGATAATTGATCCCTTCGAGCGCCTGGGCAAGAATCGCATCGGCGGCACTTTCGCGGTTGACTTCGAACGCTCCCCCCTCGGCGCCGCTGTAAAAGGTGACCCCTGGCGGCGGAGTTGTCTCGAAAAGATGCAGGTTGCGATACGGCTCGGCAACTTCACGGGCAACCTCGCAGTGGACCGTTGTTACCCCGGAAAGGGGGAAAAAGCTGCAGCCCAGAATGGCGACAAGCCTCTTTACCCCTTTGGCGTCGCCGCCGATAACGCATTCATTCGGCGTGTTGACAATCAGCAGATAGACCCGTGTCGTCATCCGGATCGCCCTTCTGACCTCTTTTGCCGGTGCGCTGACGACGCCGATCTGCCAGTCCACCCCCTTCCCTTCCGGCAGTCCCCAGGCTCGTGCCGCCGCCCGGCACTCTCCCGCCAGATCGTCGGTGAAAAGGGTTGAATCGTACATCTGCAGGAGCATGCTGTCGCGCTCATGCCATGCTCCGGAGGCGAACAGCCCGGCTGATTCACCAAGGCTGTAGCCGATATAGGCGGAAGGGGCTACGCCAAAGCTGCGGACAATGTCACTGACAGCGCAGCCGGTGGCAACCTGACCGAATATGACCGCCCGGTGATCGTTATCCATGGCCTCGCCGGAAGCGCAGTTCCAGAAGAGTTCCGGCTGAAACTGGCTCCTCAGGTAGAGGTTTTCACGGTCAAGACGACGGAACAGTTCCGGCCAGCGGCAGGAAAGAGCCATCCCCATTCCGGAAAAATGGTTTCCTGAGCCTGGAAAGACAAAGCCGATCTTTGCTTCGCTTCCAAGGGGGGCAGCGGTATAGAAGAGCCGGTCGCGCAGAGCCGGAGGCGTGACAGGTGGTTCGCCTTCCGCCATGACGGTCTCTCTGCCGAGCCGTATCAGGGCGAGTAACTCCTCGCGACCACGGGCTACCAGCGAGAGCGCCAGCGGATGGGAACTGTCAGCCGTTTTCAGATGCCACTCACGTGCCAGGGAAGAGAGGTTGTCAGACCGGCTTAGTTCACACCGTTCATAAAGGGCGGAAAGTGATGCTTCAATCGCCTCCCTGTTTTCGCCGGAGAGCACAAAGAGCCACTCTTCGCCCGCACCCAGCGGCAGAACCCTTTCCGCATCACAGCGTCTGGGGATTTCATCGGCTTCGCTGAGGACGACATGGCTGGAAGTGCCATCAACGCCAAAAGAGGCAACCGCTGCATAGCGGCTGCCGTCAGCCCGGTTTCTCAGCCAGTAGCGTGGTTCGGAAGGGAGATAAAAAACGCCGTGAGCAAGGTTTTGCAAAGGTGAAGCTGCTTCTTTTGAGGCAGGGATGATCTCCTGATAAAGTGCCAGCGAAGCGCGCACAAACGCTGCCAGACCTGAAGCCGCTCCGGAGTGGCCGATAACCCCTTTGAGCGCGCCCAGTGCAGTTCTGCACTCATTACGAAGCAGAGGATTCTCGGACTGATCACTGCTGAAACAGGTAGCAAGGGCGGTAAGCTCCATCTGGTCTTCAGGCGGGGAGCCGCTGCCATGGGTCTCTATAAAGTCGATCGCTGCCGGAGATATTGCTGCCTCTGTGCAGGCCCGCTCCAGGGAAGCGCTGTAGGCTTCGGATTCAGGGACGATCAGCCCGCCGCCGGCTATGCCGACCCCTTTTATGATCGAATAAATCCTGTCGCCGTCGGCTTTTGCATCTTCCAGGCGCTTCAAAACTACCGTTGCGGCCCCTTCACCGACGATGCTGCCGTCAGCATCTTCATCAAAAGGGAGCGCAGATCCGGACGGAGATAACGGCCTGGCGGAGTTATGACCAAGTGCCGCGCGAAGATCTCCGGCCAGATCGACAGCGCCGACAACGGCCTGGTTTATTTCACCTGCCTGCAGCATCCTGACGGCGGTTGCAAGTGACCTGATGCCGGAACTCTCTTCACTGGAAAAGGTAAAACTCGGGCCGCCGCATTTGAACTCGCGGGCTATCCTGCTGGCGACGATGTTGCCAAGCGCCCCCATGGTGCGGTTTGCCGTGAGAGGGGGAGAGACGGCATCTTTAAGCTGCTCCGTCCAGGCGAGCAGTTCCTCGGCGGAGAGGTCGCGCCCTAGTTCTGATCTCCAGAGCTGCGCTTTGTCGGGCAGAGACCAGCGGAGACTGAAGTTGGTACTGTTAAGGTCAAGGGCAATACCGATAAAGACGCCGGTATTGAGGTTCCCTTCGAGGGGCAGGCCGGCGTCGCTGATAGCCTCGGCAGCACTTTTGAGCATAAGCAGCTGCTGCGGCAGCATCTCCTGAAGTTCCAACGGCGGGATGCGGAACTGGCCGGCCGGGATAGATACTTCATTCAGGTAGTGACCTTTGAAATGCGGTCAGCCCTTCAGCTCTAAACCAGTCAGATTTATCAGCCCCCCACCATCTTTCCGGAGGTGTCGGCTCTGCCTGCTTGCTATTGCCGCAAAAAGTGAGTTCCTGAAATGTCCGCAAAGATTCACATTCGCCAAAACGTGCATCCATGCCGATAACAGCTATATCCGGAGATGCAGGCCTGATTTCTGCCAGGGGAGTTTCCGGAACGGGAGGGACCCAGTTATGGGCAACAGCGATTGTTTCGCCTATATCCGCCATCTCCGGCAGCCACTCCTCTATCAATAGGTGTGCATTGATGCCGCCGAAACCAAAGGCGCTTACCGCTGCCCGGCGCGGAATTCCATCGCCTCGTCGCCCCCATGGACGGGCCTCTTGCAGGACAGTGAACGGGCTGTTTTCAAGGGCCATTGCCGGTTGCGGCCTGGAGAAGCCGGCGGTTGGCGGCAGCACCCCTTCGCGCATTGCCAGGAGCACTTTGGTAAGAGCAGCTGCGCCGGCGGCGGTCAGGAGATGGCCAATATTGGACTTTACTGAGCCGATTACACAGGTGCGGCCATCTCCCTTCCGATCGCTCCAGAGCTCTTTAAGACTTGCTACCTCTGTGGCATCCCCTACAGGAGTACCGGTTGCATGACATTCAATCAGATCAACATCGGCCGGATTCCAGCCGGCATTTTCATAGGCGCGCCGCATGGCACGCAGCTGCCCTTCTGTCATCGGCGCAAGAAGGCTGCCGCCGACATCATTGGCGAGACCTGCTCCACGGATAACACCGTAAATGCGGTCTCCATGGGCGATGGCATCTTCTGTCCTCTTGAGCAGGAAGATGCCGGCCCCCTCACCGACAACAAGACCATCGCCTTCGGCGTCAAATGGTGTGCAGATGCCCCGTTTTGACAGGGCGCGGAGTTGTGAAAAGCCCATCTGAGTATAAAGCGGGTCAGGACGGGAGACTCCACCGGAGAGCATGGCATCGGCGCGCCCGGCGAGGAGTTCATCGGCGGCAAGTTTGATAGCATAAAGAGAGGATGCACAGGCAGCATCAAGAGTGCAGCCTCCTCCGCCAAGCCCGAGGCTGTAGGCGAGCAGACCGGCCGGGAGTCCGGCAACATAGCGGTTAAGCGGCTCAGTGGCTGCTTTTGAAAGGCTTCTGCCGAGCAGCTTTTCTTCGAACGTTTTGCCGAGGATTTCCCGGGAGAATTGCGATGATTTTTCTGTCGGCAGGGCGAGGTTGCCGATAATGACGCCGACCCTGGAACGGTCGAGAGGGCTGGTTATGCCGTCGGCAAAGGCCTGTTTACCCGCATGGAGGAGCAGATGAAAGAGCGGGTCCAGACCGGAGGGAATCTTTGGTTCCGGCGATAGTCCGGCTGCGGACGCGTTCCGGGGGATTGCGCTTATGAAGCAGCCCCGTTTCGAGTAGACTTTGTCCCGGGCCGCTACATCAGGAGAAAAAACCTGATCCGGTGTCACAGACCACCTGTCAGGCGGGACTTCACGGGCGGCAGAGTGTCCGGAGCGGATATTATTCCAGAAACGCTCCAGGTCGGGGGCATCAGGATAGATACCGCCGATCCCAACGATTGCAACCGAGCCGAAAGCGGGGTTAGGGGCTGATTTCATTGACATCCGGATTACTCATCTTTCAGAGGGCGCCTCTGCCGATTTTGCCGGGCTGTTCGAGCTGATTGCGCTGGAAAGCTCCGCCGAGATTCGGGTCAATAACGCATTCGTAATCTTCAAGCCGGCTACCAGTTTGCCGCTGTGACGGTCAACAAATTCTATGTCGGCGTGAGCTCCATGGTGTGCGCTCATCGGTGATCTTGATGACGACCTGGACGCCGTCCTTCGGGAATGACTCCTGGAACTGGCGATATCGTCCGGCAAAACAGGGGAGCGAGCCGAAACCGTAGCGTTCAAAACTCCAGAGGATCATCATCTGAAAGGCAGAGTCAAGGGCAAGCGGATCAGTGAGCCAGCTGCTTCTGAGCGGCTGCTTCAACCAGGCAGAAGGGTTCGGCGCTCTTTTTACCAGTGCGGCAATCCCTTTTTCCGAGCAGCCGCTGACAGTCTCGATTCCGTGGAGGTCAGGACCGTGAAAGAGCCTTTCCCGGTCATAAATTCTGCCATTGTGCAGTGTGTAGGGCTCTGCCGGTATCTCCTTTATGGAGCGGATACCTTCAGGAAGTCTGACCGCAAGGACTATTTCTGCCTTTGCATGAAGGACCGGCCTGTTGCCGCCGTTCGTGCCGGTCAGCTCGACTGGCACCAGGTAGAAGGAGTCGCGCTTCTCTGCCTTGCCTGCCATGACCGTCAGCCGGCAGCTGCTCTCCTGATCAAAGACAACCCCCTTGCAGATACGGAGATCATTGAGACCGTGGAAGCGTAGTCCGGGGTTGCCGTGCAGGGCAGCGTGTGCCAGCCACTCGGCAATTACAGCCATAGGCAGCACCGCCTTGCCGTCAAGCACATGAGAGCGGAGGAACGGGTAATCATTCAGATTCAGGGATATAGACAGAGCTTCAGTCATGCTCTTTGTTTTCGGCTGCAGCCGGTTCCGAAACCTCGGCGGCAGTCTCTGCAAGGGCAACTATTTCGACGGGTGAATCCGTTGCCGCTATCTCCCGGACAAGGAAGTCGCCCCCCTCCGCCATGCCGATCAGGCCGATGCCTTCGCCGGCAAAGACTTTTTTTAGAGCAGGAGTTACCATGCCGCCATCCCAGGGCCCCCAGTTAATGCTGACCGTGCGGCAGCCCGGCCGGCGCCGCGCCTCATCCTGGGCAAGTTTATTGAGCACTTCGTTGGCAACGGCGTAATCCACTTGGCCTGTCCTGCCAAAGCGACCGGTTGTTGACGAGAAGAGAGCGATAAAGCGCAGATCATCTTCTGCTGTTGCGTCAAACAGCGAACGGAGTCCTGAGACTTTGGTTCCATAGACAGCCGCAAACTGCTCTCTCGACTTATCGGTAATCAGCCGGTCGGCAAGCACACCGGCGCCATGAACAATACCCCTGATTGGGCCGTATTCCGTCCGGATCTTTTGGAGAACCCCGGCGACTTCGGCACTGTTTCTGATATCAACTGCCCGGTAGATTACTTTGCCGCCGACTGCGGCGATCTTCTTGAACGTTCCTTGCAGTTCACGTCCGGCAACAACCTGCTGATAACGCTCTTCAATATCTTTGGGGTGAAGTTTCTCTCCGGCATTTTCAAGGATTGCCCTTTTAATCCGGGGCTCTTCCGAAAGGCCGGCAAGCCATTCAGGTTCGGGTTTTGGTTCAGGGCTTCTCCCCAGAAGCAGGACGGTCGGATTAGAGGCATTGGTCAGGGCAATCGCTGCCGAGGCGGTAACACCACGACCACCACCGGTTATGACCACCACATCGCTTTCGTTTACCGGATACCAAGCCGGAGTTGCTGCGGCAGGGAGTTCTACAAGCGTGAGTCCGGTTCTGCCGTTTGCGGAAAGACCGGTCTCCATCTCCCCTTTGACGAGGAGTTCACCGGTAACTGCGGCTGCAGCTGAGATTGAATCAGGAAAATTTCCCAGGTCAAGCGCTCTGCAGGTAACTTCCGGCCATTCATGTGCGGCTGTTTTGACAAGCCCTGCAAGGCCTCCGGAAAGGGGGTCCGTAAGGGTAGACCCTTCAAGACAGCCAAATGCGCCATCAAGTTTTGAGACAGTCGCAAAAAGAGCCCCTTCGAGTTCTCCGGCCTGACGCAGAGCGGGGGCAGCTCTTTTCAGCAGCAGGAAGGCATTTTCGAGAAAGATGTCATCAGTGCCGCCTTTCGGGGCTATGATGACCAGACCGGAAAGGCGGGCTGAGGAGAAAATCTCCTTGTCATCATCAGCGGCTATCAGTCTGGCGGAAAAGCCACGTTCCTGAAATTGCGAATAGAGCTGAGCCGCAAGGCGTGAGCCGTCATCGGTTATGAGGATTTCTCCGCCAGCCATCAGCTGGAGCGGCTCTGCGGTCTCCGGCCTGATAACTTTATGAACAAGAGCACTTCGTTTAATGATTGTTGAAGAAAACAGGGGCGCCTGCTCAGCTGTGGCTGCAGGGCTAACTGTTTCAGTCGGCGCGGCAACTGCTGCACCGGCAGTTTTTGTCCCGGCGAGGAAAGCTGCTATCTCCCCCAGAGTTTGCAGTGAGCCGAGATGTTCGGGGCCGATAAGCGGCGCAGCGGGGAGTTTTTCCTGAATGGCGGAGAGAATCTCCACCCTCTTGATGGAATCAATGCCGAGGTCGGCGTCGAGCCCCATGTCGAGATCGAGCATCTCCACCGGATAACCGGTTTTCTCGCTGACAACCGCAAGGAGTGCGGCGGCAGCGTCCATGCCGGCAGAAGGGACAGCGACTGGAGCAGGTGCGGCTGTTGCCGGAGAAGTTCCGGCAGAAAGAAACGTCGCTATCTCCCCCAGAGTTTGCAGTGAGCCGAGATGTTCGGGGCCGATAAGCGGCGCAGCGGGGAGTTTTTCCTGAATGGCGGAGAGAATCTCCACCCTCTTGATGGAATCAATGCCGAGGTCGGCGTCGAGCCCCATGTCGAGATCGAGCATCTCCACCGGATAACCGGTTTTCTCGCTGACAACAGCAAGGAGTGCGGCGGCAGCGTCCATGCCGCCAGAAGGGACAGCGACTGGAGCAGGTGCGGCTGTTGCCGGGGAAGTTCCGGCAGAAAGAAACGTCGCTATCTCCCCCAGAGTTTGCAGTGAGCCGAGATGTTCCGGGCCGATAAGCGGCGCGGCGGGGAGTTTTTCCTGAATGGCGGAGAGAATCTCCACCCTCTTGATGGAATCAATGCCGAGGTCGGCGTCGAGCCCCATGTCGAGATCGAGCATCTCCACCGGATAACCGGTTTTCTCGCTGACAACAGCAAGGAGTGCCATGGCGGTGTCTGCGCTCTTATTGGTAGCGGCGGCCTGAACCGGCTGAGCTGTTACAACCGGGACGGTGGGTGCAAGCGGAGTGGTTTGTGTGAACACTGGAGCTGTTGCCGGTGGTGTTGCTGCGACTCTGACCGGCGATTGAACGGGGAGCGGTGCAAAACCTTCTCCCAGAAGCAGCCGCTGCTGATTCTCCAGCAGAGTCTGGAAGGTTCTCCCTGCGGCCTCCTGTCCTTCAAGAAACTGGCGGTGCAGACGAGCCGTGTCTTCCTGCATCTTCTGCAGAACAGCCATGCTCTCACGAGTCATCCGAAGCGATTCAGTCAGTGCATCACGTGAAGCAGGAACAAAATGCTTCGCCGGCTCAGTTATTCTGACTCCTGACTCCTGACTCCTGAATTCAGGTTTCACCGGGATTGCCGGCGCCTTTTTCTGTCTCGGCTGGACATAGTTAGCTCCGCAGAGAGGGATTGTCATGGCAGGTTTTTTGCTGACGGCTGGCGGAACAAAGGCTCCGTCCCATCTGCCAAGTTCAAGCTGGAATCCGGAAGCGGACAACTGGGCAAGGAGTTTTGCCAGATCGAATATTCCGGACTTTTTGCCGGAAGAAGCGTCAAGAGCCACGGCAATATGCTCACGATCTCCAAGAATAGCTTTTACCAGTCCGGTAAGACGGGCTCCGGGGCCGGCCTCTACAAAGGTTCGGATACCAGATGCATACATCGCTTCGATCTCGGCAACAAACTCGACCGGAGCGGCAAGCTGGCCGGCAAGGAGCTTCTTTGCGTCAGCCTCTTCGGCCGGATAGAGTGAAGCAGTTGTGTTTGCAAATACCGGGAATTCACCCTTATGGAACTCGATTTTTTCAAGAGCGGCAAGAAACGGCTCTGCGGCATCAGCTACCAGCGGACTATGGAAGGCAGCTGCTACCGGGAGTTTTTTGGCGGTCAGGTTTCTGGCCGCAAAGATCGTTGCTGCCCGGTCGATTTCGCTGCTTTTGCCGGAGAGGACAGCCTGGGCGGGAGCGTTCCGGTTGGCTATGACAAGGTCAAGTCCTTCTTCGGCAATAACCTTTTCAACTGTTGCCAAGGGGGCAGGTACAGCAAGCATGCTTCCTTTGTCCCCACCATCGCCTGCCATCAGCCTGCCACGCAGGCGCGACAGCGTATGCAAGTCGGTTTCATCAATGCAGCCGGCAGCAGAGAGTGCTGTCAGTTCGCCATAACTGTGCCCTGCGGCAGCATCGGCTGAAAAACCGAATGATTCCAGAATACGGAGAGCGCCGATGCTGACAGCGCCGATTGCCGGCTGGGCAACATCGGTAGCGCGGAGCCGCTCTTCCTGGCTGATCGCAGCCCCTTCACTGAAGTCGGAAACCGGGTAGATGCGGTCAGAGAGACGACTTTTGTCAAGGGAAACAAATCCTCTGTCTGCTGCGGTCAGAGCTGAGCTCATTTGGGGAAAGGCGCAGGCGAGATCACGAAGCATGCCGGTGTACTGCGAGCCCTGTCCGGGGAAAAGGAGAGCGGTTTTGCCGCTTTTTGGCCCGACGGAGTAGAAGGCGCCGTCAGGTGTGCTCCAACTTTCAGAAGGTTTTTTCTTAAGCATTGCGGATGCGCTGGCAACCATGGCGGCAAGATTGCTTTTTTCATGTTCCACAGCAAATACGAGCCGGCAAGCAGCGTCTGCAGCAAAACTTTTGCGGGCAGCGGCTGCAAATACCCGGAGGTCCTTCCAATCGGAGCTCGCCGGAATAGCACTGACTCTCTTTTCCAACTCTGTTGAGCTGTCGGCAGAAAGGGGGATAACCTGGGTGTTTCCATCCCAGTCAGTATCAGTTTTCAAGCTGCTGTACTCTTCCAGGACCGTATGGAAATTGGAGCCGCCGAAACCAAAGGCGCTGACTGCGGCGCGGCGCGGCGCATCACCCTGCGGCAGCCAGGGGCGTTTCATTGTGGAGAGGTAAAAAGGTGTATTGCCGCGGGTGACTTCATCCAGGGGCTTTGAGACCTTGATGGTCGGCGGCAGAATCTTGTGGTGAAGTGCAAGGGCAGCTTTGATGAGACCGGCTGCGCCGGCGGCAGCCTTGGTATGGCCGATCTGGGACTTTACCGAGCCGAGAGCGCACCAGGGGAGTTCTGCCTCACCATAAACTTCGCGCAGTGCAGAGACTTCGACAGCATCGCCGACCTTTGTCCCTGTGCCGTGTGCTTCGAGCAGGCCAATGCTTTCCGGGGTAACTCCGGCTGTTTTGTAGGCATCGAGCAGCGCCCGCTTCTGGCCGCCGGCGCTCGGTGCATAGATCGCGTCACCTTTGCCGTCACTTGATGAGCCGATCCCTTTTATGACGGCATAGATCCGGTCTCCGTCACGCTCGGCATCTTCAAGCCGCTTGATGACAACAACGCCGAGACCTTCACCGAGGATAGTCCCGTCTCCGTCCGCATCGAAAGGTTTGGCATTGCCGGAGGGTGAAAGCGCCGGGGTCTTGCTGAAGCACATATACATGAAAATGTCGTTGAAGGTATCGATGCCGCCGGTGACAACCATGTCGGCCTTGCCGGAAGAGAGTTCCATTCCGGCCAGATGCAGTGCGCTCAATGAGCTGGCACAGGCCGCGTCCACAACGCAGTTGGTTCCGCCAAGGTCGAACTGCTTGCTGATCCGGCCGGCGACAACATTGCCGAGGAGTCCGGGAAAGGAATTCTCCTGCCAGGGGACGTAGCCGTCAGCTATCCGCTGGACCACATCCTCAGCCACCGCATCATCTATGCCCGCGTCCTTGAGAGCGCTGCGCCAGATCGGATGGCCGAGCCGGGCGCCAAGAGGAATTACCAGTTCCATCGCACCGGTTACCCCGAGGATTACGCTGACCTTGCTCCTGTCATAACTCTTTTCCGCACCGTAGCCGGCATCTTTAAGCGCCTGGCCGGCAGCAACCATGCCGAGAAGCTGGGAAGTGTCGATCGCCTCCAGAGTGTTGGGAGGAATGTTGTACTCCATCGGATTAAACGGGAAGGGGGGAATGAAGCCACCGCGTTGGCCATAGGTATGATCCGGTGATTTCGGGTCAGGATCATGATAGTCGGCAGTTTTCCAGTGAGTTGAAGGAATCTCGCTGATGGCATCAATCCCTTCGCGGATATTTGCCCAGTAAGAGGAACAGTTGTCTGCCCCTGGGAAAAGGCAGCCGATGCCAATGATTGCGAGCTTTCCGCTGTTTTGAGCCGGGTTCAGATCGTCAGTTTTCACCTAAAAGTACTCCTTCAACTCTGCATCCTGGAGAGGTCTGATTTTCACTGCTTCGGCAGGGAGGCGTATCCCCTGGGAACGGAGCATAGTTGCCCTTGCGAGAACTGCCGCGCCATAAAGGATGTTTCTGGCGACCGTCACAACTTTTCGCTGATCTGCCTGGGCGAGAAAGGAGCCGGCTACCCATTCGTTAAAAGCCCCCATTGAAGGGCCGCCCAGACCTGGTAATCCATCTTGCGGGCAGGGTTGCCATCTTTTGCCCAGTGAGCGGCCTGCCCCAGATACCAGCGGAATACCAGCGCCATCCGGTGTTTGGGGTCACGCTCGGCACGCTCAACCTGTTTCGGGTCGCGCTTTTGAAAGTAGGTACGGGTATCTTCCCATATATCCGCCAGAGGGGCGAGGAACAGCGTCTTTTCAAGTTTTTCCTTCTCCTGGGGGGGATCTCCTCCAGACTGGCGTGATTTCTGTAGAGTTCATAAAGCTTTGCCGCCCGCATCGGAAACATGGTGCCGCGCTTGAGAACCTGAACAGTTACACCCATTTCAAACATGTCCGCCGCAGGTGCCATGGTTACATCGGCCTGTCGTGTTTCGGTCAGCATTTCACGGACTAAATCAGATGTTCCCGATTCAATGCAGGCCTGATTGACCGAGCCGCTCATGATGTAGGCAGCCCCCATGGCAAAAGCGGCAGCAGCTGAAGCCGGGGTTGATATGCCGCCGCCGAGGCCTACCATAAGCCGGCAGTCGTAGGCGAACTCTTTTTCCAGACGTTCCGCAAGTGATCTTATGGTAGGAAAGAGCACGATTGCCGGACGATTGTCGGTATGTCCACCGGAGTCAGCTTCAGCAGTAACATACTGTGCCATCGGAATCTTTGCTGCCAGAGCAGCCTGATCTTCCGTTATTTCACCACGTGAGACAAGCTCCTTGAGGAATTTTTCAGGGGGTGGAGAGAAGAAGCGTGCGGCCAGTTCTTCCCGGGAAATTTTGGCCATTATCCGGTTAGGTGTATGGATAGTCCCGTCAGGAAGACGACAGATGCCATGAGTACGGTAGCGGACAAGATTAAGGTTCAGGGCAAGAAAAGCAGACGCCTCCACCAGATGAATACCTTTTTTTATGTAGAGGGCGACAAGCTCCTCTTCAAGGTCGGGCTCATGCGGCGAGTGGATCAGGTTGAAACCGAAAGGTTTGTTGCCCAGAGAATTGTTAAGGCGGTCTACAGCTGCTTCGACTTCGTGGAAGGGGAGTCCGGCAGCGCCGAAAAACCCGAGCATCCCGGCATTGCCGAGTTCTTCCGCCATTTTCGCAGAACTGATCCCTTTCGCCATCGAGCCGCCGACAAAGGGGTAAAGGATACCGAGTTCTGCACAAAAATCCGGATCACCAAGATTTTTCGGCAGAACTGGCGTGGTCAGAGCAATAACCGGCGCGGAGCCCGTTTCAGTGGAAGTCGGACAGGCTGTTGCAGTTTCATCGGTCTGGATCGAAACAGTTCCATCCAGGATCGTCAGGAAAAGCGGCCGGTTAATGCAGCAAAGAGCCTCTTCCATTGCCAGAATGACCTTAGAAGACTGTTTTGTCTGTCGACAGGCCTGAACCATCATTTCTGTAGCTTCTGATCTGATAGAATGCATTTAATCGTTCCCTAAAAGTGATTCTTAACTGTGAATTGAAGAAGAATATAAAAGCAATACATCTACCTGAAATTGAATAAAAAAGCAAGATAAACGGCTGATTCAGCGATCGGTTCCAGACAGAAAAAAGGGGCTCACAATAAATGAGCCCCCTGGTAAATCTTGTCTGCAAATGAGTCGGTTAAGACTCCTCCTCATCACTGGATGCCGTTTCGCGATAAACACGGTCTTCTTCAAAGCGTTTTGTCTGCGCCTGAAGTTTCTCAAGATCTGTCTTGCACTTGACGCAGAGTCGGGCAAACGGCATTGCTTTTAGTCTCCCCAGCGGTATTTCTTCCTCGCAATCTTCGCAGATTCCGTACTCGCCCTCTTCAAGACGTGCCAGCGCTTCATCAATGTTGCGTACCTTTTCACGTTCACGATCTCCGAGCAGGAGCAGCAGTTCCCTGTCGCGTTCGTTGGATGCCTGATCGTAAATATCCCCGCTCGGTTCATTTGTAGGTTTCTCGGCACTGGACTTAACTGCTTTGCCGATTTCTTCGTAAGCCTCTTCTTTGAGTTTAAGAAGAACTTTTTTCATTTCGTCTGCTTTTTCAATCATTAATGAATGCCCCACACTTAAATAAATATTGATAGATTAGAGTTTGCCAAAAAGCGGGTGAATGATACAGCACCATGGCTTGTTGTCAAGAGTAAAGCGTTTAGCCACCACTATTTTATCTTCCACTCTGTTCCGGATGCGGTATCCAGAAGCTCAATCCCCTGAGCAAGCAGCTGATCACGAATCTCGTCACTTCGTTTGAAATCCCTTGCCTTACGCGCAGTTGCCCGTTCAGTCACAAGCGCATCAATTTCAGCAACAGATATATCAAGGTCAGTGCTTTTGCGGGATTTTATTCTTGCCAGAAACTCAGCCGGTGAAGAATTCAGCACACCAAGGACTGCAGAGATTCGGGAGATTTCCTCTTTAACCTTGCCGAACAGCCTTATCAGGGCCTGATCAGGGGTGGACATTTCAGCGACTGTTCTGTTCAGGGAGCGCACAAGGTCGAATATGTGGGCAATTGCCAGTGCGGTGTTGAAATCATCATCCATCGCTTCGCAGAAACGGATATGAAGGGCGGCAAGTTTGGCAGAAAGTTCAGCAACCGCATCAGTTGCAGGGGGTGCGGCGGCTGCAGCCGGTTTTGCCTGAAACTCATCCATTGCCGCCAGAGCGCTGTAGATACGCTCCAGACCGGTCTCTGCATCAGAGAGGTTCTGATCTGAAAAATCAATTGGTGAGCGGTAGTGGGCCGAGAGCAGGAAAAAGCGGAGAACTTCGCTGTCATAAGTATTAAGGATATCTCTAATCGTGAAAAAATTACCAAGAGACTTGCTCATCTTCTCCGAATTAATGTTGACGAAACCGTTATGCATCCAGTAACGGACAAAAGGCTTTCCACTGGCGGCTTCTGACTGGGCGATCTCATTTTCGTGATGAGGGAAAACAAGGTCTTTCCCGCCACCATGAATATCAAAGGTCTCCCCCAGCAGGTTCATGCTCATGGCAGAGCACTCGATGTGCCAGCCTGGCCGGCCCTCTCCCCAGGGGGAGACCCAGAAGGGCTCACCCGGTTTGGCCGCTTTCCAGAGGGCAAAGTCCATTGGATGGCGCTTGCGCTCGTCAACATCCACGCGTGCGCCTGCCTGCATATCTTCAAGATTGCGCTTTGAAAGTTTCAGATAGTCGGAGTATTTTTCGACCGCAAAGTAGACATCACCATCTGCCGGGTAGGCGGCTCCACTTGCCACCAGTTTTTCAACCAGAGTAATAATTTCATCCACATATTCGGTAGCTTTGGGTTGATGGGTAGGGATGGCCAGATTAAGCCGGGCCATGTCTTCATCGAAAGCCTTGATGAAGCGCTCAGAGATGACATTAAAGGGGACACCATCCTTGTTGGCGCGGTTAATGATCTTATCGTCGATATCGGTGTAGTTGCGAACATAGGTAACATCATAGCCGATATGGCGAAGGTACCGGTAGACGATATCGAAGGCGACATTTGCCCGGGCATGACCGATATGGCAGTTGTCATAGACGGTCACGCCGCAGACATACATGCCTACTTTGCCAGGGGTAATCGGCTTGAACTCTTCCTTTGTGGAAGTCATGGTGTTGAAAATGCGCAGCATTGTGATCCTCATGTTTGAGATAAAAAGTCAGAGGAATCTAGCACAATGCTGCAATGTTGTGAAGGTTTTATGATGTCCGGGCAGACAAGCCGGGAAATCTGGAGGGGCATTTACAAAAAATTGAAAACTCAATCAAACCTTCAGCACCTTCCTGACACTGGTGACTATCTCTTGCGGAGAGAATGGCTTGCAGATATAGCCATCAGCTCCAGATTCTTCAACCATCGCTGAAAGTTCGGCTGCATCTTTGGATGAAATGAACAGTATGGGGATATCCCTGCTAAAATCCTTTTCCTTGAGAATCTTGGCTTTTTTGTTTCCATCCAGGAGCGGCATCATGATGTCAAGAATGATAAGATCCGGCCTGTTGTTTGTCGAAAATATGTAACTGTTTGCTTCAATTCCGTTGGTTGCGGTAAAAACATCGAAGCCGTCAGCCTTTAGCGCATCGCTTGCCATAGCCAGAACCAACGGACTGTCATCTATTATCAGTATTTTTTTTGCCATTTAAAGACTCCTTTCGGGTAGAAACATTTTTTTGATTGTAGCAGGAATTGTACCAAGGGGGAGCACTTCAGATGCGGCATTCAGGGCTATTGCCGCCTTGGGCATGCCGAAAACAACGCAGCTCTGCTCATCCTGAGCGATGGTAAATGCGCCGCGCTCTTTAAGCTGCAGCAGACCTTGCGCTCCGTCTCGTCCCATCCCTGTCAGAAGCAGACCGACTGTGTGCTTCCCTTTCGATGGGGCAAGAGATTCAAAAAAGACATCGATTGAGGGCCGGCAGCTGTTCACTGCCGGGGCATCGATAATCTTGATGACACCGTTTTCGAGAATCATTTGACAGTCTGTCGGCGCAACCAGGGCAGTACCGGCTGTGGGTTGGTCTCCCTGTTCAGCGAGGCGTACCGGAATACTGGACTCAATATCAAGCCAGTGGGCAAACCCTTTGGCAAAACCGGAAGAGATATGCTGCACGATGAAAATTGCCCCGCTGAAATCCTGCGGCAAAGCTTTAATAATGCCTGCTACCGCTTTTGGCCCGCCTGTAGATGCTCCTATGGCCAGTATGCTGCGGGAGGAGCCCTTTTCAGAGGTGACAGGTTTCAGCCGGTCAGCTCTGTGAATATGAGGGATAACCTTGATGCGCGCGAGGAGGCGAATCTTTTCTGCCAGTCGTCCAAAAAAATCAGCCTGGCTGGCTGCGCCGCTTATGGCCGGTTTTTCCATTACGTCCAGAGCGCCCTTTTTTATAGCGGTGAAAGCGAGCTTTACATCCTTTTCATTGACGGTGGAGGAGAGTATCAGGATAGGGGCCGGGTTCTCCGTCATGATGATTTCGGTTGCCTGCAGTCCATCCATGAGCGGCATCAGAATATCCATTACAATCATGTCAGGCTTAAGGCTCTTTGTCAGTGCGACTGCCTCAATCCCGTTTGCCGCTTCGCCTACTACGGTCAGGTCTCCACTGGAGTGCAAAGCCTCGCGGAGAACAGTTCTTACCAGAATGGAATCATCAGCCAGTAAAATTCGTATCATTTCCTATCCTATCAAAGATTCAACAGTATCAAGCAGCGTACCCTGTTCAAAAGCACCCTTGACTATGTAAGCCTGGGCGCCGGCTTCTATGGCCTTTCTTTTATGCTCATCCTTTGAGAGCGAGGAGACGATGATGACCGGTGTGTTCCTGTATTCATCCATAGAGCGGAGTCTGGCGGTAAGTTCGAAGCCGTTTAGTCCGGGCATTTCGACGTCTGAAATCACCAGATCGAAGTTGGCGGTTCCGACCTTTTCAAGAGCATCTTCAGCTGATACCGCAATAGTCACTTCATAACCGTTTGCTACCAGGATACTTTTCTCCATTGTTCTCGTTGTTATCGAGTCGTCCACTACAAGGATATTGCCGCGGGCAACAAATTTCTGGCTTGCCTGCAGTGAATTGCGGAGCCCCTTGGAGGAAACTCCTTCAGCTGTCGCGAAAATGTCAGGTACATCAAGGATCAGGGCAGGATTGCCGTCTCCCATGACTGTTGCTCCAAAAGTGTGACGAACCTTTTTGAGTTGCCCTCCCAGGCTTTTGACAACAATTTCGGAGGTGCCGTGGCTTTTGTCGATGGTGCAGGCTATGACCTGGCCGCGTTGCTTCAGGATAACAGCGGCCAGCTTGCCGCTTGATATTTGCGCCCCCTGTTCCTCAAGTCCGAGTATCTGCGCAAGAGAGATGATTGGCACGGTTACGTTTCTCACTGACAAAACTTCTTTGCCAGCAACGGTTGCTATGTCGCTGCCCCTTATTCTCAGGGTCTCCTGCACATAAGAGAGGGGAATTGCGTACTGTTCCCCGGCGCAGGAGATCATCAGCGCATCGATAACTGCAAGGGTGAGAGGCAGGGTCAGCTCAACTTCTGTGTATGCCCCCACCTCGCTCTTGAGGATCAGGTTCCCCTTGACCTTTTCGATATTAATTTTGACGACATCCATGCCGACTCCGCGGCCTGATATGTCGGTTACTATCTCGCTGGTGGAGAACCCCTGTCTTAGTGTCAGGTAGAGAGCCTCCTCATCACTGAGCGTCTCGGCTTCGTCCTTATCGATTACCCCCCTGCGGAGTGCGGACGCTATTATCTTCTTTGGATCCATTCCCGAGCCGTCATCGCGGATTTCGATAACAACATTGTTCCCTTCGTGACGGGCGCTAAGGCATATAGCCCCTTTTGCAGGTTTACCGCGAGCTATTCTTTCTGCCGGAAGTTCTATGCCGTGATCGACTGCATTGGTGAGCATGTGAAGGAACATCGGTTTGAGACTTTCCAGCAGCAACCGGTCAACCTCTATATGCTCTCCCCGAATAGTCAGATCTATCTCCTTGCCTTGAGATTTGGACAAGTCGCGTACCATTCGGACAAACCCCTCGGTAATGGTACGTAAGGGAAGCATCCGCAGTGCCATAGCCTCTGCATGCAGCTCCTGGATTATGTAGCCGAGATAGAGAACATCCTCCTCAAGCGCCTGCTGAAACTCCATAAGGCGGGTTGCCGGCACTGCTCCTCCGGAGGTTCTGCCAATAGATTTCAGTTCTTCCGATTTGTCCTCAAAACGCTTCTTGTTGATGATCAGTTCACCGAGCAGATTAACCAGACTGTCAAGGGTCTTGACACTTGTTCTTATTGTATCTCCGAGCACCTCGGCCTCAGGTTTGTGAACCTCCGCAAACGCGGCGGCAGTGGAAAGCCCCTGGTCGAAGGCGGCAATGAACTTCTCCAGGTCAACCGGGGAATCAGCATCGTTTGCCAGTGCTTCAGTCATCCGGCTGATCGCATCAGTCCCCTGCAGGAGGAGATCTACGGAGGCGGAGTCAACCGAACGCTCCCCATCCTCCATCTCTTTCAGAAAATCTTCCATCCTGTGGCCGATAACGCTGATACCTTCGAAGCCGAGCATCCGCGCCGAGCCTTTCAGGGTATGGGCATTTCGGAGGAGCTCATGAATCAGGGGCTTGTTGCCTGGCTCTTTCTCCAGAATAAGGAGGTTAGCCTGGAGCGAATCAAGATGCTCCTGCGCCTCCTTCAGAAAAATATCAAGATATTTGGTAGTCATTGATAGCCCTTAAAAAATCTCATTGTGGCGGAACATTAGACTTCCTCTTCTGAAAGCGACTGCAGTTTCTCCGTAAGCGTGATTATCTCCGAGATTGCTTTTTCGGTCTCTTTGGCACTCCCGGCAACCTGCTGGGCGACGTCCCGTACTTCGGTCATGGTCTCAACCATCTGCTCGCAGGCAAAGGTCTGCTGCTGGGTCGAAAGGGTGATTTCCTTGGCAGAGCGGGCGGTCTCTTCTACCAGGCCGATAATGCTGTCGAATGAAAGCTGTACCTTGTCCACCAGCTGCGAGGCGGAATCAACTGCCTTTGTGCCGTCCTCGGTTACCATGATCGTGGTGTTGGTGGCTTTCTGAATCTCCTCGATAAGCCCTTTGATCTGCCGTGTCGCTTCGACAGTTCGCTCGGCCAGGCGCCTTACCTCCTGAGCGACGATGGCGAATCTTTTGCCTGCTTCGCCGGCTCCGGCAGCCTCAATGGCAGCATTAAGCGCCAGCAGATTTGTCTGGTCGCTTATTTCGTCGATAATCTCGACGATCCCGCCGATTTTCTGGCTGTTATCGCCAAGTTTGAGCATGCTCTCGGCAATGCTCTGCACCTGTACACGCAGAACCGACATCCCGTTGATGGCGTTGCTC
This sequence comes from uncultured delta proteobacterium, assembly GCA_963810975.1. Taxonomy (GTDB): domain Bacteria; phylum Desulfobacterota; class Desulfuromonadia; order Geobacterales; family DSM-12255; genus VEOV01. Next base: position 49,557 of record CAWEPN010000003.1, on the reverse strand, counting down.
ACCTCGCCGGTGCCCTTCTCACAACTCAGGCTGGTCGATTCGGACATCTTTTCCACTGAAACGGCATTGGCGGTAATCTGCTTGGCCGTAATCGCGATCTCTTCCGAGGTAGTTGTTACTTCCTGCACGGCGGCGGCCTGTTCGGCTGAACCGGAGGACTGCTGCACGCTGATTGCCATCATCTCGTTGGCGGAGCTGGAGAGGTGAACAATCGCATCCTTGATCGACGTCATCAGGCGGTTACTCTTCTCCACCTCCATTTTGAGATTCTTGACAATAACTGTCGTCATCTTGTTGAACGCTTCAGCCAGCGTGCCGATCTCATCGTTGCTCTCTATCGGGACTTCCTCGTCAAGATTGCCGTCTGCTATCCGCCTCGCTACCTCGGTGAGGCGCAGCAGCGGTCGGGTAAATTTCCGTACTACAAAATAAATAGTAAAGCTGGCAACCAGCAGCATAACCAGCATGCCAATAATGATTTGAGACGTCAGCTCAGCGATTTTCTTTTCGATTTTGTACCATTGAGAAGCCGATTCTGAAGCCACCCCAATGCTTGCCCTGGACAAATACCGGCGCTGAGATGTCCCACATTTTTTCACCGGTATCCCGGGCATAAACCTGTTTCAGCAGCTCTTTCTCGTTCTTCGCGGCAGCAAGGCCGACAGGATCGTTAAAGAGTCTTTTTGTCCTGTTGCCGACCTTGTCTTTTTCCTTGTCCCCTGTCAGAGGTTTTGAATAATTGCTGTTATGGGTGGGAAGGTAACCGTTTCTATCGACCAGCACGGCAAAGACCACCTGCTCGTCCTTGAGATATTCGTCCTCAATTTCCAGAATCGCTTTGTCAAGATAGCTGTCATATTTAGTGTGATATTTCTGCGGGTCAGTATTCGGTATCGGCACATAATTGGTGTCGAATATATCTTCAAGCTTGAAACGGCCGTTGCTTAACTGCTCTTCCAGCAGCCGCTCCATCATCTTGGCGCCGGTCATCGCCTCTATTCTCCCTTTGGAGAGGAGCTCTTCTTCCATATTCTCGCTTCGTGACTTCACCAGATAGACGGTGAAGGCAGCCATGATGACAACCATGACGATGATCAGGATGCCGGCAATTTTGATTGAAAGTTTTTGAGACATGAGTGACTCCTTGTGAGGATATTAAAAAGCTGACGTCAGTTATTGACAACGAGTGCGGGCGAGTCGAGCAGTCTTGCCACGTCAAGCAGCATCGACATGTCAGTGCCACGTTTTATCTGGCCGCGCAGAAATTCCCGGGCGGATGGATCGACAGATTTTACCACCGGTTCAAACTGTTCCAGAGGGAGAGCATGAACCCCCAGGACAGCTTCTGTCAGGATGCCGGTGGTAAATTTTTTGCCTTTGATTATGATTATCCGTGCTGTACCGCTAAGAACCGGTTGGGCCAGGCCGAGCATTGGCCTTATATCCATGGCCGCAATTATCTGGCCTCGCAGGTTGAAAACGCCGACAATCAGCGTGCTCTGCCCCGGTAGTTTAACCAGTTTCGGAACCCTGATAACTTCGGCGGCATGAATGGTCTCAAAGGCGTACTCTTCACCACCGAGAGTAAAGGTGATGCACTCGATAAGCTCTTCCTGCGCCTCGGTTTTTTCAGAAAGCCCTTGCCAGTATTCCTGGCGCATATCATCAAGAATGGAGCGAATATCATAGTTTGCGTTATCGGACATGTCTCTTACTCCTTCTGATCCGCAAGAGCGGATTCAACTATTGCCATATCTTTTTGTGCCTGCTCCAGGAAAACCTCCCGGGTGAGTCCTCCAGAAAAAGGAATACGCCATTCCCGGTCGATTTTTTCAAGTAGTCTGACACTGTTTCTGAGCTCTCTCAGGGAAGTTTTGGTGTCGCCGATGCGGAAGCAGAGTTTGCCCAGCTGGTAGTGAGGCATTATGAAATCCATCTTCAAAAGAACCGCTTTGCGGTACTCCTGAAGAGCTGCTTCAACTTTATCGGTCACTTCAAATAGCAGCCCGCGCAGAAAATATCCCTCTGGGAGGAGATCGTTCAGGGCTAGTGCTGCGTTGTAGCAGTCAAGAGCTTCGTCATATTTTCCTTGCGCCAGCCGAATCTGCCCATCAGCCAGAATTGCTCCTGTGTGGTCTGGCTGTAGCTGCAGGGTCTCTCTCATGACTGCGGCAGCTTCTGCATATTTTCCCTGATGGAAGAGACTGAGACCCTTGTTAAACAGGGCATCAGGATTGATATTTTCTGCGGGTTTGACTTTGTGGAGAGGAGCCGCTAGAGGTGGCAAACTGGCGGTTTTTTCTGATTTTCCGGCAAATGAAAGATTCTTTTTGGGAACGGTCACCGCAGGTTTTTCAGGTTCTGCGCCTGCCGCAGCTTTTTTTCTGTAGTAGAAACTGCCGGCTTGAATATGCCGTTCGAATTTCGTAGAAATATTCATCATGGTTTCGGAGTGCCCCAGATAAAGGTAGCCACCCGGATTCAGAGAGTCGGCAAACATCTCCACAACCTCTTTTGTCGTGGCAGTCGTGAAGTAGATCAGCACATTGCGACAGAAAATAATATCAAAAGATCTACCGGAATGGAGGGGCGGAGACTGGAGGTTGAAATAGGAAAAATCAACCAGCGACTTGACCTCGTCTTTTACCAGATAGCTCTCCCCGATAACCTTGAAGTATTTTTCAATGTAATGCTTTGGTGTGACGCGCATCTTCCAGGAGCTGAAGACCCCCTCTTCGGCCCTTTTGAGAGACCGGCTGTTAATGTCAGTGGCGAAGATGCGGATGTCCCGCTTCTTCCAGTCAGGAATGGCTTCCATGATTGCCATGGCGATCGAGTAGGGCTCCTCCCCGGTGGAACAGCCGGCAGACCATATTCTGAGGCTTTTATTAGCCGGCGGTTGCAACAGGCTGGCGAGCGTGTTTTTCGCAACTGACTCAAAGTGCCCGTGATAGCGGAAAAAGAAGGTTTCCCCCACGGTAAGAAACTGCAACAGCTTCTGCAGCTCATTGCGGCGCTCCATGTTCAGTTCCAGATAATTGTAATAATCGCTGTAGGAGGCTATCCGTAGTGCCGTCATCCGGCTATCAAGACCGCGTTCGAGCATCTTTATATTGCGCCGTTCAAAGTGGAGGCCGCAATGACGGATGAGAAAATCATGGAACTGTTTGTGTTCATAAGCGGTGAGCTGCAGTTTGCCGGAGGGGCTCCGTTTTTTCATTCCAGCGGAGATGGCGCCGATATCTTCACGCAGCCGCCGAAGGTCGACCGGTTTACAGATGAAGTCGAAGAGATGGAGGAGCTCGTATTCGAGCTCAGGAAAATCTGATATGACGATTACGGGGATATGTCTTGTCGAAGAAGATCTCTGCAGTTGGTTTACTAGCTCAAAGGAATCCAGCTCCGGCATCGATATTTCTACGACGATGGCGTCCGGACTGAGTTCAACCGCCTTCCGCATAGCCGTCACCGTCGTAGAGCAGATCGCTTTATGCCCTTCGGCAGAGATAAAGCGACAGATGTTTCCGCAAAAATCATCATTCTGATTTATGACCAAGATACTCAGCAGCATTTAATCCCTTTACTCCTTCTCAAGAAGTACTACCGAATAAGCTGCTATCCCTTCTTTTCTCCCTGCAAAGCCAAGTTCTTCGGTGGTGGTCGCCTTCACGTTCACCCGGTCAGTCCCACTGCCTAGAGCTGCGCTAATATTTTCTACCATGGCAGCAATAAAGGGAGCAAGTTTTGGCCGCTGGGCGACAATCGTAGCGTCAACATTGCCAATTTGATAACCTTTCCCGTTCGCCAAGAGCATGACCTGCCGCAGAAGTTTTATGCTTGAAGCCCCTTTGTAGGCCGGGTCACTATCCGGAAAGTGTCTGCCGATATCCCCTGCGCCGATTGCCCCCAAAATGGCGTCACAGATTGCGTGCAACAGCACATCCGCATCAGAGTGTCCCAGAAGGCCGGTTTCATGGGGGATCTCGACTCCGCCGAGAATAAGTTTGCGCCCTGCTACCAGGCGGTGGACGTCGTAACCGTGGCCGATTCGTATTGTCATTGTTGCCCTTCCCTCTTCACGGCATCCAAAAAAGCCTGTGCCAGGATCAGATCCTCCGGTGTTGTAATCTTTATATTCCGGTAATCGCCGATGACAACATGAACCTTTCCACCGATCCTCTCCAGGAGCGATGCATCGTCAGTCCCGCTGAAGCCTTCTGCTTCCGCTTGCTCGTGGGCAGCGCGAATGATCCTGTAGCGGAAGGTCTGCGGGGTCTGGGCTAGCCAGAGAGCTTCGCGTGCCGGCGTTGCGGTAACAAAGGCGTTCTTGACTATTTTTACCGTGTCTTTGACTGGAACCGCCACCAGAGCGCCGTCATATTCAAGCGCCATCTCGATTGAGTGCTGAACGACTGTAAGTGGTACAAAGGGGCGGACACCATCATGAATCAGAACCACATCCTCATCCTGACAATCAAGCGCGCGCAGACCGTTAAGTACCGAATTTTGCCGCTGTGCCCCGCCGGCAACTATCTGTTTGACCTTCCCTGCCCCGTATTTCTCAACAACATGAATCCGGCAGTATTCGATCTCTTCGGCCGGGACAACAACGAAAATCTCGTCAATAAAATCAGCATTCTGAAACAGGTCGAGTGTATGGGCAAGGATCGGTTTACCGTCCAGCAGCAGATACTGCTTGTTCATAGATGCTCCCATTCGGCGGCCCATGCCGGCTGCCGGGATTAATGCGATGCTTTTCAATGCAGCTCCCTTTTATGGTTCTAAAAAAGCTACTTGCCAAAAAACAGTTGAAACACAGGATGCAAAGTAGCGCCTCTAGGCAGCAACTGAGAAAAAACTAAAAAGACAGTCTAGCACTCAAAAAAGAAGTCCGATTCAGATTACGTCTGTAGTAAGCCGAGGTCTTCTCTGTGTGCTCTGTTGCTCTGTGTTTCAAAAGGGTTTGCCTTAAATCCGCGTAGCTATAGTTAAAAAGTCACGTTACACAGATAAAATCTCTTCCTTCAACAAATCCTGCCCCGTTAGCCCACTCCCTGATGCCGGCTCTGGCGCCGCGCGTCCCGACCGTTACCAGCATTTTGCTGTGGTTTGGGGAGATGTCGTCCGGGGCGACAATTTCGGCGCCGTGCAGCACTTTTCCTCTCTTCTTCGGATCAACATCTATCCAGAGGCTTACTTTTATGCCGATTTCTGCAAGGACACGCTGCCAGGCACGCCCCTCTTTGCCTGCCCCCGCGAGGATAACGTCAGCAGAGTCCCTTAAAAAACCGCTCTGCAGATGATGAGCCTTGCACCTTCTAAAAGCATCGGCCGAGTATTCATTCATTGTCCGGGTTGCCCGCTCGGGACGGTCACGCCAGAAAATAAGGGGCTTGCCGGTCTTTGCGAAGCGAACTCCATCTGCTGCCATTCTGAGCCAAAGGTCATAATCCTCAGCCCATCCCATGTTCCTGTAACCGCCGAGCCGGTCAATAATCTCTTTTTTGAACATGACACCGGGGTGAACAAATGGGGACTCGACAAAGATGTCTGCCATTATGGCAGCATGATTTGTCAGGGAGTTCTGCCACTCTTCATATGCCAGCATCCCTATTTTCAGCCCGTTTCTCGGGAAGTGCCGAAAGGAAGAGGCCACCAGGCCGGTCTGTGGATGCCGGTCAAAAACCTCGAACTGCTGTGCCAGTCGCTCAGGATGTGAGATGTCGTCGCCGTCCATACGGGCGATAAACTCTCCGCGGCACTCTTTAAGCCCCAGATTCAGGGCCGGAACCAGGCCTTTGCCACTGTTCTGCAAGACTCTTATCCGTGTGTCCTTGGCGGCGTCGCCAAGAAGCTCCGCTGTCCTGTCAGTTGAGCCGTCATCCACTACGACAAGTTCCCAGTCGGTAAAGGTCTGCATTCTGATAGAGGTGATAGCCGCCTTGAGATACTTTTCCTCATTTCTTACCGGCATCAGGATCGAGACCACCGGGTCATTCACTCTGGGCTAGCTCCTTTAACTGAGCGGGCAGGCGTTTCGGCTTCATTGCACTGTCCACGCAGACAAGAGTTACTATCCCTTCAGCCAGCAGTTTGTTATCTTGTGAGCGGAACAGTTGTTGCTGCATAGTGAAAGAGGTGTTGCCGGCGGAAATAATCTTTGATTCGATTCGGACAAGATCATCCAATCGTGCCGGATAGCGGAAATCAATTTCCATTCTGACTACCGGAAAGATACATCCCTCTTCATGGAGCTGCTGTACTGAAAATCCCCTATCCCTGAAAAACTCGGTTCTTCCCCGCTCAAAGAAGCCGAGATATCTGCCATGATAGGCAACACCACCGGCATCGGTATCTTCGTAATAAATTCTGAACTCCATTATCTGCCCCGATGTTTTCAAACAGTGTTACACGAATAACGGGTAGTTGTCCATGCAGAAGTTTCCAAGAAACGGCGTTAAAATGTTGACACAATATACCGTTCTCATTACGTTTAAAGCAGTTGTGTACGAGGTGAAAATCATGAATATAGAACAGATGAAAATTGTCCTGAAAGAAATAGCCACAAAAACCGATTTGACCCCCTGTGTCGTCGGTCATAGAGGGGTCGGCAAGAGTGCCGGCATAATGCAGGTCTGCCGCGAAATCGACCGCAGATATGTTTCGCTACGACTCGGGCAGATGGAGGTCGGCGATCTGGTCGGTATTCCATATCGCGAGGGCGAGGTCATGCACTGGTCGAGACCTTCATGGTGGCCGACAGAGAGTGACGCTGAGTCGATCGTCCACTGCGATGAACTTAACCGCGCCCAGCAGGAGGACACTCTCCAGGCGATTTTCCAGTTTGTCGAACCGCCTCTTTCAGGGGGGAGCAGAGGTCTGCATACCCACCGGTTGCATCCAAAACACAAGGTTATTGTCACCATAAACCCGCCGGACGGCACCTATCAGGTGACACCGCTTGACCGTGCCTTGATCGACCGGATGGTCATGCTTTATGTGGAAAGCGACTACGGTTGCTGGGCACGTTATGCCCGCGCCTCAGGGTTTGACGGCTCGGTGCAGGAATTTCTTGCTGCCAATCAGAACCTTCTTGCCCACGATGCGCCGTCTATGGAGATGGAGGCAAAGCCATCGGAGCGCGGCTGGGAGATGGTCAGCATCCTTCGTGACAGCTGCCGCTTTCCGCAGGAGCTGGAGATGGAGGTCTATGCAGGGATAGTCGGTCAGGAGGCGGCGATTGCTTTTCTGCGCTGGCAGAGAGAGACACGCGATCGGCCACTGACAGCAGCGGAGATTCTTGAACAGTGGGGAGATGTTGCCGCGCGCGCTGAGCGGCAGAGAGAAGATCAGCACGGAGCAACCATTAGCGGACTGATTTCACAACTGCGACTTGATGGCGGGCTTTCGGAACTTCAGGAGGAGAATCTCGTGGCCTACCTGGGCATTCTCCCTCGTGACCTTAAGTTTGCCCTGGTCAAAAATCTCCTCACTATTCCACAGGTTGCGGCCGGTCTGATAAAAGACCGCCATGATGCTGTTGTCCTCGATGCAATCCGGGCAATAAGCGGCGAAGCTGCCCACGGACAATGAACAACAGAATCCTCGAAAACGCTATTGTCCGGCTGCTAAAAAAACGCCCTTTTTACGGCTATCTGCTCGCAGGGCTGCGTAAAAGAGGCGGCTCAGCCCTGCATCCGCTCGGCATAACCATAAGCGGCGGCGTTCCGACGCTTACATCTGATGAAGCGTTACTCTCTTCTTATCCGCCAGGGGAGCAGGAGGCGCTGCTGGAACACTGTGTACTTCATCTTCTGCATCTCCATCCGCTACGGCGTAAAGAGCGCAACAGTCATGACTGGGATCTTGCCTGCGACCTGGCAATAAACCCGACCATAGAGGATATGCCGCTTGCAGCCCCTTTTCCGGAATATCTCTCTCTGCCCGACGGATTGGCTGCAGAGGAATACTACTGCAAGCTTGTAGATCCCTTTGATACTGGCAACCTTCAAGGGCGCAGGTGCAGGAAGTGCCGAGGCAGACGCTGCCGGTCTGCCCGGAAAAGGTCAAGGTGACAGCGACTGCACCCCTCTCGATGACCACTCAATCTGGGAGGAGGCGGACAGCACCCCGCTTCGCCTGGCTGAAGAGATGGTGCGGACAATGGTAAAGGACGCCGTGGAGAAGTCTGCCGGTGATCTGCCGGCTGAACTGCGGCCATTGGTTGAATCGCTGCTGGCTCCGCCACGCATACCCTGGAAGATGATACTGCGGCAGTTTCTGGCCACAGCAGGCCGGGTTGGGCGCAGAGCAACCTGGCAGCGGGAGAACCGCCGTTTCGAGCATGGCACGCCTGGGTGCCGCAAAAGGCATCGTCTCAACCTGCTGGTGGGGATCGATGTCAGCGATTCAACTGATAAGCCTGAACTGAGAGAGGCGTTTGCCGCAGAACTGGTCAGGATTGCGCGGGGACGGGATACTTTTCTTACGGTGCTCTACGCTAACAGCCGCATTCAGCGGATTGAGAGTTTTTGCGGCAGCAGTGTCACAGGCGAAAGCTATCACGGTGGCGGCTTCACTGATCTTCGCCCGGTGTTCGAGCATGCCCGGACAATGCAGTCGCGGCCTGCGGCAGTCATCTATCTTACCGATGGCATTGGCCCGGCTCCGGATGAGATGGAGTTTCCGACTTTATGGGTGCTTACCGGAGAAGGAGAAAAGCCGGTGCCGTGGGGAGTTGAGCTTAGGCTGGAAAAATAAAAAGCCCTGCAACTTTATCTGCAGGGCTTTTTATCAATTTAAGGACAACTGAACAGCTTACTTTTTAACGCTTCTACCGCCGATTTTCATCGGATCACCTTTGTAGCCAAGTTCCTTCCAGTTCATCCGCTTGCCACCCATATGACACTCGCCACACTGGAGAGCATCCTCTTTCGGGGAGACTTCATGGCTGGCGCTGATATACGAGACCGTATTGACAAACTCGTATTTGCCGCTGTACGGCAGAATATCAGAGCCGTTTTTCAACGCCTTGTCCCAGTCATAGTCCTCCCAGAGTGATTTGTGCTGCTGGAAGATGCCAAGATATTTGTATTTTGAGTCCATCGGCTGATCGCCGGTATAGAGTTTATACGGGTAAATCTTTGCTTTCTTATCCTTGATGTCGCCAACCGGCTTGGTCATGACCACCGGTTTTTTCGGATCCTTGATCTTATCACCGACCATGTAACGCTCTATCATGCCATTATACCAGGCATAGACAGGGGTAACATTCATTGCCCAGACGAAAGACCCTTTCTTCTTGGCAAAAGTCTCTTTGTCAAACTGCTCTTCCGGTTCCAGATCCTTGCCGGTATCAGACCATTTCCAGCTCATCTTGGTTGCTTGCCCCTTGTTGAAAACCGGGATATGACAGGTTTCGCAGGCAACAGACGTCATATGGCTGTTAATAATCGTTCCGTTCTTCGACTTCTGGTGAGGGAGCCATCTTGCCGGTGTGGCAATCGCTACAGGCAACCCTCGAATCGTAATGCGCCATCATGCTGGAAGCGCCGCCGATTTTATGGTCCTTTGTTTTGTGACAAGCCACGCAGGTCATGTCCTGACCACCGCTGGCTTTGGAGCCCATGTGAACATCCTGTTTTTTGGCGGGTTTTTCAAGGGTTGAGTCGAGGCCGGCATGCTTGACAGCATCAGCGCCACCACCGAAGAAATGGCAGTAACCGCAGTTCCGTCGTGTCGGCATACCGATGCTCCTGGCCGCCAGATTCAGATCCATAGCCCCTTTGTCCATCGATTTCATGTCAACGTTACAGGAAATTGCCTCCCGCTGATAGTTGCCTTTCTGGGCATGGCAGATCAGGCAGTCCACATTTTCTTTTTTGCTGAAATCATAATCAGTGCGATTCCAGCCGTAGCCGGCGTGGCACTTGTCACAGGCTTCGTGGACAATGCCATCCTTGCCGCCTTGAATGGAGGTGCAGAACGCATTGATCATATTGGCTTTGCCGTAGAGTTTGGTGCTTTTTTCAAGCCCTTTGACGTGATTCGGCGTCCCTTTCCAGTTCCAGTGGGTTGTCTTCATGAAATCGGTCGCCTGTTGTTCATGGCACTCAAGGCACACCTTGGTAACTTCAGGGCCATCTTTGAAAGTTCCCTTTACATGCTGGCTATGATCTTCAGCAGCGTATGCCAGGGCACTTGAGATCAGCAGGACTGCTGCAAACAATAACGGCACTATTTTTTTGAATTTCATATTAAGCCTCTTATTATTACGAATCGCTGTTAGCAACCGGCAGTTTTCTTGAATGATTTGCTGAGATTCTTCCCGGACTCGTTGTCATAACGGCAACGGATTTCGTCGTCAACAACGATCCGCTTGTCCTTGAACTTGTCCAGGGTCAGCTCATCAGCTATAAAAATCGGGACTTCAGCGCCACTCTTGGTGTCTTTCAGCACGGCAACCGCCGATTTGCCATCTGCAGCCATTTCGATCTTTGTGATTGTTCCGACCATTTTTAACTCTTCGGCGCTGGCGGTTGTGGAGAAAGAGAGGGCGCCGATTGCAAGAAAGATGGCAAAGATGGAAGAATGAGATAAACTTTTTCATAATGTACTCCTTAAATTATTTTAACTGTTTGCTGCTAATTGTTGCTGCATAAAAAAATAACGGCAACAAGGGTGGGGAAATTACCCTTGTTGCCGCACTGTTTTTTAGAACTGCACTTCAAAGGTTGCGTAGATGTCCTGTGCACTCTTAAGCGGCGTCATGAGCATGAAGGTCGGTAGACTTGATATCTGAAATCTTTTGCGGCGCACCTACCCAGTTATTGCTGCCGGTGTACTCAAAGTCATAGTACTGATAACCGATCTTGAAAAATGCTTTGCTCGTGAAGGATGAAATAGGCTTCAGGTTAAGCTCCTGAATGATGTAAGGTTCAAATACATTGCCTCTTGTGCCAACCTTGGCGGTCCACATGTCGTCAGCAGCCGGAGCAAAGGTTATCCAGTTTTTGGAGCCGTGATTATATTCAAAACCGAGCTTCGTCTTGGAAGGGAGGTCATAACGAACCCCGAGGTAAGCGGCCCAGCCGGTTTTGTCGTCCGGTGCTTCGGGGTTAAGGAACGCACCGGTTAAAAGCCCCTGATAACCGGCATTGGCAGAGACATTATTATTGGGATGGGTAACGCTCAGGCCGAAATCAGCAAAGAAATTGAGGGTGCCTGGACCGACATTTTTGAAGGTTGACATAGCCCCTGCGCCGTACCAGTCGATGTCGCCGAGATTTACCGAGGGAGCGGTATCACCGAATGCCGTGTTATACATAACCGGGAAGTCAAAAATATTCATGCCGCGATTCCACTGCAGCCAGACGCGCAGAGGGTCGGTATCGATCGGGATTACGGCTACCCCAATCATGTCAGTATCTTTCAAGGCTGTTGGTAGTTGCATCCGACTCGATTCCGGCATCAAATCCACGGCCATAGCATAGTTTTGCATGAGCTCCAGGAAGCGAGTCAATATCGGGTGCATAGCCAATTGTCCCGCCATCAAAGGCATAGTCGACGAGAAGCGCCGGTGTGCCGCCAGTGCCTGGCCGCGCCGTATTCATTCTCAGATTACTTGGCGCGCCGTTGGTTGACGGACGGCGACCTACCGAGAACCATATCGGCTCGTCAAGAATATTGCTCCAGGTTGCATAAACGCGGTCAACATTCAGTTTACTATCTGAAGGAACATGCCCTACAGTGCCATCAAACACCCCGACGCGGTCGGCAAAGTAGTTGCCGGTGGTCGCATTGTCATCCTGGGAACCGAATGACTTGTACATATCAAGTTTCGCTGTGACGGTAACATCCTGTGTGGCCTTGGCATGGAGATCGAGGCCGAACTTGTTGGTATAGAGAGTCGTGTTTTTCGGTTTATAAGCAGGTATAAAGGCGGCTTGACCCGCTGTTTGAAGATCAGCCCCACTGACTCCCGCTTGCATCATCATTTGCATCATTGCGGCAGGTGTTAGCCCTGCCACGGCAGAGTAGCTGGTTGTCCCCAGCAGCTGTTGTACTTGTGGATTCGCGAAAAAAGCGCTTCCTGTGGGTGTGCTCTGCAGCGTCCCCATGAAAGCCGGAGCATTTGTGTACCCTACGCTCTTACCGTGGAGCGAATCCACCCTGAAGCGGTAGTCGCCGCCGATTGTCAGCCATTTGCCGAGGGACTTGTCATCAACTTTCTTCACCTGCCCCTTGAGCAGCTCAATCTCCTTTGAGAGCTGATCAATCTTCTTTTGCAGATCTTCGTCAGCGGCATTTGCCGCCAGCGGTAGCGCAAGCCCTGCAAGGAGTGCAGTTCCTGCTAGTGTTAAAACCGTTCTCTTCATCATTTTCTCCTCTTCACTTTTTATTTTTACTGCTTGGTGGATGATTGCCGCTATTTAACGGACATGCTTTTCGCAGCGGAAATCAGATATCCGTCCAGCCCTGTTAACGATAAGTTACCGTAAAATCAGGAAACTATGCTAAAATCCAGCTATAATTATAAGAGTATATATTTATATATGATTATTGGAATGCAAATGAGGTGCCATATAGGCTCAGATATGAGGTCAATTAAGGAAATGATCCGCAGACAACAAAAAAGCCGCCCGGAAATCCGGCGGCTTTTAAAAATGATAGTTGAAAAAAGGGGGGAATTATTCGACCATCTCTCCGATCAGGTCATGATCCGAAGAGTCGGTAATCTTCAGCTTGACTATATCACCGATATTCGCCTGCCCGGAAGTTATGTACACCATGCCGTCAATATCAGGCGCCTGCTTTGAGGAGCGACCCTTAAGAAGCAGATCGCTCTCTTCGCTGACCCCTTCGACAATCACCTCTTCAATCGTATTCATGAGGCGGCGGTTACGCTTGAAGGAGAGCCGTGCCTGCAACTGCATCAGCTTTTTGTAGCGCTCACGCTTTACCCGTTCCGTGACCTGATCCGGCATCTCTGCCGCCGGCGTCCCCTCTTCCTTTGAATAGCAGAATACCCCGAGACGATCAAACTGCACCTCTTCAACAAACTGGCAGAGCTTTTTAAAATCCTGGTCAGTCTCACCCGGAAAGCCGACAATCAGTGAGGTGCGCAGGGCGATGTTCGGGATTTCGCTGCGGAGCCTGGCGACCAGCGCCCGGATCTCGGCTTCCGAACTGCGCCGGTTCATCCGGGTCAGCACCGGATCACTGATATGCTGGAGCGGAATATCGAGATATTTGCAGATCTTTTCCTCTGTTTTGATCAACTGGATAACGCCGTCAGTGATACCACCGGGATAAGAGTAGAGCAGCCGTATCCAGCGAAGGCCGTCAATCTGCACCAGCTCTTGCAGCAATGTTTCAAGATTTACCCCGCCGGGAAGGTCGCTGCCGTAAACTGTAATATCCTGGGCGATCAGATTGAGCTCCTTGACTCCGCCATCAACCAGACGGCGCGCCTCTTCCATGACCAGATTCAGCGGACGGGAGCGGAACTTGCCGCGCAGCGATGGGATGACGCAGTAGGAACAGCAGTTTGAGCAGCCTTCAGCGATTTTCAGATAGGAGTAGTAGCGGGGCGATGACTGCATCCGCGGCATCTCGGTATCATAGAGATAATCGGGATCACCGATGTAGCGAATCTGCCCTTCTACCCCTCTCTTTTCGGCAATGATCCCGGCAATTTTCGGATAGTCTCCAGTGCCGACAAAGATATCCACTTCGGGGAGTTCCTTGGCCAGCTCCTCCTGATAACGCTGCGGCAGGCAGCCGGTCACTACCAGCAGCTTGCATTTAGCGTCATGCTTTCTGTCAGCCAGATCGAGGATTGTATCGATGCTCTCCTGCTTTGCCTCTTTTATAAACGAACAGGTATTAACGATGATGATGTCGGCCTCGTGCTCATCGGTGGTGACTTCGTACCCCTCCCTGCCGAGATAGCCGAGCATAACTTCAGCGTCAACCAGATTTTTAGGGCAGCCAAGGCTTACCATATTAACTTTTTCTTTGGTCACGGGGAGTTAACCTCTCTATATATAATAAGTTCTGTATTTTATGAACGTAGGAAGAGATACCCGAAATGCCTGAAACTGGCAAGATATTACTGCTTGAACAGCAGGTGGTCGGGTAAAATTTGACATCCATGCCAGATTCGTTAAGCTGTCCAAATTATGGCCATTGAATTCATTTGGCATGCAGCATTGCAATAATACACGGTGATGCTTACATTCACTAAAACAGATTTCAAGGAGGAAGTATGAAACGGTTTATAATTCTCGTCATTTCCATTATGGGTTTGAGCCTGCTGGGTGGTTGTGGCTACAACAGTATGCAGGCAGCTGAAGAGGCAGTATTTGCTGCCTGGGGTGATGTTGAGGCATCCTATCAACGGCGGGCTGATCTTATCCCCAACCTGGTAGAAGTGGTCAAGGGGTATGCAAAGCATGAAGCGGAAACCTTGACCGCCGTCACCGAGGCACGCGCCAAGGTAGGCTCGATGCAGGTTTCCAAGGATCTTGTCAACAACCCCCAGGCACTGGAACAGTTCCAGCAGGCCCAGAGTCAGCTGTCCGGCGCCCTGTCGCGTCTCATGGTCGTTGTTGAAAAATATCCGGACCTGAAGGCTAACCAGAACTTCATGGATCTGCAGAACCAGCTGGAAGGGACGGAAAACAGGATCAATGTCGCCCGGGTCCGTTACAACAAATCAGTCCAGGATTTCAATACGAGTATCAGGACTTTCCCGAACAGCTTGACCAATTCGCTGCTGCTGCATCTGACCCGCAAAGAGCCGTTCAAGGCTGAAGAGGGTGCCAAAGTTGCTCCTAAGGTGAAGTTCTAGGGCTGACTATGAGATTTTTCTGGATAGTGCTGTTCTCGCTTGGTCTTGCCACTCAGTCGCTGGCCGTTGATCTGCCGGCGCTTAAGGGGGCATGTGAACGACTATGCCGCGCTGTTGAGCCCTCAGCGTGCCGCAGCCCTCGAAACGGCTCTCAGCGATTTTGAACGGAGCGATTCTACCCAGATAGTAGTCCTGACAATACCTGATCTTGGTGGAGAAGATATCGAATCATTCTCCATCAAGGTTGCCGAAGCCTGGAAGATCGGCCAGAAAGGGGTTGATAACGGCGTCATCCTAATTGTCGCGAAGGCTGAGCGGAAAGTGAGGATCGAAGTCGGCCAGGGACTTGAAGGCAAACTGACTGACCTTGTATCCGGACGGATAATTCGCGGCGATATATCCCCCAGATTTAAAGCCGGAGATTTTGACGGGGGCATTGTCGCCGGGGTGAATGCTATTGCCGCCGTTGTCAAGGGGGAGTACACAGCATCTCCGCGTGACCTGCAACAGGGGAAGAAAGGTGCACCGCCGCTCCTAACTCTGCTGGTTTTTCTGGCTGTAGCTGCAGTATTCCTCGGCTCTTTCTCGAAAGTACTTTCCGGTGCGGTCGGTGCGGTCGGCTTGCCCATTATAGCCTGGCTGACTTTTCCGGGACTGGCGCTTGCAGTTATTGGCGGGTTGGCTGTCGGCGGGTTCCTATTTGGACTCCTGCTGCCGCTTCTCTTTGGCGGTGGTGGCAGAGGCGGCGGCTTCTTTGGCGGACCATTTATCGGCGGCGGCTTTGGCGGCGGAGGTAGCGGCGGCTTCGGCGGTTTTTCCGGCGGCGGGGTGGTTTTCGGCGGCGGGGTGCTTCCGGTGACTGGTAAGAAAGAGCTTGCAGAGGGCACTATGAAAAATATCGGGGTTGAGGATTTTTTCACTCCGGCCGAGCAGGAGCAGATCAGGCTGGCCGTTGCAACTGCTGAAAAAAAGACGGCAGGAGAAATTGCCACCATGGTGGTGGCGCGCAGCGACAGCTATCGTGAAGCGGTCATCCTCACGGCGGTTTTCGGTGCGGCACTGCTGGCACTGGTGATCGCCATTGTCAGTCACCATGTGACGATCTGGTCATATCTCCCGATGACAATGGTGCTCTTCTTCCCGCTACAGCTGCTGGCAAAACGTATTCCGGCCCTGCAGAAACCGTTCATTACCGCCAGCCGCCTCAATGAAGCCGTGAAGGAACGCGCAGTCAGGGCATTCTACGAAAAGGCGCTCTACCGCACCAAAGATGAAACCGGCATCCTCATCTTTATCTCTATCTTCGAACACAAGGTCTGGATACTGGGCGACCGGGGAATCAACGCCAAGATACCTGCGGATTCCTGGCTGGAGCTGGTTAAAGTTCTCGTTGCGGGCCTTAAAGAGGGGAGAGCCGGTGATGCACTCTGCGAAGTTGTCAGGCGCTGTGGGGAGGAGCTATCGTTACATTTCCCGCGAGAAGCTGACGATAGGAATGAACTGCAGGATGACATTATGATCGGTCATTAAAATGACCCGTTCCGTCTCGACACTCAGCATTGAATGGATTCAGCCGGAGCTGGCCGGAGAAGAGTGGGAGTTTTTTCATCACCCTGCCAAGCAGCTTTTTTACCTGCAGCACGCTCTTAACTGGGAGAAACTGACCGCAAGCTTTGCTGGTGGCACACTGATCCCTTATCCACGCAGCGGCGAGATTGACGGCATTCCGGTACACCTTTCCCATCATAGCTACGAAGATTATGCCCGCTACCTGGCCAAGGCGAAACGGGGCTACCGTCTCAACTATAACAAGATGGAAGATGCCCTGCAACGAGAGGGGCAACTGACCCTGCCCGCACCGATTATTATTGAGGCAAATGGAGAAGCGCTGCTTTTCTCAGGCTATCGGCGCCTCTGTCTTGCCTGGAATTACGGCATGGTGCCTTATATCTGGCTGGTTTCCATGGAAGCTAACCAGTGATAACTGCTTCTGAATTGGTGGCAATGATACTGATCTGGATGCTTACGGCCGTGGGCTGTTTCTTTGCATCCGGGCATATCTGTTTAAACGGCGGGAAAATTAAGTACGCATTTCATACCGATTACGGAGTATCTACCGTCCTTGTTCAAAACCGATTTATTTCTTACTGCTTTATCCAGCTTTTTGATGGGAAATTGCACCACCATGCCGACAATTGCAGAAGTCTCGGCGCCGATTTATGCACTCTGCTCCAAGCAGGGTTGCCAGCATCTCGACCCGCGGCATCGCGACACCTTTTTCAGCGGCGAACTTGAGTGGTATTCTGAAGATCGAGCCGAGTTCCAATTCCCGTGCCTCTTCCCGGTCTATCAGCATGGACGGTTTGTAGTCGCCCATGGTGTCAGTGAATGCGAGCATGCTTTCTGCAAATTTTGCGGGGATTTGAGATTTGAGTTCTTGCTGGTTGCCCGCCTGAATCACTTCGAGCATCAGCTCCCGCACAAGTTTCCGTGTCTCCTTCACAGCCAGCAAGCGGTCAACCGACTGGAGGAGGAGCGTGGCAAGGCCGTTGAACGGGATGTTCCAGACCAGCTTTTCCCATCGGGCCCGCTTCAAGTCGGCGGTTGTTTTGCAATCGACCCCGGCTGTGCAGAACATTTCCGCAAACTGCTCCACTCGTCCCAGACTCTTAACGGCAAACTCACCAAGAATAATCCGTCCCGCCCCCAGATGATGAACTGAGCCGGGTTCGCCCCGGTTCGAGCATAAGAAAGCAACACCGCCGAGAACCCGCTCGGCTCCGAAAAGCTCTGCCAGAGTTTCTTCGTTGCCGAGACCGTTCTGCAGGGTCAAAATTACGCTGTTGTCGTGCAGCAAAGGTGCGATCAGTTCCTGATAGTGGCCATTGGCAAAGGTTTTGAGGCCGACGATGATCAGGTCGGCCTTCCCCATTTCTGCCGGAGTTTGCCAGGCATGTACCTGTGGAAGGTGAAAATCACCGTTGATGGAATAGACCTTCAATCCGCCTGTCTTGACCGCGTGATAATCACGACGGAGGAGAAAGTGGGTCTCAACACCGCTTTTCTGCAGCAGAGCCCCGTAATAAAGGCCGAGAGCCCCTGCGCCGATAATGGCTACTTTCATAAAGGCTCAATTGATGTTCTATCCGCCAGGACCGCCAGCATTTCAGTGTGAATAGCTCCGTTACTGGCAACAATCCTGTGGTTGTAGACAGAATAAGGTTCACCGCAATAGCCGGTGACTTTTCCGCCGGCCTCAGTCACCAGCAGTTGTCCGGCTGCGACATCCCACGGTTTCAGCTTGCACTCCCAGAAACCGTCAATCCGCCCGGCGGCGACATATGCCAAATCCAGTGATGCGGCGCCGGGCCTGCGAATACCCCGGCAGCGGGTTTGAAACTTGATAAAATTGGCGAAATTATTCTCCCTGTCCGTTGCGCTATCATAGGGGAAACCGGTCGCCAGAAGTGATCCCCGCAGGTGGATGTGGGACGATACGCCGATGCGGGAGCCATTGAGATATGCACCTTCTCCTTTGATGGCAGTGAACATCTCAGCCATCATCGGGTGGTGGACAACAGCAAGAACAACTTCTCCCTCAACTTTGAGAGCCATTGATACAGCAAACCAGGGGAAGCCGTGGGCGAAATTGGTGGTGCCGTCAAGCGGGTCAATGATCCACTTGTGACTTTTACCCCGATCCTGGTAGATGTTCTCTTCGGCAATGAAATCGTGCTCTGGAAAAGCTGCCCGCAGTCCGCCGACCAGCAGCTCTTCAGATTTCAGATCGACTTCGGTGACAAGGTCAATCTCGCCTTTGTGCTCGATAGTCAGATCGGTCCAGAGTCTGGAGCGCTGATACTGACCGGCTGCTGTTGCCAGCTGTTGCGCTTTTGCAAGAAACCTGCTCATGTCAGCGGTCATGACTACCTCCCCGGAATGGTGATGCAGAGACACTCGGCTTCAGCGTAATGAGTCTCCCCACAGAATATTTTGCCGTGGACCATTATCTTGCGGCCTTCCGCCGAGATGACCCTGCTCTCGACAGTTACCACTTTCTGGAGCGGCAGGAGATTTCGGAAGCTGACATTCAGGTTGCCGACAACAATCGGATAGCCTGCCGCCCAGGCAGCCAGGCCGAGGGCTTCATCCATGACAGCGGCGACAGAGCCGCCATGAGCGTGCCCGGGAGGCCCCTCTGTTTCAGGGCCGAACCAGATGCGCGCATGAAGGTGTTTTTCTCCGTCGCGATAGTAGCGCACCCTGAAGCGCTCCCCTTCGGGATCTCCGGAAACAAAGCGGAGTGATTCGCCGACCAGCGAAGGCGCGTCAAACAGGATCCAGTCGGCCTCGCCGCTAAGATCGACGGACGGCAGGTTTTCTTTTTCAGACTTTATTTTCTGCATATTTCCTCTTTTGAATGTTGACATGGCAGTTTCATGTCAGTACATTTTATAATTTTGCACTGACAATAAAAACCTTAATCGGAAGGAAAAAGTCACCGCAAGATCAACCGGTGCGGAATTCTCATCTTCTGCTGCTTCTTTTTGCATTGGTACTCCTCATCTTTATGGAATTACGGAATTACGGGGACAGTTTTGATAATTATTCCGCCTTTTGTTTTGGCCCCGGTTTTTGCGGGTGGAGAGTTCTTGCGAGCAAAACCTCAATGTGATCAACAAATGCCTCCTCCCCAAGTGGTCTGCCAGATCGCTCATGTTTGCGGAACATAGTCATTTCTTCCTCTGAAGACAATGATAAAAAGTTTCTCCAATTTCCAACTATTGAAAGTAAAGGTTCAACCTTTACCAGTTTGTCGTCTTGAGCAAAGAGATGGGCCTTAGCACTGCTCCAAGCGTACTCATCCGGAATTCCAACAAGTCCAGCGGCAACAGGGTTCATTTCTACATATCGAGCAGCGGCCAAAAGATATCCTTCGTCCATTGGAAATGATGCAAAGCGTTCCTGCCACAGGTGACCACGCCACTTCTCGCGAAAGTTAATCCTGCGGGTATAGCGGCGATGTGCTTCGCCAATTGCACGAGCAAGCCCTTCCTCTGATTCAGGAACTGCAATCAAGTGAACATGGTTGGGCATCAGGCACCATGCCCAGATCTCCACACGGTACTTACCACACCATTCAGCCATAAGATCAATGTAGGCTGTGTAGTCATCGTCACAGAAAAAAGTTTGCTGGCGGCGGTTGCCGCGTTGGGTTATGTGGTGGGGGATGCCGGGGACTATAACTCGTGCAATGCGTGCCATGTGTGGAGAATAGCAGAATCAAAATGCTTGTCAATTATATATACTGTCCCCGTAACCCCCGTAACCTCCGGTAACTCCGCGGACAGCGGCCTCTGTGGCGTTGACGGGACTAAGAGTCTGTTATCGGTTTCCGGCAATGTACGAGTCGCTACGTATTGGAATTATTAATTTGATTTATTGAGCCCATTTATATAATTTCGTACCATGCAACCGGAAATCGCCATCTGCAATATCTTCGGTCAGGACGCGGATCGTCTGGCGGAATTTGCCTTCAGTAACGGCTTCTCAGGGATTGACTGGTCCATCGATCCCGATCAGTCGGAAGGAGAGTTCGTCTCGCTGATGGGGCGGCTTGCCGGTTTACAGGTCCGCTATCACTGTCGATTCTTCGGGGTGGACCTGGCCTTTACCGACCGGCGGGGCGATGAGTCTCTGGCGCTGCTCACTGCTACCGTAGAAAAAGTCGCCCTGGCGGGGGGGCAGCAGATGACAGTCCACATAGGGCTCAACAATCCCACCGGCGCCGGGATCAACCTTGGGCGCGCCATAGACAACCTCACCCTCCTCGTCGAACAGGGGAACCGCTACGGTGTAGCCGTGGCCCTGGAAAACCTGACGACCCCCATTACCAATGACCCGAATGTGTTCAACCGGATCGTGGCCGAGAGCGGCGCCTTCGTCACCATAGATATCGGCCATGCCCATGCGGTCAGAGGGCTTCACCCCGGGAAGAAACTCTACGAAGAGTACGTCGTTCCGTTCCGGGAAAGAGTTATCAACGCCCACGTCTACCACACGGAACTGGAAGGATACGGCCACCTGCCGCCGGAAAGCCTGTGGGATCTCTCCCCGCGCCTGGACATCCTGAGCCTGGCGCCATCGTGCGACTGGTGGGTGATCGAACTGCTGCAGCCGGAAGAAATTCTGCGCACTCGCGAATTCCTCCAATGCTACCTCGAATCCCGCCCGTATCCCTACGTTGCAGTACCTCTCAACGATCTGCTTTCCGTGGTGGCCGCCTGAGGTTTTATTCCCCGCCAAATCACCCCCCTCCTGACCTCATACAGTGACAATCTAGTTGATTTACGAAAATGGTTGCTATATTGTCGGGCTTGAGGCAGTCAACCCTCATGCTATCAATCTCGGCAATGACAGCACCGGCAAATGTTCTTCGGGGGCCTGACATGCGCTGCATCCTTCTCCTTCTCGACGGCCTCGGCGACCGGAGTCACCCTTCCCTCAACGACATGACCCCCCTCCAGGCGGCACACACCCCCAATCTCGATACAATCGCGTCGATCGGCATGACCGGCCTGTTCCACAGCCATCTCCAAGGGACCGCGCTGCCGAGCGAACTCGCCCATTTTCTGATGTTTGGCTACCGGATGGAGGAATTCCCAGGTCGGGGCATAGTGGAGGCTCTGGGGGAAGGGGTGGCGGTGCGGGAGGGGGACGTGGCTCTCCTGAGCCGGATATTTTCGGTGGAGGAAGAAACGGGGATCCTCGTGTTGCGGCATGAAAATCCTGCGGTCGACAGGGAAACCTGCCGTCTGCTCCATGGGGAGATCGGCACCTTCCGGCAGGACGGCATCGAGGTGGAGTTCATCCCCACCAGGGGTATAGGCGGCATTCTCGTCCTGCGGGGTGAAGTTTCGAGCGCGGTCACCGATTCCAACCCGATCCGCGAGGGTCGTCCCCTGATGGAGGTCCTTCCGTTAAGGAACTCCTCCGGCGACCCAGGCGCCTGCAGGACGGCCGCCGTTCTCAACGCGTATCTGCGCTGGAGCTACCGGAAGCTCTCGGCGCACCCCGTGAACCTGGAACGGGTGGCACGGGGGCTACCGCCGATCAACGCGGTCGGGACCCAGCGGGCCGGGATGATGGGACATCTCCAGCCGTTTGCCGATCGGTGGGGCATGAAGGGGCTGATTATCGCCTCGGGCGCTATCTACCACGGGCTCGGCCAGATCCTGGGTATGGAAATCCGCCGGGTGAAGGACACGGACGATCCGGCCGGCGACCTGCGGGAGCGGCTCAGGATCGCCCACGAAGCAAGGGAGTTCGATATCATCCATGTCCATACCAAGGTCACCGACGAGGCGGGGCATAAGAAGGACCCACTCTTCAAGAAAAGGGTGATCGAGGCCGTCGACCGTGCAGTCGGCTATGCCGTGGACGAGATCGTCCCCGATGAGGAGGTCCTCTTCATCGTGACCGCCGACCACTCCACTGCGAGCTGCGGCGCGATGATCCATACCGGCGAGACTGTGCCGCTGGCCATGACCGGAAAATACACGCGGCGGGACGCGGTCCGGGAGTTCAACGAGGTGAGCTGCGCCGCCGGAGGCCTCTCCCTGGTGCGCGGGAAGGAACTCATGTACCTGGTCCTCAATTTTCTCGACCGGGGGAAGCTCTGGGGGCTCATGGACGCGCCCGACGACCAGCCGTTCGCACCGGGGAAGTACACCTCCCTGCGGATCTTGAAAGAATGATCGGAATGGATAGAATCTGTTGGTAAGGTTTTCGCGGGGGGATAGCCGCCATGACAAACGCATCGCTTCCGGACAGTGAAATTGGGGTTATCCACGGCCGGTTCCAGGTCCTTCACAACGATCACCTCGTCTATCTCCTGGCCGGGATGGCGCTCTGCCGGCACCTGGTGGTGGGGATCACCAACCCCGATCCCGTCCTGACGAGGGACGACAGCGCGGACCGGAAACGGAGCAGCCTCTTTGCCAACCCGCTCACCTACTTCGAGCGGTATGTCATGGTCCGGGGAGTACTCGCAGAGGCAGGCGTGGAGCCCTCCCGGTATTCCATCGTCCCCTTCCCGATCAACATCCCCGAACTCTACCGCTACTATGTCCCGATGGACGCCCTGTTTTTCCTCTCAATCTATGACGAGTGGGGGAAACGGAAGCTCGACTTTTTCAGATCGCTCGCGCTCAGGACCCACGTTCTCCGGGAGGTGGCCGAAAGCCAGAAAGGGATCAGCGCCACTGACGTCCGCTACCGGATGATGCGGGGCGAGCCGTGGGAGGAGATGGTCCCTCGTGCCGTGGCTTGCCTTATGAAAAAATGGGATATCCCCGGCCGTCTGCGGGAATTGGAAAAGTCGCCGTGATGCGAAGGACAGACTACAATTGAAAGACAAAAACGGGGAGAGCCGTTGTCGACTCTCCCCGTTTTTTATCGGCAACGCTGTTCCACGCATCGCGACGCATGGCGCACGGCCTGAGTTTAGAGGGAAAAGAGAGGGAAGAGGTCAAAGCTCCATATTCCACAGATCTCAACAGCGAAACTACGCAGGAACTGCGGGTGAGGCCTGCCGGCGTTCAGCGATAACTTGACATGAAGAACGATTTTTAGGTACATTTCCGCTTCTGTTTAACGGCAGACAGCTCGAATCAAAGGAATTGAATTAATGATTTATGATAAAACAGCCATCATTCGTGGCTACACAAACCGCATCCTGACAGTCGACATCAGTGACAATTCTATTGCCATGCCTGAGCTTGATCCGAAGGTCAGGGACTACTTCATCGGCGGGCGCAGCCTCGGGCTTTATCTGCTTCACCAGTCCATAACCCCCGACACCATAGCCACTGATCCTGCAAATCCGCTGATCCTGGCCAACGGCCCGCTGGGCGGCATCCCGCAGTTTCCCGGCACGGCCAAGGCAATGGCAGTCTCGCTTTCGCCGCTGACCGGAATTCCGGGAGTTTCCAATTTTGGCGGCTATTTCGGCGCGTTTCTCAAGTATGCCGGTTTCGATGCCCTGAAGGTGACCGGTAAAAGCGAACGCGAAATCATCATGGTCATCAACGGCTTTACCAATGAGATCTCTATCGAAGAGGCGCCCCATGATGATGAGGCCTTTGACCTTGAAACGCCATATGTCTGAGCGGTTCACTGCTCTGGGTTACGAAAAGCGCAACATCGCCTTCATGTCCACCGGCATCGGCGCAGTTAATACCGTTTTCGGCTGCATCAACAGCCACTACTTTGATGTTACCAAGCCGGCTAAAGATGGCGGCAAGGGGGTCTGGCGAACCAAGCAGGCCGGACGGACCGGGATCGGTTCGGTCATGCGGGGCAAGGGACTGTTCGCCATTGTGGTTCTTGCCGAATATCCCCACGGAGAGAACCCCTACGGCGCCGCTGACTGGGAAAAAGTGCGGGCCGCCGGGCGAAGGCTCCACAGCATTGTCAAGGAGATCGATCCGCAGCAGCTGAAGATGGCTCGCAAAGGGAGCGCCGGGCTTATCACCTTTATGAGCAAGAGCGAATACCAGTCGCTGCCGGTCAAAAATTTCCAGGGTGGCTCCGATCCCCGGGCTCACCAGATCTGCGGCAAGCATCTACGCCGAGCATCTTTTCGAACATCGCGGTATGGATGGCTGTTTTCCCGGGTGTAACCTCCAGTGCACCAAGGGGGGCTGGGTAAACCTGGTTTCCGGGACACATGCCGGCCAGAAGGTCTGGGTAGACGGCCCCGAATATGAGACTGCCGCCGGATTCGGCTCAAACCTCGGCATCTGGAATGCCGAGTTCATCATGGAAGCCAACTGGCACTGCGACAATTACGGTTTCGACACGATATCAGTTGCAACCATCATGGCCTTTCTGATGGAATGCTTCCAGCGAGGTTACCTGACAGCAGAAGATGCCGACGGCCTGGAGTTGACCTGGGGTGACGAGGCGTCTGCACTCAAGCTTTCTGCATCGCCTGGCTCATGGTGAGACGGAAATGGCTCAGGTCGCAGGCAGAGGCATGCTTGCTATTGACAAGTGGGTGGCGGAGCGATTTGAAAAACGGACCGGTAGGAATCCGGCCGCTGAGCTGGCGCTTTTCGCCATGCAGACCAAGGGGCTGCCGTTTTCCTTCTACCGGACCCACCGGTCACTCTCCATGCAGGGCTCTTATGCTGCCGCGAGCGACATCGGCGCACACCACGCTGCTGCCTGGCTGATCAAGGCTGATCTGCTCGGTGCTTTTCCGACCTTCCAGGACAAGGCCAGGGCACTGATGACCTATCCGCGGGTACGGCTCGGCAATGACAATCTCGGCGTCTGCAAGCTCCCCTGGGTGGATGTCTTCAATCCCGAATCGGCCAAACGGACCGGTGAGGACGTCTACATCAACCCGGCTTCCCAGGACATCTATGCCGACTTCTACAACGGCATGCTCGGCACGGATCTGACCTGGGAGGAGATTTTCGCCCAGACCGATCGGGACATCAACCTGCAGCGGGTCATGAATGTCATGCAGTACGGTAAGGATACGGCTGCCTTCGACTGGATTCCCGAGCGGGCCATCGGGCCGACCGAAGATTGTCTTTATGAAGCTGAAGAGGATTATTGTGATGCCGAAGTAGAACGCATCAACGGCAATAGCATTAGCGGTTTGTCCACAGCCGAAAAACGACAACTGCTCATGGACAACCGCGCAAGCGAACTGCGCCGCCTCATTGCTGTCTATTATGCGGAGCGCGGCTGGAACGCAAACGGTGTGCCGCGGGTGGCAACCCTGAAGGAGCTCGGCCTCTGGAAATATCTTGGTGAAGCAACCAAAGAGCGGCTGAACGAACTGCAGTAAAAAAGGATCGGATCATGAATCTGCTTGACGGGAAAAAATGCGCTGACAGTCTGATCGATGGAATCCACCGGAAAGTAGCAGGATATCTGGCAAGCGGTTTGCGCAAACCGCACATGACGATCATTCTGGTCGGCGAGCATGCGGCCAGCGAATCCTATGTCAAATCCAAGATTGCTTCCTGCGGTCTATCCGGTTTTGACAGCAATCTGATCCGCCTTCCCGAAACAGTCAGGGAAACAGAACTGCTCTCTTTGATCAAAGAGATAAACGAGGACTCTGCCACTGACGGTCTGATTGTGCAGCTCCCGTTGCCGAAGCATATCAACCCGCAGCCGGTAATCAATGCTATCTCGCCGGAAAAGGATATCGATGGCTTTCACCCGGCCAATTTTGGCAGGATGACTCTGGGACAGAAAGCTTTCAGGCCCGCCACAGCCTACGGCATCTGCAAACTGCTGCAATTTTATGGCATTCAGGTTCAAGGAAAACATTGCGTTGTCATCGGCCGTTCCAATATCGTCGGTAAACCCATATCAATTATGCTCTCCAATGATTTTGATATAGGCAATGCAACGGTTACCCTTACCCACATTGAAACCCCAAGGGGGCTGCTGCTTGATGAAACACGCCGGGCCGACATTGTCATTGTTGCAGTCGGGATTCCGGGCTTTGTAACCCCGGACATGGTAAAAGAAGGGGTTGTTCTTATCGACGTAGGGATTAACCGCCTGGAAAATGGCAAACTGGTCGGAGATGTGGTTTTCGCCGAAGTTGCGCCGAAGTGCTCCTGGATCACCCCGGTTCCCGGTGGCGTCGGCCGGATGACGGTGGCCGCCTTGATGATTAACACGCTGATGGCTTATCAGAATAATTTCAATCTTGAATAAGGCTATGCGGCATGGCAGTCGCACGAAAAAACGCCTGTCAACTTGATTTTTACAGATCTTCAACTACAATTTTGAAACTATACATAATAATAAGCAGGAGGCCACCATGAGTAACGAACGAAGCGGCATCATAACTTTCAAAGGAAACCCGTTTACGCTGCTTGGACCTGAACTTGCCGTCGGGGTCAAGGCGCCTGACTTCAAGGTCGTCGACAATTCGCTTGCACCCGTTACACTCGCCACATACAGCGGCAAAATTAAAGTCATCAGTGCGGTACCTTCTCTTGACACCCCGGTATGTGATACGGAAACCCGCCGCTTCAATCAGGAGGCAGCCGGACTTCCGGAGAATGTTGTTGTTCTGACTATCAGCCTTGATCTCCCCTTTGCCCAGAAAAGATGGTGCGGGGCAGCTGGAATCGACAGGGTAACAACCCTTTCGGATTATCAGGAACGCTCTTTCGCCGCTGCCTACGGTATTCTCATCAAAGAGCTGAAACTGCTGGCAAGAGCGGTTTTCATTATAGACGCAGACGATACTGTCAGATATATTCAGATCGTTCCGGAAGTCACCAACGAGCCCGATTATGCGGCTGTGATAGCGGCGGTCAAATCGCTCGGCTGAAAACAGTTGCGCTGCATGGCAGGATAGACATTATGACTACCACTGATCAACACGATTGTGAAGAGAGATATGGTGGCCAGTGTCGAACAGTAAAAACCGTCGCTGGATTATCTTTGCAGTCCTCGCCCTTACCTACATACTCGTCTACTTCTACAGAGTGTCGCTGGCAGTTGTTGCCGGCGACATTTCGCGCGAACTTTCCCTCACCCCGGCGGATCTCGGCCGTCTTTCCGGCATCCTCTTCTATGTCTACGCCTTTGCCCAGCTCCCGCTGGGACCGCTTATCGACAGACTTGGCGGAAGACTGATCATCAGTCTCTGCGGTATTCTTACCACCATCGGCGGCGGACTGTTTGCTGTTGCCACAACTCTCGAAACGGCGATGGTAGCCAGAGTTTTGCTGGGAGTCGGCACCGCTGCGGTGCTGATGTCAACTTTCACTATATTCAGTCATTGGTTCAGCAAGCAGGAGTTCGGCAAAGTCTCGGGGCTGATGGTGGCCGTCGGCAATATCGGCAATGTTATTGGTACAGCTCCTCTCGCCATTGCTGTCAAGGCTTACGGCTGGCGGAGTTCCTTCGTCGTGGTTGCCTTGCTGCAAGGGCTTGTGACTCTGCTTGTCTACGGGGTTGTCAGGGACAGGCCTGCAGTTACGGCTCTGGAAAATGACAAGCCAACTACTGTACCAACAGGCATGTTTACTGCCTGGATTGAGATATTCGGGAGAAAAGACTTCCTGCTGCTCGGCATGCTCGCTTTTTTCTGGTATGGCAACTATCTTGCAGTTCAGGGGCTCTGGGGCGGACCCTTATCTGATGAATATACTGCATCTTACCCGCACAGACGCGGGCAGGATGCTGATGTTCACCTCCATCGGCTTTATCTGCGGTAGCCTGTCAATCGACCGCATCGCCAGGAAAGTCTTGAAATCGTACAAGAAAGCGCTGCTGACCGGCCAGTTCATGCTGCTTTTATTGATGAGCGGTTTTCTTGGCTGGGGGGAAGCAATACCGTCGGTGATCATTCCTCTCTGGTTCTTCTCTATCGGCATTGCAGTGTCAGCCGGAGTCATGATCTATCCGATCATACGGAACAGTTTCAGAATTGAAATACTCGGCACCGCACTCACGTCGCTTAATTTCTTTGTGCTGATGGGAGCGGCTGTCACCCAGCATTTCATGGGACTGATCATTGAATACCTTGGCAAAGGCGGTGGCATGACCGCGCAGTCGTTCCATGTTGCCTTTCTCTTCCCGATGATCGGTCTTACAGTCACTATCCTGCTTTATTTACCGGTTAAAGACAGAACCTGATGCAAATTGAAATTTCACCTTATTGACAGATGCTTTACCAATGCTTAGACTCTCTGCAAACAATCAAAGGAGCTCAAATTGGCTGAACGCGATTATTACGAAATACTTGGACTTAAAAAAGGGGCGTCACCCGACGAAATAAAAAAGGCTTTCCGCAAGCTGGCAGTAAAATACCATCCGGATAAAAATGCCGGTGACAAGAAGGCCGAGGATCGCTTCAAGGAGATAAACGAAGCCTATGCGGTTCTTTCCGATCCGGAGAAAAAGAGCCAGTATGATCAGTTCGGCTCTGCCGGTTTCCAGCAGCGTTACTCACAGGAAGACATATTCCGCAACTTTAATGCCGGTGATGTTTTCAGAGAATTCAATCTCGGCGGATCCGATGATGTATTTTCCAGAATTTTCGGTATGGGCGGCGGTTTCAGGCAGGGGCGCGGCCGCGCCATGAGTCGTAAAGGGCAGGATTTCGAGATGGAACTCCCCATTAGTTTTCTTGAGGCTTTTTCCGGCGGGGAAAAACGTGTTGCTTTCAGCAGGGAAGGGCGCAGTGAAGAGCTCTCCGTTAAAATCCCTGCCGGCATAGATAGCGGAGCCCGTCTGCGCCTGGCAGGAAAAGGGGGCGCAGGTATTGGCGGGGGAGCAGATGGTGACCTCTACCTGAATATAGTCGTCAGGGCGGATAACAGGTACAGTAGAGATGGAGCAGATATACTCTTCCCGCAGCAGATACCCTTCAGCCATGCCTGTCTGGGCGGCTCTCTCGATATTGAGACCCTTGACGGGACCAAGAGAATCAAGGTGCCTGCCGGTATTCAGCCAGATACCAAGATCAGGCTTAAAGGGCTCGGTTTTCAACAGTCTGGCAAGGGGATTAGAGGCGATTTCTACGTAGTGGTTCAGGTAAAGGTGCCGCAGACTTTATCGGCAGAGCAGAAGGAGCTGATAGAGAAGCTCGGAAAAGAGGGGATGTAGAAGTCTATAGCTTTATATCAATTACCGCATTTTTTTTGAGATCATCAGCCCACTGTTTAAAGCGCGCCTCAGATTTCTTTTTGTAAAGGAGCTCTTCAATAGAGGCGCTGACCGTTTCAAACGGTTTGAGCTTGCCCTCATTTCTTTCTTCCAGTTTGATAATATGAAAACCTGCGGGGGTGGCAACCAGCTCACTGATCTCTCCCGGCTTCATGGTTATGACGGCACTCTCTATTTCAGGAAGCATATCCCCTTTTTTGAAGGTTCCAAGATCGCCACCGTCTTTTGCTGCACCAGCATCGTCTGAGTATTTTCTGGCGAGGGCGGCAAAGTCGCTATTGCTCCTGGCTTCGTTCATAACGTCAGCGGCTTTGGCCATTATCTTCTTTATCTCTTCGGTCGAAGCCTTTTTGTCAACTTTCAGAAAAATGTGTCGTGCCCGGTAGGTCGGCTCTTCTCTGTAAAGTGCCAGGTTAGCATCGTAATACTCTCTTATCTCGCGTTCCCCGACCTGAATCTTGGATTTGACCTCCTGACTCATAAGCCGCAGGCGCTCCATCTGCTCCTTCATCTGCGCCTTGTACTGATCGAAGGTTATCCCCTGTCCAATTAGCGCAGCGGTCAAAGCCTCCTGACTCAGTTTGTTTTGTCGCTTGATATCTTCGATTGACTGGCGGACCTCTTCCTCTGTTATGACGATGTTGAGCTCTTTTATTTTCTGTTTCACCAGTTTCCGGTCAATCATGGAGTCCAGAACTTGCCGCTTCAGCTTGACAGCCGCATCCGGAGTGACAGTTCCCCGTTTCTCCTCTTCCTTGAGGGCCAAAGCATAGTCGTTGTTAAGCTCAAGGTAGGTGATAATCTCATCGTTGACAATGGCGGCAATGCCGCTGACCATCTCAGCTGATGCAGCAGAGGCAGTAATGATGATGAGGAGAAGTATGGCGGCAACACTGTTTCTCATGATGGCCCTTTATGAATAAAGGCCGGGGGTCACCCGGCCTTGACAGACTAAAATCTTGCTGGCTCTTACTTTTTCGGCTCCGCTGATTTCGGTGCTGCTGGTGCCGGTGGCTGTGCGGGCAGATCTTTTGATTCTGTTGCTCCAGCCGAAGCTGCGCCGCCCAAATCCTTCAGGACAGCTTCATTGATAGTGTATTTGCCGCTCTTCTTCAGATCTTCCTTAAGCTTCTGGAATACCTCCTGCTGCTTGCCAGGAAGCATGGATGCCTTGATCTGCTCTTTGACATCGTCAAAGCTGCGCTCGCCGGCGGCGCGCTTGCCGGTCAGCTTGATTATGTGGTAGCCGAACTTGGTTTTGACGATATCGGAAATCTGACCCTCTTTCATCGTAAAAGCGACTTTTTCAAACTCCGGAATCATGGAGCCTTTGCTGAACCAGCCAAGATCGCCGCCTTTAGAGGCGGCACCGTCGGTCGAAAGCTTTTTGGCAAGTTCTTCAAAGTTGCCGCCTGCCTTAAGCTGGGCAAGAACATCTTTGGCCTCTTTCTCCGACTTCACAAGTATATGGCTGGCTCTCACCTGATCACCGGTCTTGAACTTGTCTTTATTCTCATCGTAGAATTTCTTCAGATCTTCATCGGAAACTTTAGCCTGCTCTTCAACCTTCTTCTTCAGATACGCTTCAACAACAAGACGCTTCTTGAGTTCTTCCAGCTTATCCTTGACAGCGGGGGTATTCTCAATGCCGTCCTTTGATGCTGCCTGCAGGATCAGTTCACGGATGATCATTGTCTCCAGCATCTCTTTTTTGCCATCGGCTGTTTCGGTCATCGGCTTGAGATATGGCGGAAGGTTCTCCAGCTCTTTTTTGAAAGCATCTACCGTTATTTTAGCGCTCCCCACTTCGGCAAGAACCGGGCCAGACGGCGCAGCTTCCTTTTTAACATCGCTCTCTTTTTTGCCACTACACCCAAAAAGCGCCATAACAGATAAAACGACGACCACAGATTTTATTACAGACTGTTTTGTCACTATAATCTCCTTGTTTTTTTGTTGAGAAAACCCTATGGAGGCTATCATATACCCCCCAGTTTTTTCAAGAGATTTCTGGACTCCAGAAGTACTCCGTCAAAGGAAGTGTCCACTGATTCAGCGACAAGTTTGAAGTCCGGAGTGAACTGGTATCTTTTCGGCTGGCTCTTTATGAGAGCTATTATCAGATCAGGTGATACCGGGGTCTTTTCGTGGAATGAAAAGATAAGTTTTTTGCCGTCAAACTCTGCTTCATAAACAAGGAGTTTCTTGAAAACAAGTCTCAGTTTCATCATCTCCAGTAGATATTCTACCGCCAGCGGCGGTTTACCATACCTGTCAACGAGCTCGGCCCGGATGTCAGCGACCTCTTCTTCTGAGATTACCTGGGTAAGCTTCTTGTAGACGACCAGTCGCTGATTGGCATCCTTGACAAAATCTTCCGGTATAAACGCCGGTATGCGCAACTTGATCTCAGGCTCCACCCGTTCGGTCAGATCCTCCCCCTTCAAGCGCTGGATAGTCTCTTCAAGCAGTTCGGTGAAGAGTTCAAAACCGACCGCTGCAATTTGACCGGACTGCTTTGCCCCGAGAATATCGCCGGCCCCGCGAATTTCAAGGTCGTGGGTGGCAATCCTGAAGCCGGCGCCAAGTTCGGAAATATCCTGCAATATTTTGAGCCGTTCCCGTGAATCCGGAGCAATCGCCCCTTCAGCGGGAATCAGGAAGTAGGCGAAAGCTCGAACCTTTGAGCGGCCGACCCGGCCTCTCAGCTGATAAAGCTGTGCCAGGCCAAAGGCATCGGCACGGTTGACGATAAGAGTGTTAGCGCTCGGGATATCAAGGCCGGATTCGATAATGGTAGTGCAGAGCAGAATGTTTGTCTCGGCGTGCATGAAACCAAGCATCACCTTTTCCAGTTCGCCTTCTTTCATCTGTCCGTGGGCAATGGCAATCTTCGCTTCCGGGACGATCCGGGCCAGATGCTCTGCCATGACGCCGATGGACTGCACCCGGTTATGGACGAAAAAGACCTGCCCGCCGCGGCGCAGTTCGCGCATGACCGCTTCGCGGATCAGCTCCTCGTTGAAACGGGCGACGAACGTCTTGATAGCGAGCCGGTCTACCGGCGGCGTATCGATAATGGAAAGGTCCCGCACCCCCATCATCGACATGTAGAGCGTCCGCGGAATCGGCGTGGCGGTCAGGGTCATGATGTCGACCGTTGCCCGGAACTTCTTGAGCCGTTCCTTGTGGACCACCCCGAAGCGCTGCTCCTCGTCAACGACCAGCAGGCCAAGCTCGCGAAACTGCACATCCTTTTGCAGCAGCCGGTGGGTGCCGATGACGACATCAACCTTCCCTTTGGCCAGACCTTCCAGAATGGCCTTCTGCTCCCTGGCAGTCCGGAACCGGGAGAGCATCTCGACAGTCACCGGATAATCCTTGAAACGCTCCCGGAAAGATTCGAAATGCTGCTGGGCAAGGATCGTCGTCGGCACCAGCACCGCCACCTGCCTGCCATCCATGACCGACTTGAAGGCCGCCCGGATGGCAACTTCCGTCTTACCGTAGCCGACATCGCCACAGACCAGCCGGTCCATCGGCCGTTCGCTCATCATATCCTGGAGCACGTCATCGATGGCCGAGAGCTGATCCGGCGTCTCATCCCAGGCAAAGGACGCTTCGAATTCACGGTAGAGGTCATCCGGCGGTGAAAAGGCATGGCCCTTTTCCACCTGGCGGGCGGCATAGATCTCCAGCAGCTCGACCGCCATCTCCTCAACGGCTTCGCGGGCTTTTGCCTTTGCCTTGTCCCAGGCGACGCCGCCGAGCCGGTCAACCCGCGGCTCCAGCCCCTCAGCGCCGACATAGCGCTGTACCAGCGCCATCCGGTCGACCGGCAGATAGAGCCTGTCGCCGCCGGCATACTCCAGCAGGAGGAAATCGCCAGCCACGCCGGACAGCTCAATATGCTCAAGGCCGCGATACTCCCCCACGCCGAAGTCGAGGTGAACCATGTAATCGCCAACTTTCAGCTCTGCCAGCGAGGTGAGGATCTGCTTCTTCTTCATCTCCGAGACGCCGCGGCGACGGACGCGTTTGCCGAACAGCTCCTCCTCGCTGACAACAACCATGCCGGCAGAGGCGAGCCGGAAACCGCGCGATATTTCGCCGATAAGAAGAGAAATCCCCCCATCCCTTCTGAAAAGCTCGGCTGAAAAACTGCGCTCAGCCACTTTCAGCGGCAAGCTGTAATGCTCCAGCAGAGAGATCAGCCGCTCCGCCTGGCCGCGCTGATGGCAAGGGATGAAGATCCGCATCCCATCCTTCAGCCAGCCGGAAAGCCGCTCCGCAAGAGGCTTCATGACCCCTTCGCCATCAGGGGTTACCAGAACCTTCAGATCGCTGTTCTGTTCAACTGAAAAACTGAACAGTTTCCCGCTATCTGCGCTCAACAGTTCGAGCCGGGGGAGATGCAGCTGCCGGCCGGGGAAGTTTTCCGGGAGTCCGGCGTCGCCGGTCAGGAACTGCCCGGACGCGTCGCAGATGATCCGCTCCTGTTCAAGGGCGCTGTTGCGGCTCTTTTCAATATCATAAAGCCATTCCTGCCGGGCCTCGGCAATGGAGTCGGGATCGGCCAGCAGCGTAACTGCCTTGTTGCCGGCATAATCAAAAAGAGTCTCCAGAGGGCCGTGGAACAGGGGGAGAAGGTTTTCAATCCCGGGAGGATAGATTGAAGAGTTGAGCTGCTCGACCAATTCACGCCGCCGGGGGACTGGAATGTCGATATCATCGCAAAGGCGTTTCAACTTTCCGGTGAAATCCTTCATGACCTCCGGCGCCAGAATCACCTCTCTGGAGGGGAGCAGCACCAGCTCTTCCATAGGGTGGAGCGAACGCTGGGTGAGCGGATCAAACGTCCTGATTGTCTCAACGAAATCCCCGAAAAACTCGATCCGGACAGGATGAGGCAGATTCGGCGGGAAGATGTCGACAATCCCCCCCCGGGCGGAAAAGCCGCCCCGATCCTCAACCAGCGGCACCGGCGAGTAGCCGAGTTTTACCAGCTTCTCCAGCAGTTCATGATGCGGCACCTCTTCACCGGCGACAAGATACTGGGAAAGATTGCCCAGTGTCTGCCGGGGGAGAATCTTCTGCACTGCCGCTGCGTAAGGCGTTACAACCACCCGCACTTGCCCGCTCATCAGCCGGAAGAGCGTATTCAGCCTCTCTCCAGTGATATTGGCATGGGGGGAGGCAGCGTCAAGAGGGGTTACATCCCAGGCAGGAAAGTGGAGAATATCTTCCGCCTTTTCAGCATAAAAGCGCAGTTCCCGGAACAGCTCTTCAGCTGCGTCGCTGTCAGCGGTGACCGCAATGAAAAGCTCGTCTGACACTTGCAGCAGACGGGAAAGGAGATATGCTCCCGCTGAACCGGTCAGACCGGTCAAGGTGATTTTTTTGGTATTGTCTTTCAGGCAGGCGGCAATTGCCGCCAGTTGTTTATCAAAATCGGTCAACGGAACTCCGGCCAGAGGAATTACCCCACAGCCTGCTGCGGGGTATCAAGGCAGTAATTGTTTATCGTATTGAAGCAGGCCACAGGGAACAGGCCCGGAGGAATAAAAGCGGGGCCTCGACAGAGGGTAGAGCCAATTATGCAGCTTTCAGGTTTTGTGCAACAAGGATTTCAATTTCCTTTCGATGTTCCGGGGTAAGACCAATGAACTGGACACCATAACTGTACAGACCATTCGGCAATTTTACTGATCTGGCAACTTTGGCATCTGTCACTATTTCACGGGAACTGATAGAAACAGACAGGCTGGTTATGAGCTCTTCCGGATCAATTTCCACGTTTGTCTCGCACAAGAGCCCGGAAACACTGATATTTCTGGATATGCCCGAGAACCAATTACAGCGCACAATACCATGAACATTGGCACGATGATCTACCCGCGTCGGGATGGCTATCAGCTTGCCAATTTCCTGGAGAAGCAGTCCCGGCTGCAAAGGTTTGCATATCCACGCATTGGCGCCACAGGTGGAAGCCCTTTCTATCTGACTCGGGGTCGGCTGACAGATCAGCAGAATGGAGACATTTTTCAATAACGGATCCTGCCGGATCAGGGAGCAGAGCATGTCGCCACTAATTTCAGGCATGTCAAGCATGGCGATAATCAGTTTAACCCTGTGTGCCCTGTGAATCTGTATAGCCTCCAGTGCAGACGAAGCGGTATACATCTTGAACCCTACCCTGTTTAAAAAGCTCTCATTTCTTTCCAGAAAGCTATGTATATTATTGACGATAAGTATCTTATTCACGCGGGTATCTCCTTACAATAAGCTGTCCAGCCGTTGTGGCATCGATTCTGATTATGATGTTCTTAACTTATTGTTTCTTTATCATCTCATAGCTGCACTGTCCAATATTTTAACCTGATCACCCCTTCAGATCCTCCAACTCTTCCCAGCGGCTGTAAACAACCGCCAATTCAATTTCCAGAGCAGCAAGGCGGTCATTTATAACGGTCACTTCCGCCCCGGCATTTTTGTAAAACTCCGGATCAGCCAGCCGGGCATGCAGCTCTGCCTGTTCACCTTCAAGGGCGGCGATCTTCTCCGGAAGGGCCTCCAGTTCCCTTTCTTCCTTGAAAGAGAGCTTGCGGACTTTTTCCTTCTCGGGTTTAGCCTTCTCTTTACTGGGTTTCTGCTCGAGCGGACCTGCCGGGGCCGCAGCCAGACTCCGCAACCAATCGTCATAGCCGCCGACATTTTCGCTTACCCGGCCGTCACCCTCAAAAGCCAGCGTGCCGGTAACGACGTTGTTGAGAAACTCCCGGTCATGGCTGACGAGCAGC
Source organism: uncultured delta proteobacterium (assembly GCA_963810975.1). Classification (GTDB taxonomy): domain Bacteria; phylum Desulfobacterota; class Desulfuromonadia; order Geobacterales; family DSM-12255; genus VEOV01. The sequence goes on along the minus strand of CAWEPN010000003.1, from coordinate 13,182 downwards.
AGGGTCCCGGAGTATTCGCAGAGCAGATCTTCCAATAGTTCAAGGGTTTCGGCATCGAGATCATTGGTGGGCTCGTCCATAACCAGCAGATTGGAGGGCTTGGTGAAGAGCTTGGCCAGGAGGAGCCGGTTGCGTTCGCCGCCGGAAAGGATCCGCACCGGCGTTCGCGCCCGCTCGGGCGAAAAGAGAAAGTCTTGCAGATAACCGATAACGTGGCGCTGCCTGCCGTTGATAGTGACCGTATCGTTCCCTTCGCCGACATTATCCTGAACGCTGGCATCAAGATTCAGCTGCTCTCGCATCTGGTCGAAGTAGAGCACCTCGCGCCTGGTGCCCAGCTTCAGCTCGCCGCTTTGCGGCGCCAGTTCTCCGAGGAGCAGCTTCAACAGGGTCGTCTTGCCCGAGCCATTGGCGCCGATGATGCCGATCCGGTCGCCCCGCATGATCGTGGTTGAAAGGCCGGAGATGACCGGAATTTTGTCATAAGCGAAGGAGATGTTTTCCGCCTCCACAACCAGTGCGCCGGAGCGAGCCCCCTCCTGCAGCTTCATCTTTGCCGTCCCCTGGCGGTTCTGCCGTTGGCGGAATTCTTCACGGAGAGCCTTGAGCGCCCGGACCCGCCCTTCGTTCCTGGTACGGCGGGCTTTTATCCCCTGGCGGATCCAGACCTCTTCTTCTGCCAGTTTTTTGTCAAAAAGCGCCATGCGGGTGATCTCAGCTTCAAGCAGCGCCTCGCGCCGTTCCACAAAACTGTCATAGCCGCAGGGAAAGGCATAGATTCGTCCCCGGTCTATTTCGGCAGTCCGGTTGGCAATCCGCCGGGCAAAGGCCCGGTCATGGGTGACGAAAACAAGCGTCCTGACGCTTTTCAGGAGGAACTCCTCCAGCCAGAGGATGGTATCGATGTCAAGGTGATTGGTCGGCTCATCAAGGAGGAGGATATCCGGGGCCGAGACTATGGCCCGTGCCAGCAGCACCCGCCGTTTTGTCCCGCCGGAAAGGGAAGAAAAGTCGGCATCGGAATCCAGCGCAAGCCGCCCAAGAATCCGCTCCACCTCCTGATTGAGCGTCCAGCCACCGCTCTCTTCCAGGCGGTGCTGCAGATTCTCCAGCTCTTCCAGCAGCTTTTCACTGTTGTCAGCTGCCATCCGATGAGCAAGATGGTGATAATCAGAGAGAAGTTGTGCCGCCTCGCCCATACCGGCGGCAACGATATCAAAAACAGTGCCGCTGATATTTTCGGGAATGTCCTGCCAGACCGAAGCGAGCCGCACCCCTTGCTGCCGCTGGAGTACGCCCGATTCAGGCGGGAACTCCCCTGCCATCAGCCGCAGCAGGGTGGATTTGCCGGCGCCGTTGCGCCCCATGAGACAGAGCCGATCACCCTGTTCGATCTGCAGGTTGATGCCGTTGAATATCGCTGGACCGCCAAAAGAGAGCGTTATGTTTTGCAGAGAGAGTAAAGACAAATGAGACTTCCTTGTTGTGAATTCTGTTATTCCAACCTCTGTCCGCGGGGAATACGGCTCTCGCACGGCACCCGTGTCTGACAGAGGCCGCAGCCGGTCGCCTTGACGCCGTACTTTTCGGCGACAGCTGCCGGGAGTGTCGTGTAGACGTATTGGCAGCAGCGCACCTTGTCATGCCCGGCAAAGGAGATGGCGCCGACCGGACAGCGGCCGATGCAGGCGCCGCAGCTTCCGTCCCGATAATAGAGACAGTTCCAGGCATACCCCTTGTCTGCCCTTATCGAAGGTTCGACAACAAGATCGGTAACAACGCTGCCGCATCTGTGGGCTATCCCTTTTTCCGTAATAAGGGCGTCATTGAGGCTGAAGGTGCCGAGCCCGGCAGCATAGGCGGCATGGCGCTCCGACCAGGTGGATGCCCGCCCTTTCGGGGTTTCGGCAAACTCCTGCCAGAGAGGAGAAAGCTGTGGCGCGACAGTCCGATATCCTTGAGACGTAAGCCACTCGACCAGATATCGCCGCAAGGCACTATTAACCATTTCGCCGAAGTTACGTTGCTGCGCCCACTCTCTGGAGGGGTACTCCTGCTCATGCCGGTTACTTTTACGCACTGCTTCGCTGACTGGCAGTATCCAGCTGATTACCGTACCTGACGAAAGAGATCTCGCCGAACTCCCCGGCAAACAGCTCGCCCGGAGTCAGGTGAAAATCACCGATGATCGTCTTGTAGGAGGTAAAGAGCGGATCGACGACTGATGCAAAACCTGTCAGTGGGCTGTCATAATACGGGGTACTGCAGCCAGGAAGACAATTAGCCGGGTTTTCGCTGACAAAGCTGACGATCTCTTCCGTCAGTTTCTGCTTCATCTCAATCCTCCGTTCGTTTGACACAGGTCGCATATTTAAGATAGCGGCCTTCGGGAAATGTTACCGGATAGGGGAAATCTTCCGGTTGTCCGGCAAGAGAAACCACCTGTAATCCGCAGGCGGCCTGAAGGGCGCCACGCCGCAGCTCTTTCAGGTAGTCGGCAGTATCAACTTTCTGATGGTTGGAAGAACAGATGAGGACGCCGCCATCAGTTAGCAGCGGCAGGGCTGCGGCGACAAGTCCGGATGTGCCGCCTCGGGTGGTAAAGCGGCTTTTAGCTGGTGGTGGAAAATGACGGCGGATCCATGAGGATGATGTCGTAACGACGCGAATCTTTCAAGCTGCCGGCGAGAACTTCAAAACAGTCGCCAATTATGAACTCATGGCGCTTCGGATTCAGCCGGTTGACGCCGAAATTCTCCTTGGCCCGCTCCATATACGCAGCAGAGACATCGACGCTCGTTACTTTCGCTGCTCCGGCTGCGGCAGCGGCTACCGAAAAAGCGCCGGTGTAGGAGAAGAGATTGAGAACCCGCTTCCCGGTAGAGATGCCCATAAGGGAGTGCCGGTTTTTGCGCTGGTCCATGAAAAGTCCGGTGTCCAGACCTTTTTCAAGGCTTACCAGGAAATTCAGGCCGTTCTCTTTCACCAATAACTGGGCCGGAGCCGGCTTGCCGGCAAGAAGACGGCCATAGTTTTTACTTTCCGCCGTAGCTTCCAGTTCGCGGGTTTTTTGCGGTCTTGTTTTTTCGTATATCCCGACCGGTGCAAGCAATTCCACCAGTGCCTGTACAAGCAGCTTCAGGTGCGGACGCCAGACGCTGCCGTACAGCTGGAGCATAAGATACTCACCATACCGGTCTACGGTCAGTCCGGGCAGGCCGTCACCTTCTGCGTTGACAAGCCGGCAGGCATCGGTCTCTTCCTGATTTATGAAAGCCTGCCGGAGCCTGACCGCCTTCTGTATGCGTATTCTTAAGCCAGTTCAGATCAAGTTGAATTTTTTTACGGGAGATAAGTCTCGCCACAACCCGCTCGGCGGGGTCAGCCAAAGCGGTCCCGATGAAACGCCCCTCGGGATCAAAAAGCTCTAGCAGATCACCGGCCTGAGCGGCCGGCCACTTCTTCGTAGAGCCGTCGGCAATGATCCAGGGGTGGCCAAGTTCCACCATCCTGCCTGATTCGGCGCTGACCATTCTTCTCCCTGTCTCCATTGCCATCCTTTACCTCATGATTGCCGACATCTTCCATGTTTTTAAATATATAGTCAACAGCATGATGTAACTTGTATCCCATGAGTTTTTAAGGATGCGTACTGACTTAATAGCGGCTTTTCGGCAGGAATCTGGCAGGTATTGATAGACTGGTCTACACCGATGCATGTCCGGCATTAAAACGGGTCACAGAAGCATTGCCGAACCTCTGTAACCCGCGATGGCAGACGTAGGCAGCCCCCTATGAATCTTTTGATGCTGGGGCAGCCTAGAATCTGCTGGAGTGATAGGAAAATGTGTCGACCTTGCTCTCCCTGTCGAATTTAATAATTACGGTGAGGGTCTTCTGGGTGGTACTTGTTGCTCCGGCATCACGCGAGTAACTGCCGGTCAGCCCTCCGAGGAGAAGGGTCGAACCTGCCATGCCGGCGGCTCCGGCAAGCCCCCCAGCTCCACCGCTGTCTTTAGAGTAGGAAGCTTCCGTGGCGATCTTGTCGTAGATCCAAGTCTCCCGGCCATCACTATCCCTTGAAACAATATTCGGCGAACCGATGGCGGTTGCCACATCAGCCTGGGACATGCCGACGCGGATCTCCTTCTGTACCAAGCCCACGGTCATTTCTCTTTCATTTGCCGAAGACAAGGAGCGCTGATGTTCAGCCGCAGTCATGCATCCCGATGTCAGCATTACGGCCGCCAGCACACAAATTATTGCTAACCTGTTAACTTTCATATTAGTTGCCCTCCATGACCCAGTCTGTCTATTTCGCCACTGGACAATTATTACCTGACATCAAGTAAAATGCTATAAAAAATATCTGGACTTACACCAATCCAAAGTTACAATCAACCAGTGAACGCTATGCAGACAGCAGACCATAAACAGCAGGTCAAGTCCCCATGACTAGCCAGAGCAATCAATCCATGAACGGCTCAAGCAGAGGTTGCCTTCCCGGCAACAGCGGACAGTTGGCGCCTTTTTCCCGCTGCTGTCTTATTGCGGCACTATGCCTCCTGTCGTTAGCCTGCCTGAGCGGGTGTGTAACCCTCAAACCGGCGGAGGAATTTTTCGAACTGACTCCCGAAAGCTCAGGCGAACAAGGCCATGCAGACCCGCTTCTTCGAGACCGGCGTCGAAAAAGAGCTCTTGTCGGCATCAGCGGCGGTGTTGCAGGATCTCGGTTTCCAGCTAGAGGACGTGGTGCGCGAAGTGGGGATACTGCGTGCTGTCAAGGAGCGGAGCGCCCGCGAGTATGGGCAGGATATCGGCCGTTTCATGCTGTCATTGTTCACTTTCTGTTATGTGCGGCCCACTGTTGACTTTCATCAGAGAATTTCAGCTGTTCTGGTTGTCCGTCCTATTGACAGTCTCAACAGCAGTTCAGAGGTCAGGGTCACTTTTTACCGTGTCGTCTGGAAAGGGGACGGTTATGTCGAACGAAGTGCCATCCCGCCGGGCGCACAAAGAATGGAGATGATCAGCGACCCTTTAATTTATCAGCAGTTCTTTTCCAAACTCTCCAAGGCCGTTTTCCTGGAGGCGTTTACGCTTTAAGCGAGGTTTTATGAGAAAGATAATAACCGGCTGGAAGAAGTTGCTGTTTGCTGGCTTGCTACTGGTTCACGGATGTGTGGCTCCCCAGCCAAGTCCGGAGCTGTTGGCTCCTACCGAGGCGCAAATGAAGCTGCGGAGTTTCCAGAGCCGGGATTTTGAGGTTCATGATCGCAGGGTGGCCATGCGCGCTGTTATCGCTGCCCTCCAGGATCTTGGTTTCATCATTGAGCGGGCCAACGAACCTTTGGGCCTGATCACCGCCGCCCGGTTTGCCGAACCTGACAACCTTTCGATGGTCGAGGTCAGCGTCACGGTCCGCCAGCAGGCCGATGGCCGTATGCAGGTGAGGGCCAATGCGATTTACAACCATACGCCTATCGATGATCCCAAGGTCTACCAGAATTTCTTCTCTACCCTCAACCGGTCACTTTTCATTAACAAGGAGGAGTAGGCGGAAAATGTCAAAGCTGCGCATACCGCATCGCCTCCTGCTCCCTGCCGGCTGCCTTTTGTCCGCTTGCTCACTGTTAACCGGGTGTTGGCCTACCCCTTATGAGTGGCGGCACGAAAACCAGTGGGATTCGCGGGAGCAGATCGGCATGGCCGAGGCAAGTCAGGTGAAACTGCGTTCAGCCCAAAGCCGGGTATTCGACACGGTCAACACGCAACGTATTCTGGAGGCGGTTGTCTCCACCATGCAGGACCTGAACTTCACAGTGCAGGTTCTGGACGAGGAACTAGGTCTGGTTTCCGGAAAACAGCTTCTCGAACTGGAGCGTCCGGGTTCCGGACTCAATCTTTTTTACAATCTGTATGACGACCAGAGACTGCTAATCTTCTCCAGAAATTATCTCAACTGGGGACCCTTCTGGCATCGCGACGACCTGTTACGACTTACTGTTACGGTGCGCAAGCGTAACGAAACGCAGTCGGTCGTCCGAGCCAACGCACAGTTCTACCTCAAGGCTGTTGAAAATCCGGAACCCTACCAGAGATTTTTTAATTTTCTCGAAAAAACCCTCTTTCTTGAAGCACATCTTTTTAAAGAGCCGGGTTAGAGGCAGCCCTTTACTGTGAACCTTTAGAGAAAAAGGGACGGATTTATTTTCTGAATGCGAAAAGTGACTTTCAATCGGGTAGTCAGGGGTCGGTCTGGACTTACAAGCTGAAAAGCAAACAGTTGAAGCAGCGCTGAGCAGACTATAATCTGTAACTGAAGAATCGGAGATGTATATGTTTGTAGTTGCCATTTACGGCTGGCGGGAAGAAACTCCGGAGATGGCGCAGGTCTTGGCCGGCGCTCTTGGCATTATGGCGTTCGAGGCGCGGCAGCGGTTGATCGGTGGCGGACCGTCCGTGGTGGCCTGTTTTGCGGATCAGCAGCAGGCAAGAGATTTGGCGGAAAAAGTGCGCCGGGGCGGCATCAAAACCCTGATTGTTGACGCCAAGGCGGTGCGCCAGCGCAGTTGTTTTGTCGTCGTGCGCCGCTTCGAGTTTGCGGATCGCGGCCTGAAAATAGAGACTCACACCGGCCAACAGGAAGTGTTCCCCTACGCTGAGATGGAACTGCTCCTTACAGGCACAAGCGTCGTGGGCTACAGCGAGACAAAAACAGTTGTGGAGAAAAAGTTCAGCCTCGGCAAAACCTTGCTTGCCGGCGGCATTCCCATGACCACAAAAGTCGAGCGTCAGGAGGAGGTCTCCAGCGAGGAGAGAGAACAGCTGCTCTATCTCTATGGTCACGACCGGCCAGCCGCCATATTCAGCCTGAACGGCATGAATTATGACGGTTTCGGCGCTGAGATGAAACTGTCGCGGAGGCTGAATTTTTCTTACCTTATCAGTCAACTGCGCCGGCATGCCTCCGGCGCCGGCTTCGACGACCGCCTGTTGAGCAGGGTCAGTCAGGTTCGTTTGCTTGGCCCCGCTCAGGGCCGGGAGGCCAGTCTGGATCTTGCCGCAGAAATTCTTGCTCGCTGCCTGCTGGCAAAGTGTGAATAAAAGAAAAAGGGGTTGGACTAATTCGGCTAGGGAGAGGACGATTTCCTGCCGGAAAATGGGACCGGGCAAGCTCGCCAGCGTAATCAGAAAATCTTTAAATAAAAAGGAGTACCTATAAGATGAAACAGGCAATTATTGTTGGCGGCGGAATTTCCGGACTGGCTACCGCCTGGATACTGCGGGAAAAAGCCCGTATTGCGGGGGTTGAACTCGGCATCACTCTGCTGGAAAAAGAGAACCGGCTCGGCGGGAAGATCTGGAGCATCAAGGATGACGGTTATCTCTGTGAATGGGGGCCGAACGGCTTTCTCGACAGCAAGCCGCAAACGCTTGATCTTTGCCGCGATCTGAAAGCGGATTCTAAACTCCTCCGCAGTAATGACAATGCCAGAAAGCGCTTTATCTTCTCGGGCGGAATTCTCAACCGCCTGCCGGAAAACGGACCGTCATTCCTTAAAAGCTCCCTTATCTCCTGGCCCGGCAAGATTCGCCTGGCCATGGAACCGTTCATTCCGCAGTACAAGGGGGATGCCGACGAAACACTGGCTGCTTTCGGCCGGCGCAGACTCGGCGAGGAGGCGCTCAACAAACTGATTGCCCCGATGGTGTCGGGGATTTTTGCCGGGGACCCGGAGACAATGTCGCTTAAATCCTGTTTCCCGAGAATTGCGGAACTGGAAGCAGAGTACGGCGGCCTCATCAAGGCGATGATCCGCCTGGCTAAAAAGAAAAAGGCCGAACTTGCCGCAGGCAAGACGGTTGCCAGCGCTGCCGGACCGGCTGGCGTTCTGACCTCATTTAAAGGGGGGATTCAGGAACTCACCGATATACTTGTTGCCGAACTCGGCATGACGATCATCCGCTCCGGTGAGGATGCGGTTAGCGTCGTCAAAGGTGGCGCTGCTCCCTGGAGCGTTGTTACCTCAAGAGGGGAACTGCATGCCGATGCCGTCATACTGGCGACTCCCGCCTATGCTTCAGCCAGCTTTCTCGACGGAGTGGATGGGTCAATCAGCACCGTTCTCAGGCAGATCCCCTACGCAACCATGACAGTCGTCTGCTTCGGTTATGAAAAAGACCAGATCAACTACGATCTGAACGGTTTTGGCTACCTTACTCCCAAACAGGAAAAACTTTCCACTCTTGGCACGCTTTGGGATTCAAGCATCTTTGAAGGGCGTGCGCCTGAGGGGAAAGTCCTCTTGCGCAGCATGATGGGGGGGGCCTGCTTCCCGGAGTATATCAAGCTTTCCGATGCCGAAGTGGAAAGGCGGGTCAGGGCTGATCTTGAAAAAACCATGGGTATCAAAGCCGCGCCTTCATTTATCAGGATCTTCAGGCATGAAAAGGCGATTCCTCAGTATACCGTCGGTCATGGCAAACGCCTTGAGGCACTTTCAGGCCTGCTCGAAAAGCATCCGGGGCTGGTGCTTACCGGCAACTCCTATCGGGGGATCGGACTCAACGATTGCGTTGCCGCTGCTCACAGAGGGGCGGAAGAGGCGCTTCAATCCCTCGCCAAATAGGCGAAGTTGTGCAGGCTTCAGGGGCAGTTTTTCAGCATTGCCTGAGTGGTTTGATAAATTCCAAAAAGCGCTCCTGCAAGCGTTCAGCGTCAAATCCGTTGCCACTGATGCGCAGTATTTCCATGACACATTCGGCAGTGCAGAGTCCAGACTCTTTCTGGTTTTTCCTCAGATTGTAGCGAGATTTTTCTGCGGGCTTGAGGCAGATACGGCGCACTTTCTGAAGATAAGGGCTGCGCTGATGAATTCTCCTGGCTTCGTGCCATGTTCCATCAATAAGGATTATCTGTTCGACACCCGTCAGATCGCCAGCAGGTTCGTCTGTTGTGCCGGGATAAAGGAGCGCAACCCCTCCGGCCTCGATCTCCGCGACAAGCTTTGCCGGCGGAATCAGCCTTTCCCAGCGGATCTGTTCGGCCGCGCTTCCCAGAATCTCCACCACCAGTTTGCCGGTGTTGGACGGTTTTTCCAGTTCCTTGCTATGGGTCAAGAGAGTGAATTTCATGCTGTCAGCCGGTCCTTCTGACCCTGAAGAAACGCCCCTTTATTCTGTTTAGTTTGAGGCAGTCTAATGCCTGAGCGACGCTCTGGCGCATAATTGCCACGTATGTATGAAACTCGAAGATATCTATCCTGCCGACTTCACTTCCGGCTATGCCACCCTCGCCGGTAAGGGCGCCGAGAACATCGCCCGGGCGGAGCTTGTTCTTGCGGCCGCCATCAATACAGATGGTCACCATGGCAGGGGCTGCCGGCCTGCCTGTCAGTGGTGTCAGTGAGGCAAGATCATGGCGGTTGATGGTGCTTCCCAGAGACTCTTCGATAACGCCTATCACGCGGCTCTCCCGCGAAGTCACCAGACTTATGGCCAGCCCCTGTTCTCCGGCACGGCCGGTCCGGCCGATGCGATGGGTATGGATCTCCGGATTGCGGGATAACTCGAAATTGATCACCATGGGCAACTCCTTGATGTCCAGTCCGCGGGCAGCTACATCAGTCGCCACCAGCACCGAGGCGCTCTTATTGGCAAAGCGCACCAGCACCTGATCCCTTTCCCGCTGCTCCAGGTCGCCATGGATGGCAAGTGCCGCAAAACCGCGGCTGACCAGGGCATCGGCCAACTCCTGGCATTCAAGCTTTGTATTGCAGAAGACCAGAGTCGACTCCGGGGAGTAATGGCCGAGAATCCGCGCCACCGCATCGATCCGCTGCTCCCTCGCCACTTCGTAAAACAGCTGCTCGATGGAGCTTTCGTCATGTGCTTCATCAACACTGACCTCCACCGCCTCATGCTGAATCTCGGAACTCATGGCAGCAATCGACTCAGGATAAGTAGCGGAGAAAAGCAGAGTCTGCCGTTTGGGCGGTGCGGCTGCTATCAGGGTGCTGATATCTTCCTGAAATCCCATGTCAAGCATCCGGTCAGCTTCGTCCAGCACCAGCGTCTGTAGTCCGGAAAGATCAAGCGTGCCGCGGCGGAGATGATCGAGCAGGCGACCCGGGGTGCCGACAAGCACATGCGCGCCGTGCTCCAGTGAACCGAGCTGTGGTCCGAAAGGGACACCTCCGCAGATAGTCAGTATTTTGATATTGTCGGTAAAACGGGCAAGGCGGCGCAGCTCCTTGCCGACCTGATCGGCCAGTTCGCGGGTTGGACAGAGCACCAGCGCCTGCACCGAGAAAGATGATGGGTCAAGATGTGTCAGCAGGCCGATGCCAAAAGCAGCAGTTTTGCCGCTGCCGGTCTTGGCTTTGGCGATCACGTCCTTGCCAGCCAGGATGAGAGGCAGACTATGTGCCTGTACCGGTGTCATCTCGCTATACCCGAGAGAGGCCAGGTTCCTGAGCATGGGCGCTTTAATATGCAGGGAAGAAAAAGCCGTCGATTTCATCTGATACTCCTGTTCTGCGCCCACTAAAAAACCACAGCAGGTTGACTCTGTGGTTAAGGCACGATGGCTAAATATAGCATATCAGGCTCCATGGGGCAAATTAACTGACGTGAGAGCGTCTTTTTAGTCACTTGAAAGATAAGGATATTTCTGTTATACAGGACCAGTTATAACTGCATCAAGTCAGCGTAAGGAGTGACATATGGCGAGTCCTCAATTGGTGATGTACGATGAGGAGTTCAAGCAAATAAACATCGTCATTGAAAAACTGCTCCGTGAAGCGAATGCGAAAGTAATTTTCCTCGTGGATAAAAATGGACAGCTGATTTCGGGCGTTGGTGAGGTAGAGCGGTTTGACACCACTTCACTTGCATCACTGACAGCCGGAAACATTGCGGCTACCGGTGGTCTGGCAAAATTGATTGGCGAAAAGGAGTTCTCCATCCTCTTTCACGAAGGGGAAAAGGATAATCTCCATATTTCCATCGTCGGGGGCCGGGTAATTCTGGTCGTGCTCTTCGATAACCGTTCATCCCTGGGGCTTGTAAGACTTAGAGTGAAAAAGGCCTCCGACGAGTTGACCGCCATCTTTGAGGGGTTGATGCAGAAAGCAGAAGAGAAAGAGAAGAACGGCACCGCTGATTTACCGTTTGCCGAGATTACCGATGACGACATCGACAACCTGTTCAGCTAAATCTTACGGAGTTAAACCATGTCGTTCATAAATTATGCTTCCAGAGAGATTAACTGCAAGATAGTCTATTACGGTCCGGGGCTTTGCGGTAAAACCACAAATCTTCAGTATGTCTATCAGAAAACTGCGGCCGATGCCAAAGGGAAGATGATCTCCCTTGCCACCGAAACCGAACGGACTCTTTTCTTCGATTTTCTGCCGCTTTCTCTCGGTGAAATCCGCGGTTTCAAGACCCGTTTTCATCTCTATACTGTTCCGGGACAGGTTTTTTACGACGCTTCGAGAAAACTCATCCTCAAAGGGGTTGATGGAGTAGTTTTTGTGGCTGACTCACAGGAAGAGCGCTACGATGCCAATATCGAATCTCTGGACAATTTGCGCTTCAATCTGCAGGAGCAAGGCTATGACCTTGACAAGCTCCCTTTCATTATGCAGTACAACAAGCGTGACCTGCCGAACGTAATGCCTGTTGAGGAGCTCAGAAAAGATCTCAACCTTACCGGCGTTCCTGATTTTGAGGCCTGCGCAGCGACCGGAGAAGGGGTCTTTGAAACTCTCAAGGCCGTTGCCAAGCTGATACTGATAGATTTGAAAAAAGGGTAGTAAAGCCTGACGTAGAGACAGCTATATATTTAAAGAGTTGCGGGTTTCCGTAGCTCTTTTTTTATGCCGGATATTGCACAAAAAAAGGCCCCTGTATCTCTACAGAGGCCTTTATTGATTGCGCCCGCCAACATCGTTGGCGAGCTAGATACTGCAGCCTTCCTTACAGTGTGATACCGGGCGAATACGAAATCTTTCTGTCCACATTGGCGTAATCTCCTTTCAATCATCGAATAAGTTAATTTCTGAATTAACTCTACATCTACCAGCGGAGGATTGCAAGCATAATCGGACATAACTGGTCTTTTTAGTTTCATCATTGTTGAGTCGAGCATAAAAGGTGAATCGCATTACTTTTCGAGCCCAACAGATAGAGCTCATGGTAACACTACCAGCGCGACCCCGCCCGCCATAACTACAAGATTGCAGACAGCGGAGACTCCGTGCAGCCTTGAGAACTCCTTGCGGAGTGGATGATCTTTCGGGGTCGTTTCGAAGGAACCGATCTGGCGCTTCAGTTCCGCTGCTCGCGGCTCCACGTAAAAAGCCTGAAAAGTTGTTATTGTCAACATGACAACAAGAAGCACTGTTGGAACTCTGCTGACACCCGACTTGCCGAGCAGTCGACAGAATAGTCCTATCGCTCCACAGGCCAGTCCCCATTTGAAATAAGCCGGGAAAAGGTTGCCGACGATCCGTGCGGCAATGTCTCGACTTTCGGTCTTAAAGAGGATCGGCGTCAAAAGAAGCGTAAAGATGGCGTTACCGCCCGCCCAAAGACTGACGGCCAACCTGTAAAGCATGTCAATGTAGTTCATGAGGACTCCTTGCAGTTATGAAGCGAGTGCTCCACTTTTTTTAAGCAGCGTAAACAGTGCTTCCGCCAACTGCCGGTAACCGTCTGCATTGGGATGAATAAGATCAGACTTTAGATTTCTCTTGCCGAGAATATGAGACAATGCATTTTTTTCTATCGGAATGTCAAACTCACTGGCGAGGTCTTCATAAAGAACCGGCGGTTTCAAAGTGAGATCAGGTGTCGGCACTGCGATCAACAGCACCGGAACCCTTTGCTCTTTAGCAATTTGTAACATAACCCTCATATTTTCGGCAAGCAGCCGCTGGTCCTGGCGTCCAAGCAGATCGTTACCGCCATGACAGAGTACCAGCAGGGCAGGGTGTTCCCGTTCAAGCACCTCAGGCAGTCGTTGGGCTCCGCCAGCCGAAACCTCGCCCGGAACTCCGGCATTGACCACTTTTCGACCTGTCAAGCGAGCAAGAATCGTCGGATAGCTCTCAGTCTCAGCGGCACCGGTGCCGTAAGTGAGGCTGTCGCCAAAAGCCAGGATTGTGGCATCGG
>CAWEPN010000002.1:0-18522 GCA_963810975.1 uncultured delta proteobacterium | reverse complement strand
TGCCGCTGCCGACACCGACTGCGTGGCGGCACTGGCAGAATGAGGCAAACTGCTCTTCGAAGCGTTCGACGAACGGCCCACCGGAAAAGGCAGTAGCATTAATGACATGCCGCAACGCAGTATCAATCTCTTCAGAGATTGACTGATACTGAGCTTTTCAGATCGAGAAATGGGACTTTCATGAATGAGCTCCTTCGTGTTGAATTTTTCTCATGAATTCTGGCCGGATTTCCGGCAACTACGGTATCTGGAGGAACGTCTCTGGTCACAACACTGCCAGCTCCGACAATTGCGTTTTCGCCGATGGTGATGCCGCACAGCAGCGTCGTGCTGGAGCCGATCGAAGCCCCTTTTCCTATCAATGTGGTGCCACACACCCAATCCTCTTCGGTCTGCAGTTGCCCGTCGCCTGTTGTCGCCCTTGGAAAAAGGTCATTGATAAACGTCACGTTATGGCCGATGAAAACATTGTCCTCGACAATGACCCCCTCACAGATGAACGTATGGCTGGAAATCTTGCAATTTCTGCCGATCCGGGCATTTTTCTGGATTTCCACGAAAGCGCCTATTTTTGAATTGTCACCGATCTCGCAGCCGTACAGATTTATGAACTTGGTCAACTTGACATTTTCTCCCAGCTTTACATCATCAGAAACGCATAGATAATTGCTCATAAAACCCTCCATTCCGAGTGCACGAGTCGACGCTACAAGTAGATGACCGCCCCGCCCATTTTCAGTGATTTCACCGTTGATTCAAGCATTTTGACCACTTTAAGGCCATTTGCGCCGTCATTCATCGGCTTTGAATTGTTGTCAATGCAATCCAGAAAATATTGTGCTTCGCACTTGAGAGCTTCAACTTCTTCAATTCTTGGCGACCACATATCTCCCAGCCGGTAACTCGTTTTTATACAATTCATTTTCTCCTGATTCAGTTCATGGCCGTTATTAACGCCTCGATCATAGACTCTGATCTTCTCGTCGGCCACGAGATCGTTCCAGACGATCATCTTCTTCTTTCCGCCGATCAGAGTAGTCCGGATCTTGACCGGTGATAGCCAGCTGACATTGAAGTGGGCAATCATATTGCCGGGGAAATACACGGTAATGTAGGCAACATTTTCAATGTCGTCGTCAAAATGCGAAATTCCGGTCGCCGCCACGGCAACCGGATCCTTGCCGATGAAATAATTCATTATGGAAAGGTCATGGGGCGCCAGGTCCCAGATGACATTGACATCTTTCTGGAAGAGGCCGAGATTGATCCTGATTGAATCGAAGTAGTACAGTTCCCCGAGAACATCTTCGTCAATGAGCTGCTTGATCTTTTTCACCGCCCCGCAAAAGAGAAAGGTGTGGTCAACCATGATGATAAGGTTTTTCCTTTCGGCCAGTTCGATCAGTTCTTCGGCCTCCGCCGTGCTGGCGGTGAAAGGTTTCTCTATGAAGACATGTTTGCCATTGAGGAGCGCTTTCTTCGCTAGTTCGTAGTGTGTCGAAACCGGTGTGATAATCGCCACTGCATCAATCTCGGTAGAGTTGATAATTTCATTGCAATCGCGTGTGACATGCATCCCTTCATAGTTTTTCTTGACCTGATACAGAGCTCTCTGCTCCAGATCGCACACTGCAACAACCGAGGCTCCAGGCAGGCTGTTAAAGTTCCTGACGATGTTTGGTCCCCAGTAGCCGTATCCAATAACACCTATTTTTAACATGGTCATACCTCGTCTGATGATTATGTAGTCATCGCTGTTTAATAGGCCCCTTTACCTCGAAACACTGCCATGGGTGTCGCCAGAAGAAGTTTTAAATCAACCAGAAGCGACCACTTGCGGCTATAACTCAGGTCAAGTCGCACCATCCCGTCGAACGTCGTCAGACTGCGTCCCGTGACCTGCCACAATCCCGTGATCCCTGGTTTTTGCGCCAGTATCCGGCGACGGTGCCAGAGTTTATAATTCACTACTTCGTAGGGAATCGGCGGGCGGGGTCCGACAAGGGACATGTCGCCTTTCAAGACATTAAAGAACTGGGGCAACTCGTCAAGACTGCTCTTCCTCAGGAAATTTCCGATCGGTGTCAGCCGGGGGTCAGTCTTGATTTTATAGATGACCGGTTCGTCTCCTGAATCATTCGTCGCAATTTTGTCGGCAATGAAGTTTTTGATAAAGTCTCTGTGGATCGCGTCATCATTGTTGATATGCATGGACCTGAATTTCAGGAAGGTGAAAGGTCTCCCGAACTGACCGAGGCGCTTCTGTCTGAAGAAAACCGGGCCGGGGGAAGTGAGTTTAATCAGAGCCGGGATTATCAGAAAAAACGGGGAGAAGAGAACAATTGCGGCAAGACTCCCGATCAGGTCCATGCCACGCTTGACTCTCTGGGACCAACCGCCAGACGTGGCAATGGAAACCAGCTCCGGGTAAAACGGGAGAGTGAGCGAATCCTTCGCCGTTTCGCCATCGTATTTTTCAGGGAACAGGTGGAATGTGAAAGTAATCCTGCTGCACACGTCCGGCACTAATACCTCTAAAAGTGATTCCCTGACTTTTGTATTGATGACGTCTATAGCCGCAGGGACGGTATCCGAAGGAATTTCGGCAAACAACACTCCCGCGAGTGACCCCTCCTGATACCACCCGCAGCGGTCGATTTCGCGGATCAATCCCGAAATTCTGTGCAGCAGGCTGTTTTTATCAACGTGGCCGTCCCGCTCTTCAGTCAGGGGTGACACGTCAACCAGGAATAGCAGGAGCGGTTTGAGTGAGCGTTCGGACCGTTTCCGCTCCAGAGTCAGCATTCGCTTGAACTCATCCTCGCTGAGGACTTGCGGGCTGCCATCTGACTGTTTCATTACTGGCAATGACAATATGTCGTTCAAGTCTGACCTTAACATGTTGTGCCTCCATCACTCGATTTACCGCCAGCGGATATTAACAGTACAGCCACCGGTAAATACGCTGAGGAATATGGTAACGACGCTTATTGAACACAACTCCGAGAATGGTGCCGCCGTTTTTCAGAATCCTGTCCCGGAGATTTTCTGCCGCAGACCATCTGGTTCGCTCCGCCTCCAGAACAAGAATTACTCCGTCTGCGTACCGAGAAAGAGCGATGCTGTCCGGAGCTACCGTTGCGGGAGCTGAGTCTATAAGGATGAGATCGAACCGTTTTTTGACTTCATCGAGAAAAAGAACCGATGCCTGGATATCGACAAAATGAGGATTGGCCTTTGTCGAGCTGGCCAGAGGAGATATGTAGAGATTCGGGTTTACAGTGCTGAAGCACGCGTCCTTCAACGTTCCGCCGCTCTTGACGATATCGTGCCAACCTCGATCAAAGCGCACATTATGGAGTTTATGTTGTGTCGGGTTATGGTGCGCGGCATCCAATACCAGCACCTTTTTGCCGAGATGGTCTGCAGCGGTTATGGCCATTTCCCTTACTATCGTCGAGACGCCTTCACCCTCCTGCGCGCTGATGAACTGAATCGTCCGCTTCGGACACTCAGGGAGGAGGCTGTCGATATTCCGGTAGAGGGTGGCGATGTCCATCTGTCGTAAGCCGGCCGACTTCTCATCTATATAATCTGAGAGCTGACCAACCTCTAACGGGCTCTTCTCCGTCTCGACGACGATTTCCTTTGCCTGGATGTCATGCCGTTCACGTTGTGCCTGTTCCAATGCTTCGTAAATATTGCTCATGGTCAGTATCCCCCACTGCAAGGGATCAACTCTCCCTTGCGAAAATTATCGCTCTGCTACCTGTTGTCAGTCGGGAAAATGATCTTTTCTCCAACGATAATCCGGTTGATATCTCTGATTCCCGGATTATTCTTATGTACAAACTCAAGAACTGTTTTGTCGGCGTAGCCGTAAGTATCAAGTGTCAGTCTTGCCAAGGTGTCGCCCTTTTTTACGAGTCTGGAAACTGAGGCAGGCTCCTCAGCAAGCTCTGCGGCTGGCGCTACCACAATACTTGGAGACGGGGAGGAGGCTGCTACCGGAGCAGTGGGCAATGTTCCGCGAGTGGCCGCTGGCGGCAATCGGGTGGAGGTTTCCAGCTGGGAGGCCACCGGGTTAAGTGCGATATAAGTTCCGGTAAATATGATAACCGCTACCAGCAAGGCGATTGCGGCATAATGACCCAAGTGGAAAGTTCGTTCCCTCTTGATGCCTGCATCGGCGGCAATCTCCCTGACTGTCCGGCGGTTGACACTCTTGTGTTTGTAACCGTAGGAGGTGATGAGGCTGTTATCGCAAAGCATGTTGATCACCCGGGGGATTCCCTTCGCCTGCCGAACGATCAGTCGCATGGCGCTTGTAGTGAAGATGGCTTCAACCCTGACGTCCGCCTTTGCAAGGCGATGTCGGATGTAACTCATGCTTTCATCGCTGCTGAGTGGTAGAATCGTTGCCTTGACAGCTATCCGCTGCTTGAGCTGACGCAGTTCGTTCCGGGCAAGCAGCTTTTCAAATTCGGGCTGGGCGCTGAATACGATCTGTAGCAGCTTGTCTTTCGTCGTTTCCAGATTTGACAGCATGCGCAGATTTTCCAGTGTTTCGACAGGCATGTTCTGCGCTTCATCGATGATCAATACGACAGTCCGGCCCTTGGTGTACTCACTGATCAGGTGCTCGTGGAGCCTCGTTACCATTTCGAAGGGAACTTGCGATGAATCGTCCGACCCAAACTCGCGCAGAACAGACTTGAGCAGTCCTGTAAAAGATATGTTGGCATTGAACAGGTAAATCAGCTTCAGACGCTCCCGATCAGCCTTGTTGAGATAGGAACGGATGATTGTCGTCTTTCCCACGCCAACTTCACCGATAATCGCCACAAAACCCTTCTTCTGTTCAACTCCGTAGATAACGGCAGCCAGCGCCTCTTTATGACTCGGGCTGAGGAAAAGAAACTCCGGGTCAGGAGTAACGTTAAACGGTGATTTCTTCATTTTGAAGTAGTTGAGGTACATAAGCGTTAGCCTTCTTTGTATGGGATCGAAGCAAGTACCGGTATCCCGAGCAGTTTTTCAACCTTCTCCGGGGTCGAGAAATCCTGTGACATATATTCTGAAAGGAAGGCGAAGCTGACAGCAAAGATGATCCCGAGACATTAACCCGATAAGGATGTTTAGCTGTTTTTTCGGCAGGATTGGTTCGGAAGGGACGGTGGCCGATTGGATGACACTGATATTTGACAGTTTGAGACGGTTCATCTCGTCCGAAATCCGAGCCTCTTCAGTACGTTCGGCGTAGTTCTGGTAATTCTTTTCGTTGATACCTTTTTCCCGCTTCAGATTTTCGAGGTTCTTTTCGGAAAGATCGAGAGACCGGATTTCTCCGTCAATAGCCTGCAACTGGCTGCTGATTGACCGCGGCTCTTGGATCTCAGGCCGCTGGCTTCAGTCTCGGCCCGCACAAGATCTCTCTTGATATCCTGATAAACTGGATTGGCGCTCTTGACCTTCTTGCCGAGCTCTTCCTCCTGTTCGCGGAGAAAAGTCTTTACGAGCGTAATATCCTTGCGAGCGTTGACCACGAGCCGGTTGTTTTCCGTATACTTTTTCAGTAGGTCCTGTTCAGTCAGCTGGAGGGCAAGCAGCCTGGCCTTGGCATCAACGATGATCTTGTCGCGCTCGGTCTGGGTATAAGAGCTCCATCGCTGTCGCTGATTGCCAGGAGCTGAGGTTTCAGGGTAGCGACTTTTTTCTGTAGTTCGGAGATGGTGTTCTCGGTGCTTTTCAGGTTTGTGTCCAGTGCGGTTCGCTGCTGGAGAAGAAGAGTCCGCTGTTCGGCAAGGGAATAAACCCGGTTTTTCTGTTTGAAGCTTTCCAGGGAACTATCCGTTTCATTCAGCTTCTGGGCATATGAACCGAGTTGCGTTTCCAGAAATGACGATTGGGGGTCACTGAAAACCTGGAGGTGTTTTTCCCTGTAGAACTCGACAAGCAGATTCACTGCCTGCGCCGCCAATTGCGGATCCTTATGCCGGAATGAGACCTGGATGACGCTCGACTTTTTTACCCCCTCCACCTTGAGACTTTTTTCGAACCTTGCTATCGCGAGCTCAAGAGGAGTGCTTCTGGAGGAGAGTTCCTTGCTCGAATCCGGATAGAGAGTTTCCGGCTTTATGGTCTCGACAACCTTACGGATCAGTTCCCTGTTGGTCAGAATTTGTATTTCCGAATTGATGACCCCCTCCTGGTTAAGTGTCATGACAGGCTGGTTGTTGCCGACCTCTGGCCGGTTCATGTACTCTCGTCCGATCTTGACCATAAGTGTCGACTTGGCCTCGAAGACTTCTGCTGACAGGAATGTTTTCACAACGACAGTTAAAACTACAGCAGCAAATACGGTCAGAATTTTGGTCTTGTGCCGGAATAACACCGTCAGCAGCTCTTTCTGGCTTTTTATGCTCATGTGATTCTTGAGGCACTAATTGGCTATCCATTATTGACTCCGTATTATTGAGTATTTAAATTGTAACCCAGCCCAAAGGGTATCGGGATGTTCCGGCGTATATACTGATCAATCCAGAGATTCACATCGGCAACAGCTGATCTAGGTACATAAACGACATCATATGAGAGCAGGGCAATATCCTGCTTCATGTCAGATCCGTCTATGGACATTTCGAGATTGACGATTGTGGAGGCAACCTTACCGTCTGAAGTTCGCCGCATAACGATGACTTCATTCTTTCGAGCGGTATCCTTGAAACCGCCAGCCTGGGAGATTGCCTGCATTATTGTCATCGGGTCATTAAGTAGTAACAACGCCCGGTCTGCCTACTTCACCGTCCACGTATACTCGCTGGGCATTGAACGATCTGACAATGACGGCAATTTCCGGAGTCTTGATTACCGTTGCATATTTTTTCCTGAGCTGTTCGGTGAGTTCTCCCGGGGTCACTCCGGCAGCCATCACCTCTGTGGCCAGCATGAGGGAAATCCGACCGTCTGGACGGACAGTGACCTGTTCGTTAAGTTCGGGGTTGTAGAAAAATTTTATGTCGAGCAGATCACCTACCTGGATTCGATACTCTTTTGCTGGGGATTGCGACGGATTGGTTCCGAACTCTGAAAGGGGAGCCGGATTCCGGACCACTGGAGCACATGCCATGATCGCAATTATCGTCACGACCAGCGAAACAAATTTCACGATACTGGGCACTTTCATACCAATCCCTCCCTTAATATATGGATTTCGAGACAACTGCTACGGACCTGAAAGCAAATGGCGGTGCGGTTTATCCCATTCCGAATCTGCTGCATCGATTATATTAATTAAAACTAATTATCCCAGATTAGTATTGCTGAGCAATAACCCGACTTGGTAAAAATCGATATCCCAAAGTATAATTATTTATGTACTTTTAGGCTTAGGCTTGAGTGTTGGGGGGCAGGGTCAATTCTGGCACTAACAGTGCGAGTGAAGTTGTAAGCCGAATGATAACATGTAGTTAAGGCTGTGAAGGGTCAGCGGTGGATTCTGTTCGAAAGAAGCAGGTCGGAGAACTTGGATTAATTAGAATGAAAAAGACGATAATTAAAACAGAAACGGAGTCAGCCTCTCTGAAGGCATTTGAAGCGACCTGCCGAATCGCCGCTGTGATGCATTAGTGGTGAGGAGAAGATATGAGGGACATAAGCTTGGTGCGGCTGGAGACATTGTACTTTCTGAAAATTTTGCTGAGGTGCGCCTTGACCGTCTGTTCACTGAGAAACAGTTCTGCCGCTATCATCTTGTTGCTGAACCCCTTCACAATAAGGTCGATAACCTGCTGTTCTCTGGTGCTGATTGTCTTGATCTGGCCACCAGCGGTTATCGAGCCGGCCTTGGAAAGAATTGCCTTCAAGTTGCAGTTATCTATCCAAAGCTGACCTTCATGCACCAGCTTCAGGGCTCTTTTGATAAGCGACGGTTCCATCTCGGTTGAGAGGACGCCAGCCAGTCGGCATGTAACGAGAAGATTGACAATTTCCTCTTGTTCCAGACCGGTATCTATCAGTAAAAACTTTGCATTTGGCCACCGGTCGGTCTTCTCCGGATAAATGTTGTGGTGATCCGTCAGGATTACGTCAGGAATATAGCCTTCCGCGCCCGTTCCTGTTGAGAATAGCGTGTCAGTATCATTCAACTCGGCTTTCAGTAGCGCATAAAGCGCTTCACTTACAATCCTGCTTTTCATTGTAATGGCAATAATCATTTGTCCTCCGCCCCGGTCCGGAGTCTGACTGGGCCAGGTTTAAGAGAATAGTGTCCTGATTTGGCCAGCGATAATATTAGATTTACATAATAACATGTTTAAAATAATTTGCATGGCTTCGAGAAAATTTATTCGCTTAAACTTTTATTTGTCTTCCGAAGGCCCACTGCAGGCATTGACAACCCAGGCATAATCTTCACTGGTTCCATTGTTTCCGCGCACTCTGCGGCGCTTATTGTCTGCAGGGTGAACTCCACTCAGGATTCATACATCATGTTTACTCTGGATTGCCGGTCATCCTGGCAGTGTCACCAAATGATTTACATACTGGTACATGCTGAGCTACAATCCGGCAGAAATGAATTTCATTACGACAGGAGCAAACCGATGAACTGTAGTTTATTGCGACTACTGCTTGCACTGTGCCTGTGTCTGACCATATCCCCATCGTTTGCAGGGGGTCTGGCAGAACGGGTGCAGGAGCACACTCTTGCAAATGGCATGAAACTTCTGCTGGTGGAGCGGCATACCTCGCCGACTGTGGCGGCATGGATCCGTTTCAAAGTCGGCAGCTGTCGATGAGAGGAGCGACGAGCGGGGCATTGCCCATCTGCTTGAGCATATGCTTTTCAAGGGTACGAAGACCCTGGGGACAACTGATTATGCGGCTGAAAAGATTCTGCTCGACAAGATTGAGGTCGTTGCCCAGCAGCTGCTGCTTGAAAAAGCAAAAAGGGAAAAAGGAGATTCTGCCCGGATAGCTTCTCTCGAAAAGGAACTTGCTGCTCTTGAGAAAGAGGCGGGCAGCTATGTCATCAAAGAAGAATTTGCCCAGATCTATAACCGTAACGGTGGATCTAACTACAACGCCTATACCAGCAAGGACGGCACAACCTATCTCATCAGCCTCCCTTCCAACAAGCTGGAGCTCTGGGCGGCCATAGAGTCGGACCGGATGCAGAATGCGGTGCTGCGTGAGTTCTATACCGAGCGGGCTGTGGTCATGGAGGAGCGCCGCCGCTCCTACGAAGCAGAGCCCGAAGGGAAACTCTGGGAGACCTTTCTGGCAAGCTCGTTCAATGCCCACCCGGTGGGGCAGCCGATAATCGGCTGGATGTCGGATATTGAGAACCTGACTCGCACTAAAGCTGAAGATTTCCTGAAGCGCTACTATGCGCCGAATAATGCCATCATTGCCATAGTCGGTGATATTGACACGAAAAAGACGATCGAGCTTGTCGAGCGCTATTTCGGACATATCCCGCCCGGTACGCCAGTGCCGCCGGTTGCGGTTGAAGAGCCGCTGCAGCAGGGGGAGAAGCGGATAGAGATCGTCGGTGATGCCGGCGCTGAACTGATGATCGGTTTTCATAAGCCGACCCTCCCCCATAAGGATGACCTTGTTTTTGACGTCATCAACATGATCCTGGCCGATGGCAGGACATCGCGCCTGCACAAAAAACTGGTCGTCGAAATGCAGCTGGTCACCGACATCGGCGCTTTTTCGGCTCCCGGGCACAGATACCCCAATCTCTTCATAATTTCGGCAACGCCCCGTGAACCGCATACGGTCAAAGAGGCTGAAGAGGCAGTTTACGCGGAGCTGGAAAAACTCAAAAACGAACCTGTGACCGAGCATGAGCTGCAGCAGATTATGAACAAGCTTGAGTATGAAGAGGCGCGGCAGATGGCCTCAATTGGCGGACTGGCAAGAAATCTGAGTGAATATGAGGCGATAGCCGGGAGCTGGCGCTACCTGATAGAACACAGGCAGGCCGTTGCCGGGGTTACGCCGGAGGATATCCAGAGAGTGGCTAAAAAATATCTGAAAAAAGAGAACAGGATTGTCGGCTTCATCACCAAGCAGGAGGTAACAGGAAAATGAGGCGCAGAGACCTGTTCTTTTCCATTCTGACACTGTTGTTGCTGCTGGCCGGCTGTTCGACTATGCCGAAAGCAGCCGACCCGCGCACGCTCACTTTTGCGCCGCTCAAATTTTCGATTCCCAAAAGTGACCAGGTAACCCTGAAAAACGGCATGAGGGTCTATCTGCTGGAAGATCACGAGCTGCCGATTGTCAATATGACCGCGCTCATTTCCGCAGGCAGCATCTACGATCCGCCGGAAATGACCGCTCTGGCCGGGCTCACCGGTGAACTGGTCAGGAGCGGCGGCACTGAGTCACTCAAGCCTGATGCTCTTGATGCAGAGCTTGAGTTCATGGCTTCAGCGATAGAGTCGGGCATCGGCGAGGATATGGGAAGCCTCTCCATGAGCACCCTGACAAAGAATCTGAATCGCACCCTTGAGCTTTATGCTGACGTGCTGATGAAGCCGGGCTTTGAGCAGTCACGGTTAGATCTGGCCAAAAACAGCGCCATTGATGCGATTCGCCGCCAGAATGACGATCCCAAAGAGATTGCCGGGCGGGAGTTCAAACGAGCGATTTACGAAAATCATCCGCTCGGCCGGGTTGCAACCATCGAGTCGGTGAATCTGATCAACCGGCAGGCCATAATTGACCTGCATAGAAAATACTATACCCCGAAAGGGATAATTCTTGCCGTTAGCGGCGATTTCAACCGGAAGGAACTGCTGACGAAGCTGGAACAGCTGTTTGGCGACTGGCAGCCGGCAGAGCCGAAGCTGCCGGTTATAGGAACACCTGAAATGAACAGTGGCAAACAGGTGCTCCTGGCTAAAAAACAGGTCAGCCAGTCAGTAATCAGGATGGGCCATCTCGGCCTGGAGAAGAACAATCCGGATCAGTATGCAGTCAGGGTCATGGACTATATCCTTGGCGGCGGCTTCACCTCCCGGCTGATGCAGCAGATTCGCTCCGACCAGCGGGCTGGCCTATTATGCCGGCAGCCGCTACGACATCGGCAGACGTTTTCCCGGCATCTTCCAGGCTCAGACCGAGACGAAAGCTGGGTCAACAGTCGAAGTAATCACCCTGATAAATGACATCATCACCGGAATGACAAAGGAGCTGGTCAGCGAAGAGGAACTCAATCAGGCGAAAGAGTCGATCATCAACTCCTTCATCTTCGGTTTTGCCCGCGCCGACTCCATCGTCACCCAGCAGGCACGACTCGACTACTACGACTTTCCGGCGGGCTATCTGGAAAACTTTCGGGAGAATATCGCCAAAGTTTCAAGGGAGGACGTCCTGCGAGCAGCTAAAAAGTATCTTCACCCCGAAGCACTGACCATCCTGGTTGTGGGTGACGACAAGAAATTTGACCAGCCGCTTGCGACTGTCGGACCGGTGCAGGAGATAAAGCTGGAAACATTCAAGTGAGGAGGAGTGAATATGGCAGAGTGGCAGTGTAAGTCGTGTGGATTCAGCAAAGAAGGGCGTTGCAAGCCGCAGAAGTGTCCCCAGTGCCAGGAAAAGGGTG
This sequence comes from uncultured delta proteobacterium, assembly GCA_963810975.1. Taxonomy (GTDB): domain Bacteria; phylum Desulfobacterota; class Desulfuromonadia; order Geobacterales; family DSM-12255; genus VEOV01. The sequence continues at coordinate 6,902 of CAWEPN010000002.1, read as the reverse complement.
GTTTTGAAAAGAAGGAGTAGGATTTAAGACTGAAGGCTGAAGGTAGAAGGCTGAAGTAATTAAACCTTCAGCCTTCAGCCTATCCACCTGCGTTACCGCACCAGTTTCGACAGTTTCCTGAACTCGTCAGTTCCCGCCACCTTCAGCAGCTGGAACAGCGCCGCTTCGGTGGAGGTAATCACTGCCCCGGCATCCCTGGCCATCTCCAGTCCCACCAGCCAGTTATCCTTGCGGCGGCTCATGACCGCATCGCGGACCAGATGCACGATGAACCCGGCGCCTAGCAGTTCCAGCACTGTCTGCAGCACGCAGACATGGCACTCCATGCCGACGATGATCACCTGCTTTTTGCCGAGCCCCCCAGCTTTTCTACGAAAGCCGGATCACCACAGCAGCTGAATGTCATCTTCTCCGAGCGCGGGTGCGGTAAACCTGTTGCTTCAGCTCCGGCAGCGTTCCCCAAGTCCCTTGACATACTGTTCGGTTGCCACCACCGGAATCTTCAGCTCAGCCGCTGCATCCATCAGAATCCCTGCATTGGTAACCAGATGCCGCAGCACCTTTTCATCCATTGCCCGGCAGAGTTTTTCCTGCACATCGATAACCACCAGTACCGAATCTTTAGCATCAAGAAAAAAGTATCTTTTATCTCCATTTTAAACCTCCTATATTACTGACTGTGACGCTTCCGTCGAAAGGGTGCTTTTTCGCCTCGGCGTCAATCTTCGGTCTTGTTTGTGCGGCGTACAGACGTACGCCTCCGCGCAATATCTCGATTTCCTTGCCAGAACAAAAAATCCCCGCTTTCCAATCCGGAAACTGCCAGTTTCTCATCCGGAGTTTCCCGAATGGAAACTGACTAGATTACGTCAGTCAGCATTGTTGCGCCAAATATCAAAGTCTGAAGCTGAAATATCTCTGCAGCATTGTCATTCTGTCAAAAAAGATCAGGATGCCGACGATGATCAGGAAAATGCCGGTTATAATCTCAAAGAGACGGATATATTTTTTGAAGTGGTTGAAGAGGTTGAGGAAACGGTGAATTGCCAGTGCAGAGAGAAAGAATGGAATCCCAAGGCCGAGAGAGTAAACGAGAAGGAGAATGATGCCACGATAGTACGGTGCTTTCTGCGGCTGCAACCATGAGTATCGAGGCAAGAATCGGCCCGATGCAGGGTGTCCAGCCGGCAGCAAAGGTAACTCCTACCAGAACGCTACCGAAATAGCCGGCTGGTTTGTTACGGATATTTACCCGTTTTTCGCCGAGCAACAGATTTATCGGCAGAAACCCGCAGACATGGAGACCGAAGAGAATTATAAGAATTGCGCCAATCTTTCTCATGATCTGCATATTTTCGCGCATGAAGCTGCCGAGAAAAGTTGCCGACGCCCCTAGTATGACAAAGACGAGTGTAAAGCCGCTGATAAAGAGCAGCGAGTGGATTATCAGCCGTTTACGGACAAGGTGGGTCCGGATGTTCAGCCTGAAGGTCGGCAAAGGTAAGACCGGTGAGATAAGTCAGAAAAGAGGGGACAAGCGGCAGAACGCAAGGAGAAAGAAAGGAGAGAATGCCTGCCGCAAAAGCGCCGAGTAATGATATGTCTTCTGATCCCATTTATTTTTTCAGGAGTTCATCCATGTAGGCGATAACATCAGGGGCACTCCAGTCCATTCCGCCAACAATTTTCTTCTGGATAATCCCCTGTTTGTCCAGGATGAAGGTTTCAGGTACCCCGGTTGTGCCGTAAAGTTGTGATGTTTTGGTATCTGGATCCAGGTAGACTGGCAGGTCCTTGTTTCCCTTAAAGAATTTGTCGACGTCTCCCTTGCCGCCTTCATCGACTGAGATGGCGAGCATCCTGAACGCTTTTCCAGACATTGCCTTGTTCAGTTTTATCATGGAGGGGATCTCTTCCTTGCAAGGGGGACACCAGGTGGCCCAGAAGTTTACCAGGACGACGGAGCCCTTGAGGGATGAAAGGGTTACGTCTTTGCCATCAAGATCTTTGATGGTAAAATCAGGGGCTACTCCCCCCTCAACAGCCTTTGATGCAGGCACAGCCGCTGTTTTTGCCGGCGACTTTTCTTTGCTACAGGCAGGCATAAGTGCTGCTGCCAGCAGGAGAATAACAAGCACAATTTTTTTCATAGTAACTATCGCCCCCTTGTCACCACATAGTCGGCCAGCTTGTAAAGCGCAGCGCGTATGGGTGAGTCGTCAAAAATTCCAAGATGTGACTTGGCTGAAGTAATATAATTCCTGGCCTTGTTTATGGTGTACTCTATGCCGCCAAACCTGGTGACGATCTCAAAAACCTGGTCAAAATCATCACGGTTTAACTCTTCCTTGGTAACAATCTCACTGACAAGTTCACGCTCATCTTCAGAGCAGAGTCGCAAGGCTTCAATAAGAGGGAGGGTGATCTTCCCCTCTTCAAGATCGTGACCGATGTTTTTGCCGAACTCTTTTTCATCAGCTACATAATCAAGGGTGTCATCCATAAGCTGGAAGGCGATACCGAGATCCATGCCAAAGGCTGCCAGGGCCGCCTCCTGCTCTGGCGAAGCGTTGCCCAGGATAGCGCCTGCCTGACAGGCGGCGGCAAGCAGAACCGCTGTCTTGCAGACAACAACTTTTATGAAGCGCTCCTCAGTGATGTCGACATCACTGGTGCAGATCAGCTGGAGAACTTCACCTTCGGCAATCTGAGTGGTTGCATCTGCCAGAACGCGCAAAATGTTGAGGTCACCATTAGCGACCATAAGTGAGAAGGATTTCGAGAAAAGAAAGTCGCCGACAAGAACAGAGGCTTCGTTCCCCCAGAGGGTGTTTGCTGAAGCCAGACCCCTTCGCAAATTGGCGCTGTCGACAACATCGTCATGGAGGAGGGTGGCAGTATGAATAAACTCAACAACACTGGCAAGAGGGACATGACGCTCCCCGTTGTAATTCATGAGCCTGGCAGCAAGAAGTAAAAGCGCCGGGCGAATCCTTTTGCCACCGCTGGAGAGGACATATTCGCCAACTTTCCGGATCAGCGGGACATCTGATTCGAGATCTTTTTTAAATTGCCTTTCGACGCTTTTCAGATCATCGCCGATAAGGGCAAGTACTGACTCCATGGCTCTAACCTCGCTTGTTCTGGGCAATACTAGGCTAACGGGCATGCTGTTGTCAAAGCATTTCTGGCTGCAAATCTGTTGCTTTACTGTATGGTTTCGGGCTAATCTGCACATATGTCTGAAAGCCAGCCGAAAGAGAATCTTGCAAACTATCTTTCACTGTTAAGTCGCGTAGATCAGCTCTGCGGGAAGATAACGGAGCAGTTTTCAGAGCAGATAACCTGTCGAGCGGGATGTAGCGGCTGTTGCCGACATCTGTCGCTTTTCCCGGTTGAAACTGCCAATCTTGTCATGGCTGTCAAAAACCTGCCTGATGAAATAAAAGCGATCCTTTCAGGGCGCCTTCAGTGGGAAGAAAGCGGCTCATGCCCACTTCTCCTCAATGACTGCTGCACGATTTACCACAGCAGGCCGGTTATCTGCCGTACCCACGGATTACCACTTGTGACTGAAACTGACGGAGGCAGAGTCGTTGACTGCTGCCCTGAAAATTTCAGGGCTGTCGAATCATTGCCAGGGAGTGCGGTTATAAATCTGGAGACACTCAACAGCGCACTTGTTGCAATCAACGCGGTGTTTATCGTAAATAATGACGATGAGCGTTTCCGGATAAGTGATCGTTATACAATTGCTGAAATTATACGGATTTCTGTGGACAAGGAGCCAGAATGATCCTGCTTGATTTTATTTATAATGGATATGAATATCCGCGGCTTAGCCTGGCGGGGATTGCATGACAGAGCTTCAGTCAGCAACAGGCTCACTTTATTATGAAGAGGCAGGCAGTGGTCCGGCGCTGGTTCTTATTCATGGGTTCCCTCTTTCGGGAAGTGTCTGGTGCCAGCAACTGGCCGGGCTTGCCGGAAAGTTCAGGCTTGTTGCCCCTGACCTGCGTGGATTCGGGAAAAGCGCGCCATATGATATCCCTTGTTCCATGGATATTTATGCCGATGACACCATCATGCTCATGGATCACCTGGGGATTGAGACAGCGGCGGTCTGCGGTATGTCAATGGGGGGCTATGTTCTTCTAAACCTGCTGGAACGTTATCCGGAAAGGGTGAATGCTGCCTGTTTTATGGTTACCAAGGCTGGAGCCGACGACGCGGAAGGTCGATCAAGAAGAACTGCTCTCGCTGAAGAAATTGTGAAGTCGGGGTCAAAAGTCGCGGCAGATGCGTTCGACAGGATCCTGTTTGCTCCTGGTGCAGTTATCCGGAACCCGGATATGGTCTTGCAGGTGCATGAAATTATGGAAGCGGCTTCTCCCGAGGGACTGGTCTGCGGATTGATGGCGATGCGTGACCGGCCAGACTATAGTGACATGCTTGGTGAGATCAGGGTGCGCTCACTGGTAATCGGAGCTGAAGAGGACTTGGCGATCCCTGTTCATGAAAGTGAGAAACTTGCTACGGGACTTCACGATGCAACTCTCTGCATAATCCCCGCCGCAGGCCATATGGTCATGCTGGAACAAGCGGAAGTTGTCAATCGGGCGATTACAGAGTTTCTTGCTCCTGTCTGAGAAAAACAACAATTGCGCCGTCGCCCCCCATCTGCCTGGGAGCCGGTAAAAATTCAACGACCATCTCTTTCCCGTCTTCGCGCAGCCATTTGTCCACTGCTTTTTTCAGGACAGGCTCTTCAGGAGAATGGTTGCCCCTTCCTGTAATAACTAGAACCGCCTTCTGTTTCCGCCGGTAGGCTCCTTTTATAAAGGAGTTCAGCGCATCGAGCGCTTCATCTTTAGTCAGACCGTGCAGGTCAAGTTCGTAATCAATCAGAATCGTGCCGCGCCGTAACTGCTTAATGCGACTACTCGCAGCGGGTTTTGTCTGCAATGTTTCAGCATGATTTTCTTCATGGAATTTTACGTCCAACTTAAGTCCGTTGATCGCATCAAGAAAGAGTCTCTGTTCACCCTCCTCGATTTTCCTGATGACTGCTTTGACAGGCAGTGCCGGCTTCTCAGTTGACGCTTTAGCCGTCTTTGTCCCCAGTTGCTCAACATCAGACATGGCAAGCATGAAGAGAGCCATATCATCTGGATCATTAGCCTTTTTAACAGGAGGCACTTTCGGTTTGATTGGCAAAGGTTCAGACGGTTTCATCTGCACATCTTTAAGCGCAGAAAATACGGTGTTCGCAAACTCTTTAGGTTTTGGCAGGTTCTCTTTTTTCTTCTTCATTCCTCTTACATAGCACGTTTAAAGGACAATTTCATTGACAATTATTAGCTTATTCCATTATCCTCCGTCATAATTGAATAGCCGTCTTATCTAGAGTGGTGGAGGGAAAGGCCCGACGAAGCCACAGCAACCGGTCTCCTTGAAAAGGGGGCGACAGGTGCTAAATCCTGCCTTTTGGCAAAGATGAGATGGGAGCCTTGACTAACCGTCGCCAAGCCCCTTCTCATCATGAATAGGGGCTTTTTTAATGTCTGTCGGAGTGGTAACAGAGCAGAGCCTTACGCTCGACATAGATCTTCGCCTGGAGAGCGGTCGGATACTCAAGCCGCTGACACAGGTCTACGAGACCTACGGAACTCTTAATGCCGATGCGACCAATGCGATTCTGGTTGCCCATGCCTGGACAGGGAATGCGCATCTTGCCGGGAAGAGCTCTGTAGATGATCCCAAAGTCGGTTGGTGGGACGCAATTGTCGGCCCTGGCCGATTGCTGGACACTGATCGTTACTTCATAATCTGTCCGAATGTAATCGGTTCCTGTTATGGTTCTACCGGTCCGGCCTCAATCAACCCGAAAACAGGCAAGCGCTACAATCTCACCTTCCCGGTTATCACCGTGCGGGATATGGTGCAAGCTCAAACGCTCCTTCTGGATCATCTTGGCATAAAAAAGCTTGTTAGCGTGCTTGGCGGCAGTATGGGCGGGATGCAAGCTCTGGAGTGGGGGACACAGTTCCCGGACAGGGTTGCGTCGATCATTGCGCTTGCCACAACACCGGCTCCTTCACCGCAGGCAATAAGTCTGAATGCGGTTGCCAGATGGGCGATATTTAACGATCCTGACTGGAAGAAGGGTGAATATCGTAAAAACCCGAAAGACGGTCTTGCTCTGGCTCGTGGCATTGGCCATATAGCTTTTCTTTCTGATGAATCGATGCAAGCAAAATTTGGCCGACGCTATGCGGTCAAGGACGGCTTTTTCGATTTCTTTGGCAAATTCGAAATAGAACGGTATCTGAACTACAACGGCTATAACTTTGTTGACCGTTTTGACGCAAATTCCTTTCTCTATCTGGCAAAAGCGCTCGATCTTTACGATGTATCTCTCGGCTATGAATCCCTTCAGGAAGCTATGGAGCAGATCCAGTCGCCGGTGCAACTCTTCGCCTTCACTTCAGACTGGCTCTATCCACCGCATTACACTGAAGAGATGGTCAGGGTGCTTGAAGAGCTTGGTAAAGATGTGGAGTATCATCTTATCCCTTCCCCTTATGGCCATGATGCCTTTTTGCTGGAGCACGAAACATTTACCCCGCAGGTGAAGAGCTTCCTTGAGCGGGTGTCCCCCGGCATTTGATCTGTTAGGGTCTGTCAGGAAATAAGTGTAACAATATGGCGCTCAGATTTGGGTCAGATTTGGCCGGACTGATTGAGCCAAACCGCAGGCGTAGCATGGCTACGCTGAGGATTTGGCGATTGAAGACCGGTCAAAATATGGCCCGAAGATGAGATGCAAGATGTAACAGTTATTTCCTGGCAGGCCCTTAGTCCGGAAAGTGTAGTGAGGCAGCTGGCTTTAGCCACAAAGA
>CAWEPN010000001.1:0-46619 GCA_963810975.1 uncultured delta proteobacterium | reverse complement strand
CCTGCTAAGCGAGTATACTGGGAAACCGGTATCGAGGGTTCGAATCCCTCTCTCTCCGCCATTTATTTCAAGGAGTACTATGGTACAAAGGCAGATGCGGTTAATAGTTAGGGTGCTGATAGGCATTTCTACTCTTATATTCAGGCTGCAACAAAAGAGAGACCCCTGAAAAATTTCCCCACAAAGACTACGCCGGCACAGAACACGGCGATAAGGCAAGAGACGGAAGTGATGTCCTACAGCGAAAAAGGTAAATGGAAATCGGTGAAGATCAGTATCATGGACAAGGAGACTAACAAAGAAGGGTTTGTAGTTATAGAAGTAGGTAAGACCATGAAGATTAATGGTACAAACCTTACTATTAAAGCTGAAAACTTCCTTCCTCATTTTATAAATGGATGTGGATTACCCTGACTTCAAGTTCAAATTCCCCTAAAAAATCCTGCTGTTCAGGTGCAGATAACTGAAAATGGCCGGGTGCTTTTTAATGGATGGCTTTTTACTCTTTACCCGAACAGCCACGCTTCCCAACACCCAAAATACGGGTTCAGTCTCGTCGATTACACTCCGAATAAATAACTCTTTCCGCTGATCACCCTCTTGTACATTTAAAACACTTTATGCCGGCCACCCTGAAAAAACTTTTCAGCTGCTTGTATTTATGTGAGTCTTCAATCCCTTGCCATGTCATTGGGTATTAATAGTAAAGAGGAACTTCCGCAATGGTCCGAATCATCTGCATAGCTAATCAGAAGGGTGGCGTCGGTAAGACCACAACTTCAGTGAACCTCGCTGCCTCACTTGCTGCTGCAGAAAAAAGAGTTCTACTTGTTGATATTGATCCTCAGGGTAACGCCACCAGCGGTGTCGGCATAGATAAGAGCAGTCTCAAAAGCAGCGTCTATGACCTGATTATAAATGAGGAAGATCCTGCAGGAATACTTCTGGAACTGAACTCAAGTCGCTGCACCTCATCCCGGCGACTCCTGATCTTGCCGGTGCGGAACTTGAACTTGTAGAACTTACTGACAGAGAAAACAAGCTGAAAAAAATTCTTCACCCACTCAAAGCCCGGTACGATTATGTAATCATTGACTGCCCGCCATCACTTGGGCTGCTGACAATAAATGCAATGACTGCTGCCGATAGCGTTCTAGTTCCGCTGCAGACCGAGTTTTACGCCATGGAAGGTCTTTACAGATCGTCCGCACTATCAAGCTTATTCAGAAAGGTTTGAACCCATCTCTGCAGATCGAAGGTATCCTTTTGACAATGTTTGACAGCAGAAACAACCTCTCCAGACAGGTGGCAGATGAGGTGCGGACGCATTTTGGCGACAAGGTGTTCAAAACCGTTATCCCTCGTAATGTAAGGCTTTCCGAAGCACCGAGTCATGGAAAGCCGATAATACTTTATGATATAACGTCTCGCGGGGCCGCCGCATATCTTGAGCTTGCCAAAGAGCTGTTGCAGCGTGGAGGGGTAAATGGTTAAGAAAACAGGGCTTGGCAAAGGGATGGGGGCGCTTCTTCCGGTGGTGGAGAAGGAGCAGACAAGCTATTTTATCTGTCCGATTGAAGATATAAAGCCTAACAGGGCGCAACCAAGAAAGACATTTACAACCGATAAACTCGAAGAGCTGGCAGCCTCCATAAGGGAAAAAGGGGTTATACAACCTCTTGTTGTTATCAGAAAGAGTAATCATTATGAGATAATTGCCGGTGAACGTCGCTGGCGTGCTGCCCAAAAAGCGGGCCTGCATGAAGTGCCGGTAGTTATCCAGGATGTTTCCGAGAATACGGCGCTCGAAATGGCGCTGATAGAAAACATTCAGCGTGAGGATCTTAACGCGATAGAAGAGGCTCATGCCTACCGCGCTCTGATGGAGAAGATCGATCTTTCCCAGGAAGAGATGGCGAAAAGAGTCGGCAAGGATCGTTCGACGGTGGCTAACTCCCTCAGACTTCTGAAGCTTCCGGAAGAGATCCAAAGAGACCTCATCGATGAGCGCCTTTCGATGGGGCATGCCAGGGCACTGCTTGCTCTTGACCAACCTGAACTTCTCCGTAAGGCACGTGAAGAGATAATCAAAAAACATCTCAGTGTCCGCGGAGCAGAAGCTCTTGTAAAACGGCTTAAAAACCCGCCACCCAGAAAACCAAAAGGGGAAACGAGAGAAGTCATCGAACTTGTCGAACTGCTCAAGAAAAAATTCCAGACTAAGGTCGAAATCAAATCAGGTGGCAGGTGCGGAAAGATAGCGATCAGCTTCAGCGGAAAAGACGAGCTCTCCAGGATCATCGAGCTGTTGGGGATTTGACCGAGCTTTCCCTTTTTCCAGGTCAGCTGACAGCAATTTTTGTAGTTGCCGAATAGTTTATCAGTTCAGGCTTCCAAACATCGTTCGGCACCACTTTCTCCTTTTTCTCAAAATTCTCCGATTACCTTTCGCCCGACAGCTTCCACTGACTCCCTGCGGTTTATAATCCCCCCCTGAGCGAGCTTTCTCGCATACTATTGAAATCTCGAAAGTGACTGCTATACTTGATGAAACGCGGCTCATTTTGCGTCCATGATTTACATTCTGCTCCGGAGACGATAATGGCTTACGAATGCTGCTGGTTCAATCCGGCGCAAAATCCGCTGGAATGTCCTAACATTCAGGAGGGTGAGGAGTATCTCTATGCTTCCCCTCGAAAACGTTTAGTTGAAAAGTGTATCGACTGTCAGCTTTTCCAAAGGGACCTCGACAGTCTTTCCAAAGACGACCCGTTTCAGATGATTATCAACATTCTCCGGGACGAGTACAAGGAACAGAAAGGATATTTGCAATCACTATCCTCTTTCCTCTCAAGTAAAAGCAGAGAGATCAAGTTTCTCCACGAATTAAGTACGATTTTACAGACATCCCTGGAGCTTGACGAAGTGTTATCAGTCGCGATGACTGCAATTACCTCAGGCAAAGGTTTTGGCATGAACAGGGCCTTTCTTCTCATGGCAGACCATGAAGCGAATAAACTGGTCGGCTACCTTGGCGTTGGCCCAAAAAACTATGAGGAGGCATGGCAGATATGGGATGAAGTTGACAGAAGCAACTTCTCCCTTAAAGAGCTATCGAGACAATTTTACCGGACGAAGTTCTCAGACGAGAAAACCAAGTTTCAAGATATCCTGGAGAAATTGACCGTCTCCCGCGAAGAAAAAGGCCATATCTTCAATCGGGCTCTCAAGGAGAGACGGCCTGTTCTGGTTGAAAGTACCTCCAACAGCCCTGATATTGATGCGCAAATTGCCACGACTCTCGGGGTTGAACGCTTTCTTATCACGCCGCTCATTTCTCGCAACAGAGGCATTGGCATTCTGCTTACCGACAATTTCGTCACCAACAAGCCAATCTCGCCACGGGATATTGAGTCACTGCAGACTTTTGCCTTTCCTGTTGCCTTTGCCATAGAGAGAGCATCTCTTTATGAAAAGCTGCAGCTTGAGGTTGAAAAACAGGTTAAGACGAATCGAAAACTTCAGGAACAGCAAGAGTTGATTGTAAAGATGGAGAAGATGGCTGTTGTCGGCAATATCACATCAAGCATCGCCCATTCGATTCGTAACCCGCTGGCGGCGATCGGCGGCTACGCCCGTTCCCTGCTCAAAAGCGATAATATGGAGAAGAAGAAGGAGTATCTTGAATTCATACTTAATGAAGCAAAACATCTGGACGAAGTGCTTGAGGAAGTAATCAACTATTCAGATTCTGTGCACCCGGCCATGGATTGCTGGGATCTTAACCAACTGGCGCGAGCGGTAACCGCAGAGATGCAAAGCAGGCTTGCCAAGCTGCATATTACTATCGACCTTGACCTTGATCCCGAGCTCCCACCGGTATGGCTCGATCACAAACAGATCTCCTACTGCCTGAAAACGATTATGAACCATATTGCCGAGAGTCAGGCTACTGTTGACCGGATTGCAATCAGTACCTGTCTGGACAACAGCAGGCTACTTCTCTGCGTAAGCGTCAACGGGATGCCACTTACGGCCGATATGAAAAATGCTCTTATGACACCCTTTATGAATACAGAAAAGCTCGGGCAGGGGGTTGCACTGCCGCTTTGCAGGATTATACTGGAACGGCATGGAAGTTCATTTACCATTGAAGACAGCCAGGAGGGTGGTACGAGGTATTGCATTATACTTGGCGGCTGTCGGGCAGAGACCAGCTCTGTTGCAAACCAGAGGGAGGAGTTTGAGATATGAACCGGATACTGATAGTTGACGATGAGGCAAACATAAGACTGCTTTACTCGCAGGAGCTTATGGACGAAGGCTACGAAGTTGATACGGCAGGAACTATTGCCGAAGCTCTGGATCTTCTCAAAGGGAACAGCTATTCAGTTGTGCTTCTCGATATAAAGCTTAAGAACGAGAGCGGGCTGGATCTTCTCCAGAATCTCGTCAAGGAGCGTAACGACATGGCTGTGATACTTTCCACCGCCTTCTCTTGCTACAAGGACGATTTTTCAGCCTGGCTGGCGGACAGCTATGTTGTCAAGTCCAGTGACATGCAGGAGTTGAAGGACGAGATAAAACGATTGATAGAGAGAAAAAAATTACGCTGAAGCCAGCAGTCAACGGAGGTATAACCGATGAAAGCCGTTATTATGGCCGGCGGGTTCGGCACCCGGATCCAGCCGCTTACCAGCAGCCTCCCGAAACCGATGATCCCGCTGATGAACCGCCCTATCATGCTGCACATTGTCGAGCTACTGAAAAGCCATGGAATAACCGACCTGGTGTTGCTCCTCTATCATCAGCCTTTGGTGATCAAGAACTTTTTTCGTGATGGTTCAGAGTTCGGAGTGAAAATCACCTACGTCACCCCTCTTGAAGATATGGGGACTGCCGGCGCGGTCAAATCTGCTGAAAAGTTTCTTGACGAACGGTTCATTATCATCAGCGGTGATCTTCTTACAGACTTTAATTTGGGAAAAATCATAAAATTCCATGAGGAGAAGAGCGCTAAAGCCACCATAACGCTCACTTCAGTAAAAGATCCGCTGCAGTTTGGAGTTGTCATAACAGATAAGGAAAAACGAATAACCCAGTTTCTGGAAAAGCCGGGCTGGGGCGAAGTTATCTCCGATACAATCAATACCGGAATTTACGTCCTTGAACCGGAAATACTTAGATATATCCCTGCCGGTGAAAATTTCGACTTTTCCCAGGATCTCTTCCCCCTGCTCCTGGAAAAAAAGGAGCCTCTTTTCGGAGTGTCGGCAAAGGGGTACTGGCGGGATATTGGCAATACCGATTCATACCGGGAGGCTCATCACGATATTTTCAAGAAGCGTGTCAGCGTAAAGATAGACGAATTAAGTCAGGATTTTGCTGATAAGGATGTCAGGCTCGGCGCTGATGTCAAGCTGGATAATCCGGCAACTCTCGCAGGAATGGTTGTTGTGGGCGACAACTCACAGATCATTGGATTCCCGCAGATAAAAGACAGTGTAATCGGCAGGAACTGTACGATCGAAGACGGCGTACGGCTTTCCCGCTGCGTGATATGGGATAATGTCTACATCAAGAAAGGGACAAGAATAACTGACAGCGTCATCTGCAACAATGTGCGTGCTGCCCAGGGGGTTGTGATTGAAGAAGGGGCTATCATTGCCGAGCATACGTCAATTGGAGAAGAAGCCTACATCAAACGGGATGTGAAAATATGGCCGCGCAAAGTCATTGAAGCCGGCGCGACGGTCACTTCCAATCTTATCTGGGGAGAGAAATGGAAAAAACTGCTCTTTGAAGGGGCTACTGTCAAGGGGCTTACCAATGTCGAACTTACCCCTGAGTTCGTCGCAAAACTTGGCTGCGCTTACGGGACATCTCTTGGCAAAGGGAGTTTTGTTCTCGCCGGCCGTGACGCTGCCCTTTCATCCAGGATGCTCAAAAGAAGTTTCCTCGGTGGCATTCTCTCTGCCGGCGTCAATGTCCGTGACATCAAGATGATCCCTATTCCGCTGATGCGTTACAAACTGAACACTTACGGCGAGGTCGGCGGTGTTTACTTCAGGCAGTCGGTTGATGACCCGGCAGTCACAGAGATTGTTTTTCTGGATACCGACGGGCTGAATTTTTCCGGCTCCATGGGGAAAAATGTTGAAAGGATTTTCTTCAAGGAAAACTTCAGACGCGCTCATCATCGGGAACCGGGCGGCATCACCGAACTGCCGCAGGTTGTGGACTTCTATCGGGAAGGTTTTTTAAGGACAATAAACAAAAATCTGCTCCGCAAACGGAAGCTGAAGGTCGTTATTGACTTCAACTTCTCTCCGGCAGGACAGCTGTTGCCGACGCTTCTGAATGATATCGGCTGTGAAGTTATCAGCCTGAATGCATACGTGGATGAAGAACGGGGCGCCAGAGTGGCTGAGGAAAAGCCTGACGATCTGCAGCGGCTTGCCAAAATAGTGACAACCCTCGAAGCTTCAGCAGGCTTCTGGCTTGATCCTGATGCCGAACAGATCACCCTGATTGACGATAGCGGTAAAATATATGAACCGGCAGAGTTTTTACCCCTGGTCGTCTCTCTGCTGCTTAAATCTGCTGATCGCGGCACCATAGCGGTTCCCATCTCCGCCCCATCGGTTATTGAACAGCTTGCTGCGGAAAAACGCTGCCGGGTCATAAGGACCAAGGGTGGCGAACGGGCGATGATTGAAACGACGCTCTCTTCAGAAACCATCATGGTCGGCTCCATGAACGGCCAGATCTCCTTCCCGGGATTTCAACCGGCATTCGACGGCATGTTCGCTCTCGCCCGTATTCTGGAGCTTGTTGCCGCGGCAGAAACTCCTCTATCCAAAGTGTTTACCGGAGTAACCAACAGAGCGTTCCTGCAAGCTAAAATTCCCTGCGCCTGGGAGATGAAGGGTGGGGTAATGAGAAAGATGAGTGAAGACAGCCTTGACAAGGATGCGACTTTCATCGATGGTATCAAGGTTTCTTTTGGTGATGACTGGCTGCTCCTTTTACCCGATCAGTATCGCTCTTTCATCCATCTGACTGCAGAAGCAAGGGAGCAGAAAGTTGCACAAAAGCTTATAGATGAATATCGAGGTAAGGTAGAGAACTGGAAGAAGGAACTGGGGAATCAATAGTCAGGAGTATGTAACAAATAAATGAAAAAACCTCTTTCAGTGATTCTGATGTGGCATATGCATCAGCCGCAGTACAAGGATCCGGTCAGCAGCGAGTACATCCTCCCCTGGACATATCTCCATGCGGTCAAGGACTATTACGACATGGCGGCCATCGTCGATGAAGTTGACGGTGCCCGGGCGGTGTTCAATTTCGTCCCTTCTTTGCTGGAGCAGATTGAGGACTATGCTGCCGGTACTGCCATCGATCCCTTTCTGATCCATGGCCAAATGGATCCGGCGCAGATGGGTGAAAAGGAACGCCTCTTTGTCATCAACAATTTCTTCGCTGCCAACCGGCAGCGGTTGATTGAGCCGAACCGAAGATATGCAGAGCTTTTTCAACTCGCCGGCAATAGCCCGGAAGAAGATACCGCCAGACTCCTGCGGCAGTTCAGAGAACAGGATATCCTCGATCTGCAGGTCTGTTTTTTCCTGGCCTGGACCGGTGAAGCTGCAAGGAGAAGATATCCGGAATTGCAGGCGCTTGTCGCTCAAGGGCGCAACTACACGGCTGAAGACAAGGCGCTTCTTTTTGCTGTCCATCGCAAAATATTGGCCGCAATTATCCCTCTTTACAGAAAACTTCACGCCGAAGGGAAGATTGAGCTGACTGTCACCCCCTACTTTCACCCAATTTTGCCGCTTCTCTGCGACACAAAAACAGCAGCGGTCGCCATGCCGAGAGTTCATCTTCCCGAACTTCACCTCCGCTATCCGGAAGATGCCAAAAGTCAGCTACTAACCGCAATTGCCAGCTTTGAAAGGATCTTTGGGTTCAAACCATCCGGCTGCTGGCCTTCGGAGGGGTCGGTTAGTGACCAGGTGCTCGCCATCATGGCAGAGATCGGAGTTGTCTGGGCTGCAACTGACGAGGGGATTCTGTCTGCATCGATCGGGGGGCTTGGCATTGGCCGCGAAGCCCTTTACCACCCGTATGTTTTTAATAATGGCGGCAAGGATATCGCGCTATTTTTCAGGGATCATACCCTCTCGGACCTGATAGGCTTCACTTACTCGCAATGGGAAGAGCGGAGAGCTGTTGATGATTTCATCGGCCGTCTTCGCCAGATCGCCTCCTGTCAGAAGAATGCAGCGGCAGTTACTGTCATTCTCGACGGCGAGAATGCCTGGGAGTACTACCCTGACAACGGCTATCACTTTCTCAAAGAGCTCTATAATGCGCTTTCAGCAACCCACGAGATTCACTCTGCAACTCCCGGAGAAATCCTTACAAGTCCGGAAACAAGGCGGATTCATCATGTTCACCCTGGTTCCTGGATTAATTCAAACTACGGCATATGGATCGGCCATCCGGAGGAGAATCGCGCCTGGGAACTTATCGCCAAGGCTCGTGATGCCGCTGTCAGAGGAAATCCACAGGTTGCAGAACTCCTTGCAAGCGGAGTGAGTGATTTCGAGGCTATTGCGGATAAAGCCGCTGCCGGAGTCTGCCGTGACCTTTTTGCCGCCCAGGGGAGTGACTGGTTCTGGTGGTATGGTGATGACCACTTTACTTCCCATGGTGACCAGTTCGATCTCCTTTTTCGCAGACATCTCATGAATATCTACCGTTCGCTCGGACTTGAAATCCCTGCCGAACTGTATGAAGCTATCAAGAAGAAGAGCCCGGCAGGTTTTATTCGTCCTCCGGCAGGGTTCATTTCGCCGGATATAACCGGTCATGTGGGGGATTATTTCGAGTGGCTGGCAGCAGGCCTCTACGATCTTTCGCGGCAGTCAGCAGCGATGCACTCGGCGGAAGTCTCTTTGCGCCTGTTTTATTACGGTTTCGACCGAAGCAGTTTCTATTTCAGGGTTGACGGCGATGGAGGGCTCTCCAGAATTATTCAGAGTCAAGATAGCCTGATACTCTATCTGACCCTGAAGGCCGAGTATAGAGTCTCCATAGAAACAGATATTGCCACCGCTCCTCTGCAGACCAGGATTGACGGTCAGTGGTGTGACACGGAGATCTCATGTCGATATGCGCTGAAAAAAATATTTGAAATCGAAGTGCCGCTCGAGGCTTTAAATATTTCAACCGGTGATTGTCTGTTCGTAAGCCTCGTCCACCGGCGAGACAATAACGACATTGGCAGGTGGCCGACTGATGCCCCGATGAAGCTTCATTATGCCGGTGAAGAGCTTGAACTCGATACCTGGCTGATATAGTACTGGAGAGAATATGTCTGAATTACGCTGGGATCCGCTTAAAGAACACTGGGTAATAATTGCTACGGAGAGAGGTCGCAGGCCGAGGGACTTCGATATGGAGCGGATACACCCTCAAAACGATGTCTGCCCTTTCTGCTACGGCTTTGAAGGAAAGACCCCCCCGGAAATATTCGCCATCAGAAGTTACGGAGAGCCGAATAACCCCGGTTGGCAGGTGAGAGTAATAGCTAACAAATATCCTGCGCTTAGAGTAGAGGGGGAAGTTAAAAGCCGTGGCTACGGACTTTACGATGTTCGCGACGGGGTAGGCGCACATGAAGTAATTGTCGAAACTCCTGATCACCGCAAAGGGATGGCTGACTTTACCGCAGCAGAGATTGCCAATGTTCTTGTTGCCTACCGGGCAAGGCTGCTGGATCTGCGTAACGATTTCAGGCTCAGGCATCTGGTGATTTTTAAAAATCACGGCGCCCAGGCCGGTGCAACCTTGAGCCATTCACACAGTCAGCTGATCGCAGTACCACTGACCCCTCCGGTTGCGGCCAAGGAGCTTCATGTCTGCAGGCAGTTTTATGAAACCCATGAGCGCTGTATTTTCTGTGATCTGATCGAGTTTGAGCTGAAGGAGGGGGCGCGTATTGTTCATGAAACTGCCGACTTTGTCGTGATGACCCCTTATGCCGCCTGCTTTCCGTTTGAACTGCGCCTTTATCCGAAACAGCACGCCCATGATTTTGCCCTGATGAACGACCGGCAGCTTGCCGAACTAGGTGGGGTCATGAAGGATATGCTGTTACGAGTGAGAAGTGTTCTCAAGGATCCCGCCTACAATTTTATCCTGCACACCTCGCCACCCCAGCAGTCAAGACCCGGCAGACCTGAGTACTGGGACTCCCTTGCTTATGATTATCACTGGCATATCGAGCTTGTGCCGCGATTGACTCAGATCGCCGGCTTTGAATGGGGCACCGGATTTTTCATCAATCCGACCTCGCCGGAAGATGCTGCTGCTTTTTTAAGAGGCGCCGAGATTTAGGCGTCTGACGGACTTAGAATAAATCTGCTGCAAATCCGACTGAACGGTGCATATTTCGCCGCTTTCTTGGCCAATAGGACGACCATTGACCTTCAAAATCGACAAAATCTGCCCTCGCCCAGCCGATTTTTCGCTAAGATTTCCTAAGTCCGACAGATTCCTAAGAGATTCATCCAAGGGGGATATTTAGTGATCGAAATACTGTTATTCGCGGCTTTGGCCCTATTGGTCATCTTAGTAGTGCTGGTTGTCATGCTGTTGAAGAAATCAGCGCCGACGGATACTGCTTTTCTGCTCACTGCCCGGTTGGATGCATTCGAGAAAGCGCAGGAGCGGACGGAACGGTTCGTCAGGGATGAGATGGCTGTGAGCAGGGATGAATCTGGCAAAGCGGCGCGCGAGCAGCGCCAGGAAGTGTCGGAAGCATTCAAAACATTCGGTGCGACGGTCACTCAGCGGATAACTGATTTGGGAAGTATGCAAAAGGGGCAACTCGACACCTTCTCCGCGCAACTGGCAGCTTTTGCCAAGGCAAGCAGTGAACAGTTGGTTGCTGGCCGCGCCGAGTCGGTTACCGGGGCAAAACAGCTGCGCGAAGAGGTCGTGGCGACTCTTAACAGCATTTCCGAGACAACTGCAAAGACCATGGGCGAACTGGCTCATCTTCAGAAGGTACAGTTGGAGGCAATGTCAGTAGCGATTGGTAACCTTTCGGAATCAAATGAGAAGAAACTTGAAGCGGTCAGAATTACGGTAGAAGCTAAACTTAACAGTATGCAGGCCGATAATGCCAGGCAACTTGAGCAGATGCGGCAAACCGTGGATGAAAAACTGCAGGGGACGTTGGAGAAGCGCCTGGGAGAATCTTTCAAACAGGTCAGCGAACGCCTTGAACTTGTTCATAAGGGGCTTGGGGAGATGCAATCACTTGCCACGGGCGTTGGCGATCTTAAAAAAGTGCTTACTAACGTCAAGACGCGAGGAACATGGGGTGAGGTGCAATTGGGGGCATTGCTGGAGCAGGTGCTTAATCCCGATCAATTCGCTACCAACGTTGCCACAAAGGGTGGAGGCGAGCGGGTTGAATTTGCAGTAAAGCTGCCGGGACAGGGGACTGACAAGGATGAAACCGTCTGGCTGCCGATTGATGCCAAATTCCCTGTTGAGGATTACCAGCGCCTCATTGAGGCTCAGGAGCGGGCTGACATTGAAGGGGTGGAAGCTGCCGGAAAACAGCTGGAAAGCCGCGTCAAGGCCTGCGCCAATGACATCTGCAGCAAGTATTTAAATCCGCCCCATACAACCGATTTCGGCATTCTCTTCTTGCCAATCGAGGGGCTTTTTGCCGAAGTTATTCGCAGAACCGGTATGACTGAGACTATCCAACGGGAATGCCGTGTGGTCATAGCCGGGCCGACAACTTTATGGTCTATCCTCAACAGCCTGCAGATGGGCTTTCGCACACTCGCCATCCAGAAGCGCTCCAGCGAAGTATGGAACCTCCTCGCAGCAGTCAAAACAGAGTGGGCAAAGTACGGGGACGTTCTCGACGCAGTACAAAAGAAACTGCACCAGGCTTCCGATACAATTGAGAAAGCTGCGACCAGATCACGGGCCATCGGCAGGAAGCTGAAGGATGTGCAGGAACTTCCAGCCAGTGAAGTTACCGCGCTGCTGCCGATTACCTTGCCAGGGGATGATGATGACGCGGGTGAAGCAGGCAACGTACAGGAAGATTGATTCCCTGGCAGGTTGACAGATTGGTCTGCCTGCCAAGCTTTATCTCATTGCCGTCAGCAGGATTCCGTCTGCAGTCACCACCGCCCGGCAGCTCGAAAATCCGTATGATTTGAGACGGTAAAGCAGAAATGGTCCAGCAGGAAAGAGAACTCCGTCAAAATTCAGCGCCAGAGTGCCATCGGGACGAAGCAGGCTGTTTATCTCTGTAAATACTGCTGAAAACTCCTCTGGCGATATGTTGGTTGTGCTGCCGTTTCCCGGAGGGCTGAAGCGGATATCATCCCGCTTGACGGGGAAAAGTGAACCTTTTATCAGCAACAATGTAGCATGAAGTTTGTTGATGTTTACCATGCCCATAGCTTATCATGCCTTGCATCATGAGCCAATACCACGATTTACAGGTTTTTCGCTTTTCTCCGGATTCCAGCGCAACCGCTCTTGAGGCGACCCTGACGAGGCTGCTTGTTCCTGGCAACATCATGGACAGCAGCCTCAATTCTTATTGCCGGCGACTTCAGGAACGCTTCGCGCTCTTCTGCTCGACCTGCCCGTCCCCTCAGTGGCACAAAGGGCTGATAATCACCCCGGAAATCCGGTGCCAGACAGAAATTTATCTGCCTCTTGCGGAGATACAGGCGGCTTGCCGCTATCTCCTCCTTCGTTCCTGCCGCTACAACCCCTTCCTCCCTGCTGTGCCGATCTTCTCAGCTCTTTCCTGGGTGGATGCGCTTGAGCGGATTAGCCAACCGCTCGTCAATTTCAATCCGGCCCGCACAATAGCTGAGGTTTCCGCTGACCAAGAGCTGCGTACAAAGTTCCTTGCATCACTCTTTATCCCCAAAAGATACGGTGGTGGATTTGATCGCTATCCGCTCCAGAAGATATTTTTAAAGGAGTATTTTTCAGGAAGTCACAAAAAGGGAATATCTGTTCTTGATGCTGCCTGCGGTTCGGGCGAGGGGGTTTACGAGTTGGCGGATATGGTCGCCGCAGCCGGCTTTCACCCCGACTCAGCAGTTGTTCACGGCTGCACGATTGAACCGCTCGAACTGGCTGCTGCTGCCCACGGATGGTTTCCACAGGATTCTGCGCGAGAACTGGCGGTTAAAAGAATGATTGAGGCGGTATCAAAACGGGGGGGGACTGAAACCGTATTATTTTTCAGGGACGATATCTGCAGGCCGGTCGAGAATTCAGGGCTGTATGACGTCGTGATCTGTAACGGACTGCTGGGGGGGCCTCTGCTCCACGAGAATACCCGCCTGGAAGCGGCGGTTAAAGGGCTCGTCCGGAGGGTAAAAAAAGGGGGGATACTCCTTGCTGCTGACCGCTTTCACGGCGGCTGGCGCAGAGTAATTCCCCTTGATGAGCTAAAACTGTTATTTGTGAAACACGGTATCGAGGCTGTCGACCTGTCCGAAGGGGTTGGTGGCATCAGAACCTGATAAGCAGACCGCCCCAGGAGAGTCCTCCACCGAAACCCAGGACCAGCACAAGATTACCCGGCTTGATGGTGCCGTTTTTTCTGTTTTCATCCATGACAAGGCCGACAGACGCTGCTGCCGTATTGCCGAACCGATCAAGGTTCAGGAGGAATTTTTCTCTCTCTATGCCGGTTTTCTTGGTGATATGGTCAATTATCCTCAGATTGGCCTGATGCGGGATAATATAGTCAAGGTCTGTAGGCTTGATGCCGGCCTTTGCTGTTACCTCTTCGATAATTTTAGGGATAATATCAGTAGCAAAAATAAAAACTTTCTTCCCTTCCATAAAGAAGTAGTTTTCCTTATTCGCAATTGTCTCTGCCGTTACCGGTTTGCGGGATCCCGATGATGGCACCTGGATAAGCTCCCAGCCATTGCCATCGCTTTTAATCATGGATTGCAGCAGACCGGCTTTCTTGTCTGTTGCCCTGAGAATAAGCGCCGCGGCGCCGTCACCAAAAAGCGGGCACGAACCCTTGTCGTTGAAGTCAAGAATCTTTGAGTATGTATCAGCACCGATAACCATTACGGTGCGGCACTTGCCTGCCTTGATAAAACTGTCGGCAGTTTCGATGCCGTAAACAAGGCTGCTGCAGACTGCATTCATGTCGAAAGCAAAGGCGTTACTCGCCCCTATGTTTTTCTGGACCATACAGGCGGTTGCGGGGAGCGACATGTCCGGAGTAGAGGTGGCCACTATAATGCAGTCAAGTTCCGTTGCAGCCATGCCCGCTTCTGCCAGCGCGTTTTTAGCCGCGTCAGTGGCAAGGTCGGAAGTTGACTGATTTTCATTTACGAAGCGGCGCTCACGTATTCCGGTTCTCGACTGGATCCAGTTATCAGCATCCTCTATGAGGTAGCTGAAAAAATTGTTAGGAATGACCCTCTCCGCAATGCCTGAACCTGTTGCAATTATTTCTGAATAGAGCATGGATTCCCCTCGACTTTAACGAATAAAACAGTGGTTGTTTAGCCTATTTTTATTGCACATAAAAAGATGTAAGTCAAATTAAACGTTTTCAATCGACAGGAGGCTGTCTCTGCTTACCAGGTTTGGCGGCATCGATCACTGCTATTCCCCAAAGCAAGGCGAAACCTGATAAAAGCCAACCAATCTCCGGCGAGCTCCTGGTTATGGTGTCAAGCAGATTTAACGCCTCTTGTGGGCCGGATATTCTGGCTGTAACCAGGAAGCTGCCCATTTTCTTCAAAACTATGAACAGTGCCGCAAGAAGGAAAATGTTGACAAGAACCAGAAAAATAGCACCTTTAACTTTTTCACCTTTATAAAGCTGGCCGATTCCAGGAAGCACTAATGCCGAAAGAAGCAGTGCTTTTATATTTAACTTCACGATCGCCCCTTTTGAATGTTGTAAATCATGTTTTTTTTGTTATTATCGCCGCTATTATGGAGCCGAGTCAGATGTCAAAAAGAAAAGAGCTTTTGATCAGCATGCTTAAGGATGCTGACGCTGGGGTAAGTTCAGCGGCGGCGGCTTCTCTTGAGCGGCTTGAAAACCTGCAGAGCCTGGGTGAAGTTCTGGAACAGTTGAAAAAAGGGGTGGTGGCTGAGAAAGTCAGAGCAATTTACGCTCTTGGCGCCATAGGCGGCCAACAAATTCTCAAACCTCTCGTCTACTGTGCGTCGAGACCTGAAGACGATCTCAAAGCCGCTGCCATAGATGTTCTCGGAAACCTTGCCCAACGCTCTACCTTGCCGGTTCTGATCGAAAAGTTGAACGATCATAATTCGGGTATACAGGCTAAGGCAATCAAGGCACTGGGAAACTTTGCAGATAAATCACTAGTTCCGTACCTGCTGCCGTTTATCGATGCAGGCGATGGTCTTACTGACGCTGAGGCCGTTATTGCCCTGGCAAAAACGGGCGACACCTCGCTTGAGGATAAACATAATGAAGCTGGCATCCTCGCCAATAAGTGCTACCAGGGCCGCTGTAGCAACTGCTCTTGGCATACTCACGCCTGCTTGAAGTATTCCCCCACATCGATCCCTTTTAAAACAGGATCTATAACCGCAACAATTGCGGGAGTTCCGCCTTTTCTTTCTTCAAGTCTTTCTGTTGCCGGCTTTATTACCCTTTTCCCGTAACGGTCAAAAATCACCCTGATTTTAGGGGTTTCCGGACTTCCCATGTTCCCTTGCCAGACAAGGGCAATTTCGTTGGTATCGAGCCTGACAACAGTGCCTGGCGGATATTTACCCATCATCAGGGAGAACGCGTCCACCATCTCCGGGTTAAGGTATTCTCCCGACAGTTCTTTCAATCGCGTGATCGCTGTAGCAGGAGGTAGCGGCAGTTGATAGACACGCAGGGTAGTGCAGGCATCAAAGCAGTCTGCAACGGCAACCAACTCGCAGAGATTACTTAATTCTGTGTCTTTAGCCCACTCAGGATACCCTTTTCTGTTATAGCGCAGATGATGTCCGAGAACAGCCTCAGAAACCCGTGAAGAGAGTCCAGCCATCTTGGCAATAATCTTGACCCCGTCTTCAGGATGCTTCTTGATTTCATCAAATTCCAGAGATGAAAGCTTCCCCGGCTTGTTGATAATTGCCTTAGGAACCCTGGTCTTTCCTATATCATGAAGGAACCCGGCCATGCCGGCTTCTTCGACGATAAGGCGATCAAATTTCATATATGCTGCCAGGGACAAGGAGATAACCCCGACATTTACACTGTGATTGAATGTGTAATTATCATAGTCTTTGATCAAGGACAGGCAAGCGACAACTTGCGGGTCCTGAGCCGCAATATCGGAGAACTGTCTGGTAACAGCCAAAAGACGCTCGCTGGAGGGTATTCTGTGCTCTTCTATATCAACAAAGGCGGTACGGATAGAATGAAGTGCTGACTGATAAGCGTTGCCAGCCTCGTGAAGCAGCCGCTCTTCCGTGTCCTCCAGAGTAATAACCATGATATGAGTTATCTTGAACTCTTCGAGTCGATTTACGAGATCAGATGTTGGTAATGTTTTGTCAGCTAAAAGTTTTGCCAGCTGAAATATTTCCTCTGATTCAACTCCTTGCATGATAATGACCGCGTCGATCTTGCGAGAAGCAAAGAGATGGGCAAGTTCTTCAACCTGTTGCGGCGCTGTGACAAACAGATGCTCTTCTATAAAAAGTATTTCATCAGAAAGACCGATCCGAATGGAAGAGGCTGTCTTCAGGCAGGCAGACATCATGGCGTGCAGCTCATTAAGCGGCCTCATCAGTGTCGGATTACCTGGAGGATACAAGGATATGTTCCTGATCAACCCTGAAAAGATTGATGCCAGTCGCTGAGCCTCAGGATGAGTCATTTTTTTATTATTAGCTGTCATTTTACAACCCGCTCCAGATTGTCAGCGGCATCACCGCACGCTTCGCCAAGGGATGAATCTTTTTTTGCAAGTTTTTTCAAGTAAGGCAGGGCACTTTCATCTCCCATTTGCCCGAGAGCAACTGCTACTGCTGTTTTCAACTCCATCCAGCGCAATGGCGCTAACCAGCCTATGGTAGCAAGAATATTGAGAAGAGGCTCTGTTGCCTGTTTATCACCTATCCTCCCCAAAGCTGCCACGGCCAGCTTCTTGATTTCCAGTTCTTTGAGAAAAGCATCAGAGGCCATGAGAATATCAAGCAGAGGCTTTACCCCTGATTTTGAGCGAAGAACCCCCAGCGAGAATATCACTTGCCTTACGACTTCCTTGTCTATATCGGCGAGCATATTAACCAGAGCATTTTCTCCATCGCGCGACGCAATTTTTGCCAGAGATTTTGCGACCTCTTTGCGCACTTTTGTCTCCGGATGTGTTGCTGCCTGCTGCAGCGCCTTCAGCGAATGAGGAGAGGAGATTCCCCCTAGTATTGTGACCATATTTCTGACCACATACCACCTTTCATCCTTAAGCATGGAAACCAGCGCAGGCAGGGCATCCTCACCGGAACGGGTCAGGGCAAGAGCAATAGCTTTCCTTGTATGAAGTGATTCTACCACACAGAGGCGCTGAATAAGAGGGTACGCAAAGGACTTGCCGATAGCTGCACAGAGGCCGTCAAGCACTATTTCATTTTCTTCGGCGCGCTCCTCTATCTTGTCCAGCAGATAAACTGTCATGCTGCCGCCTGCGATCTGTTCCAGAGCGTAGCGGATAAACTCTTTCTGGGAAGTCGTCCGGTTTCCAGTGTTGTATATTTCGAGAAGTGCTCCGAGCGCCGGCAATAGAGCATCAAATGCGCCCTGTCGCTTAAGCTCCTCTGCTGAATCCATCACCTCCCGGGCAAGCTGAAGAAACGGGTTCTCTCTTGTCTCTGCTTTCAGCATCCCAAGAATAATATCTATGCCGAGCATGGAAAACTGAATATCCAGAGGATTTTCAACTTCATCCTCGGAGAGCGCCTCTTCTACAGGGGGTTCTTCATTCTCGCCAGCCGCAACCAGCCGGGCCGCAGCATACTCATTCCCCTCGTTGGCCAGTCCTCTAAGAAGCGACAGATCAATTTCATTAGCAAAGATGGTTGTGATGCCCGCTTTAAGCATCACGGCCTCTATCCCCCCTGCAGCAAAAACGTTTTCCGGTTCTGATGTGAAGATCTCAAGAAAAACCCTGAGGTCCTTCATGGAGACAGCAGGAATGATGATAAGCCGCTGAAGTTTTCTCTTCAGCATTTCACGGGCCAGTGCTTTGGTTGTTAAAGACGAGCTTTTTACAGAAGTACTATCTGCAAGCGAGCAGCTATCCCTGCTCCAGACCAGGACCAGCTCCTTTTCAGCAAGCAGGGGTTTCAGGGCAAGCAGCGCGGCAGAGATGCTATCATCACGCAAGGGGTGCTCAGGCGGATAAAAATTTATCGCCTTGAGAGCTTTTGCCATAGCGTTCACTATAGCTTCTAGTAAAAGCTCACAGCTCTTATCTTCCAACAGCGGTAGCTCCTGACTGGACAGCAAAATAAAACACTCCCGCAATAATTTTAAGAAACTATCAGCGCATCGTAACTAAATCAGTGAAATTTGCAAGCGCTAACAGGTATTTTGGTATATATTAACATTCACCGGAAACTCCTTGAAACCCTAAGCACGAAAGAGAGGTTATTTGCATGGCAAAACTCAGGACCCTGTTTGCCTGCCAGAAGTGTGGCGCACAATCACCAAAATGGCTGGGGAAATGTCCGGACTGCGGAGAATGGAATTCAATGCTTGAAGAGCCCGAGATGAAATGTTCGGGATCTTCTCCATCGGGAGAGGCGGCAAAGCCGATCAAGCTCTCTCTTGTGACAAGGAGTGCAGAACAGCGACTTTCATGCGGCATCTCCGAATTTGACCGCGTTCTCGGCGGTGGACTTGTTTCGGGCTCCATGGTTCTCATTGGCGGCGATCCCGGCATCGGAAAATCAACACTTCTCCTGCAGGCCTCGGCACATCTTTCCAAAAGTGCGGGAGCTGTTCTCTATGTTTCGGCAGAAGAGTCAGCCGAGCAGATAAAACTTCGCTCCATGCGAATGGCGGTGGAAGCCGAGGAACTGTATCTGCTGGCCGAGACAAATATTGAACGGATAACTGCCCATATAGTCGCCATGAAACCCAGTGCTGTCGTAATTGACTCCATTCAGACCGTATTCACCTCTGCCATTGAGTCAGCTCCCGGCAGCGTCAGCCAGGTTAGAGAGTCTGCCGGGCGTCTCATGACCCTCGCCAAAGGGAGCGGTGTGCCGATTTTCCTTGTCGGACATGTGACTAAAGATGGCGGCCTTGCCGGTCCGAGAGTGCTTGAACATCTGGTGGACACGGTTCTCTATTTTGAGGGAGATTGCGGTCATGCCTACAGAATCCTGCGGGCAGTGAAGAATCGCTTTGGATCTACCAACGAAATAGGTGTTTTTGAGATGAAAGAGAGTGGCCTCTGTGAAGTCTGCAACCCTTCGGAGCTGTTTCTGTCAGAAAGGCCGACCGGTGTTCCGGGATCAGTTGTCGTCGCTGCTCTTGAAGGGACAAGGCCTCTGCTGGTCGAACTTCAGGCACTGGTCTCATCTACATCATTCGGCAACCCGAGGAGGACGACCATCGGTGTTGATCATAACCGTCTGGCTCTCCTCGTCGCAGTTCTCGAAAAAAAAGTCGGCCTGCATCTTTCCGGACAGGATATCTTTCTGAATGCTGCCGGAGGGGTCAGACTCAATGAGCCGTCAGCAGATCTTGGAATTGTTGCTGTTGTAGCCTCGAGCCATCTCGATAAGATCGTCGCTCCCCAGACTCTTTTTATCGGTGAAGTCGGATTGTCCGGTGAGGTTCGTGCGGTCAGTCAACCTGAAATCAGAGTCAAAGAGGCGCTGAAGCTCGGTTTTACACGCTGCATTCTGCCGACAGGTAATCTCAAGCAGGTTAAGGTCAAAGGGATAGAGCTTATCGGTGTGAAGAGTGTGGAAGAAGCTCTTGACAAAGGCATTTGAAATGATGTTAAAAATATCTTTACTTGCAGCTGGAAATATTTTCTAATAGGGATCTAACTTCAGGAGGCAGATGTTTTATGGATCAGGATAAGCAGAAATATTTCAAGCAGGTTCTTAACGAGGAGATGCATACACTGCTCGGTGAGGCAGGAAAAACAGTTTCTGAAATGACCGCAGAAAATGTAAACTTTCCTGATCCGACTGATCGTGCTACCCAGGAATCAGACAGAAGCTTTGAACTGAGAATTCGTGATCGTGAACGCAAACTTATCAATAAAATCAAAGAGGCTCTAGAGCGTCTTGATAATGGTGAGTTCGGCATCTGTGAGCTCTGTGGCGAGAATATCGGTGAGGGGCGCCTTAAGGCCAGACCGGTTACCACTCTCTGCATCGACTGTAAGATAGAGGAAGAGCGGAAGGAAAAGATCCACTGAATCATACCATGAAACTGCCTTTGCACTATGTAGTCGAATTGAGCAGCCACTTCAAAAATGAGATGTTAAATCTCGCCCCTGTGTCACGTCAGCAATATGTCGCACCTCTCCCCCCCGGTTCAATCTTAAACAAAGCCTGCCGTGTCTTGCTGAGGATCACTTAGTACATGACCGGACTGGCTGAGCTTATAAAGCATGGTGAAGCAGCTTTAGTCAGCAGGATTGTCCACTATGCCGAAAAGACGGGCTACGCAAAATATACCCCGTCTGACGAAAACGTCTGGAAACTTTCAGTCCGCGGTTTTTCGGATGGTATTCTCTCCGCCCTGGCAAGCTCTCTGGAGATCCCCGAGCTTTCCCCTGAGATCGACCTTATCCATGACAAAATTACCGCTTTTGGCGTCAGCCAGGCAAGGAAACACCGCTCGAGAGGCGTGACCCTGGGGATGTTTCTGGGGCTCATGAAGTATTTCAGGCAGAGTTATCACGATATTATCGATGATCATTCATTTCTCAGGCCTGATGCCAGATGGGCGCATATTTTTGTAGAGCGCTATTTTGACAAAATTGAACTTGGCTTTATCTCTGAGTGGGAGCGGAGCGCCGATGAACTGAATGCACGTCACGAAAAACTCCTGCTGGACAGAAATAGCCAGCTTTCAGAAGCGAATACGCAACTGGCTCAGGAAAATATCGAAAGAAGGCGGGCAGAACAGCAGATCAACAATCTTAATCTTGAGCTGGAAAGAAGGGTCAAAATCAGGACTCTTCAACTCCAACATATTAATGAGCAAAATAACTATAAAGTAAAAGAACTTCTTATCCTGAATCGACTCAGTAGTCTGCACCTTTCAAAAATCCGGCTTGACCGGCTTACCGGTATCATCCTCGAAGCACTCATTTCTAATGAACCGCATTTTTTTGATCGAGCAATGCTCTTTCTTTTTAACGAGCAAACGCAAGCTCTTCAGGGAATGCTTGGAGTCGTTCGGGAAAAGCTTATTGTTGCTATACCGGCGCAGGTTGAAGGCCAGGATTCCTCTTTTGACCAGGAGTCGCTGGAAGAGTCAGGCCTTGCGTTGAATAGAGAGTTGCGGACGGTCAGGATAGAGCTTAAAAAATCCAAGGGGAGCCTTTATCGTGCCGTCACGGAGAAAAAGGTTATTGCCCAGAAAAGTCTCCAGACCGAAGGTCCGGAAGCGCCCGAATTTTTCAAGCGCCTGCAAATAGGCCCCCATGCTGTTATGCCCCTTGTGCGGAAGAACGGAGTATTTGGCGTTGTCGTTATTGACAATCCTCTTTCAGCGAAAAAAATCAGCAGAAACGAACTTAAATTTCTCCGGCTCTTTTCAAATCATGCCGGCATTGCCATTGAAAACCTTATGCTCTACAACTCACTGGAAGACGCTAACAGGAAACTTCAGGAGACACAGGAGCAGCTTATCCATGGAGAGCGCCTGGCGACAATAGGCGAGATGTCCGCCAGCTTGGCGCACGAGCTGAAAGGGCCCATGATAGCCATAGGCGGTTTTGCCAGAAGGCTTGCTAAAAAGATCCCGGCGGACTCAATCGAAGCCGGTTATGTCGCAACAATTATTGAAGAAGAGCAGAGACTGGAAAATATGCTTGGAGAGGTTCTTTCATTCGCCAAAAAAGCGACAATATGCTACGAAAGATGCTCGATATTTGAGATTGTAGAAAATTCACTCGCTATTATGAGTCACGTTATTGAGAAGAACCGTGTGACCCTGCAAAAATCGTTCTCCAAAAAAAGTATAACTTTGTATGCAGACTGCCAGCAACTAAAGCAGGTTTTTATCAACCTGTTACAAAATGCGCTTGATGTTATGCGGGAGGGTGGGAATTTAAGGGTTGCCATAGCCCCAACCACGCTCGGCAACAGGAGCGCTGTTGCCATAAAGATTGCCGACACCGGTGGCGGTGTTCCGGACTCACTGAAAAACAATCTGTTCACGCCGTTTTTTACAACTAAAACGACAGGAACCGGGCTCGGTTTACCGATTGCAAACCGAATAGTGTCGAATCATAACGGCAGGATAAGAGTAAAAAACCATTCTGGTGGCGGCGCCGAGTTTACCGTGATTCTGCCTTGTCAGCCTTGTCAGGAGTAGGCAGAATTTGTGGTTGGCGTTCGAAGAATGTGCACTGAAAACAGTGATTACCCGATTATCAGCCGCTCCAGATCATTAATAAGGTCATCAACATCTTCAAGCCCGACTGAAAAACGAACCAGCGTATCGCTTATGCCTCTACTGGCTCTCTCTGCAGGCGGCATCGCCGCGTGAGACATCTTGGCAGGATAAGAGATAATGCTTTCGACGCCGCCAAGACTGACTGCAAAAGCTGAGAACTTCACCCCTTCAAGCACTCTCTTTGTCATTTCATAACTTTCGAATTCAAATGACAGAACAGCCCCCGGCCCCGAACACTGTCCTGCATGGATAGCATGACCCGGGTGGCTTGCCAGTCCCGGGTAGTAAACCCTTGTAACCTCAGGAAGGCTGTCAAGCCAGGCCGCAATCTTTACGGCACTTTTCTGACTCTCCTCCATCCTGACTTTTAGCGTTTTCAACCCTCGCAGTGTCAGCCAGCAGTCCTGCGGACCGAGAATTGCGCCGAAGGCGTTCTGGACAAACCCCAGCCGGTGAGCAAGTTTTTCGTCTTTGACAACTGCAAAACCGCAGACAACATCGCTATGCCCGTTGATGAATTTGGTGCCACTGTGGATAACGATGTCGCAGCCGAGCTCAAGCGGCCTCTGCAGGTAGGGGGTCATAAAGGTGCTGTCTACCAGAGTAAGCAGTCCATGTTCTTTGGCAATACTTGCAGCTCCGCGCAGATCGATTATCTTCAGCAGCGGATTAGAAGGGCTCTCCAGGTAGATTGCCTTTGTTTCGGGCCTGATCGCCGCCTCGATATTCGCCAGAGAGGTTGCATCCACAAATGTCACCTGCAGGCCCCACTGGCTGAAAAGCTTTGTCATAACCCTGAACGCGCCGCCATAAACATCTTCACACACAACCAGATGATCACCCGGAGCAAAGAGCATCAGTGTCGAAGATATGGCTGCCATCCCTGAACCGAAGGCAAAGGCGGCGACGCCACCTTCCAGGTCGGTCATGACCGCTTCAAGAGCTTCTCGGGTCGGATTTCCGGAACGGGCGTAGTCATACTTGCCAAAATGGTCGACAGATTTCTGGGCAAAGGTTGAAGTCTGGTAAACCGGGATTGAAACTGCGCCGGTTGCAGGATCAATGGTGTGGCTGCCGTGGATCAGTCTGGTAGAAAATTTCATGCTAGGCCTCCGCTGCAAATGCCTGCTGCAGATCTGCAATCAGGTCGTCAATGTTTTCGATGCCGACAGAAAGTCTCAGCAGGCGGTTGTTAATACCTAATGCTTCCCGTTTGGCCGGCTCTATGTCGGCATGAGTCTGCACCGCGGGGAAGGTCATCAGGGTCTCGACACCGCCGAGACTCTCCGCAAAGGATATCAGTTCGGTACGGAGAAGCAACTTTTCCACAAGTTCGGCTGAAATCACTTCGAAGGCAATCATGGCTCCGAAACCGTCCGCCTGGCTTTTCTGCAGATTATGGCCGGGATGATTTTCCAGCCCAGGGTAATATACCTTAGTTACCTGCGCGTTCTTTTCAAGCCATTTTGCGAGGAGAAGGGCATTCTCCTGCTGCCGGTCCAGTCTTATGGAAAGTGTCTTAATGCCGCGGATGGTAAGCCAGGAATCCTGTGGTCCGAGGATAGCTCCTGCTCCGTTCTGGTGGAAGTAAACCTTTTCCGCCAGGATCGGGTCCTTGACCGTCACCAGTCCGCAGATAGTGTCATTATGGCCGGAGAGATACTTGCTGCCGCTGTAGATGGCGATGTCAGCCCCAAGTTCCAGCGGTCGCAGCAAATATGGCGTAAGAAAGGTGTTGTCAACTATGCAGAGCAGATCTTTTGATTTGCTGAGCGCTGACAGATAGCTGATATCCGCCACCTTGAGGAGCGGATTAGTCAGGGATTCAATAAACAGGGCTTTTGTATTCGGTCTGATAGCAGCTTCAACCAGGCTGTTATCGCTGGTATCGACATAGGAGAATTCCAGTCCGAACTGCTGGAAGATCTGCTCAAAAAGCCGGTAAGTGCCGCCATAAAGATCTTCCGTGACAATAATATGATCACCGGATCTGAAAAGCAGCAGCAGGCTGGTAATGGCTGCCATGCCGGATGAATAGGCAAAGCCACGGGCGGCGCCGTCAAGCCTGGCAATACCTTCTTCAAGCGCCTGACGGGTGGGGTTACCGGAGCGGCTGTAGTCATAGCCGGTACTCTGGCCAAGTCCCGGATGGCGGAATGTGGCGGACTGATAGATCGGTACGGACACAGCGCCGGTTCGTGTATCCCACTCTAAGCCAATCTGTGCTGCCTGTGTTGCGATGTTCATGGAGAACCTCCAAAATTAAAATCCCCATCCGGGGTGCGGAAGGGGATTATTTTGAAATAGTCCTCGCTCCCTTATCTTCCGAAATCAAACGATTCCGCAGGATTTGGCACCTTCCTCTTGCGGGAGGTTGCCGCGACTTCACAGGGCCTGTCCCTCAGTCGCTCTTGATAAGAAAATATGTGAAGTAACCCTACATTTTTGATCAACAAATGTCAAATTATTTTCTACCTTTTTGATAAGCTTTTATCAGCCGTCATCTCTGCACTCAAATTATCAACAGTTCTGGCTCCTTATCCGCTTTAGGCAGATTCAGCCCGAAAAGCAGCAGAGTCATTTCCCCTTCCACACGGCTAAAAGTGAATTGCAGATGATGTTCATAGGCAAAATTTGCAACCGGCTGTATCTGCCCCGGCTCACGCAGTCGAAAAAGAATCCTGTTCCCCTTAGCCAGATAGTCGAAGAAACTGGCTGCAGCTTCAAATTCGACCTGATCATGCTCACCCGTCAGGTCAACCAGGTTCCCGTCGTCATTACTGATTAAAACGTCCCCAAGATTGATCCTCCGGGTGGCACTGGCAGCGTCATCAGTCAGCGGCGGACTTTCCGGGGCGGCAGCGATAACCATCCCTGCCGCCACAGTGGCGTTGGTAAATCGATCGATAACAATAAAGCTGCCGGTGTAACGGTTTTGCAGGTAGGGATCGATAGCTGCCGGACGATCCAGTTCCAGCTGCACGACACCGATTGAGTTGAGGCCGAGGCTGGTCGCCTGTTTCTTCTCCAGGGTATTGACATCCACCACATGCTGCAGACTGGTGATTCGTCCGGGGATCTGGGCAGTGGCACTCTTGATGAGATAACTTTGTCCCGGTCTGCAACGGGTCGTCATGAAACCAGACCAGGTGTGCCTACCAGATGCCGGGTATGAAGCGGCGGAGCAATCGGCGCGGCCAGCACCTCCCCCCGGCTGACATCGATCTCGTCCGTCAGGGTCAGAGTCACAGCCTGACCGGCAATCGCCTCCGCCAGGTCGCCATTCATGGTAACAATCCGGGCTACCCGGCTGGTTCTTCCTGATGAGGTCACCCGCACCTCATCTCCCGGACGGACTGTGCCCGAAGCGACCGTGCCGCAGAAACCGCGAAAGTCGAGGTGGGGACGATTTACCCACTGGACCGGCAGCCGGAACGGCTTCTCCCGGCTGTCATCCTCAACCGGCACGAGTCTCCAGATATTTCAGGAGTGTTCGGCCCCCGTACCACGGGGTGTTGGCGCTCGGGTCAATGATGTTGTCGCCGTTCAGGGCAGAGATCGGAATGGCCGTTATCGAGGCAAAGCCGAGCGGGGCAGCGAACTGCACATAGTCGCGGCGAATTGCCTCAAACTTCTGCTCGTCGAAATCGATCAGATCCATCTTGTTGATTGCCAGAACGATATGCCTGATGCCGACCAGTGAGACCAGATAGCTGTGGCGCCTGGTCTGGGTCAAAAGCCCCTTGCGGGCATCCACCAGAATAACGGCCACCTGGGCGGTGGAGGCCCCGGTAACCATATTGCGGGTGTACTGCTCATGGCCGGGGGTGTCGGCGACGATAAATTTGCGCACGTCGGTAGAGAAGTAGCGGTAGGCCACGTCAATGGTGATCCCCTGCTCCCGCTCCGCCTGCAGCCCGTCGAGCAGGAGGGCATAGTCGATGGCGCCCCCCTGGGTGCCGACCTTTTTGCTGTCCGCTTCCAGTGACGCCAGCTGATCCTCGAACACCATCTTCGAATCCCAGAGCAGCCGGCCGATGAGGGTGCTTTTGCCGTCATCGACGCTGCCGCAGGTGATGAAGCGGAGCAGCGACTTTTCTTCCTGGCTCTTCAGGTACGCCAGAATATCATTTTCGATCAGATCGGATTGGTGTGCCATTAGAAATACCCCTCCTGTTTCTTCTTTTCCATGCGAGCCCGGCCTGATCATGGTCGATCAGGCGTCCCTGGCGCTCGGAGGTGCGGGTCAGCAGCATCTCCTGGATGATCTGCGGCAGGGTGTCCGCCTCCGATTCGACGGCAGCGGTGAGTGGGTAGCACCCCAGGGTGCGGAAGCGGACCGATTTGTACTGCACCTTTTCTCCCGGCTTGAGCTCCAGACGGTCATCGTCCACCATGATCAGCATGCCGTCCCGCTCCACTACCGGCCGGACAGCAGCATAGTAAAGCGGCACGATCGGGATCTCTTCCAGCTGGATATACTGCCAGACATCCAGCTCGGTCCAATTGGAGATGGGAAAAACCCGGATGCTCTCCCCAGGCTTGACCCGGGTGTTGTACAGGTTCCAGAGCTCCGGCCGCTGATTCTTCGGATCCCAGCGGTGATTGCGCGCTGCGGAAGGAAAAAATCCGCTCCTTGGCCCGTGATTTTTCCTCGTCCCGGCGGGCGCCGCCAAAAGCGGCATCGAACTTGTACCGGTCGAGCGCCTGCTTCAATCCTTCGGTTTTCATGACATCGGTATAGAGCGATGAGCCATGGGTAAAGGGGGATACTCCTTGACTCACCCCTTCATGTTGACATGGACGATCAGGTCGAGGCCGCATTCGGCGGCCATCCGGTCACGGAACTGGATCATCTCGCGGAATTTCCAGGTGGTATCCACATGCAGCAGCGGAAAAGGCGGCGGGGCCGGATAAAAGGCCTTGCGGGCCAGATGCAGCATGACGGCCGAATCCTTGCCGATGGAGTAGAGCATCACCGGATTGCCGAATTCGGCCACCACTTCGCGGATGATGTGGATGCTTTCGGCTTCCAGTTGTTGTAAATGGGTCAGATTTTTTTTCATTTTTTTGTCTCCGTCGGATCGTGGCGTAGCAGCGCTACTCCGCCAGGTGCTCGAGCCCGCATCTCCTTTGTTGTCCGGGTTCTCCCACCACCACCGTCCCGCCCGGGCATCCTCACCCTCACTAACCGCGCGGGTACAGGGGGCGCAACCGATGGAACGGTAACCCTGTTTGTAAAGACGGTTCTGCGGCAGCCGGTTCTCTGTGCTATAAGCAACCAATTGCGCTTCACTCCAGTCGATAAGCGGGTTGATCTTCAGTATACCACCATTCAGCTCATCCTTCTCGATTGCCCTGAGTTCGCTCCTGGTCGGGCTCTGCTCCCGGCGCATGCCGGTAACCCAGCCTTTGAGACCTTTCAATGCCCGGGCAAGCGGTTCCACCTTGCGGATGGCACAGCACTCGAGGCGATTCTCCAGTCGACTCCCGGAAGGAGAAGAGCCCCTTGGTTCGTTCCAGCAACTCTACATCTTCATGCCGGGGAAAGTACCAGTCGATCTTCAGGCGGTAACGTTCGGTCAAGGCATCGGCCACTTCGTAGGTCTCTTCATTCAACCGGCCGGTATCGATGGCAAAAACTCCCAGCGTCAGACCGGCCTTATGGGCGATGTCGATGATTGCCACGTCCTCCATTGAGAAGGAGCAGGCCAGGGAAACCGGGCCGTTGGCGGCTGTCGATGCCGGCGGCTGAGAATCTCCTTCGGAGTGTGTTTGTTGCCATGTCGTATTTCTTTACAGTCATCTGTTGTTCCTGTTAATTCACTTATATCTTGCAATCCCAATAAGCGGCCAGATAAACATGGCCGACCAGAAAAAGCAGCCAGGAGATCCCCATATGCACGCTCACCGGGAACGATCATGTCGCGGCTTTTCAGAAAGCCTGAACCGTAGACGATGGCGGTAGCCGGGGTTCCCATCGGCAGACAGTAGGCCAGGCCGGCCGGCAGGGCGATGGCCAGGGTCATGACCCGCGGATCGATTCCCAGGCCATGGCAAGGCCCAGGCCGATCGGCATCAGGATGGCGACTACCGCGGCATGGCTGATGCATTCGGTCAAGAAGAATTGCCACCAGCGAGATCGACGCGATTATCTGCAACGGTGAAAGCGTGAAGGCTGTCATGCCCTTTGTTGACCAGCCAGAGCGCCGCGCCGCTCTTCTCCAGGGCGCTGGCCAGGGCGATGGAGCCGCCGTACATAAGGATGATCCCCCAGTTGACGTACTCCTCGATCTTCTGCCAGGAGACGACCCGGAAGGCAAACAGGACCGCGATGCCGAGGATGGCAATGGCTGCCAACCCGAGCTGCCTGCCGAAAAACATCCAGCCGCCGATGGTTGCGACCATCACCAGGGCGGTGATCATCTCGGCATAGCTTATCTTGCCCATCTCCAGTCTTTTGCGGTTGAGAAACGCAGCCCCTCTTCAACACTCGTCAGGTCGGGCGGGAAAAAGAGGAGCAGCAGACCGAAGCCGATAAACAGGAGCGGCAGAACTATCATGATTGCCGCCATGGTCCAGTCGAAAAAAGCGAAGTCGATGCCGGTGCTCTCCCGCAGCATGCCGGCAGCCAGTGGAGCCCTGGCCCCACCCAGATAAGTGGCGATACCGCCGATGATGCACCCCCAGGCGATGGACATGAGCAGCAGCCTGGCGTAGCTGCTCTTGCCCGGCTTCAAACCGAGGCTGTCAGCAATTTCAACCACAACCGGGAAGAGCATGGCGGCAACGGCATGTTCGCTCATGCAGAACGATAAGACCGGCGGCAAGCAGGAAAACGGTCAGCGCCAGACGCCGGGGTGTACTGCCG
The DNA here is from genome assembly GCA_963810975.1 of uncultured delta proteobacterium. Lineage (GTDB taxonomy): Bacteria > Desulfobacterota > Desulfuromonadia > Geobacterales > DSM-12255 > VEOV01. The sequence goes on along the minus strand of CAWEPN010000001.1, from coordinate 17,016 downwards.
AAACGGACCAGCATGGTCCGGGCAAGGCGGGTAGAGAGACCGGTTTCGGTCATGGCAGCGCCAGGATGAAAGCGCCGAGAATGAAGAACACCGCTTCATTGCCAAAGAGCGCATAGGTCTGTTTGGCCTGCATGTATTCCGGCCAGCGGCAGCAGCGCCATGGAAGCAGCGCTGTCACCGCCATCGGCAGGATGCCCGAGACCCAGAGAAAGATGGTGCCGGCAAAAAGGAGCAGCGAACGATAGCCTTGAATGGTCAACCCTTCCGGGGGTGATAACTGGAGCAGGATGCCGATTACGACCAGTAGCCCGGCCAGCAGCTGGTAGCGGGTGGTACGGTCGATGACAATCAACCAGAGTGGCCGGGTGTCGATCTTCAGGGGTTTGTCAAGCGACAGTTTTTCCATTACAGACCTGCCGAATCGAGCGAATTTTCTGTCTGTTGCACCCGCAGATGCCTGCGGATATCCGACCCCACCAATTGCTGCCGGTCCCGGAGCCGAGCAACGATGCTACGGAAGACTCCTGCCGGTTTTTCCTGGACAAGTGGAGTCATGGCGCCTATCAAGGGAAGATAGGCCTGGAGTGGCACCGAACTTCTGTCCCAACCGCCAGCAAGGTAATCCAAGACAGTAATAACCTTTTCTGTAGAGAGTGTACTTGCCTTTGAAGAAACCTCAACCATTGGCACGATCCCCGCTTGGAGTAGTCGCTCGATCTTGTCAATGGTGCAAGCCGCATCCTCAGCTCCCAGAATCAGGGTCGCAGCAACTCCCCAGCGTGGGAATACCCCCTTGCTCTCGGGCATGACAGCGCTCGGCCCTTCCAGATAGAAATCTACGTTGTCCACTCCGGCAGCGTAAAGCTGTCCCAGAGTAGTTTCATCAACCGGCGATGCCAGCCGTGCCATGAGGCGAACATGAAAATTCTTCTTGATCTGGCGCGCCATCTCCAGACCCTGGGGTAATGTTTCCCGTGAGCCTAAAGTGAGGAAAAAGAGCGCTGTTGCTTCCATGCAGAAGCTGTTAAACATGGTCTCCAGAGTTTGATAAGGCGGCAGCGCGCCGCCGATAAAAAGCACGTTTCCGTCACGATAAAGTCTGTCCTCTGCAGGCAGTTGGCGGTTACTCACCAAAAGGTCAGCAAGTCTTTTTTTATCTGTTGTCAGGCTTGTCATCAGCTCACCATTAAATTACTATAAATCTATAGACTTAGTAGTTTATCTAGTTAAAAAAGAGCGCCAGTAACTATTATTGCTACGGCAGTCCTGAATTACTCACCTGTTTAACTATCAATACCCTGAAACGATCCAGAGAGTCAAGTAAATAATATATTAGTCTATGGGAATTATATGCTTTTACCTGCCGATCCCGTCGTTACCCTGCACAGGCTGATTTTAAGCTAAAAAAAATAAGCTTAAATATGATAGCATATGGACGGATGGGCGAAAAACGCTGTCAGGCCTGTAGTAAATAGGCCGCTGATCAACCTGAGGAGAAACCATGAACCGGGAAAGCGACATAATCTCCCCAGAAACTGCTAAAACCCTTGCCGGCCTGTTCAGTGAACGGGTCAGACGTACGCCGGACAGCTGCGCCTACAAGCGCTTCGACCGCCAGGGACGCTGCTGCGAATGCATTACCTGGGCTGAAACTGCCACCCTGGCTGCCCGCTGGCAGGCGGCGTTTCGCCGGGAAGGACTGCAGCCGGGCGAGCGGGTAGCGGTCATGCTGAGGAACAGCCTGGAATGGGTGCTTTTCGACCTGGCAGCACTGGGTCTCGGTCTGGTGACAGTGCCTCTCTTTGTAAATGACCGGGCGGAAAATTTTGCCATGATAATCAGGGAGAGCGGCGCCAGATTGCTCCTGATCGAAGGGGTGGACCAGTGGGAACGGATCAGTGAAGTAAGCGGCGATCTTGACAGCCTGGTGCGGATAGTCTCGCTGACAATGGCCTGCGAACACGATTGCGATCCTCGCCTGGCGCTGCTGGAGGAGTGGCTGCCGGAGAGCGGCGCAAGTTACTCAGCGGGGAATTGGTCAGCGGATGCGCTGGCGACGATTGTCTACACCTCCGGCACTACCGGGAATCCCAAGGGGGTCATGCTCTCTCACGCCAATATCCTCAACAATGCCTGCGCCGGCGTCAGCCAGGTGCCTGTCTATCCCGATGACCTGTTTCTCTCCTTTCTCCCCTTATCCCACGCCCTGGAACGGACCGTCGGTTACTACATCCCGATGATGGCCGGAGCCTGCGTGGCCCATGTCCGCTCTCTCGATCAGCTTCCCGAAGACCTGACCACGATCCGGCCGACAATTATCGTCTCGGTGCCGCGCATCTTCGAGCGGGTCCACCGGAAAATCAGCACCACCTTGGCAGCAGGCCCGGGCTGGAAACGAAACCTGTTCGATCTGGCTATCGCCATAGGCTGGCGCCGTTTCCTTCACCGCCAGGGACGAGGCGGCTGGTCACCGCTCCTGCTCCTCTGGCCGCTGCTGGACAGACTTGTGGCACAGCGGATCCTGGCGGCCCTGGGTGGCCGGCTGCGCCTGACCATCACTGGCGGGGCGCCGCTCAGTCCGGAGATCGCCCGCGTCTTCATTGCTCTGGGGCTTAACCTGCTGCAGGGGTATGGTCTGACCGAGACCAGCCCGGTCATCTCGGTCAACACGGAGAGCGATAACCGCCCCGACACCGTCGGCCTGCCGCTCCCCGGAGTCGAGGTCAAGCTCGGCGCCGACAGTGAGCTGCTGGTACGGGGAGCCAGCGTTATGGCAGGTTACTGGCACAACGAAACAGCCAGCGCCGCGATCATCGACAGTGACGGCTGGCTCCATAGCGGCGACCAGGCCAGCATAACTGCCAGTGGCCATATCATCATTACCGGCCGCATCAAAGAGATCATTGTCCTTGCCAATGGGGAGAAGGTAGCGCCGGGCGAGATGGAATTGGCTCTGGCCGCAGACCCGCTCTTTGAACAGAGCCTGGTGGTGGGCGAAGGTCGCCCCTTTCTCTCCGCACTGCTGGTGCTCAATAAAGCTGAATGGCACAAACTGGCCGCATCACTCCATGTCGAAGCTGATGATGATGCAGTTCTTGCGAGCAGCCGCGTTGAAGCGGCCCTGTTGGAGCGAATCGCTCCGAGGCTGGCCCATTTTCCCGGCTATGCCCGCATCTTGAAAGTGCATGCTAGTCGTAATCCCTGGGGTACTAAGGACGGACTGATGACCGCTACCCTCAAACTGCGGCGGAAAAAACTGCTGGAGCGCTTTTCAGCCGAAATCGGGGAAATGTATGCCGGACATTGACAAGGCCCTGTCACCCATGAGCAAACCCTTGATTGTGGCCCATCGTGGCGCCTCGCAGGATGCCCCGGAGAACACGCTGGCAGCCTTTGACCTGGCCTGGCGGCAAGGGGCCGACGGCATCGAAGCAGACTTCCGCCTGACGCGGGATGGCCGGATTGTCTGCCTCCATGACGCCACCACCGGCCGCACCGCCGGCTTTGATATGAACGTGGCGGAAACTGCTTGCGCTGATTTAAAACAGCTCGATGTCGGTATATGGAAGGGGGCGCGCTGGCTGGGCGAACGGATCCCGACTCTGCAGGAGGTGCTGGACCGGCTTCCCTCCGGCAAAAACCTCTTCATCGAGCTGAAGAGCGGCCCGGAAATCATCGAACCGCTGCGCCGGATTCTGGCCGCCGGTGTTGTCCCGACCGGGCAGCTGCGACTCCTCGCCTTCGATCCAGGGCTGATCGCCCGCTTGAAGGAACAGCTGCCGGGCATAAGAGCCTGCCTGAACGTAGATTATCGCTGGAACCTGCGGAGACTTAACTGGAGCCCGTCCAGGGAGGAAGTCCTGGCAACCCTGGAGCTGTGCGGTGCCGATGGACTTTCCAGCCGGGACATCTCCCTGCTGGACGAACAGTTCGTAGCCGGGCTGCACCAAAACCACAAAGAGGTCCACGTCTGGACGGTGGATTCTGCCCACACTGCCGAACAGTATCAAAACATCGGGATCGATTCGATCATGACCAACCGTCCCGGTTGGTTGAAGAGCAGGCTGATGACAACAGAAGCCGGAGTGTGACCCTATGATGCGCCACGAACTTCTTCAACAGCTTGATGATTTTGCGCAGCCGTGGGACATGATCGTTATCGGCGGTGGCGCAACCGGTCTCGGTACAGCCGTTGATGCCGCTGCCCGCGGCTACCGGACTCTGCTGCTGGAGCAGCGCGACTTCGCTTCGGGAACCTCCAGCCGAAGCACCAAGCTGATTCATGGCGGAGTACGCTACCTGCAGCAGGGTAATCTGGCGCTGGTGCAGGAGTCGCTCCATGAGCGGGGACTGTTGATGCGCAACGCGCCGCATCTGGTACACAACCTCTCTTTCATAGTCCCCCTCTATGAATGGTGGGAGGGGCCGTTCTACGGGGCAGGGCTCAAACTTTACGACCTTCTGGCCGGGCGGCTCGGACTGGGTCCCTCACGGCACCTGAGCCGGGAAGAGACTCTGCGGCTGCTGCCGATGATCGAACCGACAGCTCTGCGTGGCGGCATCAGTTACTACGACGGACAGTTCGACGATGCCCGGCTGGCCATATGCCTGGCGCGGACGCTTGAGGATCTGGGAGGTATTCCGCTCAACTACTGCACAGTTACCGCTTTCGAAAAATCTGCCGGGCGGATTATTGGAGTGGTCGTGCGGGACAATGAAAGCGGCAGGGAACATCGTCTGCAGTCCCGGACGGTGATCAATGCCACCGGCGTTTACAGCGATGCGCTCCGGCGTCTTGACGACCCGGCGGTTGACGATATCATGACAACCAGCCAGGGGATTCATCTGGTGCTGGAGCGGTCGTTCCTCGGCGGCAATAGCGCCATCATGGTGCCGCATACCGATGATGGCCGGGTGCTGTTCGCGATTCCATGGCATGACCGGGTTTTGCTCGGCACCACCGAAACACCGGTGACGAGCATTTCGCTGGAGCCGCGTCCGCTGGAGAAGGAGATCGATTTCCTCCTCGAACACGCCGGTCGCTATCTGACAAGTCACCCCGGACGGAGTGATATACTGAGTATGTTTGCCGGTCTGAGGCCGCTCCTGCGGAACAAAAAACATGACGATACAGCTTCACTATCGCGTGACCATGCTATCATGGTCAGTAAATCCGGCTTGATAACCATTGCCGGTGGCAAATGGACCACTTATCGCCGCATGGCTGAAGATGCGGTCGATCAGGCCGAGTCAGTTGCCGGCCTGCTCCCACGGGCATCAAATACTGAAAATCTGCCTCTGCACGGCTGGGAGGAGACTCTTGAAAACGGAGCGTGGAGCGAGTATGGTGCCGACAGCAGCCGGCTCATTGAACTGGCAGGAAAGATTCCTGCCGGGAGTGAACTGCTTCACCCACGACTGCCTTACCGGGTCTGCGAGGTGATCTGGTCGGTGCGCCACGAATATGCCCGCACCGTCGAGGATGTTCTTTCACGTCGCACCCGGGCGCTCCTGCTCGATGCAGCCGTCAGTATGGAGATCGCGCCCCGGGTGGCTCTGCTGATGGCCGCTGAACTGGGTTACGATGAAGCCTGGCAACAGCGGCAGGTAAGCGACTTCCTCCAGCTTGCACACGGCTATCTGCCGGGACTGCCGGCACAAGGAGCAATAAGGTGAACCGTTACGCCTATCTTGCCACCACCCACGCCATTGCCATGATGGAAGCCCTCTCCAAGGTCAACGTCAGAATCCATGACCGGGAGAATATCCCCGAAGGCTCCCTGATCTTCGTTGTCAACCACTTCACCCGTATCGAAACCTTTCTGCTGCCGTACCATATTTACCACCTGACCAACCTGCCGGTCTGGTCACTGGCAACCCGAAAATGTTCAGCGGCGCCTTCGGCCAGCTGCTGGAAGCAGTCGGGGCGGTTTCGACCAGTGCCCCGGATCGCGACAAGGTCATTGTCAAGAGCCTCCTGACCGGCGAAGCCAACTGGATCATCTTTCCGGAAGGGTGCATGGTCAAGGACAAACTCTTCGTAGAGCATACCCGCTATGCCGTTTCCTGTGCCGGTGGACGGCGGCCGCCCCATACCGGCGCAGCCACCCTGGCGCTCAGAACCGAGTTTTATAGACGGCGCCTTCAACGGATGACCGCCGAAATGCCAGCCGAGGCTCAGCGCCTGCGGCAACTGTTCGGCATTGATGATCTGACACCGGTGCTGGCTGGCAAGACCTCCATTGTTCCGGTCAACATTACCTATTATCCCCTGAGAGCCAAGGAGAACGTCCTCAGCAGCCTGGCAGACACCTTCCTCAGCCCCCTGCCGGAGCGTTTCCAGGAAGAACTGCTTACTGAAGGCGCCATGATCCTGCAAGGGGTGGATATCGACATCCGCTTTGGCCGCGCCATAGAAGTCAATGAAAGCCTGAATTGCAACCCGATCGAGCGGGACATAATTTCGCCGCAGCAGTTCGATTTCGACGATCAGCTGCCGTCAAGACCAGCCATGCGGCGCGAGGCATTCAAGCTGATGCAACGCTACATGACGGCCATCTATAGACATACCACGGTCAATCACGATCACCTCTTTGCCTCGTTGCTCAGGAGTCTGCCATTCAGCAAGTTTTCCGAGGAGGATTTCCGCCGCCGGGCGTATCTGCTCTCAACCAGCAAAAAACTGTCAGGCCGGTATCGGCATCAGAGTCTGGAGATCGGACAGGTAGCGCTCCTGACGGATGACCGTCATCATAAATTCAGGGAGTTTCTTTCCCTTGCGCTGGAAACCGGTGTTATCCGCCGGGAAGGTTCAATGCTTATTAAGGATTCGACCAAGTTCTCTTCACCGCTGGATTTCAATCGGGCACGTATCGACAACCCGATCGGAGTAATCGCCAACGAAGTACTCCCCCTGAAAGAGCTGCAAAGGGAGGTGCTGTTTACAGCCTTGATACCACCGCTGTTCATCGGCGCCATGGTCCATAAACAGCTTCTTAAAAGGGCAGAGCAGGAGTTCGAGGCGGATTACCTGGCTTTTTTCCGCACGGGCGAAAGCAAATCGCGCGAAATAGGGAAACCGTATCTTCTCAAGGGTAAGTCCAGGAGTATGGGGGTTGTGCTGGTACATGGCTTTCTGGCAGCACCGCGTGAGCTTGCCGAACTGGCCGACTATCTGTGGGAAAAGGGGCACTGGGTGGCGGTCATCCGGTTGAAAGGGCACGGCACATCGCCGGAGGATCTTGCCCTGCGTACCGTTGATGACTGGCAGGAATCTGTTGACAGCGGCTATGCCGCCCTGAAGCTGGTCTGTGAGAGGGTGGCGCTTGTCGGTTTTTCCCTTGGTGGCGGCCTGGCACTCGATGCTGCGCTTAGAAACGGGGCTGTCGCTGGTGTGGTGGCGGTCAGCCCTCCCTTAAAACTAAAGAGATTTTTCTCAAAATTTGCTTCATCACTCACTATCTGGAACAGAGTGATGACTGCCATGAACATGCAGCAGGGAAAACGGGAATTTATCGATTTGGTAAATGAACACCCCGAAATCAACTATCACCGGCTGCCGGTTGCCGGTCTGGCTATGACTGGAACAGTTCATGAACGAGCTGGAAGAGCATCTGCCGAATATTACCACCCCGGCACTGATCATTCAGTCAAAGGGCGATCCGGTGGTTGATCCGGACGGCACAAGACAGCTTTTCGAGCGACTTGCTTCTCCAGAGAAGGAGTACCTTACGTTTGATTCCAAACGCCACTGCATCCTGACGGGCGAAGGGTCTGAAAAAGTACATGCCGCAATCGGCAAATTTATTGAAAAGATCGGCAATACACCTTGACCGCAGAGTGGAGACTGCCAAAATTACATGTAACCAGGTCAAGAATGAGATGACCATGAAATCTGAACTGAAAGATCGACGGCCTGACTGAAAGCGATTTCATTTCAGCGGCCAGGACAGACCCACTGGTAGAGCCATAAGTAGGCAATGCAGGCATGCCGTTACATTAGGGATTCCCTTGGTTGCCACAGGTGGTACGGTGAACCTGATCAACCGTCCCATCCAGGTAGAATGCCGATGAAACGCCGTCGTTTCGTCATATCTGATAATCCTCGACAAACACCCTGCACCTGCCGCGGCCTGACATAGACCTGCTCGCCATGCTGCAGCCCGAGATTCTGATAGATATCCCTGGTCAGCTCTGCTTCAAGAAATTCGCCGTTCTCTTTCATTGCCAGAGTGACCCGTACCGACGGCCCCAGCTTTTGAATGTGCCTGATTTCGGCCTGCAGCGCGGTCGAATCCTGGGGGCTGCGGTCAATCTCGATGTCATGGGAGCGGACATAGGCCACAGAACCGTCATGCCCCTGCTCGCTTTGCAATCTGCCGTGGAAGAGGTTGACGTTGCCGAGGAAGTTGAGCACGAAGGGGTTGGCCGGATGCTCATAGACCTGATCCGGCGTGCCGGCCTGCTCAATCCTCCCCTTGTTCATGACAACGATCCGGTCGGCCACCTCCAGCGCCTCTTCCTGATCGTGGGTAACAAAAACGCTGGTGACATGAATCTCGTCGTGCAGCCGGCGCAGCCAGCGGCGCAGTTCGGCCCGCACCTGGGCATCCAGGGCGCCGAACGGCTCGTCCAGGAGCAGCACCTGCGGCTCCACTGCCAGGGCACGGGCCAGAGCGATCCGCTGGCGCTGGCCGCCGGAGAGTTGGGCCGGGTAACGGCCGGCCATCCCTTCAAGCTGCACCAGACGGAGCAGTTCATTGACCTTGTCCCTGATCTCTCCCTTTGCCGGGCGCGTCTCCCTGGGGCGGACATTCAGGCCGAAGGCAACGTTATCAAAAACGGTCATATGCTTGAAAAGGGCATAGTGCTGGAAAACGAAGCCGACCTTGCGCTCCCGGACATGGCTCTCGGTCGTGTCCTCGCCATTGAACAGAATCCGCCCGCTGTCGGCATCTCAAGCCCGGCAATGATCCGCAGCAGGGTGGTTTTGCCGGAACCGGACGGTCCCAGCAGGGCCACCAGTTCGCCGGAAGGGATTGAGAGACTGACATCATTCAGGGCAGTGAAGCTGCCGAACTGCTTGGTTATGTTTTCGATTTCGATGCTCATGGCGTCATCTCCTGTCTCATGATTGTAGGGGCGGAATCCGCACGTGGTTGCCTTCAGGTTGCGTGCGGCCACATGGGTCACCCCTACGTCCAGCTGCTGCTGCACCTTCCACTCGGCGACAGTCTTGATCACCAGGGTAATCAGGGCCAGAAAAGCCAGCAGCGACGCCACGGCAAAGGCGGCAGCGTAGTTGTATTCGTTGTAAAGGATCTCCACCTGCAGCGGCACGTGTTGGTGCTGCCGCGGATATGGCCGGACACCACCGAGACCGCGCCGAATTCACCCATGGCCCGGGCGTTGCAGAGAATGACGCCGTAGATGATCCCCCATTTGATGTTGGGGAGGGTCACCCGGAAAAAGGTCTGCAGCCCGCGTAGCGCCCAGCACCATGGCCGCCTCCTCCTCGTCCCGCCCCTGGGACTCCATCAGCGGGATCAGTTCCCGGGCGACGAAGGGAAAGGTGACGAAGATCGTGGCCAGGATGATGCCCGGACGGCAAAGATGATCTTGATGTCATGAGCTTCGAGCCATGGGCCGAGCCACCCCTGGCGGCCGAAGATCAGGACATAGATCAGGCCGGAGATCACCGGCGAACGGAAAAGGGCAGATCGATCAGGGTTATCAGCAGGTTCTTGCCGGGAAAGCTGAACTTGGCAATGGCCCAGGAGCGCAATGACGCCGAAGACCAGATTGAGCGGTACTGCCACGGCGGCGGTCAGCAGGGTCAGCTTGATTGCTGCCAGGGTGTCCGGCTCGCGGAGGGCCGCCAGGTAGACCGCAGAGCCCTTTTTCGAAAGCCTGGCTGAAGACTGCCGCCAGCGGCAAGCAAGAGGAACAGTGCCAGAAAGGCCAGGGCGACAGTGGTCAACAGCCAGCGGACAATAGCCGGTTCGGTGATGCCGTGGTTGCGCTGCTTGCGGTTATGTTTTGTCGGTGCGGACATGAACCTCTCCAATGTATTCTCACAACGAGATTCGAGATGAAAACAAGGCGACTAAAGCGATGCATAGAACGCTATGTTGAAGTTTCCGTGCCATCAGTGCCTCATATGGCGTTGATTCTAGTCGGCGTAGCGCCGGCTCCATTTCTGCAGCAGGTTGATGACCAGCAGCATGACGAATGATGCCAGCAGCATGACCGAGGCCATGGCAGTGGCCCCCTGGTAGTCGTACTGTTCCAGCTTGGTGATGATCAGCAGCGGCGTGATCTCCGACACCATCGGCATGTTGCCGGCAATGAAGATTATCGAGCCGTACTCGCCGACCCCCCGGGCAAAGGCCAGGGCAAAGCCGGTCAGGACCGACGGGGTCAGCAGCGGAAACAGCACCAGGCGGAAAGTCTGCCAGCGGTTGGCGCCCAGGCAGGCGGCGGCCTCCTCGATTTCCGCGTCCAGCTCCTCGATTACCGGCTGGACCGTCCGCACCACAAAGGGCAGGCCGATAAAGGTCATGGCAACGATGATGCCGAGGGGGTGAAGGCGACCTTGATGCCGTGCGGCTCCAGATAACGGCCGATCCAGCCGTTGGCCGAATAGACCGTGGCCAGGGTGATACCGGCCACTGCCGTGGGCAGGGCAAAGGGGAGATCAACCAGGGCATCCACCAGCCGTTTGCCCGGGAAAGCGATAGCGCACCAGCACCCAGGCCACCAGCACGCCGAAGACGGCGTTGATGACAGCCGCAGCCAGAGCGGCGCCGAAGGTGACCCTGTAGGAGGCCAGCACCCGCGGCGCGGTGACAGCTGCCACAAAGTCGTGCCAGGAGAGGCCGGCGGTCTTGAAGACCAGCGCCGAGAGCGGGATCAGCACGATCAGGCTCAGGTAGAAGAGGGTATAGCCCATGGTCGGGCCGAAACCGGGCAGGACGTTATGTCGTTGAACGTTTTATCGGTACTCATCGGGCGTATGAAGGCATGCCTTACTGCGGTTGCGGTCATAATGTCATCGCTGACTTATTGGTCTGCGAGCCGTACGCTGTAGATCTGGTCGAACACGCCGCCATCAGCAAAATGGGTTTTCTGCGCCTTCTGCCAGCCGCCGAAAACCTGGTCGATGGTGTAGAGTTTCATCTTGGCCAGTTTGGTCGGGATCTTTCGTGTTGATCGGCCGGTAGTAATGCTTGGCGGCGATCTTCTGCCCCTCGTCGCTGTAGAGGTATTTCAGGTACTCTTCGGCCACCTTGCGGGTGCCGCGCTTGTCGGCCACCTTGTCGATCACCGTCACCGGCGGCTCGGCCAGGATGCTTTCGGACGGGGTCACGATCTCGAACTTGTCCGGGCCCAGTTCGTTGATGGCCAGAAATGCCTCGTTCTCCCAGGCCAGCAGCACATCACCCAGACCGCGCTGGACAAAGGTGTTGGTGGAGCCGCGGGCGCCGGAATCAAGCACCGGTACGTTCTTGAACAGCTTGGCTGACGAACTCTTTGGCCTTGGCCTCACTGCCCCCCTTCTGGTGCAGGGCAAAGGCCCAGGCGGCCAGATAGTTCCAGCGGGCGCCGCCGGAGGTCTTCGGATTGGGGGTGATGACCGATACCCCCGGCTTTACCAGGTCGTCCCAGTTCTTGATCTTCTTGGGATTCCCTTGCGCACCAGGAAGACGATGGTGGAGGTGTAGGGCGAGCTGTTGTGGGGAGTCTCTTTCTGCCAGCCCGGCTTGATCAGCCCCTTTTCGGCAATGGCATCGATATCGTAGGCCAGGGCCAGGGTGACCACGTCCGCCTCCAGACCGTCGATGACCGCGCGGGCCTGCTTGCCGGAGCCGCCGTGGGACTGCTTGATCGTGACCTTGTCGCCGGTTTTTGTCTGCCAGTACTTGGCAAAGGCGTTGTTGAAATCGGTATACAGCTCCCGGGTCGGGTCGTAGGAGACATTCAGCAGGGTGATGTCAGCAGCAAGGGATGTTGTAACTGTGGCGGTCAGCATGGCAATCGTTCCAAAGGCAGTGATTAATGTTTTGATCTTCATTTTAGCGTCTCCTTATATTCTATGGGTTTTATAGACTACATGTCCAAAAAAGAGCGGCAGACTTTTATATACTGCCGCAAAGCGTAACCCTAACCGTTCGTGTCTTTACCTATAACTTGGAAAAATCCAACGGTCAAGCAAAAAGATATTATCCTATAGGTTTTATATTCTATCAGTCACTACCCTCGATCTAGTGCGCTGCAACAAAAGCTGTCAACTCCTCAAGAGTCAACCGCTCACGAATTTTCTCACCCAGACCGGCTTTGCTGCGTTGATAAAGATCAAACAGGACTGCATTTTTCACCATTTTCACCGGCAATCAGTTTTGAAGAGACAACCCCGTAATCGGCCAGCTGCGGCTGAGTGCATGAGTTAGGGCAGCCGGAAAGTGCCCAGATACGGGCTTTTGCCGTCGGATTCATGGCAGCAATAACTGTTTTTGCAATGTCCCTGGTTGCGGCAAGGCCCATCTTGCACTCGTGATTACCGGGACAGACCCGGAAAGTTACCTCTGCAGCTGTTGCAGCCTCGTCTGCCAAAGCCGCCAGTTCAAGGGCAGCCTGATCAGGCTTGACGGCAGCGGCCAGCGGAAAGGCAATATTCTGGTCAGCGGTAACCTGCAGTACACCGGCAGCATTTTTCTTCGCAAAAATTGCCAGCTGACGGAGGCCGGCAGTTGTCAGCTGCCCGGCAAAAACAGGGTGGACCAGTCGCGCCCCCCCTTCCGCCGGCTGCGTCATGCTGTCGCCAAAACCGCCCCGGGCCGGAAACGTTTCACTATAAGCCGGTTCAGCCCTGATAAGTCGCTTCAACTCGTCCTCACCCAGCTGTGACGCCAGAAACTTCAAACGCTTTGGCGGTGGAACCAGGCTGGCGTAAACTCTGATCACTGCCTCGATGAGCGGAATTATCCGCTCTTCCCGTACTTTCTGTTCAAAAAGAAAACCGGCCTGCGGCTCACGCCCCAGTCCTCCGGCGATCCAGATATCGTAGCTGCAGCCATCGGCATCACTTTCTGCCAGCACTAACCCAGTATCCTGAATCAGGTGACGACCGCTGGCCGTATTCGCTTCGATTCCGATTTTGAACTTCTTCGGTAACCCTTCAAAACGCGGATTAGCGGTAAAATGCCGATGAATGCGCCGCGCCAGCGACTCAAGCTGCGGGAACTGGACAGCATCCTGGCTGGAGCAGGTAATGCCGCGCACCGCACCGCCGCAGGCACCGCGGGAGGTAAGGCCGCATTTGGCAAGCTCCTGCTTTACCAGTGGCAGATCATCACCTTTCAGCCAGTGGATCTCCATGCTGCCCCGTGAGGTCAGATGAATCAGTCCCCGACCGAACCTGTCTGCCGTGTCGGCAATACAGTCGGCTTGCACAGAGGAAACTACCCCTGCCGGCAGTTTGACGCGCTGCATGAAATAACCTTCCTGGCGTTGCTGATATATCCCTTCTATGCGTACTTTTTGCGGATCAATATTCAAAACTGCCCCCTTCTAGAGTTTAAATCAGTTCATCCATGCTGCCGCTTCTGAACCCCTGCAGATCAACACAGACATAGGTAAAACCGGCTGCCTTGAAATGAGTGACTACGCTCTCCCGCAACGGCGAGCCGGCAAGCCGCGCTATATCAGCGACCGCTACCTCGATCCTGGCAATATCGCCATGATAGCGAACCCGAAAGACCGGAAACCCTTCCGTGCGGAGAAACGTTTCGCACGACTCTACCTGGCGCAATCGCTCCGGAGTGATGCTTGTCCCGTAAGGGAAGCGGCTTGCCAGGCAAGCAAGGGACGGCCTGTCCCAGGTTTTTAGGCCAAGTTTCCGGCTGACAGCACGAATTTCTGCTTTAGTAAAACCGGCTTCAAGAAGCGGGCTCTTGATTTGCAGCTCTGCAAGCGCCCTGCGACCGGGACGATACTCGCTCAAATCATCAACATTGCTACCGTCAATTACCTCTGCCAGGCCCAGTTCACCTGCCAGCCGCAACGCATTGGCAAAAATCCTTTTTTTGCAGAGATAGCAGCGATCCGGAGGGTTGGCAGTAAACGCCGGACCTCCCATTCAATTGGTTCATGAATGACATGGCGGACACCGAACTGCTTTGCCAGTTCGCAGGACTCGGTCAACTCCCAGGACTGGTGCAGCGGTGACGCCTCGGTAAAGGCAACCGCCCGCTCACCCAGTGTGTCGATTGCTACCTTGAGAAGGAAGGAAGAGTCAACTCCGCCTGAAAAAGCTATCAGAACAGAGCCATAGCCGCGCAGGATCGATGTCAGATTTTCAAGTTTTGCATTCAGATCAACTCTGCACATCAAACAACTCCCGGCTTTCAAAAATGCCGTTATTTATATAGAAATGGGTTAGCATGGAATAAATACTCCGGCAACAAAAGATCTCATGGTGAAAAACATACTGAGATGAACCTCCTGTCACTCATAAATGTTGTGTATATACAAGTCATGTCCGCTCATTGCTTGCCATTACTGTTAATTGCAGAATCGACAGCATCTCTGGTTCGCTCAGGATGCTATTCTTAATTCCCCATTAATCCACTTGTGAATGGATAATAAAAAATACAAGCTAAAGAGTCAAGATAAAAATATATTGTCTATGGTTATGATAGACTATATTTCCATGGCCATTGTTTTGTGTTGATCAGAACAATAACTGCGCCTGAAGACGATAGATTGTGTCGTAGGTGGAGGCCTGCTTGTTGTGGCTGCTGGTCACATCACTCTGGATTTTAAGATTATGCTTGTTGATATACCAGGAGACTGCACCGGTGAGATCAGTGATGTGCTTGTCGGGGGTATCCCGGTCAAGGTCGACATAGGAATAGCGCACTGCCAGTTCGACGGTCTTAGGAATCACCAGATAGCCGGCCTGTACGTAATATCCCTCGGAACTGAGCTTCTTGTCTATTTTGCCCTTCTGCTTCTCCCCAAAGATATTCGCCCTGGAGTGAAGCTCCGTGCTGTTTGAAAGCTGCATCGACGCTGTAGCTGTTGATATCGAGCTTTTCGGTTGTGGTAAATTTGGATAGGCCTTTCCCCAGCCAGCCGTTGCTGCCGGCCAGATCAACATTGTTTGTCTCCAGCGTGGTCGAGGCTGGTGTCGTCCCTGCTGCAGGTTTGTAGGTTGCTTTAAGGGTATTCAGGTAGTAGTCGGCACCGATAGAGAGCAGCGGCTTGGCGCTCTGCTCCAGATCACCTTCGTTGTAAGCATAAGGTCCGAACGGATTGACCGTTACCCGCCCGGCCAGGGCGTTGTTGGTGTCACTTGTCCGGTAGGTGCTCTGGCCGACGCCGCCATAGACGCCGACGTCATAGGTGAGGAGTGAGTCGGCAATCTTGCCGTGCAGCTTCAGACCGGTGTCGTAGCCTGGCCGGAAAGCGTCTGATGCGTAGGAGCGATCGACAAATTCCAGGCGGACGTCGAATTGAGCCACTGCCGGCCAAAGGGGACGTTCGTCTGTCCGGCGAGTAGCTGCACTTCATCGCTAAAGCGGTAATTCAGATAGCCTCGCTCCAGTATTTTTGACGAACCGCCCTGAACAAAGTTAGTCTGCAGTTCGTAGGTGAGGTCTTTGTTGTAGGCATAGCCGCTCAAATTAAGTTTTAGCGACTTTTCCTCAAATCTGCTTGAATCAGGTTTTGTCGAGCTGTTTTTGTCCAGGTCAGTGAAGGTGTATCGGGTCTGCAGCAGGCTGCCAAGAGTAAGCTGAAATTTCTGGTCAGGGGAGGTCAGCGTAAACCCTTTGCCAAGTTTGTAATCCACCGGCCTGCTTTTTGTCACGGCCTTGTAATCCTCTTCGGTAATGACCCCTTTTTCTTTCAGTACGTCCTCAAGGGTTTTTGCGGTTGCCGACTGGTTGGCAAGCGACAGAATGAGAAACCCGGCTGCAATTGCTAATTTTTTCATCATACTCTCCTTTTTGTTTTTTAATTCAGGTTTGGAACCTGATTTATGTAACCACTGCAGTAACAAGTTGTTTCATCATTTTTCTCCAGGCAACACTGGCTTTTGACAATAAAAAAGAGGTCAAGGAGAGAGAGCAAAATCGCTCTGTCCTTGACCTCCAGTTTTTCTGGTCAGCCTTGAATAATCGTTATTTTTATAGGATGGCTACACTATGATATTTTGTCAGCCCTGATTGTTAACTCACGAAATTGACCGCTGTATTTGTCCGGACTGACCAGAACCTCACCAACCCGAGAGCAGTTTTGCCACTTACAACGATTGTGCCCCGATTTTTTAAATTTGAGTGATATTGATGGCAGCTTTTCATGCTTCTCTTTTTTCGTGTACAAAAAAGAGGCCAAGGATACATACCTGTTTCGTATGTACTCTTGGCCTCCGGTTTTTCCGGTCAGCCGGTTATTTTGTGACGCTTATTTTCCGTAAAAATAATCTGCTTCGGCAGTGCTTGTCAAGTATAAAATATAATGCCTATAATATTTATCGTCTTTTAACGCTTGTCCTTAAACGCCAATTCTTAAATAGCAAACAACCGGTTAATTCGGACAAAGCCCTTATATCCCTGCTCCATCGGATATAATGCCAAACTCCAACTCACCAAGCCGTTTTCCCCACTCATGGGCCCACAATTTTAATTTTGCCCCATCAAGGGATTTTGACTGAGACCGAGTGCTTATTATCCTGTCCTCAGCTATCAGTCTTGCCAGGCTTCGATAGACGTTTGCGTGTGCTGAAAGCGGGCCGGCTTCAAGGACTGTCTTGCCGTACAGTTCACTATGCCTTACTGCAAAGGACCGCGGAAATTGCTACCGCGACATTAAGACCGACCTGTCTGGCAAAATCCTCCACGAAAGAATCTTCAAAAGAGCTGACACTGCCGTTCACTATCAAGGCAATCCTGCTTTTTTTGAGTTGATCTGGTCAGCAGCGATAAGAGCCGGTTTGCCGCGTACATGGACTGA